>CALGUG010000011.1 GCA_937902315.1 uncultured Chloroflexales bacterium
TTTTTTTGCCCAAAAACATGAGCCACCCCGACAAACTCCGGGATGACTCATGTTTGTCATTCTTCGCGCTCGCGTTGTAAGAGCGAGGCTTTGCAAAGGATGCGGCAGCTTTAGACCAGCGCCAAAATCGTCTCTTCAAAGACGGCCAGAGCCTGATCGATCTCCTCTTTAGTGACGATCAGTGGCGGGCAGAAGCGGATGGTCGAGATACCACAGGTCAAGAGCAGCACACCGCGCTGGAAGGCTTCTTCCATCACCTTATCGGCCAGCTTCTTATCGGGCTCGCCCGTAGCAGGATCAACGAACTCAACGCCCACCATCAGGCCGCGACCGCGCACAAAGCCGATCTGCGGAATACGCTGCTTCATCTCGCGCAGACGCTCAAGTAGGTAAGGACCAACCTTAGCAGCGTTCTCCATCAGCGATTCTTCAACCAAGCAGAGCGTTTCGTAGGCGCTCGCACACGAGACCGCGTTGCCGCCATAGGTGTTGCCATGCGCGCCGGGCTTCCAGCGGCTGGCCCACTCTTTGCGAGCGACGATACCGCCGATCGGCATACCACCGCCCAAACCTTTGGCGGTCGATACGATGTCAGGTATAATGCCCTCGTGCTCGAAGGCCCACATCTTGCCCGTGCGACCGATACCGCTCTGCACTTCGTCGCAGATCAACAAAATGCCGTAGCGATCGCAGATGTCGCGCAGACCCTTCAAGAAGCCTGGCGCTGGCACCACATAACCGCCCTCGCCCTGAATCGGTTCAACAATAATAGCCGCAACTTCTTCAGGAGGACAGGTTGTGGCAAAGAGCGTCTTTTCGATAAAGTCCAAACAAGCTTGGGTACAGTTTTCGGGCGCAACACCGAACGGCGGACGATCGGGGTTGGCAAAGAAAGCATGGAAGGTGCCTGGAGTCAACGGGAAGAAACCGCGCCGCTGATAGGTTTTCGAAGCGGTCAGCGACAGGCTGCCGTAGGTGCGCCCGTGGAACGAGCTATAAAAGCCGATAATATTCTGGCGACCGGTGGCATAACGAGCCAGCTTGATAGCTGCCTCTACCGCTTCGGTTCCACTATTTGCAAAAAAGACCTGCCACTCGTAGTCTTTCGGCATCAAAGAGGCCAGCTTCTCGGCCGCTTTAATCATCGGCTCGTTGTAGTAGTCGGTGCCAGCCATATGAGTAAAGCGAGTAGCTTGCTCTTGGATAGCCTTCACCAAGCGTGGGTGGCTGTGGCCCGCTGCCAAAACAGCGATGCCCGCATTCATATCGAGATAGCGGTTCCCATCCACATCCCAGACGGTACAGCCCTCGCCACGTTCTACTACCAACGGATAAACACGTCCCATACAAGGTGCCATCACAGCATCGTCGCGTGCGATCAGCTCTTGGGCGCGCGGGCCGGGCAGGCGTTCGGCAGAGTTCTGTAACGAGGGGGGAAGGGTTGGCGTTGTCATAGTCTCCTCTTTCTAAGCTGCACAGAAGTGCGCGGAGTAATAATGTAGAGCCGAGGAGCGTGTCGGGAGGAACACACAAGAGAACGCCACTCGTGGTGAGGCATAGGGCGTTCCGAGAGGGTCGTGTTCGCCAGCAGGTGATCAAAATCCCAAAACACACACCGGCAGCATATGTTCTATTGTATCCGAGCAATCTTTTTACGTCAAGAAATTGCCTAACATAAATTTGACAGATTATTCTAAATGAAGCGATTCATAAAAACGAGTTTCTTGATTCAGTATAGCGTATAATACAGCCCTAAAATCGACCTGAGCTCGATCGATCTCGACTCACAGAAGCGCGCGTTATCGAGGGCTGTGTGCAGAAAAAGTGTAAATAGATTTTTACTTCATTATGTAAAACAATCTCGAGGTTGCCCATAGCGAAAACGAAAAGCGAGAAAAAGTTAGACAGGTTCCGCTCTGCCGAAGGCCAAAAAAGACGTACAGTGATCGACCGAATGTAGCATCACTTCAACGTATGGTTGTGATAAGGAAGAAACAACATGCAATTTGAATTTCGTCCTCTCGACGCCGAAGCAGTGTATCAGCTCGTTACGTGGCGTTACGAAGCGCCATACGACATGTACAATATTTCAGATGATGTTGAGCCCAATATTCTGGCGCTTTTGATGATCGGCTGCAACAGCTACTATCGCATCGACGACCCCGAGCGCGGCCTGATCGCCTTCTGTTGTTTCGGCGACGAAGGGCGCGTAGCGGGCGGCGACTACAGCCAAGAAGCGCTCGATTTGGGCCTTGGGGTTCACCCTGATCTGACCGGGCAAGGCTTGGGCCATCTCTTCATCGATGCGCTCTGCAACTACGCCCAAAACCGCTTCCAACCCCAAACCTTGCGGGTTACCATCGCGGCTTGGAACGGCCGCGCCCAACGGGTCTGGACCAAAGCGGGCTTTCAAGAACGCGATCGCTTCAAGGCCTCCCGCAATGGAATGGAATTCATTATCTTCACCCGCTCTAATACCAAATCCGTTTAAAGACTTTGTGCTCTTCGAATGCAGAAAACAAAACAGGGGAAAGAGTTGTGTGACATTTTGCGCTGTCGCGCGGAATGTCACACAACAAAAATGGTTAAGTTCCACTCTGCCGAAGGCCAAGTAGAAAGTAATCAACCGGATTTGTTATACCTAGACGAAACACATTATGAACAGATCGAGTCAAGGCAGTGCGCTACGCATCCTCTTTTTCGGCAGTTTCGGGCCTTTTTCACTGATCGCACTCGAAGAGCTGTTGGCGGCGGGCCACGAGGTGCTGGGAGTATTTATCACAAGCAGCCATCAACCGGCCCTGCAAGCGCTGCAGCCCAACGACATCCCCAAGTTGCGCGGCGTACACAGCATCGTCGGCCTCGCCTGGCAGCACGGCATTCCAGCTTGGAGCATCAGCGATACCAAAGACCCCGAGCTGCACAAGTTGCTGCGCGAACTAAGGGCCGATATCGGCTGCGTAGCCTCCTTCGACCAACGCATTCCGCGCAACCTGTTAACGAGCCTGCCCTATGGCTTCGTCAACCTGCACCCCTCGCTGCTGCCCGCCTTCCGTGGGCCAGCACCGCTCTTCTGGGTGATGCGCGAGGGCGGTTCTGCAGCGGGCGTCACAACCCACCTGATGAATGACAAGCTCGACCACGGGCCGATTCTGCTTCAAAAGCCGCTGCGCTTCGAGATCGGCATCTCGGGCAACGAGCTGAGTCGGCTCTGCGCGCGCGAGGGCGGCAAGCTGCTAGTCGAAACGCTGCACGGCTTAGCCAGCGGCCAGATCGAAGCGCAGCCCCAGATCGGCGAGAGTAGTTACGCCCCCAAACCGCAGGCCAGCGACTTCGCGCTCGATCTGAACTGGTCAGCCGAGCGGGCCTTCTGCTTTATGCGCGGCAGCTCCGAATGGCAACAGCCTTACCTCTTAACGATCGGCAACGAGCAGTTTTGGCTCAGCCACGCCTTCGAATACGATCCAAGCGCTCAACTCGACAAGCCCTTTCAGAGCGTAGAAGAGCGCTTCGCCTTCCGTTTCGCTCAAGGTGTGTTGTGGGCGCGGGTGCGAGCGCGCAAAATCGTGCGCTAAACCCACAGCACGCTAACACTGCTCAATCGCTGCTCGCTGGCGGAGAGGCTTCTAGTCCCCATGCAGCTTCTGGCGCGTCCGCCTCCGGCTAGCAACATCCCTTCCAACAAATGAGGTCTGTTGTGCTACGAAGCCGCCCCCACGATTTGCCGCAAAGCGTGAAAACGCAAACCGAGGGAAAGATTGAGAGAGCTTTCGTGCTAGTGCGCGAAAGCTCTCTCAACATCAACAACAGTCAAGTTCCGCTCTGCCGCAGGCCCTGAATGAGCGACGCGGGCTAGGGCAGAGCGACGGTCGGCGTGACCTGCAGCTGCACATCGGCGAATTGGCAGGCGATATCGACCGAAGCGGGCTTGACCACCAGTTTGTAGTCCATAGCCTCTACAAAGCCAAACATATTCTCGAACAAGAGCTGAGCACGGACGCTGGCGTGCTCAATGATCTCGCTATCGCAGGCTTTTTGAACAATCTGGCCCTTCGACGACTCGAGCGCATCTTGGATCAAGCGGGCGTCGAGGTTGGTGCCAGGCGCTCCCTCGTAGTCCTCGATCGTGTAATCCTCAACATAGGCGTGCAGAATCTCGGCGGGCGGCATTTGAATCGTCACGGTACGACTGGCGTTATCGACCCGAATATCGCGCTCGCTCAGCTTAGCGAGATCGACTCCCGCCGTCACTTTGCCCTCGATAAAGAAGAGGTATCTCTTCTCGCCGATCGTGAACTGCCAATCGTAAAGGCCGATCGTATTCGGGCTCGAGGCCCGCGTCAGCACATCGATCTGAAAGACGATCGTTTCGAGCTTCTTCGAGCCTTCGATGCTGCTCAGAATCTGCTGGCTCGATATAATGCGAGGCGTTGGGCTAGGAATGGGGGTAGCAGTCGCCGCCTGAGTCGGCACAAGCGTGTTGCTCGGGCGCAGCGCGGGCGCCTGCGCGGTTTGCTCCGACTGAGCAGCTTGCTGAGGCGTTTGGCCGCGTCGGGCCAGCAGATCGCCCGCCACAAAAGCGGCTAACAGCAGAACTAAGACAATGGCGATTTGAACCCCCGGGGTGAAGATCGGCGCTGATGGTTTGCTTCGTTCAGGCATTGCACTCTTCCTTAGAGCCTTCAGAACGAGCTAGGCAATGCTATGCTCAAGGCTACATGTACTCATCATAGCATGGCTTTTGAGCCAACAAAACAAGCCTACTTGCCCCACAATTCTCAAAAGTGGCTATACTACATATGTTCAAGTTTGAAGCATAAGGAGCTAAGCCAATGCAATATGTAACACTCAGTACTGGCGCACGTATGCCGAAGATCGGCTTTGGAACGTGGCAGATCTCCAACGAGCAAGTAGGAGATCGCATTCACACTGCGCTCAAAGTCGGCTATCGTCATATCGATACTGCGGCCGTCTATGGCAACGAAGCTGGCATCGGCCAAGCTCTGCAAGAAGCGAAGATTCCGCGCGAAGAGCTGTTCATCACCACCAAAGTCTGGAAGGACGACTATCGCGCCGCCGATCTGCCGGGCGCCGTCGATCGTTCGCTCGAAAAATTGCAGATGGACTACGTCGATCTGCTTTTGCTGCACTGGCCCCACGAGAGCGTTGCGCTCGAAGAGACCATGCCAGCCCTCAACGCGGTGGCGCGCGCGGGCAAGGCTAAGGCCATCGGCGTGAGCAACTTCCCGACCAAGCTGCTGCAAAAAGCCATCGAGCTGAGCGAAGTGCCGATCGTCACCAACCAGATCGAATACCACCCCTTCCTCAACCAAAACAAAGTGCTGAACTTCGCGCGCGCCCACAATATCTCGATCACGGCCTATTCACCGCTGGCGCGTGGCAAAGTCAACGACAACCCCGTGCTAAACGAAATCGGGGCCAAATACAACAAATCGGCCTCACAAGTCGCGCTGCGCTGGCTGGTCGAGCAAGAAGGTGTGATCGTCATTCCCAAGGCATCGAGCGAGAAGAATATGCGCGCCAACTTCGAGATCTTCGATTTTGCGCTAGACGATTCGGATCGTGCGGCGATTGCGAGCCTAGCCAACAACACCCGTATACTCAACCCCGAGTGGGGGCCGGAGTGGGATAACTAGCAGATCGCTTTGGCGGCTCTTGGCTCAAGAGCCGCCAACACGTTTAATAGCAAACCAGTTGATTGTTCTCTCTTTGGCCTTCGGTAGAGCGGAACGTGTCTCGTTCTTTCCCCGTTTTTGTTTTTCCTGTGTAGCAAGAGCGCAAGTCTTGAAACTGATTCGGTTTAACCCGCGCTCGTCGGCTGGGTTTGAGGCTGGCGGGCCTGAGCGATCAGGTAGAGGCCAACCACTGCCCAGAGGTGTACCACTGGAAGCAGTTGAGCATTGGGGGCATAGGCCACAAGGTAGAAGTCGAGCAGCGTGAAGGGCAGTAACACGCCTGCAAGCAGAATCAGCCAAGCTAGCCAACTCGGCAGCAACTTGAGCCGCAGACTCGCAATGGCATAACAGATCGAACCAAGCGAGACGGCGATCCAGGCCAGCACTTCGAGGCCGAAACCATATGACCAGGCGATCTCGGAAAACGCTCCGACCCCATAGGATGTGAGATCGCCCAGCGCGCAGAGCGACAGACCGATCAGCGTGCAGCGATAGCCGAAGCGCAACAAGCCGGTCGAAGCCGCGCCGCGCTGGATCTGCAAGCGATGCAGGGCCTGCAGCGCAAAGATCAGCCCAACATAGACGATCCAGAAGAAACTACCGAAGCCGTGATAGAGATCGTCGGGATTTTCGGCCTGAAAGACTCCGAAGCCCGCCAGATATTGCCCCAAGGTTCGCACCAGCAAGGGTTTGGTCTCCCAGACGTAACATTGAGTGGTGCAGATGCCGACCGTCGCCATCAATGGTGATAAGATCCACCAAGCTACAAGGCTTACCAGCGCGCCATAGGCGCCCCACAAGCGCTGCATCAAAACCCTTCCTTTCGTCTATAGCTTCTGTTTGTTTAAGCCTAGCAGAAAGCTGCAGCTTCTATATCCTGCCGCAGAACGAAACGCAGCAAAGCTATTTGTATCGTTGTGGGGCGGCTTCGTTGCACAGCAAGTCCTGCTGCTCGCGTTGTGTTTTGGCCTTCGGCAGAGTGGAGCTCGACTATTTCCCGGCTTCTCGTTTTCATGCCTTGCGAAAGGGACAAGTTGTGGGGGCGGCTTCGCTGCACAGCCAGCTATCGACCTGGGGTTGCGGGCGGGATGTTGATAGCCGGAGGCGGACGCGCCAAAAGCCTGCTTTGGGGCAGAGAGCAAACCGCCCAAGGCTAAACGCATTAAATAGCGAGTACAAAAGCGCTTGACAGGCGCAAGCGGCTGCTTAATAATGCCGCAAACTTTCGATGTTTTGGTCGAACGTCAATACGGAGCGATCAATGGAAGATCAACGCAAAGTTCTGATCACAGGGGCTGGAGGGCTGATCGGCAGCTTTATAAGCCAAAGCTTGAGCAAACACTACGAACTGGTATTGTGCGACCGTGTAGCGCTGAACAGTGACAAACATCGCTGTATCCAAGTCGATTTGGGCGATCTCGACGCGCTCAGCGAAGCCTGCCACGGTATCGATACTGTGGTGCATCTCGCCGCTGATCGGCGTGTGTACGCAGAATGGGAGAGCGTTCTGCCCAACAATATTATCGGCACTTACAACATATTCGAGGCGGCTCGTCAAGCTGGTTGTCGCCGGATCGTGTATGCCAGCAGCATCAATACGGTGCGCGGTTACCCCAACGATGTTCAAGTGCACGTTTCGATGCCGGTGCGCCCGCCCAATCTCTACGGCGCAAGCAAAGTCTGGGGTGAAGCGCTGGCACGGCTCTACGCCGACCAACACGGTCTCTCGGCCCTCTGTCTGCGCTTTGGCTGGGTTGCCCCACGCGACCACCCCGATCTGCGGCCCGGCAATTCGATCCTCGACTGCGTGATCACCCTGGACGATACATCGCGCTTGATCCACGCCGCGATCGAAGCGCTCGATTCGCTCCGTTTTGGAATTTTTCATGGGCTATCTAACAACCGTTACAAGCATCTCGACATTAGCGAAGCACGAGAGATTCTGGGCTACGAGCCACAGGACGACGCCTTCGCACTGGCAGAACAGCTTCAACAACAAGATGCCCAGACGTCGGAATAGTTCAATCCAAATAGTGCAAGGATAGGTATCGTATGCAAGCGTTTGCTGTTGTAGCCGTCGCCAAAGAGCAGGTCGAACTCCACGAAGTTTCGATCCCCGAGCCGGGGCCTGAAGATCTGGTCGTGCGCGTCACCCACTCTTGGATCAGCTCTGGCACCGAGGGTTCGTTCATTCGGGCCGAGCGTCTCAATGGCGAAACACCCCTCAAAGAAGGTGATCCCTCGCCCTTCCCGCATGTGCCGGGCTACCAAAAAGTCGGCGTCGTTGAATGGGTCGGATCGGCGGTCGAAGGCTTTAAGATCGGCGATCGGGTCTTCGCCAGCGTCTCGGGCGTCAAAGATATGGTCTCTAGCACGGGCGGGCACATTTCTCCGGCCGTCACCCATAAATCGCAGGTCTGGCACCTGCCCGACAACATCGATCCGGTCGCCTTCAGCGGCTTGGTGCTGACCCAAGTCGGCTACAACTGCGGCATGCGCCCCAGCTTGCAGGCTGGCGATGCCGCCGTGGTGTTGGGCGATGGTCTGGTCGGTCAATGGGCGGCCCAAACTCTGCAAGATCGCGGCGCACGTGTGATGCTGCTCGGCCGCCACGACAACCGTTTGGCGCTCTTCGAGACCAAAGAGGGCGATCTGCGCGTTAACAGCCGCAACCAAGATGCGCAAGCCGTCGCGCGCGAGTGGGCCTCCGAGGGTGTGCAGGTCTTCGTCGACACTGTCGGCTCGGTCAACGAGATCAACGCTTGGATGTCGCTGATGCGCCACGATGGACACCTGGTTTCGGCGGGCTTCAACGGGCCGCACGGCCTGATCGACATTCAAAAGCTGCGTTTCGGCGAGCTATCGCTGCACGCCCCTTCGGGCTGGACCCGCCCGCGTATGAACGCCACGCTCGATCTGATCGCCCAAGGCAGACTGCAAACCTTGCCCCTGATCAGCCATCGCTTCCCGATCAAACAAGCCCAACAAGCCTACGAATTGGTTTTGCACAAGCGCAGTTCGATTATGGGTGTTGTGCTCGAGTGGGAATAGTCCCCAACAAGAAGCCTGCTCCTCTGTGAAGCAGGCTTCTTTTTCCTTGTTCTAGCATCATTGCTGGTTCATATGGCGGCGGCATCTCTCCCTCAAAGAAGGCTGCTAGCGCGTCCGCCTACGGCTACCAACAGCCCTTCCAACAAAAGAGAGCTTTTGACCTTCGGCAGAGCCGAACTCGGTGTCGTCATTAAGGTATCGGCGCGCCCTCAAAGCTGGAAATCGCAGCGTGTTAGGGCGAAGGGAAGAGCTGCGCCTCTTTCTGAGCAGCCCGTAGCACCGTTGCAAGGCGGCGCACCCCGTCGATAATCTCGGCTTGGGTGAAGGCGGTGTAGCCCAAAACCAGCCCAGAGGGAACCTCAGCTTGCAAACTATAGGCCGAGAGCGGCTGCACCTCAAGACCCTGCTCGGCCGCCATACGCGAGACAACTTGGTCGCTGATGCCTTCTGGCAAATAGCCGATCAAATGCATGCCCGATTCGGAGGCTCGCACGTCGAGCAGGCCATCGAGATGCTGTTTGGCCGCCTCTAAAAACATGGCTTGCCGTTCGGCGTAAAGCACGCGAGTACGGCGAATATGGCGCTCGAAGTGGCCATCGGTCATAAAGGTCGCCAAAACGGCCTGCTCGACCGAAGGGGCGTGACGATCGACCAGCGCTTTGGCCGAAACGAAGGGGTTGACCAGATCGGGCGGCACCACCAAGTAGCCGAGCCGCAACGAGGGGAAGAGCGTTTTGCTCAGGGTGCCCAAGTAGACCGTGCGGTTGTGGGTGTCGAGCCCTTGCAAGGCGGGCAAGGGACGACCGGTGTAGCGGTATTCGCTATCGTAGTCGTCTTCCAAGATCCAAGCGCCCTCGCGGTTAGCCCATTCGAGCAACGCCAGACGGCGAGACAGGCTCATGGTGACGCCCAAGGGGAATTGGTGCGAGGGCGTGATGTAGGCCAGCTTCGCCTTGGGGAAGTGTTCGACGCCGTAATCGACCCGCAAGCCCTCTTGGTCGACCGGGATGGGGATCAGCTTGGTGCCAGCGCTCTGCAGGGCGCCGCGCGCGCCCATATAGCCCGGATCTTCGACCCAGGCGCTGTTGCCGATATCGAGCAAGACGCGCGTGGTGAGGTCGAGACCCTGCTGCGAGCCAGCCACGATAATGACTTGTTCGGGCGTGCAGCGCACCCCGCGCGCGGCGCGCAGGTAGTCCGCGATCGCAACCCGCAAAGGCATATAACCCGCTGGATCGCCATAGGTCAAAAGCTCGGTCGGTGGCTGACGCCAGTGCAGTGCCATCAGGCGCGACCAGATCTCGAAGGGAAAGGTCTCGAAAGCTGGAATGCCGGCCTGAAAGGCGCGCGTCGGGCCGCTCTCGCGTGCGACGCTAACCGAGGTGGCGGCCAGCATTTTGCCGCGCTGCGAGGGCATACGCACCGGCTTGCCTTCGCTGTTGCTGGGTGCGCTGCGCAGGTTCAAAATCGTATCGGGGATCGATTGAGCCACATAGGTGCCCGAACCTGTTTGGCTCTCGACATAGCCCTCGGCCAAGAGCTGAGCGTAAGCTTCGAGCACGGTATTGCGCGAGATGCCGAACTCCTCGGCGAGCGCGCGCGATGAAGGCAAACGCGAGTTAGCCCGCAGTTGTCCCGATAAAATCGCGACACGGATACCTTCATACAATTGATGATAGAGCGGCACCGGAATTGTAGGATCAAGCTGCACATTCGGCAAGGCAGCCAGATGTTTCGTCATCGTCTCTTCCGTATCACAAGAAGTAGCTTGGGCATCGTCTCGAGCTTTGAAGGTGCTTGTTACGGTCGCGCCTAGGTAAAATAGGCGAACAGATAGGAAAAGATCGTAACCAGCAACAGGAAGCCACCACCAAAGTAGAGCCAGATCCGATCCCAATTGAGGAAGGTCCAGTCTTTAGGAATGTAGTTCTCAAAGCCATAGGCCGTGAGGCTGTGCTCACGAACGCCGTCGGACGCGTGTTTATCGCTTTCGCCGATATCAAAAAAGATGTCGGTCGATGGCACAAACTTCACAACCAATTGACCCCGCACAATGCGCGCGTTTTCGTCCATCTCTTGCTTGGCTTGGTTGATCAGTTCACGCAAAACGGGCAACATCTCCCATTCGGGACGTATCCCATCGATCGACTCTTCGTTATAGATCAGCTGTGGCTCGCACTTGGCAAGCGTCGATGCGTGGCGCTCGTTGTGCAACGGATCGCGTCCCACATCGCTCCAAGCCTTACGTGCCCAATGGAAGATTTTACGCTCGAGCAAACGCCCAAGGCCTTGGCAGGTTTCGCAGGTTAAGCCACCGCGACCATCGCAGTGCGGGCAAGGAACCTCCATAGGAGGCATCGTCAAGCTATCAGCCGAAGTCGTCGCAATGCCGCTTACGCTCCCACCCGTCTGGTTTGAACCAACCGCCTTTGTTAGGCCAGCTGTCTCAAGCGAAGCGCTCATGGGTATAACACGATTGCCTTTGCAGTAAGTACAGACGATCTTGCCTTTGCCACTACAGCTGGAACACGAGACGACTCGCACCGAGCCGGGGATAGTTTCATCGCCGCTCTGCTCATCGGCCACATGCTTGGGCGGAGGCAGCTTAATATGCCAGAGCTTCGGTTCGCGTTCAAGCGGAAGGTCTTTGCCTTCGTGGTCAGGCTCGTGAATCAGGGTCGGCTCGTCGCGCTGCTCAAACAAGAGCTGCAATTCATAAAAGTAGATATTGCGGTTTTCGACCCGATGCAGATTAGCGAGTCGCCCTAAATAAGGCCGACGTAGTCGCCCTTCCTTCGACCAAGCGTTCAGCAGTTCGGTGACTGTTTCGGGTTTCGCCAGATCAAGACCGCGCTCTTGGGCTTTGATCAAGGGCGCGCGCAAACAGTCTGGGCCGAGCGCGTTCTCGACCGGATCGCTGGTAAACTCTTCGAGGGTGATATCGTCTTCGAACAAGCCCGCGACCACATCTTTGTTCATGATCTCGGTCTTTTTCGAGTGGCGTATCAAAATGCGCTCGATATCCTCGAAAGCGGCTTGGGCACTGGTATAACGCTTGAGCGGGTCGACGGCCAGCATGGTTTGGAAGACCCGATCGAGCACGGCTGGCGCGTATCTAGCGCCGCGTTGGCGCAACGAGATCGGCGGCTGGAAGACCGAATGAGGCGAGTCGGGAATCTCGTCCCACGGCATTTTACCGCAGAGCACGTAGTACCAAACCACACCCAAACTGAAGATATCTGAGTGGCGAGTGACCGAACGGGCCGACTGTAGATGTTCGGGCGACCAAAAGCCGGGCGTGCCCATAATCGCATCGTGCAAGGTCAGCGATGGGCTTTTAGGCTCGCGCGCGATACCGAAATCGGTCAAATAGGCGCGCCCTGTCGCATCTTCAAGCAAAATATTGCTAGGAGATACGTCGCGATGGATCACATCGAGGCTGTGCGCATAGTCGAGCGCTTGAGCTGTATCGCGGAAGATCGAAAGGGCGAAGTTCAGATCGACACTGCCATGACGTTTGATATAGTCTTCGAGACTGCAACCCTCGATAAACTGATAGATCGTGCAATAGAACGGATCGTACTTTCCATAATCGAAAAGCTCGACAATATTAGGGTGGCGCAGACGCGAAGCGATATTGGCCTCGCGCTGGAAGCGGGCATGCGAATCATCATCGAACGACATCAGGATCTTGATGGCAACTTTGCGCTGCGGTAAGTGATGATGATGCGCAAGCCAGACCTCACTTGAAGCGCCTAGGCCTATTTGTTTATCGAGTATGTAGTTTCCGATTTGTGCTGGAAGCTTACCCATCGTTGCCGTCTTCTATTTAGGTGAGTAATCATTAGTATAACATGGCTTGTCGTTTCTGTAATGCCAATTTTTCATTCTATAAGAGGCTTTCAAAGCTGCCCTAGCTTAGAGCAAAGCTCGAACGTTTTATGCTTCGATATCGGGAAAAGCGAAATCGAAACTCGCCAGCGCGCGACGCTCCCATTCGGCCCGTGCCCAGCTCCCCGGCTCGCTGCGCGTCAAAATAAAGGCGATATGGCTGAGCGCCAAAGCGCGTAAGGCATCTGCCTTGGCCTGAATTGGCTGGGGTGCAATCGCTTGATAGGCGGTCAAAAAATCATAGGTGATACGCGGCTCCAGCGAACGGAAGCGCATCGTCCAGAGGTTCCAAGCGATATCGAAGAGCGGCGAGCCGCAGCCACTCCACTCCCAGTCGAGCAGAGCGCGCATCTGACCATCCCAGAGCAAATTGTGTATCCCTGCATCGCCGTGTACCAAACAGTTGGCAGGCTCCTCCCAGACCGGGTGCTCTAAGGCCGTCAGCAATTCGCGCTCGATGGCCGATGGCAGGCCGAGGCTTGGCAGCTGCTCGTGTACTTGGGCGTAGCGCTCGCGCAACTGAAACTCAGCGGGAAGCTCGCTAGCCTCCTGCTGATGCACATGGGCCAAGACCTGCCCAACCGCAGCATACAGTTCGGGCAAACGGCGCTGCTCTTGACTGAAGAAGTGCATGCCATTGATCCCTTCAATAAACGTCAGAAACTCGATGCAGAAGTCGGGCGCCTCGTAAAAAGAGATCAAACTAGGGGCGGGCAAGCCACGACCTTCGATAAAACGCAAAACCGTGGCCTCGTGGCGCACATCGAGCTGCTTAATGGGCATTTGAGCGATCTTGGCGATGATGCGCTCTTCGTTAAGCGGAACAAGCACACTCACATTCGAATAACCCCCAAACGTCGCTTCCAAAGGGCCGATCTCTCGATCGGGAAAGCTCGCTGCGATCGCTTCATAGATCGCATCTGGGAGAGAAACGCCACGCTTGTTGTCTGCTGAGCTCATAAGATTCTCACTATCCCTTGCATGGTTATAAACCTAGGGTACAATATCTGCTACACACAGCTTTTGAACGAACAAAGGCTGATACTATTCCGTTCAGGGCTTGCATCTTAAGCCCGTTAGGGCAAGGAAAGGTACCAAACCTTTAAAACCTTCCTACCAACTCCTGAACAGCATTGGATGTGAAGGAGAAGGGAAGTAAATTGTATGATCGATAACACATCTTTACAACGTTCGTTATGCGACTTAAGTTTAGGCTTTACCGCCTATCACGCTTGGGCCGTTCAGGCGCGCCACGAGCGACTGTATAATATCGCACGCTTGCTTGAAGCCGCCAGTAACGTCAAACGAATTCGGGCCGAGCTAGCTTTTCGCAAATCGCACTTAGTTGCAAACTGTGCTAAAAATATCCAACAAGCCCTTACCGGTCTTGAACCACAAACGGTCATGACCGGTAAGGTAACAAAAATCAATTCGTTGTTGTATACGCTCCTGCAACGCGCATCGCAAGCGCTGAGCGAAGGGCGCGATCTGCGCTTCGACGAACTGGGCGATCTCGCTATCTGCACAAGTTGCGGCGAACTCTATGAAGGAGCTGGCCCAGAAGCCTGTCTGCTCTGTGGCACCGTGCGCGAAGGCTTTCTGCCCTTCACCTGTAACGACGCTATGGGCACACGCGGTCCACACGGCATTATGGGGCTGCTCGGCTGCGCCGCCAACGTAATTGAACGGCTTTTCGACGGCCTTTCTGAAGAGATTCTCTCTGCACCGGCTGGGCCATACAATGTCTCGCTCAAAGAGATGGTCGGCCACCTGATCGCCTTCGACGAAGTTTTTCGCGAACGCGCCTGGCTGATTCTCGAAACCAACAGCCCAGTCATCTCCGACTACAATCCGCCTCACCTTGCCGAAGCCGAGCCATACCGCTACAAATCTAGCGAGGAAGTGCTTGAAGCTTTTCGCGAGTCGCGTGGGCGCACACTCTCGTTGCTACGCGGCCTCACCAACGCCGCCTGGCACCGAGTCGGCAAACACGAGGTCTACGGCATCATTCCGCTCACCCATCAGGGCAACTGGATCATCAGTCACGAGCGCAGCCACCTGATCGATATGGCCCAAATGCGCCACAATCTGCTTATAGAACACAATGTAAAGCAGGCCCACGAACTTCCACCCCAACTCGTTCCACACCTTCCTGAAGAAGAATAACACAAGCTAGCCGCAGTTGCAGGCGTTCTTTTTCAAAGCGAGAGACACAGTGCGCTCGTCGCGACATCGTTGTCTCTCGCTCTCACAACAGCTGTTTACACGTATCGCCCAACCGAATTCGCCCAAAGCCCGCTTTTCAATACCACATCCAGCACGCTTCACTCCTAGCAAGCGGCTTGGTCTCTAGCCCAAAAAAGGCGGCTAGCGCGTCCGCCTTCGGCTATCAACAGCTCTCCCCACAAAGCCAAGCGCTCGCGCCCACGCTTGCTGAGAGAATATGCTCGTGGTACACTAAAAAAGATTTAAAGCATCGTCAATACCCTAAATACAATCCCATCCGCTAGACAAACAGCGATCAAAGAGCAAAAGGATGGCTGTTTAAGCTCCTTCCGTTTCATCGGGCTGCAACAACGGGCCGCGCTAACATGCCATCCGCATGGCGTCGGGAAGTCAAAGAGGATGAGCGATGAGTGCTGCCGAAACAAAAAGCGAAACAACCACAACCCGAAGCTTAACAGCGAGCGAATTCAACACCGCCTTAGTACACCTCTATCGTGGCGAGATCGGCAGAGCCAACACGTGGCGCACTCGCCTCGATGGCACCACCAACTGGGCGGTCCTCACCACAGGCACCACCTTATCTTTCACCTTTAGCAGCGCCGACAACACCCATGTGATGATTCTGCTCAATTCGCTGCTGATCCTCTTCTTCTTGTTTATCGAAGCGCGCCGCTACCGCTTCTATGACCTATGGCGTGCCCGAGTACGTCTGATGGAGACCGAGTTTTTCGCCGAAATGCTAACGCCCGACCAAAATATCCCTTCGGTCAACTGGCGCAAGCTGTTGGCGAACGAACTGCTGCATCCTCGCTTTACGATCAGCATCTGGGAGGCCCTTGGC
This sequence comes from uncultured Chloroflexales bacterium, assembly GCA_937902315.1. GTDB lineage: Bacteria > Chloroflexota > Chloroflexia > Chloroflexales > Chloroflexaceae > CALGUG01. Next base: position 15,706 of record CALGUG010000011.1, read on the forward strand.
CGTCGCCTCAGCCGCAACTACCTCTGGATCTTCGGCGTGCTACTGCTTAGCTGGCTGGTCAAGGTCTGGATCCACCCCTTCCCCACAACCTCGTTGAGCGTGCTCTACGAACGCGTCGCAATCGGCCCGATCCCCGCTTGGCTGGTACTGTTAATCGGCGTACTTTTCCACATCTTCCTGCTCGCGCTGTTGATCGCCTCCTATCAGCCGATCGCCTCTCCCAACGAAGTCGCCCAGCGCGAAACCACATTCTGGTGGTGGCGCCGCAAGCGTTAATTTCAGATAATTTACTTAAATTACAACAATTAATAGGCCATTGATATTGGTTTCTGCTCTCAGATATACTATGATGCTAGCAGACACGATTTTTTGTTGTTTTAAGCGAGTTTAACAAGCATATTTCAAATCAAAATACCATTTTCATTATAAAATCAATCAATAAAAACTCTATTTTCTTGTTAATAATCGTATTGGAGCAGCATAACAATTCTTTTCCTATAACGGTTCCAATCCTAACACTATCATTCCTGTCTAACATTCCAAGTGAGTTAGCCATATGACAGACTCGTCTAGCCTAATTGCACAACTTCAAGCCGAAAACGAACGTCTCCGCGAGCGAATCAATGATTTAGAGAGCTATCGCCTCGTGACAGAACACGCCTGGGAGGCGCTGATCCGTACCGATCAAGAGTTCGTGGTACTTGAAACTAATCCAGCCTTCAAGAGCGCCTTTGGAGAAGCTTCAAACGCAATACAAGTTGAGTTGATCCAACAAATCAAGGCCACGGAACAGATTCAAACGCGTCTACAGGCCGATGGAAGCTGGGAAGGAACACTCTCTTACGTTTACGAAACTACTCCCTATCGCATTAGTACGCGTTGTATCGCGCAGCACGATGCCGAAGGTAAGATCAGCGGCTATCTGATTCTGCTGCTCGATATCCGCACCCTTTACAACTATTCCAACGAAATCAAAGCCATGAAGACGGTGATCGACCGCTCGCCCAATGCGATCATCTTCTGGCGCAGCGACGGCATAGTGACCTATGCAAACCCCAGTGCTCATACCGTGTTAGGCTACGAGCCAAACACCCTGATCGGCATGCCGATCTCGACCTATGTCGAGGTCACACCCGAAAAAGAAGAGCGAATTATGAGCAGGCTGAACAGCGAGGGCATGGTGCGCTCCTTCGACGTCTTCTGGCACAAAAATGGCGAGCAAATCGATGTCGATGCGATCGCCTTCAGCTTACCAATGCAACAGAGTAACGAAATATGGTACGGAGCGATCGCGATCGATCTTAGGGAGTATCTAAGCGTAAAAGCCGAGCGCGATCAAATGCAAGAACAGATCATCAACGCCCAAAACGATCTGTTGCGCGAAATCTCGACCCCACTGATTCCGCTCGCAACGGGCGTGGTTGCCATGCCGATCATCGGCACCATCAACACCGAGCGCGCCCAACAGATTATGGAAACCCTGCTGGAAGGCATCAGCACCCATCAGGCCGAGATGGCGATTCTCGACATTACTGGCGTGAAGATTATGGACACCCAAGTGGCCGACGCGCTGGTGCGTGTAGCCCAAGCCGCGCGTTTGCTTGGCGCTCGAGTGATTTTAAGCGGCATCAGCAGCGAAGTCGCCCAGACCTTGGTGCATCTAGAGGCCGACTTCAACGAGATCATCACCATTCGCAATCTGCAAGAGGCGATCGGTTTCGCATTGAAGGGCGAGGCGGTTATCTAAGCGCTAACTCAAGCTATATTGCAAGGGGCTTTCCTACTTTGGAAAGCCCCGTTTTTGTTCCTCGCTCTGACGGTTAGTGCCACTCCTCTCCAAAAGGCTCGAACCGCGTCCGCCTACGGCTACCAACATCCCGCCCCACAAAACAGGCGTCTCGCCTGCGGCGCTGCCCTCGCGGTTTGCGCCGACCAGCATGGCACAGCAAAGCTTCGTCTCTGCAAGCGAAGTGCTGCTGGCAAACACTGGCTTTCGTAGGGTATCAGCGCAAAAGCCGAGCACGCCCGGGCTCCCTTCTCCCGCAATGCGGGAGAAGGGTCGGGGATGAGGGCAGATTTGCCCATCTGATAGCCGAAGGCGGACGCGCCAAGGATCGAATGGGAGGTTAAGAGCATTCCGCCAATAAATGTGGATTGCGCAGCAGAGTGCTAAATCGCTTAGTCAGCCTTAGAGCGCTCGCGTAGAAAGTCTAACAGCAGGCGTTCAAAAGCCGCAGGCGTCTCGTCCATCGGGTTGTGCATGGCCCAGGGCAGCTCGGCATAACGCGCATTGGGCAAGAGCGAGGCGATGCGGCGCGCCTCGGAAGCGGGCACCACCGAATCGAAGCGCCCGCTGATCACCAAGCTCGGTATCTGAAGCGATCGGGCTGCCTCGCCCAGCGGGTTAGCGAACATGCCGCGTAAGAGCGTGTGCAGGTTCAGGGCGTCGTGGCGCGAAGAGAAGGCGATACGGCGTAAAAAGGGGCGTACCCAACCATTGCCGTGCATATGCGGAACAAGATCGCCCAAAGGCCGCAACATAGATTGAATCAGCTTTGCAAAGCGTAGCACGGGCCAGCCAAAGGTCGGATGCACATAGGTGCCGACGTAACGCGGCAGGGCTTGACCATCGGCGACGGCATCGACCAAGACTAAGCTGCGCAACAGATCGGGGCGGCTGAGCGCCAACTGCAAGGCGATATTTCCGCCCATCGAATGGCCGACCAAACAGATCTCTTTGAGGCCGTGACCATCGCAAAAATCGGCGATGCACTTGGCGATGCCCGCCATCGACCAATCGCCGGCAACCTGCGAGGCGGCGTGACCGGGCATATCGAGGGCATAGGCACGATAGTGCGGGGCTAGCGCGCAGAGCGTGCTCCACCACAGCTCTTTAAAGGCTCCCCAGCCGTGCAACAAAACAACAACCGGGCCGTGTGCTCCACTTTGAAGGTAGGCGATCTTTCGTTCGGCATCCCATTTCGCTTGGGGCGTGAGTGTTAGATTGGCAATGTGTTCCACGCGTCCTCACCTAGGCTTGATCGGCGACAATATAGAGGTCGATTCCAGTGCTAGCACGCAAAATTTGGCGAACTAAGGAGCCTTGCATAACCTCTTCGAGTCGACTGCGCGCCGATTCGCCCATAACGATATGGGTGATGTTATGTTGTTTGGCGACCTGAGCCAAACAGAGCGGCACGTTATCGCCCTGTTCCTGCAAGACGGTTGCTCCAAGCTGGCGAGCTAGCTCAAGATTCTGATTGAGCACCGCAAGGTAGCCGGGCGCTGTACTCTCTTCACGAGCGATATGCACAACGTACAGGCGGCCTTGGAAGGCTTGGGCTAAACGAGCCGCCGTATGAATTAAACGTTGCGAAAGCGGATTATAGCCCACACAGGCCATAACTCGCGCTTCAGTCTGCCAATTGGTTGCTGATGGATCTACTGAGATGGCCATAGTCGCACATCATCCTTTAGCGAGTGGATGAGCATGATATCAGCGCAGTGTATCCACCCGCTCTAGAAAGCTCTCCCCTTCCAGAGCTACGAAGGCACACCAACAAGCGTCTCTAAAACCCGCGCCGCCCCCGCATCGAGCAGAGCTTGGCGCACCGCATCACGGCTCTCGGGCGTTACCAAGGCAAACATCACGCCGCCCCATCCCGCGCCCGAAAGCTTGGCCCCCAAAGCGCCTGCGTTGCGCGCCGCGCGCACCAACTGATTGAGCTTGGGCAAGGAGACGCCGATCTGCACCAAGAGCTTTTGGTTAGCATCGAGCAAAGCGCCCAAAGCCTTGTGATCGCCCGAAGCCAAGCAGCTGCGAATCTGAGCAGAGATAGCACCGATTTGATCGAACAAGCGGTTGTAGCGCTCGGGCTGCTTCTGCCAACGCTCTCGCACTGCGCCGACCGGACGATGAGTCGCGCTGCGAATACCCGTATCGCCGATCAGAATGCTAAACGGCGCGCTGATCTGCAACGATTCGATCGAGGGCGCTGGGCGGGTTCCATCGGGCTGCGCGGGCGGGCGCTGATACCAGATCGGCTGCTCGTAGGCTACAACGGTATTATCGATGCCGCTCGGCGTGCCATGAAAACGCTGTTCGCTGGCGTACACCATGGCCGAGATCTCGCCCGCACGAAGCTCGCGCCCGGCATAGGCCGCCAACACGCGCACCAAGGCGGTGGCGATCGCCGCGCCGCTGCCCATGCCACTGGCGATCGGGATCTCGGAGCTAAAACTGATCTCGAGGTCACGCTCGGCGACTTCAAGCTGCTCGAGGGTGCGTTCTACCAATTGCAAAAGCGGATTATCGGCAGCGGTCTCGCGATTCCAAACCGTCTGCAGATCGTGAGCGATGATCTGCGGGCCGCTTCCGCGCGGGCCACACGAGAGGGCGCTGCGGGCGCGAATATCGCTGAGTGCTACTGCAATCGCGGGTTGACCATACACAACGGCATGTTCGCCGCATACAATCAGTTTGGCAGGCGCGCTGGCACGATAGTCAGCTTCGGTCCAAACTTGCGCAAAGGGCTTAGCTAATTTCTCTCTCTGACTCTGCATACCTCTTCCAGATCGATTGATGTATAAGCGAGATGATCAACCCGAGAGTACCATACTTTATTCCCAATCGCACAAGTATGATACGAAATCCGATAATGTTATTTTTGGCCTTCGGCAGAGTGGAACATGACTATGTTTGCCTTACAAGAGCGCAAGTCTTTAAACAGATTTGGTATGACCTAGAAGCCAAACAGCTATTCCAAGCTCCACATAGGTTCCAAAATAGCATACAGGTGGTTGTGCAATGTTTACACAACCACCTGCGTACAGTTTCCCTGTTCGTTCTCAGTCGACGTTCGAGCCTACTCCCATTCGATAGTCGCCGGCGGCTTCGAAGAGATATCGTAGACGACTCGATTGACGCCCGCTACCTCGTTCACAATGCGCGAGCTCACACGAGCCAACAGGTCGTAGGGCAGGCGCGCCCAGTCGGCGGTCATGTAATCTTCGGTTGTAATCGCGCGAATAGCGATGGTGTCGGCATAAGTGCGGCCATCGCCCATCACACCCACGCTGCGCACGGGCAAGAGCACCGCGAAAGCCTGCTGTGTCGAGCGGTAGAGACCAGCTTTGCGCAGCTCTTCCAAGTAGATCGCATCAGCCTTCTGCAGCGTCTCGACGCGCTCGGGCGTAATCTCGCCTACGATTCTCACAGCCAAGCCCGGACCGGGGAAGGGGTGGCGCCAGACCCAATCTTCAGGCAAGCCAAGCTCCAGACCGGCGGCGCGCACTTCGTCTTTAAACATATAACGCAGCGGCTCGACCAGTTTCATCTGCATATCGGCAGGCAGACCGCCGACGTTGTGGTGGGTCTTAATCGTAACACCCTTTTGGCGATCAGGAGCGCTCGATTCGATCACATCGGGGTAGAGCGTGCCCTGGGCCAGGAAGTCCAAGCTGCCCTTGCCATCGGCCGCGATCGCACGCGCTTCGCGCTCGAAGATGCGCACGAACTTCTCTCCAATTATCTTACGCTTGCGTTCGGGATCTGTTACACCAGCCAAGGCCGAGAGGAACTCTTCGCCCGCGCGCACCGTAACCAGATCGATATGGAAGTGGTTGCGGAAGGTTTCGACAACTTGATCGGCCTCGCCCAAGCGCAGCAAACCTGTATCGACGAATACACAGGTCAGTCGGTCACCGATCGCCTTGTGGATCAACAGGGCCGCCACTGCCGAGTCGACGCCGCCCGAGAGCGCACACAAAACGCGGCCATCGCCCACCTGCTGCTTAACGCGCTCGACAGCCTCGGCCACAAAGTTGGCGGGCTGCCAGTCGGCGGTCGCCTTGCAGATATTGATTACAAAGTTTTCGATCAGATTGCGGCCATAGGCGCTATGCACAACTTCGGGGTGGAACTGAATACCGTACCAGCGGCGCTTGTCGTCGGCGATCGCAGCGAAAGGAGTGTTGCTGCTGCGCGCCAAAATGCGGAAGCCGGGCGGAGGTGCTTCGACACTATCGCCGTGGCTCATCCAAACGGGCTGATTGCTCGGGGTACCTTCGAACAGGCCGTTCGAGTCGAGCACCTCTAGGTCGGCATGGCCGTATTCGCGCTGATCGGCCCGTACCACGCGACCGCCCAGAGCCAAACACTGAGCTTGCATGCCGTAACAAATGCCCAGCACGGGCAGCTTGGTCGTCAGCAGCCATTCAGGAAGCTGAGGTGCGCCCGGATCGTAGACGCTGTTGTAGCCGCCAGACAAGATGATGCCCTGCGGGTTGTGCGCCATAATGCTCTCTACGCTGGCATCATATGGTAACAGTTCGCAGTAGACGCCGATCTCACGCACACGTCGCACAATCAGCTGAGCCGTCTGCGCACCAAAATCTAATACGATGATCATAATATGTTATTGCTCATTTCTAAAACGTGAACAATCATTGCTAGAACCTGATTGGTTCGTATCCTAAAGGCTAATGGCCGAATCGTCAATTGTGCACTCATTTCGCGCCTAATAGCACATCCATTTGCTGTGTTCTGCGCTCTGGCGGCCTCGTCTCTCCCTCAAAGAAGGTCTGTAGCGCGTCCGCCTACGGCTACCAACGGCCTGCCCGTCGCCACAGGCGGCCAGCCGGCTGTGCCTCGAAAGCGCCCCCCAAGCAACAACGTTTGTAGGCTTTGAAGGCTATTCATACTAAATGTGGAACTTGCCTCTTCTTTCTCCGACTTTTCGTTTTCATGTGTCGCCAGAACATAAGCCTTTAAACGGATTTAGTATCAGAATAAAGAAAAGAGGAGCGTTCAAACGCTCCTCTGCATATATTGGTGATTACGTATGCTTGAGTTAGTCAGCGCTGTTGCTAAAACGACGCCGTGGGCTTAAACCAAGCAAGGTGGTATCAACAACGGAGTTGTCACCGCCGAACTCGTTTGGCGCGTAGTGATCAGCCCTCCAATCGTTATGCCACTCTTCATTATTAACCAGATACCGATACTGGTAAGTGCGCCCTGCTTCCAACTCTATGGATGCATGCCAACCATTATCATCTAGGATTAACGGGGTAGAAGTTTTGCTCCACTGGTTGAAATCACCAACCAGGTGGATGGTATCGGCCCAAATAGATGCAGGCATAGAGAAAGTTACACGCACTTTGTCTTGATTAATAACTTGTTTCGTAATCATAACGCGAGCGCCTCCTTTGCGCTTATCTGCTGTAACGACACTGTTACAGAATAGACACCCTTAGTATAATATCCTTCTCGTTTCGATGCAAGAGGATTTTCCACCCTTATAAGTGGAGTTGATACTCTTTTAATATTTCTCTAGCACTTATGCACATTTTTTCACATATTGGGCATAAAAAGGCAGGAATCAGACGCGATTCCTGCCCGTATCTTCAAGATCACTTTAAAGCGCACAGATTACGACTTGTTCACGCAGTTGTTCGACTTGCTTGGCAGAGCCAACGGAGGTACCAGGCCTACTGGCGGTCGCCGCTCCACAAGCCACGCCCCAAGCCAAGGCCTCAAGCGGATCACCTTGGCTCAGGCCCCACACCAGTCCGGCCACCATCGAATCGCCCGCTCCGATCGGGTTGGCCTCCTCGATCTTGGGCGGCAGAGCCTGCCATGCCTTGCCATCGACGCACAGAAGCGCGCCCTCGGCCCCCATCGACACCGCCACATAACGTATGCCCTCCAATGCTTGGGCGGCGGCGACCCGCTCCTCTAGGCTGGTCACGGGCCGGGCGCTCAGCTCGCTCAACTCGCGGCTGTTGGGCTTGACCAGATCGGGGCGGGCCGCACAGCCGAGCCGTAGGGCCTCGCCGCTGGTATCGAGGGCGCTGAAGGCCCCACCAGCGCGAATATCCTCGATCAGATCGGCGTAAAAGCTGGCAGGCACCCCGGGCGGCAAACTGCCCGCTAGCACCCACCAATCGCCCGGCTGAACCCGCTCGCGCAGCATGGCGCGCAAAGTCTGCTGCTCGGCAGCGCTGATCTGCGGTCCCGGCTCGTTGACCTTGATATAGTGGCCGTCGGCGTCATTCACAATACTCACATTGGTGCGGGTTTCGCCAGCGACCTCGACAAAAGCTGTCTCGATGCCTAACTCGGCCAAGCCAGCCCGCAGCTGTTGGCCAGCCTGACCGCCAGCGAAACCCATCGCAATGCTCTTCACGCCCAAGGCCGCCAGCATACGCGAGACGTTAAAGCCCTTGCCGCCCCAGTCGAGGCGAGTCGCGCTGGCGCGCAGCACCTCGTCGAACAGCAGCGCGGGCACGCGCAGTTCGCGGTCGAGAGCCGGGTTGAGCGTGACGGTGTAGATCATGGCTTCCAGAACCTTTCGAGCAGAGCCTGCTCGGCTGCCGGGGTCCAAACATCACCGGGCGCGAGCTTAGCGCCAATGTCGGGGTAGCGCTCTTTCAGCTCAGCGATGCCCATCAAGGGCAGGCCGCTGATCTGCGGGAAGATCACCACCTTACCAGCGTAGCGCCCTTCCATCATGGCCTGCACCCCGTCGCGGGCGGCCTCCATCCCGCCGACAGCGGCCACCGAGCGATTGGGCGAAAGCTCGCCAGCTATGGTCTTCTCGAGCACGAGGGCCTGATCGCTGATGCGCGAGCCAGAAGTGCCCGTGAACTGAGCGTTGTGAAGGTAGACCGCACTGATATCGAGCGGGGCATAGGTGCCGTTCGGCACGCCCGCAAAGAAGACCAGCATGCCATCGGGCGCTAGCATAGTGCCAGCTTCGGCCATCAGGGCGGCGACCGGCACACACACCACCACATCGTCGGCGCCGCGCCCATCAGTTTCGCGCTGCACCAGAGCATGCAAGCTCACCTCGCTGCTGTTGGGGTTGAGCGTGATCAAGCGCTTATCGCGCTCGTTGGCCAAGTCGCCGAAGAGGCGTTGCAAGGCCGCCAAGCGGGCGTCGTTCACATCGGTCGCGATGATGGTGCGCGGCCCATCGCGCAGCTCGATCGCGCGCTGAACGTGCATCTGGCCCATCGGCCCGCCAGCGCCCACAAAAAGCGCCACGCCGCCCGCGCGCAGTTCACAACGGTTGCGCTCTTCGCCGTAGGAATCGCTGATCTCGGGGCCGGGATTGCCGATATAGGCGGTGTAGTCGTAGTGCAAACGCCCCACATCGATGGCGGGCAGACCATCGAGCGGCTCGCTCCCCACCAGATTGAAGGTGCCGCGCCGCGCGATCAGTTTGGCGGCCTCCGTCACCTGCTCGGCGGAGTGCGGATCGAGCAAGACGATATCGTCGAAGCCTTGGCCCTGGCTCAGCTTCTCGCTCAAAGCCGCATACTGCTCGGGTCGCAGGCCGTTGCGCTCGATGATCGTGGCCTGGCTCTGCTGCGCGATCTGCTCTTTGAGGGCCGCGGGCACATCGCTGAGCACGATCGTAGCGGGCGCGTCGAGATAACGCGAAAAGCGGTAGTCGCGCGGGTCGTCGGCGTGCCCGATGATCCACATCGTGCCGCCCTGCTTGGGCGTCAGGCGGCGGCGCTGGGTGTAGGCCGCCTCGACACAGGCCCACGGCTCGGTGAGCGCCGTCTCCGCATAGCCCAAATGGTCAGCGACCGGCAGCACATAGGAGCCATCGTCGCCCTGCAAGACCTCCGGACCGATCAAGTGGTATTGGATCAAGGCCCCCGGGATGGTGTAGCCGTAGGCCGTGCTCTTGCCGTTCTGGTAGATATCGGGCTGCATGGCGAGGCGCTGGCCGGGCTTAAACGTATCGCGCAGCTTCGCGCCTACCTTGAGCACCGTCAGGGCCGCCTCGTGGCCCAAACGGGTCGGCTCGCGGGCCAAGTCGCGGTTATAGAGCTTGGGGTGCTTGCCTCCCTGCTGAATCAGCTTGACGTCGGAGAAGCACATACCCACCGCATCGACCCGCACAAGCAACTGATCGTCGTTCGGCTCGGGGACGGGCAACAGCTCGGGTTTGCCGTCGCGCCCGATCTGTCCGACCCCAGAGCCATACATATTCCAAGCCCATGTCTTTTCAGCCACGGGCTCATCAGGAGAGCGGTAGCGTTCAAACGGTGATGGCATGTTCGTTTCCTTCCCGTACTTGTTGGGCCGTGGCGCACTGCAAAGCGTACTTGGCGCGCTCCTGGCATTCCAGCATGTTCAGGCTGCGGATCTGAGCCTTCACCGTAGGAATGGCTGGCACGCTTACGCTCAACTCGTCGACGCCAAGGCCGATCAGAATCGGCACCGCCACCGGATCAGCGCCCAACTCGCCGCATACACCCACCCATTTGCCAGCGGCGTGAGCGGCCTCGGCGGTGCGCGCGATCAGGCGCAACACAGCGGGGTGAAGTCCATCGGCTTGCAGAGCCAGACTCGGGTGAGTACGATCCATCGCCAAGGTGTATTGGGTGAGGTCGTTGGTTCCGATCGAGAAGAAATCGACTTCAGGAGCCAAAACATCGGCCATAATCGCAGCCGAAGGCACTTCCACCATAATGCCGACTTCGATCTGGGGCGCGTCGAGCTCGGCCCGAATCGCCTCGACCATGCGGCGCGCTCTGCGCAATTCGCCCACATCGGCCACCATGGGGAACATCACCCGCAACTGTCCGTAGGGTGCGGCCCGTAGGATAGCCCGTAATTGCTGTTGCAGCAAATCGGGGTGGTTCAGACAGAGCCGAATGCCACGCTCGCCCAAAAAGGGGTTCTCTTCGCTGGGCAGATCGATATAGGGCAGCGGTTTGTCGCCGCCGATATCGAGGGTGCGAATGATCACAGGCAGGCCATCGAGCGCCATGGCGATCGAACGATAGACCTCGAACTGCTCGTCTTCGCTGGGCGCCTCGGTTCGTTCCAGAAAGAGAAACTCGGTGCGCAGCAGGCCGACGCCTTCGGCACCACTGCCAGCCGCCTTCTGGGCATCGGCCAAGCCACCGATATTGGCGACCACCTCGATGCGGGTGCCGTCGAGCGTGATAGCGGGCTGCTTAACAGAGCGGGCTGCGATCGCCTTGGCCTCGCGGTAGCGGGCCTGCATCTCGCGCATCCGGGCCAGCGTGGCTTCGTCCGGCTCGACCGTCAAGGTGCCCGCTGTGCCGTCGAGCACAACCTGCACGCCGGAGGGGATCTCTAAGATCTCGAGGCCAGCGCTGACCACGGCGGGCAGGCCCAAAGCGCGCGCCAGAATCGCCGTGTGAGCGTTGGGGCCACCAACCGCCGTACAAAAGCCCAAGACGCGATCGGGATCGAATCCGGCCGTCTCGGAAGGGGTGAGGTCGCTGGTCACAATGATCACCGGCTCGTCGGGCAGCTGCGGCCCTTGCTGGGTTTCGCCCATCAAGAGGCGCAAAACGCGCTCGCCAACGTCGCGCACATCGGCGGCCCGTTCGGCCAGCAAGCGGTCGGCCAAGCGCGCCAGAGCCTCCGACTGCTGGTTGGTGGCGAGCTGCCAAGCCTCGGCGGCGCTGCGCCCTTCGGCAATGGCGACGTGTACCTCGTCGATCAGCTCTGGGTCGCTGAGAATGTCGCGATGCACCTCGAAGATGGCGGCCTCGTTGGCGTCGGCCCGCGCCAAGACCTGCTCGCGCAGCGTATCCAACTGGATCTGAGCGGCCTCAAGCGCGGCCCGCAGGCGCTCTTGCTCTTGGTCGACGCCCGCAAAGCGCTCGTTGACCTCGTAGCGCGCCCGCTCGAAGCGGAAAATCGGGCCGACCGCGATTCCGGGCGCGCCCGCTACGCCGCGAATCTGCTTGCCAGACGCCGGAGCTTGCTGTACGCTGCTGGGCGCGATCTCGGCTTGAACAGGCACTTCAGAAGGCACTTTCACTGGCTCTGGCTCAGCCTTCTCAGCCACAGCAGACTGCTCGTGTTCGGCACCTTCGCCCAAACCTTCCTGCACCGCACGCGCGATCGTTTCGGCGGCCTCTTGCTCGTCTTCGCCACTCACTTCAACAAAAATATGCTGGCCGTGCGCTACGCCAAGCGTCAAAACGGCGATCAAGCTTTTGGCATTGACCTGTTTCGTGCCGTTGCTCACCTTGATGGTTGATTGAAAACGCTTGGCTAGATCAACAAATACACGCGCCGGACGAGCGTGCAGGCCCGTCGCATTATGAATAACCAAATCGAGCTGCTGCATAAGGTGTCCTCCTTTGCGATGCAGCGACTACACGAATCGCGCGATTCGTGTAGTCTGTGAGCGGCGTTCTATTCGTCTTCGTCAGCATGATTGGCTCGGCTCAGACGCTCGACGATCAGTTGAGGATCGCGGGTCCGCACCAGCTCTTGGGTCGCCTCTTCATCTTCGATCACTTCAGCAAGATTCGCCAAGACGCCCACATGCTCATTGGCGTTAGCGGCGATGCCGATTACCAAATAAGCACGCTCGCCGCTCTCCCATTCCACTCCATTAGGTAGCTGCAAAACCGAGATGGCAGTCCTTCGAACATCGGCGATATTTTCGTGCTGGCCGTGCGGAATAGCGACGCCGTTGCCCAGATAGGTCGACATCGTTTGCTCGCGCGCCAGCATGCCGTTCACATAGGTCGGCGCGACACAGCCTGCCTGCACCAGCAGCTCGCCCGCCTGACGGATCGCATCTTGTTTGTCGCGCGCCTCAGCTTGCAGCTTGATCGTTTCAAGCGATAGAATTGCCATCGTTTATATCCCTTCGATCTCACCGCCGCTCTTGATGGCATCGACCACTTTGTCGAACACGGGGTCGTTCAAAAACTGCGAAAAGGCGATCACCACCGCATTGGGTGCTCGATCGCGTGCGAAGCTTGCCAAACCTTTATGGGCGATCACTACCTTGGCATCGCTCGGAATAGAGCGCACCGGTTTGTGAACGACGTTCACCTTCAAGCCGGCCTGCTTCAGCTTCTTTTTCAGGGCGTTCACACCCATCACGCTCGAACCGATACCAGCTTCACAAGCAAAAATAATCGTGTCGACTTGAGCAGCGGGAATTGAAGTAGCCATACTATTTCCTCCTTGAATATAGGCCTTTCAGCTTTTAGTTGAAGGGATTCCGACGCCAGACCCTACAAACTGCAAGCCCAGCGTCGGAAGAGGGAAGGGGGCAACTAAGCGGTCGCTGGCACGCCGACCTCTTGCTCGCTCGTTTCTTCTTCGGCCTCGTCTTCCGTGCTACGCACCGGATAGACGCGTAGAATAAGGGAGCCGACCACAAACGAGCCAACCGTACCAAGCAGCACACCACCGAGCACAGCGATAAACGAGCCAGGAGGGGTCACCGCCAGATAGGCAAAGATCGAGCCGGGCGAAGGAGTCGCGACCAAACCAGCGCCCATAATCACAAACCAGAAGTCAGCCAAAATACCGCCAGCCCACATCGCCACGATCATAATCGGGTGAGCCAAAATATAGGGGAAGTAGATCTCGTGAATGCCGCCCAAGAAGTGGATAACCATCGCTCCGGGGGCTGATAGTTTCAGGCTGCCGCGCCCAGCGAACCAGAAGGCCAAGAGCAGGCCGAGGCCCGGGCCGGGATTCGATTCGAGCAGGAAGTGGATAGCTTTGCCCGAACGCGCAACTTCAGCCACGCCCAAAGGAGCCAAAATACCGTGGTTGATCGCGTTGTTGAGGAAGAGCACCTTGGCAGGCTCGATAATGATGTCGGCTAAGGGCAGCAGACGCGCTGCGATTAAGAATTGGACAGCATTGCCTAAGCGCACGCTCAGTTCGCCCACAATCGGGCCAACGATCGCATTGGCGAGCAGCACAAGCGCAACGACCAAAAAGCCAGCCGAGAAGTTGTTGATCAGCAATTCGAAGCCGACCGGAATGCGATCTTCCAAAAACTCGTCGATCTTCATGATCAGATAGCCGCCCAAGGGGCCCATGATCATCGCGCCCAAGAACATCGGAATGTCAGCGCCTACAATCACTCCCATGGTTGCGGCCGCGCCTACCACACCGCCGCGCGTATCGTAGATCATCTTGCCGCCCGTGTAGCCGATCAAAATGGGTAGCAGATAGGTGATCATCGGGCCGACCAAGGTCGCAAATTTTTCGTTCGGGATCCAACCGGTTGGGATGAAGAGTGCAGTGATCAAGCCCCAGGCGATAAACGCTCCAATATTTGGTACGACCATTGCAGCCAAAAAGCTACCGAAGCTTTGGATTCGCTGTCGTATCATTGGATTTCTCCTTTGAATCACTTGTTCCCGTCAGAAATCGTCATCGATCGATTCGACCAACCGTGAGTCCTGCACGCCTTCATCCCGGGTCAAAAGCTGATGCAGCTTCCTCGGCCTGCTGAGGCTTTCAAAGACAATGCTAGCGCTAGCCCTGCGCGTCCACAGGAGCTCTACGCTTGTCAGTTCTGAAAGCACAAGCCAAAGAGAAATGATAATTTCAAAAATGTGTGTAGCTATATCCTATCTGCGCTATATGGCATTGTCAAGCTATAAAACAGCTTTCAATCATACAGATTAGATCGGGCTAGTTATGACAAAAGTGGATCATTCCAAGCGATCCACTGTGTCAGGGCGGCCATGTTTTCGCTCTTCAACATTGGATGCACCTGAATTACATCGATCGGCAGATCGTCGGGCAGCGAGAGCGGCACGGTCGAAATGATCAAATCGGCCTCGGCCACGCGAGCAGGCGTAAGCTCGCGCATAGGCAAGACCTCAAATGTTCCAAGGCGCGGGAAGCGCGCTTTTAAACGGGCAACCAGCAGTTGGGTCGTTGCCATGCCGCTCGGACAGACCACCAAAATGCGGTGAGCATGATCGGGTCGAGCGCGCACAATCGCAGCGCGCAACAGCAGCATCATATTGTCGTGAGCGTCGGGCGGCAAACGCATACCGAGCTCTGTCTCAATCTCGCGCTCGAGCCGCTGAGTCAAGGAACGCTCGAAGGCATAACGTTTGCCTTGGGTTTCAGGGTTATTGTGTTTGGGCGCCCATAAACCAAAGTGATCGCGCAAACAGGCCGGCACGATTTGGGCCTTCAGGCCGTCGCGCAGCAGCTTATCGCTGGCCAGTTCGGGTAGATTGTGAATAGTAGCGATACGCTGCAAAAAGTTGTCGATCAAGCTGCTGAAGCGACTATCTTCGTGCGAAGCGTGGAGCGCCAACTCGTCGCGGCCACTGGCCGCCGCCTGCAGCGTAAACAGCGCGCTCTCGGCGCGGCGCTCGGGCAGGTCGAGGTTCGGCCAGAGCTGGCCCAACATAGCCAGAATCAGGGGATATTGTGCTTGGGACTCGGCCCAAGCGATACTCTCGCGCTCTAGGGTTACGCTTGCTTTGCGGGCGCGCAGACGTTGATCGGCCAAGGCCAACATAAGGGCCAAGTGCGTAAAAGCGTCGTCGGTAAAACGTCCGCCCGCTTGCTGTTCAAGCTCGGTCACCAGATCGAGCGTTTGGCTCAGATCGATCTGGCCCACCAGTCGATAGGCGTGTTGAGCGATCGGCAAGAGGTCGGCGTCTTCGGCCAAAGAGAAACTGATGCCAGTATGGTCGATCAAAGCGATCGGGTGCTCGAACGAGGCATCGCCCCACAACAGGGCGGCTAAGGGGTGGCGTTGGGCAAGCTCGCTGCCCTCTAGCCAAAAACCACGGTGCTGACGGCGTGCGATGCTGAGTTGGAAGGGGGCAAACCAAGCTTCGAGCAGTTCGAGATCTTTGAGCACGGTAGCGCGCGCCACTTCGAGATCGTGTTGGAATTGATTCAGGGTGGAAGGCGTGGAGGCGGCCAGCAGCTGCAAGGCTAAAAGCTGTTGGCGTTGATCGGGCTGCAAGACCAACTGGAAGCGTGCTCGCGTTCTCAGCTCATCGCGTAGGTGACAGCGCTGTTCACGCGTGCAGATCAGTTGCACACCCACGCCGGGCGTATTGTTGAGGCTGACCTGGCGGCGCACCAGCCAGGTCTTGATCGAGCGCAGGCCGTAGGAGACTTGGCGAGCGCTGATGCGCAACTGCTGAGCCAAAAGCGCCGTAGAGATAGGAGCTTCTTGGTCGAGCAACAAGCGCAAAATATCACGTTGGGCCGTCGTCAGCGACATCATACGCGCCACCGCGTGCATTTGTGCTAGATTTCACAGATAATGCAACTACCGCTCGATCTCAGATGATCAAACGCTTCTGTACGCCATAGCTGGCGATAAGCTTCCGGTTCATGCAAGTCCGCCGTCTCAACAGCCGCTCCAAAAGCGGGTTTTGCTGTTGAATCAAACGAAAAAGCTAATACGGAACGAAGGCGTATTCGGAAATGCTATACGTCAAAAAAGGGAGAACCGAGAAGGGCGGAATTGATGAGAATTCATAATCTATGGTAGCCTTGGCCAGAGGTGATGTCAAGCAAAAAAGGTGTCTGGATTGATATAGTTTATAACGACAGAATTATTACAAAACTAGACTATTTCAGCTTCGCAGTTTGGGGAAGATCGCAACATTCGCTAACGTAGATCGATCAGCCTCCGAAGCTAGAGGCGCTGACCCGTCGGTTTTGCATTCATATGGCGGAGAGGCGTCTAGCCCCCATGCGGTCCTCAGCGCGTCCGCCTCCGGCTACTAAACAGGGCTAGCCCCGAGCAGGGCAGGGCCCTCACCCCCCGACCCCCTCTCCCGCACTGCGGGCGAGGGGGTGAATGTTGATGTTGTATGCGATTTCGCTACGCGAAATCGCATACAACATCAACCCGTCCTGTGCTCTCAAGGATACTTCCGCGATGGTATGCGAATGATCGCCTTTTGCTGCCGACACGACTTTTGGGTAATGCATAGCGAAGCGGGCGAGGGGGTGAATGTCTCCGCGTTCTGTGCTCTCAAGGATAATCCCGCGATGCTATGCGAACGATCGCCTTTTGCTGCCGACACGACTTTTGGGTATGCATAGCGAAGCGGGCGAGGGGGAGCTGGCCCGCACCCCGGCCCGCCATCAAGAAAGCCGTACCCTTCGACATGCTCCGAGTGCGGCTTGGCTCAGAGTACGGCTTGGCTTGAGCAAGGCTGCTTGCTGCGCGCAGCAAGCAGATCGCAGCTTCGCTGCGATGGCTACAGACTAAATGTTTGGAAAGGATGTTGATAGCCGAAGGCGGACGCGCTAGAAGCCGAATGGGAGCTAGAAGCGCATCCGCCTGATGATGAAAAAAAGTGAGCAGATGGACTGGCAGGCTAAGCGGAACAGGGTTCGCGGCTTAAGCGCGAGCGAGCTGGTGAGCACTTAGCGGATCTCGTAGATCGTCACTTCATCTTGTTGGAAGACCACGTTGCCGAGCTGGACGAATTTGTCGAGCGCGCCCGGAATCGAGCCATACTTCTGCAGCTCGTAGCCGCCGATATAGACGTAGCGCACATTATAGCGATCGAGCAGCTCGCGGGCTTGGAAGATATCGGGCGTGCTATAGATCGTCTCGACCGCCTGCTCGCGCACGGGCAGCTCGGCCATAATCTCGGGGCTGCCGTTGCGCCACTGGCTCTCGTGGTTGGCCCAGCCCAACACGGTCGGCAAGCCGCTGGCCGCCGAAACCTGAGCCGCACCCACCCCCTCAACATCGTAGGCGCTGCCGATCGCCTCCAAAATCACCGCTTCGTTGGGCGTCTCGTTGCGCAGCCACTCGATCGAAGCGATACCCGCCGGAGTGACCTCGCGCCGCGTGCGGCCCTCTAAGCCGCTGCGCTCGCCCTCGGCGATGGCGCGAAAAGCCATATGTTGCGGATAGACCATCACGCCCCAGAGACAGGCCAGAAAGAGGGCCGTGAAGATGTAGCCGGCCGGACGCTTGAAGGAGAAGCGTTGGCTATACAGCCACCAGAGCGCGAATCCGCTCAGAGTGCCCCAGATCAGCCAAGTTTGATAATAGAACTTGAAGATCGTATTGAAGCGCGGCTGCCAGCCCTCGAAAACATCGCGGATGTAGATCACTTCGGTGCCAAAGCAGATAAAGCAGCCGAGCGCCGCCACCAACATAGCGAAGCTCATAGCGGGCGTATCGCGCTTGGCGATCGCCAACAGGCTGGCATAAAGGCCCAAGGGCAGCAGGAAGAGCAATTGGAAATTGAACAAAGGGCCGAGCAGCAGACAGGCCAGCACCACAAAGGGGCCGAAACGCAAACCTTGCTCGAACCAATCGGCGTTTTCGCTGCGTTCGAGCGCGGCTTTCAGGCCCGGCCACTGGGCCAGCACCAGCCAAAAGATTGTCAGCGCGAAAATGGCGAAGATCAGCAGGAAGCTGAATAACTCGCTGCGGTCGGTGTTGAGCAAGCCGATCACACCCGTGATTCTGCCCAGAATGGGGATGTTGCTGGTCGGCTGGCTGCCCGCAAAGGAGCGGAAGGTGATGTAGAAGGGCAAAAAGAGCGCGATGCTCGTTACTAGCAGGGTTGCGATCGCGATCAGGCACTCTTTCCAGTCGATAGCGCTGAGCGAACCTGCCAAACGACTGGCGAGCACCAGCAGCGCAGCCACATAGAGCAGAATGTAGCCCGGCATATCCCAGGTGTTGATCACGTAGAGACAGCCCAAAATCAAGCCGCTCAAGATCAGATCGGCCCAGCCAGCCCGTCCCTGCGCGAAACGCGGCAGGCTGTTGCCAGCGAGCAGGCTGAGCGAGAGCGCCAGCGCCAGCACGCCGTAGGGCAGGGCCAAAACGTGCGGGTGCATATCGCCCAGCATAAACGAGAAGGCCGGGAACTCGGTGATGGCGTAGCGGCGCACCCCTTGCGAAGGAATGTCGTCCCAGAGCGCACGACTCGTCCACCACGAGCTAAAGCTCTCTTGGGGCGATTTGCGCACCCACGAGGCGATCATATTCGAGCCGTCGGCGTCGCGAAACTCTTCGGTGACCAGCGGCGAGGGCAGCAAGATCTCGGAGCTGCCGCCGATGGCCTGCTGAGCGGCCCGCAAAAATTGGCTGGTGTTGATGGCGACGCTGCGCTCGTCGCCCAAGAAGACTTGCAGTGCGCCCGCTAGGTTGCCGCCCACAAGAGTGGTCACAATCGCGAGAGCGATCACCAGAGCTGGCAGCCAGTCGAGCTTCGGTCGGGCGGGCGTGCTAGCCGCCGTCTGCTCGCTCTCAAGCTGGCTGTCTATAGCGCTCTCCTCGGCTGTTTGCGCGGTTCGACGGCTCAGCGCGATCATATTCCAGACGATTCCGGCGATGCCAAGCGCGGTCAGCGCAAAACAGAGCGCCAAGGAGAGGTTATAGGCGCTGCCGGGCGTGATTCCGCTCAGCAAAGCGACCATCGCCATCAGCAGATAGCCGAAGTAGTAGTAGTTGATCGAATAGCCCGAGAGCCAAGGATCGGCCGGCGGGAAGCTGTTGCTGCGCTGAATGATATTGAAGAAGGCGAAGTCCATGGGGCGCTCGGTGCCAAAGGGGTTGGGGTCAACCACGCCGGGCAGGGTTGTCGAGCGTATCAAAGCGATATAGCTTAGCGCCAGCAGAAAGATCAGCTCGTAGGCGAGTATCAAGCGCCACTGGCTGCGCAGCCACGTCAGCAGCGAAGCGGATCGCATTGCGTACCATCCCAGCCCGCCAAGCAGCGCCGCGATGAAGATCAAGGAGACCTTTGTGAACGGTGCTAATCCAAACATCGCCAAGATCCACGCCCCAAAGCCCGTGATCAACAAACCAAGCGCTTTGGCTTGGGCATAACCACGGTCAGGCAGGCTGCGAAACAGCCAAGCCGCCCAAGGTAATCCGACAAGGGCGAGAATCTGAACGACGAGCCACCAGATCAAGATCGAGACGACCATGCACTATTTCTTTCCTCAAGAGACCTTTTCTGCATCATTCATACCAAATCCGCTTGTTTCCTTCAGCCTAGGGCGACGAGGTCTTTCTCTTCCATGCGGTCCTTGGCGCGTCCGCCTACGGCTACCAGCATCCCGCCCAACAAACGGGGCCGGTAGCTGTGTGCCGAAAGCCCCCTCAAAACTGGCGATTCAAACGGATTTCGTATCAGCAACAAGGGCTAGCAGATCTGCTTCGAGTATTTCCAACCAGCTACTACAGCACAAGCCAACAACGATAGCGAGAACAGCTTGAGTGAGATCTGGCTTTCAAACAACAAATCTCACTCAAGCTCACGCATCTAGGAAAGCTAAGGCAGCGTCTGCAAATATTGACGCGCCTCACCGCTCCAACGTCCATCGGGGCTCAGTTCGAGATAACGATTCAGTTCGGTGCGTGCCTCATCGTTCTTACCCTCGGCGATCGAAACCAAGGCCAAGAAGTAGTGAGGATCTGCCGCATTGGAATCGAGCAGAATCGCCTTGGTTAAGGTATCGCGCGCCTCGGCGTAGCGCCCCCAAGCGACTTGCGCGCTGCCCAGTTTATTCATATTTCCGGCAGTCGTCTGGGCTGCGATCGCCACCTCATAGGCATAGGTCGCCTCGTCGTAACGGCCCAAGGCACCCAAAATATCGCCCCAGAGATGGTGCAGCGCAATATCTTCCATATTGTAGGGCGAGACCAAGGCCAAGACACGAGCGGCATCTTCCAGACGGCCCGCATCGCGGTAGGCTTCCGCCAAGCCGAAGGCGATCGGCGCCGAAGTCGGATTCTCTTTTTGCAGCTGCTCTAAAGTCGCCAGATCCCTAGGCGTCTCGCCCGGGGCAGGTTGCGGCTGCACGGCTGGCGCCTCAGAAGGAACCTGAGCAGGCTCTTCAGTGGGCCGCTCGGCGACGGGTGGCGGCAAGGGCTGCGGATCGGGCGGGAACTCGTAGCGCGGCGCTTGGCGCATCTCGAACGGGATCGTCAAGACTTTGTAGAGTCGAGCGCCTGGCTGATCGTAGACCACTTCAAGGTAGGTTCCAACCAGACTTTGCAGCTTCTGCAAGCCAGTTGGCGCATACAGTGCATTTTCAATAGCGCCCACGTAGATGTAGTCGATGTTGTAGAGCGCCAGCAAGCGCAAAGTGGTCGCAACATCGCTGCCGTTGTAGATCTGGTTCACATAACCGCTGCGCCGTCCCGTCTCGCTGGGATCGTGCTGCTCGTTGGCGTGCAAACCGCTGATCAAGGTTGGGAAGCCAGTGTTGGCCGCGATGCGCACTCCATAGGCGCGATAGAACCAGAGGTCTGACTGCAATACGATCGGCGTACCAGAGAGGTTTTTGTTCATCCACTCCATGGCGGCGGCATCGGGCGCGAGCGAAATCTCGGCCTGAGTCGCCCCGTTGGCACAGCCGCCCCAAGTCGCACAGTCATAACTGAAGCGGGCAGTCTTCATAAAAGCCAAGCCGTCGAGCGTGGGCGCGGGCGCATCCGCGAAGCGGTTGGCCAGTCGACTGGGCGTGCCCACAAACGGGAAGACCAAGCCGAACAACAGCAGGGCGATCATCACACCGCTACCGATGGTTTGCAGGGGCACCCCGCCGATGCGCTTGAGCGTAAAGAGCAGCTTCGGCACACTAGCGGTCGCGGCGATCGCCAGCAGCGTCCAGATCTGAACACCGAACTTGAAGATGGTGTTCATGCGATAGGAATCGCTGCCATCGAGGTGATCTTTGATGTAGATCACCTCGACACCAAGCGAAACCGCCCAGACCAAAGCGCTCAGGGCCAAAATAAACCACGTGGCAGGGCGCAGCTGGCGCACAAACAACAATCCAGTGCTCAAGCCGAACAGACAGGCGAACACTACCCGCGCCATATTGGGCTGGTCGCTCCAGGTCAAGACGGCCAGTACACTAGCGATCAGCAACACGATCGCGTAGCCGGTCCAGCGGAGGCCCTGTTGATCATCCCAGCGCCGCTCGATCAAGCTCCAGATCGCGCTAAAGATGAAGGGCACCACCAACACTACAAACAAGCCGAACACGATCAGATAGTTGTGAAGCGACGAACTCTGCGTGACTAAACCAACGCCCGAGACCAAGGCCGAGTAGTTGTCGAAGAAGGGCGCGTGCAGCCACATCGCCAACAAGGCCACCCCGATCGCCAAGAGACCAGCCTGCACCAACCAAAGCAGACGCCGCAATGGAGCGCTCCAACGGTTGAGCTGCGGCAGACGGTCGCGTCCGATCCAAGCGCGCCCCAGCAGGGCCAGACCTGTCAGAGCGGTATAGGTTGGGAAGTCCCAAGCATTACCGATCGCCAAACCGCCGAGGTTAAGGGCGGTCGCCAGCAGCGTGATCACAAACAAGCTGGCTTGGTCGCTCCAAGCCTCCCAGCGCGCCAGAGCGGTCGGGAAGCGTAAGAGCTGATAGGCCAAGGCGATCGCCAAAATCGTAAAGGGCAGCGCGATCAGGTGAGCGTGTAGGTCGGCGAAAATGAAAGCCCAGTAGGGGAACTCATTGATTCCGCCCGGCATAATCCGGCTCGGGCCCCAATACCAGATCTCGCCCACACTTCCAGCCATATCGAAAAGCGCCTCGATGCCTTTTTCATTGATGGCTTGCAGCAGCGGTGCCAAACCCGGCGAACCAGGGCTGGTTACCACCGCGCCCAGATTGCCCGCCACTGTCAAAACCAGAGCGCCCAAGAAGCCGAAACCGATCCGCTTGGTCAGCTCGTGGCTCAGCGCGAAGGCCGCTACCAAGGTGATGCCAAACAGTGTCGCGATCGCCAGATTAAAGCCGATCGCGGGCGCGATGCCGGTGATCTTAATTGGCAACGACATCAAGAAGCTACCGTAGTAGTAGTAGTTGATGCGCTCGTTGCTGACGAATGGATCGAAGGGTGGCATCACTGGACTGCGCAGAATCGCGTTCAGGAAGCCGAACTCCATCGGTTTTTCGCCGCCGAAGTAGGGGTGCCAGACATCGGGGTTATAGGCCCGAATGAGCGCCATGAGGGCGAAGCCGATCAGGAAGAGCGCTTCGCTCAACAGCACCACGCGTCCGTGGGCGCGCAGATCGCGCAGCAGCAACCCACAGCCTTGGCCCAGCAAGCGCCAGAGCCAGGTGATACGCGCCGTCAGATTGGCTCCTACGGGCAAAGGCAGCGGCCCATCTGGCGAGCGTTTACCCTCTCGCCATGCCTGCCAAGCCAGAATGGCCCAATTGAGCAGCAGCACCAGAAGCAGGCCGCCCAATACGCCTCCGCCCAAACGGTAGTACCAGATCCCCAGACTGGTGGGCATCCAGACCGCGTAGCCGAACAGCAGAATGCCGAGCAGACGCGCCCAAGCAAAGCCCATGTCGCGCCACGAGTCAAATAGCAGCCAAGCCAGCGGCAGACCGAGCAATAGAATGCCATACCAAGCCAGCAGCCAGAGCAGCAGCGCGCCCCACGAGCTTTGACCCAAACTGTTCCAAGCGTATTCATCGATCGCTGGCAGTTCAGAGAGCCGTTCCGAAAGCGGCAAGGGTGGGATCGTGCGCACGGTCGGCTTCACAAAGCCCATGTCGGTGGTCAGAATGCCGTCCGAGAAGGGTTGAAGCACGCGATAGATCGAGGTCGATCCTTGATCATAGACCTTTTCGAGGCTGCCCAGCTTGATCAGGCTGTCAAAGGTCTCTAGGGCTTGCGTGCCATAGATCGCGCGTTCCAAACCGCCGAAATAGATGTACTGAATGCCGTAATTGCGAATCAGGCGGGCTACATTCGAAACATCGCTATCGGTATAGATGGTGCGAATCGCCTCTTGGCGTGCCCTGACGATCACATCGGCGTTGACCGCGCCGCGCTGCTGGATCTCGTGCCAAGTCCAACCCAACACTGTCGGCAAGCCGGTGTTGATCGCAATGCGCGCACCCCAACGATAAGCCTCCTGCTGCGCTTCAAGCATCACTGGCGTGCCGCTGATATTGGCGCGTATCCACTTGATCGCGTCAGCATCTTCTTTCAGAGCGAAATCGACACCCTCTTCTTGGCGGGTCACACGTTCGAGATAGGCGAGACCATCGAGCGTCCAAGGCGCATCTTTGTCGTAGCGATCGCCGACGCGCACCGGTGTTGCCGTCAATGGATAGATCAATGACGCGCCGATCAAGAGCACAGCCAGAGCGCGCCAAGCCCAACTGCCAGCCGCTTGCCAATGACGAACCTGACGCCACATCCACGGCACAGCTACGCCCGCCGCCAGACCAAACAAGATCCAAGCGTGCAAGCCAAACTTAAAGACCGTATTGAGACGCCCGACATCGCCCTTGACCGTCACATATTCGACCAAGACCCATAGCCCAAAGCCTCCCAAGGCCCACAAGTAGGGCAGTTGGCTGCTCAAGGGCAGCTTGCGTAAAAGCCACGCCAAACCGATCGCACTGATCAAGAGCGGCAAGAGCAAGATCGGCGAGGTACTCGCGCTCAACAGGCCGACCAGCAGACAGAGCAACAGGCCGCCCGACAGGGCCGCCACCAGCATAAGCGGCAAGCGAGCATAACGCCGCGCCAGCAGCAGACCAGTGGTGAAGAGCAGGTAGAACCACAGGCCGTTGATCTGAATCCAGTTCCAGAGCGTGGTTGGTGTGTCGCGCATGGCCTGTATGCCCGAAGACTCGGTCACGAAATGGGCGGTGAAGGGCCGGAAGAAGATGTTGCCCAACAACAGCACGATCGCGATCTGAGCCAATGGGCTGCCGAGATAGTGCTGCCAAGGGGCGCCGCTTCGCCAGCGATGCCAACCTATCAGCGCGATCGTGCCCGCCGCCAAACCGGTGAAGGTCGGGTAGTCCCAAGTGTTGGTTACCCGCAGCGCGCCGCTTGTAAAGGCCAGAGCCAGCAATAATAAACCTTGTACCAGCCATTCGCCGATGCCGCGATATTCAAAATAGGAAGCAGCAGGTCTGCCGATCCAAGGCTTTTCGTTACGTACCAGAGCGATCGACAAGATCAGCACCGCCAGCGAAAGCGGCATCACGATCATATGGGCGTGCAAGTCGGCGAATAGGAAGGTGAAGAATGGGAATTCGTTGACTGTGCCATCGATTATGCGGGTCGCATCCCAGAAGGCCCACTCGGCGCGGCCCTTCAGCTCTTGCTGAGCGGCATAGCTGCTCATAGGGCTTGGAATCGGCTCGCCCGGGCCGGGAGGTGTAGCTGTGCCGGGCAGATACCAGATCGCCTGAGCCATATTGCCGAGCAGCACCACAAAAACCGCCGCCAACAGACCCGATACGATCGCACGCCGTTCGCGCAGACGCCCGTAGCGGCTGTTCATCAGTTCGCTTTGAGCCAAGGGCGAGCGCTTGCGCCCCAGCGCCAACAAGTTGTAGACCACACCGAAACAGCCCAAGGCTGTTAAGGCGAAGATGGTTGGCACAGCGAGATTGTAGGCAACTTCGGGTGTGATCGCGGTCAGATGCACGAGGCTGCCGACATAGACGAAGCCGTAGTAGTAGTAGTTCAGCATGCCGCCCGCAAACCAAGGATCGTAGGGCGGGAAGGAACTGCTCTTCAGCACGGCGGTCAGGAAGGCCAAGTCCATAGGCTTCTCGCCACCGCGATCGGGGTGCCACAGATCGGGGTTCATGTAGCGGATCAAGAGCAGCGCGAAGAAGGCAAGCAAGAAAAGAGCTTCGGAGGCGATCAGAGCCGAGCGACGCTCGCGCCAGAAGATTCGTAGCTTGGCGCGACTATTGGCGGCCACCAGAGCGCCCACGATGATCAGCGGCGCAGCCACCAGCCAGACGCTCGCAGGCGTAAATGCCATCAGCTTGAAGCTGCCCAGCAACCACGCGCCGTAAGAGACCAGCAAGATCGCAAGGGCGCGCGCCAGCGTCCAGCCTCGGTCGGGCAGCATGGGCAAGAGATGGTAGAGCAGAGCGAACAGCGACAGACCGAGCAGATAGAGCACAGCTAACCAAACGATCAGCGGGAACGAGCTAGTGATCGGACTGAAAAGCTTGCTCCACGTTCCGCCCTCAATATAGCTCGGCCATTGGCTGGGTGTGAAACGCAAAGCGGTCGGCGCTCGCCCACCTTTGATGGTCGGCAGCTTGTAGACTTCGTCCCAATTGACATCGGAGGTCAAAAGACGGATCGTATTTTCACGCGAATAGCGGGGCGTCTTGCGGAAGATCATCACACGTGGGTGATCGTAGACCGTGAAGGCTTCCTCTGCGCTCTGATCTGGGATCTGAATGCCCAAAAAGGTCGGGTAGGAAGTAATATCGGCGGCCATCTCAAAGCCGAGCTCGCCATTAAAGAGGTAGTGGTAGTAGCGGATCGTGACCGGGTAGCGCATCGGCAAGCGTATGATCGAGTCATAGACACGATTGCTACTCATCACGATATAGTCGGCTTGGTCGAGTTGGTCGATCAGGCCCGCATTCCAGGTGCCATCGCCGCCAAACGAGCCAGTATATTTCACCAAATCGTCTTCGGCGTAGGGCGAGATGTCGATCCCCTTGAAAACCCGCCACGGATCGCGTCCATCGGCAGAAACCGGCAGCGGGTAGTCCCAGGTCTCGTTAGTCATATACGAGCCGGGAGGCATATTGTCGAGCAACCAGCGCGAGGCCATCAGGCGGGTGTGGTCGCGGGTGTAGATGCGGGTGTAGGCGTAGGCCCAGCAGTAGGTGCCTACGCTCACAATCAAGATCGTCCAGATCGCAGCGGCGGGCGCATAGCGCTTGACGTTACGGCTCAGCCAGCCCAAGGCGGGCTCATGGCGACGCTTGCGCGCCCACTCCCAGAACTGCACCAGCACGATGCCAGCAAATAGCATTAGGGGGCTGTAGATCGGCAGCATGTAGCGCATGGTCTTGGCGAATTGCTGCCCTTGCCAGCCGAAATAAAAGGCGACCCAGATCCAGAGCGGCAGCACGATCAACCACTCACGTTTGCGTAGCATGCGCCACCCCAGCCAGAGGAAAGCGACCCAGACGGTAACGCCGAGCGGCAGACCCATGCCCCACAGGATCATATTTTCGAGCGGGAAGATATAGTTGGTGCGATTGGCCCACTGCACCGAAGGCGGCCAGTCGAATTCGCCCGAGGCCTGAGCCGCAATGGTGCGCAGATTATCGATGAAACGCGGATCGGGCCGAATATCAAAATAGCCCTTGCCTTGGAAGAAGGTATCGATAAATTGAGGCAGTTTTATTTGGTTATCGATTACGATCGGTGGTGAATCGGGGCGCGAACCGATAAAGGCATCGGGCTGAAAGGTGCGGAACGAGAAGAAGCAGCAGACGCCAGCCAAGACCAAAATCGGGAACTTATCGAGCATAAAGCGGGTCAGGCCGTTGATGAACCATTCAAGGCCGCTCTCCGCCTCGTCTTCGTCTTCTTCGATTACGCTGCTGCCGGTGGGGTCATCGCTCACCTGCGTATCGCGCGGCGTGTGCTCAGAAAGCGCAGCCTGAAAAGCAGCGACCGCACCGATCACACCGAGCGTCGCCATAGTCGCGCGGCCAGCCGCCATAGCGAGGCCAACGCTGATGCCCATCCAGACATAGCTTGGCCATCCATCGCCACGCCCGATACGAACGATCCAATAGAGCGATAAGAGTACAAAAAAGGTCGAAAAGGCATCGACCGTGAAAAAGTGCGCCTGTTGAATCATCATCACGGCGCAGGCGGCAAAAAACGCGCCCAACAGCGCAACCCGTCGTCCAGCGATCAGCTTTCCGATCAAGAAGGTCATTAGAATCGAGCCGACATCGAAGAAGACCGCCAAAGCACGTCCAACTTTATAGGGCGGCAGGTCATCTATACCAAAATAGGGCAACAGATCGCCAACAATGCGCGATAAGGTAACTGGCAAAGACCCATACACAAAGAAGGTATGGCCAACATTGCGAGGGTTTAAGGGCGAAACGGCGGAATCGAACCATTCGCCAAGCGATGAGGGGGTTTTTACCGCACCAGAAACCATATACCCATAAAAACCTTCATCGGGATGGAAGCCATAGCCCCCGTCCCAATTGAAGATATTCATGGTACGGAAATACGCCCCCAGCAGCAGGATACAGATCAGTGCCACAACAGTGGCCCATGGCGCATGCCACCAACGTCGGGTGCGCAACGAGCGGTCAGATAGCGGACTATTCACAAATGGCCTCACTGCTAGGGTTCAATAGACGATCTGGAATTACAATCAATTGATGAGTTTTGGATTCTCTGTACGAGAGCGCCACAAAGCATAGTTTCTCAAATCTGCATTAGGCGCCGCGCCTATTATACTCGTCTCTCGTATTTGACGGCAAGACAGATTGCACTTGTGCTATGATACGTATAAGACTTCAATCTATTACAGTTCAACAACACGGTTTGTACTATGTTGCCCGTATGCACGACACAGAGCTCAGAAGCGGAGTGTTAACAAGTATTATAGGCTCTCACAGCTTCAAAAAGGTATCCTTTTGAGAAGATTGTGAAGGCAAACAGCTCCCTCAAAGCGCTCGTTCTACATACAGGCAAGCTCGCCAACCGATTTGAGATAGACTATCCAGCCACAGCGAGAGGATCAAAGACAGGGCATGTTTCAATTTGAATTACCCGCCAACGCCAGCGAGGAAGAAGCCGCCGCGATCATCAGCGCCATCACAGCGCTGCTTCAAGCGGAGCAACAGCAGCAAGTAGCCGAAGGACTTGCGCGCGCGCGTTGGAACGAGGCCGCACGCCTGAGCATGAACGCCATCAGAGCGACCAACCAAAGCCCGAAACCGACCTGGGGCACGATCGAGCGCTTACGCCGCCTCAGCTAAGCCTACATTCGTTTTCAGGGGGCCTTGGGACACAGGCAGAGCTAGCACCCCCGTTTGTTGGGCGGGATGTTGGTAGCCGTAGGCGGACGCGCTGAGGACCGAATGGGAGCGAGAGGCCTTGCCGCCAAAGCCCACAACTCATTAAGCTGATGTGATATAAGTAGCTAAGCCAGCGTCGCTACGCCAGTCGAGGAGGATCGTTTATGTCACTCGTAACGCCTGATAACAGCCATGATCTGGCCGAACTGTTACGGATCGATTTCCCTCACACCGTGGCGGCTTTCCAAAAAATGGGCGCGCTCGAGCACTTGCAACGCATTCTGCAGCTTGAAGAGGCTTGGGCCTCAATCGTCGCAGGCGACTACGACCCCAACATCTATCAGCACAATCCTCAAAAAGCCCTGCTAGCCAGCCAGCCGCCCGAACGCCGCTTCGATCTGATGTATGCAGGCGGCGGCTTGGGGCTGTTGCACGCCGTCGCTATGGCTCAGCGCGGCTGGAAGATAATGATCTTCGACCGTGGCGAGATCGGCTGCGCCCATCGCGAGTGGAATATCAGTCGGGCCGAGCTGAGCAAACTGGTGGAGCTGGGCGTCGTCAGTTGGGAAGAACTCTCGACGGTGATTATGCGTAACTACCGCACCGGAGTAGTGCGCTTTCATGCCGACCATGCCGCCCAACAGCACCAGCTCTGGCTGCCTGAAGTGCTCGACTACGCCCTCGACGCCAGCGCCCTGCTGCGCTTGATGCGCCAGAAGCTCGCCGAGCTAGGCGCTCTGATCCTCGACTATCATTGCTTCGAGCGACTTGAGGCCGGCCAAGACGGTGTGCTGCTTGAGCTGCGCGATACAGAGAGCGGTACGCGCCAATACTACAGCGCGCAACTACTGATCGATGGCATGGGCAGCACCTCGCCGCTGGCTTTGGTGCGTCATGGAGGACAAAGCTTCGCCGGTGTCTGCCCGACGGTCGGCACGGTCGCGCGTGGTTTCGTCGAGGGGCACGCCGATCCGCAGCAGCACGATCCCGAGATCGGCGATATTCTGATCAGCATCGACCACGCCCAGCAAGGCCAGCAATATATGTGGGAAGGCTTTCCGGGACGCAACAATCAGTTGACGGTCTACCTCTTTTATTACGACACAGTGGCTGATAAACGCCGCCCGCATCGACTGCTACCACTGTTTGAGGATTACTTCAACCAGTTGCCCAACTACAAGCAGCCCGGGCCGTTCTTCCGCCACCTTAAACCAGTGTATGGCTATATCCCGGCCCGTCACAGCCTCAAGCGCCAAGAGAAACCGCTCTTAGCAGGCGTTTTGCCGATCGGCGACTCGGCGGCCCAACAGAGCCCGCTGACCTTCTGTGGCTTCGGCTCGCACGTGCGCAACCTAGCGCGCACCACCCTGCTGCTCGATTACGCGCTGCGCCACGGCTTGCGCGATCCTGCAGATTTAGCGAGAATCAGCTCCTTCCAGAGCAATGTTTCGCTCCATTGGGTCTTTAGTCGCTTTATGCACCCTTGGGATTCTCGCAGCGATGTGAATAGTCTGCAAAACGACTTTCTGGCCGTGCTCAACGAGCTGGGCGATGATCTCAGTCGGCGTTTTTTCCAAGATCGTATGCTGTGGAGCGATTATCACAAGATGCTGCTCGGCACGCTCAAGCGCCGCCCGCGCATTCTATCCGATGCTTGGAAGGTCTTGGGGCCGCGTCTGATCGTGCAGTGGGCCGGCGATTACTTGCGCTTTAGCGCGGAAGCCTTACGCGCGCGCCTAGCCCGTCTGGCTGGCAAACAAGCCGCTTGGCTGGCGATCAGACTGCTCGACCGCTATCGACCGCGCTTGGCGTTTAAGCTACGCGCGCGCTACGCCGAGTGGCAAAGTATGGGCTGGTTTCAGCACGATCTACTCAGCGCAACCTCAGACATCCACCCTCAATCTCACCCGTTTAAGCCACAAAATCAGCTCCCCATCGAGCGCTAGCGCCGCAGCAGAGCGCTGAGCTCGTGATACAATGGGCGGCGATGTAGAGTTTATTTACCATCTAGGTTAAGAACTATGGAGAGTAGCGCACCGCAGCGCTTTGCTGCGCCCTACGTTTTAACCATCGATGTCGGATCGTCGTCGACACGCGCTTTGCTCTTTGATGCGAAGGGCAGCCTGCTTGAAGATAGCGTGGCGCGCGAAGCTCACTCCTTCCGCACGGCCAGCGATGGCACAGTCGAAGATGATGCCGATCTGCTGATCGAACGGATCTGTCGCTGTATCGACCAGACGCTTCAGAAAGCAGGGCCGCTCGCCAATGAGATCGTGGCTGTCGCCATGGACACCTACGTCTCGAATGTACTCGGCATCGATTCGCATGGGCGAGTCGTCACACCGATCTATCCCTATGCCGATACACGCAATACCGAACAGGCTACAGAGCTGCAAAAAAGCCTCGATGAGGCTGAGGTTCTCGAACGAACCGGCTGTCTGTTGCGCTCGGCCTATCTGCCCGCCCGTCTGCGCTGGCTGCAAAGCGAACAGCGAGAGCTTTATACCAAGGTCGAGCGTTGGATCAGCGTGGGCGAACTGCTCTTGCTGCGGCTCTTCGGCCAAACCCATGTGGGCTATTCGGTCGCATCGTGGAGCGGTCTCCTCAATCGCCATACCCTGCAGTGGGACGCAGAGTTGCTCGATTTCCTAGGTCTCGACGAGCGTTTCTTCTCGAGCCTAGTCGACAGCAAACAGCCGATCAGCGGCCTGCGCCCTGAATTCGCCAATCGCTGGCCCAGCCTCGCCAAGCTGCCGTGGTATCCCGCTATTGGCGACGGCGCGGCGGCCAACGTTGGCAGCGGCTGCACCAGCCCCAATCGCCTCGCCCTGACGATCGGCACCACTGGCGCATTGCGCGTCGCTACTCCCAAAGTCGATCGCGTGCCGTGGGGACTGTGGTGCTACCGCATCGATGGCAGACGCGCCCTACTGGGCGGCGCAACCAGCGAAGGCGGCAACCTCTTCGCTTGGCTGACCCAGACCTTGCAGCTCGGCTCGCCCGAACAGATCGAGCAGGCTCTGGCAGCGAGCCAAGCCGACGGCCATGGCCTGACCGTACTGCCCTTTATCGCTGGCGAACGCAGCCCGGGCTACGCGGGCAACGCGCGCGCAAGCATCGTTGGCATCAGCGCCAGCACCAGCGCCAACGACATCGTTCGAGCCTGTCTGGAAGGCATCTCCTACCGCCTCGCCATCATCGCCGATCTGCTGCGCGGCACTATTCCCAATCTCGAAACAGTCGTCGCCAGCGGCGGTGCGCTGCTCAGCTCGCCCGCATGGCTGCAGATGCTGGCCGATATTCTGAACCAGCCGCTCCACGCCTCGCGCGAGGAAGAGGCCACCAGCCGTGGAGTAGCTTTGCTTGCGCTCGAGGCCCAAGGCGTGATCCCAGATCTGGACTCACTCCCACTCGCAACCGAACAGATCTATCAGCCCGACCTCGAACGTCACGCTCGTTATCAAGCAGGTTTAGAGCGTCAGAAAGCGCTTTATACAAAGCTTATCAACTAAGTCAGCTACACCCGCTCTCATACAAGCGAAAAGCGGAGTATGGTGTACAATAGATTTGATTCGCATAGCAATTTAAGGAGCTCTCTCATGGACATTGGTATAACTGGTCTTGGTCGTATGGGTGCAGGCATGGCCGAGCGCTGGCTGCGCGGAGGCCATCGTGTTGTCGTCCACAACCGCTCGCATGGCCCCATCAACGAATTGGCTTCCAAAGGTGCCGATCCGGCTTACACGCTCGAAGAACTGGTCAGCAAGCTGGAAGCACCCCGCGCGATCTGGGTTATGTTGCCCGCTGGTCAAGTGACCGAGGATACGATCGATAAGCTGATTCCGCTGCTCTCGCCCGGCGATACCATTATCGACAGCGGCAACACCAACTTCAATGACGATCAGCGCCGTGCTGCAAAGCTGGCCGAACACCAGATCCACTACATCGATCAGGGCACCTCGGGCGGCATTTGGGGCCTCGAAAACGGCTACTGCATTATGGTCGGCGGCGAAGATGAGGTCGTTAAGCGCCTCGAACCCGCTTTCAAGACCCTCGCTCCCACCGATGGCTACGTTCACTGCGGCCCGGTCGGCAGCGGTCACTTCGTCAAGATGGTGCATAACGGCATCGAGTACGGCATGATGCAGGCCTATGCCGAAGGCTTCGAGATCATGCGCGCCAAGAAAGAGTTCAACCTCAACCTCTACGATATCGCCTCGGCATGGCGCTACGGCAGTGTGGTACGCTCTTGGCTGCTCGACCTGACCGTCGATGCCTTCAAAGAAGACCCCAATCTCGAAAAGATTCAGGGCTATGTCCAAGACAGCGGCGAAGGGCGCTGGACCATCCAAGCTGCCATCGACCTCGATGTACCTGCACCGGTCATCACCATGTCGCTCTTTGAGCGCTTCCATTCGCGCCAACCCGAATCGTTCGCTGCTAAAGTGCTGGCTGCAATGCGCAAGGGCTTCGGCGGCCACGCTGTTAAAACCAAAGAATAGAGCGCCCATTCCTAATCGATCGGGCCTCTTTTCATTCTCTTTTGGACGTTTTGAAAGCTTTCAAAACGTCCAACACTCCCTTTGCACAACGACGTGTAGACAGGCGTATCTCGCAAGAAGCGCTTCTCTGAACGTTTCTCTGTGATAGAGCGCTGTTACACGTTCTTTTATTTATACGATCAGACCACCAATCGCCTAGCATCGGTCAAGGTGCAGAAGGCTGCTGGATCTTAAAGGGTGTCATACCAAATCCGTTTGAATTGTCGGCTTTGGGGTGGTCTTTCGGCGCACAGAGATACCAGCCTCGTTTGGTGGGCGGGATGTTGGTAGCCGTAGGCGGACGCGCCAAGGACCTACTTTTTGGAGCAAAACCTAGCCGTAGCAATCTAAAGAAAGCAAGCGGATTTGCTATCAAGTTCCACTCTGCCGAAGGCCACATATACAACAATCAAGCGGATTTGGTATCATTCATATCCCGCAGCTCACAGAGCTACGATTCAAGCGAGCGAGGGCGAAAACCTGCCAGGCTTCCGCCCTCTCACTCTAAGGGAAGTTTCATATGCAGCAAGCCGACCCATGTACAGTGGTCATCTTTGGTGCGACAGGTGACTTAACGCAGCGCAAGCTCGTGCCCGCGTTCTTCAACCTGTTCTTGGAAGGGAGCTTACCGCAGCCTTTCACGCTGGTCGGTTTTGCTCGCCGCACAAAAGATGATGCCCAGTTCCGTCAAGAGATGCACGATGCTGTTAAAGAGTTTTCGCGCATCCAACCGATAGATGAAGCGCGCTGGAACGAGTTCGCCCAAAACATTCACTATCACATCTCGACCTTCGACGATCAAGAAGGCTACGATCGCCTCAAAGAGCTGCTCAACCAGCTCGATGATGAGCGTGGGCTGCCGCCCGAAAAGCGCAACCGCCTCTTCTATCTGGCGACTCCGCCCGATGCCTACCCGCGCATCGTCACCCATTTGGGCCAAGCCGGCCTAAACGGCAAAAGCGACGAGCGCGCCACCGGCTGGACACGCATCATCGTCGAAAAGCCGTTCGGCCACGATCTCGCTAGTGCCCAAGAGCTGAATGCCCATATTTTGAATATTTTTGACGAGAATCAGGTCTATCGTATCGACCACTACCTCGGCAAAGAGACGGTTCAAAACATTTTGACCTTCCGCCTCGGCAACAGCATCTTCGAGCCGCTCTGGAACCGCCGTTATGTCGATCACGTCCAGATCCTCGTCGCCGAACAGATCGGTGTCGAAGGGCGCGGCGCCTACTACGATACCGCTGGCGCGCTGCGCGATATGGTCCAGAACCACATGCTTCAAGTGCTCTCGCTGATCGCCATGGAGCCGCCCGCCGCCTTCCGAGCCGACGCCGTTCGCTCTGAAAAGGTCAAGCTGCTCCAATCGATTCGCCCGATTCGGCCCGAGAATGTCGATAAATACACTGTGCGTGGCCAGTATACCGACTACCGTCACGAAACAGGCGTCAAACCGGGCTCGACCACCGAGACCTATGTAGCGCTCAAGCTCGCGATCGACAACTGGCGTTGGTCGGGCGTGCCCTTCTACCTGCGTACTGGCAAGGCCTTACCCAAACGCGTGACCGAAGTTGCCATTCAGTTCAAAGAGCCGCCGCTCATGCTCTTTGGAGACCAAACCGTCAGCACCGCCGAGCGCAAAAACGAGCCCAACGTCTTGATCATTCGCATTCAACCCGACGAAGGTATCACCCTGCGCATCGGCCTCAAGCCACCAGGTTCGGCCCTGCGCCTCAAGCCGGTCGATCTCGAGTTCGACTACAACGAAGGCTTCGATGCCGAGCCGCCTGAAGCCTACGAGCGTCTGTTGCTCGACGCGATCTTGGGCGATGCCACCCTCTTCATCCGCCGCGATGAAGTCGAGTCGGCTTGGGCCTTAATCACCCCCATTATGGAAGGTTGGGCCAAGGGTTATGGAGCCAAACCTGCCCCCTACTGGCCCGGCTCGTGGGGGCCTGACATCGCCGACAAGCTGATCGGCGAAGACGGTCGAAGCTGGCGAACCTTCGATTCCTAATCGCTCGCTACTAAAAGCCATCAAAAAGGAGTTGGCCCACACGCCAGCTCCTTTTTTACTAGCAAATCCGCTCGGCCTGTTTGTACCAAATTCGGTAGATCACTTCCTTTTTGGCCTTTGGCAGAGCGGAACGTGTCTCTTTCCTTCCCCCGATTTTGTTTTCCTGCGTTGAGAGAGTACGACTCTTTTAACGGATTTGGTATTAGCACTCTAGCGGTGTGGTCTCTTCCCTCCATGCGGTTCTCAGCGCGTCCGCCTACGGCTACCAAGTTGCCTTCCATCCATACAAGGCATTAGCTCCGCTGCTTTCGCTGCGTTTCTTCGCTTCCATTGCGACCTTCCTGATGCAAGCACCAAGAAGGTCTAATACCAAATTCGTCTAGAGTCTTGCGCTCTTGTCATGCAAAAAAGGGGAAAAGAGGGCCAAATAGAAAGTAATCAAGCGGATTTAGTATAAACATCGAACAACAAAAAGAGAGCTTGCCATTGTTTGCAAGCTCTCTTCTCTCTATTCAACAAGTTCAAAAAACAAGTTCAAGCCGCTTAGGGAACAGCCTCAACACTCCCTAACCTATGGACACCAGCCTTAAAGGATTGCCCTGGCTCTACTAGCAACTCAACCACATCACACGGAATAAGCAGGTCGGCCCGCGCCCCAAAACGAGCGAGACCGATGCGTTCGCCCGCCTCAACGTAGTCGCCTAGCTGTACATTGCAAACCAATCGGCGCGCCAAGGGGCTAGCGATCATAGCGACCAAAACTGGTCCCCACCATGTCTCGATCCCGATATAGATGCGCTCGTTCTGCTCGGCTGCGGCCTGATCGGTCACAGGCAAAAACTCGCCCTGAACATGCTCGATATAGCGCACCGTCCCACTCACAGGGCTACGCATCACGGGCACATCGAGCGGCGACATGGCAAACGAGACCCGCACCGCATCAGTATGCAGAAAGCGATGCTCATACAGTTCTTCAGTCGCGAGCACTGTACCATCGGCGACCGCAAAGACAGCTCTCGGATCGTCCGGAGTCGTGCGATGCGGATCGCGATACAACAACGCGGTTAGCGCTGTCAGAGCCAATGGAAGAGGAGCCAGACGCGGGCGCAACCCCAAGGCAAGGCCGGTTAGACCAAGACCAATACCGATCAATGGTGTAGCTTCGGCGTCAAAACCTGGAATGCGCGTCTTATGTATTTGAGTTACAGTTTGCTCTGACATGGAATATACTCGTGGTTGACGATGAGGGTTTGCTATCGATTTGATTAGGATGATAGCATGCCTATCTGCAAAACGCAACAGAGCTTTTAGGCCCTTCTAAGCCCATTGTTGCCTCATTGGCGCTCACCGTGCCATAGATCACCGCCGAGAATAAGCCACGATCAACGTTTAGCCGATCAGCCTGCGTTGAGCTAAACGTTCCATCAAGCGCAGTATTTGGTCGACAACGATCGCCAAGAGCGAAACGGCCAGTGCGCCAACGATCACTTTCGGCTTGTTTCCCTGCGAAACGCCCTCAAACAGGGTGCGACCTAAGCCGCCAGCATTGATCAGCGAGGCGACCGTCGCGATCGCGATCGTCGAAAGGGCCGCGATGCGCACCCCCGCAATAATGATCGGCAGGGCGATCGGCAGCTCAACCATGCGCAAGCGTTCCCAAGCGCTCATGCCCATGCCGCGCGCGGCCTCGATTACGGCCGGGTCAACGCTGCGCAGGCCCACTGCCACATTGCGCACCAAAACGAGTTGGGCATAGATCACCAAGGTGATAATCGCAGCCTTAAAGCCCAAGCCAACCACGGGTATCAGCAAGACCAAGAGCGCCAAACTGGGAATAGTGTAGAGAATACCCAAGATCCCCAAAATCGTATCGCCGCCCCGCTTCCAGCGCGCCACCAACAAGCCCACAGGCAGCGCGATCAACAGCGCGATCAGCATGGCAGTGCCCACCAAGCTGATATGTTGACTGGTGCGTTCCAACAACTCGCGCTGGGTCTGCTCGCGCATCAGGTAACGCAAAAAGGGCGAACTTTGCACAAGCTGCTGCCACCACTCCTGCATCTCAGCCCTCCACCTTGAGCTCTAGCTCGGGCGCCTCTGGACGGTCGAGATCGTTTTCGCCCATCTCGAGCGCCAGCTCACGCACACCTTCAAACGACAAGGTGCCAACTGGCTTGCCATGCCGCTCTACAATCAAGGCGGGCACTTCGTTGGCCAGCAGCAACGAGAGCGCTGTGCGTAGATCGGCGTCGTGGGCGATGCGGGGCCAAGGCTTATTGGGCGGAACACCCTCGCGCATGGCCAGCTCGGCGGGCAGAACGCTCAGCCTGCGCAGCTGGTTATCGCCTCCGACCAATTGGCGCACAAAGTCGTTGGCTGGGTGCGACAGCACCGCCAAGGGCGTATCGTACTGCACGATCTGGCCGGTCTGCATCACCACAATGCGGTCGGCTAGCTTTAAAGCTTCTTCAACATCGTGAGTCACAAACAAAATAGTTTTATGGACTTTTTGCTGAATAGCGCGCAGCTCATCTTGCAGGCGCGAACGAGTGATGGCGTCGATCGCGCTGAAAGGCTCGTCCATCAAGACGATCTTGGGATCGGCAGCTAGTGCGCGAGCGATGCCGACGCGCTGCTGCTCACCGCCGCTCAGTTGGCGGGGATAACGCTCGCGGTAATCGAGCGGCAGGCCCACTAGGCTCAGCAGCTCATCGATGCGAGCCGAGATCTTGGCTTCGTCCCAACCGAGCAGGCGCGGCACCACAGCGATGTTTTCGGCGATCCGCATATGCGGAAAGAGTCCGGTTTGCTGGATCACATAGCCGATGCGGCGGCGCAGTTGAGTCGCGGGCAGCTCGTGAATCTCGGTTCCATCAACAAAAATACGCCCTGAAGTTGGCTCAATCAGGCGATTGATCATCTTCAGAAGCGTCGTTTTGCCACAGCCCGAAGGGCCAAGCAGCACAATAAACTCGCCTTGCTCAACCCGTAAATTACAGTCCCGCACCGCTGGGGCACTCGCTTGAGGGAACTGTTTGACAAGGTGTTCGATAACGATTGCGCTCATAGATGTCTTCTTCAGGGTATGGACACGCGGCCCATACCCTGAAAACTCCCTCTATTGAATTAAACCTTGTTCGAGCAAGAAATCTTTGGCTACATCGGTGTACTCGCGCTGATCTGGGCCATCGACCTCATAATTCAAGCCAGACATGACATCGTCGGTCAACAGTGGCGCCAGCTGATTAAGCAGATCTTCGATTGCGGGGTCGTTCGCCAAAATATCTTCGCGAACAACCGGTGCTATGTTATAGACCGGGTAGAAACTCTTATCGTCACGGATCAGCAACAAGTCATCACCTTTAATGCGCCCGTCGGTGCCGAAGGCCACTGCTACATCGATCTCACCCGACTGCAGGGCGTCGTAGCGCAGCGCGCCCGTGCCGAGCTGCTTCACAT
This sequence comes from uncultured Chloroflexales bacterium, assembly GCA_937902315.1. Taxonomy (GTDB): domain Bacteria; phylum Chloroflexota; class Chloroflexia; order Chloroflexales; family Chloroflexaceae; genus CALGUG01. The sequence goes on from CALGUG010000011.1 coordinate 54,329, forward strand.
CTTTGAACTCGAAGCCGCCGTAGGCCGCCTGCAAGCCTTTGATGCCATCTTCACGCTCGATAAACTCGGCCGGACCGCCCAAAACTAATTCGGGTGCTTTTTCGGCCAAGTCAGAATAAGTCGCGATGCCCAACTCAGCCGCTTTATCCTTCCGCATGGCTAAAGCTTGCGTGTTGTTGAAGGGCGATGGCTCAAGCCAGACGAGCTGGAACTGGTTCGCATATTCTTCTTTGACGGTATCGAACACAAGCTTGCCATCGGGAATGGGGTCGAGCTTCAATACGGTCAGCAAGCCGGTGCTGGTGTACTCTGGATAGAGGTCGATCTCCCCATTGACAAGGGCTTCGTGTGCGATGGGGGTGCCGCCCAGATTGAAGCTGCGCTCAACTGGATAGCCGTTGGCTTCTAGAATAAGAGCGTACATCTCTGCGACGATGAATTCCTCGGTGAAGTCTTTCGAACCGACCCGAATGGTCGCGCCGCTGGGCGAAATATCGCCTGTCGAAGCGCTCGCTGTTGGGGTAGTCTCAGTGCTAGTCGACTCGCTAGTAGCTTCGCTAGTAGCTTCGCTGGTCGCTTCTCCCATCGCTTCGGTCGGAGTTTCTTCCGCCATCATCTCTTCGGTGGCGGTCGGCTCCATCTCCATGCCTGCCGTAGCACTGGGCTCGGCCATAACATCTGTAGCGGTCGTATCACCGCTAAGGTCGCCCGGCGTCGAACCCGTGCTAGGTGAAGCTCCTCCGCACGCGCTCAACAAGAGCATCAAAGCCATAAAAAGGCTCACAAGGGACATCTGTCGTACACGCTTCATTCGCTTCCTCCAGATAGATTTTTATATAGAGCCATTTGGCGCTATAACGTAGGGGAGAGTCGTTTCTGCAAGCTACCAAGCAGTAATTCTGCCGAGAGTGAGAGCAGAGCGACGGGCAATGCGCCTACAAGCAGAATGGCCGTGTCGCGCAAATTAAAACCGCGCTGAATGTAATCGCCCAGCCCACCAGCTCCGATATAGGCAGCTAACGTGGCGCTTGCGATCACTTCAACCGCGGCGGTGCGAATACCTGCGATCACGACTGGCAGAGCCAAAGGCCATTCGATCTGTATAAGGATCTGCCAAGGCGACATGCCCATTCCGCGGGCCGCTTCGAGCACAGCTCGGTCGAGGCCGCGAAAGGCGACGAAGGTATTGATGAGGATAGGGGGACAAGCTAGAAGGGTGAGTGCGAAGAGCGCGGGTGTAAAACCGATCCCCAAAAATGGTAAGGCCAGAAAGAGGATTGCAAGGCTAGGAATAACTCTCAATGTGCCGACGGCGTTCATCACGTAGGGTGCGACCAGATCGTTGCGCGCCACCCAGATGCCGAGCGGTATGCAGAACAGCATAGCGATCGCGAGCGCGCCCAAGCTGAGCTGAAGATGAATCAGCAGATCTTCTAATACAGCGCTGTAGTTTGTAAGCAGGTAGCTATAGGCATCTTGCAACAACTTCACGCCGCCGTCGTCCCTTTAACTTCAAGTAGGCCGATCTCAGGTTCTAGAATTGAAGAACTGATGCGATAGGGAAGAACAAAATGAGAGGCGTACAATCATCACGTTTCATTGTACCCCAAAAAACAGGTTTTTTCCTCCTACAAATGGTTGGCTTTTTTTAATCCTTTTGTCGCTTGAACAAACATGCTATACTTACCACAAATCGACACAGATTTTCGCTTTTTGGCTCTATGGAAAGTGTTATAAGGCTATGGAAGCGCTGGAACTGCCCGGACTGATTCACCGCGATGACGCCAACAACCATGCCATCGTCTCGGTGTGGGCCCAGCGCGACGGGCGAGCCATCATCTGGCAACGGCTCGAACAGGGCGTGCAGGTGCGCCACGAGCGCTTTCGCCCCTGGATCTACGCCCGCCATCTCGACGATCTACGCCAGCTTGGGCCGCGCCTCGGCCCCGAGTCCGCCCCCAACGCGCTCATCACCTACCGCGAGCTGAGCGGCCCCGACCCGGCCTATCGCTATCTGCTGAGCGCCAACGACGGGCGCTTGCTCGAGCGCAGCTTGCTTCAAGGCGCCTCGCAGCGCTTGGGGCGCAGCATCAGCAGCCTCTACGAGCTCGAAGAGGACTACTACCTCGTCGGCCCGGTCGAGCAGTTCTTGATGACGAGCGGCTACAGCTATTTTCGTGGCATGGTCTTCGACGATCTGCATCGCCTGCAGTTCGATCTCGAGACCACCGCACTCGATCCCAAACAGGGCCGCATCTTTCTGATCGCGCTGCGCGACAACCGCGGCTTCGAAACGCTGCTCGAAGCGCCCGAGCCCGAAGATGAGGCCAGCCTGATCGTGCGCTTATGTCAAATTATCGCCGAGCGCGACCCCGATGTGATCGAAAACCACAACCTGTTCGGCTTCGACCTGCCCTTTCTCACGGCGCGCGCCGACGCCTTGGGCATCAAGCTGCCGCTCGGGCGGGCTGGCGGCCCGCGCCTCCTAGAGCGCTATCGCGATCCCTACGCGCGCGGCAAAGAGGGCGAGCAGATGCGCTACAGCGCCCCGGGCCGCGAGCTGATCGATACGCTCGACGCGGTGCGCCGCCACGACTTTGTAGCCCGCGATCTGCCCAGCCACCGCCTCAAAGATGTGGCCCGTCACTTCGGTTTCGCCAGCCCCGAGCGCACCTACATCGCCGGAGCCGAGGTCTACCAGCGCTATCGCGAAGATCCTGAGAGCGTGCGCCGCTACGCGCTCGACGATGTGCGCGAGGTCGACGCCCTCTCGCAGCGCTTGATGGGAGCGACCTTCGCGCTCGCCAGCCTGACGCCCCGCCGCTACGAACGTCTAGCCTCGGCCGGGCCAGCCATGGGCATCCTCGAACCCATGCTGGTGCGGGCCTACCTGCAGGCGGGCGCGGCCCTGCCCTGGGGAGCAGGGCGCGACCAGCCCGACACACCCCACGCGGGCGGCGGGCTGCACCTCTTCGCGACCGGCGTGGCCCACAACGTGGTCAAAGCCGACATCGCCTCGCTCTACCCCTCGCTGATGCGCAGCGAGCGCATTGGGCCAGCCTGCGACCAACTTGGTGCGCTCTTAGCGATCGTCGATCGGCTGACCGAGCGGCGCTTAGCCCACAAAGACGCTATGCGCAAAGCCGAACCCGGCTCGGCCGAATACAACTTCCACAACGCAATGCAGGCCGCAATGAAGCTGATCATCAACTCGGCCTACGGCTACATGGGCGCAGGGCGTATGGCGCTTTTCGCCGATCGCAACGCGGCCGACCATGTGACGGCCCGTGGGCGCGATGTGCTGAAACAGGTGGTCGAGGCCCTGCGCAGTCGCGGGGTCGGCCTGATCGAGGCCGATACCGACGGCGTCTACTTCACGGTGCCCGCAGACTGGGGCGAGGCGCGCGAGCGGGCCTTTGTCGAGGAGGTGGCCGCCACCCTGCCGAGCGGCCTGCGCTTAGAGTACGATGGACGCTTCGCCAGCATGTTCTCGCACGAGGTCAAAAACTACGTGCTGCTGACCTACGACCAACAGCTTATTCTGCGCGGCGTGGCGATGCGTTCGAGCCGGGCCGAGCCGTTCGGCGAACGCTTCCTGCGCGAGGCGATGTTGCACACCCTGAAGGGCGACTGTGTGGCGCTGCGCAGCTGCTTCGAGCGCTACGTCAGCGATCTGCGCGAGCAGCGCCTCGCCGTTCACGATGTGGCCAGCCGCGTGCGCCTTTCGAAAAGCCCGGCGACCTACCTCAAAACCCGCAGCAGCCGCCAAGAGGCCGCCTACGAAGCGCTCTTGGGAGCGGGCCGCAGCGAGTGGCGGGTGGGCGAGCGGGTGCGCTTCTACCGCGCCCACGACGGACGCCACATCTGGCTGCCCGATGCCAGCGAGGAATCGCCCGCCCTGGCCGATGCCCAAGCCCAACACGACCTACCGCCCTACGCCAGCGAGCACTACGTGCAGATCTTGGTCAGCTCTTACGCCGCGCGCCTCAAAAAGGCCTTCCACCCCGACGACTTCGAGCAGCTCTTCCGGCTCGACGGCCAAAACAGCCTCTTCGACAAGCCGATCGAGAGCATTACACCCATTCTGATCAGCAAGCCATAGATCCTTTTGGCGGAGAGGCTACTAGCCCCCATTCGCTCCTCAGCGCGTCCGCCTCCGGCTATCAGATGGGCTAGCTGCCCTCATCCCCGACCCTTCTCCCGCAAAGGCGGGAGAAGGGAGCGCGACTGCGGCGAGTAAGGGCGTGCTTGGCATAGTGGCTTCCTTACCACTAAGCTTCCCGCAGCTTCGCAGCGAGAAGGTCTTGGACGGCTTTGGTCAGCGAAATGCAGCGTTGAGACCTTCTTGGTGCAAGCACTAGGAAGGTCGCGCAGACAGCATCGAAAACAGCGAAAACAGCGAAAACAGCGAAAACAGCGAGAATGGTGTTGAATGGGAGGAAAATGATTTGGTAGCCGAAGGCGGACGCGCCAAGGAGCGTATGGAAGGGAGAGCTGCTTTACGCCTTATAACGAAGCGTTATCGAAGGGAAAGCATACAAAAGCGAGATTCTGTACTTCGGCACAGAATCTCGCTTTGCAGAGCGCAGTTTTATGCGAGCCCGAGGCTACGCAGATAGGCCGCGCTGCGCTGAACCGTCACAATCGGCGGCTCTTTGGGCAGGTCGAGCTCGGCGATAAACCACTCGGTGCCGCCCGCTAAACCAACCTTTACCAGCTCTGGAATGGGCAGAATGCCCTCGCCGTTCGGCACATCGTAGCGCGGCGGGCCGATCACCATATCCTTGAAGTGCACGGTCGGCGTGCGCCCAGCATAGCGCTTCAGATAGGCCACCGGATCGACGCCAGCGAAGGCGACCCAGCCCAAGTCGGGCTGCACCTTGAGCAGCTCGGGATCGGCGGCTTCGAAGAGCAGATCGAGCCCGTATTGGCCGTCGAACTGCGCGAACTCCCAATCGTGGTTGTGGTAAGAGAGCTGCAGACCAGCGGCTTTGGTGCGCTCGCCAAAACGAGCCAAACGCTCGCCCAAGCGGCGGAAATCATCGGCTGTAGTGGGGCGCAGCTCAGCCGGAATGCCCGGACAGGTCAGGTGCTTGGCGCCCAAGGTCTGCACATCTTCGATCACTTGGTCGATGTTGTTTTCAAGCAGGCCGAAGCCGATATGCGCGCCAGCGGCCACCAGGCCAACCTCATCTAACACACTGCGCAGCTCGGCAGCGGTGTGTTTGCCCAGTCCAGCGAATTCAACACCCGAAACACCAGCTTCAGCGACTTGGCGCAAAACCGCCGGAAAATCTTCAGCGGTCTCGTTGCGCAAGGTATAGAGTTGCACCGCGATTTGTTTGGTTGCCATAACCTGTGCAGCAGCTCGACAAAGAGCCGGCTACACTGCTCCTTTCTGCGAGACGATGCGATATTCCCCAAAGAGCGCTGATTCGGGCGCTCTCAACACCATCATAGTATAGTTTTGCTTTTTTGGTGCAACAGTAGAACAGGCAGATATAGGACGAATGGCTGCTTTGGAAGCGGAATAAAGGGGTGCTAAAACGTGTTTCTAAAGGGGAATTTTGGGCTATCTCTGCCACTCGCCTCGGCTAGACGACCTATGCTATACTGAACCGCCACAGCCAAATACTCTGCAGCAGGAGGATGATTGTGCCAAGCAAGATTCGTCCAGATGACTGGGTTTACTACTTTCACCCAAATCGAGCTCGCCGTGGAGGGCCATTGCAGGCGTTTGTAACGATTGTGATCTGTGCCGTACTGCTTGCGATCGTCGGTTTCGGTGGAACCTACGCCTACGACGCCTACATCGAGCGTCAAGCCAGTCTTGCAGAAACCGCAATTGTACAACAAACCGCTATCCAAGCGGCTCATCTCGAAAGCACCGCCCGCATCGCAGCCACCCGAGAAGCCCGTACCGCAGTCGCGCTGGCCGCCACAGCAACAGCCGAAGCCGCTAACGCTGTTCCCGAAGGTATCGGACGTGGCGTCGTGATCGCTGGAGGCAACCTGCGCAGCGAAGCGCGCGTCGCCCCAGATACCGTGATCGGCCTGATCTGGCCCGGCGATGAAATCGTTTTTCTAGAAGAACAGGTCACCGATGGCGGTATTTGGTACCGCATCAAGGTGACCCGTATTGCCGAAAATCGTCAGGGCGAAGGGGTGCCGGAAGGTCAAGAGGGTTGGGCTAGCAGCACCTTACTCTCGGCTCCGCAATAGAGCTAGCCATCATCGATCGCTTAGAGCGATCAACTCTTATGGCGCTCTTCAACTTGCTCTTTCCGACGCCGGATCTCTTCGGCCAACTTCTGGCGAGCTTCTAATACCCCAGCCCGCTGTTCTTTTGCACGCCTTGAAAGGGCAAAAAACGCAATACTGACACACAGCAAGATCAGTGGCACACCGATCACAACGGTCATCCATTCGGAAAGGTCCACACCGATAAGCGGAAGCAGGTTCATGATACCTAAGAGGCCGAATGCCGCCGCTGCTACCCACATCGAACGCTGTCGATTGGGCATACCACGCGAGTTTATGGCTTGACCGACCAATAGACCACAGATCACAAAGATAAAGATAATGCGAAAGAAATCCATACTAGTACGCTCCCTAAGGTGTTATGTCCATTCGAAATACGCATTATAAAGTAGGCTACAAGCAGATTGAACCGGATTTGCATAGCTAGGACACAATTAAGATATGGTATCATGAACCTGCAAACAGATCACAACAATGTAAAATAAACGCACCCGTTAGATCGATCCCATTCCCTGCCACTTCTAACACACGATCAGCAACAAAAGGCTCGCGATTTGGCTTTTTTTGTTTCTACGGGAGCGTCACATTCAACAAGGCAAGCAACAACGGAGTAACGCATGGAACGTTCAGACCGCGAACTGTATAATGCCTGCCGTCACCCTAACCCTCATATCCAAAGCGAAGCCTATACTCTGCTGTGGCAGCAACTCTATCGGATCGCTTGGGCTATGCTGCGCGAGCAGAGCGAAGGAGAAGCGCTCGCCCACGATTGCACCCAAACTGCCCTGATCAAGATCAACCAGCGTTTAGAGAGCTGTCAAAACCCCGATTCGTTTCGTGCATGGGCAAACCAAGTGTTGAGGCGCACCGTGATCGATGAGCTACGCCGCCCAGAGCATAGCCGCAAACTCGCTCTCCCCGACGACCACGACGAAGCTGCAAACTGGTTGGTTGCACCAACCGAGCTGCTGCACACCAACGATCTACGTAACTTCCTTTACGAAATCATTCAGAACGGGCCGCTCAGCGCACGCTCGCGCCGCGTCGTTTTGGGGCGCTATTTTGAGGAAAAGAACGACGAGCAGCTCTCGGCCCTAGAGAGCCAACAGAGTCAACAGCCCGTTTTACCCAGCCACATCCAAGTGACGCGCGCCAAAGATCTGGCCGCACTGCGCCGTGATCCAGCCATTCTCAACAGATTACGCGAACTGCTGTAAGGCCGACGTTCGCAATACAAGCAAACAGCTTAGACAATGTCACCTGCTCTCTCTACATGAGCTTGGTATAATGTTTGGGGTTCACGAGATCACTAGAGCTTGAGCAGTGCAGAGATTTGCTTAGAGTAGGACAAGTTAAATGTCAAAAATCAAAGGAAAGTTAAGTATTTTTGCCACGTCTTTATTATAAGTATCTCACACGAGATACCTAAAACACACTCTTCTTCCAAAATGCACTGAGAAAAAATTATGAACGCTGACAAAGACAATAGAATGCGTGCTTTGGCTCGCTCGATTTTGCAAGCACAAGATCCTAAAGCATGCACCCTTTGCCTGGATACGTTGGAGCAATACATCACGCTCCAGCTCGATGGCGAAGACTACCAAAAGCAACTGCCGGATGTTGCAGAACACCTCGACGGTTGTATCGAGTGTTCGCAATCGTATGCGATTCTCTATACACAGCTCTCGGTGGAAAAAGCTCAGGCCATGCCACAACCTAGCACTATTCCTGATCCCGATCTGAGCTTTCTGCAGACTGCACCCAACACGCTCGATACCATGCGCGAAGCGATTCGTCAGATCGGCAACCGCTTCCAGCTCTCCTTCAGCCAAGCTCTGCTTGAGCTGTTCCAAACACCTGCCCAACCCTCGCTCGCATTTCGCGATATCGAAAACACGCCGCTCTTCGCGATCGAACTGCCCACGCCAAGTGAACAAGTCGAACGGCTCGCGATTTCGATCTACCCTGATGATGAACGCGATGCCTATGTCCTCGTTCAAGTGAGTGTCAGCCTGCCAAACCGTATTTGGCCCAACCTCGGAGGCATTACGGTTCAATTAAATGCGGCGGGCGATCTGCACCAAGAGACCACCGACCAGTGGGGCGAAGCCTCGTTTGAATCAATCCCGCGCAGTGCGCTACCCGATCTGCGGCTCGAGATTCAAACCGACTAGCCTTCGATCAACACATAGGCAGCCCAGATCGCTGGATCGCTGCAGTCAAGCGTCGCCGGGATTTCGATACCCCATTTGCGGCCTTCTGCGAGCAAATCTTGGCTTGCTAACGATCTCAAAATGCATTGAGCATCTCGCAAAGCCGCCGCAGGATCGCTGTAGGAGCGGTTCTGCAACAGGGCCTGATAAAAATGCTCCATCAACAGCCGAGCGCTGCTATCTTCGACCGGCCAGAGCGTCACCAAAACCGCATGAGCGCCTGCGCCCAAAAACGCGCGCACTAAACCGAGCGGCTCGTCGCCGCGCACAACCTTGCTCACACCACTGCGACAGGCGCTCAAGGTTACTAAATCGGCTTGGAGCGACATGCGAGCCAAGACCGTCGTGGCGCTGAGGCGTTCCTGTGGGCCGATATGCAGCGCCGATTCGAGTGGCTCGTTTAGATTGAAGGTGCCATGACAGGCGAAATGTAACCATTGATAGTCGCTCGCGCGCTCAACTAAACGCTCTAGCACGCCTTGTTCACCCGTCCAAACATCTCCCCCACACAGCTGCGCAACCGCCCGCGCTTCCGCCTCGGTATGGCGCAACGATCCGTCCGAGCCATCGTATCCCAAGGCCAAGAGCTTGGGTTGGGTCTGCGCTCGCTGCTGGGAGCTGCGTCGAGCATAATCGAGGTGATGCAGCCAAATGGTGGCGCTCGGTGTAGTCACCAAACAAGCAACCTGATCGATCAAGCGACGCTGCTGAGCATCACACAGGGCCGCGAACGGAACGTGGTGCAGCGGACCATGGGGTACAATCGTCACACGCCGCTCGCTATGCAACAGCTCAGCGACTGGGGCAATCAAAGTATCGTAGAGCTGGCTCAAAATGGCAGGCTGTAAGAAGCGCCGTCCGTCGGCTTTGCGGGGCGAACTCGAATGCAGCAGGTTTGGATCGATCGGGCAATGGTAGACACTTAAATGTTCGCGAGTCAGCACAAAACAGATCAGCTGGGGCGGAATGCCCAGACATGCCCGCAGGCCAGCCGCTTCGAGCGGCAAGCGATCGAGTAGGGTCTGTTCGGGGCCGCGCAAACCGATCGCAAAGAAGCTGAGCAAGACCTGACCTTCTAAAAAGCTTTGCAGACGCGCGATGCTGAAGTCCATCAGGCTTGTGGTTTGATCTGGCTCTAAGCTGCTTTTTGAACGGCGCATCAGCATATCGGCGAAAGCGCGCGCCCGAGCACGTTCGGTCGCCAGAAAGGCCGTCTCTAGATCGCCTTGGGCCAAGGCATGCAAGATCTGCATTTCGTAGACTTGCTGCCAGCGCCCCATCAAGCTGATCAACAAGCCCTCGCTGCGCATAGGCGCGCGCCGCTGTTCGACCGCTTCGACCGCCGCCGCATAGGCTGCGCTGGCCGCTTGGCTATGGCCGAGTTGAGCGTGGGCATGGCCTTGGCGCAGCAGTATCAAAGCCGCTCGTTCGTGATAACCAACCGTTTGCGAAAGCCTCTGCGCACGTTCATAGGCTCGCAAAGCGGCTTCATGTTGACCTTGAGCTTGAGCCAGCAGGCCCAAATTGATGTGGGCTTCGACCGCATAGGTCTGCTCGCCCAACAAATCGAGCGCGGCTTGTAAAAGCGCCTCCGCCTCGGCGTAACGCCCATGCAACAAGGCCATCTCGGCTTGGTTGATCTTAGCGAAACCTAGATACTCTGTAGCACCTGCCTCGATCCAGATGCGCGTACAGGTATCGAAATGCTCTTGAGCCGCATCCCAGCGCCCTTGATCGCGATAGAGTAAGCCTAGTTCGTTGTGGGCCGATCCCGCATACACCTGCATATCAGCGGCTTCGAGCAAAGCGAGAGCCTGTTTCAGCTCGGCCTCGGCCTCGATGTAAGCGTGCAATTCATAGTGTAAAATACCTTGGTTCAGCAGAGCCAAACCTTCCCGTCCACCATTGCCCAAACGCTGCCAGATCTCGCGGCTGGCCTGATAGCCCGCCAGCGCCTGCTCGTAATCGCCCTGCTGGCGCGCAAAAATCGCCGACGAGTTGAGCGCTCTTCCCCGCACAACATCATCTAAATCTGGCGCGTTCAACAGCTCCGCCAATTGCTGGCGCGCGCCGCCGATCTCGTTGCGCAAGCCCGAACCAAGGGCGCGGTAGTAAGCCACCAAATGGCGATGCTTGGCCGCTTGCAGACGCGAGACTGCACTCATCTGCGCAAGATCTGCCAAGGCCACAGGCTCTTGATGAACTAACAGATCGCAAAGCTGGGTGAAGTGGCGCATAAATGCGCTCTCGCGCTCGGGGTCGCCGTCTAGACGCTCGCCATACCAATCGAGCGCGGCGCTGTGTAGCGTTCGTTCGAGCTGCGGCTCTTCTTCAGACTGTTCGAGCAGTTCAGAAGGCTCGTGGAGCAAGCGATAGAAACCTTCGGCTTGAGCTTGCAGCAGGCCTAAACGCGCAAGCTGTTCGAGCGCCGAAGGATCGGCGCTGATGGTCAGCAAAAGGTCGCCAGGCCAAGCATACTGAGCGCCTCCCAGCAACATCGCCATACGGATCAAACGCGCATGGGCGTGCGACAGGTCGGCTTTGTCAAGAGAACTTTCTTGGATCATAGCTTCAACCCCTATCCAGCCTAGCTCTAGCCTTCTGTCTCATATCAAATCCGACCGATGATTTTGTGTTTTTGGCCTTCGGCTGGGTGGAACATGATTATTGTCAGTTTCTCCCCCATTGCGAAAGTGTCAATTTTCAGGCGGATTTGGCATCAGATATAGGTCAGACTGCTAACAAGGAAAGAATCGCTTACAACAGCTCGTCTTTGGCATGAAGGAGATCGTCGTTTTGCAAGCAAGCTGTTGAAAAAGATCGAGACACAAGGAGCGCTTGTAGCCGATGTATGAGCTGCTTGTAGTGTTTCCTCTGCGAACGCGTACTTCTCTTTTCTCAACATGGTAGTGCATGTTTGTTGAAATAGAGGCTTCTTAGGCTCGCTATACCATTTTTTATCGGAATAGTCGTTTGTTATGCTAAGATTATTCCGATTAGTCTTTTCAAATAGCTAGCTTGCCATGTGCTGACCGGTTCACTTGATGAAATCGAGCACGTATTGTAGAGGTTTTATACAAGAACGTGCTTTTCCCACTCTTTAGCCACATCTTCTATAAAGATAAAGGAGCGGCGATGCGATTAGTACCTCTCAATCGGCATATTCTGCTTTTTTTAGCACTATGTCTGCTATTTACTGCGCTTAAAGTGCCACAAAGCGATGATGTTTCCTCTTCGCAACTGGTTACTGCAGTGCTCGCCGGTGAATCACAGCCTTTACGCGACCAAGAGATTCTTTTGATCGATTCGCAGCATGGCAGCATAACCCGCCTGCGAAGCGACTCAGATGGCCGCGTTAGCTTGCCAGCTCAGGCCGATCAGGCCCGTCTGCTCTATCCGCTAGCCGATTCGCCAGACGCGACCAAACGCTATCTGCACGGTTCACTTCAAGCTGGTACACTCGCATTTAACCCGCAACAACTGCTCACTACCTTTCCGGTCACGATTTCGTTAGAGTGGCAGCCCGGCAACAATGGTCGCGATCTCGCCTCTTTAGAGGGCTGCAGGCTGCCATCAGGCGCACAAGCCAGCTATCTGGAAGATCTGGCCCAAGCAATGCGCTCGGCAGCCGCTTACCTCTACGATGTGAGCGAAGGCCAGATGACCTTTGGCGATGTGACGATCTATACCGGCGGCGAACACTGGAACGACGCCGATATTCGCATTCTAGCCAACAATAACTATCGCCCTTCGGCTTTGATCGGTGGGTATGTATCGCAAACCACCACAATCAGCAATGCCGACAAATCGCTTAATTTACGCCTTCGCCCCGGCCAGATTCTGCTGGGCCGTCAGTGGGACGGCCAGAGCGGCGCTTGTGGCCCGTGGTCGAGCCCGGCGGGCGTGCGCACGATCGTCCACGAGTGGATGCACTACGCTCTCAATCTTTGGGACGAATACCTCAAGCCGCTGGAAGGCAGAATGAGCTACTGCAGCAATGACAACCTGCCCGCCTTCCAAACCGATGTCAACCAATCCTCGATGATGGCCTACCACTACACCTCGAACGCGCTGTGGGGGGCCGATGTCGCTAACCATGGTCTGGCCGTTGTGCCCGAAAACTGCCGCGATACCGACCAGATGTTAGTGCACAACCGCTCCGACTGGGAGACGATCGCTTTTTACTTCCCCACTATCAAAATGCCCGATCTTAAAGAGGGGCAACGCAATCAAGCCTACGATGCTTCAGAACTCCGCGTTAAGCTGCCCGACCTTACAAGCGCTCCGGCTCAGACCAACGCTCAAGTGACGATCGCCATTACGAACGAGAAGCTGTTGAGCGAGAACTATCTGATTATGCCACGTAGCCCCAATGATCCGCTACCAAAGCGCATGATTGGCCAAGGCGTGCTATCGAACAAAGTGCCGAGCAGCTTCTTGGGCGTGCTGGAAGGTCAGACGCTGCGCTCCTTGGCGATCGACCCGGTTAGCAACGTACGTCACGCCTTCCCCTTGCAGGATAGCAATCAAGCTGATTCGCTTATCAAAGCGGCTGAAGGTCAGAGTTTTGAGCTTCAAGCGGGCGCTTGGCAGACCGAGATCATGCTCGTGCCGCAGTTTAATCGTCTCGGCGATGTAAGCTCGCTGGAACTGGTCTTCCAAGAGTGCGAAGCCGAGACGCGCGAAGTGCAAGCGGTCTACTGCCCGGCCGGCGGCGATTGTAGCGAGCCGGTCTCTGCCACTAGCTCTAACGGCGTCTTCATTATCAACCTCTCGAAGCCCGGCGAAACGATCGCCTTCCACGGCTACATCTACATTCGCGAACCCAAGACCGGACGCTGGACCGCCACTTGGTACCAGCTTGGCGGCGGTGTCGGGCCGGCCCACGCCGACGGTCACACGCCCATGGCCGACGGTCTGGTTTCGGTCAACGTGCCTATGGGCAGCCTCGACGCTGGGGATAGCTATACAGCTACGCTCTATATGCCAGCCCAACGTTGCAGCATGCCCGAACCCGACGAATCGCTAGGCGGCCCCATCCTTCCGCCGCTCGAGCTCGTGATCGTGCGCGGCAATCGGTTGTGGAACAACAGCGATCCTCGCGTGAATATTCATGTCGCCTACGATCCGCGCCTTATCGGCCAGCTCGGCTATTCAGTCAACGATCTTAACCTGCTCAGCTACACTCCCGGACGCAACCGCATCAACTGGGCTGATACGCCCATTATGGGGCGCAACAGCCGTCTCGGGCTGCTCAGCATCGACCGAGATAAGGCCAACAGCGCCGATATCGTCTTTGCTGGCCGCAGTCTACTCTCTCTCGGCGCGCATCAACAGAGCGGGCCCGACCAAAACCATCGCCTTTTGTTACCATCCATTCTGCGCTAAAGGTAAGGCCACAACGTTCCACTTAGAAGCTGCGTGATTTTACTCTCTGGATGCGGTATAGTGTATCCAGAGAGTAACTTTATATAGATGGGCTACGGTTATCATACCAAATCCGCTCAAAGGCGTACATTCTTTGCAATGCGGAAAGACAAAACTGGGGAAAGAAAGAGGCAAGTTCCACTCTGCCGAAGGTCAAATAGAACATAATCAACCGGATCTGGTATCAAACCAAACGTTTCGCTCTATTTGTGGTCTGATATGAAAATTCCAGTTACAGGAAGCGGTCAGCATTCACGCGACACGTATAATGCCGCCCACTGAGGATTTTCGCTGGTTGTTCTCAGCGCCCCGCGCTGGTGGTTACCTGATACCAAATCTGTTTAAAGACTTACGCTCTTGCAACGCAGAAGACAAAATCGGGGAAAGAAAGTTCCACTCTGCTGAAGACCAAATAGAACGTAATCAACCGGATTTGGTATGAACAAGCTCTGATCCGTTGTATGGTTGGGTTTTGGGACGGGCTTTGGGGCACAGACAGATACGACCTTGTGGTGTCGGGCAAGCTGTTGATAGCCGAAGGCGGACGCGGTTGAAGCCTTGTTTGGGGAAGAGGCCTGACCGCCAGAGGCCTGAGCTCAAGGTGCGAATTTATCCGTATAGGTCAAAGAAGATCATTTCAGGAATATTACAATCAGGAAAAACCTCTGTCCTTCGACGCATGCGGCACACGAAATAACCCCTCATTAAACGTTTTGTTCACGAAGACAATCTCTCAATAAAGAGGATACAAGTTCAACAGCTCGAAATGAGCTTAGACTGCCTATACCCGTCCCACTCCGAGTAGTGGACATGGAGACACGATATTATGTTGAAATGGTTACAAAACACTTTTGCACTACTATCACCACGCCAAGCTCTTCAAGGGCCTCAGCAGGTCGCCCCAAACCAGCGACCGTTGCGCGGCCTTGAGGCAGGCTTAGAACCACTCCGGCCTCGTGTTCTCGTTTTGATCTTCGATCCGATAATTGAATCGCGCGGCAATCTGCGTCTCAGTCAAGTCTTGGGCTGGAAGGATTCGGAACGTCTCGCTCAACTCTATATTCAAGACCTCGCCCAAGCTAGCGGCGGTCTCGTGCAATACAACATCGTCGAACGCCACTTGATCGACGGGCTTCCAAGCAAAATCGATGGCTTTTGTTACGACGACGAAAGCTTTCTGCAAGCTTGGGAGCGTGGCAGCGGCTTTCACCAGCCCGACGGACTCGACTATGCCCGCCTGATCGACCACTATCTGCTCGATGATCGAGTCGGGCGCGGCCAGTGCGACGAAGTTTGGCTGTTTGGGCCGCCCTATATGGGCTGCTGGGAGAGCACTATGGCTGGCCCCGGCTCGTTCTGGTGCAATTCCAACCCGGTCACAAGCTCTTGCTGTTCGCGCCGCTATGTGATTATGGGCTTTAACTATGAGCGCGATGTCGGCTGTATGCTCGAGAACTTCGGCCATCGCACCGAGTCGATTATGAGCAAGGTCTTCGCGGGGCATAGCAAAGAGCAGAACCTTTGGGAGCGCTTCTGCCGTTACGATCAGATCGCACCCAAGCGCTCGGAGTGCGGCAATGTGCACTTCGCGCCCAACAGCCAGCGCGACTACGACTGGGGCAATTCGCGCAAGGTGCTGAGCTACTGCGATAACTGGTACAACTTCCCCTATCTGAATGGGCCGCCGCGCGAAGTCGACGCCCAAGAATGGGGCAACGGCGATATGCGCGCCCATCATATCTGGTGGCTCGACCATCTGCCACGCACCTCAGGCCAGACCTATGGCGTCGATAACAATTGGTGGCCCTATATCGTCGATCCAAACCGAGTCGTTTAAAACGCTCGCTTCTCACTCGCACAACAATTGCGATGACTTTTGAAAAGTCATCGCAATTTTTTATACTTCGTTAACGATATATCGTTAAATATCGTATATAATAGAAACAGGTAAAAAAACCAGTAGAGAAAAAAGCACACTCGCGAGATCATGGCAAAGGGCCTGATCAAGGCAGGCGAGTAGAAACAGAAAGTCAATAATTCATGCAAGGAAGACTACGCGGTGGGCGCCCGCCCGAACCGAAACAAAACACGCGCAAAACGTGGCGTGAACGTATCGAAGAGATCCAAATCGTCTATAACAATATCCCTAAGTCCTTCAAACTGATCTGGCAAGCCGACTGGCGCATCAGCGTTGGTATGGCGCTGGTCACCTTGCTGGCAGCCGCTTTGCCTGTGTCGCAAGCTTGGGTCGGCAAAATGATCGTTGATGGCGTTGTGCAAGCTATCAACGGCGGCTTGCAAGTCGAAGAAGGCTTACGCCATATATTGCCCTATCTGCTAGCCGAATTCGGCCTGATTATGTTAGGTGCGGCGCTCGGTCAGATCCGCAATCTGCTCGAACATGTGCTGAATTCGCGCCTCAGTCACTACATCAACAACGCGATTATCCGCAAGTCGCTCACCCTCGATCTGCGCTTTTTCGAAGACGCTCAGTTCTACGATAAACTGCAAAATGCGCGCCGTGAAGCCGATTCGCGCGCCTTGATGATCATCAACGGCGGCTTTATGCTGGTGCAAAATCTGATCATTTTGCTTTCGTTCGCCGTGGCGCTCTTCAGCTTTAACTGGATCATCGGTCTGATTCTGTTTGGCGCGACCATTCCGACCTTTATCGCCCAAACCCGCTACAGCGGCCTAAACTTCCGGTTGTTAACCTGGCGCGCGCCCGAAGCACGCCGTATGCAATACTTCGAGCATATGCTCACCGTCGATAGCAGCGCCAAAGAGATCAAGCTCTTCGGCTTGGGCAACTATCTGCTCGATCGCTACAACGAACTGTTCTGGAAATTCTTCAAAGAGGATACTAACCTAGCGCGCCGCCGCTCGCTGATCAGCCTGCTGTGGGGCTTGTTGGCTACAGCCAGCTACTACGCATCTTACGCTTGGATCATCGCCGAAACGATCGGCGGCGCGATCACCTTGGGTAGCATGACCTTCTATCTGACGGTCTTCCGCCAGAGCCAAAATACCTTCCAATCGCTCTTCAACGGCGTCGGTCGGCTCTACGAGAGCGGCCTGTTTATGGATAATCTCTTCTCGTTCTTGAACCTAACGCCCCAAATGGCTCGCCCTGAGAATCCCGCTCCTATGCCGACAAAAATCAAGTACGGCATCGAGTTCCGCAATGTCTCATTCCGCTACCCTGACCGCCAAGACTGGGCGCTGCGCAACGTTAATCTGCATATCAAGCCGGGCGAAAAGATCGCGCTGGTCGGTGCAAATGGCGCAGGCAAAACCACTTTGATCAAGCTGCTGACTCGCCTTTACGATCCGACCGAAGGCCAGATCTTGCTCGATGGCGTCGATCTGCGCGATTTCGATCCCGATGAACTGCGCGACCATATCGGCGTGATCTTCCAAGACTTTGTGCGCTTCCAAAATACCGCTGGCGAAAATATCGGCTTCGGCCAGGTCAAGGCGCTCGAAGACAAAGAGCGCATCGCTGATGCCTCTGAGCGCGGCGGCTCCAACGATGTGATCGCCGAGCTGCCCAATGGCTTCGATACCATGCTGGGTCGCTGGTTCGAAAAGGGCCACGAGCTTTCGGGCGGCCAGTGGCAGAAGATCGCGCTCGCCCGCGCCTTTATGCGCGATAGCGAGGTGCTGGTGCTCGACGAGCCGACCTCGGCCCTCGATGCCGCCCGCGAATACGAGATCTTCCAGCGCTTCCGCGAGCTGACCGAAGGTAAGATCGCCGTGCTGATCAGCCACCGCTTTAGCACCGTGCGTATGGCCGATCGCATCGCCGTGATCGAAAATGGCACCATCGGCGAGCTTGGCAGCCACGAAGAGCTGCTGGCCCTCAACGGCACCTACGCCCGTCTCTTCAATATGCAGGCCGAAGGCTACCGCTAACTCAGCTTGCCAGTCCTATTGCAGCAAGGTGGATCGTTTGATCCGCCTTGTTTGCTATTTGCCCCATCCTCTAGCACATCTGCTCGATCAGTTCAGCACTTTGGCGGCGAGGTCTCTTCCCCAAACAGGCTTCAACCGCGTCCGCCTAGGAGCTTCTTTTTGGAGCAAAACCTAGCCGCTGCTATCTGAAGAAAGCAAGCGGATTTGTTATAACCCTCAGAACAGCAAAAGAAACAAGCTGATATGGTATCAATACAAGTCACATGTCGCTGAAGAAAAAACAGTCCTGAGAGGGCGATAAAGCTCTCGCAGGACTGTTCGTTATTTACACCCTAGCGAGTAAGCTTTTTATAGGTGATTCGATGGGGGATTTCGGCGGCTTTACCGAGGCGCTTGCGACGATCCTCCTCGTAGGAGCTAAAGTCGCCCACATGGAAGCGCACTTGGCTATCGCCCTCGAATGCCAAAATATGGGTCGCCACACGGTCGAGGAACCAGCGGTCGTGGCTGACCACGATCGCACAGCCAGCGAAGGACTCGATGGCCTCTTCCAGAGCGCGCAACGTGTTCACATCGAGGTCGTTGGTCGGCTCGTCCAACATCAACACGTTCGAGCCTTCCTTGAGCATCTTAGCCAGCAACACACGGTTGCGCTCACCACCCGAAAGCGCGCTAACCTTCTTCTGCTGGTCGCTGCCGAGGAAGTTGAAGCTTGCCACATAGGCGCGCGAGTTGACCAAGCGCTTGCCCAAGAGGATCTGCTCTTGGCCGCCCGAGATCTCTTCCCACACGCTATTGTCGGGGTTGAGCGTATCGCGCAACTGCTCAACATAGGCCAGCTTCACCGTATCGCCGATCGTAATTGAGCCGCTATCGGGCTGCTCTTTGCCAGCGATCATGCGCAGCATGGTCGACTTACCGGCACCGTTGGGACCGATGACACCCACAATGCTACCCGGCGGCAGCGAGAAGTTCACATCGTCGAGCAGCACACGATCGCCAAACGACTTGGTGACATTGTTGAAGTCGATCACCACATCGCCCAAGCGCGGCCCCGGCGGAATGTAGATCTCCAAACCTTCGCGGCGATCTTCCGTCTCCTGATTGAGCAGATTTTCGTAGGCGGTGATACGCGCCTTGCTCTTGGCCATACGCGCCTTAGGAGCCATGCGGATCCACTCAAGCTCGCGCTCCAAGGTCTTTTGGCGTTTGCTATCGGCCTTCTCTTCGCGGCGCAGACGCTCTTGCTTCTGCTCGAGCCACGACGAGTAGTTGCCGCGCCACGGAATACCGTGACCGCGATCAAGCTCTAAGATCCACTCGGCTACATTGTCGAGGAAGTAGCGGTCGTGGGTAACGGCGATCACGGTGCCCTTGTACTGCTGCAAGTGCGTCTCCAACCAGAGCACCGTTTCAGCGTCGAGGTGGTTGGTCGGCTCGTCGAGCAGCAGAATATCTGGCTCGGTCAGCAGCAGACGACAGAGCGCCACACGGCGACGCTCACCACCAGAGAGCACCTTGATTGGCGTGTCGGGCGGCGGACAGCGCAGAGCGTCCATAGCCAGCTCTAAGCGCGAGTCCAAGTTCCACGCGTCGGTGCGATCCAGCTCCTCTTGGATCTTGGCCTGCTCCTCGATCAGAGCATCCATGTCGGCGTCGGGGTCCGAGAAGCGCTCGTTAACCTCGTCGTACTTCTTGAGCAGATCGACGATCGGCTGAACTGCCTCTTCGACCACTTCGCGCACGGTCTTATTCATATCGAGCTGCGGCTCTTGTTCGAGCAGGCCGACGCTATAGCCGGGCGAGAGCATAGTTTCGCCCTGATAGTCTTTATCGACCCCTGCCATAATACGCAGCAGGGTCGACTTACCAGCGCCGTTCAGACCCAATACGCCGATCTTCGCGCCGTAATAAAACGAGAGCGAAATATCGCGGATGACTTCGCGGTTTGGTGGGAAGATGCGCTTAACGCGCACCATTGAATAGATAATTTTCTGATCGCTCATAATCCTAATGACTTCAGAAGAAAATAATCCAACCCTTAGTGTAGCCCATGTTTGCCAAAAATGTGCAATCCTCAGTGGGCTAGTAAATCTGAGTCTTTTCCAAGCAGCTCAGCAACGATCATGGTATACTTGAACAGATTGTTGAGCTTGCAAACTGTTGTATGATACCATTTGTAACATAGATAGAAACAATGGCAAAAATAATGGTCGCCATGAGCGGCGGCGTAGATAGCTCACTAGTAGCGGCTCTGCTCCACGAACAAGGCCACGAAGTCACTGGGGTTACCATGCACCTCTGGGAGGGCGACGACGAGAATCTCGGCCCTTCGCAGTGCTGTTCGCTCGAAATGACCGCCGATGCCCGACGCATCTGCAATCAGATCGGCGTGCCCTACTATGTGTTCAATTACCAGAAGGAATTTCGTCGCAGCGTGATCGAGTACTTCATGAAGGAGTACGTTCACGGCTACACGCCCAACCCCTGTTTGGCCTGTAACCGCGACCTTAAATTCCGCTTTCTGCTAGAGCGCTCGGCGGCGCTCGGCTTCGACGCGCTCGCAACCGGTCACTATGTGCGTATCAAGGGCGACGCTACCCAAGGTTTCACCCTACACCGTGGCGTCGAGCTGGCCAAAGACCAGTCCTATGTGCTCTATATGCTCCAGCAAAAAGAGCTGGCTCGGCTGTGCTTCCCCTTGGGCGATTACAGCAAAGCCCAAGTGCGTGAGATGTCGCGCGAGCGTGGTTTGATCACCGCCGACCGCCCTGAAAGCCAAGATATCTGCTTTATTCCCGATAACGACTATCGGCGCTTCCTGCGTGAAGAGGTGCCCGAGAGCATCCGTCCGGGCCCGATCGTCCACATTGAAACCGGGCAGGTGCTGGGCCAACACCAAGGTCTGCCGCTCTATACGATCGGCCAGCGGCGCGGTATCGGCATAGCGTCGCCCGAACCGCTCTATGTGACCGACTTGATCGTATCGGACAATACCTTGATGGTCGGCCCGATCGAAGCTTCGATGCGCCACGAGCTGGTCGCCGAATCCTTCTCGTTCGTCGATGGCAAATGGCCGAGCGAGCCTTTCAGCTGCCTGGCCCAAGTGCGCGCCCACGCAAAGGCCGTCGAGGTCGACGTTACGCCCGAAGAGAATCGCATTCGCGTGCGCTTCCACACGCCCCAACGCGCCCTCACCCCGGGCCAAGCTGTCGTGCTCTACGACGGCGACCGCGTGTTGGGCGGCGGACGAATCGTCAGCAGCAGCTAAGAGCTGTTCTCGTTCCAAAACAGAGCGCTCGCCCTCTGCCAAGGCGGTTTCTCTTCTCCTTCAAGTGATCAATGGGGCATCTAGACGATGCCCCATATGCATAATGCAAGGCTGAATATGTCTGAGCTTTCACCAGCACCACTGCTTCTATTTCTGCTCTCGGCTAGTTGCGCCTCGTTGGCCCATCTCTTGTGGGGCAAACGCTGGCGACAACTCTTTTTTTTCTGGTTAGTCGCATTCGCTGGCTGCCTGATCGTGTATGCCTTTAGCTTAGCCTTGCCCCTCGACCTTCCGCACCCTGCAGGTGTTCCTGTGCTCGAGAGTGTCATACTGGCATGGGTATTCCTCAGCATTGCCTCACGCCTACGAGTATGATATAATCGCTGCCACTTGAATATTCTGCGCGGCAAAGCCATACACCCCATGATAGGGTATCGCCACCAGAGGAGTCACAAGTGGGTAAATGGATTACAGCAGGCATTGTCGTAGTTCTGGCTATCCTGATTGCCTTCATCACCTGTTCGTACTTGTTTCCTGACTTCCGTGTAGCAACACGCGATATCGCCATCGTCCTTTTAGCAGTCCTAGAGATGATTAGCGTCTTCCTAATGATCGCGCTACTCTGTGCTATTCTCTACGTTGTTAATCGGATCGATAAACTAGCCCGTACTACAGTCATACCAAAGGTCAGCGAAATCAGTACCCAAGTACAAGAGGTTCTGGATACGACCAAGTCAATTGCTGGAAAAGTACAAGACACTACCACAACCGTTGGCTCTACAACCAGCTATGTAGCTGAACGAGTTGTATCACCAGTTATTCGTGTTTCGAGCCTATTTGCTGGCGTGCGAGCTGCCGCAAATACTTTGGCGCATCGAGATAACGGTCCTGAAGAGAAGCAAGTGTAACAAAGATCAGCTAAGAGAGCTAACAATAGACTCTTGTAGTTGCTTTGTGCTCATGCTATGATATTATTGTTAGGGCAGTGTATTGTTTACACAACGATACACTGAGGTAGGACAGAGGACGTTGTACGATCACTATGGTTCCAAGCCAACGTTCTCAATGGAGCGCCGATGCGAGGCATAAGCCATCTTACATCTTGTAGGACACGCATCGCTACGTAAGCTGTTCTGTCGAGCAAGCATTTGAGAACATACTGGTGGGCAGAGGGTGACCTCAAGATGACGCGGCATATACCAACTGTGGGAACGCTCACGAAGGGCATGCGGTCTATGAACTCTCACAGGAATGTCGCACAATGCGAACCTACAGCGGCTCTTGTGAAGATTGCATAGGCTGGGGCAGTTTCCTTCCACTGTCTGTTCGTTATATCGCTGCCATCTCTACCAGGTATGCGTTCAAAATGTAAGCAGAGACACGAGATACCTCCAGACTTGACGGCTTGTTGAGGAGAGGTATCTTGTCGGCCACCTAGCCCTTTTTGGCATTGACCGAAAGCACAGCGATTGTTCGCACTACCAAGGAGCCAAACCACGGCAACCACACGCAGCGAAGTGGGGAGCGTTAAAGGGTAATCTGTGCGCCCAAACGAAGCCGCCCTCGTTGCAGCGCAAGCTACAAGTCTGTGGTTGCACTTTTGGGCAAGGTGGTTCTACACTGTCGGGAGGCTTACCATTTGGGTTGCGTTTGCTCACACGCATTCTAATGGTAGCATTCGTCGCCGCCTTGAACGATAGTTCATACAACGTGCCAGCGGCCCACTAGCATCGCCCTTGGGTACGTTGGTTGCTAAGACCATTGCTGGCATGTCTGCAGCTGACAAGACGCGCGCCGGATGATACAATAATTGAAGTGGCGATCGCGGCACTGCTGCACTTACTCGCCGCAGTTGGTTCTGTGTAGCAGAATGCGCCCACGCTAGCAGTGGCAGAGGCGACTTGAGCAAACGATGGTCTTGACTAGTAGCAATGCGGTTCGCTAGTTATGTTATAGTCAGTACGACGCACCATAACGACTAGTTAAGGTCATACCAGTTGGAAACACATACGTCCTCAATGACGCCCTGGAGGCACTGCAATGGCCCTGGTTGGCAATATTCGCGATTTTGGTTTATCTGACTTCTTATATCTCGTTGATCGAGGCTACAAAACTGGCTGTCTGCATCTCAAGCGCGAAAGCGATGCGGCTATTCTCTTTTTCGAAAAGGGGAAGCTGGTTTATGCGGCTAAGAGAGCCGAGAGTGAGCGGTTGGATGAACTGTTGGTGCGTTTAGGGAAAGCGACACCAACCCAACTTCAAGAAGTGCAGCGCGTTGCAAACGGCATTCCACTCGGCCAGGCGATTATTGAAACAAATCTGATGAGCCGGGACGAATTGCAAAAAACGCTGCAAGCCCATATTGAAGAAGAGGTTTATAGCCTCTTCGGATGGCCGGATGGCGAATTCCGCTTCGACCAAGGCCAACAGCCGAAGGCCGATGCGCCGATACTGCCAACTCCCGTGTCGGTTGAAAATCTCATTATGGAAGGTGTGCGCCGCATCGATGAATGGGGCCGCATCAAAGACCGAATCCCCAGCACCGATATGGTGGTTCGGTTTGTCGATCAACCTGGCGAGAAAGCCAAAGGTGTTAATCTTGCCCCCGAAGAATGGCGGGTGTTTGCCCGTATTAACGGGAAAGATACCCTCGCGGAGATCTCGCGTAAGACTAATCTTAGTGAATTCGATGTTTGTCGCATCGTCTATGGTTTCGTAACCGCTGGGCTTGTCGAAGTTGTCAAGCGGCCACGTCCAGTGGCTGGCCCTGGCGGCACTCGCGGGGCACAGGCGCTTGAGGCACCGAGAATCAAGAAAAGCCTAGTGACACGCATCATTAACCGTATCCGTGGCATGTAACTGTGTGCGCTCCAGCCAGGGCACAACACCGTAGCGGAGGGCCGGCGTGCAGACTGTAAAAATGGTGATCAGTGGGGCGGTGAACGCGGGTAAAACTGAGTTCATCAAGGCAATTAGCGAGATCGAAGTCGTTTCAACGGAACGTCGGGCGACTGATGATACAAAGCTGATTAAAAAGGAGACGACGGTCGCGATGGACTTCGGTCGCATCGCTATTGGCCCAGACTTGGTGTTACACTTGTTTGGTACACCAGGCCAAAAGCGGTTCGACTTCATGTGGGAGATCCTTTCAGAAGGTATGCTCGGCCTGATTATTCTGGTCGACAGTACTCGCCCTGAAACCTTCCGCGAGACGAACCGGATTATCGACTTTTTCGTCTCTTACCGCGATACGCCATATGTAGTGGCGGCGAACAAGCAGGATCGCCCCAATGCTTGGTCGCCAGATGAGTTGCGTCTAGCGTTGCGGCTGCCAGCAAAAGTTCCGGTGCTGCCATGCGTTGCGTCGGATCGCGATAGCGTCCGTGGTGTCTTGTTGTCGCTCCTCAACGTCATTATGGAGCGCAGCGAAGATTAAACACGGCATGGACACCTGCCCTGACGCAAGAAGGTGAGCTTCTTATTTCGGAAGCTTTGTCTCGTGTGTTCTAGCTTAAGGGCCGCCGGACGCCGGCGGCTCTTATATGTGGCAGGGTCCACTGGCTAGCTGCTGTAGGTTTGTCGGGACTATCATACGTGAACGAGGTCGCTCGATCTTTGCCACGTGTGATATCAAAAGACCTGAAAGGTGTTTCCACCTTTCAGGTCTTTTGATTCGCTACCCAGATTTAACGATTATGGCAGTATCCAAGATTCGCGCCGCCAGAAGGCATACACGCGGTATGCCCCATGTTGCTGAGCGAGCGCTTGCGTTTCCCCTGACATCGCCTGGACTGGAATGGATGGATCGATTGTGGCGCTAGGTGTAGAACTTGGTGCCGTCGTTTCAATCGTCTCTGTGAGCACTGCCGTTGCAGTGATCGTCGCCGTTGTTGTCACACTTGTGGTAGGGGTGCTCGTTGCCGAAGGCTGAGCTGTTAGCGATGCACTCGGCACGACGGTTGCCGTCGCCGTTGCAGGGGCTTGAGTCACACTGGTAGTCGCCTCCACCTCCGTCGGAGTCGCTGTTGGAGGCAGCTCGGTCGGAGTAGGCTCGCTCTGTTGCACACTCGGTTCGGCCGTCTGTGCAGACTGGCTAGCAGTCGGCGTTATTACCGTACTGGTAGGCTGCACCTGAGATGCCTCTGAAGGGGCCTGAGAAGGCTCAGGACTTTCAGACGGTACAACAGTCGCAACAGGGGTTTGGCTCGTCTCAGCGCTTCCTGTAGGCTGTGAAGTAGCTTCTACCGTTACAGAGGGCACTGCATTGCTGGGCGCACTAGTCGCCTCAAGTGTTGCAGTCTCTGCAAGCTCAGCTGTTGACTCAGAGGTCGCCTCAAGCGTTGCAGTCTCTGCGACCTCAGCTGTTGACTCGGGAGCCGCCTCGGTGGTTGTGGCCTCGCTTGGGGTGGGGGTAACAGCCAAAGGATCTTCACCCAGCCAAAGGAAAGTGATCTCCACAATGGCGCGATCTCCGCGAATGCCGAGATCATCCCACCACACACCGTCGCCAACATCTACAGCTGTTGGGAATCGTACATAGCCCTTCGAGGCCCGCCGCCCATTGTAACCTTCGAAATAAGCGGCGTGATCTTGAGGCCATCCGCGCGCAAGATCTTTCCACTGTTCGCGCTCAACATCCCAATAGTTGTCGCGTGTATTCCAAGGGCCTACATCCCACACCGGCGCAACCGAACTGCGGCCATTGTAGGTGATGCGCACGAGATACTCTCGGCCACCCTTGCTGGATAAAGATCTCCAAGAGGGTAAGGACACATAATGATCACGCGGTTTAATAATGTGTCCATTAGCGGTTCGCCCACCAACCATACCCATGCGGGTTGCGTGTACGCGGTAGGTCGGTGCAATCTCACGCGTCGTTTGGGTGTTCATTGCCGTGTAATTGCCGGCGCCTTCGATCGGCGTCAGGCTTACACTCTTCAAAACGGGTGAAATCTTGTCGCTTCCAAAAAAGGTGACACGATACTGTACCTGAGTAGCAAGCATCGTGGCATCCACCACAGCGCCATTAGCGAGATCGACCTCCCAACTACTCCATCGCACACCATCAGCGCTAGCACGCGCATCTACCCGCAGTTCCGTACCTTCAGGAACCTCGGCAGTATAGCGTATTTGATATGCGAAAGCTGCCTGCTCAAATACCTGTGGAGAAGAGAGGAGGAAACCGTAGCGTTGGAACGAAGTCGTTTGATCGAATGCTGCGGCTGCTGGTGGAACCTCCGCGCTGGCGTGGAGTCGGTAGAAACCAGCTCCATCGGCTTGGAGGCCTTCTAGTTGTTCTACTACAATCGTTGTAGTAGGTGTTTGGGTTAGCGCATTGGCGTAACCGGTATGTGCTCCGAGGAAACTTAAGCTGCCGAGCACACACAAGAATTTTGTTACTGATCGAAATATCATATGCCCAACGGGCGCTCCTTACTACAATCTGGGTAGCGTAGGACAGAGACCACAAGGCGTCGTGACGGGGGGATTATATCATACTTTTTTCAGGTTTTTATCAGAAACAGCCATAAACCCTAAAATGAGCGTTTCATAAGAAAATAGTTTGCACTTTATCATCTATTTTTTGGCTTTCTGACGGGCTATTTTACGAAATGTAACAAAATTGTCATTTTCAGATAGGCCTCAAAAGCGCACTCGTAATGGAGATAGATTATGCTATGATGAGTACGAGAAAATCTTCGTTTCAGAAGATCCAATCTGGGGCCTCAAACTTGCTTATATCAGACATTGAAGCGTTATGCGCTTAATACAGTAGCCAAACCATTTCCTTTGTTTTGGAATCGTTACACACCTTTAGCGGATTATAATTCGCTTAGCAGGTCTGTTGCTGTAACATATTTATAAGTCTCATTTATTGTAGTAGAGACCTTCCGTTCCGGTCTTCATCGTCCATTAAGGAGAAAACAATGCGTGTGCTCCCTGACTACAATCGACTTCGAGCCGTAGCACTTGGATGCTGGGTAGTCGCAGCTTGGTGGATCATCTACATGAGCAAACTCACCACCAGCAGCATCGATCTCCCCGTCACGTTGCTGATCTTCGCAGCGCTGTTCAGCATCGGCTTATTAGCTATCGGCATCGCTTTTTGGTTACTGGGAGGCGATCGACGCGCAGGCGTAATCTTCGATAATAAGGGTCTGCTCTTAAACTTGGGGAAATCGGCATCGTTTGTCAGTTGGGATAATATCGAAGCCTTGGGAGTAGTAAAACGCCGTCGTTTCGATTGGATCAGCTTGGGTAGCCGCACCCAGCTTGGCATTCGCCTGCGCGAGGCTGAACCGTATCTGCAGAGCTACGAGATTCGCCTGCCCGCCAGCGAAGGGCCACTTGCCGCCAGTTTGCGCAGCATTGCTCGGCTGCTCACCCTGGGCAAAACTAAAGAGAACCTGCCGACCGTCAACGATCTCGAGCGTACACGAACTCGCACAGGATATGATATCCTTGTACCAGAGACCTTTATCGGCGGCAAAGCCGATGCCTTTATTAACCTGGTACAGGCCTATCGTAATCGGGTGCGCTAGGCTCCTACCACGAGGAGTGAATCCATGTTCTTTCGGGTCGGCGCTTTAGAGTGTTTGATCGTATTGGTGGTTATTGCCGTGGTCGTTGCGATCTCGTTCCGCTATGGGGCAGCACGTGGCGACCGTAGACGCGATATCGAAAAGAAATAAACCACAGTTTCATACACGCTCTAACTCGCATTTCAGACCGTATGAACCGCTTGGGGAGGCACTGTGGCAAACGAGGATCTACGCGATTGGTGGGAAGAGCTCTTCCAAGTTCACGAATACAAACAATTTCAGGACTACGCTCAAGAACTAACCACTCGCGAAGTTGACTTTATCGTTGAAGCGCTCGGCCTGACCGGTGTCCAGAGCCTGCTTGATGTTGCCTGTGGCGGCGGACGACACGCTCTGGAACTGGCACGTCGTAAGTACTATGTCGAAGGGGTCGACGCCGCCCGCCCAGTCATTGCGCATGCCAACGCCGAAGCCCAAGCCGCCGAGCTTCCGGCGCGCTTCCATGTAGGCGATATGCGTCAGCTCAATTACGAAGGCCGCTTCGATGCAGTTCTCTTGATGAATAGCAGCCTCGGATTCTTCGACGATTTCGAGAATCGTAAGGTGCTAGAGGGGATCTATCGCGCACTCGTACCGGGCGGCAAACTGCTGCTCCAGATGCTCAACCCCTATCAGATCGAAAGCTTTCTCAATTCCTTCCGAAGCGGTTGGTATCAAGTGGGCCAAGGCTATGTGCTGCGCGAGGCCCGTTTCGACCCCCGCACAGCACGTCTGCTAATCGACTATCGTTATGTCGACCCGCAGCAAAACCTCGACCTCAAGCATCCCGGAGACCACATTCGTCTGTATGGCTTCCCGGAACTCCAGCAACTCCTAACATCGGTCGGCTTTATACCACGCAGCGTCTTTGGTGACGCCATTTTGCCACCCGTCACCTTCGAAGAAACAAGCCAATGGCAAGTGGTAGTTGCAGAAAAACCGCGCTCGCTCGATCTTAGCGCGCAAGGTTAACGACATAGAAGGCTTCGGCATACTCGCCCTCGATGCCGTTGGCGCGTGCCTGCTCGGCGCCACGTTGAGCGAACTGCATAATCATGCTGCGGTAATCCCAGCCGCTGCCACTACCCACCTGGGTCGCATGCGCTTCGATCATAGCGATCTTGCGCTCCATATCGCTTTGGCCATAGCTCACCCAGTGGTTTGGCTCGACCGGCGAAGCGATATAGACCAAGCTCACATCGTGCGGCTCTAAGCCCTCTTCCAACAGCTCGGGAGCGGCCAAGCGCGTGTTGGCCAAGGGCATAATAGCCGCCATAGTGGTTTCTGCTGCAGCGCGATGATCGGGGTGATTGAGATAGTTGGGGCCGTAGAAGAAGCGCGCATCGCAGGTCAAAACCGTATCGGGGCGAACCTTGCGAATGACGCGCGCGATCTTCAGGCGCAGCTCGACCGTATTGATCAAGCGTCCGTCTGGCTCGCCCAAAAAGGTGAAGCTCGCGACGTTGACCAAGGCACCAGCAGCCTGCTGCTCGGCCCGGCGCAGCTCGGCCAGCCGCTCGGGGGTCAGGTTGGGGTCGCGGCTGCCGCTATTGCCATCGGTCAAGAGGCAGTAGTGAAGCTCGACGCCCTCGCTGGCCCAACGCGAGACCGTACCGCCCGCCATAAACTCGATATCGTCTGGAT
This sequence comes from uncultured Chloroflexales bacterium, assembly GCA_937902315.1. Taxonomy (GTDB): domain Bacteria; phylum Chloroflexota; class Chloroflexia; order Chloroflexales; family Chloroflexaceae; genus CALGUG01. Next base: position 83,641 of record CALGUG010000011.1, read on the forward strand.
GAGCCATTACGGCAAGTACACGCTTAGGGGTTGGAAAACTCATACTGTTCCTTTGCTTCTTAATCAAGATCCTCGATTCAAAGCTTGTAAGGAGCAGTATACTCCAACTCTCAGCGCGTAAGGTCGATCTGCCAGGTCTCGCTGTGCATATGGTGTCCGAATTGAAAAACCGGCTCTGATTCGATCAACTCAAAACCTGCACGTTTATAGATTCTGCGCGCTGTCACCAAACGATCCATGGTCCAGAGCGAAACGCGCTTGTAGCCAACCTGACGGGCGAACTGCAGGCACTCGTCGACCAGTCGCGTACCTAGACCCATACCGCGCGCTTCGGGCAGCACCAACAAAAGGCGCAGCTTGGCATCTTCAAGCGATTTATGCTCTAGAAAGATCGAGCCCAAGCGTTCCCCATCTTGCTCGGCCAGCCACATACGATCGCGCTCGGGCTGGTAATTGCGAAAAAACTCAAGCGCAATATCAGCGACTACAAACTCAAAACTCGTATCCCAAGCGAATTGATTGGCATAGACAAGCCCATGCTGCCCGATGACCCAGCCCAGATCGCCCGCTTTCAAATCGCTTCGCAGTTGAATAGCCGATTGCGTCTGCATGGCCCACTCCTTCTGTTTTAAGCGCTGAATTCATATCAGCTTATCTGTCGTCTGGCGGCAAATGCTCTCGCTCCCATTCGGTCTTTGGCGCGTCCGCCTACGGCTACCAACAGTTCATTCCCAACATAAAGGCTTCTATCTGCCTGTGAAGCGAGACTGCTCGAAAACGATACAACCGAATCTCCAATGAGTACAATCATTGTAGGTACGAGCATTGGCGTTGTCATTGACTCAAGAGTCGAAATATGGGCACAAAAACAAACGGCTATACCTATACGATCGGCGGGGAAGCCTTACAGCGCTTACGCCAGAAGGCGGGCAAAAGCCAACTGATGGTCGAAGCCGATGCCGAGCTGGGCAGCGGCTATATGCAACGGATCGAGTCGGGCAAGGTGCGCCAACCAGAGCGCTCTACCCTAGAGCGCATCTTAGACGCGCTCGATGCTGGCTACAGCGAGCGCCGCGATATTCTGGCGCTCTTCGGCTACGCCAGTTCAATCCCGCTGCCCAACGATCAAGATTTCGCTTGGGCGCGAGGCGTAGCAGCCGAAGAACTACAGAGTGCCTTTTTCCCGGCCTATCTGCTCGACTGTGGCCAGCGGTTGGTCAGTTGGAATAAGCCGAGCGAGCTGATCTTTCCTTGCTTAAAACACCATCGTTCGAACAGAAGCGCCGATGCGCTCTCGATCATGCACCTCTGGTTCGATCCACAATACGGGGTGCGCGAACGGCTGCTCAATGCCGATAGCTTCTTTCCAAATATGCTGCGCGCCTTTCAACACGAATTAAGCCTGCTAGGGCGCGAAACCTGGTGTACAGCTATGATCGAGCACTTTCAGCGCGATCTACCAAGCTTTATGCAGCAGTGGCAGCGAGCCGAACAGATCCATACCGCCAGCGCCGCACGTGCTCTGGTGCCCTTGCAGTTGCAGCTAGCGCCCTACGGTATGTTGAGCTTTCGAGTCGCCAGCGAGCACTTTACGCGTGACAGCCGCTTTCGGATCGTCTATCTGCTGCCCGCCAACCAGATTAGCCTTGATCTGTTTGCAGAGCGCCAAGCGCAGACAGCCCATAGCGGATCCGGTTGATCAGGTTCTATTGAACCCGTACTTTCGGCAGAGTGAAACGTGATTATTTTTGTCGCGAGAAGGCAGGTCTTTAAACGAATTTGGTATCGCTCGATTGTGCAAGCGCAAGCATAGAGCGCTTATTCTCTCTGTTCTCAACTGGCAGCTTGAAGGTTTTGGACTGCTTTGGCAGCGAAAGCGTTGTAAGCATACATTCGGCTGGCAGCTTGACCACTAATATGTTAGAAGGGCTTCGCAGCGGTCAACAGCGTTTCAACCTGCTCGCTGCTTGCAGCGGGCAGGTTACAGTGGTTACAGTGTTTCCCGTTGCAAAGCAAGGGGAAGAATAGAGTCTCTTGGTTTTGGAGAGCGATTTGATAGCCGTAGGCGGACGCGGTTGAAGCCTCATTTGGGGGAGAGATCTTTCCGCCTGCGCTTGGCAAGGAGATGGTGTATGAGCAAGAAAATTCGCCCTATAGCCGAAGCTACAGGGCGATAGCATTTGTAGAGGGCGATCTGGGTTAGAGTCGGAAGAAGTCGATGACCTGACCGCGCTCTTCCTCGCTCGGCATCACTTCGACGAAGGTGATACGATGCCAGGGGAAGATCACCGATTGCACGCCACCTGCAATATAGGGGACATCTTTGCCGTCTTTTTTGCGCAAATTGCTAACACGAATAAAGTTGTCGGTGGGTTGGGGATCTTGTTCGAGATCCGCTAGGATGGGGTCTTCACCCATAATATGTAAAATGACTGTCTTAGCCATACATCTCTCCTCACTTACAGACTTACAGCTCTATACGGAGCAGTAAGGTGCCAAGTTTGATTTCATCACCAGAACGGACTAGGGTTGGTTGTTCAGGTGGAATACGCGTTCCATTGATGAAGGTTCCATTCGCGCTACCTAGGTCTTCCAGCAACCAGCCGTCGCGCGAGGGAGACAAGACAGCATGACGACGTGAAACCCCTGCCTCATAACCACCATCAAGTCCCAAATCTACATCTGGAAAGATACCGCGTGCGTTGTCTTTGCGCCCCACCAACAGCTCTTCGTTTGAATCGAAGCTCAAGCGACGCCCATTATTGATGATCACCAAGCTGATGGTCGGATTGGAGGTCGCGACTGGCGCAGACATAACCACAGGCGGCGGCAAATTATCGGTCGGAACGCGCTGCCCCAAGGAAGCGGTCGTCTCTTTGGTCTTATCTTGACCGATCAGACTCGCTCCGCACTCGGAACAAAACAGCACTCCATTTAATTGTTGAGCTCGACAGTGGGGACATGTTTGCATTAGACCGTAAACTCCTCGCTTGCAGATGCCTCATCACCACGACCAATCAAACCGCGCGTGCCATACTTGATTCGTTTTCGGCCTTCGGCACTGGTCGATCCTGAACGCAACAAACGAGTCGCTTCGTCTTGAACAGTACGTGCCAATTCAACTTCACCAGCATCGAACAGGCGCGTTCCTGCCATTTGCAAGCGGCGCGTCGCTTCTTCGATTCGGCCCGCTTCAACATCCTTCCAAGCCGAAGCCTGCAAACGATAGGCGACAAGGCGTTCGAGCCAATGTTTGACCGTCGCATCGACTTCGTAGCCAACGCTATCGGCAGAACGAACAGAGATGCGCATAATCTGCTCTTGAACCTGACCAACTTGGTTCACACCCGGCAGATCGTAGCGTAAACGCAGCTTCAACATCGGATGATCGCCAGCAGGAAGCGGCGGAATCACCAATTCGATCAAGAAGGCCTGCACATCGCTGCCCGGCCAATCGCCAAGGCTGCCCGTCCAGCGCAACTCTTGCTCTTCAGCGACCGCCACACTCGAAATGAAGGGGCGCACGCGGTCGAGCGAGCGCAGCATGCCGCCCGGGCGTACATCGGCTTGCAAGGTGACACCTTGGGCGAAGATGGTGTGCATACGCTTCAGTTCGTCGGCAAAAACGGCGGTCACCTCTTGGGCCGAGGTGATGTATTGGGTACGGCTGTTTTCGCGCGCCGCGATCGTTTCAAGCAGGTCTTCGTTCCATTCGTTGCCGATACCCAAAGCGGTAATGCCGATACCGCGATTTTGGGCGCGGCGCGCGATATCGACACAGCGACCTTCGTCGCCATAGGTGCGTCCATCGGTCAGCAACAACATGCGGTTGATGCCACGCGCGAGCATGGGGCGCTGGATCTCTTGCAACGCCATAGCCATGCCGGTCGCCATTTCGGTGCCGCCCGCCGCCTCGATCGAATTGATCATGCGTTTGAGATCGGCTTTGTTGGTAACGCGCTGGGCGCTGATCACGGTTTCGGCGCGATCGTTAAAGGTCACCAGCGAGAAATAGTCTTGCTGATCCATCTGGTCGACGATGCGCTGGGCGGCATCTTTGACCTGCATCAAACGCTCGCCCCGCATAGAAGAACTGCGGTCGATCACCAAACAGAGGTTCAGCGGGAGCTTGGGCATCTGGGTTGGCAAGCCTTGGGGGGTTGCTTCGAGCAGAATATAGACAAGCTGAGGTTCGTTGCTTTCAGGAAGCACCGTGCGGCTTAAGGTCCATTGAAGATGGATTCCAACAGTACTCATGCTGTCGCCCTTTCTGCGATAGGAAAAGACACGACGACAGCGGAGATATTATCATCGCCGCCAGCAAGGTTGGCGAGCGAAATCAATTCGCGACAGGCATCCTGGGGCCAAGGATAGGTACGGAGGGTCTTCTCCATCTGCGCTTCATCGATCATGCCCCACATACCGTCGCTGCCCAGTAACAGATGGGTGGCCTCGCCGATATGGTGGTAGATGAAGTCGACTTGCAAATTGGGATGTTGGCCCACAGTACGGTAGAGTTGACTGCGTAGGGGATGTTCGCGTGCCTCCGATGCGTCGAGTTGTCCAAGTTGGATAAGCCGCCCTACAGCAGAATGGTCATTGGTCAGCAGTCGCATACCGCCTGGTTCGCAGACATAGGCTCGACTATCGCCGACATGGCCGATGTAAAGAGCAGAACCAAGCATCAGCACAGCAGTACAAGTGGTGCCCATGTCTGAGCCCTCTTGCTGAGCGCGATCCCAAATGGTTCGATTGGCCTCTTTGAGCGCTTCGATCATAATGGGTTGCAGAGCTTCGGTAGGCTGCTCTTCCAAAGCGGGCACAATAATCTGACCAAGAATGTATCGAGCGACACTACTGACAGCGAGCTGGCTTGCAATCTCGCCACCGTCGTGTCCGCCCATACCATCTGCCACAATAAAGAGACCGATCGGCACGTCTCCTCCTGCACGCGGCAGAGTCGCCAGCAGCGAGAAGACGCTATCTTGGTTGATCTGACGCACACGCCCAACGTCACGCAACGCGGCGGCTGCCAAACCTTGGATGGAGGGTCGCAAGGCAGCCACCGGCTCCTCTTGATAGCCTAATTCACGGGTTGCATCTTGTTCGATTCGGCTCAAGGGCGACTGAGCTTGCGCCGGCTGTGCTTCCTCGTCATCATCGTCGATCGATGGCAGAGGAGCGGTAGCATACTGTCGCTCAGCAGCCGTCGAAGAGGCTTCCCCTTCGGCAATCGCCAAGTCGATCTGCAGATCATCTTCTGAAAGCGCTGGAGAAACATCGAACAATTCAGGAACAAGATCAGATTGAGAATCTTTTGAGGTCTCAGCACTTGGCGGGGGAGTTGATTCCTCCCACCAGTGTGCCTCAGTATCAGGGGTGGGCGCTTTCTCGAATGAAGGAGCAGAGACAAGTTGGCTTGTCTCCGATGCATCAGGCACAGGAGGAGAAGACGTAGCATCGTCTACAGATGCTGCGTGGGTTTCCGCTGGTGTCGTGTGAGTACGGCGTCGAAATAGATTGCGAAAAAAACCCATTGTAATACTTTGTCCAATGAATGTGTAAAACGCGAACAAGGAGCGTTCGGATCAAGCGCTCCATTGTTCCCGCGTTTTACACCTATGCTTTCAGCGCGTACACTTTATGATCCATCGAACCGATATAAACGACGCCTTCGTGGATGGCTGCTGATGATACAACCGGACCGCCGGTCTGGTGTTTCCAGATCAAGCCGCCTGTACCAGCATCAAGACAATAGACATTGCCATCAACGGCGCCAAAGTAGACTCGACCACCTTCTACTCGCGGCGATGATGTAATCTGACTACCTGTATCGTACTTCCAAGCGAGACGCCCCGTTTTGATTTCGAGGGCGTACATAAAACCATCGACACTGCCAACAAAGACCCGACTGCCCATTACAGCTGGCGATGAATTGACGTAGTGATTGGTGCGGAAGCGCCAAGCTACCCAGCCGCCTTCGATATCCAAAGCGTAGAGGTAGTTATCCATCGAACCAGCAAAGATCAAACCCTCGGCGCAAGCCGGAGACGAGATCACAGGTTGTTGGGTGCGTTGTTTCCACTTCAGCTTGCCGTTACGTACATCGACCGCATAGACGTGGCCGTCATTACCGCCGAAGTAACAGACCATGTCGTTGACCGCCGCCGAGGAACGGATCGGCATCCACGTGCGGAACTTCCAGATCACCGTGCCGCGCATACCATCGAGCGCATAAAACTGCTGATCATCGGAACCGATCAAAACAATGCGATCTTCGATTCTGGGCGAAGATCGAACCGCTTTGGTGGTTCGGAAGGTCCAACGCAGCGCGCCACGCCGCGCATCGAGACCATACACGGCCCCATCCTCCGAGCCGACGATGACAAGATCTTGCCAGTAGGCCGGAGAAGAGCTGATACCGCCTTCGGTTGCGTACTTCCAGCGGAATTCGCCGCGTTCAGCATCGAGCGCATAGATATTTGTATCGTAGCAGCCGACATAGAGCATACCATTACCAATCGTAGGCGAAGAGCGAACTTCATCCTCGCAGGTAAAGGTCCAGACCTCTGTCGTTTGGGCGCCTTGTCCGCGCGCCGGGGCTACCTTGCTCCGAGCTTGGGCCGGTAGGGCGCTTCCGATCGCAACACCCGGTACCGCCAACAGCGCATCCTTCATCTCTTGAGCGCTGGCCCAACGCACACTCATGTCGTACTCAAGCGCCTTATTCACCACTTCTTCCATCTCAACCGAAACAGCGGAATTAAGCTGGCGGATGGGACGCTCTTGGAATGTGAAGGGGGTTTCGAGGCGTGGGTCGCTGTTGGTCAACAGATGGTGCAGAGTTGCGCCTAAGGCGTAAAGGTCGCCCTGTGGTTCGGCCTTACCACGATACTGCTCAGGTGGCGAATAACCCTCGGTACCGATCTGGGTGCCTTTGCGGTCGGAGCGGTTGAGGGTGCGAGCGATACCGAAGTCGATCAAAACCACACGGTCGTCGCTCGTGATCATCACGTTCGAAGGCTTCATATCGCGGAAGACGATCGGCTCAGGCTCGTGATTGTGCAGATAGCTGAGCACATCACAGATCTGAACCGCCAGTCGCCCGACTCGAACTTCGTCGAGCGGTTTACCTTCCTCTTCCAAAACAGTCTCAAGGTCTTTGCCTTGAATCAGCTCCAGAATCAGGTAGATCCGCCCATTCTCTTCAAAGAAGTCAAAAATTTTGGGGATAGCAGGATGTTGCAAAGTCGCAAGCAAACCGGCTTCACGCTCAAAATTTGCAAGGTTCAAGCGCCGCGTATCTTGGTCGGGAGCGGTCGCATACATCTCTTTAATGGCACATGGGCGTACAACGTCTTTAAAACGCAGGTCGCGGCCACGATATACGACACTCATACCACCCACACCGATCTGGCCTTCCACGGCGTAACGGCCTTGTAAGACCGTCCCCGGTTTCAGCACTTGAGGAGTGGCGGCCAGTTGTCGCGTGCCATCATTCTCTTGATCAGGGCTGACGCTTTTGGTCTGATTCAAGCCCCGAGTTGTGCCCACCTTTTTAATCAATGCCATACGTAAACCTCTTGCGGAAACGAGCGCTCGGCGTCACGCCGCACTGGCGACGTGCCAAGCACGGGTGCAGAGTTAACGCCTATTATATTGCCTCCATCAAGCCTAGGCAACAGTATTTTTTGCCCAATCTTAGCAAGCTCGCTATAGGCCATAGGCCGATTTTATGCGATCAGAGCGGTTATTTTGCTTTGAAAATGAAATCAAACGTACCAGACTTCCTGTAGATCGCTGCGATCGTTGAGGCAGCAAACTAGAGCATTCATGGCAAATTTCTCGTGAGCGCATCGGCTGATCCAGCTGTTAAAGCACCGCTCACATGCTGGGAAGGATTCTTAGTATAACAGGTCTAAGCAAGCCATGACGGGCCAAAAAGCGATTTCTGGGCTACATAAAAAAATTGCAAAAAAGCTCTTTACAAATTAGAACAAATATGCTAATATAGATTTGAATGCTCATATGTGCATTTACTGCCATCTGTGAAACAACAGGAGTTACGAGTATGTTTCAACGATTAGACGAGCTACAGACGGGCAGCCTCTATATTCTGACAGGTCAAGCAGGTGCTGGTAAATCGCACCTCGCGGTAAGCGCCCGGCGCGGTGGCGGAACCATTTGGGTATTGGATACAGAAGGGGCGGCTCAAAATCTTCAAGGAAAATCGGGCATTCACCGCAAAATTCAGGCGGTACAAACCCTCTCGCTACGCTCCCTGATTCAAGCCATGGAAGAGATCAAAGCCAACGGCAAAGTTGGCGACACAGTCGTCTTAGACTCGATCTCGAAGGTATTTCAAGCGATGCGCGCCTATGCCCAACAACGCGCTGGCGCCGAAACCAACCAAGTCACCAACATCAACTATACAGAACACGCTTCGGTCAACCGCAATATGCAGGCGGTCTATACCGCGTTGACCGAACTGAAACATGCGGGCTTCCATGTGATCATCATCGGTCACTTAGCGCGCAAATATTCGGCGAAAGAGAGCGGTCTGCAAGACGAAGGTCTGCGCGTTATGGCCGACGACACCATCGCCTACGAGGCCGACGCTATTCTGTTGGTCGAGCGCGATGGCGACGAGCGCAGCGTAACTCCGATCATCAAGCCGCCTCGCCCCGCCCACCTCAAGCTAAACAAACAGTATCCCGCCACCTTGGCGAGCCTCTATCCCGACCAAGTGCCCGAAGAGGCCAAGGCGAAAAAAGGTAAGGCCAGCGCCGCTCAGAGCGAGCAGGCCAGCCAAGCGGCCGCTCCGGTCGCAGAAGATGCTCCAGAGGCTGAAGACGAGGAAGCCGCTCAGGCGCCCGTCCAAGCAGCGCGCAGCAACGGGCCGGTTCAGCCCCCGCGCGACGCAGCCGAGGCCGAACAGCGCTTCTTCGCGCGCTATGGCAAGATCGTTGGTGGCAACTCGTGGGCTATGGTCCAGCGCTACCTGGGCGACAACCAGCCCAAGCCCTCGACGGTCGAAGGTTGGATCAGCGTTGCAGAAGCGGTACGCGATCTCGAGCGCGGCAACACTTCGGCAGCCGTTACAGCGTAAATCACAAACAGGCCTCCTTACATAGTGAAAGCTCCGCAGTTGTGCGGAGCTTTTGTTATTGGTTGTGCCAATGCTTAGTTCAGCGCTCTAGCAGCGAGGTCTCTAGCATCCATTCGGTCCCAAGCGCGTCCGCCTACGGCTATCAAGAACTCGTCCCAAAAAGAGGTCCTTTTTTGCCTTCGGCAGAGCGGAACTTGGCTCTTTCCCGGTCTCGACTATGTTCGATGTACGAACTGCCCGCCATAAGCAGGAGCCAGCAAGCTGTGTACAGCTTGCTGGTCGCAGCGCTAGCTGCGAGCGAATCGCCGAATGGAAGCTAAGTCGATTTTGTAGCCGGAGGCGGACGCGGTCGCAGCCTTTTGAAGGTTAAGCCCTTTCCGCCAAAGCGATATAAGCGATCTGTCACGAGTGCGTGCCATAGCGCAGCATCTCAAGGCCGACTATCAGCTAACTTGTCCACGAGAGGCCCGAGTCGGCATCGAGGTTCATGCCTTGGGTGATCTGACGCGCTGAACGCGCTTCGATGCGGCCATCATCGTGGTAGACCAGCTCGGCCACCCAGAGCTCAAAGCCGCCTTTGCCAGGGGGCACCGCCAAAAAGGCTAAGAGCGAGCCATCGGGCGAAACGGCGGGCGCGCGGGCCGTGCCAATGCTGGTCAGGCGCTGGGGCTGCTGATTGCCGCTGTTGGCAACAGCCCAGACATCGGTTTTGCCCGCATTGCGCGCGGCAAAAAAGCACCATCTACCATCGGCTGAAAAGGCGGGATCGTAGCTGCCCTCGGGCGCGCCCGCCAGCGGCTGAACCAAGCCGTTTTCGGCAAGGGTATAGATCTGCTGGGCCGCATTGCGCTGAATCGGTTCGCGCACAAAAGCCAAGCTTTGGCTATTGGGTAGAAAGCGAACACGCCCGATATGGGCCGATTCATCGGCGTAGATTTGGCTGGCCCGCTGCAAACCGATATTAGCCTGAAAGAGGGTCAGATTATAGTCGGCAGCCGGGCTGCCCGTTGGCGGGCCTGCCTGAGCCACATAGACCAAGGTGGCATTGTCGGAAGCCCAAGTTGGGTAAAAGGCCCATACCGTCTGGTAGATGCGGTCGAAGCTATAGGCTTGGGGCGAGCCTCCGTTGTTGGTGATTTGGGCGATAGGCCGGCCTGCCGAGTCAGCCACCATAATGTCGCCGTAACTATCGCCGCGCTGAACATAGGCGATATACTCGCCGTTGGGCGAGTAGGCGGGCTGAGCGACGGTGCCATCGCCAAAGAGCGGCTGAGCGGCACGGTCTTGCCAGCGCCAAACGACACCATCACGCACAAAGAGCAGCTTTCCGGGTAGATGTTCGCCACGCACCGCGTTGCTGGGCGGCGTCACGATCAGGCGAGGCGTTGGGAGCGGTGCGGTGGGCTGGAGGGCTTGTTTCGAGTCAGATCCGCAGCCGCTCAGAACGAATAGAACGAGCATGTACACGCCAAGCTGGCGAAAAAACGCTTGCAAATGAGGCATAGTAGTTGTATCAACCCTTGAACAGAGCATCGATCGCGCTGCTTAGGGCCGTGGTATAGAGCCGGATTTGCGCCAAAGACGAGGCAGACGAGCGATAAACCAGGTCGAAAGGCGTGGGCCAGTACGAGCAGGCGGCGGCGTTTCAAGTTGATCGGCCTGCAAAAGACCATCGCCAACCTGTGCAGGCATCAGGGCACGCAGCGCTTTGGGCGCTACTTCCATGGTGATAGGTGTCGTGCCGATCGGGTCGCCATCTACCTGAACCGGCAAGGGCTTGCGAGGAATGATCTGCACTTTGCGAGCGCGGTAGTATTCCATTTCGGGGTCGATGCTGGGGCGTCGTAATAAGATCGATAAAAAGTGCAGCGGCGCACTATAGAGGTTGTTGCCGCGTATGATACAGACATCGAGCAAGCCATCGTCGATACTGGCACGGTGGGTCACTTTGACCACACCGCCATAGAGCTGAGAATTGCCAACCAAAACCCAAAGCAAGCGCCCACCGATCTCGCGCCCGTCGAGCAAAAGACGGGTTCGTGTTCCGCGCATGCGCCCAAACAGGCTGAAGCCGCGCAGCACATAGGCGAAAGGGCCGAAACGCTTCTTCTCTTCGGGACGAACTTGAGAAGTGATAGCAGCATCGAAGCCGACCCCGGCCATCAGGAGAAAGTAGCGATCGCCTGCTTTGCCTAGGTCGATCGTGCGAACCACCGCATCGCAGAGCACTTCGGCGGCGGCTTTGGGCTGCAACGGGAGACCAAGCTCGCGGGCCCAGACATTCATGGTGCCCGCTGGCAACGGTGCGAGCGCGGTTTGGGTGCCAGCGAGGCCGTTGACGACCTCGTTGATGGTGCCATCGCCGCCAGCAGCGACCACAACATCGTAACCGGCTGCGGCCGCCTCGCGCGCGATGCGCGTTCCGTCGCCACTTTTGGTGGTAGGCTGTTTATCGACTTCCCAGCCACGTTCACGCCATAGATCAGCGACCGCATCGAGCTCTTGTTCGAGCGCGCCTGCACTGCCCGCTGTTGGATTAAAAACAATCAACACCCGCATAACGGTCTGTTTCTGTTCGTCATAACCCAAAAAAGTATAACACACCTATTCTAAGATTATCATCTTTCATACCATTAGTAGCGATCCGGCCGATCTGTCTGCACTGGGCCAAGGTTTTTGTGATAGCAAATCCGATCGATTACTTTCTATTTGGCCTTTGGCAGAGCGGAACTTGACCATTTTCTTGCCCGTTTTTGTTTTCTGCATTACACAAGCGCAAGCATTTAAACGGATTTGGTATGAAAAGCGTCTCAGAGCAGAGCTTGCCTAGCCTCGTTAAACGCATGCGCTATCGGCCCAAAAAAGCGAACCGAGCGGCCCACAAAAGAGCCTCTCGGTTCCAAGCCTCGCCCCTACAAACACAAGGTTTTAGGAAGCGGTGTCTTCTGATTTTGATGCTTTGGGAGCGCCGGGCGCTTCGATCCAACCGCGCCGCAACGCGTAGAGCACAGCTTGGGTACGGTCGTTCAGCGATAGTTTACGCAAGATCGACGAGATATGGTTCTTTACAGTCTGTGTGCTGATGCCCAAGACATCGGCGATCTCTTTGTTGCTGCCGCCGCTTGCGATGCGCTCGAGCACTTCGATCTCGCGGTCACTAAGAGGCGTGAAGATCGGGATATCGTGCTCGGGCGAGGCCGATAAGTGCTGAGGCAGGCTACGGAATTGCGAAAGCACGCGGCTTGCGACCTTCGGCTCCTCAACCATATCGTTGATGACGTATTCGCCCCGCGCGACACGCCTGAGCACATCCATCAGCTCGTTCGGTTTGATCTCCTTCGAGCGATAAGCTGCGGCTCCAGCCTGCAAAGCGTTGAAGGCCTGCTCATCGTTTTCGTGGATGCTCAACATCACAACGCCAATATTGGGATACTGGCGGCGCAAATGGCGAGTCAGGTCTAGGCCACTCATTTGTGGCAAGTTCAGGTCAACCAACACCACATTGGGCTCTTGGCTGGAAGGTATGTTCCCAAGCCATTCGAGCGCTTCTTCTGCGGTCGAGGCCTCACCAACAATATATACTTCACCTTCTGACGAAAGTGACCAACGCACACCCTGTCGAAAAAGCGGATGATCGTCTACTATGAGCAGCTTTACGGCGACGTTGGGGGGCATGGCAGCGGCTCCTTTCCCTGTGCTTGCAGCCAGCGATGGTAAGCATCTTCGGGGTCGATAGCAGGTTCAATTCCTGCAGCGCGCAACATCTGAGCGGTCGTTACGAGCGGAAGTCCAACGACGGCGGTGTAGCTGCCGCGAACTTCTTGAACCAACTTTCCACCCATACCTTGGATTCCATATGCGCCAGCTTTATCGAGTGGCTCGCTTGTTGCTACATAGGCTGCGATCTGGTCATCGGTCAGCGGCGCGATCGTGACTTCGCTAGCAACAAGATCGAAGTAGAAGCGCTTGGCTGACGCATGCCAAACACAAAGCCCGCTATACACCGTATGGGTGCGGCCCGCAATGCGTGCCAGAAGTTCGTGTGCATGAGCGGCGTCACGAGGCTTCCCTAGCACTTCGCCATCAAGCACCACATCGGTGTCAACACCGATGATAACATCAGAGGGCGTGGCAATGCAAGCGGCTGCGACTTTGCGCCAAGCCAGCAAGGTCGGATGTTGATAAAGCGGAACAGGACAAGCAGGGAGCGCGGCAATTACCTCATCAGGAGGGGTATCGCTTTGGTCTTCGCCTGCATTGGGTGCTACCACAAACGGCACCCCCAGCCAACCAAGCAGCTCACGCCGACGGGGCGAAGCCGAAGCGAGCGTTAAGGCTTGAGGTGTATTTGAAGGAAGCACGGGCAATTCTAGAGCTGTCATAAAGCGTTTTCTTGTATATAGAAATGTGATGGAGCTAGCTGGAAACGCCGATACGGAAGAGAATGGCAAGAGAACCGAGCGCTCACAACAAGTTCACTCTATTGAGATTTCGCCACATCGCCCGCAACAGTTGGGGAGCTGATGGAGCGAAACATGCGCTTCTCCCATTGTTGTATCCTACGCCATAGCTGCAACAAGCCAGAATCTTCGAGCACAATGAGCGGCTATAGTGGCGCAAAAATCATAACACGAGCCGTAGCAAATCGCAAGAGAATCCGCATAGAAAAGCCAAAAAACCCCACGATATCGCCAACGATGGCGCGCAGGATTCGCCCGTTTTGATGGGCGGGATGCTGGTAGCCGTAGGCGGACGCGCCAAGGACCGCATGGAAGCGAGAGATCTCTCCGCCTGTGTTATGGTCGATAAGCAAAACTCGATGGGCGTGAAGCAGCATAGCGCCAGCCTATGGAGCCGCCATCTTTCAAACAGGTGGGAGGAGGCGCTTTAGGGCATCAGAAAAAGCTAAAAATACGATCTAGTTAATAAAGAACTGCAACTTTTGTAACTCAAAATTCGTATAAATAAAAAGTGAAACGTTTTATCGAGAGACAGATAGGCTTGCTTGAAGCAGAAAAAGTATGCTACGCTAATCTAAGCAAGATGCTGCTCAACGCCAGATATGCTGACCGGGGTTGGCATTTGTTAAACAGGAACTACTATGGCCGAGGTACTCTATATCCTCTGCCCCGTCTGTCATAAAACAAATCTCCGCCGCGCTCGCTTCTGCCAGCACTGCGGTCGCGATATTATGCTTAACAACGATGATCCCTATAGCAGCGATCAGCGTCGTTATTTCATTACGCAGATTATTAAACAAGGCGGTCAAGGGGCAGTCTACAAAGCGATAGATCAAGATGGCAAAGAGTACGCCATCAAAGAGATGCTGGATCGTTTTAGCGGCCGACGCGAGCACGAAGAGCGTCTGGAAGCGATCCGCCGCTTCGAAGAGGAAGCCAAACTGCTGCAGAGCCTGAACCACCCGCGTATCCCACGGGTCTATAGCTATTTCGAAGACTCGAACCCGAACAATACTGGCCTGACCCAAAACCATATCCATCGGCACTATCTGGCCATGGACTATATCGAGGGCGAAGATCTCGACGATGTGCTGGAGCGACGGCGCTGGCTCTCTGAGCCGGAAGTCTTGCAGATCGCCGAGCAGATCTGTGATGTTTTGATCTATCTGCATTCCAAAGGGCTGATCTACCGCGACATGAAGCCGTCGAACATTATGCTCGACCATCGCAATGGCGGCATCAAACTGATCGACTTTGGAATCGCCAAACTGTTCGATGCACCTAACCGACGGGCCACCCAGATCGGTACGCCCGGCTATGCCCCACCCGAGCAATACCAAGGGCTGGCAACTGTCGAATCGGATATCTATGCCTTCGGAGCGACTCTGCACCATATGCTGACGGGCCGCGACCCGACCGACGAAGCGCCCTTCAGCTTCCCGTCGATTCGCAGCCTCAAGCCCGGCATTACACAGCAAACCATTCAAGTGGTCGAAAAAGCGCTTCAGATGGAGCCACAAGCCCGCTGGCATAGCGTGGTCGAAATGCGCGACGCTCTGTTCGCCGATCGCGTGCGCCTGCTCTCGGCGCCGCAGGTCTCGGGCTATCCGCGCCCAACGCCCACCACACCCCAAAACCAACCAGCTCCAGCTGTGCCGTCGCCCCAACCAGCTCAGCAAGCACGGCCCGTTCAGCAGGCTCAGCCTGTTCAGCAAGGGCACGCTGCGGCCCGCCCGGCGGCTATACCGGCGCCAGTAACGGCCTCAAACGAGGTTCCGGCTAAACAGGCTAAAAAGCAGAAGAAAGGCAAAAAACGGGGTAGCTTCCTACGCCTGCTGTTTATTTTGGCCATTGCCTACGGCTGCTACTACAGTTATGTCAATTATCCTGAGCAAGTGAAAGCAGCGACGCACCAGGTTCAAGAGCTGATCACCAAGCTATTTTCATCGTCAGAATCATCGATCCCGTCGCAAACCTTTACAACCGAGCTAAGCCTGATAGAATCAGAAGTGCTATCGCAAGAAAGTATCCTTGAGCATTTCCGGGCCGCTTTCTACGAACAGGCGGTCTCGACATTCGGTTCCTCCGTTGTCGTCAACCAAAATGCACCGCCAAGCCTAGTCGGAACGATCACGCAAGAGCAGCTTGAGAACGGCAGCATTCGTTATAAGGCAACGATGACGGGGCTTGTATCAGGCATGCAATAACGATGATTTTAACTGGTTATACTCATCGAATCACTGTCGATATCACAAGCGATCAGATCATCGCCCCTGAATACGCAGCTAGCGGCGACCCAGCCGAGCTAGCGGGGCACTGTCTCGAGCAAGTCGCTCCCCATTTCGCCAGTGATGTGCGCGACGGCGATATTCTCATTGTGAGCGCGAGCATCCGTTCGGGCCAAGACCCTGAATCGGCGGTTTTGGCGCTTCAAGCGGCAGGAATCAGCGCCGTGATCTGCAACGAGGCCGATGAGGATTTTATCGAGCAGGCCCATAGTTACGGTCTGCCGATTTTGAAACAGAGCGGAGCCACAAGCGCACTTCAGAGCGGGGTTTTGCTTCGCATTGATCTCGAACGGGGACTTATCGAAGAGCCAGCCAGCCACCTAGAATGGCAGGCCGAAGCCGCCGAAAGCGAGCTATTGAACGCGACCCGACGCAGCCAACTGCTCGGGCGCATGCGTCGCGTGGTGGAAGAAGAAGGCTTCGCCGAGTAAATGCAACGACAACACAAACCATTACGCGCTCTTGCCGAGGGCGCGTTCTTCATTCCGCATTCGTTCACCGACTTCAAATAGCCTCTACACTTTGGCGGAGAGGCTGCTAGCCCTCATTCGGTCTTTAGCGCGTCCGCCTTCGGCTATCAACATCTCGCCCAACAAACGAGGGCTATCCGCCCGCAAGGAAAGCGCTCCCCTCAGCGAAACGCTACTGACCTAATTCGGCTTGAATAGTCGGCTCATCGCAGCAAGTCAGCTGATTGACGGCCATCTGCTTGGAAAAGGTGGCAGTCAAGACGGTTGTACCCGTGATCACCAGGCTGATAGTCGGGCTGATACTGCTAGAACTGCCGCCCCACGAACTGAAATTCCAGTCTAAAGCGGGAGTTGCCGTGATCTGAACGGTTTGATTAAGGGCGTACCAAGCGACCGACGGCTCGACGCTTACACTGCCGTTGCCGATGACGTGGGTTGTCAGGCGGTAGCGTTCACTCTCATAAGCGCCAAGGTCGATAAAGGCTCCAAACAGGCGCGTGCCGCCATCGAGCGCGCTCTGGCTAGCGTTGGCGGCATTACTGCCCATATCGATCACGGGCGATGTGGCTTGGAGGCGCAGGTCGCCAGCGGTCGATGGTGCGCTCTTGGGATCGATCGGGCTGACAAAGAGCGGATCGCGATCGCTGAGGTTGTTGCCCGCATCGCTGCCGCAAGCGCTCTCCCAAATGCCATTAGGGCGACAGCCTTGCACCATGCTGAAGCTGATGGTGGGCTGCGAGTCGCTGCTATTGACCAGTGAAGAGCTATTGTTCCAGAACAGGCTGTTTTGAATGGTCGGATTGCTGTAGTAGTCGTTGTACATGGCTCCGCCAGCGACCAGAGCGCTATTGCCCGAGAAGGTCAGATTGACCAAACGAGGATTGCTGCTGTCTTCGTTGTACATGCCGCCGCCCCGATTGAGGGCGCTATTGCCCGAAAAGAGCACGTTGGTCAAGATCGGGCTGCTGCGGTAGGTGTTGAACAGGCCTCCGCCGCTATTGGAAGCGCTATTGCCAACGAAGGCTAAGTTGGTGAGAATGGGGTTGCTGCCGATGTAGTTGTAGATTCCAGCTCCATCGAGGGCGCTGTTGGCCTCGAAGCGGGCATCGCTGATCTGCGGCTCGCTGCTGAAGTTATAGATCGCGCCGCCAGCATTAAAGGCTCGGTTGGAAGCGAAGGTCAGCTCGGAAAGCTTTGGGGCGCTGCGTTCGGCATTGAAGATCGCCCCGCCGTTGATGGCGCTATTTTTGAGGAAGGTGCTGGCGGTAATCGTTGGACTGCTGGCATTGTTGAAGATCGCACCGCCATAATTGGCCGAATGGTTGCCCGAAAAGAGCAGATCGCTCATGTGTGGCTGGCTCTGCTGGTTGTAGATCGCACCACCGCTATCGGATGCTGCGTTGCCCATAAAGGCCAGATTACTGAGCGTCAGGTTGCTACGTTCGATCAGCATGCCGCCGCCGACAGTGCCCGCCGTCGTCTGGCTGGCATTGGCGTTGCCGCCGGTGATCACAAAGCCGTCGAGGCGCGTATTGGCGCTCAGTTGGCGAGCGACAACTACGTGGTAGCTGTTATCACCAACGATATTGAGGGTATCGGTCACGATCCCGTTTGTATCGGTCTGATCATCGCCAGCCAGATCGCCGCTCAAAATCGTCAACTGGGTTTGCCAGTTACGCTGGCTCAAGCGCGTTTCGTAGCCCGCAAAGCCGCCATAGAGTGCAACGCCCTCTTTGAGCACAAAGCTGCTGCTGCGATCGAGCGAGGCGCTCGGCTTGTAGATGCCTTTGGCGACCCAGACCTGATCGCTCGCTTGAGCCGCCGCAAGGGCCTCTTGCAGATCGCTAAAGGCGTTGGCCCAACTACTGCCATCGTTTCTGCCGGTCGCATCACTTTTGACATACCACATTCTGGGAGCAGCATGGCTGCTAAGCGGAGGAGTCGCGAGGATCAGGATCATAGCGAGTAACAAGAAACGAAAAAAATCCAGATGACGAGTTTTTGGCATTGTCAGCAGTCCTTTTCGTTGTTGTGCGCTATTTTCAAACGAAAGAAAAGGATAGGAAGCTCAGCAAACGTGGCTAAGTTCCCAATAAGGCTACATTCTGAGCAACGACGCTCATTTGAACATAAACAGTACCCGCCTCTTCTTACATACAACGAATAGCCACGCTAAAAGGTTTCAAAATGCTCAAAATGGGCTGATAGGCTAGGGTGTGCAAGGGATCGAGCGGCGCTTATGAGCATTTCCGCGAACGGATATCTGTTCAGCAAAAAAAAGCGGCATCGCTAAGGAGTGAAACGGACGCTCAAGTAAGGCGGACTTTTGCAGCGCTAAGCGTAGCACACGCCATCCATCGTGGAAGTTTAATCTTTTTGAGCAAGCAGCTCTCTGCCAATGGTAACATTTGTTTCCACTATCTTCAATAAGAAGATGGTGCTAGCGCTGCATGCAACCCCAAGCGATTCCTAACGTACTCTTCTACAGAGAGGTCATGCTATACTTGAGTTTGATTGATATTTGTAGTGAATATGAGAAAGCATGCGCTCTAAAGAATTTCGTAACGCTATTTTGGCCTCGGCCCGCAGTGGGCCTGAAGTGCCGCCGGTCTGCCAGCACGCCGATGAGTGTGGTGGTTGTGCTTTTCAAAATCGTGACTACAACGCTCAGATCGCCGCAAAAACAGCTATTTTGCGCCAGATTTGGAACGAGGGCGGCTATCAAGAGTTGCCGATCGAGGTTGTAGGTTCGCCAGAGATCTTCGCTTACCGCACCCGCATGGACTACGTCGCCACCAAAGGGCGCTTCGGATTGCGGCGCAGCGGTAAGTTTAACTATATCGTCGAGATGCAGGAATGCCACCTCATCCCGCCATCGGCCTTTCAGATCGCCAAAACGATTTGGGAGCGCTCGCAGGCTTTGGGCCTGCCCGACTACAATATTCGCAGCCACGAGGGCTTTCTGCGTTATATCGTGGTGCGCCGCAGCCCCGTCAACCAGCTGATGCTGGCGGCGGTCACCTCGGAAGCGCCCCACGACGCCCAGATGGAGCAGCTGGCGGAGCTAGCGCTCTCGCACGAGGAGGTCGTCAGCTTTTATTGGCTGATCAACGACAGCTTGACCGACATCTCGTTCGGCACGCCCAAGCGCTACTGGGGCGAAGCCTACCTGCCCATGCGCGTCGGCCAGCATATGCTCGATATCGGCCCGAACACCTTCTTCCAAAACAATGTCCATCTGCTCGATGGCCTGCTCGATGCCGTCAAAGAGGCGGTCGGCGTCTGGAGCGACCAGCACAATGGTCAACTGCCGCGCCTGGCCGATCTGTACGGCGGCGTTGGTACGATCGCGCTCTATCTGGCCGACCAAGCCCAGAGCGTGGTCTCGGTCGAAGAGGTCGAAGAGAGCAGCCAGCTGGCGCGCCACAACATTCGCCGCAACAATCTAAGCAATATCGAAGAGGTTCACGCCGACACGCTGAGCTATCTGCGCCAAACACCCGCCGATAGCTTCGATGTGATTGTGGTCGATCCGCCACGCACCGGTTTGGGGCCAGAAGTGTGTAACGAATTACTGCGAATCGGGGCTGAACGAATCGTCTATGTATCATGTAATCCGTTGACACAGTTGGAAGATGCCCAGATTCTCCAACAAAACTATGACTTGCTTTCGCTGCGCGGCTACGATATGTTCCCGCATACGCCCCACGTCGAAGCTTTGGGCATCTGGCAGCGCCGCGATACAACAAATCGATAAGCCCGGTCGTCATAACACAGATCGAACGCTGAGCGACAGAGACGGGTCAGAGTTTTGGCCTCTCTCTAGCGCTCATCGTTCAGCTTCAACATGGTATAATCCGAAAGAATGACACTGCGGAATCTGAGGCCGACAGTCGGGAGACAAACGTGCAAGATCTACTGACGCCAAATACAGTAGTACGCGGGCCGCTTGGTGAATATAAAGTCCTCAACCTGGTTGGTCGAGGCGGTATGGCCGCTGTCTACCGTGCACAGCGCCTAGCCGACAGCAGCATCTGGGCACTCAAGGAGATGCGCCCACCACCCGACACACCGCCAGCGGAGATGGAAGAGAACCGCAAACTATTCGCCCAAGAAGCGAAGCTTTTGCAGAGTCTCAGTTATCCCAACCTGCCTATCGTCGCTGATCTCTTCGAGCACAACGGCCGCCCGGTTATGATTATGGAGTTTATCCCCGGGCAGACCCTCGAAGATGTTATGCATGATGCGAACGCGCCGCTGCTTGAACAGCAGGTGCTCGGATATGGGATTCAATTGTGCCGTGTGCTCCACTATCTGCACACGCTCAAACCGCCCATCATCTATCGCGACCTCAAACCGTCGAATATTATGCGCACTCCCGATGGCGTTCTCAAACTGATCGACTTCGGCGTAGCGCGCACCTATAAAGCTCGTAAATCGAAAGATACTATCGCTATGGGCAGCGCTGGTTATGCGCCGCCCGAACAGTACGGACGCGGCCAGACCGATGCGCGCTCAGACATCTACGCTCTGGGTGCGACGCTCTTGCATCTGCTCTGCAATATGCCGCCTGTACCGCTACAGACACCTCCGCCCGGCACAATCTGCAAGATCAACCCCTCGGTCGATAGCCGCACCGAGCAGGTGATCATCAAAGCCATGTCGCTCGACCGCGAAAAGCGCTATCAGAGCTGTGCCGAGATGGAGAAGGCCCTTATGGCTTGCCTCGACGCGCCGTATGTCGACCCAACGGAACGAGCGGCCCCGCCGCCGCCCCAAGTGGTGCCGCCGCCGCAGCAGCAGCCGGTCTATCAACAACCACAGCAGCAGCCTGTGTATCAGCAGCCGCAACCGGTCTACCAGCAGCCGAGTTACCAACCGCAATACCAGGCAGCTCCGGTGCAGACCGCGCCTGCAGTACCACAGCCTGTCGCTACGCCGGTTCAGCCAGCTGCCGTGCCCGCAGGCGGTATCACCTGTTCCAAGTGTGGCCGTGTCAACAAGCCGAACGCGCGCTTCTGTGCAGCGTGTGGTTCGCCGCTGGCTGGCCCGCCCGTGCCACGCATTTTGATCACTTCGCCGCGCGGCTCGTGGGAGATGCGACTAGACCGCATACCGAGCCGTATCGGACGGCGCGACCCGCGTCAAAATCACTACCCAGAGATCGATCTGGCAGAACACGACCGTGGTATCGCATCGCGTCATCACGCTACCATTCAGCGCGATGGCGACTACTACACTATCACCGATGTAGGCAGTACCAACGGGACGATGTTAAATGGCACGCCCATTCCGGCCCATCAGGCGCAACGCTTGCGCCAAGGCGACCGGATCAAAGTGGGCGAGGTTGAAATGGAATTTCGCTGGAACTAAGGAGCAAACAAGCAGAATAGCAAGGCGGCGCCACTTGGGGCCGCCTTGGATTCTGTGTGACGTTATATGGCAGTAAAAGTTTTGATTCTGCGCGCGCCGGGCATCAACCGCGACTACGATGCGGCAGCGGCGTGCGAGTTGGCGGGTCTCCAACCCGAACGTATCCACATCAATCGGGTGGCCGAGGGCGAAGTAAAACTGGCAGACTACGGCATGATCGTCGTGCCGGGCGGCTTCTCGTATGGCGATCATCTGGGCGCGGGCCGCCTCCTGGCGGTCGATCTGATTCACCGTTTGGGCGAACAGATGGAGCGCTTTGTGGCCGACGGCCGTTTGGTCTTGGGCATCTGCAACGGCTTCCAAGTCTTGGTGAAATCGGGCATTCTGCCGGGCCGCGCAAGCGCCAACGAAGCCCCGAAAGTCACCCTGACCGACAACCGCTCCGAGCAGTTCGAATGCCGCTGGGTGCGTTTGGCGGCCGATCCCAACAGCCCGTGCATCTTTACGCGCGGCATGCAGCGAGAGATCGAAGTGCCGGTCGCCCACGGCGAAGGCCGAATCGCGATTCGCGATGCAGCGACCCTCGATGAGCTGCGCAGCAAAGGCCAAGTGGCGCTGCGCTACGTCGGCGACAGCCCCGATCAGGTGGCCTACCCCGCCAACCCGAACGGCTCGGTCGACAACATCGCCGGTCTGTGCAACGCCCAAGGCAATGTTTTGGGTCTGATGCCGCACCCTGAGAACGCGATTATGGCTCATCAGCACCCACGCTGGACGCGCGAGCCCTGGCGCACCAGCGGCGATGGCCTGATTCTGTTCACCAACGCGGCCAACTATCTGCGCGCCTAAGCGCTACAGCAAGCGACCAGCTAGATCGCACGATCTAGCTGGTCTTTTTTCATTCTGGCGGATGAGCTTCTAGCTCCCATTGGGCTTCTAGCGCGTCCGCCTCCGGCTACTAAACAGGGCTAGTTTGCCCTCATCCCCGGCCCTTCTCCCGCTCAGTCACGATCTTCTAGACTGATATCCTTACCACGAACCTTCCCGCAGCTTCGCAGCGAGAAGGTTTCGGAGGGCTTTGGGCAGCGAAATGCAGCGTACCAACCTTCTTGGTGCAAGCACCAAGAAGGTCGCAGCGAAGACAGCGAAAACAGCGAAGCGACGTGTGTTATGGGAGGACGGCGCTTTGATAGCCGAAGGCGGACGCGCCAAGAAACGAATGAGGGTTAGCCGCCTTTTCCGCCAGCGCTTTAAGCTCTTGAAGCTGATGAAGCTTGTAAAGCAAACCGTACCCTTCGACAGGCTCAGGGTACGGTTCCGTTTTTTGTTCTGCTAGAGCGCGATGGTGATGCCTAACTCATCGAGCCAGCGATGGTATTCGATCAAGGGTAGATCGGCAGGGCGCAAGGGCAGCTCGAGCTTACTCCAGAAGGGTGGCAGCAGCCAGGGGCGCTGGCTCTCGACGATCGGGCGATCTTGGGCGCGCACCATATCCTCAAAACGTTCGTAGTCTTCATCGTGGTCTGGATCGAGATCGTAGTTGCGGGCCACTCGCCAATAGGTGTCGGTCAAATTGTAGCGGCGCGGGCAAGTGGTCAACCAGATCACATAGCGCCTACCGTCATCGCTATCTTTCACCAGCCGAATGGTGGTAGGCATGCTCAGGTAGTTGGTGTAGGTCACATTCTGCATAGCAGCTTCGCTCTCGCCAGTCGCAACCGTTATATTGCTAGGCTGCTGAACCGTATATTGCACCATCAGCTGCTGACCTTCGCGCCAGACTTTGTGATCGGGTGGGGCCACCTGCGAGCGGTCGCCCAATACGCCCGGGTGAACCCACGGGAAGTGGGTGTCGTCGAGGGCGGCCAGCACAATGCGCGGCGCGGAAGCCTGCCAAGGATCGTAGCTGCGCAGGCGTCCGACCCGAAAGGCCGGGTCGTTGAGTTCGGGCAGCTCGGGCAGATCGAAGCGCGGGTTGGCATCGAGGCTGACCCAGATCAGACCTGCGTACTCGCGCACGGCGTAGCTGGGCACGCGCGCTTGGCTCGGGATCGAACGGCCGGGCGCGAGCTGGGGGATATCGACACAGCGTCCATCGGCGGCGTAGGCCCAGCCGTGGTAGGGGCAGCGCAGACACCAGCCATGCTCGCCGACTTTTTCGATGGTGCCGAGCGAAAGCTGGGCCTGAAAGTGGCGACAGAGGTCTTGCATGGCGACCAGTTCGCCATCGAGACGAGCGATCACCAGCGGCTCCGAGAGCAGCTCAACCGCAACCGGCTGATTGTCGAGTAGTTGATCGGCAGGGTAAACGGGATGCCAATAGGGACGTAGCGAAACGTTGTAGGCATCGATCGCTTCCGGCGCGGGCATAGAGGTCGGCAGAAAGCGAGGGGCGGAAGGGTGCATAAACATACCTCACAGTGAGTAGTGCAAGGATAGCAGAAGACGTAGGTCTGGCATGGGACGCTTTAGCTAACGACGCTTGACCACAATCGATTGTTCGCCCGGATCTGCGTTGAAGACAAACAACAGATGGCGCTCTTGATCGCA
Organism: uncultured Chloroflexales bacterium; assembly: GCA_937902315.1. GTDB lineage: Bacteria > Chloroflexota > Chloroflexia > Chloroflexales > Chloroflexaceae > CALGUG01. Next base: position 107,891 of record CALGUG010000011.1, read on the forward strand.
TTCGTAGCTTCCTGAAGAGAGCTCGAGCTCAAAACCTTGGGGATAGTGAATGAGTGGCAGGTAGATTTCGCTGGGAGCTTGGAGGCTGGGATCGCTCTGATAACGCAGTTCAAACAGACCCGTCGTTCGATCAAATCTCATAAGGCTGGCTTCCCCTGCTATGCGACGCGCATACGGACGACAAAAGCCCTCGACCGCACGCCCGCCACTGTTGATATCGCTCGGATCGTGTTGTTGATCGCGACTGAAGATGCTCAGATCTTCATTATTCCACAGATCGCCCCACTCGTTGCTATTGTCGGGTGTGTAATTCCATTGAGTCGAACTTACGAGTTGCGTATCAAGAGCAGTATAGTACATATCGAGCAGTTTGATGTGGGTTGAAAAATCGTTCGTTTGGTAGGCGGCCTTGTTGTCGAGATCGTAGGCCAAGCCGAATTCGCCAATCAAGGTTGGAGCATTGTTCATGCGATCGAGCGAGTGCTGTTTGATAGCCGCGATCTGCTCGCTAAACATAGTGGTGATGGCGGCGGGCCCAAGCACGGCCCGAGCTTGATAGATATCGACCGAGACATAGGGGTTGAAGCGTTTGGTAAAGAGGGTCGCGACATCGTACCAATGGCTGGCATGCACAACATGAGGTGTGTCGTCCGGCTCGCCCCAAGAGTATCCTCCGCTCTGAAAGGGCTCATTTTCGATGAAGATCAGAACTTCGGGATGAAGCTGATGAACTGTGGCGGCAAAACGACGTAGAAAGGGCTTGAAGTAGTCTGTGCCGAACTCGACGCTGCGCCCGTCAACGGACGTAAAGTGCTCGGGTCGCAACAGGGTGGGCTGGCCGCGCTCGATCGTCCAAAGTCCTTCGCGCTGCCAAATATCGTCGGCCTCGTCGTGCCAAGCGCTCAGGCCATGAGGATTGAAGAGGCGAGTGCCAGTACGCACATTTTGCAGCGTGACAAAGCTGTATTCAGCCACCTCGCAGGCAAAGCCAGCCGCGGCCTGCATGCTCTCGAAGGGCGTGGGGCGTGGCCCGGGCAGAGCTTGAGCGGCAACTTCATCGAGGCGCTGGCCGATATAGCCGCCGTTCGGCTCGTTCCAAGCGTCGTAGCCGATCACGTGGGGCAGATGGGCGATGCGGCGCACCAGTTGGCTGACCGCACGCAAAAAGTGGCTCTGCAGAAACTCTTGAACGGGCTGGCCTTCGACCGTGGTGTTGGGCGCGAAGTCGTTGCCCCCGAAGAAGAGCGTGAACATGGTGCTGCTGGCAAAGCGCATATAGTTGCCGCCCCAACTCATCTGGGGGTAGTCGTCGGGGTAGCGGCGCTGCATGGTCACCGCGGCTTCGGTCGCATCGAAGTGCTCTGGCACTAGCCCAACGCTGGTGTAGGTCCAGTAGGGCGCGCCATCGCCGCCGCTCCAGCGACCCCAGACATCTTGATGAAAGTCGACGAAGACATAGAGGTCGTAGTCGGCGGCGCGCTCGACGACCTGGGCAAACCAATCGAGAAAGGCTTCGTCGTAGATGCCCGGCCCGGCGTGCTCGATGGCTTCCCAAGTGACCAAAAGGCGCACCAAATTGAAACCCCAAGCGCGCAAACGCCCGAAGTGTTCGTCGGCTTCTTCTAGCGGGAAAGGCCGCCCAATAAAGCTGGTAGCAGGGTCGTAGGCGAGGCTGTTGGGAAGATGGGTCGCGCCATTGGGGTGGCTCGGCAGTTTGCTGCTTCCTGCTAGGTTCACGCCACGTAAGATCAACGTACGCCCAGCGGAATCGCGAAACCAAGGGCCATGTATCGAAACGGGAAGCATACACGCCCCTTTTCTTGACTATCAGAACAACAAGAGATGCCAAGGATGATCCATTGGCATCTCTCTTCTCTGCAACAATGATACCAACGATCAGAGCGCATGCAGTGGAACTTATCTCTTCCTCGTTTCTGTTTTCCTGCGTTACAGAGTGTAGTTTTTAAATGGATTTGACTTTTTGGCCTTCAGCAGAGTAGATAAAGTCTGGAAAGTGAACCGTACCCTTCGACGAGCTCAGGGTACGGTCACGCGCTCTGCGGCAGAGTTGTATTAGGCGCGGCTTGGGCTGTTCTGTCGCGCAAGCAGAAAATAGCCGAGTAGTCCGGCAATGGTCGAAGCGAGCAGAATCGAAATTTTGGCGCTGCCGAGCATCTCGCCTTCAAACGAAAGCGAGGCGACGAAGAGCGACATAGTGAAGCCGATACCACCCAAAACACCAACCCCAATCATATGGCTCCAATTCACACCTTCGGGCAGGGTGGCAACGCCCGAACGGGTCGCAAGCCAACAGGTCGTCACAATACCGATCGGCTTGCCCAGAATCAGGCCGATCGCGATACCAAGCATCAGCGGGAAGGAGTGGGCATCGAATTCGATCGCACCCAAGGCCACACCTGCGTTGGCAAACGCAAAGATCGGCATAATCCCGAAGGTGATAAAGGTGTTGAGGGAGTGCTCGAGCTTTTGCAGAGGAGCCTGAACATATTCACAGGCTTTTTCAAGCTTCAATACGGCGTGTTGCTGCGCCTCGTCGATCAACATCGGGCTGTTGGTTTTGTGGCTGTTCTCTAGCTCATTCAGATAGCCACGGGTTCTCTGCAAAAAGGTCGGTAAGTCGATGCGGTTGCGCGCCGGAATGGTGAAGGCCACCAAGACGCCCGCAATCGTGGCGTGGATGCCCGATTTCAAGAAGCAGAGCCAGACCAAAACGCCCACGATCGCGTAGAGCGATGGGCGTCGAAAACCAAACCAGTTAAAGAGCGCCAAAACAAGCAGAAAGGCAAAACCCAACCCCAGCGCTACAGCGTTTAATCCACTCGAATAGAAGAGCGCGATCACCAAGACGGCGATCAGGTCATCGACGATGGCGACAGCGGTCAGAAAGACCTTTAAGCCGAACGGGACGCGGCTGCCGAGCAGGGCCAGTACGCCCAAGGCAAAGGCGATATCGGTCGCCATAGGCACGCCCCAACCGTGAAAAGTCGGTCGTCCAACATTCAAACTCATATAGATCAGGGCGGGGACGATCGCTCCGCCACAGGCCGCCAAAATTGGCAAGAGAGCGGCCCGTAGATTGGAAAGGGCACCGACTAACAGCTCTCGTTTGATCTCAAGCCCAACGAGGAAGAAAAAGAGCACCATCAAACCATCGTTGACCCAGTGCAGCAGGCTCTCGTCCAGCTCGAACGGGCCAACACTGATGCCGATATGGGTGTGCAATAGCTCTTCATAGAGATGTCCAAGCGGAGAATTTGCGATCGCGAGGGCCAAAAGCGTAACTACAAGCAATACAATACCACTGGCCTCGGAACGACCAATGAAGGACTGCATAGGGCTGATAATGCGAGCCAACGGCGTCTGACTCCAGTGGTTCGCAGGTTGGCGTTTTCTCTTTTTTGTCATACAACTCCTAAAGCAATTTCATTTTGCACCACACGAAAAAGAGGCAGCACAATAATTGTGACAGCCTCCACCATATTCGGCATCATAGAGCCGATTCCTATTCATTTGCGCGTTTTAGTATAACGCAGAGTGCAGCAAAGCACAAATAGTTGCACAACAAACAAAAGTAGCGCGTTGTGTCTCGCAACTCCCGTTATAGCAGTTGGCCTTCGGCAAAGTGGAACTTGTTTTTTATTGTATGAAATGTCGTGCAACAACGCGAAATTTCATGCCACTCTTTCCCTGTTTCTGTCTTTCAAGCGTTACAAGAGCACAAGTCTTTAAACGGATTTGGTATGACTTTGTTGTTTTTTGATTTTGGGGCTGATCGGTCGGCGTGAGGCTGCGAGAGGCAACGATTGAGCCTGCTCGCTGCGTGCGCCATGCGAAGGCAACGAATGCAGCGGCAGGCTCGCTAGGACGAATGGGAGGAAGGCGAACTTGGTAGCCGTAGGCGGACGCGCTAGAAGTCGAATGGAAGGTAAGGACCTCTCCGCCAAAAAGATACAAACAGATGCCCGATTCTGGCGCGATCGGGCAGGGGTTGCGTGACGCCAAACCCGATCGCACAGTTTGAGCTTCGTCGCCTGCGGCAGAGTCTAACCTATTCGGCCCAGGGCAAGAAGCAGATCTTGATCGCCTCTTGGCGCTCGAGCAGCGCGATGCCCTCGTCATAGCGCGAAAAGGGCAGCTCGTGCGTGATCAGCGGCAGCAAATCGAGCGTGCCCGCCTCCAGTAGGCTCACGGCGTACTCGGCGGCGGCCCGCGAGTGGCCGGTATAGCCGCAGAGGCGCAGATTGTTGTAGTGACGCGGCTCGAAGCTGTAGGCCTCGCGTTGCACGCCGAAGAGCGCCACCACATCGCTGGTGTGATCCATCAGCCACTCGACCGAAGCCTTTGCGCCCACGCAGTCGATGCCCGTCTCGATGCTGGGCGCGGCGGGGCGGGCCGGGAAACGCTCGGCCAGATCGTCGCGCGGATCGAAAGCGGCGTCGGCACCGATCTGAAGGGCACGCTCGCGGCGGGCCGCGCTAAAGTCGAAGCCGACCACACGGGCAGCACCCTCGGCGCGCGCCATCTGCAGCGCGATCAGACCAGCCGGGCCGAGGCCCATCACAGCGAACTGGCGACCGCGAATCACATTCATCTCTTTCAGGCGCAAAAAGGCCGCGCCAACGCACATCGCCAGCTCGACCGGAGCCGTCGCTTTGGGCGAGAGATGGGCCGGAACCTTGATCACATCGTTAGCAGCACAGGTGACATATTGGGCGTAACAGCCGGGCAGATCGTGGCCACGATCGCGCCAGAGGCTGACTCGATCGCCGACCGCCAAACCTTCGACGCCCTCGCCGAGCGCTTCGATCACGCCGCTGGCTTCGTGGCCGGGCTGGCCCAAGGTGTAGGGATAGTGAAACTGATGGCCGATAAACATCGGCTCGTTGTGGCGCAGATGCAGATCCCACTGAGGGCAGGTGGTCACGGCGTCGATGCGTACCAGCACTTCGCCCCGAGCGGGCTGGGGAGTGGGCAGATCAACCACGGCGCTCTGGCCGGGTGCAAGAACCTGAAGCACACGCATGGTCTTCCTTGTTTCTATCAACGTTGATACAAAAAGAAACGCGCTACGCAGCGCGTTCCAGAGCCAAAAGGCGTTCTTTGCGCTCGATACCGCCGCCATAGCCATGCAGCTTGCCGTCGCTGCCGACGATGCGGTGGCATGGCACGATAATCGAAAGCGGGTTCGCTCCGTTGGCGGCCCCAACAGCGCGAACAGCGAGCGGCTTGCCGATCTGTTCGGCGATCGCTCGATAGGTGCTGGTTTGGCCCCAAGCGACGGTGCTGACGGCCTGCCAGACCTGTTTTTGAAACTCCGTACCGTACAGGGCGATCGGCAGATCGAAGACACGCCGCCGAGCCGCGAAATAGTCTGCAAACTGAGCGATGGCCGCGCGAAACAGCGCTTCATCGCAAGCGGCGGGAATGGGCTGAGTCGCGAAATAGCGCTGAGCCCATCCCGCCTCGATCAGATCGTTATGGCCCGGAAAACCGACCCGCACCAGCTCATCGCCCCAAGCCCACAGGCTGAGCGGCCCGAGGGGCGACTGCCACACGCAGCGGCGTAGTGATGCGTAAGCCATCGGCACTACTCCTCGGCGGGCTCCCAGACCCGCAATAAACCAGCCACATCGAGGGTAGCGAAGATATCGCCATTATCCGTAAAGCCGAAGCCGCGAATCGCGTTGCCATTGCCGGGGATGCTCTTGCGCAAGGTCGCCGCCTGCACATCCCACAGCTCGATCTGGCCATCGGCGCCGCCCAAAGCCAACAGACGGGCGTCGGCGCTGAAGCTATAGGCGACGACCGTCTTTTCGCCGTCGTTGCGGCTACCCTGCCACTGGAAGCTATGCACCAATTCCCCGGTCTGGGTGCGGTTGATGTAGACCTTACCGTTCGTATCGATCGAGGCGACCAAACCGCCCAAATGGCTGAAGGTCAGATCGACGATCGGCTCAGCGCCCAAAGTGCCATCGAGCAGCGAGTGCTCTTTATCTTTCTCGAGCGACCAGACCACTACACCGCGTTCAGGATCGTAATAGGCGATCATGGTGCCATGCTCGTTGAAGGTAGCACCATATTCGAGCGGCGGAATGGTGTTATCGCGTTCGAGCAGCGACTTGGCGTCGATAAGCTGCCAGATTAAGACCGAGCCATCGTGTCCGACAGTCTGAATACGTTGGCCGTCGGCGCTGAAGATCACGCTCCTCATGGCGATGCGCGACTGAATCGGCGCATAGATAAGCTGCTGGCTCGCTACATCCCAAATGCGGATCTCGCGCTCGCTAGCGGCCAAAAGCAGAGAGCTATTGGGGTTAAAGGCGAGCTGAATCGGCTCGTCGCCCAGATCGAGCGCGGCGACCGTCTCGCCCGTCTCGAGCTTGCGCAGCTCGATCTTACCCGATAGATAGGCGTTCGCCACATACTGGCCATCGAAGCTGAAAGCGCTTTTATGAATGGGCCCTTCGGTCGCCAGCGCAATATCTTCTGTCTGCACGATCTGCTCAGGCGCATACGAGATCGTACCGCGCGAAGGACCAAAGTCAAACAACTGCAAGCTGGTTGTCGCAGTTAAAAAGGCGAAAAAAAGTAGTAAGACGACAGCGACGATGGCGATGATCACGCCGACTTTACGCTGATTCGCGCGTCGCTCCGCCGCGTAGCGTTCTTCCTCAGTTTGTGTCATGGGTATGTTAGCCTCTCACTGATTACGTGTCTGCATGATAATCGCGACCGTCGCATGCTGCAAATAAGCCTTATAAAAAACTGGCCCAGCCAGCTCAGGCCAGACCAGTTCTCCCTATCGGCACGCTTTTTGGCTCACGCTCGTGCCTATCGCTCGTTTGCATTCTGTTGGCGGAGACGGCTCTTCCTCCCATTCGTTCCTTAGCGCGTCCGCCTTCGGCTATCAGAGCGCCGCCCACCCAATAAAGGGGCTAATAGCAAACCCGCCCAAAGACGCACGCAACCTAGGAAAAACGAAAAGCGGGGAAAGAGAGAGATTTCGCGCCATAGCGCGAAATCTCTCTCAACAAACATAGTCAAATTCCGCTCTGCCGAGATCTCAAAGAACTAAGGCATAAGCTCTACTTGCGCACAATCGGCAGATAGATCGTATTGCCCAACTGCACCCTCGGCGTCGCAAGCGGGTCGCCCAAGAGCACGAAGGTGCGCACCGCATCGTGACAACAACTGCTCTTGGGATCAGCAAACAGCCGCTGGTAGCCAGCGAGAGTCAGTTGGCCCAAGTTGGCGGGCTTGCCAGCCTCGATGCTCTTCCAATAGGCCTCGAAAAAGCCCTTCTGTAGCATCTCGTGGCCATGAGCGATGCCTTGGCCGCTCGAACCCCACGTCGCCAGCGCGCCGCCCTGCGGATTAAGCATCAGGCGCTCGTCGATCGAGGTTTGCGAGAAGAGCGGCAGATGGAAGGCGCTGGTCAAACAGGCCAACTCCAGCACCACAGGCAGCTTATAGCCGTTGGTTAGGTCGTCGGCATCGTAGAGGTCGAGCATGGTCGAAGGGCTGCTGCCCAGTTGGGTCGTGCCCCATTGGGTTTGGTAGGCGTGCCCGGTGTAAGTGACAAAGGCCGCACCCATGCTCAACAGGTCCTTGGTGCGCGTGAGCATGGCTGTAGGATTGTTCTCGTGCCAAGGCTTGGTCTTCTGCGCAGCTTCTTCGACATAGTAGAGGCGCTCGATCGCCAGCGTTTTGGGCTGTAAAGCGATGCCCTCTTCGCTGCTGGCGAAGAAATCCCCCGCCAAATCAGGGTTATCGGCGATGTAGATTGCGCGGCTCGACCAAGTTCCGAGCGGAGCGTTCTGGTAAGTCAAGATCTTCGAGACCAGCGTTGTTACTTCCGAACTGCTCTTGGCTGGTAAACGACCGATCGCCAGATCGGGCAGCAGATCGCTCAAGGCATTGTCGCCATCGAGCTGCACAAAGCAGGTTTCGCAGGCGGTCTCGCCCAAGCTCAAGCCGATAACGCCTTGGAAGGGATCGACATCGGCCAGATAGGGCGGAATAAAGTTGGGCTGATCGGCATACTTATAGCCACGTGTATCGACACTGCCATCGCCGACCAGTAGCACCGCTTGGGGCACTTTGGGCCAATGGGCGGCAGCATAGCGCAAAAACGAGCGAATCGCCTCGGGATCGGGGTCGCCATAGTTCCACAGATCGTAAATCGTCTGCACATCGACCAAGCTGACACGATAGCCCTGCGCTTGGCGCGCCTGACGAAGCGGCTCTAGGGCGCTCATAAAGGCGCGCGGCGCGATCATAATCAGGTCGCCTTGGCCGATCTGAGCGGCTTGCATGCCCGAGCGCAGGCTGACAGCGGGCGAGTGTAGTTGGCCCTCGGCCGCCAGCAGATAAGAGCGCTTGTTCGGCCCATCTTGAAAACGCAGCTCCGAGCCGCTCGCGGTCGCCAAAATTTGCGGAGCCTTAGGATTGCTCACATCGTAGAGGGTCGCGCCAGCGGGCAGACCGCTCAGTTTGTAGACCCAGTTGCCGCTCACGCCTTGAAAGCGCGCGCCCTTGGAGCCGAAGTTAAGCGAGACCGGCCGCAGCCACTCGATTCCCGAAAGAAAGCTCTGTTCGGCTTGCTTGGCGCTGAGGCGCAGTTTGGCGCTCGTGGCGCTGGCATTGATCGAAAAAGCCGTGCTCCAATTGCCCCAATTCGCCCAGCTCTTGGTCTGTTGTTGGCCGCCCAGCTCGATCCGCATACTGCGCCCATCAGGCTCGCTCTGATTGATCTTGCTACTGCCCGTCACGGTCAACACAGTTGTCCCGTTGAGCAGCGGCAAACTGCCGTTCAAAGACAGGTTATAGTCGGCTGTCACGCCCGGGCCAGCCACCAACAGGGCGCTAAACCAGTGGTCGCCATCTGGACCTGCCAAGCCTTGCTCATAGATCGATTTAGCTTGCCAGCTCCCCTGCTCAAAGGCGCTGCTGCGCTCGGAAGCGCCCGCAGGCGTCACAGCGCGCATCTGCATGCGCAAGCCGTTTTGATTATCGGCGATCAACCAATACTGGCTCACAGCGCTCCAGCGATTGCCTGGCTTGTCGGCGAAAAAGCGCAGTTCGTCGTTGCTATCAAAGCGGCCATCGCCCACACCGCGCAGCTCCAGGGCCAGCTCTTGGCCCCCAGCGTAAAGCCGCAGATGGGCCGGGTTCACTCCGTCGAGCTTGAAGCCCGCCGCCATCAGTTGCGCTCCAGTCACGACCTGCATGCCCGGCTTGCTCACATGCAGCACAGCGGCCTGCTTCGCGGCCAACGCGTTTGGGCTGGGGGCCGCTGCCAAAAACGGTCCGCTCTCGCCTAAGAGCTCTGCGTTCGCCGCATCCCAAGGCTCGGCGTGCGGAATGTGCGCGCTCAGAGCGCTGTTAAGCAGCACTCGGCTTTGGTCGGCGTAGAGGCTGTGCAGCGCCACCACGGCGATGCGCACGCCGCGCATCCTAGCCTCGCGCAGCAGCGTGATCGGCTGGGTCGGCAGATCGGCCAGATCGTCTTGCAGACTGCGAGGCTGATCCGTGTCGGCGCGCAAAGCGGCTAAGTCGCCCTGCCATGGCTCGGAGCTGCTCTGATCGATCGCGATCGTGATCGGCCCGTCGTCGTTGATGCGTAGCGCGATCTGACGGGCAGGCAGGCGCAAGCCGCCCGAAGGCAACACAGCCGCATCTTCAGCCAGTATAAGCGCTTGGGCACGCTGCGCGATCTGAGACATTTGAGGAGCAGACCAACGAATAAGCGTGGCATCGCCAGCTTGGCTGATCTCAAGCGTGTCGTTAGGAGGCTGTTCGCCTTGCGCCTGGGGCGCAGCGCGCGCCGGCAGAGCAAGAAACAGCACAGTTATCATCATCACAAGGCTCAAAAAACAGCTTATTCGTCGTAACATTTGAGGTGCTCCACGCTTCTCAGATCGTTTTTAGGCCGCTTTTAGGAACAAACGAACATCGTTGATGCTTTAGAATGCATGCCCATTGTACAAAAAGGATTATGCTCATTCCAGACAGATTCGCTAAGCAAGCTGCGGTATAATGGCAAAACAGTCGCAAGAAAGGATTGATGATGCTTCAAGAACTGAGCGTGCGAACGCATAGTCAAGAATGCATGGTCGATATCACAGCACAGGTCGCCCAAGCAGTGCGCGAGAGCGGCATTCTCGAAGGCACTGTCCTGCTCTATATCCCTCACACAACCTGTGCCATCACCATTCAAGAAAACGCCGATCCGGGTGTTCAGCACGATATGCTGCTCAATCTGCGCCGCATCGTGCCACGCAACGACCCTCGTTACCGTCATATTGAAGACAACTCTGCATCGCATCTGCAAGCGAGCATGATGGGGTTTTCGCACTTTGTGTTTGTTTCAGGCGGAGAACTAGTGCTCGGGCGCTGGCAAGCGATCTACTTGAGCGAATTCGACGGCCCGCGCACCCGCCGCGTGTTACTGAAAATTCTGCCTGATGCTGTATAAGTCTTCAAGCAGGTTACATACCAACATTCAAAGGGAAGAATGCTCATGCGTGACACTCACCACAATCGGCCCAAAGCGATGAGCGGCTGGCGATATGCGATGACGCTCTGCGGCCTAGTCTTGAGCTTGGTCGCCTGTTCTGGCAATAACAGCGTAGGCGCGCGGCTGCCCACGGTCACGCCCGTTGTCCCAACCGTCTCGAGCACGCCATTGCCGCCACTGCCCACGCTCGTTCCGATCAAAACACCGACTCCGCCACCGCCCACTCCGACCGACCTTCCCTTGGCCTTTACGGAAGATGGGCCGCTCACGAGTCCGATGGCACGCTTGGGCTTAAAGGGCGAAACCTTCGCAGCTTTAGGCGATCCCAACGCCAAAGTGACCATTGTCGAATTCACCGATTACGGTTGTCCCTTCTGTCGGGAATACGAACTATCAACCTTCCCACAGCTCAAAAGTAGCTATATCGACACCGGCAAAGTCTATTACGTGATCAAACACTATCCGGTTTCGAGCCAACAGGGGGGCATAGCGGCCGAGGCCGCCGAGTGCGCTGGCGAACAGGGCCGCTTCTGGGAGATGCACAAAGCGCTCTTCACCACCGCTGGAGACAATTGGGACGAGAGCGAAGAGAAGGCCCGCAATAGCTTTCGCGCTTCGGCCCAGGCGATCGGGCTCGATCTACAAGCCTTCGATAGCTGTATGAAGCAGGGGCGCGGCCAATCGGTCACAGAAGACTTCGAACAAGGCATGAAGCTGCGCGTAGCCGGCACGCCGACCTTCTTCATCAACAACAAAATGCTGATCGGCGCTCAAGATTTTGAAGGCTTCAGTGAGCTGATCGAGCAGGAGCTACAACGCGACAACTCCTAGCAGCTAAAGCTGAGATAAAGCACAAGAGCTATTTCTCTCCGAAACGAGAAATAGCTCTTTATTTTACCCTCTATTGCGCGATCATTGCCTCACATCAAGCTGGCGGAGAAGGCGCTTGCATCAAACCGATCTCAAGCGCGTCCGCCTTCGGCTACAACATCGGCCAACCTCCCAGCCAAGCGGCCCCTCGCAGCTTGCGCTGCGAGCTGCTTGCTGCACGCAGCAAGCAGCTTGGGTGCGATCGACAATCCACAAGCTTAGGTTTTGCAGGTGATCTCGCGCCACAGAGCGATACGCCCTAGGTTGCGGGCAGGATGCTGATAGCCGTAGGCGGACGCGCCAAGGACCTGCTTGGGGGAGAGACCAAGCCGCTAGAAGTGCAAAACTGCGAGCAGTATGGATCTCGTCCTGATGCGCAAAAAGCCCACAACACCTTAGCTCGCATCGTAGTTGCGCAGAGCCAACACGACATTATGTCCACCGAAGCCCATCGAGTTCGAGAGCGCGGTGCGGATCGCTTGCTTGCGCGGCTGGTTCGGCACCACATCGAGCGGACAGTCGGGGTCGGGGTGCTGGTAGTTGATCGTGGCAGGCAGGGTGCTCTCGCGCATGGCCAGCAGCGTGATGATGGCCTCGACAGCGCCAGCCGCCCCGCAGAGATGCCCAAACTGCGACTTGTTGGAAGAAACTGGAATGCTGGCCGAGCGCTCTCCGAAGACCTGGCGGATCGCCAAAGCCTCGACGCGATCGTTCATGGGCGTCGAAGTGCCGTGCGCATTGATGTAGTCGATATCTTCGGGCTGCAGCTTGGCCGCCTGCATGGCTAGCTCGATCGCGCGCTTCAAACCTGCGCCCTCGCGATGCGGGCTGGTGATATGGAAGGCGTCGCTGGTGGCGCCATAACCGATCAGCTCGCCATAGATGGTCGCCCCACGCGCGAGGGCGTGATCGAGCCGCTCTAAGATCACCACACCCGCACCTTCGCCGAGCAGAAAGCCGTCGCGCTCGCTATCGAACGGGCGCGAGGCGTGCAGCGGATCGTCGTTGCGCGTGCTGACCACGCCAGCGTTGGCGAAAGCAGCGATCGCCAAGGGCGAGATCGGCGCCTCGCAGCCGCCAGCGAACATCACATCGGCATCGCCGCGCCGAATCATAGCAGCCGCCTCACCGATGGCTTGGCCGCCCGTCGCACAGGCCGAGACCGGCGCGTAGTTCACGCCGCGCGCGCCCGTACGAATGGCCACCATACCAGCCGGCATATTGGCGATCATCATAGGCACTACAAAGGGCGAGACTCGTTCGGGGCCGCGCGCCAAAGCGGCAAAACCCTGCGAGATCGTATCGACCCCGCCAAAGCCGCTGCCGATCACCACACCGACCCGCTCGGCGTTCTCGGGCGTAATCTCAAGGCCGCTCATGGCTTGAGCTTCCAGCGCCGCCGCAAGCGTGTATTGAATGACACGGTCGGTGCGGCGGGCCTCTTTGCGCTCGAAGTAGCGCAAGGGGTCGAAGTCACGCACTTCGGCTGCGAAGCGCACCGGATAGGTGCTGGCATCGAAGCGGCTGATAGGAGCAGCCGCACTACGGGCTTCGAGTATGCCATTCCAGAGTTCAGAAACAGAATTACCAAGTGGAGTGACAGCGCCCATGCCTGTCACCACGACTCGTGGTGTATCGCTCATAGTTGTTTAGCTTTCTATTGAGAAGTGCTCGCTGTCTGGCAGTCATAGAGTGCCAGTTTCTTAGAGGCAGCTAAAATCTCTGAGGAGAGTTCTTTATCGTTGACGGCGCGCGCCAATGCCATGGCTCCAACATTGAGGGCCATGGTTGCGAGCGCACGTTCACGAGGCGTTAAGGGCCCATCGTCGGGTAGTTTGGCGGCGACCTGGTCGACAAGCTCACACAGCGTAGCTTCAAAACCGGCTCGTGGCAGCTCGGCGGCGCGCGCCAGCTCCGAAACCAGCGGCGGCATCATACAACCCAACTCCGGCTCATCGCGATGCTGCTGGCTCAGATAGCGCTCGACCAGCTCGCGCAGCCACTCCAAGCCGCTCAACTTTTCGAGGCCGCTGAACCAGTGCTGGCGCATGCGCTGCATACTGACGCGAATCGCTTCGGCCAACAGTTCGTCTTTCGAGCGAAAGTGAGCATAGAAACCGCCGTGACTCAGCCCAGCAGCCTGCATAATGCCATCGATCCCGGCACCGATATAACCCTGTTTACGAAATGTTCGCCCCGCAGCTTCAATAATCCGGCTGCGGGTATAGTTTTTGTGTTCTTTTGAATAACGCATAGCGCGATTATATGACGGTCGTCATATCATGTCAAGAGGTTGATTCGGCGCTCCGCTAGCGAGCTTGCGCGCGGCTCGATTCGTCAAACGAAGGCCTGATTCGATTTGCAAGGGTTCGGTACAATACAGATAGTGCTCAAATAGCTCGGAAGTATTGAGGTGTGATCGTGCTTATCGTTCTTGTCGTTATAGGTCTCTTGCTTGGGAGCTTGCTCAATATTGTGATTATTCGCTTGCCGCGCGAATCGCGTTTAATCGGTTGGCCGCGCTGTACCAAAACCGGAGAAGAGCTGCGTTGGTGGCAACTGCTGCCCGTATTGGGCTGGCTGTTACAAAAAGGGCGTGCCAGCAATGGAGAGCGCCTCAGTTGGGTCTATCCGCTGGTTGAAGTGATGATGGCGATCCTCGTGCCGCTCTTCTACAGCTACTACGGCTTCAGCGCGACCTTCTTTTACATGGTGTTTGTCTGCTCTATTTTGATTATCACCGGCGCGATCGACTGGTTCCATCGCTTTATCTATACCTTTGTGATTTTGGGCGCTGCCCTGATCGCGCTGCTGGCGGTCTTGGTAACGGGGCATATCACACTCTTAAACTCGGCTTTGGGGGCGATAGCCGCCGGTTTTGTGTTTATGATCTTCTTCATTGTCGCGCGCATCGTCTTCCCAAGCGTCTCGGTTCCCTTCGGACTGGGCGATGTCTATTTGGCGATCTTTATCGGCGCGGCGGTAGGTTTGTTGAAACTCGGGCCAACCCTGTTTCTCGGCATGATGCTGGCGGGCGTTGCGGCGGCGATCATCTTGATCGCGAAGGCCGCGGGCCGCAAAGATACTCCGACTTACATCTCGTATGGCACCTACCTCTGCCTCGGAGCGATACTCTATTTGGCCTTAAACCGCGTATAATACAGATGGTGGATAGCGTAGCGATCGGGCCAATACCATGCGAAGTTGTGCATATTCATATGGCGCCGATCGTTTATCCCAATTTGGGATCTATCTATCACGAAAAGGAATAAGGACAAGAAAATGGAAACACTTACAGAACAGACGATTGGCAGTTTCCTTGAGACCCTCGCAAGCAGCTCGCCCACACCGGGCGGCGGCAGTGTAGCGGCCATGACGGGTGCAATGGCGGCTGGTCTGGTGAGTATGGTCTGTGCCCTTACCATTGGCAAAAAGCAATACGCCGAGTTCTCGGACGAAGCCCAAGCCATTCAACACCAAGCCCTCGCCATTCAGAAGGAGTTTCAGGATCTGGCCCAAGCCGATATCGATATCTTCGGGCGTCTTTCGGCCACCTACAAGCTGCCGCGCACAACCGACGCCGATGCCGCCAGCCGCCGCGAAGCGATTCAAAAGGTCACCCGCCAAGCTGCCGAGGTACCCTTGCGTGTAGCCCGCACCGCCGTCTCGCTCTTGCCGCTCTGTGTGTCGCTGGCCCGTCATGGCAATCGCCTCGTTGTCAGCGATATCGGGGTAGCGGTCGAGCTAATTAGCGCCACCGTAAAGAGCTCGATTATCAATACCGAAGTTAACTTGGTGTCGATCGAAGATCAGCACTTTGTGCGCGATATGCGCACCCAATTGGAAGATATTTCGATCGGTCTTAATGATGAAGTCAATGGCGTAATCGCCATTGTGCAGGAGCGAATACACTCGTGACAGCTCAACGACTTGAAGGAAAGCCGGTTGTTCAGGCTCTCCGCGCCGAAATTCAGGCCCAAGCCGCCGAATTACGCGCAACATATGGCATTCCCCCCACTTTGGCCGTGGTATTAGTTGAAGGCGATGCCGCATCGGAACGCTATGTACGCACCATCCGCAAGACCTGCGGCGATCTGGGAATCGAGTTTCGACTCGAGCGTTTGGCAAACGACAGCGATCAAGCCACGGTCAATGCGAGCGTAGCGGCTCTCAGCGCCGACACAAGCGTCCACGGCATCATCATTCAAATGCCGCTTCCCAAACATCTTTCGGCAGATCAGGTGGTGCAAGCGCTCGACTACCGCAAAGATGTCGATGGTGTTCACCCCTCCAACGCAGGCTTACTGGCCCAAGGAACTCCCAACCTCGTACCAAACACCCCCGCTGGAGGCATGGAGCTGCTGCGTTACTATGGCATCAGCGTGGCGGGCAAGCGCGCCGCTGTGGTCGGTCGCTCCAACATCGTGGGCAAACCGATGGCAGCCCTCTTAACCTTGGCCGATGCCACCGTTACGATCTGCCACTCGCGCACCAAAGATCTGGGCGCCGTGCTGCGCGAATGCGAAATCGTCGCGGTCGCGGCAGGTCGGGCCGGGCTGGTAACGGGCGATATGCTCGCTCCGGGCGCAGTTGTAATCGACTTCGGCTTTAATGTTACCGACGAAGGCGCAACGGTCGGCGATGTCGACTACGAGAGCGCGCTCGAAGTCGCCAGCGCCATCACGCCGGTGCCGGGCGGAACCGGTCCGCTCACCAACGTGATGCTCATGCGCAACGTTCTGACTGCCTATCGCAAGCTGGTCTAAGATAATCAGAGGGAGATTCCGCGCCACTAGGCGCAGTCTCCCTCTTTTCGTCTCCTATCAGATCCGAATCTACACGCCTATGAAATTTCCACACAGTGAACGGCTTCAGCTCGCCTGTCGCTTCGAACGCATCGTACAAGGCGAGCAACATCGCGATGGCCGACGCTATCTGCCGCTCTTGATCTTCAAGGTCGATCCGTTGCAGAGCGAAAGCGACCTCGAAAATCCGCATCCCGAACCCTTCCTGCTGGGCGTGGTCGACCGCCATCACCGCGTCGATCTGGCGCAGGTCGGACAGCATGGCAAAGCCAAACTGGTCTTTCTGCTGGGTCAGATCCGCCTGCAACAAGCGCCCTATCGCCAAGGCTTCCTGCCCGAAACAAACGGGCTGCGCCCCAGCACCCGCCCGCAATCCTTCGGCAAGGTGCTCGAGGTCCACAGCTGGGAACGCCAGCGCGGACTGCTGGCCTACGAAGAGCTCTTCAGCGAACTGCTGCTCGATGTGGGCGGTTCGGTCATCGGGGTGCGCACCATCGCAACCTCGCCCGACATCGCTGCCAGCATCGGCTGCGAACAGGTTCAGCCCGGCGACTGGCTGGCCGTCGGCGAATCGCGCATCGATATTCTGGCCTTCGAACCCGACTAAGCGCAGCAGTTCCGCTGGCTTCTTACTCTGGCGGAGAGGAGGCTAGCCCGCATTCGGCTTCTAGCGCGTCCGCCTACGGCTATCAACATCCTTTCCAACAAATCAGGGCCTTCGCTGTGCTCCCGATCGCCGCCTGAAAACCCAAGCACAAGCGGTTTCGTTATCGCTCCTATGGCTGACAAGCCTGCTCGCCGGAGAGATCGCCCGACAGCCAGTAGATGCGCTGGTTGTTAAGCGAGATCAGCGAGCGCTCAGAATGCGCTTCCAGACAGGCGATCAGCTTCGGGAAGGCATCGAACAGACCATCGTAAACCACCACGGCGCGGGGCGGGTGCTGAGCCAAATAGCCAAAAACCTCCCGCTCGGTCAGCTTGCCAGAGATAATCCGCTTCACACTCAAGTCGAGCAGCTCGCGCTCAGAGGGCCGCCCGCTCAAGAGCGGCACAACCAGATTATCGCTCCAGATCAGATCGTTCGGCTCGCTGCGCTGCTTGATCTGAGCCACAACGTTCAACAGGTCGGCCTCCACCTGTTCGCTGCGCAGGCGCGTCAAAGCCCCCATCATCGCCATCGTCACCAATACCAGCGCAAACAACAGCACGATCACATGCTCCGAGAGCAGGCGAATAGACTTCTGCTTACGCTCTTGCAGCATCCAGTTCAGGGCGCGTTCCAAAAAGAGCGCGGCCGCGATCGCGAGCGGCGGCAAGAGATAGACGAAGTGGTGATCCCAGCTCGGGAAGTTGATCATCAAGACCAGCAGGCTCGACAGGGCCCAAAAGCCCAAGGCGAATAAACTGGTCTGCTGCAAGCCTTTCTGAGCCTCGGCGCGCGCTCCAAGCACAAAGCTGGCCAGCGCCAGCAGCACCAGCCAGAGCTGCTGCTCGATGAATTCGATCACTACCGAGATGCTATGCGAGATGCGCAGGCCAGCGCTGATAAACGAGGTCTCGCTCAGGTGCGCGCCGAGCTGGTTGGCGACCTGAAAGCCCGCTCCGCCGAGCAGCAGCATCAGCAGGGCGGGCACAAACCAGCCGAGCGCGTGCAACCCGGCGGCCTGAAGCAGCAGCTTGGCTTGCGGCCTCCACGTGCCCGCAGGCGCCGCGATCAGGCAGACAAGATAAGCCAAAAAAGGCGCCACCATCAGAATCAGCGGCTTGAGCTGCAGGCCGATCCCCAAGAGCAGGCCAGCACCAAACAGCGCGATGGCCGCCGCTTTCGGCTCGGCCTGCCAACGCGGCGAGCGCACAAGCAGGTAGATGCCCGCCAAGGCGAAGGCCAGCGAAGGCAGGTTGAAGCGCGTGAAGCTGCTCTCATAGACGTACAAGCTGCTGCTGAGCAGAAGCGTTAGGCTCAAAAAGGGCACGTACTGCGATTGAGCAGCGTAACAACGCGCGATCTTGACCACCAGCAGGGCGCAAGCCACCCCGCTAAGCAGCGCTAGCAGACGGCCCAGAACGAGAGGTTTCAGCAAACTGGACGTGGCGCTGAACAGCTGCATCACAACTGGAGGCAGCACCATCAGCACCACTTCGCCGCGCGACTGAGAGTCTTGCATGCCTTGCAGCACGGCGAAGAAGATGTTTTCATCGCGCCGCAGAAAGTAGGTGTCGCCGTAGACGACCGCGACCAGCAGGCCGAAGGCGATCAACGGCAGCAGCACGAGCAGATAGGTGATAGGGCTGATCTGTTTTGAGCTCTGCATCAAGGGACCTCTAGCTGCAAGGAAACAAGCTCGCCTAGACGACTGCGCTGATCGGTATCGGCGGCATAGACACGCGATGTATCGTACCAACCTGTCTGCCAGGTGTAGCTGCCCGAGGCCAGTTCGTCGGGCAAGGGCAGTTCGAAGATCTCCTCGACCCGCTGGCCGAGCTGCCAAGCTTCGCTCGGCAGCAGAGCGTAACTGGGCAGGTGCACAAAGCGGGCCAGCTCCACGCCCTCAAGCTGGCTGACCGCCACAAGCGGGCCGCGCTCGATCGGCTTGAGCAAGCGCCAGACAAAACGAGCGCGCACTCGGCGGGCTGTGTCATCACCAGCAAGTACCTCAAGTTCGGCCTCGAGCAGCTCAATCGAATCGCCGAAGCGCTGTAGCGCCGTCTGCGAACCATCGTCAGTGCTCGCGCTAATCTGCTGGCTGAAGCGGCTGCGATCGGCGCTGCGCTCAAAGACCAAGAGGCCATCGCGCGCCGCCACCAAGCCAAAATCGGGATCTTGAAGCAGCAGAGCCAAGGCATCGCGCTCGTAGGCGGCCCCACCCGCAAAACCATCGTCGATCAGCACGCGCCAATCGAACAGGCTGTCGAGCACGACCTTATCGACTTGGGGCAGCAAGCTCGGCACCCGTTCCGCGCCCGGATCGTCGGGGTAGCGCACCAGATAGAGCGTGTCGCGGTTGGCGATATGAGGCGCGAGCATCACCGAAGCCATGGTCGGCGTGTTATTCGAAAAATGTTCGGCCAAGAAGCGATCTTTCAGGGCGTCGCGCGCGGTCACGCCATATTCGGCATCGTCGCGCCCTTGGCCCGGCAGGCCCAGCCAAAACTGCACGTTCAAGGGCGTATCGACCAAGATGATGCTGAACACGATCGTGATGATCGCGGTCATAACCGTATCGCCGCGCCAGTTGCGCCGCGAGCGCCCCGCTTTAACGGCCTGCTGCTTGGCCTGCATCCCCGCGATCGCGGCCTGCACGACAAAGGGCACTACCAGAGCGTAGTGGTGGTAGCGAAAATCGAAGGCGCCGCCCGGCCCGGTCGAGAGCAGGGCCGCCACGGCGACGGGCAGGGCCGGGATCAACCACTTGCGCCCGGGCCAGACCAACATCAGGGCGGGGCCGAAGACCACGATCGCATTGACGATCCGCTGGGGTGTAGTGGCCCATAACTCTGCGAATTGGCCGAAGTAGAAGCTGATGTAGTTCAGGCCACGCTGAGCTTCGGGTGTCTCTCCGGTCGAGAAGAACGGGCGGATCAGTAAGAAGGCTACCAGACCATAGCCGAGGCCAAGCAGAAAGGTCGCTCGACCGATCTTTTTTTCGCCCCAAAACCAGAGGCAGGCCCCCAGCAGCGCTACAGGCGCAGCCACATAGAACTTGCACATCAGGGCCAGCACGATCCAGAGCCAATAACTGCGCCAAGCCTTGCGATCAAGCGCATCGAGCGCGAAGAGCAGCAGCGGCATAGCCAGCGTATCGCCGTGGAAGTCGAACAGCACGCTGGTTTGAGCGGTCGGATAAAAGAGGTAGATCAGCACAAGGCAGCGGGCGATTAGGCGGCTCTCACTTTGGCGGTAGGCCATGCGATAGACGGGCAAGGCCCCCAAGCCGAATAGCAAGGCTTGGATCGCCAGCAGCATACGCGGATCGGGCCAGAGCGCGTAAAAGGGTGCGATCAGCAGATAGATCGCTTCTACGTGTAAAGCCAAGCGGCTGATCGGGCCATCGGGGAAGCTCGAAACCAAGGGGTGACCCCGCGAGACACTGGCGATCGCTTGGGCCATATTGCCAAGATCGAGCATACCGGCGTTGTAGCCGATATAGCGCAACAGGCTCAACCAGGCGAGCATAACGGTGACAAGCCCGATGATGACGAAGAGAAAACGATCGTTGAAGGGGTGGTTGTTTCGTTCTGAGGCTGATGGCTGTGCTTTCAAGCTCACAATCGTTCCTGTTGGCTCATAGATAGTGTTCAAATCCGCTTGTTTGAACTACAAGCATACACCTTTCTGTCAATCGAAACGAGCGCTTGGCCAAGCACGCTTTCGATCGATCCGGTCGAATACGGGAGTGTTTCGCCTTGTGGGGGCGCTTTCCATAGGCAGATGCCCTGATTTGGTGGGCGAAATGTTGGTAGCCGTAGGCGGACGCGGTGAAGATGGAATGGAAGGGAGAAAACTCGCCGCCAACAGGCTGAAGAGATGGTGCGGATTTGGTATGCTGGTAATCGAGGTCGCCATTTGCGGCAAAAGAAAAGCGCCCCAGCGGATGAGGCGCTTCTTTCAATCTTGCAGAGCTGTTGTTTAGCTTGCCGGTGCGTTAATCTCTTCGCGAACCGCATAGATCGGACGTGACTGAGTCTCATAATAGACGCGCATCACCAATTCGCTGATCAAGCCCATGCTGATAAATTGAATACCAACGATGATCAACAAGACGCCCAACAGCAAGAGCGGTCGGTCGCCCAGAGGAGCGCCGGTCAAAATCTTGAGAGCCACCAAATAGAGGCTGATCAAGAAACCGACGACCATCGAGATCAAGCCCATACGGCCAAAGATCTGCATGGGACGCGTGCTATAGCTCAGAAGGAAGCGTACCGTCACCAGGTCGAGGATCACGCGGAAAGTGCGGCTGATACCATATTTTGAAGAGCCAGCTTGGCGAGCGTAGTGGTTGACGGGCAGCTCTGCGACATCGACGCCCTGCCAGCTCGCGATCGCAGGAATGAAGCGGTGCAGTTCGCCATAGAGCTGAATGTTCTGCAAGACTTCGGTGCGATAGGCTTTGAGCGAGCAGCCATAGTCGTGCAGCTCAACGCCAGTGACCTTCGAGATCAGACCGTTGGCGATGCGCGATGGGAAGGTGCGGCTCCAGTAGGCATCTTGGCGATTCTTGCGCCAACCGCTCACAACATCGTAGCCCTCTTCCATCTTGTCGAGCAGACGCCCGATGTCGGCCGGATCGTTCTGCAGGTCACCATCCATGGTGATCGTAACCTTACCGCGCGCCCGCGCGAAGCCCGCTGAGAAGGCGGCGGTCTGACCGAAACGACGGCGCAGGCGCACAACCCGCAGACGCTTGTCTTTGGCAGCCAGTTCGCGCAGCATGGGGAAGGTGCGATCTGTGCTTCCGTCGTCAACCATAATCATTTCATACGGTTTGTTGAGCTTATCGAGTTCTGTAGTCAAACGCTCGTACAAACGTGGAATGTTAGGTTCTTCATTCAGCAAAGGAATAACAATAGAGAGTTCTAACGGAGCTTCTTGCTTATGCTGTATGCCCGTCTCTAGCATTTCTTGCTCTGGCTCTGCAAGATTGAGCAGATTCATAGGTATCCCTCATTACAACGAATAGTGCGAGTAGTAATCGCAATACATATTTTCGATGTGCTATCTGTAGGAATACATGTGATGTGCAACCATGTATTCGGAATATTAGGTCATTAGACGGCATCGTAGGCGCATTATAACATCTCTTATGCAGGTGTTTGTCACCGGATTACATAGATTCATCTGTAACCTTACAGTGAACGCTAGCAGTCTACAGGGCAGAGAACAGTTTTCCTGAGCATCATTACGCCTTAGTCGGTAAAAGCTAGCTGCTTTTACAAAGAACAAACAATCTTCTGATTTGCTTCATGTTAGGGTAGCAAATAGCTTGAGAAGATTGACCCTTAATCGGGTGAATATCAGCTATAATGTCCTTGAATAAACGCAAGCTAGGCAGTGTCGCTTGTTTCGTTTTTTATCTAGATAGGAAATTCTGATGCACGAAGGTTATGCACCTGTTGCACCACGTTCTAGTCAAAATATCCGTAATCCTTTATTTGGTGTCTACTGTCTCTTAGTGGCACAAGGATTAACGTTTCTTGGCTTCTGTACCGTTTTCTTGTTCTTTCTGCTAACCGGACGCGGCTGGCATCCGGGCGGTCGTCCGCCGATCGACATTGTCGCGCCGACCATCAATATGATCGTGCTTTTGGTGAGCAGCGTCACTATGCGCTGGGCTGGCCTTTCGCTCCGCCACAATAAGCTCGGCCGTACCAAGCTCGCTCTGCTGTTGACTCTGATTCTGGGCGGTATCTTCTTGGCCGATCAGATCTACAGCTTCTTCCGCATCGGTCTCGCTTCTGGTAGCAGCATCTTTATTGCGGTATTCTATATTTTGATCATCTTTCACGCGGTGCACACCGTGGCTGGTTTGATCTTCTTGGGTATCACCTTAAACCGAACCCAAGCGGGCGACTTCTCGCCGGTGCGCCATGTCGGCTTCGATGCCTGTGAGCTCTTTTGGCACTTTGTGGCCTGGATCTGGGCCGTACTTTACGTGCTGCTTTTCGTGTTCTAAGCGAACAGGAAGCGATTAGGCATTGTTCGTTCTCTATAGCGGTATCATCGTAGGTGCTTTCACTGTGAGAAGTGCTCAATGCATGTTCTTTTCATAACTGGCGAGTATCCGCCTCAACCTGGCGGCGTTGGCGATTATACACAGCAGCTAGCACGCGCGCTTGTAAAGCGACATCACCACTGCAGTGTGCTCACCATCAACCAAGGGAAATGGCTTATCCATCGGCTCTGTAACAAAGGTCAGCAGCAGACCCATTCCTTCGCGCTCGATCGTTCCGCCAAATGGGACTGGCGCAGTTGGGATGCGGTCTATGCTGCGATCTTTGATCAAAACCCCGAGATCATCCATATCCAGTACCAAACAGGAGCCTACAACATGCATCCGGCGATCAACCTATTGCCGAGACGTCTGCATTGGCTCCAAAAACGCCCTATTCTCTGCGCCACATTCCACGACTTGCTTGAGCCTTACCTCTTTCCCAAGGCTGGGCCAGTGCGCCGTTGGGTCACCAACCGGCTCGCCTGCGATGTCGATGGCGCTATAGCCACAAACATGGCCGACTACGAGAAGTTAGCCCAACGGCTCGGCTCGAAATCGCCGACGCTGATTCCGATCGGCTCGAATATCGATGTCACTGTTCCCGAAGACTATAGCCGCGAAGCTTGGCGTGCACAGCTGGGAGTCGCTCCAGACCAGCTTCTGATCGCCTACTTCGGCCTATTGGGCCAGAGCAAAGGAGCCGATCTGCTCTTCGATGGCCTCGCCAAACATCCCGACTGGCGGCTGCTGGTGATCGGCGGTTCGGCGACTTCGCCCCAAGATCAGAAGTACGCCGCTTGGTTCGAGGAAGAGATCAGGCGGCGCAAGCTCAACGAGCAGGTGATTCGCACCGGTCAAGTCGAACAGCAAGAGGTCTCGTGCAATCTGTTGGCGGCCGATCTAGTAGCTCTGCCATTTCGTGATGGCGCGTCCTTGCGACGCGGAAGCCTCTTGGCGGCCATGACGCATGGCTGTGCGATCGTCACCAGCGAGCCGAGCGATTCCCAAGCGCTGCAAGCGACCCAACATGCGGCGCTTCGGCCCGGCGAACACGCCCTGTTTGTGCCGATCGAAGACAGCGCCGCGCTCGAAGCTGCGATTCAACGTTTAGCCAACGATCCGCAGCTGCGCGCTGAGCTAGGAGCACGGGCCAGCCTGTTCTCTAAACGCTTTAGCTGGGAAAACATCGCTACCCAACACGAAACACTCTACAAACAACTGATCGCAGGCTCGCAGAGCCGAGCTGCTTGACTTTAAACAGAGCGCTAGGTGTGCTATTTTTCATCGGCAAGCGAAATAGTGCATCTAGCGCTCGCATAACAACAGATCGGCCACGCCAAGGCTATTAAGCGGATCTCTCATCGGCAAGCGAAATAGCACATCCAACACCTCTCGACCGCGCTCGCTGGAAGGCCAGTTGTACGCCGCCCATCCATCGCCTTGTTGCCAACTCGCTTCTCATACAAGCACATAGAAGACGAACATGCTGCAATCGCAGGAGACTCAAGCGTATCCAAGGCTCGAACATCAAATCGTTCTGCCCCAACAGCCTCGTTATGAACGCCCACTTTTGCTGCTGCACGGCGCTTGGCATGGAGCGTGGTGTTGGCAGCAGGCCGCCAACGATCTGGTCGAGCGCGGCTTTGTAGTGCATAGCATGAGCTTGCGCGGCCATGGAAACAGCCCTAAAGCTCAAAGCTGGCTCGACTACTCGCTCGACAGCTATCTGAACGACCTCCATAGCATCGTGTCGCAGATCGAGCCGCGCCCGATTGTGGTGGGGCACAGTTTAGGAGGTTTTGTGCTCCAACACTATTTGGAAGCCCACAGCCTGCCCGGCGCCGTTTTGCTCTGCGCTATGCCCGCCATCCACTTTCCACACAGTCCGCTGCGCTTCTTTCTAAGCGATCGCAAAGCGCTTCTTCGCACACTGCTGAGCGGCGATTCGCGCCACTTTTTTCAGAGCGAAGCGGCAACCCGAGCAGCTTTCTTTCGCCCTGATAGCGACTCTGCAACGGTGCGTCAGCTTATGGCTCAGCTCGCACCCGAATCGATCCGGGTCTTTATCGATACGATCTTCAGACGCGTCAAGCCGATTCGCAAGCCAAAACCCGTCTTAGTGATCGCAGCCGAAGCCGATCGCATCTTTCCCGTTAGCGAACAGCAAGCGCTCGCGGCTTGGTATAAAACCCAAGCCAAGGTCGTTGCCGCAGCCGCCCACGACCTGATGCTTGACCCAGCTTGGAGCCAAGCCGCCGATCTGATCGAAGCCCACGCAGCGTTTTGGAACTGAACGTTTAGCGCTGCTGTCATACGAGATCCGTTTGATCAGCTCAGCACTTTGGCGGTTTGGTCTCTTCCCCAAAGAGGGCTGCTAGCGCGTCCGCCTTCGGCTACCAACAGCTCGCCCATAACCGTGCTGTTGTAGCTGTGTGCCGCGAGACCACCCCAAAATACAAGGATTTAAGCGGATTTCGTATCATTCACACAACGGTATAGCTTGCTTCCAGCTCAAAGTACGTATAATGGCAGATGGAAATAGTCCTCCGTGCCTATGGCTATGATAAGGACAAACTATGACAACACAACGACAATATGGGCTCTGGAGCAGTCCGATTACAGCGCAACGCCTTGCAAGCGGTCTTCGTATCTCGGATGTCCAGTGGGATAGCGACGGCGCGAGTTTGGTCTGGCTTGAAGGACGCAGCGGCCACAATGTCTTGGTCACAAGCCGCCTCGACGGCGACGCGCCGCGCGATTTAACCAGCGATCTCTCGGTGCGAGCGCGGGTTGGCTATGGCGGCGGCGATTTTGGTGTCGGCGGTGGCTACGTCTTTTTTGTGGCCAACCAGCAGATCTATCGCCAATCGCTGGTGGGCGGCTCGGCCAGTCCGATCACACCCGCCTTCGCCGATTGTGCTTCGCCAACTGTCTCTCCAGACGGCCGTTGGGTGCTCTATGTCTTTTCGCACAACCGCCAAGACGGCATCGCCTTGGCCCATGCCGACGGCTCGCAGTGGCCCCAACAGATCGCGACCGGCCACGATTTCTACATGCAGCCGCGCTGGCACCCCTTCACGCGCCACGCCGCCTGGATCGCTTGGGATCATCCCAATATGCCTTGGGACGGCACCAAGCTCTATTTGGCCGATGTCGAGATCAGTAAAGCGACCGGCCCGGTCTTTAAAAATGTGCGCGCGATCGCTGGCGATCAGCAGGTTTCGATCTTCCAGCCCGAATTCTCGCCCGACGGTAAATATCTGGCCTATATGAGCGACGAGACCGGCTGGTACAACCTCTATCTCTACAATTTGGAAGATGGAACCACCCGTCAGCTTACGCTCGAAAGCCAAGCTCAGATCGGCACGCCCGCTTGGGCCCAAGGTCAGCGCACCTACGGCTGGAGCTACGATGGCGGCAGCATCTATTACACCCGCAACGAGCACGGCTTCTTTAGCCTCTGGTCGCTCAATATTCAAAGCGGCGAAAACAAAGAACTGCTCGGCCTAGAGGGCTATACTGCGATCGACCAGCCCTGTCCCAACCCGATTCGTCCGCTTCTGGCGGCGATCTGCGCGGCGAGCACCCAACCGGCTCGACTGGTCACGCTCGACCTGCAACGCGAAGTCGCAACGATTCAGAAGCGCACCAGCGACGAAAGCATCTCGCCAACCATTATGATCGCGCCGCGCCCCGTTACTTGGAAGACCAGCGACGGCAGCGAAGTCTATGGTCTCTTCTATGAGCCACGCAGCGAACGCTGGAGCAGCAGCGGCAAGCCGCCGCTTTTGGTCAGGATTCACGGTGGCCCGACCAGCCAAACGGTCGCTTCCTACAACAGCGAAACCCAATATTTTGCCACCCGTGGCTATAGCGTCTTGGAAGTGAACTATCGCGGCAGTACGGGCTATGGACGCAAGTACATGGAAGCTCTGCGCGGCACCTGGGGCGTCTACGATGTCGAAGATGCGGTCAGCGGCGCTCAATGGCTGATCGATCAAGGCTTAGTCGATCCCGATAAAATCGTGATTATGGGCGGCAGCGCGGGCGGTTACACCGTGTTGCAGGCGCTTGTCACCCACCCGGGCTTTTTCAAAGCGGCGATCTGCTGTTATGGTGTTGCCAACGCCTTCAACTTGGCAATGGATACCCACAAGTTCGAAGAGCGCTACCTCGACTCGCTGCTTGGCCCGTTGCCCGAAGCCAGCCAGATCTATCGCGATCGCTCGCCGATCTTCCATATCGAAAAGCTGCGCGATCCGATCGCAATCTTTCAAGGCAGCGAAGACACCGTCGTTCCGCCTAACCAATCCGAGATGATCGTGGAATCGCTGCGCCAGCGCGGCATCCCCCACGAATACCACCTCTACCCAGGCGAAGGACACGGCTGGCGCAAATCCGAAACGATCAACCACTACTATCGAGCGGTCGAATCGTTCTTAACTCGTTATATTCTGTTCAATTAAGTTAGGCTGGGAGCGCAGTTTTGATGCTGTGCTCCCCAAGCGATCTCATACTAAATCCGCTAATGACTTGCTTTCTCGCAAGGTGACAAAACGAAAACCGAGGAAAGAATCGGATTTGGTATCATACGGAATCCGCTTGAATCGTGGTATTTTGGGACGCTCTCTCAACACACAGCTACAAGACCCTGCTTGCGGGCGAGCTGTTGGTAGCCGTAGGCGGACGCGCTAGCAGCCCTCTTTGGGGAAGAGACTAGACCGCCAAAGTGCGGAACTGATCAAACGGATTTAGTATCAGAGCAACAAGGTAGAATCAGTAGACCCATATCGCAGGCTTTTGCATTTTGCCCGTGTTGCTGGTACGATGCTCGGCTTGTGAGGACGATGTCCACCTGCTTCGAGGAATTGTATGACTGTTATCTCTCATCGCCAGCGTCCTTCTGTGCTGGTTTGTATCCTTGTCATCAGTGTTTGGTTAGTCGTAAGCCTCTCCGGTTGCAGCATTCAACCCTTGCTCGACAGAGTTATTGTTTCGCAAGAGGTATTGCGACCGAGCGGAAACGGCGAAAGCCTTGCGATCTCATACCGTCTTGGACGAGACGCGAACGTGAGCGTGTATCTGCAAGATGAAGCAGGCCAACGCTATGCCCTGCGCGAAAACCAACCGCGCGTTGCCGATAACGATGCGTATTCCGTCACATTCGATGGAACAGTGCCAACTAACGAGGGCCAACTTCGCCGCAAACTGTTGCCCAATGGCGCCTACACCTACATTGTCGAAGCGCGCGAAGCCTCGGGTGAATCGGTCAGCTTCACAGGCCAGTTCCGCATCGAATACGACCAAGTCACTCTCCCATCGATCGACAATCTCGTTGTTTCGCCGAGCGTTATCTCGCCCAATGGCGATGCCATCGACGATGTAGCCAATATCACCTATCGCCTGCCCGTTACCGCAACGGTCGATATCACCATCACAACACCCGAGGGCGAGGTTTATCCCTTTGTCTCGCGCACCGAACAGCCTCCAGCTGAATACCTGCACACCTGGAATGGCAAACGCTCCGATGGTGTAGCTCTTGGTAATGGGGTCTATACCTACACTATTACGGCAGAGGATATGTACGGCAATGTCGCAGTCCAAAGCGGCCAGATCGAGCTTGTCGATGTGGGTCAGCCCGAAGCGACCATTATCGAAGCGCGCATCGCGCCAGAACGGGTTATGCTGGGCGAAACCATCACTGTGACGATTCGTATTCGCAACACAGGCAGCGTGCCCATCCGCACCTACGGCCCCGAGTCGGGCTTTGGCTACACCACCGACGAAGTCTTCTCTTCGGTAGAAGATGGCGCCTACGCCGCCAAATCGGGCGGATTCTGGCGCGTTGGTGTCGACTGGGATGCCAATAGCGGCGGTGGCGCAAAACGCTATCCCTACCGCTGGGCGCTCTCGTCGAAGCCCGCCAGCGAATGGGATGTGCCGGGCGTAGAAGACATTCTCGAACCGGGCGAAGAGGTGGTTGTAACCGGCACGATCACAATCTTGCAGCCCGAAAACAAGATGGGCTTCTACGTCGGCTTGATTCAAGACGGCGTGGGCTTCCGTCAAGACCGAACCGCACGCACAATCGTTGAAGTCGGTTTTTAAAACAGCGAGAGATTTCGCGCTGTGGCGCGAAATCTCTCAGCTCGGCCCTAGCATAGGCCAAAAAACGCACCAAGCACTCAAAGCTATCTGAGCTTAATCGCGTTTGGGCAGCAAACGCTTGGGAACTTTGCAGACCATGGTATAGGCTGGATCGAACATATTGCCCAGATCGTACTCGACCGCTTGGCCCAAAAAGATCGCGGCGCCGCGCGCATCCATACCATAATCGCTCTGCAGCCAGCGCATCATCTCGCTGGTGGCGTGCTGCACACACTGATCGAGCGGGCGGGCATTGCCGACCGTAAAGATATACTCCTCGTTCTCGCCGCGCGGCCACTCGATCCGCTTATTCTTGATCACTTCGACCCGAAACTGCACATTCATCGAGATCTCGATGCCCGTGCCCGCGATCTCGCCATCGCCTTGCAAGGCATGACCATCGCCCAAGAAGAAGAGCGCGCCCGGCACAAAAACTGGAAAGTAGACCTTCACGCCCTCGCGAAAGCCGCGATAGTCCATATTGCCGCCGTGCTGGGCCGAAGTGGCCGTCGAGATCGCCTCGCCGCCCGCGGGCGCGACCCCAAAACAGCCCAACATTGGGTCGATCGCCACCGTCCAATTGTTCAGCGAGGTCTCCGGCTCCTGAAGGGTCGCGGTTCCAGCCACAACATCGACATACCAACTCGAATGCCCGGCAGGCAAAGGCTCGGCCAGCTCGCGCACATAGTCGGGGTCGACCACATTGCTCGCCAAGCTGCTCGATGTCCAACCAAAACTACGATTAGGCTGCAGCTTTTCGAGATAGACCACCAAGGTATCGCCCGGCTCGGCCCCTTCAACATAAAACGGTCCGGTCTGAGGGTTGCCACGTTGCGTGATCTGCCGACCATCAGGGCCTTGACCGCGCGCGTCGACAGTTGTCGTAACGACCGTATCGCCCGATTGAATCCGCAACACCGCTGGGTGTGAACCCATCGTGGTAAAGTAGTGGCTTGGCTCAAAATGGTGGATAGCCATCATCACCTCTCGTTATCTCTTGTAAGCGCGGCAAGCAAGTCTGTTGGAACAGACGAATTATAGCATCAGTGCCGCGCAATAAAAGGAAAGATTTACTACATCCTTATGTGAGCATCTGCCCTACTCACAGCCAAAACAAAGCGCTATCCTAAAGACAGAGTGCGTAATCAGGTTTGAAAGAAGGAAACGCCTCATGAAGTTCCTCAAGCGTCTATTTGGTTTCCAAGACGACGATCCCTATCGTCGTGCTCAAAATAATCAGCCCTACCGACCGCAATACAACCCTCAGGCGGTGGCTCAACGCCAACAAGAGATCTCAAACCACTATGGTTTAGGCACCCCACCCACTCAACTCAGCGACGAGCAAGCGCTGGCTCGCTATCGCTATATGCTTAAAACCGCTCCACCCGAGGCGATCGAGCAAGCCCATGCGGAAGCCTTCGCTCAGCTCACGCCCGAGCAGCGCGCCATGGTACTGCGCGAGTTAGCCAACCAAGCGCCCGAGAGCGAGCGCAACAGCAGCCTCTACAGCAGTACAGATCCGCAAAACCTTGCGCGCGTCGCGACCCGCAGCGAAATGCGCCAACCCGGCACGCTCGAGCGCACCTTCGGCCCTCAAAGCCAGTACGGCCAAGCGAGCCCTGCTATGATGGGCGGCGGTATGGGTCTGGGCGGAACAATTTTAACCAGCCTAGCCGCCGGCTTTGTGGGCAGCATGATCGCAAACCAGATCTTCAACTCTCTATCTCCCGCTGATCTGGCGAGCGACTACGCTCAAGAGGTGGGCGTCGAAGAGATCTCAATGGAAGAACCCCTGTCGAGCGAAGAGTACGTCGACGCTAACTGGGAAGACGACGACTACAGCGACAGCGGAGACAGCTGGGGCGGCGATGACTTCGGTGGCGGCGACGATTTCGGCGGCGACTTTGGCGGAGTCGATTTCTAAACGCTCCAAGCTATGTTCAAGGCTGGGTGCCTCGTGCATCCAGCCTTTTTTAGCGGGAAAGATCGCTCCCTTCCATGCGGTCCTCAGCGCGTCCGCCTCCGGCTATCAGATGGGCTAGCTGCCCTCACCCCCCGGCCCCCTCTCCCGCACTGCGGGCGAGGGGGTGAATGCACCCCGTTCTGTGCTCTCAAGGATACTTCCGCGCTGGTATGCGAATGATCGCCTTTTGCTGCCGACACGACTTTTGGGTAATGCATAGATGCGGGAGAAGGGAGCGTGGTCGTACTGTGCTCAACAGTCTTTCTAGACCCTATATGCTTCAGAATCCCCTTCTGCTGGTGTGTATTTCAACGCTCTATCGCTGATAGCAAATTGGGCTTCCCGCTCTACGCGAATACTCGTCTTTAAGCGCACTTGTGATGATGCAAAAAAGAGCGAGGTAACAGAACTAGGTTGGGCTTGGCAAAGACGAAACGCTCGCTTGGGAGGGCAGGATGCTGGTAGCCGTAGGCGGACGCGCCTAGGATCGAATGGGAGCTAAGGATCTCGCCGCCAACACCTCCACAAGAGCTGTTCCGATCGGTCGAAGGTTCAAACATCGACCAAGCGAGCAAGCCGACTCGCGCTATTCGATGCGGAAATCAGGGCTCCAGCCTAGCTCGCGGCGGGCTTTTTCGATGGTTACAATGCCTGTATCGTCGGCGATGTTGTAAATGCCGGAAGCGCCACGGCTGGCAGCTCGCCGCGCTGCATCGGCGGCCGCATCGACATGCAACGACGCGCCCTGCTCGACCCGCTCGAAACCCGTGCCCGGCCCATAGAGCAAGCCGTAGCGCAAAACCACAGCCTCAAGCCCGGCACCCAAGATCTGTGTCTCTAGGCTATGAACGGCGATAGCGGTTTGGGTCGCCTGTTCGCCCTCGATCGCTAAGGCATCCTCTTCGCGGTAGGGCGGCTCTTTGGGCGCATAGGCGAAAGCGATGCTCTGGGCCACAAGCCGTTGCGCTCCCGCCTGTACGGCGGCCGCCACCAGATTACGCGTACCCTCTTGGCGAATGCGCGCATTACGCACTCGCGCCTCGGCCATTAAGTTTGGGTCGAGCCCAGGCGGCAGATCGGTCAGTTGATGCATTACCACGCTCGGACGAGCCGTCAGCACAGCCGCGTTGAGCGCCTCTTGATCGTAGACATCGAGCACAAATGGCTCAACACCCAGGGCCGCCAACTGTTCGGCCTTTTCGGGCGAACGAGTGGTGCCAAAAACCTGCCAGCCATCTGCACGCAAGAGTGGGCACAAGCGACGCCCGATCGTGCCACTCGCGCCAGCCAGAAATATCCGCTTCTCCATAGGCTTCCTCTGCTAGAGCAGTGGGTCGTGATAACGTCGTGACAACCACAAAAACAAAAGTGCGACGATCAAACTGGCCCACATACCGAAACTATTTGGTGCTTGAAATGATAATACAATTGAAATCGCTACTGCAATCAGTCCTAGAACCGAAAAAAGGATCTGCAAACGGCGGTCGGAATAACGCATCTCTGTCTCCTTACTTGTACAACTTGTTCTCTGTAGTGTAGAGCATGTGTGGAGCAGTGCCACAGCGGGATGGTGGTACTATGGAGATTAATCTGACCAAAGAGTCGTAGATCTACATTTCAAGTATCGTCGTTCTACTGTTGATGCCAAGGAGGTTTTTGTGGAACGCATCGGTTTGATCGGTTTAGGCCGCATGGGTCTTGCAATGGGCAAACGGCTCCTTAACGCGGGCTTTACGCTAACGGTCTGGAATCGCACACAATCCAAAGCCGAGCCGCTACTGGCTGAGGGTGCGGTCTGGGCCAACAGCCCCAGCGAGCTTGCCAAGCACAGCGATATTATTTTGACGATTTTGACCGACGAAAACGCTGTACGTTCGGTCTATTTGGGCGAAAACGGTCTCTTGACGGGCGATGTCAGCGGCAAGCTCTTTTTAGAGATGAGCACGATCCCAACCGCCGTCAATCTCGAGCTGGCCGAAATCATTCACGCTCGCAAAGCCAGCCTGCTCGACGCGCCTGTGAGCGGCACGGTCGGACCGGCTCGCGAAGGCAAGCTCTTGGCGCTGGTCGGCGGCTCTAAGCGCGACTTCGAGCGCGCTAAACCGATCTTCGATGTGCTGACTCGCCGCGCTGAGCTGGTCGGCCCAAACGGCAGCGGCACTACTATGAAGCTCGCCCTCAATCTGCCCATGGCGATCTACTGGCAGGCCGTCTCCGAGGCACTGGCGATCGCCACCCGCTTCGGAATCGAGCTTGAAATGGCCCTCGACCTGATTCTCGACAGCCCGGCGGCACTGGCCGCCCTAAAGGCCAAGCGCGATTTGATCTTGGGCGCAGAGGAAGAGGTGGCCTTCGATGTGACCGGCGTGCGCAAAGATCTGTTGGCGATGATCGCCACCGGCCAAGCTTTGGGCGTGCCTATGCCCGCCGCCTCGGCCTCGCTGATCAGCTTTAACGCTGCCACCGCCGCTGGCATCGGCGGCCACGACTTGGCCAAGCTCGTGCCGCACTTCATCGAATCGGTCAACCGCGCAGCTGGCCAGCCCTCTATCGCACCCTTCGTGCCCGAAGAGGAATAAGCAAAGCCTTCGCCGCGCGTAAGCGGCATAAGCGCGAAGACAATCGCCCTATTTGCTTCGCGCTACCTCAGCGCTACGCCAAAAAGAAAGTGTGGAGTGTTGCGCTCGCTCACAACATTCCACACTTCATAACAAACACTTTTTGTCTTCCCACAATGGCACTCAACTATGTTTGTCGCTTTTTGTTTTCCCCACGTCGCTAGAGTGCGCTTCTTTAAGCCGATTTGGCATCAAAAAACGCCTACTTGGCGGTAGGCTTACATAAACGAAACTACAATTGAAGATCGTCGAGCGGAGCTGGTAATCACAAGGCGCGTGAGGCCAGCGCTAGCGAGGAAGTGATGAGCACACAGCAAAAAGAAGGCTGTTTGTCGAGCAGGAATAGTTTGTCATAGCGAGGCTCTTCGCTGCTAGCGCCGACGCGCCTTTCGATAGCGTTCGACCAGTTGCGGCAAGCCCTGCTCGTTCCACCATTCACACGAGATATAGCCACTCAATACAGAGTTATGGCTAAAACGAGAGATGTAAATCGTTTTTTTATCAGTAATCGCAAATCCGGTTAACTGAAAAAAAGCCTCTTTAATCATAGCAATGAAGGCTTCTTCGTTAGCTGGTAAAGGTGATTCGCTAAACCACTCTCGCATTGCCCGCCACAGAAATGAATCGCCGCGCGATCCCCAAGGTGATGGCTCTTGCAAAAAGAGATCAGCCACTCTCGGTTGTGAATACATAAAATAGGACATAAGGTATCAACACACAAACAAGCACAAGGTCTATACTATGCTTAATCACAATGCCTATGCAGAGCAACACAACAAGCTATGGAAGCGTACCCAAGATCAGGTCGAGATACCAGCAAGGTTCGCTTAGTTCTAGCTCCTGAGCACAAACATGCTCAACATCCGAGTTGCTGGGCCGCGTGGATGGCAGAGATGTAACGGCGTTCCCACAGCCTACCATGACAGCTGATCTCGGCGCGACTATAGAAGACCCTCACGCTTTAATTTCAGACAACAAGAACAGGAACCTCTGAAGCATCATACTCTATCGATAGTACGACACCGTACAACAGAGCACCGGAGTAAAGTTGCGCTCTTTACAGCGGTTTATATTATACCACTCACATTTTGGTTCTGTACAGGGCGTCTAAGCCTATTTTATCCAACTTTCGTCTGTATAATTAGCCTATGCAGAGATACGAGCATAGATGTATAAACAAGCGATTTACTGGGAAAGAGCCTGTGGAATTATTCGCTCATAATAATATCCTATTTTCTGCAAGCTGTATACAAGAAATTTGCGTTTTTCGCGTCGCTTAAAAGCCATTTACAAGCGCTATTCCTCTCTCTAATGCGAAGAAATCCTCTTTATGAATTAAAAATAAAACCGCACTATTTAGGCAAAAACGCTGATTTCATTCATATTAGGACCCTGGCAAGGGTCTCCAAAGACATGTTAGGCCCTATCAGCAGAACAAGTAGGCGTTATTGAGCCGAATAAGCCAGCATCACATAGAGTTACGACTTTAAACTATGTTGTGTAGTAAAAGCATATTCCAAGCACAGCAGCTTCAAATCGTGTACACTTTTAGAAGAGCATTACGTTTATTGGCTGAGAAGAGAAGATCAGAAAAGAGAGTCTTGCTGCGTTGACGAATGCAGTAAGAGCGTGTAAGATCCAAAATTGTTATATCAATACTCCCAAGGAATAGAACTTTGGGCAAGCCTATGTAGTATCTGCCTGCGCAACAAGCGTACCCTCTGTACCTGTTTGCGCCAAGATCCCAAGCAATGACGCTAGGCTATTTAGGAGGCGTTGTGTCCCACATTCTTCGAATTGGTGCGCGTATTGGTTCAGCTGATCCATTTTGGGTTCAAGTTCGTGAAGCAGTCTATCAACTGACGCAACAACCACGCTTTAAGCTGGTTCAAATAGACACGGGTTCGTCGACCCAAAGCCCCGACCAACTTCGTCTCGACTTACTCGACGAGCTATTAGCCCAAGATATCGATGCCCTCATCACAGCTTATCTGCCCGATACGCTTGCCTATCAGGTTTTAGAGATCGGAATCCCGATTATTCACCTGACCGAATCGAGTGTGCGCCACCCCTTATTCGTATCACCTTCGGGCTTCTTTGAGATCGCCCAACAAGTGGGTTACTTTTTGGTCGACAAGCTGCAAGGGCACGGCCATATTCTGCTGATCGGCGGCCTTATGGCCGAACGCGGCGAAGATGGGCGTAGCCGCATCGCAGGCCTGCAAGAGGCGCTCAAAGCCTACCCCGAAATGCGCGTCAGCCACATTCCAAGTTTGTGGCGCTACGAACACGCCTACCCCCAAGTTCTCGAGAAGTTAGCCCAGATCGACGAGCCGATCGACGCCATCTTCGGGCTTTCCGACTCGCTCGCGCTAGTAGGACGCGATGTCGGTCGCGAGCTTGGCAAAATCAACGAATCGACCATCATCATCGGCATCAACGGCGACCCATCGGCCCTCGCAGCCATCGCCAACGGCTCGATGACGGCCACGATCGAGACCGCCGCCGCCGACTTCGCCACCCAAGCGCTCGAACTTGCCGAACGAGCCGCGCGGGGCGAAGCTTTGCCGAGCCACTTCAGCTATAAACCACGCCTCGTCACCAAAGAGAATGTGGCCGATGTCGCTCTGCAGACGCTCAGTTCGATCGCGGGCATTCCGAACCGCCTAGTGGGTGTCAATCGCCGAGAGGAGCAACAACGTCTGACACAACTTGAAACCAGCCTAGAGATCAGCCGCCTCGTTGGATCAACCCTCGATCCCCATCAACTCTCTAGCCAAGTTGTCGATCTTATTCGAAGCAATTATGGCTACGACCGCGCAATTTTATATCACTGGAACGCCGAAAAGCGCATACTTATTCAAGAGACCGTTAACCAAGGCGAGCCAAAGCGCGAGATCTCGATCAATCAAGCTGGCCTTTTAGCCGAGGCGATCGAACAGAATAAGTTGATCTATATTCCCGACAGCCAGCACAGCCACCGCTATGCCCCAGAGATCGAGCTTGGCATGGTACATTCACGGGTGATCATCCCGATTCGCTTCGGCACGCGCCTGCTAGCGATCTTAGACATGCACAGCAAGCAGATTATCCAGCATATCAACCAAGATCTGGTTGGGCTGCAATCGCTGGCCGACCAATTGGGTGTGGCCATGCGCAACGCCGAGCTCTACAGCGAAGCGGTGCGCGCCCGAGCAGCCGCCGAAAAGGCCGATCAGCTCAAAACGCGCCTGCTGGCTAATGTGAGTCACGAGTTGCGCACCCCGCTCAATGTGATCGTCTCGTATGCCCAAGCCCTGCTCGAGCCCCAGAAGTTTTACAACACCGATCTGCCGGCCCAAGCGATTCAAGATGTTCACCATATTCAAAAGAGCGCCCAACATCTCGTACGACTCATCGATGACCTTCTCGATCTCTCACGGGCCGAGATCGACGCGCTCCACTTAGAGATCGAACCGATTTCGCCGCGCCCCTTCTTGGAAGAGGTCTTTCGCAGTTGGACCGACCGACTGGCCAACACCAACGCTGTCCAGTGGCGGCTACAGTTACCACCGCGCCTGCCTGTGATCCAGATCGACCCAGTGCGCATGCGCCAGATTTTGCTCAACCTGCTCAGCAACGCCAGCAAATTCACCGCGCGCGGCTCGATCACGCTAGGGGCCGAAGTTGCCCCGCCCTACCTGCATATCTGGGTCGAAGATACTGGCATCGGTGTGGTTCCCGAGTTGCAAGAGCGCATATTCGAGCCATTTGTGACCGGCGGTGCAGGTCGACGCGAGGGCATTGGCTTAGGGCTCGGCATCACGCGGCGTCTGGTAGCGCTCCATGGCGGCACAATGTCGCTCGAGAGCACGCCCGGTCAAGGCAGCACTTTCCATGTCTACCTGCCTCTGCCCAACCTCCAGGGCAATGTGGTCAATACGCCCGAACCGAGCCGCTCGGTCTTGGTGGTCTTGGCGACTGGTGCCGAGCTACCCAGCACGATCAGCGACATGGCGCGTCGCCAGGGGCTTACCATCTGTCGTTTGCAGCCTGAAGATGATATTCAGACCTTGTTTACGGCCCTGCGCCCAGCCGCCATCGCCTGGGACCTAGCCCAAGCCAGCAGCGAGCATTGGGCTATTGTCCAAAAGATCCGCTCGTTCCCACAGTGGGCTCAGTTGCCCTTTATCCTCTACAACCAAGAGGAAGACCCCAATTCAACGGCGCTCACCAGCTTCGTCTTAAAACCGCTTGAGAACGAAACACTTCAAGAAGCGCTTGCGGTGCTGCGACCCGCTTCGATGGTTGGCCCGGTCTTGATCGTCGATGATGACCCTCAGGCCTGCATCTTGTACGAGCGTTTGGTAAGCGAAGCGCTGCCCAACCATCCCATTCGAGTCGCGCACGGTGGTTCCGCCGCCTTGGCTATCTTGGCCCAAGAGGTTCCAAGCTTGGTGATTCTCGACTTGCAGATGCCAGATGTGCACGGCTTCACCGTGATCGACCAGCTGCGTGCCTACGAACCGACCCACAATGTACCGATCTTGGTTGTCACAGGTCAACTTTTGTCGTTAGATGATATCGTCCGTCTGAACTATAATGGTGTTATGCTTCATACTAAAGGCATTCTGACGGACGAAGAACAAGTACTTCTTGTACAACAGGCCTGCAACGGGCGCTCGGCGCTTTCGCGCCAAACCAGCGCTCTGGTGCGGCGGGCGCTCGTGTATATTCAACAAAACTACTCGCGCTCACTTTCGCGCCAAGAGATCGCCGAAGTGGTGGGTTTGAGCAAGAACTACCTGAGTCAGATCTTCCACCAAGAACTAGGCATATCGCCTTGGGAATATCTGAATCGCTATCGCATTCGCCAAGCACGGGAGCTTCTGCGAACGACGAACGAGAGTATCACAACGATCGCTTCGCTGGTCGGATTCGACGATCCTGCCTATTTCAGTCGTATTTTTCGCAATCATACGGGTCTTTCGCCCCGCGCCTACCGTGAAGAGAGTAGCGTGTTTCTGTCCAAGAGAATCTGAGGATAATCCAAGACATCGACCCGTAATTGTATTATTCTCAGATATACCGTATAATGGCAGGCGTAGTCTGTACCGAGTAAGCAAGCTAAGACACATACTCCCCGTACGAGTTCTACAACCACTATTACCTCCAACTGGAGGTGGTTTGGTTACGTATGGTTTGAGATGGTAGCTTTGTGAAACAGATGGTTCTCGTTCAGTAGTACATTACACAAACAAACCAGATGTGACACAACTCATCTTGAAAAGTAGTATACGAGGAAGTTACCCAAAGCGATGAATGCTCAGCCTCAAGTTCCTATCCTCCACAACTACTCGATCTCTACCATTCGTATGTGATACAAAGGCAAACACGCTACAGCATTAACACGCGAACGTTGATTGCTTTCATCAATGGACGTTGACGTGTGAACTGCCCTAAAGTGGAAGCCTCTTGGTATTGGTCTCGCCTGTACATATGGCAGATTCTTGAGATCTCTCTGTTAGAGATCTCACCATCATTGCGGATTTCTTTCAAACGCTCTGAGGAGAAACCCATGTCTATGGAAGACAAGAAAGCATTGAGCCGCCGCAGCTTCCTCAAGTCGGCGAGCATGACAATCGGTGCTGCTGTATTGGCAGCTTGTGCGCCACCCGCACAAAACGCATCGCAGCCCTCGGCTCCGGCTGATGGCGGCGCTGCTGCTGCTCCTACGACAGCTCCTGCTGCAGCTGAGCCTACCACCGCTCCTGCCGCTGGTGGCAGCACAAGCGCTGGTACTATTGCCGATCCCATTCCTTATGCACCGAGCCAGGCTATGGCCGGTTCACAGGAACCCCGCACCTTCAAGTTGGAAGAATGGTTCACCTACAAGAAGCTCGACAAGTACAGTGAGCCGGACTACATCGCCGAAGCAGTTGCTGCTGGTAAGCTGCCTCCGGTCGAAGAGCGTCTGCCCGAAGAGCCGCTGGTCTATCTGAACAACTTCTTCTCGGATGGTCCGGGTGAGTACGGCGGTGTAATGCGCGATGTTTGGGCCGTTTCGACCGAGGGTTGGAACTGGGG
Source organism: uncultured Chloroflexales bacterium (assembly GCA_937902315.1). GTDB lineage: Bacteria > Chloroflexota > Chloroflexia > Chloroflexales > Chloroflexaceae > CALGUG01. The sequence goes on from CALGUG010000011.1 coordinate 147,610, forward strand.
TGCTGGTGTGGTCCAAGGTTACTTCGGTATCGACTCGATCTTGGTCGAGACCTTGGTGCTGACCGGTCCGATCTGGCTGCGCAGTGATGGTGCTGAGCCTCTGCCCAACTTGGCTAAGAGCTGGGAATGGTCGGAAGATGGCAAGCAGTTGACCATGCACTTGGTCAAGGGCATCAAGTGGTCGGACGGTGTACCCTTCACCGCTGACGACGTGATGTTCACCTGGGAAGACATCGTTCTCGATCCGGGTGTGACCCGCGCTGCTTCCAAGCGCTCCACCTGGCAGATCGACGGCCAGGACATCAACCTGGAGAAGATCGATGACTATACCATTCGCTGGACCTTCCCGGTCGAGCGCCCGACCTACTTCTTGTACTTCATGAACGAGAACTACCTGCGCTTCGCGCCGGCTCACGTTCACAAGCCCTTCCATCCGAAGTACAACCCCGAGTCCGACTACCAGAAGTTCCAGGACGACCTGCCGCCCGATAAGCTGCCGGTTGTAACCCTCGGCCCTTGGACGGTCACCAACTACAAGACCGACGAGATCATGATCTTCCGCCGCAACCCATACTTCTGGAAGGTGGACGAGAACGGCAAGCAACTGCCCTACTTGAACGAGATCATCTTCGAGAAGGCTGCTACCGGTGTAATCCGAACCACCAAGGTTATGGCTGGTGCTGCAGACCACACCAACGTCGAGAACCCCTCGACCTTCTTGGAAGTCGCCACCAAGGCACAAGATCCCAACGCTGTATTCCGCCTGGAGTGGGGCCCCGAGACCTTGGGCTTCGCGCTGGTCGTCAACCAGTCGCTCAACTTCGGTGTCAAGGACGATCGCGACCGCGAACTGCGCAAGCTGTTCCGCGAGCCGAAGTTCCGCAAGGCTCTCTCCTACGCAATCGACCGCGATGGTATCGCTCGCTCGATCGCCGATGGTCCCTTCTTCCGCGCATGGCCGGGCGGTCTCTACCCGGGTGCCAAGTTCTTCGACGCTGACTCGACCGTGTACTACCCCTACTCTATCGAATCGGCTAAGACCCTCATGGCAGAGCTGGGCTTCACCGAGACCAACAGCGAAGGCATTCTGCTGTGGCCAGATGGCCCCTTGGCAGGCCAAGAGCTCTTGATCGGTTTGACCGCAGTACAAGATGCCGACGGTACCGGTACCATTGCAGAAGCTCTGGTTCCGCTCTTCAAGCAGATCGGTATCAAGGTCAACTACCGCATGATCGAGAGCAACGCCAGCAACGACAACAACTCTAAGGGCGAGTGGGAGATGCGTGTCGACCGTATGGGTCAAGAGTGGGCTGTGCCGGAAGTTCGCTACCGCGACATCGTGCCGTGGGCTATCGAGACTCCGAGCTTCAACCGCGCAGCTGAAGGCGTTGAGCGCCCGCTCCAGCCTTACGAAGAGGAGATGCTGGAGATCGTCAAGAAGTTCGTGGCCTCGGACAACAACGACGAGCGCGTCGAGCTGATGAAGCAGTACCAGAAGATCCATACCGAAAACTGCTACACCATCGGTGTGGTTGTGAGCCGCTACGCTCTCGGTATGTCCAAGACCATCAAGAACCTTCCGGTCGGTTCACCGGCGTTCCTGTATCAGTGGGACTACCACAACTATCTGCCCGAGCAGCTCTGGATCGCCCCTGAGGATCAGTCCAAGGTACCCGAAACCCAGCCGGGTGTTATCCCAACCTACGAATAGTGTATTCAGCCTAAAGGTGGTTCGCCACCTTTAGGTTTCTTACGCCTTCCACCTTTCAGTTCTAACGAATTTGAAAGGTGGAAGGGATCATCTATTTGAGAAGATAACTCTTTTTATAACCTGTATTGATGATGTAGAACTCAAACCAGAGGGCAAATAAAAATAGCCTTAAACTTCAGGAATCTTGGGGTTTCTTTGCAACTACACTCGTCAAGGATTGTTATTATCTATCGCCCACAGCGTTGGCGAATAGACCGCTTGGGTTTTCTATAAGGCACCGAGGGGTCATCGGGGAAAGAGTATGACACGATTTATCATTACCCGCCTCCTGTCGGCAATTCCGGTACTTATCGGAATCAGTCTGGTCTCCTTCATCATTATTCAGTTGCCTCCCGGCGACTTTGCCAGCAGCTTCAAGGCAAACTTGATGAACAACGGTATTTCCGAGGTGGAGGCCGAGCGACAGGCACAAGCGATTCGGGTCCAGTATGGTCTCGATCAACCGATCGCCGTACAATACTTAACTTGGATTAAGAATATCGTTACCAAGGGCGAATTCGGCTATTCCTTTGCCTATCGCAAAGATGTTGGTGCGTTGATCGCCGAGCGCTTGCCACGTACCGTTATTTTGGCATTGGCCTCGCACTTGATCTCAACCTTAATTGGTATCTTGCTTGGCATCTATGCCGCAACTCATCAATATAGCTTGGGTGACACCCTCTCAACAGTGCTCGCCTTCTTGGGTACATCCATACCGCGCTTCTTCTTAGCCTTGATTATTATGTATTGGCTGGCTTTTTCGGTGGGAGCGCAACACTTTACAAACTTTAACTCACCCCAATATGCCTTTGCACCCTGGTCGTGGGCGAAGTTTATGGATACCCTAAGCCACGTTTGGCCGGTCGTTGTGATCGCAGGCTTCGGTGGCGTTGCCCAAAATATGCGTGTTATGCGTGGTAACCTGCTCGACACCTTGAACCTGCCCTATGTTCGCACCGCACGGGCTAAAGGTCTTGCAGAACGCATCGTGATCTTCCGCCACGCTGTACCAAACGCCCTGCACCCGATCGTCATGTATCAAGGTACTGTACTGCCCTACATGTTGGCAGGCGAGCTTGAGGCTGCGATCGTGCTCGGTTTGCCGACGCTTGGCCCCATGTTCTACCAAGCGCTGCTCGGCCAAGATATCTACGTTTCGGGTAGCTTCTTGCTGGTCTATGGTGTCTTGTTGGTGGTTGGTAATACGATCGCTGACGTCGTCTTGTCGTGGCTCGACCCGCGCGTCCAGTTGAACTAGGGAGTCGTCATCATGGCAGCAGTAACAAGCCGACAGCTTTCTCAAAAGGCAACCTTGCCGGTTGAGACCAGTCGCGAAAACTATTCGACCCTGGTTTGGCGCAAGTTCTGTCGTAGCGGCATCGCCATTTCAGGCGGTATCATGATCGTTATCCTGGCGCTTATGGCGATCTTTGCAGACTTTTTATCGCCAACTGATCCGGTAGCGATCAACATGCAACACGCCTACACACCACCACAGCCACTCTACTTTATCGATGGAAACGGCAATTTCAGCCTGCGCCCCTTCACCTATATGCAGAGCCAGGTCTTAGATCCGGTCACCTTCCTGCCCAAGTGGGAGACCGATACCAGCAAGCCCTACTACTTGAAGTTCTTTGTAGAAGGCTATGAATATAAGATCTTAGGTATCATTCCCAGCAACATCCACCTCTATGGCGTGGAAGAAGGTGGCACGATCTATCTGCTTGGTACCGATAAATTTGGCCGTGACATGCTTGGCCGTATCGCCATGGGTGGGCGTATCTCGCTGTCGCTCTCGCTCGTTTCGACCCTGATCATCGTTATTGTCGGTGCCTTGGTCGGTATCACTTCGGGCTTCTATGGCGGCTGGATCGACAACCTGATTCAGCGCTTTATCGAGTTTCTGCAAAGCTTCCCAGCTCTACCACTTTGGATGGCTCTAGCGGCGGTGGTTCCGATCACATGGAACCAAACCATGGTCTTTATGATTATGTCGTTGATCTTCGCGCTTTTGGGCTGGACCGGTCTGGCACGTCAGATTCGCGGTCAGGTACTGGCAATGCGCGAAACCGACTACATCACCGCTGCTCAGGCGCTGGGTACCGGCGATGGCCGCATTATTGTGCGCCACTTACTGCCCAACACCTTGAGCCATGTCATCGTTATGTTGACCCTTACCATTCCGTCGATCATTATGTCGGAAAGCTTCTTGAGCTTCTTGGGTATCGGTATTCAAGAGCCGCTGGTAAGCTGGGGAACAATGATGCGCGAGGCTCAAAGCCTACAAACGCTGGGCAGCAACCCTTGGCTCATGTGGCCCGCATTCTTTATTATCCTTGCGGTTATCGGTTTTAACTTCCTTGGAGACGGTCTGCGCGACGCCGTTGACCCATACTCTAGCAAGAATTAGTGCCTGAGGAGATTGAGAGGAAGCCTTATGAGTCAGCAGAGCCGCATCATGGCCTTTGTAAGCTACCTACTGAGCTTGCCAGGCGCACTCTTTGTTTACTTCACACGTCCCGACGACGTGTTTGCAAGATACCATGCGCGTCAATCGCTGCTTATGGCAGCGGCAGGCATTATCGTGCCGATCGCATGGATGATATCAGCATGGTTGCTCGCTTGGATTCCCACTGCGGGTGGCATGCTGGGCGTCTTCCTGTTCACCTTGGTCATCGCAACCTACATCGTGCTAGCGATCGACTGGGTGTTTGGAATGATCGCCTCGCTACGAGGTAAAGCTCGTCGCACAATCATTTTTTCGCTCTTAACAATGCGACAATCGTATGAGAAGCAGCGTGCTGCTCGACGCGAATCGGCAGAAGCTGCCCTCAGCTTGTCGGAAAGTCAGGTTTAAACAATGGCAAAGATTACATTCATCGGTGCTGGTAGCACTGTTTTTGCAAAGAATCTCATGGGTGACATTCTGAGTTACCCTGAGTTGGCAGATTCCACCCTCACGCTCTTCGACATCGATCCTGAGCGTCTGCGCACCTCGGCCATCGTAGCCAAGAATCTGGCTCAGCGCTTGGGTGTCAACCCCAAGATCGAAGTCACAACCGATCGCAAAGAAGCGCTTAAGGATGCTAACTACGCGATCAGCATGATCCAGGTTGGTGGCTACAAGCCCTCGACCGTGATCGACTTCGAGATTCCCAAGAAGTATGGCCTGCGCCAGACCATCGCCGACACCTTGGGCATCGGCGGTATCTTCCGTGGCCTGCGCACCATTCCGGTGCTGCTCGACATGTGCCGCGATATGGAAGAGGTCTGCCCCGATGTGACCTTCCTGCAGTACGTCAACCCCATGGCGATGAACTGCTGGGCTATCAACCGCGCCACGAGCATCAAGACCGTCGGTCTCTGCCACAGTGTCCAAGGCACCGCTGAGCAGCTGGCCTTCGATATCGGCGTACCGGTCGAAGAGATCAACTACGTCTGTGCCGGTATCAACCACATGGCCTTCTACCTGCACTTCGAGCGCAACGGCGAAGACCTCTATCCCAAGATTCGCCAAGTGATCGAAGAAGGCCGCGTTCCGGCTTGGAACCGCGTACGCTACGAAATCTTCAAGCGCACCGGCTACTTCGTCACCGAGTCGAGCGAGCACTTCAGCGAATACGTGCCGTGGTTCATCAAGCGCGATCGCCCCGACCTGATCGAGCAGTTCAACATCCCGCTCGATGAATACATCCGCCGCTGCGAAGTGCAGATCGCCGGTTGGGAAGAGATGCGCGCCGCACTCGAGAGCACCGATCCCAACGCCCTCGCTGCCTACGAGAACAAGCGCTTCGAGGAGCACGTCGCTCACATCGAGAAAGACGATCCCAAGCTGGCCGCTCACATGCGCGAAGAGCGCGCTAAGCGCGACCCCAACGCGGTACAGCGCTCGCACGAATACGGCTCGCTGATCATTCACTCGCAAGAGACCGGCCAGCCGCGCGTGATCTACGGCAACGTAGCGAACAACGGCCTGATCGACAACCTGCCGCAAGGCTGCTGCGTCGAAGTTCCGGTGCTGGTCGACAAGAACGGTCTGCAGCCGACCAAGATCGGCAGCTTGCCGCCCCACTTGGCCGCTATGATGCAGACCAACATCAACGTTCAGTCGTTGGTGGTCGAAGCTGCACTGACCGGCAAGCGCGAGCACATCTACCACGCTGCGATGCTCGATCCGCACACCGCCGCCGAGCTGAGCCTCGACCAGATCTGGTCGCTGGTCGACGATCTGATCGAAGCCCACGGCGATATGCTGCCGACCTACAAATAAGTCCAACACTTGCGCAAGCAAACGAGGCCGATGCATTCGTGCATCGGCCTCTTCTTTTTTCACTGCCACTCTCGCTTCAGGCGGCAGAGTCCCGCCCTCCCATTCGGTCTCTAGCGCGTCCGCCTACGGCTACCAGAGCGGCTAGCGGCCCTCTTCCCCGAAGGGCATATACCCTCCCGCAGTTCATGATCTTCCAGACTGGCATCCTGAGCACGAACCTTCCAGCAGCTTTGCGGCTAGAAGGTTTTTAGAGGGCTTTGGGCAACGAAACACAGCGTTTCAACCTGCTCGCTGCTTGCAGCGGGCCGGTTTCAGCGAACGCAGCGACTTCGCGCTGTAAGCAGCGGGAAGATATCAGCTTCTTGGTTTTGGAAGGCGATTTGATAGCCGTAGGCGGACGCGCTAGCAGCCCTTTTTGGGGAAGAAAGCAAATCGCCAGAGTGCAGAAGTGATCAAACGGATGTGGGATCAAAAGGGAGGAACGAGTTTAAAAACTCCGTGCTTCAGAGCATCAGTGGTGAAAGAAGCGCTAACGTCCCTCATCTCCGAGCCTTCTCCCACAAGCTGGAGCTGTACATTAGCCACAAATCGACATACGGTCAGCGTTATCGGCCCTCACCCCCCAGCCCCCTCTCCCGCACTGCGGGCGAGGGGGTGAATGTTTCTGTGCACTCAAGGATACTCCCGCGATGGTATGCGAACGATCGCCTTTTGCTGCCAACACGACTTTTGGCTAATGCATAGCAAGCTGGAGAAGGGTGCCGGGCTTCCGCCAAAGAAAGCGTACCCTTCGATAGGCAGTTCCTGAGCTTGTCGAAGGGTACGAACTCGTTTTTAAAAACTCTGTGTCTCGTGTGCCTTGTGGTGAATAACAAGCGGCTAGCGCGAGCGGCGGTTGGGCGGCGGCAGATCGTCGCGCCAGCCCGAGAGCAATCGTAATGCGCGTTGCCACGCGGTACGTTCGGCCTCGGTCGGTTCTTCGTTGCGCACAAAACGATAATCGCTCTTGCGAATAAACTCGGCCAGCTCTTCTTCGAGCTGATGCCAAGCAGTAGCCTGATGGGCTAGCAAACTGGCACGAGCTTGGGGCGTGCTACGCGCCCGCAGAGCTTGCATAAGATGAGGCAGACACAGCCCTTTGCCTTTGCGATAGTCTTTAACGAAGTCTTCGTCGTTGAGCAGATCGAGCAGACCGCTGAGGTAGACGCGCTCCATCTCGGCGGTGCGGGTGCAGGCTGGGCACTCTTGCGAAGGGGCCAACTGCGCAGCCAAACGGTCGTCGCCCTTCGAGCCAAACCAGCCGCGCGACTGGCTAGCTTTGCCATCATCGGCGGCGACAACGCGCTGCAATGCCCGCACAACATCGTGCGCGATGATAGCCGAGCCGAGCGCCGAAGGCCGTTCTGCCAGCATGCCGCTGTGTCGAAAGCAGAATCCGCGCGCCGCTCGCAAAACGTCACGCCCACCGATATCATTCACCTGTTCGTAGATCAGCGCTTCCAAAAAGCGCTCTTCCGAACGGAACACAAGTGTACACAAGGGGCAATGTTCACCGCTGCTGGTCTCTCGCAGATCGGCAACAACCGTAGTTTCTCCCATGCAGATTGCTCCTCAATTGATGCGGATAGTTCTATTGTACGCGATCTCGCACGGCTGCGCCAACCTAGCCCATTCTTCCCAAGGCCCGTTGCAAACGTCTGACTCCTTCGTAGATACGATCTTGGGGCACGGCTGCAAAGTTCAGGCGCAGGAAGGAATCGCCATGCTCGGGCTGAATAAAGAAGCGCGAGCCGACCGCAAAATGTACTCCTTCTTGAGCTGCGTGTTGCTGCAACGCCTGGGCCGAAACGCCCTCGGGCAGGCGCAACCAAAGGAAGAGCCCACCTTGAGGCAGGCTATAGCTACATTCGGCGGGCAATAGCTCGTCGATAGCTTTGGCGAGCAGATCGCGGCGTTTACGATAGGCTTGGCTCGAACGCCGCACATGCGCTTCGTAGCGTCCGACCGTTACATAGTGCTCGAGCGCACGCTGGCTCAGGGTCGAGGTCATAAGGTCGTTGACGCGTTTGAAGTGGACGAGCTGGCGATAGATCGGCCCTTCGGCCATAAGAAAGCCGATGCGCAAGCCGGGCATCAGCAGCTTCGAAAAGCTGCCGATATAGATCACTTGGCCGCGCTGATCGAAGGCTTTCAGGGCGGGCAGCGTTCTGCCCTCGTATCGCAGCTCGGCTGCGAAATCATCCTCCACAAGCGCCGCATTATAACACTCGGCTAAACGCACCAACTCGCGCCGCCGCGCCGTGCTCATACTCATTCCAGTCGGGTTTTGAAAGGTCGGGATCGTATAGATCAGCTTTGGGTGGTGTTGTTGCAGCAATGGTTCAAGCTGCTCGATCTGCATACCAGATTCATCGACTGGGCAAGCCACCAGTTTGGCGCGATGGGCGCGGAAGAGGTCGAGGGCGCCATCGTAGCTGGGTTTTTCGACCAGCACTGTGTCGCCGGGCTTGAGCAAAATCTGCGCGATCAGCGTGAGGGCCTGCTGCGAACCAGAGGTGATCAGCACGTGTTCGGGGTCGCCGCGCACACCTTGGTTAGCCAAGATCTGGGCGATGGTCGAGCGCAGCGGAGCATAGCCGCGAATATCTTCGAAGGCGAATGAGTCCAGGCCATCGCGGCGAATCACCTCTTTGATGGCGCGCAGAAACTCGTCGACCGGGAAGCGCTGGGGATCGCCGAAACCTGTGAAGGCGATCGGATCGGGGTGCCGGATCGAGCTACGCTCTTCGTGATAGACAAAGGGCGAGTTCTCGAAGGCTTCACGCTGCCAGAGCGGCCATTCGCCCTGTTGGGTCGCACGCGTCAGATTGTTGACGGGCGGAGGCAGCACATAGGTGCCGCTGCCAGCGCGGCGCTCTACAAAGCCGTCGGCCTCTAAGACGGCGTAGGCGTTTTCAACCGTAATCCGACTCAGCCCTAGATCTTCAGCCAATTGGCGCGTCGCTGGCAGGCGTGTCTCGGGCGCAAGAATGCCCGTCTGGATGGCGTTGCGCAAAAAGGCTTCGATCTGAAGGTAAAGCGGTGTCTCTTTCTGAGGATCAAGCGGAATTCGCATGCCTATTCCTGTCGTTTTCGCGATTTTATCATACACAGCACCGAAGAGAACGTTTGATCCGATTGTAGCAAAATTGGATATAGAAGAAATCGGCTATTTTGGTTATAGATCACCCGCTTCTTTTCCGATACACTTTGTTGCGAACGAGAGCTCAACAAATGAAACACTCCTTAGGAGTGTCACCACGTCCGTTCAAAGCCTTCCATTCTCGCAAAGTGGGGGAGCAGAATGGAGGGATGGTGTTGGAGAGATTTTGCACCCTGGCGCGAAATCTCTCCAACAAACATTACCAAGCTCTCCTTTGGCGAAGGCCAAAAAACAATAGAAGGTACTCGGATCTGGCATGAGGTCATTCTGATCGCGCTAGAGATAAGGAGAGAGAACATGCGACGGGTTTTAGGACGAAGCAATATCGAAATTAGTGCGATTGGCATGGGCTGTTGGGCGATCGGCGGGCCATTTACGGTCGACGGCCTGCCCGACGGCTGGGGCAATGTCGATGACAATGAATCGATCCGCGCTATTCAATATGCGATCGACGCGGGCGTGAACTTTTTCGATACCTCCGATGCCTATGGCGCGGGTCATAGCGAAGAGGTGCTTGGGCGCGCCATCAAAGGCCAGCGTGATAAGGTTGTGATCGCCACCAAGTTCGGCTTTTTGATCGACAGCCAAGCACGGGCCTTGACCGGCACCGACCGCAGCGTGGCCCATCTGCACAAGGCCCTCAAGGCCTCGTTGCAGCGCTTGGGCACCGACTACATCGACCTCTACCAGTGCCATCTGGGCGATCTCGGCTTCGAGAGTGGCGCAGAGATCTGGAGCGCGCTGGAAGATCTCAAGCGCGAGGGCGTGATCCGCGCCTTTGGCTGGAGCACCGCCGACGTTGCGAGCGCTAGGGCCGTGGCCGAGCATACCAGCATCAACAGCATTCAGCATGGCACCCATGTGCTGCACGACGACTACCAGATCATCGCGCTTTGCGAAGAGTTCGGCCTGACCAGCATCGACAATACGCCGCTCGCTATGGGTCTGCTCACGGGCAAGTTCACTCACGACTCGCGCCTGCCCAGCGACGATGTGCGCGGCAGCAAACACGAGTGGATGCCCTTCTTCAAAGATGGCAAGCCCATCCCCGAGTTGGTCGATCAGGTCAACGCCGTGCGCGAGATCTTGAGCAGCAACGGCCGCACAGTAACACAGGGCGCATTGGCCTGGCACTGGGCGCGCAGCCCGCAGTGTGTGCCGATCCCGGGCTTTAAGACCGTGAAGCAGGTGCAAGAAAATATCGGCGCGCTGCAGTTCGGTCCGCTCAGCCAAGCCCAGATGGAAGAGATCGACCGCATCTTGGGGCGCAAGCTAGAGCAGAGCGCAGCCGCCAGCTAGCTGATTTGACCATACGAGGCACTGTCTTTATTCACCACACGAGACACTGAGACACTGAGTCTTTTAGAGAGTAGGCTAAGGTGTTTGTGTGATTGTTCAGCGCTGTATAAGGCTAAAGTTACAAGTCGTACCCTGAGCCTGTTGAATGGCACGAACTGTCTTGTGCTTCGCCTTGGCGCTGTGTGTACGTGCGGCACCCTTCTCCTGCTTGCGGGAGAAGGCTCGGAGATGAGGGCCGCTAACCACACGAGACACTGTCTTTATTCACCACACGAGACACTGAGTCTTTTAGAGAGTAGGCTAAGGTGTTTGGGTGTTTGTTCAGCGCTGTATAAGGCTAAAGTTACAAGTCGTACCCTGAGCCTGTTGAAGGGTACGAAAAAGCGGGAGAAGGCCGGGGATGAGGGCCACTAGCCGCTCTGGTAGCCGGAGGCGGACGCGGTACACGCCGAATGGGAGCTAGAAGCCTCGCCGCCAAATGCTTAGATCGATCAAGCAGATTTGCTAAAACTTAATCAGATAACCTGAAAAGGATAGAAATAGATATGAAACGCACGCTTGGAAAGAGCGATATCAAGGTGAGCGCGCTCGGCATGGGCTGCTGGGCGATCGGCGGGCATTTTCTGCTCGATGGCAAGCCCGACGGCTGGGGCGCCGTCGACGATAACGAGTCGATCCGCGCCATTCAGCAGGCCATCGCACTCGGGGTGAACTTCTTCGATACCGCCGACGCCTACGGTACGGGCCATAGCGAAGAGGTTTTGGGCCGCGCCATCAAGGGCCAGCGCGATAAAGTCGTGATCGCGACCAAGTTCGGCTATACCTACGACCGCGAACAACGCGCCTTGATCGGCACCAACACCTTGGCGGAGTATATTCGCTGGGCCTGCCAACAGTCGTTGCAGCGCTTGGGCACCGATTATATCGACCTTTATCAACTGCACGTCGGCGGGGTGCCGTTCGAAGAGAGCCAAGAGATTTGGGAGACGCTCGATGCGCTCCAGCGCGAGGGTCTGATCCGCAGTTACGGCTGGAGCACCTGGGACGCCGATTCGGCCCGGGCCTTCGCCACCCACACCAAGGGCGTTGCGATTCAGCACCCTACCAATGTGTTACTTGATGCACCCGCTATGTTCGCGGTTTGCGAGCAGTATGGCTTGAGCAGCATCAACAATAGCCCGCTCGCTATGGGCCTGCTGAGCGGCAAGTTCAATCGCGACACACAGCTCTCAGACCAAGATGTGCGAGGTAGCGGCCACAGCTGGGTCGCCTATTTCGAGAACGGCAAGCCGCGCCCCGAGTTCTTGAGCCAGCTTGAAGCCATTCGTGAGATCTTGACCAGCAATGGCCGAACGCTGGTGCAGGGCGCGCTGGCCTGGCATTGGGCGCGCAGCCCGCAGTCGATCCCGATTCCGGGCTTTAAGAACAGCAAGCAATTGGTCGAAAACGTCGAGGCGCTACGCTTCGGGCCGCTCAGCCCCGAGCAGATCGCCGAGATCGACCAGATCTTGGGACGCAACTTAGAGCAGAGCGCAGCCGCCAGCTAGCTGATTTGACCACACGAGACACTGTCTTTATTCACCACACGAGACACTGAGACACTGAGTCTTTTAGAGAGTAGGCTAAGGTGTTTGTGTGATTGTTCAGCGCTGTATAAGGCTAAAGTTACAAGTCGTACCCTGAGCCTGTTGAATGGCACGAACTGTCTTGTGCTTCGCCTTGGCGCTGTGTGTACGTGCGGCACCCTTCTCCTGCTTACGGGAGAAGGGTCGGGGATGAGGGCCTCAGGTGTTGAAGGGCGCGGGAAGGTTTTGAATAAGATAACAGTAAAGGGATGCACACCAAGGTGTACATCCCTTTACGAAAAACGGTCTGTTTGGCTAGTTGCTACGACGCAGAAGGAGGTAGCCAGCGGCGATGAAGAGCAACGGCGCTGCCCAGCGCATAATACCCGGATCGATCATATTGACGATGATGATCGAGCCAATGCTGACCAAGATAATGCCCAATAGACGCTTGCGGCGCGCCTGAATTTGAGCTTGGTCGAGCTCAGGCCCTTGTTGGGTGTAGGGCACTTCTTGTGCGCTCGGCTGAGGCGCGACTCGGGCGTAGGTCTGCGCTCCAGGAGCCTGCGGTTGTAGCGGCTCTAACGGCATAATCAGCCAAAGAATCGGGTAGATTAGAAAGCCGATGCCACTGAAGGCTAGCGCTACAAAGCCTAAACGAACAAACACCGGGTCAATTGCGAGATAGCGCGCTATTCCGCCTGAAACGCCGGAAATATATTTATCTGTACGGCTCCGCATCAGCCGTTGAGTTGGATTATACATAACGATAAGCTCCTTTATGCTGGTGTATGAAGTGTGGATCTTCAACTGCTACTTTTTTGACGACAAAGATTTCGTACTTGTTGCAGCAATAGTGTGGTAAAATGGGTTTTGATGTGATCGTTAACACAATTCGTTTACGATCACGGCCTCAATCAACGATCCATATTCAACACACCAAAGGAGCCTCAGTGGAAACGCTTACTATGATCGTAGTAGGAGGTTTATTAGCAAGTGCATCCCTTATCTTGATGTGGGGGTTACGTAAAGATCTTAAAGCACCATGGGCTTGGCTAGCCAACTCGCTAGCGGTCACTGGCTTGTTTTGTTCAACGCTCATCTGGATCGGCTGCGTTTTAGTGCATGTTATGCCTAACGCATTCGACCTTTTGAGTAAGCCTATGCTTGCCCTAACAGCTGGATTCGCTATTGGTCTCATTCTCGATCAACGTAAAGCCCAAAAGAAGCAGTAGCTTTGCAGATGCTAGGGGCAAACAGACGATGGCGCCCGTTTGTCCCTTCCACTTATAGCTCGTAAATCCAATAGATCGCTTTCTCTTCCTCTACCAAGGGGTTAAAATAAAAAGGATCTTGGAATCCACAGATCCTAAAACCCATTCGCTCGTAAAAACGACAAGCGTGAATATTTGTGGTTTGGGTTTCAAGCGCAATGGCCGCTAGGTTATTGCTGCGCGCCCAAGCAATGGCTTCTTGTAGCAAGGCTTTGCCGATGCCTTTGCCACGCCAAGCCGAATCGACAACGATCCATTCGAGCGATGCTACCGGACGCCAGCTCTCGAGCGAGAGATCGAGAAAGCCGACCACTTTGTTGGCCTCGTAAGCGCCTAGGTAGAGTCCACGCCCAGCATTGATGCGCTGAAGCAGGCCCCGTAGATAGTTAGCGTCGAGCGAATAGCCCGCCCGTTTGACGTAGGGCACAGCCCGAGCTCGCTCGTAGATGCGAAAGGTTACTTGCAAGCCTTGGCCTTTACATTCGAGCACAAGTTCGCTATCGGAAACATAGTTTGGGTCGATCTCGCTTAGCTGGCCGATCTCGCTCGGATGTAATGGACGAAGCTCCATAACACACTACTCCTACCAAGCATCCTTAAAGAGCGCAAGCAACTCGGCCTCTGATACGCTGCGCGGGTTGTTGAAGATGGTCGCATCGCCAAGAGCAGCCTCGGCCAAAAGCGGCAGCGATTCTTCAGTAACGCCTACATCGCGCAGACGCGAGGGCAGACCGCAGTCGTGCACCAAGGTTTGCACCGCCACAATGCCATCTTCGACGACCTCTAGCTCGCTGCGTCCGCCAGCATTGACGCCCATCGCCACAGCGATGCGACGATAGCGATTGGGCACTAAGACGCTGTTGAAGCGCATGCCGTGCGGCAGCAAAATAGCGTTGGCTGTGCCATGGTGAACCGCGAACATGCCGCCGACCGCGTGGGCCATGGCGTGTACGATGCCTAAGAAGCTGTTGGCAAATGCGATGCCTGCCATGCAGGAGGCTAGGAGCATTTGTCCGCGCGCATCGAGGTTGTTGCCGTTGTGGGTAGCGTCGCGCAGGTTATTTGAGATCATATCGATCGCTTGAAGCGCCAAGCTATCGCTGATCGGGTTGTTATCGCTCGAAACAAAGGTCTCGATGGCGTGACAGAGCGCGTCGAGGCCAGTCGCAGCGGTTAAGGTCGGGGGCAGCGAAACCGTCAGCAGCGGATCGAGCAGCGCGATATTAGGAGCCAGATAGGGACTAGCGAAGGTGACCTTGAGATTCTGCTCTTCGTCGCGTATCACGGCGAAGGGGGTGACCTCGCTGCCGGTTCCCGAAGTGGTAGGAATGGCGACTAAGGGCATTAGGGGCTGATTGATCACATTGTAGCCTTGGTAGTCGAGCAGATCGCCGCCCAAGGTCAGCAAGGCTCGCACACACTTGGCCGTGTCGATCGGGCTGCCTCCGCCTACAGCGATCACAATATCGACATCAAGCTCGCGAGCTTGGGCCGCACACTCTTCAACCACTTTGACCGACGAGTTGGCTGGAACCTTGTCGTAAACTGCGGCGATCTCTAGCGTATTGCGTAGCCCTGCTTCTACCGCTTCCAGAAGGCCAGCATTAATAACACCTTTATCGGTAACAACCAGCGCTCGTGTTCCGCCTAACTGAAGGATCTCTTGGCCGATTTCTGCAACCAGACCAGCTTGGTAGAGCACACGCGGCGTTAGGTTAAATGCAAAAAACTCCTGCATGATCGCATCTCCTCATCATGCCGTCTGTTAAAATGAGATCCTATTATAGCATTGCTTGTAGGTATCTTTACCGTCTCTATGCTATAATGTCGCAACTTGTGATAGATATTCGCGTGTTGTAGTTATCTCTAGCATACGGGAAAGAAGCGCCCTTGTATAGCCCTAAGTTTACAATCGCTGGACCCGGTGCCCCCTACACGCTCCTCTTTGATGACGACAAACAGCCCGGCCTCAGCCTTGCGCCCGCCTTTCAAGCGATCTACGCTGGCGACTGGCGCATTCCATACTACGAAGATCGGCCCTACATCTTTACCAACTTTGTCTGCTCGCACGATGGGCGAATCGCCTTTAACCTACCCAACAGCACAAGCGTCGATATCAGCCGCAATCACCCCCACGATAAATGGCTGATGGCGCTGTTGCGCGCCCGCGCCGATGCGATTGTGATCGGGCGGCCAACTATGGATTCGCTGCTGCGCCACCGCTGGACGCCCGAAGGTGTCTTTCCCGCCGACCGCGAGGCCTTCGCCGAACTGCGACGGCTCGAACAGCGCAACCCAACGCCCTTGCTGGTTATTCTCAGCGCCAGCGGCGAGCTGCCAGTTCAAGCCCGCATCTTTCAAGAAGAGCTGCAACCCATTGTGGTCGCTACAACCTCAGCGGGTGCCGAGCAAGCCCGTAAGCGGCTTGGATTCGCCAAGCATATTGAGTATCATATAAGTAGTGGAGAACGAGTCGATCTGAAACACCTGGTTTCCGATCTCTTCAGTCACTACCACGTTCGGACGCTCTTGAGCGAAGCAGGGCCTACCAGCTACGCTGCCTTGCTCGAAGCCAACCTCATCGAGGAAGAGTTTCTGACACGCAGCCCGATCATGGTCGGCAACTCAGCAGCTCTCGCCTCGCCGCGTCCCAGTTTGATCGAAGGAATAGCCTTTCGTCCTGAACATCCACCTGAATTAGAACTATTGAGTCTGCGGCGAGTCGGCAACTTCCTATTCCAACGTTCTCGATATCGCCGTAACTCAGAGTAAAAGTACATGCAACCACTAGCTGATGAAGAGCGCCGTCTTGTCGCTTCTGCGCAACGCGGCGATCTGGAATCGTTCAATCAACTTGTGCGTCTTTACGAAGGGCGGGTGTATAACTTGTGCCTGCGCATGCTCGGCGACCCCGAGTCGGCGGCCGATGCAACCCAGGACAGTTTTATCTCCGCGTATCGGAATCTGCGCAGCTTTCGAGGCGGCTCGTTCCGCTCGTGGCTGCTACGTATCGCTACCAACGCCTGTTACGATGTGCTGCGCGTGCGCAAACGCAAACCCGCAACCTCGCTCGATGCAGCGCTTTCGAGCGACGATGAGAATATGAAGCTCGATCCACCCGATCCGAGCGAGAGTCCCGACGATACGGCCTTGCGCCATGAACTGAGCGAGGCCATTCAAGTCGGCCTAAATCAACTGCCCGAAGATCAACGGCTCGTCGTGATTTTAAGCGATATTCAAGGTATGGCTTACGACGAGATCGCAACGATCACTAATAGCAATCTGGGCACGGTCAAGTCGCGCCTAAGCCGTGGACGCGCTCGCTTACGCGATATTCTGCGGGCAGGGGAACTCTTACCCAATCGTTATCGTCATGAAGATAAGGAACGATGACCTGCTCCTCTTATTCGTCCAAACACGAAAAAGATCGAAGTTTTATACCTGTAGAGCGCGATCTGCATAAGAGTTGACGGGAAGCTTCTTACGACAGCATCGCCTAACGATTAATCTGGCAGTGATTACTCGATGCTAGGATACCTCTGCTCTATTCGTAGCAATAGCGCAGAACCCATAGAAAAACCATGACGTTTTCAAATCGCCCACAACCCAATGAAGCAGACCAAGAGCTGCTCTCGGCCTATATAGATAACGAACTCACGGCTTCGGAACGCCTGACCTTCGAGCGTCGGCTGCAGAGCGATCCAAGCCTACAAGATGAGATCGAAGAGCTGCGCAGCCTTAAAGCGATGTTACGCGATCTGCCCGATGTCGCACCGCCCCGCTCGTTTACGCTCGACCCCAGTATGGTGGGCAAACAGCGCAGCTTCCTGTCCTTTCAATACTTTCGGCTCGCAAGCATTGTGGCGACCATGCTCTTCGCCTTGACCCTAACACTCAACCAAATGGGCTTCGCAACCAGCAGCCCGCAAGCTGCAAGCCAAGCCGAAAGCGCCCAACTTTACAGCGCAGAAGCTCCGCCTATCGAAGAGCCCAACGCGCGCCTGAGCAAAAACGAGGACGAAGCGATGCCTGCCTTGGGCGACGATGGCGCTTATGGCCTGCTGGGCACGCCAGAAGAAGATAGCGCCGCAGCTATCAGCCAAGCCGACGAGCCGCTCACCATCAGCGAAGCTCCGATCGCAGGTCAATTGCCTTCGGCTGTCGAGCGCGCTGAAGAGCCTTTGACTATCAGCGAAGCTCCTGCTGCAGGCAGCCAAATGCCCGCCGATACAAGCTTGAACCCGGCTGGCGATCAGGTTCAAGCCATTGAAGCCGCTCCCCAAGCCTTTAATTGGTTGGCTTGGTTATCGGGCTTGCTAGCACTGATCGCAGTGGCCAGCGGGGCGGCTGCCTACGTTGCATGGAAGCGCCAATGGTAGACTTGACGAAATAGCAAATATCGGCTACAATACTCCGCGTTGTGAACAACAACGTCGGGGCGTAGCGCAGACTGGTAGCGCACCTGAATGGGGTTCAGGAGGTCGCAGGTTCAAATCCTGTCGCCCCGACCAACGAAAACGGCTTATCTCGCTTTGAGATAAGCCGTTTTGTTATTTGCATCATCAAATCTACAATTGTTATGCTCATGCAGGAAGCAACTTACTTATAGACTTTCAAGCTGAATAAGTTCTTTAGATATTTTGGAAAGCTCCCATAGGCAAATCATCTCTTGCCCAACAATAATAAAGAGTAGACTATCTTGCTCATATTGGGCCTTGATAACAATTCGATGCCAATTTTTCAGATCTATACGAGATGGTGAAGGATATCTTTCGGGGTGAGTATGCCATTCGCCTAAATAGTTTTGAGTACCATTTGATTGCAGCCATACTTGATCAACAAGGGTCTGGGTTCTTTTTTGGGACCGAAAAAAAGAAAAACGACTTGTAATATCACCTTGACTAGGTTCAGTAGCCACATCTACCACAATATCAAGACTATCTTTAATAAAACGTCCCAATAATATGCCTCCGGCCTCGTGATCCTTAAAGTTATGTTGACGATAACGATCAAAGATAGTCAAAACTTCTTTTGTAATAGTAATTGTTCCCTGTTGCGCACGTCGAAATATCATTCATTCCACCTAATACAAACAGGGCAAGTATCGCTAACAAACGCTGTTTCACGATGTCGTACACCACATGGAATCCGTTTTGCACGAAGTGAGATCTGATATCCCATTTCTCGAAAAAGCTGTTCATCTTCGCGTACACTTATGAGAACATGTTCTTTTTCTTGTTCTGTAAGAATTTGAGATGCTAAACGAACGGCTTCTCCCGCTATTCGATCCGCATCAAGCCCAGCAAATGGTATGAATTGCCCTGCGCAACCTCCCATCGTGCGCTGAAAGCGTTGTCCCGGAGCAGCAAATGAGGCTTTATTTACTAGGCCAAACTTCTCATCTTCCTCATAGATACAGTGATAACATCCTTGTTTCTTACTAATTCCAGTCGCTAATATATGAGCCCCAATACCTAATGGCTCAACCCAAACATGAAGCCTAGGCTTTAATAGTCCCAGTAGTTCATTGAGCATAAGTTCTATTGTAGGTTCACCAATAGCAATAATAATAAGATCTGTATCAGTAATAAATGATGGTTCTTTTCGTAATACATCTTCTACTAATGCGTCTCGATAATCCACTTGTAAATGCGGAAAACGTCGTCCTAACGCATGCGCCATAGCTTTTGCTTTATTGATCTTAAGATAGTTAGCTCCTAATACATGTCGATGAATATTCGCATTAGTTAAAATATCTGCGTCAATTATGTGTAATCGCCCAATCCCGAGTGAGGCTGCGTGATTAATGATATAGGAGCCAACCGCTCCACAGCCTATAACCGTTATTGATCGATAAGACAATATTGTATTAGCTCCACCCCTTGGCAATAAATACTGAGGATCAAGTCGTTCTATTTGTAATCGCTTGAGATCTGGTTGGAAGTTTAAGAGGCGTGTGGCTGGTACCCTATTCTTTCGAAAACCTTTTCGAGCTTGCTTTGCTCGTTGCCCACTAAGATTTTCAATTTTTACACCAACTATTGTTTTTCCCTGCGCCCTTTTTAGGGGCATTACAAATACAAAATAAATTGGAAGGGTTACAGTATTTAACCACGCTTCAATAGCTTGAAATACCTCAGCAGTTGTATGTTCTTGCAATATATTTCTTATCTCAGAGTATGTAAGTTTATGAAGGGGTGTTGGAGGAAGAAAGGCCTTTGTAAATGGTATTAAGAAGCTCGATATCTCACCCCCTAATTTCCAACCAGCGCGCTGAGACCATAACTCAGCCGCTTTACGCGATTCTGCAAAGAGAAATGGACCAATCCCACTACCATTAGACGGTTTTAGTCTAAAACTTTTGATTTCTCGGGCTTTATCCAAATCCTCACAGATATAGAGGACTTGCTCCGCCGTCTCATTGATCCAATATGCTTCAAATTCATCTGTAATATCATCAACGTTGACTTTCAATAAACCATCAGTCAATATATCCTTCGCACGATCTAGTGCCTCGTTCATAAGATCAGCAGGACGAGTAACATCAAGTAGTATCCCGGTTTTTTCTACTAAACAGATTTTTCCTGAAGCCTCTACATGGGGAATGATACATTGCAATGAGTTATAGTCAACATAAATATCAGGAAGTGTACTGGGGAATCGAGAAGATAGCTCTACCTCAATAGAAATAGATCCATACTTATCAATCTCTACGCTTCCCACCCACCTAGTATCTCTAATGCGCTGAAATCCCCTTATTTGCAGCGCATTTTCGGCTAATAGAGTCGCTTTTTGGTGATATTTATCTAGGATTGAATTATAGTCAATGCTCATGCAGATGTGCTTGTAGTAATAATGGCTGGCCGACCTGTTTTTTCTGCGGTTTCCTCTTTTGGAGGAACAGGAAAATCATCCCCAAAAACATCTTGAAGAAGCTTACATGCATCCTGAGCGTTAGATTGGTTATTTGCTTCAACAAGAGTCTCATGAAGCTTTTGGAAACGAGCCTTTAAATTATCCATTTCCCTCTCAGAAAGCCGTCCAAACATGTCCTCATATTCAGGAGTTGGCTTTTCTACAACAATTCTTCCAATTGTATTAGCTACAATTCGTGACAAATTTTCAAGTGCTAACCGATCATTGGATTTTCCATCCCAAGTAGTACAACAGGTCATATGATTAATAGCAAGAAGAACTAAGGCGAGACCTGTTGGTTTATTTTTATCTTCATATGGAATCGCTACATCATTCCAACGTCGCAAGGCTCGTACACAACGTCGGAACTGATCAGTCTTTGTAATATTGTCTTCTGTACCTTCATACTGTTTTCGAGCATTATTTACATATTCAATCAATTTGATCGGATTAGCACCAACCCATCCACGAGTTTTGTGTGCTAATCTATATTGATCCTCCCCTGACGCATCTATCCAAGAACAATATGTAACAAGATCGACATGATATCCATCAGCATATATTACCCGAATACAAGGCCCTTTCTCATCCACTGATTTAGCTGGGTGATTTTTAATTGCATCAAAAACCCATCCTCGGACTACTTTGGCCGTATATGCAGATTCTTCAAATGAAAAACATAATCCTACATCAATATCATATTCAAGGCCTTCAATTGGCACAACACCCGTCTTCATCTTGTAGCTACCTTGACTTTTCCGTTCACACAGAGGAAGTTTATTATCTATTAGGTATTTCCTAACTTTATTGAATAAAATATCGCGTTTTTCGCGCAATGTGGAATTCATTTCAAAATCAGTACGTATAGTATTGTGAAACTGTTCAAACTGCTTTTGGATATCAACCATATGTTTCTCCTATACACTGAAGAAAGGTGCTAATAAGCGGCGTAAAGTAGTATCACTAGCCTTCTCATACCCAAGTTGGCGTAATGTTGTAGTTGTATGTGGAGTTGCTATATCGAGTCCAACCCCCTTGAAACCATCTAATTCGACACGTTCATAAATAGCCCCCTGTGTCCTATGGGTTTCCATAATTAAGCGTAACGAATGGTGCATTATGTCTGCTGTAGCGTCAATCATTACGCTTGTGAGACGAGGCCCCCATCCAAAAAGCCCACGATTAAGAAATATCTGATCGATCCAAGATTGAGCAGATTTTCGTTCAGCCATACTTGTTCGCGGTGTTGACAAAGAGAGTATCTTGAGAGTATCAGGTGATGCTTTTAAATACGATATGGCTTCGACGTATCCAAGCAGCGCAGGAAAGTTCGCAAATAGTCCCCCATCACAGAAACGCTCTTCAATATTGTTAACCGGTGAAGGCAGGGACACGATTGGCAGAAATACTGGGGCAGATGCACTCGCTAGAGCAATATCACGCACCAGATAATTGTTATGAAGGGTTAATTCAGGAGAATGATCTGTTTTAAAAACTCGTGGCAATCCGCGTGTAAGGTTATAAGCAGGTATAACAACAAATTTGCCTTTTTGGTATAGATCACCTAATGTCAAATCGCCAAATGCTTCTTGAAGGACTTTACGAAGACTGTTATTCGAATAGAATGAAGTTACAATTCCTCTTAGACGGCGTAATAAAAAGGCACCAGGAAAAGGATTCTTAAAAACTGCTACTCCAAATTTCTGATAAAGTTCAACTATTTCATTTCCAGTCTTACCGCTCGCTAAAGCCAAGGCAATTATTGCGCCTGTGCTAGTTCCACAAAAGAGATCAAAATGTTCGTGGTAAGTTGTGTTGAAATGACGTTCTGTTTCAGCAATAAAAGCAGCTGTTGCCAAACCTAAATAACCACCACCATCAAGGCTAAGAACTCTCATCAATCTATGATCCTTACTTAGATTTAGCCTGGATCCCTATACCATTTTCATTAGAAACATAGGGATCCATCCACACAAAACAATTCAGTAAAGACTAGCGTTTCTTGGATTTTTGATGCTCCCAAGTGTTACCAGGCTTTTGGGTAGGGGGTAGAGGTTTATCTCCCGGCTCAATTGTCACTTGGCGCGGATTGGGGACTTGGCCACCTCGCGGCCCTCGCTCAATATACTCACCAGGTTGAGCTGGTTTCTCCCCTGGTTTTTGAAGTGGTGTCATAATATATTTCATCTCCTTCCAAACAAAACAATTAAACTTCAATAATCCTAGTATAGCACGCCTGTTCCGCACAGTCAACTATATATAGTGTAGTCCTAAATTTATACCACTATATCTAGTATTTATTTTGATCTTGAAGATAGATTTATTACTGAAGAAATGAAGGTTGTTTTAAGCTCGTATAATTATACAACAAAATTGTGACATATACTGTCACAATTTTTCTTATCTTGAAATATTTAATATTTTTCTAATTTTGATTGAATATCTCAAATGATCATGCCAATAGATTTCCTCATAAGAGTGGAAAGGTAACAACAATACGCAAAGCCTACCTGTGTAGATAGGTTTTAGATACTTTAACTAGCTCTAGAAACTTATCTTAAAACTTGGGTCTTGCCTAGCGCAGGTCGTGCAGCTCAATCTCGACGGTGGTTTTAACCACAGATAGATCTTGGCTTAGCTTAATATCGGCTTGATAGAGTGGCACGGCAAGGCACTGATCTGCGCTTTGATCGCATTGCGAGCGCAGATACTCAAAGCGCAAACCATCGGGGTACCAAGCCAGCACCCGCCAGCCAGCGCGGCTAAGCTTATTGCTATAGTGGGCCATAACTTCGCGAGGCCAGAGCGCAGTCTCCCAGCTCATTAGCGAACGGGCGCTATCGGGCGCACTCGGTTCAGAGAGTACGCTGGCGCCAGGCGGCGTGAAATAGCTGAGCGCATCTTCATCAGCAAGCGGATCATCGGGGCGAAAGAGCTCGTCGCGTAGCACTGAGCGGGCCTGGGGCAGCGAAAGGCCATGGGCTTGGAGTGCAGCCAATTGGCTCTCGTAGGCTTCGATAGCCGCCGCTCGGCTCTGCCAAGACCACACAGCCCAAGCGAGGCCGAGCAGATAGACCATGAGCAGGGTAAGCGCGGTCGTCCGCCAAAACGATGTATGTTGTGGGAGAGCTACTTGCTTGATCATTGCACACTCCATACGCGATGGTACATGGGGCCCTCAAACAGGTGGATACTCTCGAATCTGAAATAGATCGTGGTCGTGCTATCGCCCCGCTCGCGCTGAGCCGAAACATAGATTCCCGAAGATGGGAAATCATAACACTCTAACTTAACGATCTGCTGCTCACAGACCGTTCGATCGTAGCTAAAGCTTATGCCTTCTTCATTCCAGACATTAAATAGCCAGCCCTGCTCTTGCAAACGATCGAAAAGATAGTGCATCACCACTTCGGGCTCATCTTCGGCCTCAAAATAGTATTCAGTGACAGTAGCAGAAAGCTCCTCTTCTTTAAGCAAATGCGCATTTGGATAGCTGATAGAGCTCAGCAGATCCTCTCGCTGACTTCCCACATTCGTCGCCAGACTCTCCAGCTGGTCGAGCTGCCGCTGAAAGAGGCCCGAAAAACCAAAAACTGTTACACAGCCGAGCAGTAAGATCCCCACCGTTAATGTCTTCCAAGTGATTCTGCCCATGGCCCGCCTCCTTGCGTTTGGCTAGCGTTGTAGTGCGTAAAGGCTGATTTTAATTACGCTTACCACAAAGCATACACCAAAGATATGAAAACACTAATAATTTCGCAAGATCAGGTCGATAAACAAAAACGATCAGAAGCTAGGCGATGTGATAAAAGTCATAGCTATGCAGCTCGCTCCTGAATAGACTGAGAAAAACATCACAAAGGAGGAAACGCTATGACAACGCTTAGACATATCGATCTCAACGCTTCTGAAACGATCAACGAGCTGGTGGCGCGTGCGCCTCAAGTCCTACCCGTATTGCAGCAGTATGGCATCGACACTTGTTGTGGTGGCTCTCTCTCGCTCGAGGTCGTAGCCGAACGCCATCAACTCGATCTGGTTCAGCTGCTGAGCGAGCTGCAAGCAAGCATCGAGAAACAGCCATGAGTCGCTACGCTCGCGCCTTCTTGATCACGGCCTTGGCTGCCTTGCTGGCGGCCAGCCTGCTACATCTCTTGGCGGCGCTGGCCCTGCCGGGCCTATGGGCCGCGCTGGTTCATCTAACCTTCTTCGGCTGGATCAGCGGCATGATTTTGGCCATCAACTACCATACCTTGCCCGTCTTTTCGGGGCGCAGCTTCCCCAGCCGCACCCCGATCTGGCTGCATTGGGGCAGTTTTAGCGCCGGTTTTGTGCTGACTACGCTGGGGATCGGTCTGCGCTGGCGCACGCTCGAAGCCTTTGGGCTGGCGCTCGAACTGCTGGCTGCCCTGCTCTTTCTATGGGTTGTGATGGAGCTGATGCTGCGCGGCGAACGCCACTCGCGCCACCCTGTGCCGCCCATCCCCGATCAAGCCCAGATCGACCGAGTCGGCACGCGCGCGACCACAGCGGCAGGTATCGCTCTGCCGATTGTACATCTGCTGTTGCTGGCGGTCAGGCTGAATTGGCTGCATCCCAATTGGCTGCTGGCGGCCGAACACCTGAGCGCGCTCGGCTGGGTGATGCTGATGATCGTGGGGGTGGCCTACCATGTCTTGCCGCGCTTCAGCGGGCGGGCGACGCGCGGACTGCGCTGGGCCAGCGGGCAGCTCTCTGTGCATCTGTTGGCGCTGCTGATGATTGTCTTGGGCTTGGGTTTGGGGCTGCCGAAACTGTTCGCCATCGGCGCGCTCAGTATGGCGCTTGGCTTAGCGCTCTTCGCTTGGACGATCTGGCCCACCCTGCAAGCGCTGCGTCCAGCCGCGCCCCAAGCGATTCGTTTTCGAGCACAGGAGCCACGCTCATGAGTCCACTCACAGTACGCTGTATCAAAGCGGCCTTCTGCTACCTTGCGCTGGGCATCGCCTTGGGCGCCAGCTTCGCAATCGAGCGTTCGATCGGGGTGCGGCTGCGCTTTCTGCACGCCGAATTCAACCTGTGGGGCTGGAGCAGCCTGCTGATCTATGGCGTGGGCTACCACATGCTGCCGCGCTTTTTGGGCCGTCCCTTGCGCTGGCCCAAGCTCGCCGAGCTACAGAGCTGGGCGGCAATCGTGGGCGTGGCCCTGATGTCGCTGGGCTGGCTGACCCAAAGCGCTGGCTCGTCCTTGGCGTTCGTGCTGTTGCTGAGCGGTGGGCTGTTGCAAGTGCTGGCTGCAATGGCATTTGTAGCCCAGATCGCCAGCATGCTGATGAAACAAACAAGCCAAACAGCTTCTAGCAAATCCACTTGATGCCCTTATAGCGTTGGCGTTTAGGTTCCTCCCCCAAGATGGGCCTAACCGCGTCCGCCTACGGCTATCAACAGGCTGTCCATCAGCAAGCGGGGCTATTCCTGCGGCCTGAAGCCGCCGAAAACTGACCCATCCAAACGGATCTCGGATTACTCCTCGTGGATCTCGGCCAGCAGTTCGCGGTCGAGGATAGTGATCGCGCCCCGTTCGAGTTTGATCGCGCCTTGAATCTCAAAGCTCTTCAAGGTTCGCGCGACCATTTCGCGCACTGTCCCCAAACGAGCGGCGATCTCAGCTTGGGTCAGCGCCGGGCTGATTTCGCCACGCTCGGCGGCCTCGGCCTGCCGCAATAACAGGCCAGCCAACCTCCCCTGCACACTATGCAAGGCTAACTCATCGACCAGATTGACCAGATGGCGCAATCGCCCTGCGAATTCGCCCAACAGAGCCAAGGCCAGCGAGGGTTGGCGCTCGATCAGGCTGCGCATAGCTTGGCGCGGCAAGATCAAAAGCTGCAGATCGCTGAGCGCTTCGGCGTTGGCGGGGCAGAGGCCGTTGTCGAAGATCGGCACGGTATTGAAGTGCCCGCCCGGCCCGATCACATTTAGCACCTGTTCCCGCCCGTTCGAGCCGATCCGGCTGATCTTCACTAAGCCTTCGGCCACTATGTACATCGCCTCGGCAGGATCGCCCTCGAACTGTATCAGCTGACGAGCCGGGTAGCGCTGGCGCACCGCGATGCGCGCCAGTTCGTTCAGAGTTGCAGGCGGAAGATCTTGGCAAAAACTACACTGCTTCAAAATCTCGATCTGCTCTTGCATAGGCGGCTCTTTCTCGCTTGTGATAAAAATCACTGCACATCACTTACGCTGGCCTTATGCTGAGATCAGGAAATGAGAACGCTATGGAAGGCCAAACAATGGATCAAAAAACGGCTCTACCGATTATCGACCTGCAACGTTGTATTGGCTGTGGCGAATGTGTCCGACTCTGCCCGACTCAGGCGGTAGCGCTCAAGGATCAACGTGCTGCCATTGTACAACCAGAGCGTTGCAACTTCTGCGAAATTTGTGAACGGTATTGTCCGCAGGGAGCGATCGCCCGTTACTTCGTTATTCGTTTCGCTCCAAAGTAGCTATGGCAATGATAGCAAATCCGTTTGAATTGGCGGTTTTGGGGAGGCCTTTCGGCACACACAGATAGAAGCCTCGTTTGTTGGGCGGGATGTTGATAGCCGAAGGCGGACGCGGTGAGGAACGAATGGAAGGAACAGAGCTCGCCGCAACAATCTGAAAAAGCAAGTGGATTTGTTATGATGTATAGAAAGCTGGTATGCAATGATGCGCTCGCTTCGACATTCAATTGGGACACTCTTGGTAGTGTTACTGTTCGCTTTATCGGCCTGTGGTGTCAACTCGCAAAGCGCTAGCGCGCCCGCCACAACACTTGGAACGCTCGAATTTTACGCTTTCGAGATGGGTTTTCGGCCCAGCACAGTTGAGGTCGCTCAAGCTGGACGCTACACCATCAAACTGATCAACGAAGGCTTCTTGCCCCACGATATCACCTTCCCAGATGGCACAACGATCGCGGCCCAAGCTGGCGAAACGGTCACAGGCGAGGTCGACATTCCCGCCGAAGGCATCTCGTTTATCTGCGCGGTGCCGGGCCACGAGCAGGCGGGCATGACCGGAACGATCACGGTGGCTGGTGCGCCCGCAGCCAGTGCCAACGGAACCCATTCGGCCAACGATCACGGCGGCCCTGCGCCACAGCTCGATGTCGTAGCTAACCCAAACGCTCCGGCCTACGAACTCTACGATGCCAAAGCGCCAGCGGCTCTGAGCGGCAGCGTCCACGATATCGAGCTAGTTATCGAAGAGAAGCTGATGACCGTTGCTGAAGGCTTTGTGCAAGAGGTTTGGACCTTCGGCGGCACCGTGCCCGGCCCGGTGATCCGCGTCAAAGTTGGCGATACGGTTCGCGTGCATCTGAAGAACCCAACATCGAGCAAAGTGCCCCACTCGATCGACTTCCATTCGAGCCAAGTGGCCTGGAACGACGAGATGCGCTCGATCAACGCCGGTGAAGAGCTGATCTACGAATGGACCGCCGACTACGCAGGCGTCTGGATGTACCACTGTGGCACGCCGCCCACCCTGCACCATATCTCGAACGGCATGTACGGAATGGTGATCGTTGAGCCGCGCGAAGGCTTGCCCGAGGTCGATCACGAGTTCGCGCTGGTGCAGAGCGAATGGTACCTCGGCCCGCAGAACGAGCTGACCAGCTTAGAGAAAGCCGCCGCTGCCGCACCCGCTCCCGATTACGTCGTCTTCAACGGTGTGGCCAACCAATACAGCGACAATCCGCTCCAAGTTGGCACCGGCGAGCGAGTACGCATCTTCGTCCTCAACGCTGGGCCGAACGTCGATAGCTCGTTCCACATCGTCGGCACGATCTTCGATACGGTGATCAAAGAGGGTGTCGCACTACAGCGCGGTAACGAAGGCAACTACGGCTCGCAAGCGGTCGATCTGGCCCCGGCCCAAGGCGCGATCGTCGAGCTGACCACCGCCGAAGATGGCAAATACCCGATCGTGACCCACGCTTTCAACTTCCCCGGACGGGGCGCGATGGGCCTGCTGCAAGCGGGCGATGGCGATCCCAACAACTAAACCTAATCCGCTCCACCTTGCTCTGTTGCTCTCCGATTGAGGGCAACAGAGCATTGTGGTATTCTGGATTATCCTCACTCGCGTTCCACTTCTATCGTTCGTCTTATACCGGGTCCGTTCTAAAGACATGCATGCTCTCAACACGGGAAAGCGCAAAGTCGGGGAAAGAGGCCAAATAGCAAGTAAACAGCCGGATTTGGTATCACTCGCTCCAAGCCGTCTCGAAACAAGGAAGGGTCGTTATGTTCTTCCAATCGCGACTGTTTATCCGCAGCGCGCTCATCTATCTGCTGGCCTCGATGCTGGTCGGCGCTTTGGTCTTCGCCAACCAAGGTCTGCGCTTCGAAAGCCGCATCGGGGCGCTCTTGCCGGTCTACTACCACCTACTGATGGTGGGCTGGAGCACCCAACTGATCTGCGGCGTGGCGCTCTGGCTCTTCCCGGCCCTCTCGCGCGAGCAGCCCCACGGCGACGAGCGTTTGGGCTGGCTGAGCTATGCCACGCTCAATCTCGGGCTGCTGCTGCGAGTGATCTGCGAGCCGCTCCACACCTGGTCACCAGCGCCATGGACCGGCTGGGGCTTGGCGCTCTCGGGGCTGCTGCAGATAATCGGGATCTGGGCTTTTGTGCTGCTGATCTGGCCGCGTGTCAAGGAGCGCGCGCCCAAGCCGAGCCGCCCTTCAAAGGCCGCCAATGCCACAGAAAAGGAGAAGTGATGCCTCGCTCAAGCGTTTATATGGTGCGCACCGCCCTGCTTTGGCTCGCTATCGGCGCAGCGATCGGTGGCCTTATGCTGATCAACAAAGGTCTCGCTTTCTGGCCTGCTTTGTGGGCTTGGCGCTGGGCTCATGTTCACACCCTGTTGATCGGCTGGATGCTACAGGTGGCCTGCGGGGTCGCCAATTGGATGCTGCCCCGCCCGAAGATCACAGGCTGGCGCGGCGATCAGCGTTTGGCTTGGTGGAGCTATATCTGCCTCAATCTGGGCGTGATCAGCGCGGTCTTACCCGGCAGCGCCACGCTCTTGGGCCTGGGCAGCCGCCTAAACGGCTTCTATCTGCTGAGCGGCCTAAGCTACGCCCTTGCTATGCTCACCTGGGTTTTGGCGATCTGGCCGCGCTTGATCCCTTCACTACGCGAACAAAAGCCTTCTGCCTAAGCCATCTCATCTCAAATCATCGTAACGATTTCGATACTTTGGCGACGAGGTCCTTACCATCCATTCGTTCCTCAGCGCGTCCGCCTTCGGCTATCAACATCCCGCCCAACAAACGAGGCTTCTATCTGTGTGGAAAGAGCTCCCCAAAATGTGATGAGCAAAGGCAATCCAAAAACAGAACATCCCTAACGGGGCTGATATCAAACCCGTTTAAAGGCTTGCGCTCTTGTAACACAGAAAACAAATCCGGGGCAAAAAGTAGTAAAGTTCCACTCTGCCGAAGGCTAAATAGAAAGTAATCAACCGGATTTGTTTTGAGAAGACCAAAAAAAGCAGCTCACCCCGCTAAAATCAGGGAAGAGCCGCTTTTTTAGCTAGAGAAGAGACTTAGTTACGTACAAAGGGCAAGTAGATGTAATCGGTGACAACGATCTCTTCAGCTGGCAGCAGCTGCACACGGTAGTTACGCGCTTGAGAAGGATCGCTTCGATCAGAGTTGGTGACGGTCAAGAGCACTTGCGTAGCGCCCGCAGGCACGTTATAGCTGGGCAAGCTGGCGCTCGCGCCGCCCGCGATCGTTCCAGACAGATGTTGCACCTGCAAGCGGCCGTTGACTTCGGCCACAAGGCTGGCCTTGAGCGCGCCGCCACTGGCGAGATTGCTCACCACAATCTTGTATTCGCCCGTGTTCGGCAGGCCGATCCAATTGGCGGTAAAGCCATCGCGCAGGCTGCCGTTATAGGCTTGGCCCACCGCCCCGATCGCGCCGGTATTGCTATAGCCCACGCGGCCCGCGCGCATCTGAGAAGCATCCGAGAAGCAGTAGGGCGAAGTGACGGCGCAATCTTTCATAAAGCGCAGGCTGATGGCCGCTGCCTGAAAGTTGGTGGCGATATCGGAGCCTTTGGCCTTCAAGGCGTTGTTATAAGCATCGTAAGCGTTTTGTCCGGCCCCAATGTTACGCCAGGTCTCGCGCATCACGGCGATACCACCAGCGCGCTGCTGCAAGCCGCCGTGCCGCTCGGCCGCATAACGGAAGATCGGCCAGAGCGAATAGACTGCGTTATTCTCGCTACCCTGATCGGCCCAAGGTATTGTTAGATCGGGATAGAGGTACTGATAGTTGCTAGCCGCACCTGGATAGATCTCGTCTTCGATGTAGGCTGCGGTCGACTCGTACCAAACAGCCTCTTCAGCTCCCTCTGGGTCGCCGTAGCCAAACTGAATGGCGTGGAAATATTCGTGCCCGATCGTCGCTTGGAGGTCTTGCAAAGCTAGCTCGGCTCCCGCATTCTGAAAGACCGAGTAGTCGTTATGCAGTACCATACAGCTCGCCAAGGCCTCTATCTCGACATCGCTTGTGTTGGGGTTATCGCCCACCAGATCGATCGTCACCACATATCCGTACAACTCATCGCCCAAATCAACGATCTGTACCGGATACTTCCCATAGGGATTTTCCGACGAAAGCGGCGGTTTTGCGAAACCATAGGTCTCTACAAAGGTTTTGAGGACATATTCGAGCGTCTCGGCATAGGCAGCGATGTCTAAGACCGCGACATCGTTATAGTTGATGATAAAGTTGGCAGTCTCGTAGCTCTGGGAGCCATCCTCTTGATCACAGAAGGTCGCCTCCTGAATACGCGGGCTAAGCAGCGCTTCACGCAATTGAGGAGAAACAGTTAGGCTACCATTCAAGATTTGCTGGCGTACCGCGTTCAATTCACGAACAATCAGCGTTGCCGACCATGGTGCTGTTCCTTGGTAGCGAGATGGAACTCGATCAGGGGCATAAACGGCGTAAAACAAATAGAGAAGACGTTGATGCGATGTGATCTCGCCATCAATGTAGGCCTGTTCGATTCGTGAAGGGGTGCTATCGCTGCTTTGAGCGCTTAGTTGCTCGTTGCTAGGAAGAACGAGGCTAAGCACGACTAAAACACACGTCATCCAACCGAACAGCACCAGCTTGCGCCAGCGTCTTTCGCTACGAAACATAGAGAATTCCCTCAGTACTAATGAGATTCCAATAGCGCAAATAGAAACCTCTGCCCTGCCCAAGATGAACGAATAGTCCCCAGTTCCTTAGATTTGTACATAATCGTTAGTATGTAGTCTAAACATAACCGGACAATTACGATTAGCCCATTATCGAAACAAATGCTCAAAAATAAACTTTTTTGCGTCATTCCGTTGAAAAATAGATAATCCTTCACAACCTTCACTAGTTTATTAACAAATGCAATCAAGAAATACGCGTTTCTCTATCATCGATCCATTTGGATAGCGCACAAACAAGTAAGCACTCGTTTTAAGCAAACCTGCAATATTGTACGTTTTCAAATTACAACTCAGATAACTATTTCTTAACCACTTATTCAAGAGAAAAAGTGCTATTCTAGAGTTATTAAAATCCAATTTATCGTTTCAGCGATCATTAGGAGATTTCGCAAGCTGTCCATTTCAGCTCGCCTATCCTAACTATCGCCCGAGAAATCTATTCAAAGGAGAATAGAATGGAACTGAAAGATCAGGTCATCATCGTCACTGGCGGTGCAAGCGGTATCGGCAAAGCGAGCTGTCTGGCTTTAGCCGACAAAGGAGCCAACCTGTTGGTGGCCGACTTTAACGAAGAGGGCGCTAAAGAGGTTGCCGCCGAAGTTGAAAAACGCGGTGTTAAAGCCTATCCCTACAAAGTCGATGTCTCGAAAGCCGAACAAGTCGAGGCTATGGTCGAGTATGCGGTCGAGAAGTTCGGCACGCTCAACGGCATCTTCAACAACGCAGGCATCGGCTTGGTCAAGCCCTTCCTAGAGATGGATCCTGAGAGCTATCACAAAGTCATCGATGTGGACCAGCACAGTGTCTATTACGGCATGTACTACGCCGCACGCAAGATGGTGGCCTTAGGTGCCAAGGGCACCTTTGTTAACACCGCTTCGATCTATGGAACCAGCGCCGCATTAGGCTGCTTCAACTACAACACCGCCAAAGCCGCTGTGGTGATGATGAGCAAAAACGCCGCGCTCGAACTGGCGCCCCACGGTATTCGCGTAGTAGGCGTAGCACCCGGTTTTGTCGACACGCCGATCTTGGGCAACGACGAAGAGCTGAAAGCCAGCTTCGGTAAGCAGCATATGCACGGCAAGCTGATCCAGCCCGAGAAGATCGCCAGCGTAGTAGCCTTCCTCTTCACCGACGCCGCCGAAGCCATCAACGGCGTCACCGTTCCGGTCGACGACGGCTTCTTGCAGTTCAAATAAGCACAACTAATACCACATCCGTTTAAAGACGTGCGCATTTATAACGCAGAAAACCAAAATCCGGGAAAGAGTTGTGTGACATTTCGCGCGACAACGCGAAATGTCACACAACAAAATATAGTCAAGTTCTACTCTGCCGAAGGCCAAAGAGAACCTAATCAACCGGATTTGGTATAACATCCTCTCTTAGACCAGCCGACAAATACCCAAAACCCTTGATCGCCTAGCGCTTAGGCCGATCAAGGGTTTTGTTTTGCACAAACGAATAGCAAATGAAGGAGTTTCGCTTGTATAGAACCGTTTTGGGGCGCTCTCAGAGCCAACTAGCCCCCCATTTTGTAGGGTGGGCTGTTGGTAGCCGTAGGCGGACGCGCCAAGGACCGAATGGAAGGCGGAGAGCTCGCCGCCAGAATGCCAGTATTAGTGTTGCTCGGGCACATACTCCAGCTTGGTCCGGCCCTGCTGATCCGAACGGTCTTGCTCATAGAGCAGACTCAAGCCATCGCTGCTAAAATGGGTGGTCTCTAGTTGAAAGACGCGAGTCTTGCCCGAGTCGGCGACCGCGACCAAAAGCGTATCCGCATCTTGCCAGACCGCATCTTGCAGGCCGTCTTGCTGGTTGGCATAGCTGATCTCAAAGGTTTGGCTCTGGCCCGAAGCGAGCGAATAGAGCACACAGGTCAGTTCTTCGCCAGTATAGCCCTTTGTAGAGGCATAAAACAGATAAGCCCCATCGGGAGAGAAGCTGAGAGAATACAGCAACCCTTGGCCCTGTTCGCGCAAGACTTGACTTGCGCCAGTGCTGCGATCGAGCAAGTTCAGTTCAAAGCTCGGTTCTTCGCCGATCGGCCGGTAGCCAGTGCTGACAGCAAGCTGCTGCAGATCGTGTGTAATCGCCGTGCTGAGGTAGCTATCCTCAAACAGAGGAATGAATTCTTTGCTTTCAGGCACAAAAAGCGCCAAAGCGAACGGCGGCGCATCGCTCGCCCAGACCACACGGTGTATCAAGATGCCTGCCTCGCTCCAATCGAGCAGGTTTATGCCAAAACGATCGGCCTCACTTGGAGAAGCAAACTCGCTCAGCACCCCTTGAGCCAAATCATAGCTGCTTAACAACCAACGCTGTTCCTCCATAAAGAGCGTGCTGATCAGCAAAACGTCGCTCTGGGGCGAAAAGAGCAGCGAGATCGGCTGACCATCTACTTCTATGCTTGTAACACCTTGGGCGCTGACAAGATTGACCCGTTCGTTCGGATCGATGTAAGCGGCATACTGGCCGTTGGGTGAGACATACAAGCCATAAACCACTCTGGGCAATCCCAAAGCTTCTAGATCGATCTCGACATGTTGCGGGCCAAGGCTCGTGATGCGCGAGCCGCTGCGCAGCCAAACTTGATCAGCAGGCGGCAGATAGCTTGAGCCTGCTTGGCCTTGGGCGCTCGGCTCTGGGCTTGGCTCTGGATTCGGCTCTGGGCTTGGCTCTTGGGCTTGAGCTGTTGGCACCACATCTGCAGGGGCTTCCTCAATCGCTGTGGGCGCTTCAGTCGGTTCAACAGAGACTTGGTCGGGCGTTGGTTGGGTTGCGGTTACGGGACTAGATTCTATCGTGGGAGGTAGCTCGCCGATACTGGCGGTCGGCTGAAGTGAGGTGGTTGAACTGCAAGCAATCAAAAAGAGGGTCGCTACCAACACACAAAATCGTCGCATAGCAAGCTCCTTTCTTGTCATAGAAAAGAGACGCTGAAAGGGCTAAAAAGGTTCAATCTATTAGCCTTTTTTCAGAAAATGGGCTATAGAATGATATGTCGTCCATGCCATTCCATACAAGAAAGGAGTGCTTAAGCTAATAAACGGTTTTGGCTCATACAAGTGCTTTATAGCAAATCCGTTTAAAGGCTTGTCCACTTGGAGTGTAAGACAACAAAACCGAGGAAAGAGTTGTGTGAAATTCCGCGCGATAGTACGAAACTTCACACAACAAAAAGAGACAAGTTCCACTCTGCCGAAGGCCAAGTGGAAAGTAATCAACCGAATTTGGTATTACAAGCTCTTAGGGTTGAGAAACAGGAACATACATAACTTCTAGCAGCCCTGCTTCTGGATTAGGTATGCTGGCAAGCAGTATTAGCTTGGTTAGATCGAACTGATCGATCGGAAGACTATAGACATCGTAGCTTTGTTCTGTTCTAAAGGCGAGCAAAAGATGTTGATTATCGAGCCAACGCACGTGAGATAACCTACCCTCAGGAGTGGCATGCGAAAAGTAGAGAGATTTATTAATCTCGCCAGTGACACTTTTCAGGTTAAGCGTTTTCTCTTCCTTCTTACTCAGGCTTGAGTATGTATAGAAATAGATTTTATTATCGGGCGAGAAACTCATATCATAAAAAAGCAACGGCCCTCGCTCTTGTAACACTGTCTGCTCGCCCGTTACAGAATTGAGCAGTAATAAACCATAATCAAACTCTCCATCCTCTCCAAAGGATGTTCCTGTTCGAATTAAACTGAAATCACCATCACGAGAACTGACTGCTACAGACGATCTACCTTCATAAAGCGGTGTAAAAAGAGCTGTTACTGGGTCGAAAAGTTCGATAGCTGTGCTGCTAGTATCAGCTGCAAGAAAACGGCGCTGAATGATGATACCTCGCTCATTCCATTGCAACAGATCGAGAAGCGGCGGTTCTTCCTCGCTGGGGTTTGTTAAGCTAGCGATCTCTTGGAAGGTATGATCGCGGAGATCATACATATAGATACTCCAAGCCCCAACGCTATTGAGCGTACTAAATGCAAATCGATCGCTTGTAGGGGCAAAAACAAGCGAAATTACTGTGTCTGGCAATTCGATCTCGTGACTCGTGTGGCGCTGACTGACCACAATTCGAGCCCTTGGCGTATCTCCATCTTTGTTTACAAAAGCGACCGTATTACCATCGGGCGAGACCACATGAAAAATGCTTGGCGCTGGCAATGGCATCGGGCTGGCCTGCGGATCAAACAAGATAAAATCTCTACCGTTGGTTAGCCAGATCTGATCATTGGGAGGCAGTTGTGCGCCCTGTTGAGCAAGCTCTTCAGTTTTGGTCGGCATTGGCACAACAGGGCTTGCGCTTGGGTTAGTCTGCTTGGTCGCAGTAGGGCTAGGCTTAGATCGAGCGGTCGATTCACTCGGAGTTATGGCAAGTGAAGGGGATGAAACACGCTCAGCAACGGGTGCTTCGGGAGCAGGCTGAGGGCTGCAAGCTGAAATGAGGATTGCTAGCAGCAAGGATAGGATCAACGCAGTTCGCATACGATACTCCTTGATAAGGCGGAAACAGGGGAATGAAGCGCCATTTGGCACTTTGGAGCAAAGTGGAGAGAGTTGAGGTGCTAGCGAGTATAGTCAGTTCTTCCTCTAGGGGTATCAAAAGCGTTTCTAAGATTTGAGGGACACTATGCTTTGGATCAATGGCTCAGCTTTGATCAATCACCGAGTTCGGCTCGATCTTAAAGATTGGGGCATTCATCGAGGCGGTTTCGCCGATCATAGCTGTCGGCTAAAACGAGGTATCTAGTTTGTATCTGATCACAAAAGAGTTGTTACAAGCGACGAAATGATATATAGCAAGCTTTTTGTATTATAACAAAGATGTCAACCTTACAAATCAAGAGCAAACAAAAAAGAGATGGAGTCGCTTCAACTACATCTACCCGATTTGCTGTAACAAGGTTCAATCTAAGATCGGAGCAGAGATCGAGCCGAACATGGTATAGTTCTTTTAGTTGTTAGAGAAGCCTGAAACGAGAAGTAGTGTGGCAAAAAAGAAGTATTACGCAGTAGTGATAGGGCGCAAACCTGGCATTTACGATGAATGGTTTGGCCCAAACGGGGCCGAAGCCCAAGTCAAAGGGCTCAACGGCGCGGTCTATAAAAGCTTCGCTTCGCATACCGAAGCCGAAGCGTGGTACAAAAGCCGCTCCGACAGCAGCACAGTTGAAAACCACCTGACCCGCCCGATCGATAACTCGGGTGCAGAATATATACAGCTTCATCAAGAGGCTCTGGAAGCGGGCAAAGTCGTGATCTACACCGACGGCGGCTGCGACGGCAACCCCGGCAAGGGCAGCTATGGCGTGGTGTTGTTGCACAAAACGCGGCGCAAAGAGCTTTCGGGCGGCTACGCTCTCACCACCAACAACCGTATGGAGCTGATGGCCGCCATTGCTGGGCTTGAGACACTCACGAAACCGGCCCCGGTTTTGCTGTTTAGCGACTCGGCCTATCTGATCGACGCTATGCAGAAAGGTTGGGTCGAGCGCTGGCACGAGAATAATTGGCAACGCAAGGAAGATGGTAAGCTGCTGCCCGTCAAAAACGCCGATCTTTGGCAACGCCTCTACAAACTGTGCCACTACTACGATGTGCGCTTTGTAAAGGTGCGCGGTCACGCTGGAATCGCCGAAAACGAGCGTTGTCATATCCTCGCCAGCCAAGCCATGCAACGCAACGATCTGCCCAAAGACGAAGGCTACAGCGACGAATGCGCGCCTCTTAGCTTGAAACACACCGAGGAAACTATGGCGATCTCTGATCTCGACCTTTTGATCCGCTCCATGGAGCCTACGCTCAACGATGGTCGCTATGTATTTGTGTCCTTGCCCCTCGAGAGCGACTTCAGCGCGCTACAACCGATCGCGACCATACGTGAGCAAGAGGGCTGGTCGCTGATTCTCGACGCAGCTACAGCCGAACAGCATGGGCTTGAGGCGCTGTTTGAAGCGGCTTGGATCACCTTGCGGGTACATTCCGACCTGCAAGCCGTCGGTCTCACCGCCGCCTTTGCTACAGCGCTGGGCCAAGCCGGAATCAGCTGCAATGTGGTTGCAGGTGCTTATCACGACCATATCTTTGTGCCCTACGCTCAGGCCGAGCGCGCCGTGCAATGCTTGCGAAACTTGCAACAGCAAGCCAGCAGCAGCTAAAGCTGTCTAAAAGAAAGAGGTTTTCATGCGCTCTATAGATGATGTGATAGCCGCTATCCAAACGGGCCAACAGCTTGAGTACCTCTTTTTTTGGGGCCATACCCCAAAAACTCCCGGCGAGATCGATAAATCCTGTTTCAGCCAGTGGTTTCCGGCACCGTTTGAGCAAGATGGCCAGCGCTACCCAACCGCCGAGCACTATATGATGGCCCAAAAGGCGGCCCTCTTCGATGACCAAGCAGCGTTTGCAAAGATCGTCGTGGCCTCTAGCCCCAAAGAGGCCAAAAGCTTGGGGCGCAAAGTCAAAGGCTTCGATGAAGCACTCTGGATTCATCATCGCTGGGAGATCGTTGTGCAAGCCAACCAACTCAAGTTCCAGCAAAATCCTCAGCTTGGGCGCTTTCTGCTCTCTACAGCGCCCAAGGTGCTGGTCGAAGCCAGCCCGGTCGATACGATCTGGGGCATCGGTATGGCCCAAGATGCTGCGAGCATTCTCGACCCGAGCACTTGGCGCGGCCTCAATCTTTTGGGCTTCGCCTTGATGGAAGTGCGCGACCGCCTAAGCTTTGATCCTGACTTTACACAATAACGCTAACAAGCCTTAATCAAGCGCATTCCAATTAATTCCCTTAGAAAGCTCTCGTATAGTAGCGAGAGCTTTTTTGTTGGGCCACATTTTTATGGTACCATAGACCCACATGTCCCTCTAAAGTGTCAAAAGAAAGGCTGCTAGCTTGGAGCATACCAAGCAAACCGCTCCAACTCCTCCTGTTTCATGTGCCAACTAGTTTGCATACGAAATCGGTTTGCACCATTGTATTTTCGGGCGCTCTCAGAGCACAGATAGAAGTCTGTTTTGTTGGGCGGGCCGTTGATAGCCGTAGGCGGACGCTGTTGGGATTGAATGGAGGGAAGAGATCTTACCGCCAGAGTTATAAACTAATTCTGATCAGGATGCGCTTTTCAAACCAAAGGACTAACAGATAGGCTCATTGTTTTCTTTTTCGCTGCTGAATAGAGAAAAGGAGCTGACCATGCTTTATCCGCAGCAGAACCATGTGCGGAATACGCTTGATCTCAGTGGTATTTGGGATTTTCAGACCGATCCTGAAGAGGTCGGCGTACAGCAGAGCTGGTACAAGGGCCTCAAGCAGGCCCGTCCGATCGCCGTGCCAGGCAGTTGGAACGAACAGTACGAAGAGCTCTTTAACTATCTCGGCTTGGCTTGGTATCTGAAACGTAGCTATGTGCCTTCAAGCTGGAAAGGTCAGCGCATTTTTCTGCGCGTAGGTTCTGCCAACTACTTTGCCCGCGTCTATGTCAACGGCCAAGAGGTCGGCAGCCACGAAGGCGGGCACCTGCCCTTCGCCTTCGAGATCACCGATCTGGTACAGTGGAACGCCGAAAATGTCTTTGCGATCAGCGTCGAAAACCATCTCACAGCGACGCGTGTTCCATCGGGCAATATCCGCAGCCCACTCGGGCCGGCCGCCAGCTTCCCGCCGACCACCTTCGACTTCTTCCCCTTCGCTGGCCTGCACCGCCCGGTAGTCCTCTATACCACGCCCGCCAACTATATCGAAGATATCACCGTCGTTACCGACATAGAAGGCGACACCGGTAAAGTCAAGGTCAGCGTGCAGCTCAACGAGCCCTTCAGCGGCCAAGGCAGGCTGAGCTTGGCTGGCGCCGAAGCGCCGCTAGAGGGCGTGCTCGACTTTCAGGATGGACGGGGCACCAGCCAAATCCTTGTGCCCAAGGCTCGCTTCTGGTCGGACACAGATCCCTACCTCTACCAGCTCTCGATCAGCGCGGGCGAAGATTTCTACAGCCTGCCGATCGGCATTCGCACCATTGCGGTCAAAGATGGCACGCTTCTGCTCAATGGGCGGCCCGTTAAACTGAACGGTTTCGGGCGTCACGAGGACTTTATCGCCAGCGGTCGCGGCCTCAACCTGCCCTTGATGGTCAAAGACTACCAGCTGATGCGCTGGGTCGGCGCGAACTCTTACCGCACCTCGCACTACCCCTACAGCGAAGAGGAGATGCAGTTAGCCGACCGCGAGGGCTTTCTGATCATCGATGAGACTCCGGCGGTTAGTCTCCAGTTCGAAAACGAAGAGAACGCCGCCGCGCGCCTGAAGGTCTGCCAGCAGCAGCTCAGCGAACTGATCGCCCGCGACAAAAACCACCCCAGCGTGATTGCTTGGAGCGTGGCTAACGAGCCGATGCCGGCCCGCTTCGGCTTTATGGCGAGCGGCGACAGCAACGAGCCAGACCACAGCATCGAGCGGGGCAAGCGCTTCCTCGACACGCTCTTGCAGCAGGCCCGCGAGCTCGATCCGAGCCGCTTGGTCACTCTGGTCACGCTCATGGGCGGCCCGAGCAGTTGGATGGAGAACTGCGACTTTATCTGTATGAATCGCTATTGGGGCTGGTATGTGCTGGGCGGTCAGCTCGACAAAGCCTTGGCCGGGCTCGAGAAAGAGCTCGACGGCGTGTGGGAGGAGTGGCACAAGCCGATCGTGATGACCGAGTTCGGGGCCGACACGATGGCGGGCATGCACGGCCACCCCAATGTGATGTGGACCGAGGAGTATCAGGCCGATCTGGTGCGCGGCCACTTGGCTATCGCCGAGCGCAAGCCCTATATCGCCGGTATGCAGATCTGGAACTTCGCCGATTTCGCGGCGGTTCAGAGCATTATGCGCGTCGGCGGCCTCAATATGAAGGGCGTCTTTACGCGCACCCGCACGCCCAAGATGGCGGCCCATGTGCTGCGCGAGTTCTGGCGCAAAGAGCGGTAGGCCACACCAAAAGCCAATTGAAGCTTGCTCTCTGAAGTGCTGCGAACTCCGCACGCTAGGTTTCATACTCTGGCGGAGAGGCGTCTAACCCCCATTCGGTCCTTGGCGCGTCCGCCTACGGCTATCAACATCCTTTCCTTCCAGACGGGGGGTTTTCGGCCTTCGGCCGAGCGGAACAAGCCTTGTTATTGAGGGCGGTTTCGCGCTAGCGCGAAACCGCCCTCAAGGCTCTCGTCGTTTTCGTTGTCAAACCAAGCATCGATGTAGGCCTTGTCTCTCGAAGTGGAACGCTCTAAGCGCATACGCTATCAGTCAGCAAAATGATCTATCAGCTATTGTAGCGCCAAGCAGGATAGTAAGTTTGGTCACCAAGCTTGCTATATTCATACAACTGAATCGGGCCACAGGCATTCAGCTGGCAGCCTAACATCACCGCTAGGGCAGTCGGCAACGAGCAGAAGAGATGAATCTCTTGACGATAACCCTCGTGATCACGCAATTGCTTGATGGTCTTCACAATCGTCTTAGCGATCTGCTGCGCCTCCCGCTCGTTTTCAACCCGTTCACCGATCAGGCCGATCTGTACATAGCGATTAAACGCTAAGCCTAAACGCTGTAGCGAGCGCTGTACATCGTTGTGTACCGCACTGACAGGCCGAGCGATGCCTACTTCGAGCGCAATAAGCTGCTTAACCGCAGTTTGCTCGAGCTGATCGGCCACAAACGGGCGCGCCTCAATAACCGCATTCTGCAGCTCTACAAGCTTATGTCGGAGGCGCATGTACGTTACCAAACCGCGAGCCTTACTGTTAAGAGTTGTTCCTTCTACATCCTCAAAGTTGATCTGAAGGCTGAAGCAGAGATCGTGCAGATCATTGAGGTTAAAGTACTGGCTCAAAACGTTTGCTAAGAGCACATGATCGATCGCTGCCTGCGAGACTGACGCACCCTGATCGTTTATACGCACAAGCTGAGTAGTGACAGCGGGCGCGCGGCTCGACCACCACTGATCTTGTTGTCGAATCCGCAAGGTATAACGCGAGGTCTCGGGGAAAAGGCTTCCCAAAGCGATTCCAACACTATTGTGAACCTGAGCATCGAGCTCGATCGTATCGAGCGGCTGCTCATTACAGTATGCCAGAACGCGTTGCAATCTTGGCAACAGTTCCGTTTCCCACAGGCGCGCTTGCGGCAAGCCCGAAGGAGCAGCTTGGCTAAAGTAAGCTTCTAGATCCAGACTATAGTCCACACTGTTGCTGATATTTTTAGCGCCATAGCTATAGACGCCAACTCGGTACGCTTGTCGCCCTACAGGAGCATCCTCAACCCTAGAAGGCTCGCTTGAAATGGTCGTTCTTTGCGCGATCTGTTCCTTAATCACAGCGAGCTGCGCTTCGATTCCGCTGTTCTCCTTTTCTAAACGTTTAATTGCAAAAATGACCTCGGGTGGAGCATTGATGCCGTAGATAGCCTTTTTCAGCCGATATTCATGAAGGACTTCCTTATTGTGCTCCAACAGCTCTTCTAACCGTTCGCATTCCCGTTCGAGTGAACTCATGCCTACTCCTTACGCTGTTAACGTTTCTGCCCTTTATTTATTAGATACAAAATCGCGCAAAAAGTGCTTATGCTCTTGTACAGAGGTCGGGCTAGGGTATTATTTCCAAATTACGCTGTTTAGGCTACAATTATCAGGAATTTAAAAGCAAAAAGAAAGCGCTCTTAACAAGAGGACGCTTGCTACGAAAACTAGAAAGCGAGGTATAGCATCTGACTACTTCCCTGTCAATCATTGAAAGGAGTACAGTATGCGAGAATTGATCTACTACATCGGTGCCTCGATCGATGGCTTTATCGCGCGTCCGGACGGCTCGTTCGACGCCTTTCCACTCAATGAAGAGTACCTCGCCGAGATCGGCACCATCTTTCCCGAAACCTTTCCAGCCCATCTACGCTCGGTCGAACACCAGCGCCTAAGCAACAAATGGTTCGATACCGTATTGATGGGCCGCGCCACCTACGAAGTTGGGCTACCCTTCGGCGTCACCAGCCCATACCCGACCCTGCGCCAATATGTCTTTTCGACAACCCTCGATAATCGCAATTTCCCCGAAGTGACGATTGTGAGCGAAGAGGCGAGCAAATTTGTAGCCGCCTTGAAAGAAGAGACAGGCAAGGCGATCTGGCTCTGCGGCGGGTCAAAACTTGCATCGCATCTCTATGAGGCGGGCTTGATCGACCAAATCATTCTCAAGCTCTATCCAGTCGTTTTGGGAGCGGGCATTCCGCTCTTTCACTCCAGCGACATCATCCGTCAGCTTGAGTTAAGCCACCACACCATCTACCCAAGCGGTCATGCCCTGCTCTACTATCGTGTTCATCCCTAAGCAGTTCCGCATCATATAGCAGCTATGGAGCATTCCTATGCTTAGACAAGAGAATCTGTCTAGTTTTTGGCGCGCTGGAGCCACCATTCACTACTGGCGAAGCGGCAATAGGTATGCTCCTACTGTGGTTCTAAGCCACGGTGCGACACTCGATCATAG
Organism: uncultured Chloroflexales bacterium; assembly: GCA_937902315.1. Lineage (GTDB taxonomy): Bacteria > Chloroflexota > Chloroflexia > Chloroflexales > Chloroflexaceae > CALGUG01. The sequence continues at coordinate 190,656 of CALGUG010000011.1, forward strand.
CGAATGGCAGCACAATATCGCGCCTCTCGAAGAGCACTTCAATGTGGTGCGCTGGGATCTGCGCGGCCATGGCAAATCGCGGGAAAGCGCGTTTTCGATCGATGAAGCGCTCGAGGACCTGCGCGAACTGCTCGATCTACTCGAACAGCGCAGCGTCTTTCTATTAGGCCATTCAATGGGGGGCAATCTCCATCAGCGCTTCGCCCAACGTTATCCCCAACGCGTAACAGCTATGATCTGCCTTGGCTGCACGTGGAACTATCAGCATTTAAGCTTCTCGGAACGCTCCTTGATCAAATTGAGCGAGCCGATGTTGCGCTTGTTATCCTACGAACAGTTAGTCCGCCAAGCCGTCGCAGTCTGTAGCAATCACTCCGCAGGGCGCGCTTTGATTGAAGCAGCCATGCGCCAGCTCGATAAAGAGGCAATTATCGCAATCATGCTCGAAACGCTGAAATTTCTCGACGAGCAGCCCGACTATCGCTTCAACAAGCCGCTTCTGCTGATGTATGGCGATCAAGATCGAACCGGCAATATTCGCAAAGCCATGCAGCGCTGGCACCAGCATGAGAGTCAAAGCGAACTGATAGTCATTCCAAACGCCAGTCATGCCGCCAATATCGACAACCCCAGCTTTTTCAACCGCGAGGTCTTGAGGTTTTTAAGCCAATACACTGTATTAAATCCATAGGAGAGCCATGGAGAGCGAAAAGCAGCGACGAGCGCCCCAAGCGTGCAGCGATATGAGTCAGATCCGAGCGGAGATCGATGCGATCGACCGCGAGGTGATCGCCCTGTTAGGCCTGCGCTATCAGTATGTCTTGGCGGCCTCGAAGTTTAAAACATCGCCCACGGCAGTGCGCGACCCCGAGCGCTTCGCTGCCATGTTGCAGCAGCGCAGAGCGTGGGCCGAACAGGAAGGACTCGATCCTGATGCGATCGAACGGCTCTATCGCGATCTGGTTGAGCACTTTATCGAGCGCGAGCTAGAGCACTGGCGCGCCCAACAGGCCAACCACTACAAGCCATCACCCAGTCAATAACATCACGATCCAGAAGAGGATACTACTAGAAACACTTATCCCTAGCCCGATCATAAAACCCAATCGCAAACTAGACCGATCGTGCTTGGCCGGTGCGACTAGGTTTGGATCTGAAGATGGCTGAGGCGTCAATCGAGCCTGTGGCTGCGGTGTTAGACGTGCCTGTGGCTGCGGTGTTAGACGTGCCTGTGGTTGTGGCGTTGGACGCACCTATGGTTGTGGCGTTGGACGCACCTGTGGCTGTGGTGTTTGCCCCTGTTGTGGCCAAGGTGTTTGCGGCTGCGGTGTTTGCCCTTGCTGCGGCCAAGGCGTTTGTGGTTGCGGCGCTGAAGGCACTTGTGGCTGCGGTGTTTGGGCCTGTTGCGGCCAAGGTGTTTGCGGCTGAGAAGCTTGTGACCACAGAGCAGCTTGCTGTGCTACCAGTTGCAAATCATTGATAAGCGCCATGGCCGTCTGATAGCGCATCTCTGGTTGGCGCGCCAAAGCTCGCAAAAGAATCATATCAACATCAAACGGCAAGTCGGGGCGATAAAAGCGAGGCGCACGCGGCGCATCCATCAAACGAGCGCCGATCATAGCTAGCCATAGCAGTGTCGGCAACAAAAGGCAGATGCCCGGTCAGAGCTTCAAACAACACAACACCAAAGGCATAAATATCGGTAGGGGGACCGATCGTTGCCAAGCCTTGGGCCTGCTCAGGAGAGATATATTCTGGCGTGCCCATCACCATTCCGACACTCGTTAGGCCCGAGTTGCCCATAGTGTCGCGCGCAAGACCAAAATCGGTCAAATACAGCCATCCCTTATCGGTGAGCATCATATTCGAGGGCTTGATATCGCGATGAATCACCTGCTGACTATGGGCATAATCGAGCGCCTGAGCCGCTTGTTCAAGCAGGCTAATGCTCCGTTCAAGCGAGAGCGGACCTTCGCGCTGCATAAGATCTCTCAGCGTTTCGCCTTGAATATACTGCATCGCCAAGAAATGAAAGCCTTGATCCTCCCCAACTGTATAGATCGGCACAATATGAGGATGTTGCAGGGCCGCTATGCTATTGGCTTCTTGGTGAAAGCGCTGCACATGGTTGCTATGAAGGGATAACTGAGGAGCCAGCATCTTTAAAGCGACAATTCGATTAGGCGCTTGTTGCCTAGCTTTATAGACTACCGACATCCCTCCACGACCAAGCTCCTCGAGTATCTCAAAACCTCCGAGGGTACGCCCAATAAGGTTCAACTGTGTCATTGTAACTATCCGCTCTACTATCAGCTCTATACAGCGATCGCTTATTATCTATTTGATTAGTTACAAAAACACAAGAAAATGATCGTATTTTTAGCCCTCACCTCAAATCTGCTTGCTTTATTCAGCGCTCTGGCGGTTTGGTCTTTTCTGCCCATTCGGCCCTCTCCGCGTCCGCCTACGGCTACCAACATCCCACCCAACAAACGAGGGCGTATCTGTGTACCGAAAGCGCTCCCCAAAACAGTCAGCTTTCGTACCGGGGCCTAAAAGAAATAGAGCGGAGTAGCAAGCAATATTGGCTTAAGATTGAACCTACTTAACTTCATTAAGAACCTTAGGTGCTGGCTTTAGTTCCAAAATAGTTCGTCCCTTTTTCGTAGTACGACTATCGATCACCTCAACCCGAGCACTATTACCTTTTCTATAACGCGAAGTTCTACCATTCTCGATCTGCTCAGCACGAAGAATGCCTGCCACCTGTTCCAACGGGAAGTTATGTACCTGAATAAGCACCACTTCATCATCAAGATCATCGACCTTACCTATAAAAATTTCACCAACTTGGGGAATACCTTTGCTTTTAGACTTCGGTTCTTCCTTCTGTATCTCTTCAAGCGCAGCTTTTAAAGCTTGGTCGCTATCAGGAACGGCTTTGTAGTAACGCATAAGTCGAATTGCCCAACCCAAGGTTTGGCTCATCTCCTCATAGTGCATATCTTGAAGATGGCGCTCACAAACTTCCAGCAAATTGCGGTAATAACTTAGGGTTTGAGCCGAACGAATAACAGCTGCGCCATTGGTATTAATGGCCCGTAAATACTTAAAAAACTGCTTTGGATCACGTTTGCTACGCAGATAAGATAGAGCTTTACTAGCTTCATTAGGATCGATATTACTACCTGCTAAATCCGCCGCTAGAAGGTGTATTGTACTCACAGCAATCATTGCGATCTCCAATCAAACCTCAATATACATCGTCTCCCAATCAATATCCGGACGTCGTTGCTGTAATTCTCTAATGAACAATTCTTCACTATTTCTATTCTGATAAAATTCTAGGATTTTCAGACCAAGCAATTCAGTTGGCACATTAAAATTGAAATCATCAGATTTATCTCCAAGACACAAAATAACAATTTCCAAATCATGCTTAGAAAGAGATTTCATCAATTCTGCAAAAATCGACTTAACAAGAATTTTCTCACGCGTAAACAAAGGAATCCCTGTTATATTCTTGTCATTTTGTAAAATATTACGGTAGAAATCATAAAACACCCTGATAGAGTGACGATATAGATCAGATGGATAGATATAATTAGCAATTAACTTTGACCGTTTTAACAAGTCTTCATTTACTTCAATATGTAAGAATCTGTATAATGTTATACCGGTTGTATAATAATCAAATGCCAAGTATATATCTTTCAGTGCCTCACTTACTCTCCCCAAAAGGATAAAGTCATCTGGATTCAATCCATTTGATTGGATTTTCAGTTTAATAACTTTATTCACCAAATTACACGCATCTTGTATATCACCTTGAGAAATAGGCTCATCTAAAAGCATCCTTTCAATTTGATCAACATAGCTTGAAGGATCATGCTTCGCACGAAGTTCATTAATTTCGTTATCAATTTTCTCAATTTCTGCTAATAGTCCCCTCTTCCTTTGTTTCCTCTTTTGTACTGGCTCGTCGGTATTAGAGATATTATTCTCGATATCATTAATTTGATTCTTAAGATCTTGCTTTTTCTTCTCTAGCTCGATAATCTTCTGTTCTAGCGCCTCCATAATTACACCTCTAAGCTACCTACTCTAGAGCTTGAAGCAACAATAACATGTCAAATAATCAATAACTCCGATCAGGACAATTACGATCATCATTTGGCCATCGAAGGATATCAGCCAACTTTATAAGCTGTTTATTCTGAATAACCCCACTAGCATAGGCAGCTTGAATCAGTTCATCAGCTACTAATGATTGATAAGCAAGATCAAAGTTCTGATAAGCATTCTGTCGATCAACATAGAAGATAGTTAGATCAGCAAATTCAACCGTGCCCAAACAAGCCGGTTTAGCCCCACCTAGTTTGGGGCAGAACCTTGGCTCAGCCATTCCAAGCCCAACTAAAAATACCCCAAGCTGAACTCTACTGATATTTTCAAAATCGATTCGAAGCGAAAAACGGCTATCAACAGCACAAGCTTCTAGAGGCAGATTACCCTCGGCCAATTTGCCATGCATATAGAATTTACGCCCTTTGGGCATTGAGCCATGAAAATAAGTGTTGTGTGACTCGGAACGAGGGCGAAAGAGCTGAACCGATGGCACAATTTCGACCTTTCCATCTTCAAGAACTGCATCTTGAAAACGTACAAGGCCTTGATAATCGAGCGTGCCAAAAATTTGCTGAGCTATATCTAAGTCATCGATGGCTATAGGAGGCATGTATTGTCGAGGTAAGTCTCGTGCGCGTGTGACTTGAACAGCCGAAGCAGTGATCGCTTCAACAATACTACGAATACAGCCCTTAAGCGATGAACCAGGAATCACAGGTTTATCCTGGCTACGAAATAGACCCTTGACCACTGGGTAACGCTTATCACCACTTAGTTCCAACAAACCTGAACCAACGTGAATAGGCGAACGAGCGATCATTGTGGCCGTGATATAGCCTGTCAGATGCTGTTCTCGATAGAGATGATGCCCGTTTACTGGCTCTCGCTCAATCCTTCCCTCTGGAAGGGGAACGAAGTCATAAGGTTTGGGCAAAGGATTGCGACTATCGCGATCTCTTCGATTATTCATTACTCTCCACCCTCCTCTAAACCAATATAGCGGCTCCAGATCACGGCCAGATTATCGGCATAATATTCGCGGACAATCAACCTCTTCTGTTTTTGATCAGGCTGTTCAGGCGTCAATAATTGTTTAATCTCTTTCTTGGGATGGTAACGATATTGGCCCAAACTCTTGCGCACAAAGAGGCCATCGCCCAAGCTATCCTCTTCGGTCAATAGCAAAACATCGTAGTGCTGACCATTAAGCTTCCAGCGCACCTCAGCAGTACGGTTAAAAATCTGACCCTGTTCAAAAGCAAGTCCTAGCTCGCCCTCCCATTCCAGCTCAGCAACAGAGGCGAATGCTTGTATAGGGCGTAGCTCACGATAGTTACTGACATAAGCGAAACAAGCCTGTTGCGTAAAGATATGTTCTAAGAGTAAGAAGAGATCATGCTTGGAGAGTTTGCGATAACGATAGATATAGGCTGTTGAGTTCTGTTCTTGCTGGGTCATACACCAAGCTCCTGCCGCCATGCAGGCATACATGCACGCCAGAAGGCATAGATCGCTTCCTTACCTTCGGCCATTAGCTGGATACCAAGTAAATCATCGGCCTGATAACGCAAACTTTCCGGTAAGCGGAGTTCAAGAGCCGTGGGAAAGTTATACTGTTTGTAAGCCTCGCCAGCGCAGAAATGCTCAACCCCAAGCAGTTGATCGATGGCAAAACTGCTACCACTGCCCAAAGCTTTAATCTGCTGTCCATCTTGGATCAATGTACAGGTCGGGTAACGCAGCACTAGGCGCTCTAGCTCAGCATCGACATGGCCCATACCGCGCGATTTAGCGAACCCAAGCGGAATACGCCCTTCGCATAGATCGCGCAACACCAAACCCAAAAGGGCTAGTTGAGCCACTGTCAGGTTTTTAAAGTCGATACGGGTTTTAAATTCGCCTTGCACCACCGTCTCGTAGCTAAAGGGGCCGACTGCAACCGAACCATAGATTCGATCGATCGCGACCCCGTTGCGCTCTTCGATCTGGATCTTCGCTTCATCGCTATAGGCATCGGCAAAACGAATATGGCTGGCAAGGCTATTATTGCCAAACATCTGGCTTACAAAGGGTGAGAAACGATAGATTGTGGCAGTGTTAGTTAGTTTTAACTCGTCGAGATACTCACTGCTATTGAACTCAAAATCTTCCTTGTCTTCGCTTGCTAATCCAGCTTTCCCCCTATACGCCAACTCTTCGATTGTTATATCATCGGAGGTTTTCTTTTTACCAAAAGGATTATCTGCAAGCGGCAAAAGCGGCTCATTTTGGTCAAACAATTCCTTGCGTCGTTCAAGATCTCGGCGTTGGCGTTCTTCACCATCAAGCGAACGACAGATCCGCTCGGCCTGAGCGCGCAAAGCACCCTTGAGCGATGGGCCGGGCAGATAGACCTGTGGCTTACCATTACGATAGGTGCGCACAAACTCCATACTGGGGCGGGTCGGGTCACTGCCGCCGCTCTCGCCCGCCTTAACCATAATCGGGCCATTGGGGCGAATCGTATAGGTGATGCTGCCCTCGAGAAACGTGGCTTTATGCATGGCTAGCTCCTTGAGCTGCGATCTCTTTCAAGTGGTTAACAAAAGCTTCGGCCCATCCCTTCAGCTGTTCATCGTTCAGATCGAAACTCTGCTCGTTTTGGGCGGCTTCAGAGTAGCCTAATAGCGCTAGAACTGATTCGGGTTTACCTGCTTCGACCTCGTGATAGGAATAGCTGGCATTCGTTAAACGCACATAGCCAAGCCCACGCGAGCGGAAACCGCCGATCTGAACATCGCCGTTTAACCAAGGGCGCAGACCCAAAACAAGCAGACCCAGCTGCCATGGCTCAACATTCTCCATCACTACTTCAAAATCAAAGGGTAATCCTGGCGGAACCACCTCATAGTCGTAGAGCAAACCATCTTGAGCGATTTCAGTATCGCGGTTAATAGCAACACCATTGCGTCGTTCAAATTGGCCGAACCAGAGCTCTGAATCGATATGAGCATCTTTAAAAAAGATATGGCTAGCGATCCAAGGCGCGCCAAAGGTTTTATCGATCAAGGTAGAGCGCTCCCAGATAATCTGGCTGCGCCGCTGATCTTGCTTACTTAGCTGGCCGGAAGCTTGTAAGTCTTGTAACTCTTTATCTTGCTCAAAAACCTTTTTATAAGTTGCGATCTGCGCCTCAAGTTCTAAAAGGTCGAGCGCTTGGGTGGGATCAATCGCACGGATTAAAGCTTCCATGCGAGAGCGAAGGGTGCCCTTTAACGAAGCTCCGGGCAGATAGGGTCGCCCTCGCCCATCGCGCAGAACAGGCAAACGATTGCTAGTCACCTCGTTATCACGCCCCGCGCCCACCCGCAGCGCTGTTTCAGAAACTAGCTTGCCGGTAACCTTTAGACGGTTATGCAGCTTTGCAAAGGAGAGTAACGATTCATTTGACATTAGCGATCTCCTTTAGCGTATCAAAGCCATTGGTCTTCTTTGCGAAAGAGAAAGCGCGCCCAAGATAGCCTAGATAAAGCTGGGTTAAGCGTAGATAGGCGCTCTGTTGATACTTGACTCGCTCTACTTCAGCTTGATCACCAAAGCTTGCAAAATCGGCTATGAGCACAACCTTTTCAGCCATCTCTTTAATCTGGATGCGAATATCATCGATGATATGGTGTCCAAAGCCATTTCGCTCAGTGCTCCAAGCATTGGATTTGCGACCGATTTGATAACGAATAAAGTTAATAATCACCTCAATCGAGCCTGATTCAAGCGAAACATCGAGCAGATTACGTAGCTGGCTCTCCTCCATTGCGCTACCTTTAAGCATGGCAGCCGCATTATTAGCCAGTTTGACCAGCTCATCTAGCTGCTCTTTAATATTGCGCTCAATCAAAAGCTCGATACGCAAGCGCTGATAATGGCGCTCATCCTCGGCGACTTGAGCAGGGCTAGATTGGCTATGCTCACTCATAGTTGGCTCCTATTTAATTCGTAGTGAAATTCATCGCAGATGCGGATCTGGCCATAGCCTTCAGGACGGCGTTCGCCGATGCCGCTCAGTTCCAGGCGAGCAAGCGCTTGATAAGCCTGCTGATCGAGAGCTTGCTTGGCTTGAAACACAAAAACGCTGCCCATACGCACGGCAAGCTGAGTCGGCTTAGCCCGCTTCCAGAGCTGATTCCAGCCACCAACGATCTCGGTGCTGCTAAACGAGCGAACCAAAGTGGCCTCGATACCGCTCAGCTCGTGCAAGGCTGCTGCGCTGAACTCGCTGGTGGGCTGCCAAGCATCTTCGAGCAAAATGGCGTGCGAAAGCAGGTTGAGCGTGAAGAAAGGTCGGTTTAGATCAAGCGCTCTGCCGCCTAAACGCTGATAGATCTCGGCCTGCTCGCGGATCGCCTGGTTAAAACGTTCGATGCGCGCTTGAAGCTCGCCGGCATCTGCAAGCTGAGGGCGCAGTTCCGCACTGATCTGGACCTGACCGATCCCACTATGCTGTCTTCCACCGAGATAGTTGATCTGGCCAAGAGCTTGGCCGATCAGCTCAGCGCTCTCGCGATCGGGGCAGACCAAGCTACCTCGAAACCTAGTTGGCTGGCCTTCTTTATCGGCTTCGTTGATGGCAAAAAAGGAGTAGAGCAAGCCGCTCTCAGAGGTGCCTAAGCGCTGGCTGATGCTGACACGCGTGACGATATGCTGTTGCACCTCGCGGGTCGCAAACTTGTTGTCAAGATCCCGAGTGTAAAAAGCCGTACCCGCCGCTTCCCAGGGGCGCCCACCCTCGTCGCTAGGGGCGTAGATCAAAGCGCTCGGCTCTTGAAGTTCCCAACAGAGCCGCTCGATCAGGCTATCGCTCAGAACCTCGCTCTTATTTTTTGGTTTAATCGCGGTGACTGGCCGCGGGCGCACCCATTCATCACCTGTATTGCAGGGATAGGCGTTGTAACAGCGAAGCCCTTGGAAGATCGTGGGGTTAAATTCGCCTTTGCGTGCCAAGTATTCGCCCAAGGCACCGTAGATCGTAGCGCCCGGCACAAAAGGCTGGCTGCTGCGAAACTGGTTGCCCGGCTTACGAATCGGGAAAGTCAAAGGCGAAAGGGCGCGGATCTCGATATCAAGCACTTCCATTAGGCGCCCTCCTGATCGGCAGTGAGTTTTTTAAAAGCCTCGGCCAGCTCTTCAGGGCTGAGCAACCTGCCATCGAGCCGCACATAAACACTCGAATCGCACCAGCCTAGCCCGCGCGATTTAGCGCCACCCCAACGCTGATTGTGCAAAATCGCCGCCCACAACAGAGCCGCTCGGCTGCGATCGTCAACATCGGCCAGCTTCGAATCGATCGCCGCCAAGTCGCCCTCTATCGCCCGCCGATTGTAGAAGCGGATGCCCTCGAAGGTGGTCTCTTGGAAGCTCAAGCGCTGCTCTTCAGCCGTGCCGCGCCGACGGTTGATCGAAACCGAAGGGCGGATCATGGTCCAGCGCTGGCCGCTCGCTTCGCCAAGATCCTTCACTTCTTGCTCGTCGCTCTCGGAGAGCGGACCGATCACTGCCAACAGATTGTTGAAGTGAAGCGGCGAGGCATATTGGGGTGAGCCGAACAGCTCGCGCAGAAGGTTTTGAGCGGAAGTGACATCGTCGATATGCTCTTGGCAGGGCAAACCGAGCGAGCGCAGAATAGCCGCCGCCGAGTGGCGCAGCTTGCCTTTAAGCTGCGAGCCTGGCACCAGCGGGCGTTTCCAAGCGTCGCGCACAATGCTCTTATCGGCGAGGGTATTGCTGCTGCCGCCCGCACCGATGCTGAGCGCAGTGCGACTGGTAAGGATAATTTCGATCTCTAAATAGCTCATACTGCGCCCTCCACTGAATGTGTGGACGACTGCTCTGATTTGGGTAGCATATCGTAGATCTCAACCAGATCGGGCCAGATCGTCTCCCAACGCTGCGTTTGCAGAGCATCGACCTGCTGATCGTGAAAAGGCAACCAAGGCGGAAGAGCAAGCGTCGCTTTGTCGCTTGAGCGCCAGACATGTTCGAACGAGCATTGAAGCATGCGACTGATCGTATCGCTGGCACGCGAACGAGTGTAGAGGTAGTCCATCACACTGGCAACGATGCCAGGACCCTCATCGGCCTGCAGGCGCTCATTGATCTGGTAAAGCTGCGAGCGAGAAAACTGGTTCTCTTGAAAGGCTTGGGCGGTTTTGATCAGGCCTTCAAACTCGTGCCAACTGTAGGGCTTGGCGAAGAGCTTGCGCATAGGTTTGCCAGGCTCGGAGCTGCGATCGCCCAAGGCTTGGTAGCGGAAGCTCTCGATCTTGTCGGTCACCATGCTGACCGCTTTCAAGATCATAAAGTCAACGGCCCCGCCCATAAAGCCCTGCTCGGCATGTTTAGCGGCCTTCTTTTTGGCCGATTTCAGCAGCTCTTCAACCAGATCACGCAGGAAGAAGATCGGAGTGGTCTCTTGGGCCACCACCACACCCGCCGATAGACCGATGGTTAAGGAGTGCTGATAGCTGGCATAACCGCTCTCGCCCTGATAGCGATTCTTAGATCGCTGTGCTTGCGGGCTGCATAGCTCGGCATAACCGAGCTCACGTTTGATCGGCCCTAAAACCGAATCATCCGGTGCGCTGTTGGCGAAGCGATCTGCGATCCCTTGCTCGAAGCGTTTCCCGATCTCTAGGGCGATTTGCAGCGCGTAACTGCCCGGCACAATCAGCAGCAAGTCGTCGCCACCGATCGTCAAGATCTCAAAGGGGTGCACCTTAACGAGCTTGCGCTGGCCATCGTCATCCAGATCATCGCTATCGACCGAAACCGGCTTGAGCGTATGCGCTAGCGCGTCAAAAACGGCCCGTTTAGCAGTCTCACTCAAGATCTTCGAGACCGTTTTATAGCTCTCGGGCGTTTTCAGAGTTGCCATCAGGCGGCCCACATTGTTGCCATCGGCGTAGATCAAGCCGATATAGTGGCCCGGGTGCGAGGCTTGGGCGATCTCGCCCACATCAGAGGCGCTGCGCACCTCCTTGGCATTTAGGTCTCGGAAGACTTCGGCATAGGCCGTATCCCTAAGCTCATTGCACAAAGCTTTTTCCCACTGTCGCTCCCAAGAGCTAGCTCTCAGATCTTTAATCTCCTCGCTCCAAGCATTATTACGCTCATCGCTAAACCAGCTCTTCTCTGTCTTCGATGCGGAGTGGTCATATTTCAGCAGCTCACCCACATACTGCTTGCGCGCCGACGCTTCGCTTAGATAGTGGATTCGGCCGCCCGTGTTGAGTTGGCGCGCTAGGCTCGCCGGACGATTGCCGCTGCTTTGACAGACTTGATGCCACGGGTTGAGCTGATAGAGCGGCAGCCAACGGCTCTGGCCCTGAAGATGGTGCAGTTGGTCGCGCCGCCGATTCTGCTTGTTGGCGAGCAAGGTCACCAATTCGCCGAAGGTTTTGCGCCGCAAAAAGCGCTCCTGACCGCTTTCGCCTTCTTTGCCGTAGTAGTAGGCTTCAAGCTGCTCTTTAATTCGAGGATCGTTGGACTGCAGATCGCGTTCGAAATCTTCGTACCAGTATGCGATCTGGTTCTGCTCATTCAGGCGGAGCCGACCATAGCGCAGCTCCAAAATATGAAAGCTCTCGGCCACGGCCACGCTATTGGCGGTGAGGGTATGTTTGGTATAGGTCTGCTCGATCTGATCGGCCAGCGCCTGCCCTTGACCGAAAGGCGCAAAGGCCAGCAGACCGCCGCCGCCCGCGTAGATGATCAACTCGCAGCCTTTCACGCCATCGGGCAAGCTCAGCGCATCCCAGAGCGCTGGCACGGCCTTCTCATTGATCCAATCCAAGAGGGCGCTGGCACCACGCACCTCCGAGAGGCGCGGCGATTCAAAGACATACTCTTTGATCTTGGTTGCGCCGCCCAACACCAAGTCGATGCGAGCCGCTTCAGGTGGAATAAGGGCATGCAGACGAGCCAATTGAGCATTGATCTCGTCGCTATTGATCGATTGTGCTGCCTTTTTCGGATCGAAAAGCTCGATCAGGAATTGTTTAAGCGCCTCAAAATCGACCGATACAGCGGGGCTTAGCTTGGCTACGCTCTGTTTGAGAGAGGCTATCAAGATCTTAGGGACATCGATGGATTGTGTGTTCGCCATAGCTTCTGCTTCCAATCCAAATCTTGTTCTCTATGCTATTAGTTACAAAATCTCAGAAAAACGCTTATCTCTTACTAGTTCAGGCAACAGGCTCGATCATACAAGTGGGAAGGAAATGTTGCTGTTCAGAAGAAAACTCATAGCACTGAAAAGGCTCGAAACCAATCAAATTGCTGCCAACGCTTACAGCGACTGAGCTTGTTGCGGCAATAAATAGATGAATAGGGTCGTTCGCATAAGTTCGACGTATGTCGGCTAGAAGTTCCTGAAGTTGAGCACTAACAGCCTGAAGCTGTCTTGGGTTAGCAAGCGCTTGATCATGGCGCAACCGAACTTGATAACGCATATTTATCGGCAAATCCAAGGCATCGATAGATCGAGTGACTTGATCGCTCAACGAGCCGACACAATCGCTATGGGGTAACAGATCGAGTTCAATACTTAAACAGCGCGACTCGTGTTGTGTCTTCTGAGCGAGATCGACAGATAAAAGCGCTAACGGTTGCTCAGATGCACGTGTTTGCCACCAAGTACCATCTATTTCGATCCAAATAGGATTGTTGGCGTGCATTTGTGCAAAGTAGCCTAAAGCGACAGACACGCTAAGCGGCGCTGAAACACAGAGGGCGAGATCGCTACTTGCGTAGGCTTGAAACTTCTGGCGAAGAGGGAGCAAATCGCTCCAGAATCGCTTTTTCCAGAACTCAGGGCTTGACACTTGAGAAGTGTAGTAGTGACAGCAATCGAGGACGATCTGCTGAGCAAACGGGGGGATTTCTTTGTTAGGATCACAACATACAAGCGCGATCGCTTCTGATGGCGGAAGTCGCGCTAGCTCACTATTCGTCCGTTCCAACGAGTTATAGATTTCACTTAGATTCTGTTCCAGCGTGGGAGGAAGCAGCTGCCCCAATTGTTTCTTCTGCTGTTCAAGCTCCTTGCGGAGTTGGAGTAAGTGGTTTCGCAGCTCCTCAAGTTGCTTTCGCCGCGTCATGTTCATTGCTAAGACCCTCACTGATCTAGTCGCGGAATCCACGAATCATCTGTGTATCTGAATAAACCTTTTTACCAAGACAGAATTCTTATGCTTTCACTCTTATTAGATACAAATCGTTGCAAAACCGCTCGCATTTTCAGCACAGTGCGAAAACTCTTTGATTCCTCAACCGAAAAACGATCAGTCTGAGAGCAGCAAAAGGTGCTAGCGTGCCATCTATACAGCACAAGCCTGCCAAACGGCGCGGCTTGCAATTATCCTATTTAGTGCTATAATCTTTCCGGCTACACTAGATGTAGCACATCAACTGAATAGATCTTCTAGTCTTGCGTGTCGTCGCGTAAGCCTTGTAGGGGAACCCGGTGGAACTCCGGGACTGTCGCGCAGCGGTAAAAGTCCGAATGCCTAACTAGAAGTGTCCTCAGTATGCCCTTCGCGCCAAAGGGCGAGTGACAACAGCTCACCCTTTGGGGATGCTAGTCGATGCTCATCACGCGCGTGGTGAGCTTTTTTTGTGGAAAGGATCAAGCATGTCCCAAAGTTTTGCGGCCCGAGCAGCCGACCTGCTCGACCAAGATGCGGCCATCTTGGCGGCTTTAGAAGATGCTTGTAGCGGTCTAACGGGAACAGACCCAAAGGGTTTATTTGAAGCGGTTCAATGCGAGCTATTTATCGGAGCAAGTGAAGCAGACATCGCGCGTAGCATGGCGCTCGCCGCCCGCGCCCAAATCGAACGAGAGCCAAACTACAGCTACGTCGCCGCACGTCTGCTGCTGCAACAGCTCTACAGCCAGCTCAGCGAGCGGCCGGTGAGCCTGCGGCAAGCCGATACGGTCTATCGCGAGCAGTGGCGGCGCTATCTGGAAGTGGGCATCGCTGCAGGACGCCTCTCGCCCGATCTGCAGCGCTTCGACCTTGAACGCTTGGGCGCCGCGCTGCGCCCCGAACGCGACCTACAGTTTCAGCTCTTGGGCTTGCAGACGCTTGTCGATCGTTATCTGATACGAGTCGACGGGCGCCCGATCGAGCTGCCCCAATTCCTCTGGATGCGGGTCGCCATGGGCCTAGCCTTAAACGAAGAGCAGGCCAACGAGTGGGCCATCCGCTTTTACGAACAGCTCTCCAGCTTGCGCTTCGTCGCCTCGACCCCGACCCTTTTCAATGCGGGAACCTGCTACCCCCAGCTCTCCTCCTGCTTTCTGACCACAATCGGCGACGATCTGGGCCAGATCTTCAAAGCCATCCGCGATAACGCATTGCTCTCGAAGTGGGCCGGCGGTTTGGGCAACGACTGGAGCCGCGTGCGCGCGCTGGGAGCGCATATCCACGGCACCAACGGCCAAAGTCTGGGGATCGTGCCCTTCCTGAAGGTCGCCAACGACACCGCCATCGCCGTCAACCAGGGCGGCAAACGCCAAGGAGCGGTCTGCGCCTACCTCGAGACTTGGCACTACGACATCGAAGAGTTTCTCGACCTGCGCAAAAACACGGGCGACGAGCGCCGCCGCACCCACGATATGCACACCGCCAACTGGATCCCCGATCTCTTTCTGCAGCGGGTGGAAGCTAACAGCCACTGGACGCTCTTCAGCCCGGATGAGGTGCCCGATCTGCACGAGCTCTACGGTGCGGCCTTCGCCCATCGTTATGTCGAGTACGAGCGCAAGGCCGAGGCGGGCGAGATCAAGCTCTGGCGGCGCGTATCGGCGCTCGATCTCTGGCGCAAGATGATCACCCGCCTGTTTGAGACCGGCCACCCTTGGATCACCTTCAAAGATCCCTGCAATATTCGCTCGCCTCAAGACCACGTGGGCGTGGTGCACAGCAGCAACCTCTGCACCGAGATCACGCTCAACACCAGCGACGACGAGACGGCGGTCTGCAACCTCGGCTCGATCAACCTGGTCGCCCACATGCGCGCGGGCCAGCTCGACCGCGAACAATTGGCCGAAACGGTGCGCATTGCGATTCGCATGCTCGACAATGTGATCGATATCAACCTCTACCCCACGCCCGAGGCGCGCAACGCCAACCTGCGCCACCGCCCGATCGGCTTGGGGCTGATGGGCCTGCAAGACGCGCTGCATCTGCAAAAGCTGAGCTTCGCCAGCGAGCGAGCGCTCGAATTTAGCGACGAAGTGATGGAGCTGATCAGCTACCACGCCATTCTGGCGTCGAGCGAGCTGGCCGCCGAGCGCGGCGCTTACAGCAGCTACAAAGGCTCGAAATGGGATCGCGGCCTGCTACCGATCGACACGATCGAGCTCTTGGAGCGTGAACGCGGCCAAGCAGTCGAAATGGATCGCACAATACGCCTCGATTGGCAGCCGGTGCGCGAGAGCATCGCCCGCCACGGCATGCGCAACAGCAATCTGATGGCGATCGCGCCGACCGCTACCATCGCCAATATCGCCGGAGTCAGCCAGTCCTGCGAGCCCGACTACACCAACCTCTACGTCAAGAGCAATCTCTCGGGCGACTTCACCTTCATCAACAGCTTTTTGGTGCGCGAGCTCCAAGCTCTGGGGCTCTGGGACGAGCAGATGCTCAGCGAGTTGAAGTATTACGACGGCTCGATTCAAGTCATCGAGCGCATTCCGCCCGAATTGCGCGAGCGCTTCCGCACCGCCTTCGAACTCGCGCCCGTTTGGCTGATCGAGAGCGCCAGCCGCCGCCAAAAGTGGATCGATATGAGCCAGTCGCTCAACCTCTATGTGCTAGAGCCAAACGGGCGCGCTTTGAGCGAGCTCTACCTGTTGGCCTGGCGCAAAGGTCTGAAAACGACCTACTACCTGCGCGCTCGGGCCGCCACCCAGATCGAAAAATCGACCCTCGACATCAACCGCTTCGGCATTCAGCCGCGCTGGATGAAGAGCCAAAGCGCCTCGCAACAGATCCGCGTCGAACGCCCTGAAACGAGCGCGGGCCAGCTCTGCTCGCTCGACGATCCCGATTGTGAAGCCTGCCAATAGCCGAGAGGAAAGCCATGCATAGCCGAATCGAAACAAGCGCCAAGCGTTTGCTCAACTGTCTGCACGTCGATGTCAACCAGCTGATGCCGATCAAATATCACTGGGCTTGGGAGCACTACCTCAACGGCTGCGCCAACCATTGGATGCCAACCGAAGTCTCGATGGCTCAAGATATTACGCTCTGGAAGTCGAATAAACTCAGCGACGATGAGCGTTTGGTGATTATGCGCAATTTAGGCTTCTTTGCGACCGCCGAGAGTCTGGTCGGCAACAACATCGTCTTGGCGATCTTCCGCCAGATCACCAACGCCGAATGCCGTCAATACCTACTGCGCCAAGCCTTCGAAGAGGCGGTTCACACCCACACCTTCCTCTATATCGTCGATAGCCTCGGCCTCGATGAGCGCGAAGTCTTCAATATGTACCACGAGATCCCGGCCATCGCGCGCAAAGACGCCTTCGAAATGCGCCTAACCGAGTCGCTGCTCGATCCGAACTTCTCGACCGAGAGCGAGGAGGGCGTTCGCCAGCTCGTGCGCAATCTGATCGGCTTTTACGTGATTATGGAGGGCATCTTCTTCTACAGCGGCTTTGTGATGATGCTCGCTTTCCATCGCCGCAACCAGATGACGGGCGTCGGCGAGCAGTTCCAGTACATTTTGCGCGACGAGAGCGTGCATCTCAACTTCGGCATCGATCTGATCAACGGCATCAAAGCCG
Source organism: uncultured Chloroflexales bacterium (assembly GCA_937902315.1). Classification (GTDB taxonomy): domain Bacteria; phylum Chloroflexota; class Chloroflexia; order Chloroflexales; family Chloroflexaceae; genus CALGUG01. The sequence continues at coordinate 207,610 of CALGUG010000011.1, forward strand.
AGCACCCCACGATCTGGACGCCGGAATTCCAGCGCGAGGTCATCGAAATGATCGATGAAGCCGTCGAGCTCGAAGTCGCCTACGCCGAAGACTGTCTGCCGCGCGGCGTGTTAGGCCTGCGCAGCGATATGTTTCGCCAGTATGTCGGCTATATCGCAGACCGCCGCCTTGAGCGCATCGGCCTCAAGGCACGCTACCACACGCCCAACCCCTTCCCGTGGATGAGCGAAACGATCGACCTTACTAAGGAGAAGAACTTCTTCGAGACACGCGTCAACGAATACCAAGCCGCCGCCAGCCTGCAATGGGATTAGGCTCCCACTCAGGTTAGGCGCTTGCAACAGGGCGGGTCATACGATCCGCCCTACGCTCTTCTGTTAACGCTCGTTAGCGCAAGCCCGCTCGATCGTTTCAATGCTCTGGCGGAGAGGTCCATAGCATCCATTCGGCTTCTAGCGCGTCCGCCTACGGCTATCAACAGTTTGTTCATTACATTCGGCTGCTATTTGGCATGGAAAGGCCGCCTAACATAGCCTGAGCCAAACGAGCTTCAAATGATAACAACCCCGTTGAATGGAAAAGTTGTCACGTTCCACTCGGCCGAAGACCAAATAAAAACTAATCAAACGAATTTCCGATGAGATCAGCTTTTATATGGATTGCTTGAGCTTAGGGCTGCATGTATACTTAGCCAAAAATCCCCAAATTATGAGAGGAAACACATGGCCTTAAGTGCAAGCACCCAACGCGTCCAACAGGCTTTACAAGAGCTGGGCCTAACAAGTCAGATCCTTGAGCTGGAAGCAAGCACACGCACATCGCAGCAAGCGGCGGATGCCATCGGCTGCAGCGTCAGCCAGATCGCCAAATCACTGGTCTTTCGCGGCGCTCAAAGCGACAAAGCCATCTTGGTGATCGCCAGCGGCTCGAACCGCGTCAACGAAGAGCGCCTCGCCGAGCTCGTGGGCGAGCCGATCGCCAAGGCAGACGCCCAATTTGTGCGCCGAGTGACGGGTTATGTGATCGGCGGAGTCGCTCCGGTTGGGCATCTAGAAAAGCTCGAGACCTATATCGACAGCGACCTGCTGCAATACGAAGAGATCTGGGCGGCGGGCGGCACGCCCCACAGCGTTTTCCCGCTTACGCCCAAAGATCTGGAAAGGATCACCGCAGGGAGGGTTGTTTCGATTCGTTAGTCGGAAGGAAGGACGCTGATGATACATCAACTGCGGATCTACGAGATCTTTGAGCACAACAAAGCCGCCTTCCACGCACGTTTTCGCGACCACGCGGCTCGCATCATGGCGACATACGGCTTTAAGATCGTCCATATGTGGGAGAGTAAAACCGAGCAAGGCACAAGGTTCGTCTATCTGCTCGAGTGGCCCAACGAAGAGGAGATGAAGCTCGCTTGGCAGCGCTTTATGGCCGACCAAGAATGGCAAGAGATCAAGCGTGTTACCCGCGAGCAACATGGCGACTTGGTGGGCACAATCAGCGAAATGGTCTTACGACCTACTGACTCTTCCCCTGCCCAAAGCGCTTCCTGATAGAGAGTGTTATGTCACTGAAAAACGCCATCAGGGCCGACTACGACGCCTCGACCATTGTGGTCTACCAAGCCTATTCCGCCGCCATCGCCCTGCCTGCATTGCAACAGCAGCGTTTTGTGACACCGTTTTCGCTGCGCCGCATGACCTGGATCAAGCCTTCGTTTCTTTGGCTGATGGAGCGCAGCAATTGGGGCCAGAAGCCCAACCAAGAGCATATTTTGGCTGTGCGCATCAAGCGCGAGGGCTGGGAAGAAGCGCTCAGCTTAGGCGCTCTAACCAGCTACGAAGCCAAAATCCACGGCTCGTACCAAGCTTGGCAGCAACAGTTTGAACAAGCTCAGGTACATATCCAGTGGGACCCCGACCGCTCGCTGCGCGGCGCAGACCCAGGCTACAATGCCATCCAAGTCGGGCTCAGCCGCCATGTCATCGAGCGTTATGTCGATGAATGGGTCGTTGAGATCGTCGATTACACGCCGCGCACCAAGAAGATCCGCGATCTGCTGCGCACAGGGCGGGCCGAACAAGCTAAACGTCTGCTGCCGCCAGAGAAGCTCTATCCGGTCAAGCCGGAGATCGCCCGTCAGCTCGCTATGGAATAAGCGCTTTTAGGCATAGGGGATGGATGCGCATCGTTGAGTTTGCGACGGCCTTTCGGTAGCGACAGATAGCAGCCGAATGGAGTGAGCTACCTGTTGATAGCCGAAGGCGGACGCGCTAGAAGCCGAATGGATGCTAGGGACCTCTCCGTCAACATGCGAAACCAAACAAGCGAATGCGAAAACGAGACCTGAGTCGACAGGCTAGTGTGCTGTTGTAGAGCCAATGGAGGCTCTATCGTTTGCAAAGAAAGCGATTGTTATGAGCTTTGCCCAAGCTTTGATCTGTGACGATCAGCAGCGCTTTTCGCTCGAAACTTTCGAGCTTCCCCAGATCAAACCGGACGAGATTTTGATCGAAACGATCTATTCGGGAGTCAGCGTCGGCACCGAGTTCGCGCTGGTTCGCAAAAAACTCGATTGGGGGCCGTTTCCGCTCTGCACAGGCTACCAAGCGGTCGGGCGGGTCAGCGCGGTCGGCAGCCAAGTCGAGGGCTACAGCGTGGGCGACAAAGTTTACTATCGCCGCAACTACCTGCCTATGGAGCTGAGGGGGCAGCGGGTCAATACGGCGGCAGGCACGCACTGCTCACACGCGATTATCGCACCCAGCAAGGCCGAAGGCATAGCCCACCTGCCAGCCAACGCCGATGAAATGCTCAGCTCGACTTTTGTGCTGCCAGCGGTCGGCTTTAACGCCGTCGACATGGCGGGCGTGCGCATGGGCGATAGGGTCTTGGTGCAGGGTATGGGGCCGATCGGTTTGGGCGCTCTCTTGGCGGCGAATCTGCGCGGCGCTGTCACCATCGGGGTCGATCTGAGCCCTGCTCGCTTGGCGCTGGCAAGCCGCCTCGGCATCGATCACGTTCTCGATGCGAGCAGCGGCGACCTTCGAGCCCAAGTCGAGGCGATCGCACCGGGCGGCGCCGATGTGGTGTTTGAAGGAACGGGCGTGGCAGCCAACCTCGACACTGCCTTTCAGTTGGTGCGCAAACGGGGCAGTTTTGTCTTTTTGGGCAACTACGGCAATGCGCCGATCTCGTACCACTTTTTGGTGCCCCACGGCAAAGAGCTGACCGCCTTTTACCCCTGCAACGATGGCCTCGCGCCCGCCCGCCGCGCCGTGATCAAACTGATAGCGAGCGGGGCATTGCCTTGGGGCAGAACGATTTCGCATGTGGTGAACGCTGAGCAGGCGCCCGAGTTTTTTACAGCGATCAACCACAATCAAGTGCCCGATCTGCTCTGTGCTGTGATTCGCTGGGCCAAAAACTGATCGCTTAAAATAGGAAGATCGATAGCTCACCTGGAGCTACGCCAGCAACTATGGAGCCTACATATAACACATTCCAAAGCCCATTCTGAGCAAAAACACGCCGGATGTAACACAGAGCTATCAGGCGAACAATAGCAACTATTATCCCTATCCGCTCAAGATAGCGTGTTACTCGTCCTAGCGTTGTTGGCGCCATCTGAGCCAAATGCGAAACTCAAGATCGCATTTACAGATCACAATCTCAAAGTTAGAGATGCTTCACAATCCACGTAATACGTTCTAGTTGAACGCATCTAGGAACACAATGTTTGTTGAGGGAGATTTAACGTTATCGCTCAAAATCTCTCTCAACACCTGTTCTGATGTATCATTGCCTAGCGATCTAAGAGCACAAACGGTTGCTCCAACAGCTTAGCCAAACACAAGCTGGCGCTTTTGCACCAGCGATATACTCAGCTGTGGGCCTAACAGACCCCGAGCGATCATATCGCGCAGCCGCTTTGTCTCCTCCAAAGGCTCGATCCCCTGTTCGCGTAATAAGACGTTTCGCAAGAGCTCGTAAACACGCAGGGCCGCGCTGCGATTCCCCAAGCGGCCCCAAGCCTCCATCTGCACCACATAGAGCTGCTCTTCGCATGGCTCAAAGGCGACTGCCTGCTGAGCCACCTGAATCATACGAGACCAGAGCTGCTGTTCGCGGTAGACATCGATCAGGCGTATAACCGCGCAGAGAAAGTGTTGATGAAACTGCTCACGCTGAATGGTCAACCAGAGATCCAGATCGACTTCGTGTTCGAAAGAGACCCCTTCGAGAAAGCGCCCGCGATAGAGCCGAACACGCTCTTCAAGGCTGTGAAGCGGTACTTGTTGTTCGGGGAGCAAATTGTTGGTCGCTTCTTCCTCATGGCAGGTGTTCATATACGAGAAAAGATCGCAGAACTGGCTCGAATTCTGGCCGAACAGTTCGCTGTTGATGCAGAGTTTGTCGCCTTGAACCTCGATCAGTTCGAAATCGAGTGTACTTTTGATCGACCAGAGCAGATTACGCAGATTCTTCTGCGCTGCACTTGTCGAACTATCCGGCCAAAAGAGCGCCAAAAGGTGATCGCGATTCTGAGGCGTTCTGCGATAGATCAAATAGGCCAAAAAGCAGAGCGCCTTGTTGGTTAGGCCTGTGATCGGCTTGCCGTTGCGCAACAGCTCGGGATGACCTAAAAAGCGCATTTCCAAGCAAGATTGAGCTTGCGTTCCCTCGGAAAGCAAACAACTAGCCGTAGCTTCAAGTTTACTTAGCGATAACTCCTCACTCTTCCCAACATAGGCCTTGAGGAGTTTGCCGCGCCGTTTATGGTAGGCATACCAATAGGGGCGCCCGCGCTTGAGCTCGCGCCGTACCGTCATCGCTCCTTGTTCGCCTTGCCAACGAAAACTCTGAGTCTCCACAGCCTGTAGCCAAGCATACCACTCAGGGCTCTCGACCTCGATCGTATGCTCGGCAAGCGTAAGCTGCTTATTTATAACTGTAGGCAATTGCATTCGAAGTTGCCTAGACATGCTTCACTCCTTCGGTTACCCAACACTTCGTTCAGTATACATCTTTCTGTCGAATATGCTAGAGCTTAAAATCTTTTTCACTATTCCTAACAAGCAAAAACGAATCTCAGCGCTATATAATCAAATATTTCCTTTACAAATCAGCATGGACGTATTTCAAGGACACTTAAAAGGATAACAACATTGCATACTACAGCCATCAATTGTTGTTAAGATCTTAGTTGAAAGAATAAACAAGAACAATGAGCTTACCAAAGATCGCTATCATCATCGGTACAACCCGCGAAACACGGTTCGGTCACAAGCCTGCTGAATGGATCTATGATATCGCCAAAGAGCGCGGCGATATGGAGGTCGAGATCGTCGACCTGCGCGACTATCCGCTGCCCTTCTTCGAGGAAGTCGCTTCGAACGCTTGGGCGCCCAGCAAAAGCGAAGTCGCCCAGCGCTGGCAGAAGAAGATCGACGAATTCGACGGCTATATCTTCATCACTGCCGAATACAACCACAGCATCTCGGGCGCACTCAAGAATGCCCTCGACTACGCTTCACCTGAGTGGAAGCGCAAGGCTGCCGCTTACCTCGGCTACGGCGGCGTCGGCGCCGCTCGCGCGATCGAGCATCTACGCCTGATCGCGGTCGAACTGCAGATGGCCTCCGTCAAGAGCGCTGTTCACATCGGTGGCGCCGACTTTATGGCAACCGTTAAGGAGGGTCGACCCCTGAACGAACTGCCACACCTTAAGCCAAGCGCCGATGCCATGCTCAACGATCTGGTCTGGTGGGCAAACGCCCTCAAGGCGGCTCGCAGCAAGAGCGCCTAATTCTTCGGCCTATAGCTTCAGCATTTGGGAGATCTGGCATACACAATGCCAGATCTCTTTGTATGCGTTCTGCAAACGGCTCATCGCTCTAGATCAAGCTGCGCTTTTCGCAGCTTAAACCAGACGCCATCGTCACTTTTAGGAGTGTTTCGAAGCTAAAGTAGCGCTCGATTCGTCTTCAAGTTAGATCGCTATTTTGTTTACAAGCCAAGACAGTAAGATATGCGCTATACTGCCTTAATATAGCCTACGGAGTACACAGCCAACTACTGCGCTTTCAGACAGTTCTCCACCATGGGCCTCAAACTGAGTGGACGAGCGGCTCTATGCAGCGGAGCATTTAGCGAAATGCTCAAGGGCAAGCATTTTCGAAACACTTTTATTCTTTGCCCAAGAGCTTTTTATTCTTATGGATATAGAAAGACGTTCAGTTTCAATGCCACATGTATCTCAACAAACAGATCAACCCTTCGAATTAGGTGTTTTCAGCTTTGTAGAATTCGACAAAGATCCTGTGACCGGGGTTCGTATCAGCGGAGCGCAACGTATGGCCGAGCTGCTCGAAACCATCGAGCTCGCCGACCAAGTGGGCCTCGATGTCTTCGGGATCGGCGAGCACCACCGCCCCGAATATCTCGCCTCTTCGCCAGCCACCATTCTTGCGGCAGCCGCAGCGCGCACCAAGCGTATCCGCCTAGCCAGTGCGGTCACGGTGCTCAGCTCCGACGACCCTGTGCGGGTCTTTCAGCAGTTCGCCACCGTCGACTTGATCTCAAATGGTCGAGCCGAGATCATGGCGGGGCGCGGCTCGTTTATCGAATCATTCCCGCTGTTCGGCTACAGCCTCAACGACTACGACGAACTGTTTAAAGAAAAGCTCGACCTGCTGTTACGCCTGCGCGAGAGCGAACGAGTCAGCTGGCAAGGCCACTTCCGACCCAGCTTCACAAACTTGGGCATCTATCCCCGCCCGGTCCAAAATCCGCTTCCGGTCTGGATCGGTGTAGGAGGCACGCCCGAGTCGGTGGTGCGCGCCGCCTCGCTGGGCCTGCCCATGGTTATCGCCATTATCGGCGGCCTGCCCGAACAGTTCGCGCCGCTCGCCCATCTCTACCGCGAGACCGCTCGCCAAGCTGGCCACGATCCGGCCAAACTCGCGCTCGGCATCAACTCGCACGGTTTTATCGCCGACGATTCGCAGCAAGCCGCCGACGACTACTTCCCTTCCTACGCCCAAACTATGAATCGCCTAGGGCGCGAACGCGGCTGGGGCACCATCACCCGCCAACACCTAGAGAGTGCACGCGGTCTGCGCGGCTCGAATTTTGTCGGCTCGCCCGATCAAGTGATCGAAAAGATCCTCTTCCAATACGAGCACTTTAAGCATCAGCGCTTCACGCTCCAAATGGGCGTCGGGCCGATCGAACACAAGAAGGTAATGCGCGCCATCGAGCTCTTCGGCACCAAAGTCGCGCCGATCGTTCGCGCCGAGATCGCCAAACGAAGAGCTAGCTAATAACACCCTCCCAGAGCATACAACAGCCGGAACAGGCGCTTCCACCTGAAGCGTTCTATTCCGGCTCTTTTGCTCTCTTAATAGCAACTTCCGCTTGATCGCTTCAGCGCTCTGGCGTCGAAGTTTTGTCCTCCCATCCAAGCTCAACCGCGTCCGCCTACGGCTACCAACATCCCGCCCAACAAATGAGGTCCGTTCTGACTGTGCACGGAAGCCGCCCCCAAAAATCCAAGCACACAAACAGGCTTCCTATCGATCGTTTTATTTTCTATCCTCTAAACGCTAGATCTATCACAACAAACCTCTTAAATCATTGCTATTTAAAAATGAACCCACAATAAGCAACAAATCAAATATTTTCAACACATCTCACGCATTAAGATCTATATCAACATATACCAAAATAAATAACCAAAAAATCATCAAAAGCCTAACCATATCACAACTTCAAATTGTTATATTCATATATCAAGTAGCTTTATAAACAAAAACAAGAAAACTTACACTCCTAATCATAATAGTTAAATTACTAGTGTTTATTTTAATTTACACGAAAGAATCTATTGAATTTTACAAAAAGTATGCTAGCATGGCATATATTTAACAATTCCACACATACTTTACCATTATTTACTCCAGACAAAACAGAGTACTCGTTTGTTTCGTTATAGATCAACTAGTACTTCACTTACACAACTTTGCAAAGCCCAGTTTAGCTCCTTTACAGGACAGACCGGATACAACAAAGCTGACTCGACGCAAAAAACCAAAGTACAGGCTACTTACAAAGCACTAGCTTTAGACAAGGCGAGAAGGTTTTTATGCAAAGCCCCTCCTACATTCCATCTGAAACATTGCACCAGGGTCGAGAGAGCATTATTTATCGTGCCACACGTCTCGCCGACCAGCAATCAGTCATTGTCAAAACTAGCAAGTCAAACAAGCCAAGCGCTCGCGAATTAGCCCGAATCGTCCACCAGTATGAGCTTATCAAAGATCTTCATCTTGATGGGATTGTAAATGTTATTTCTCTTGAGTATAGCGATAACACCCCTCTGCTGATCTTGGAAGACATCGCTGGGAAATCCTTGCAACACATCCTTGAACAGCGAACAATTGCCCTTGAAGAAGGTCTCGAGATCGCAATTAAATTGAGCGAGAGTCTAGCTCAGATCCATCGTCACGGCATTATCCACAAGGATATTAAGCCGCACAATATTATTTACAACGAAACCAGCAAAGTCCTTAAAATCACCGATTTCGGCATCGCCAGCCGCCTACAACAAGATGCTGCAATTAGTCCCAGCAGCCATTTCGAAGGCACGCTGGCCTATATCTCGCCCGAGCAGACCGGGCGCATGAACCGCGCTGTCGATCATCGCAGCGATCTCTACTCGTTAGGGGTCACACTCTATCAAATCTTCACACACTTTTTGCCCTTCCAAGGCAAAGATGCGCTCGAATTGGTGCATAGCCATATCGCTCGCAGCCCGATTCCCCCCCACGAGGTGAACCCGAACATCCCAGAGGTGCTCTCGCAGATCATTCTGAAGCTGTTGAGCAAAAGCAGCGAAGACCGCTACCAGCGAGCGGAAGGCCTAAAAGCCGATCTGCAACTCTGTCTCGAACGCCTCCAACAGCACGGCGAGATCGCACCTTTCCCGCTGGCCAAACATGACTTGGCCGAAGGGTTGCGCATTTCGCAAAAACTCTATGGGCGCGAACAAGAGCTGCGCAGCTTGTTAGAAGCTTTCGAACGGGTTAGCACAGGCCCCAGCGAACTATTATTGGTAAGCGGCTATTCCGGCGTGGGCAAGTCGGCCCTGATCAACGAAATCCATAAGCCGATCGTGGGTCAGCGCAGCTTCTTTATCAGAGGAAAATTCGACCAAACCAAACGCGATATCCCCTACGCCTCGCTGCTGCAAGCGCTCAATGAGCTGGTCGAACAGGTGCTGCGCCAACCAAGCGAGCAGATCGAGCACTACAAAGAACAGCTTGAAGAACAAGTTGGCAGCAATCTCGCTGTATTAGTTGAAGTGTTGCCAGCGCTAGAACAAGTGGTTGGACCAAAACCAAGCCCCAACCCGCTCTCGCCAAACGAAGCTCAAGCGCGCTTCAACCGCACCCTGCTGCGCTTTTTAAGCGTCTTCGCCCAAGCTGAGCATCCGCTCGTGCTCTTCCTCGACGACTTACAGTGGACCGATATCGCTTCGCTGCGCTGTATACACTATCTGCTCAGCCAAAGCGAAAGCAAACATCTGCTCTTGATAGGGGCCTATCGCGACAATGAAGTCTTGGCAGGCCACCCCTTGAGCATGATCATCGACGAACTCAAGGCCCAAAAACTGGCGGTCACTACTCTGCGTCTCGAGCCGCTTAACGTTACAAATGTGCGCGATCTGATCGCCGACACCTTCCAGTCGAGCCCAGAAGCGAGCCTAGCCCTGGCCCGCATCATTCATAACAAAACCCACGGCAACCCCTTCTTCATCAACCAGTTTTTAAAAACGCTCCACGAAGATCGGATCGTGGTCTTTTCGCAGGAGCAGCACGGTTGGCAATGGGACCTCGCAGCCATCGAAAAGGCGCTCGCCACCGATAACGTGGTCGAATTTATGGTCAATAAGCTACAACGGCTTGCAAGCGCTACCCAAAACGCCCTGATGCGAGCCGCCAGCATCGGCAACCGCTTCGATCTACACACCCTTGCGATCGTGAGCGAGAGCAATTTGGCCAGCACACTACAAGGCCTACAAGAGGCCCTTGACGAGGGCTTGGTGTTGCCCCTAAGCGATGATATTCGTTTGCTGCAAAGCTACTTGGCTAGCGCCCACCAAAGCGACAAGCTCGACGATCTCAAAGACTTCGATACGCGTTGTCGCTTCCTGCACGACCGTGTGCAACAGGCGGCCTATAGCATGCTGCCCGAAAAGGAGCGCCAAGCCCTGCACCATACCATCGGCAGGCTGATCTTGCAAGCTACAGCTCCAGAACAGCTCGACGAGCGCATTTTTGAGATCGTCAACCACCTCAACCAAGCGCGCCAGCTTATTGGTCAGCCAGATGAGCGCATCGAGCTCTGCAAACTCAATCTGCGGGCTGCCCAACGCGCCCACGCGAGCAGCGCCTTCGATTCAGCCCTCGCCTATACGCGCGTCGCCCGCGAGCTACTGCCCGAAAACGCCTGGCAAGAGCAGTACGAACTCTGTCGCGATCTCTATCTGATCAGCGCGATCAGCGAATCGCTGAGCGGCAGCTTCGAAAAAGGCCAAGAGCTCTTCGCTATTCAACTGCAACAGCTGCGCACAAAGCTCGACAAAAGCGAGGTCTATCTGGCCCGCCTCGAAGCTTATAACAAGCGCGTGATGATCGCCGAAGCGGCCAACTGTATCCACGAGGCCCTGGCAGTTCTAGGCTCAGATATGCCTAGAAACGAAGAAGAGGCGACGGCCGCCCTGCCCAAGGTGATAGCAGAGATCGATAGCTTGTTGCAAGAGCGCAGCAGCGAAGCGATCTTCAACGCGCCTGATATCGAAGATCCCGAGAAGGTTCAGATTCTGCGCCTATTGATGAACTGGGTCTCGATGGCCTACAACGTCGGGCCAAATATGTTCGCCTTCACCACCCTCGAACCGGTCAGAATCAGTCTGATCCACGGCAATTCACCGCTTTCGGGCCTGATCTATGGAGCCTACGGCGTCTTTACGGCCCGTATGACGGGCGACTTCCCACGCGCCTATCAATTTGGAGAGCTCGGCTTGCGCATGAACGAACGCGCCCAAGTAATCGAGCTTTCAGGGCGCGCCAAACAGTCGGTTGTGGGCTATGTCTACCACTGGATCAAGCCCTACAGCGAATGCTTCAGCTTAATGCAAGAAGCCTATTTGGAATGTCTGGAAGCGGGCGATATCGACTATGCAGGTTACTCGGCGGTCCACCTGCTGATTCTGCTCTATATGAAGGGCACCGAACTGCAGAAAATGCTGGTCGATGTTCAAACCTACGGCGACTTTTTGGTCAGCACCAACAACATGGGCATTGTCGACATCAAGCGCCTGTTTAACCAGATGACGCTCGCCCTGTTGGGTCGCCTGCCAAACCCCACCAGTTTCGATTCGGAAAACTTCAATGAAGAGGAATTTCTGGCCGCTCAGCCTATAGAAGTCATCTTGACTCTCTTCGGCATTCAGCGCGTTATCACGCTCGGCTTTCTGAGAGAGCACGAGCTTGTTCTGAAGTATATCGATCTGATCGACGACAAGCCCATGTTGTTCGATGTTATGCCGCACAACTGCGAATATCGCTTCTTCCAAGCACTAACCTACGCAGCTTTGTACAATCAGGCTACGCCAGAACAACAGGCCAACTATCGCCAAAAGATCACCCAGCTATTGACGAGCTTTCAAAACTGGAATAAGCATAACCCTGCCAACTTCAGCGCCAAGGCCGATCTGATCGCAGCCGAGCTGGCCCGCATCGAAGAGCGCTTCGACGATGCGACGCTGCTCTATGATCGCGCCATCGAAGCCGCCGAAGAACATAATCTGCGCCATATTGAAGCGCTTGCCAACGAGTTGACAGCACAGTTTTATCTCCAACGTGGGCGCCAACGCATCGCTCAGATGTACCTCTCCGACGCCTACAACGGCTATCTGCGTTGGGGCGCGCTGGCAAAAGTTCAACGGCTCGACCAAACCTACCCCGAATTGCTCGAACACGCAGCCAGTTCAAGCACTTCAAGCAGCCTATTGCGCCAAAGCACGAGCCAAGCCACCACCAGCCGTGGGCGCGGTGAGCTGCTCGACATGGCGAGCGTGATCAAGGCTGGCCAGATCTTGGCCAGCGAGATGGTGCTCGATGAGCTCTTGGGCAAGCTGATGCAGATTATGCTTGAGGGAGCCGGAGCCCACAAAGGCGCTCTCCTCTTGGTCAAAGATTCCGAGCTGATGTTTGAAGCCGAGATGACGCTCGATCCTGATCAGCTGACGCTCCATCTGGGCGATCTAGACCACCATCAGGCACGCCTACCAATCAGTCTAATTCGCTTCGCCCAGCATCAGAGCCGCAATCTGGTGATTCACAACGCCAGCAAAGATGGCCGCTTCGCTCACGATCCTTATATCGTCGAGCAACAATCCAAATCGATCGCCTGTCTCCAACTGGTGAGCCAAGGGCGACAGCTCGGCCTGATCTACTTGGAAAACAAACTCGTCACCCACGTCTTTAGCACCGAGCGGCTAGAGATCTTAAACTTGCTGGCCTCGCAGGCGGCCATCGCGCTTGAGAATGCGCAGTTGTTCGAGCAGGCGAAACAGACCGCAGAAGAGCTGCGCATCTCGTACGAGCGGCTGCAACAAGAGACACAAGAGCGCCAAATCGTCGAAGAGCAGCGCGCCCGTCTGCAAGAAGAGATTATCTACGCCCAAAAATCGGCCCTAGCGGAACTCTCGACGCCGCTGATTCCAATAACCGAACAGATCGTGATTATGCCCTTGATCGGTACGATCGACTCGCAACGGGCCGAACAAGTGATGGATACCCTGCTCAACGGCACCGTTAACCTGCGAGCCAAAGTCGTCATCATCGATATCACCGGCGTGCCAGTGGTCGATACAGCCGTCGCCAGCTCGCTGCTACAATCTGCCCACGCTATCCGCTTGCTGGGCGCCCAAACCTTTATCAGCGGTATTCGCCCAGAGGTGGCTCAAACCTTAGTCGGCTTGGGCGTCGATATGAGCAGCATCGTAACGCAGGGAACCTTGCAAAGCAGCATCGCTTATGCGATCAAACTCCTAGCAAGCAAAAACGGCCTGCCGGAACAAGCGCACACTCCGCAGCGCAAGCCAAACCAGCCTAAACGAGCTTTGGAACAGCGCAACGGTTCAGCTTCGGCACTACAACAGCCTAATGGCAATCGGCATACGAGCAGCGGTGCAAGCAATGGGCATACAAACAGCCCTGCTTCTAGCCTGAAAACCAAATAGCCTTGGTGTTTTAGGAGCGCTCATTCTATAGCGGCGAGGTCTCTCCCTTCCATTCGGTTCTTGGCGCGTCCGCCTTCGGCTACCAACATCCCGCCCTCAAAATGCAGTCGTAGTCGCCGTCGAGAAGAGAGGCCGCCCAGATACACAATAACCCAAACAGATCATAGCAAATCCCCTTGTAAAGACGTGCACGCTCGCAAGGTAGGCAAACAAAAAAGCGGGGAAGAGTTGAGTGATACCAAATCCGTTTAAAGACCTGCATGCTCTCCGCTCAGAAAAACGAAAAGCCGGGAAAAGGGTTGTGTGAGATTTCGCGCGGCAGCGCGAAATCTCACACAACAAAAAGAGTCACGTTCCACTCTGCCGAAGGCCAACAAGAAGGTAATCGGATCTGTTATCACTCGCTCGATGAGTATTGGATTTGCCAAAAACAATCTTTTGACTATGATGACATAGCATCGTTTCTCGCTTCCAATCAGTATATTTTGCTATGCCATCTCTCACCAAAAGATTACTCGATCAACTCGAATTTGCTCAAACCTTCAATGTCCGCCAGCGATCTTCAATCAACGATCTGCTTCCAGAAGGGAAACGAACCGGCCTCTACATCCTCCATCTATCCGATGATAGCTATTATGTTGGCATGTCGCTTGATGTTTGTAAGCGCTTTCAACAACACAGGCTGCGCTTTGACAACATCGAGCGCTTGAGCTTTAGGCGCCTACCTAAAAGGGTCGCATTGCTACGGGCTAAAGAGCGCGAGGTTATTCACACCCTCGATAGTTACGATGTCCCGCTCCACAATAAAGTCCATATCACTCTGCCCTACGGTTCAAGCGAGTTCGATATCCTTCTGACTCCCGAAGAACAGCAGGTCTGGCTTGAGAGCGGCCAAAATCCCAGCGATATGCATGCCGCTCAGCGACCCCAGATCGAGGCTCATAAACTGCTCAGCGATCAGCACAAGCTACGGATATTGGCCCAATTGCCCGAGCATAAAGCGATCTGTCAACTCTTAAAAACCTATATCACAAGCACGGTGCCAGCCTACTTCCGCAGCGAAGGGCGATTTTGGGCTCTAAGTTGCCTTCCCTCAACCTTTGGAGGAGAGAGAGCCTCTGTGGTCAATATGAGCACAATGGAAGCATTTGTGGTGTTCAGAGACGGAACTTGTTTTATCAATCTGGCAGATAGTGTTTTTAGCCAAGCCTACAGCGACCAAGAATTTCTCGCTCGTTACCCAGCAACCACTATCAATGCCACTCATTATCAAGCCGCTGGATTCGACCAAGTGAACATTCATTGCTATGACCCTGCGACAAGTCTAGCAGTGATTCAAGACCCTCATATCCAAGCGGCGGCTCGTCTGCTCAATCTTAGTTTGGTGCGCCAACAGGCAACCCTGCATGGTAGAGCACACACTCCAGGCTTGGTGAGCGCTCTCTTCGAGCTTTCCTCCTGATCTCTTTAACATACCGTACTGTATCGCTTCGATACATATAACACGAGACCGTGCTGGAACAGCAATACAGCATGTCTGAATATGCTGTATTGCTGTTTAGCCTCTCAAGATCCCCCACAAAACATCCCCAACAGCAATACAAGCGCATGAGCCACTATCCCCTAATAATCGCAAGATTCAAGTCATAGCGAATCCGTTTAGAGACTTGCTTTGAAAGAACGTGAAGACGAAAAGCGAGAAAAGGCTTGGGTGCATAGTTCACGCGATAGCGCGAAATCTTACGGAAACCGTTAGCCTCGTGCTCGTGTGGGGGCGACTGCGACGCACAGCCAACTACAGACTTGTGCGGCGGGCGGGACCTTGGTAGCCGTAGGCGGACGCGCCATGGAGCTTCGTTGGAGAAGAGGCTATGCCGCCGAAATGTCATACAACAAAAAGAGGGGACTTTCGCTCAGCCCAAGGCTATCAAAGAATATCGTTAGCAGATTTGGCATTTCCTCCTCTTAACAGCCAGATTGATAGACAACAAAATGATCAGAGCAAGCTAGAGTGTATCGTAAAGATAGTAAACAATTATTTACAATTACTTCATATCGTAATTACTACGAAATATAAAAATACTAAGATATGAATAAATCGTCATTAGATCTGGCTATAAGACAGTCATTTTTACTAACATTTTGTAACCAATAGTATGTAAGCATATGATTCCTCAACAGAAAGGAAGTTCAGCGCCGTAATATATTTTTTATTGCAATTTCCATCCATCCATCGAATTTGTATCCCATTTAGCTAGGGATATCAAACTGTAGACAGTGTAGCCTTTATAAGGAGAGTCTGTATGAAATCGGTTTTAGGTCTCTCGCCTAAGTATTATTTGACTTATTTTGCGGCTCTAGCGCTGATCCTTTCGTTTTCTGGGCTTTGGTCAACTCCCCGTGTCCAAGCCGCCTCAGACATTTATGTCAGTCCTAGCGGCTCAGATAGCAACAGTGGTACAAGCATCGATGATGCTAAGTTGACGATCGCGGCTGGTGTCGCAGCTGTTGATGCAGGCGGTACCGTTCATGTGGCAGCAGGCACCTATAACGGCCCAGTCACGATCAATAAAAGCCTTACGCTCGAAGGTGAAGGTCCTAACACCATTCTCGATGGTGTGACCAAAACAGGCAATGGCATCACCTTCGCAGCAGGCGCAACGAATGTGACCATCTCCAAGCTGAAAATCATCAATTTTTCGGTTGGAGTATTCAGCCAAAATATCGCCCTAGATGGGATTGTTATTGAAGAGGTTGAAAGCAGCCAAAACGCTAGCGCTGGCTTCGCATTTGCTGGCTCTGTGCCTATTCAGAATATCCGCTTTTCCAATGTCATCGCCAATGACAACAATCTGAGCGGCCTGGGTCGCGGCATCATGATGCAGAGCATGAGCAAGACCAATATCACCGTTGAAAATAGCACCTTCTTGCGCAATCGTATCGCGGGCATCGACCTGAACGATGGTCCAAACAGTGGACTTGCCGCGCGCAATGTACGAATCAGCGGCAATACTGTGTCGGGCGGAACCGGTGTAGGAGAGGCCACCGACTCGGGCATCGCCTTGCTGGCCTACGATCCAGATGGTATCGGTGAATACCTAGTGAGCAACAATACCATCACTGTGTATGGTCGTTATGGCATCGAGATCAAAAACGCTAAGGGCAATGGTGCGAGCAGCGGGCCAGGTAGCGTGGTGGTGACTGGCAACCGGGTCAGCAAAGGCGGCGGGCCTTTCACAGCCACAGGCACCAACGAGTTGCGTGATATCGCAGGCATCGCGGTGATCGAACGAACAGCCGACGCCGACAATGGCGTTCATCTACCGACTACTGGCGTGATGGTGACAAACAATACGGTAACCGGCTTTAAGCAGAATAATCCCGGCAGCCAAAGCACCGGTTTTGGAATCGTCGTAGGTGGCCTCAATCATCGTGTGCTGAACAATAATGTGAGCGAGAACGATGTTGGTATTCAACTGCAACAAGGTCACAACCAAGTGCAAGCCGACCAAAACGATGAGTTCTTCGGGCGCGACTATTCGCAAAATACCAGCGCAGTAGTGAACTACAATCAGTTAGTTGACAATACATTGGGCTTACGCAGCTTGAATGTAGCAGCAAACAATGCAACCCTAACCTGTAACTGGTGGAACGATCAGAGCGGCCCAAGCAGCAGCGACAATCCCGGCGGTTTGGGGCAGAGTCTCAGCGGTTTAGGCCAGTTCGCACCTTGGATGATCCACGGTGAAGATGCAGACCCTAGCTCGCCTGGTTGGCAGCATCCGACAAGCATTCAAGTCACAGCGGGCGCAGACACAAGCGCGGCAGACAACAACTATCGCAGGCTGGCCAATGCGGTTGGCTGTGCCTTGAGCGACCAAGAGTTCATTTTGTCGGGCACCTTCGACTGGACGCAGCCCTATGCCGATGCCGACTGGGCATTGGGCAACGATAAAGTGAGTGGCAGCGACGATGACTATACGATCAAAGCTCCGGCCAACGTGAACAATGTAACGATTCGCGCAAACGCCTTAGGCGATGCGACGATTCAGGGACCGGGCGACAAAGACTCCGTAAACTTCGAAGGTGTTTTCTATTTCTATGATGTGGGCGTCAACCAAGGCTGGACCTTCTCGAATCTGAAGATTCTGGATTTCGACTTCTCCATTGGCTTCTTCTGCTGCCTAGGTGGCACACCAGCTGGCACCTTTAACAATACCACTATCGATGGCAACCATATTCGAGTAGCACGCGACGTACATAGCTCGGTCGCTCCAGCTGATGCCTCCCAAAATATTGGTATCCACTATGCACGAGGCAACAATATTACGATCAGCAATAACCTGATCGAGTTGTACGGCGATGGTGAGGGCGATGGCGAGGGCGAAGGCTCTGTGGCGATGCAGTCCAATACCCACGGCGGCGCCAACTACGATGGTTTGCAAATCATCGGCAATACCGTGCGCGTATTAGAGACTCAATCGAACAGCCCTGAACGCGTGATCGGTATCTGGGAGAACGGCCATGCCCATAGCAGCAATATCACCATCAAGGGCAACACCTTCGAGAACCTTGCAGCTGATAATGATCCGCTCCTAAACAATCAGACGGCCTTCCGTCTCACTTCACAGTCAAGCGCAAACAGCCAGGTCTTGGTCGAGCAGAACACCGTCAACGGTGCTCAGATTGGTATGGCCTGGCTCAGCGCAGGTAGCGCCAATCAGCCGATTGTGCTGCGCAACAATACCCTCACAGCGGTAAATCACGGCTTCCGGCTCGAGAACAATGCACGAGCAAAATTTGAGGGGAATCAGGTGAGCGCAGTCAGCGGCAGCACCGGCTATGGCATTGAGATACCCAGCACAGCCCAAGCAAGTCTTGAAGCCAGCCCCAATCAGAACAGTTTCTCGGGCCTAGGCACCGCTGCTCTGGTAAATGGTACGCTCACGATTGGCGCAGGTACAAGCTTCAGCGGTGGTGTTGACGGTCTCGTCGTGGAAGGCGCGAGCGCGAGCGTCAGCTTGGGCGCAGCCGAATTCAGCGGCCAAACCAATAACTACATCACCTTGATCACTCATCCCACCGATCTCGATGGGCGTAGCGCTCTCTTCGAAGGGGTGACGGGCGCGGAAATGAACGAGGCTCAATATACCAACGTTCAAAACAAAATCGTCGATAAAAACGACACTAACGCGCTCGGCTTGGTTATCTTAGCCGATACAAGCTTGCAGGTAGCACCGCTCAACCTCGATTTCCAGACCTACGTGGGGGCTAACCCACCAGCAAGCCAGAGTTTCAGCATCGGTAACGCCATCGCAGGCCAGGGCAGCTTAGATTGGGAAATCAGTGCACCAGACTATGGCACAGGAGCCACAGGCTGGTTGAGCTGCACGCCCACCAGCGCGACCGGAGTAGCCCTCGGCGACAGCACGCTTGTCAGCTGTAGCGTCGATGCAAGCGCCCTGCAGGCAGGCAGCTATAGTGCGACCCTGAGTGTATCGAGCTCGACCCCCAACGTTCAAGGCACACCGCAAACTGTCTCGGTCTCGCTACAGGTCGATCCGATCAACATCAGTTTATCGCCAGCTAGCTCAACCGTAGAGCTAGGAGCACAGGGTTCCCTCTTGCTCACACTTAACGCTGCGCTCGCCAACGCTACCACTGTCACCCTGAGTTCGTCGAACAGCCAGATCGCCTCGGTTCCCGCGAATGTCACTATTCCCGCGGGCAGCCTAAGCGTCTCGATTCCGGTCAACGGTCTGGCCGCTGGCGGTCCTGTAACCATCCAGGCCAGCCTGCTAAACGAACTGGGCGGCGCAAGCAGCACCGCACAGGTGTCGGTATCGAGCGTCGGCATCAGCCTGCAAAGCTCAAGCCCAACCCTGCTCGTGGGTAGCCAAGGCACGCTCACCATCACCATCAGCAAGCCGCAGGCAAGCCCAACGGCTATCAGTTTAAGCTCCAGCCTGCCCAACGTAGTCAGCTTAGTCAACAGCGTGACCATCCCTGCTAACAACACCAGCGTCACCGTCGCGCTGAGCGCCAACGCTGTCGGTGGGCCAGCGACTATTCTTGCCAGCCTGCCGAACGAACTGGGCGGCGGCAGCGCCAGCGTCGAGGTCAGCGTTATCAGCTTGAAGGTCAGCCTCACTCCCGCACAGAACAGCATCCGTGTGGGCCAACAAGCCCTGCTGCAGGTGAGCCTAGACACCAGCTTGAGTCAAAATCTCACCCTCACTCTGAGCTCGAGCGATCCCACAATCGCGGAGGTAGCGCCCAGCCTGACCATCCCTGCTGGACAGACCAGCGCTCAAGTGATTGTGACGGGCAAGAAAGCAGGTGGACCAGTCACCATCGAGCTGCATCTGCCCGAATCCATGGCCGATGAAAATGGCTCGACCCTCGCAGCCAGCGCTACGGTCACGGTGCAAGACATCGAGCCCGAAGAGACGGTTTACCAGCTCTACCTGCCGCTCGTCGTAAAGGCCGACGAGTAGCCACATAGGCTCAGCCAACGAGCGATAACAGAGAGCGGGCCTGTCTGATCTCTCACAGACAGGCCCGCTCTCTGGTTTATGCCGAATGCGTTTGATCGCTTCGAAGCTTTGGCGGATGGGCTTCTAGCCCCCATTCGGCTGCTAGCGCGTCCGCCTACGGCTATCAACAGCCGCTTGCTAAAGTGAGCTGCTCCTACTCGGCGATCTCATCGGTCACATCGTCGATCTCGATCGTGGCATCGATGCTGCCATCGCCGCCCTCATCGATCTCGAGCACCATTGGCTGGCCATTGCCCGGCCACGACAGATAATCGATGTAGAAAACATCGTCGGGCAGCACTTCGATCCCATCGGCACCAAAGATCTGCTCGCCTTCATCGTCGTATTTGGCAACGACGATGCCATAGCTCGCAGTGCTGGTGTTGTCGATCGAGTCGACGCTCAGCCAGCCCTCTTTGGTGTTGAGCGAGAGCGTGATCGCTTCGCCCGGCTCCATCTCCTCGCCATAAATGCCGAACAGATAGTCGGACTGATCGGTCTCTACCGCCACCAAGAGGAAAGGCGTCGAGCTGCTTTGGGCGCGGTAGGAGAGATAGCTGCCGTCGGGCGAGACATCCAGCTCGTCGACTTGGCCCGGCTGCAAGACGATATCGCTCACCTCTAGGGCGTAGCCCGGACCGAT
Source organism: uncultured Chloroflexales bacterium (assembly GCA_937902315.1). GTDB lineage: Bacteria > Chloroflexota > Chloroflexia > Chloroflexales > Chloroflexaceae > CALGUG01. Next base: position 228,098 of record CALGUG010000011.1, read on the forward strand.
CATGGTCACGGTCGAGGTGGTCGGCTCGGTCAGACGCGTGCCATCGATAGCGATCGTAAAGTCGATGTTGGAAGGAATGTAGTAGACCGGCTCGGCGTCGATATCCCACACATTGACGCCAAACTTGTTGGCATTGGTGCGAGCGCCCGGAATCTCGTTGACGAATTGACCATTGCGAAAGCCGATGCTATTGCCATCCATATCGGTGATCAGCAGGTCGGCGCTGCCTTCCAGCCAGATCTCGTTGTATTTTTGACCCGTGCTTTGAACAAAGGGCGCAGCCAGCAAAGCGCCGCTAGCCGAGACCTCTTCAAAGTCGCAGAAGGGACACTCCTGAGGATACAAGCGAGGGCTGATGGCGGCAAGCTCCAGATTGAAGCTGGTGGCGTCGCCATCATAATCATCGGCAGGCTCAGCCGGATTGGTCGAACCGGAGTAGAACCAGGTATCGTTGTTGGTATCGACCACGATGGCGCGCTCTTCGCCCGGATAGTTATTGTCGTAGACCATGATCCAGTAGATGCCATCGCCACGATCTTCGACCGCATAAGGCGTGACGGCGTGTCCACCGGTCATATCGCGCTTGTAGAAGCCAAGCGCATACTGCTCACTGCCTTCGGGGCCTGCTTCAAACGAAACCATCAAGGTGTTAACGATACCGCTGGGGGTCTGCTGCACAATGCCGGTGCGGGCTGGCATCGTGGTTTGAGTCGCCCACCAATAGGCGATCTCGCGCTGCAACATCTCGTTGCCTGCCAGCTCGAGGGCGGGCACCGTGTCAGCGCCGAATTCCTTCACATCGAGCTTCTTGGCATAAAAGAGGTAGCTCAACACGGCCATGCCCTCACAGTGGCCGCCACTCATAGCCGCGTTGATCTGTTCCATCCACTGCCGACCGGGAGGGGTTAGAATACACTCGCCGTCTTTAATGGTTGAACAGGCTTGGTCGCCAAACATACGGTGGATGTCAGCGGGGGTCAGATTGACCTCGCCTTGGCCGCCATAGTTCTCGAAGCTAAAACCGTCGCTGGCAGGGCGGAAACCAAGGTCGGCCACATAGCTACCGCTGGTCTCAACACTGCCGCCCGGAGCATTTGCATCGCTATCGCCACGGCTCATGCTCTCGGAGGTGGCTTCACTCTCTGGAGTGGGTTCACTCTCCTCGCTCGGTTCGGCCTCGGCGATAACTTCTTCCGACGTAGTTTGTTCACTAACCGGCGCTTGATCGATCTCTTCGCTAAGATCAGCAGCGCCACAACCGCCTAAAACGATCGCGAAGACAAGCCAGAGCGCAACAAAGCGGCTCTTCATCCAAGCAATCCGCATCTTTCTCTACTCCTTGTGATAGTTGATATAACGCGAGACGTAGGTCCGACTAAGCAGTGTTAGACGTTTTATGACAAGTTGTAGATATCGATAGCTTTCCCTTGGACATCAAAACGATACAAAGCAAGTGAACATAGCGACTTTCGCTGCCATCTATGGAAGTAACAGCGAGTTCATCGACTCACACATAGTGTACGCACTACCTTCGAATAGGTTTCACACGTTTGATTGATTTTTCAAGTCGATAACGACATATCGCACAAATTGACACTTTTATACTTTCACATAAAATCAGCCTCCTTCCCATACAATTTCGATCTATTAACTCTCCTTTGAGCTTTCTTTCAATAAAACGAATCATTTGAAATTATTTGAGACAAAATATCACTGGGACTAACGGAGGAACCTAACAGCTAGCTGCGGACTTGACACACCATATATACTGGTATTGAACCGTATAGAACTGTTTAAGTCTCTCTAGCTCATAAGGCAGAGCACAAGTCACGTGTGCAACTTGGTCGCGCTGTCTGAATCACAGAGGCTGGGAGCGCTGAACAACACGCGAATGTGCGTGCAGCGTGGGTGCAGGTTCGAATCCCGCGAGAGGCGCCACACGAATCGGGCAAGCGAATGGGGCAGTTTGGCTGCAAAATGCTATAATGGCGCTAGACGATCTGCTTTGGGAAGAGGATAACAATGGCTGTTAAAAAAGAAGCGCCAAGCCTTATTGCAGACAATCGCAAGGCGCGCCATGATTACGATATTATCGAAACCTATGAAGCTGGCATCGCGCTCACCGGAAGCGAGATTAAATCGTTGCGTAACGGGCGCATGAATCTGCGCGGCAGCTATGCACGCATTATGAACGGTGAGGTCTATCTGCTCGATGCCCATATTCCGATTTATGAACAATCGGGCACTCATTTCAATCACGAGCCTACACGACCGCGCAAACTCTTGCTCCATCGGCGCGAGATCAACCGTTTAGGCGGCAGCCTGCGCGAAAAGGGCCTCACTCTTGTTCCCCTGAAGGTCTACTTCAGAGGGCGGCTCGCCAAGGTTGAGCTCGGCGTAGCGCGCGGTAAAAAGCTCTACGATAAACGCGAAGATGTGGCCAAGCGCGAGGCTCAGCGCGACATTGAGCGCACCATGAAATCGCGCCGCTACGACTAAGATCTGCTTGATTGAAACAAATTCCAAGAATTGCACTGCTTTCACCAATAGTTCTTCAGCAATACAATCTTGGCAAACATGTTTGATAGACAAAAGCCGATCTCAGAACCCGCATAAGTAATTTATGCGGGTTCTGATATGAAAATTCCAGTTACAGGAAGCGGTCAGCATTCACACGACACGTATAATGCCGCCCACTGAGGATTTTCATTGGTTGTTCTCAGCGCCCCACGCTGGAGGTTAACTCATACCAAATCCGTTTAAAGACGTGCATGCTCTTCGCTCAGAAAAACGAAAAGCTGGGAAAAGCAAAAAGAGTCACGTTCCGCTCTGCCGAAGGCCAAAGAGAACCTAATCAACCGGATTTAGAACGAGATTAAAAGCGCTCATCCTGCCAGATCGCTAAAGAAGCTAGGGGTTCGCATTCTGCTACTGGGAAGGCAGATGATAAGGTCGTGAAGCAGGTATCGGCAAGCGACGCAGCCCTGCCGTATCTAACAGATCAAGAGCGGCAAGCCACCCTCGATCAGCCATAGCGAAGAAGTGGTTCTTATTCGTGTTGACCTTAAAGTCCAGCCAGTGATAGCCTTTGAGCGGGATCGTGACCTCGTGATAGGGCAAGCCAGCTACGAGCGCAGATGCAGTGGCCTTACGAAGGTTTTTTTCCTTGGTATCTATCGTCTCGATCACATTTAGCATACGATGTAGGATGCGAAGTGATGGTAGATCCTGATTGATTGGAAGATTGAAGGTCTCTCCAAGAGCTCTCCATGCGCCAGGATCAATCGCACGACCATTTTCTAGCCACTTAGCTGGCTGAACACCCCATTGTCGTGGCGCATCTAGCGTATGGTCAAACAAAAAGCCTAGTTTGGGCCGCTGCTGGTCTGCAGGGGTGAAATCCATAAAATTGGCACCAGCATTAGAGAAGATCCAATAGGGATAGTTCGAGGACAAGCCACCATCCATAATCTCGTGTGACGGCTGCTGTCTAGTGTTAGTATTAAGACGTGGTTGGAAGAGAAATGGAATGCTCATTGAGCGCCGTACCGCTTCCGCAACCGACATCGACCCATGGGTCTTGGTCGAATAAACAAGCATCTCGTGGGAAGTTGTGTCTGAAGCAATAATGGCTAAATCCATCTTCAGATCACTGAACCTCACTGGGCCACTATGTTGGGGCTGAAGCTTCTCACGCAGTAGGCTTTCAATTGTTTGCTGGAATACACTACCTTCGCAAAGACCACCTTCATAGAGCAGATTCACCACCTTGAGATAGTCTGACGTTGTAGAGACAAAACCATCCCACAGGCGATCGGCTAATTGGGCGCGCGCTGCCTTTGTACTGGGCAAATATTGTTTTAATTGAGGTTGTTTCTGAGGAAGGATGGACAAGCTCTTGGTAATAGCTTGCTCGATCGCAGTTTGAATCGACTGCGCCAACAGCGTATAACCGGGAATACTACCAATAGTTTTAATAAGGGGATCAACGACCTTACGACGTGTAGGCAGAGGAAGCGTCGTTTCCCCAAGTACATCAAGCACTGTGCCATTCAGGGCTTGCCAAAGTATAGTCTCACGACGGGTGCTGGTTTCAATTTTCGGTGCGTCGATAAAGCTCATAAAATCAATCGGCTTTCGCTGCTGAGGAAGACTTGCGGGCTTATTACGCGAGCCCGCTGGCGCACTTAAATATGCCAATTCGTCTTCGGTATAACCAGCAGCAATCAAGCTCGCAACGATCGCGCCCGCTGAATTACCGGCCACTCGTTTAAACCAAATGTTGTTGCTCCGCAGCGCCGTAAGCACACCAATGTAGGCAGCACCTAAAGCACCACCACCCTCAAAGACTCCATCAATATAGGTGATTGTTGACGGAGAAATAGGATTCAGCAGGGATGATCCATCGCGAATAAGAAGTCTTGGTGTAGCTGACATTCTTGTATTCCTTTATGATCAAAGCTGTTATTCCCTATCTATCGGTGTCACTCTATGCAAGGTGCTTCGATGAAGATCTGGCCATTGTCGCAAGGATGTTTATTACAATTGGAGCTTCCAGATCTCTTGAAAGGCGTGTAAGAAGGCTTTGGCAATATTCGAATCCCTGTTACTGAACAGTGGCAAGCTAGAGTAAATTAGTCAGCCCGTGGTTCTACATACTGGTTCCTCCTATCACAATAGGCAAAAATCGTATAGCCCTAATAGTTAGAGAGTAGTTCTTGGATTAAGGGTAGAGGTGTTTGGCAATTGGCTACTAACTGGTTAGATAGGCAACTACTGGAGCAAAGGCTTCCATGTATGCCTGCGGTATCACAATATAAGAGACGTGGTAACGTTCGCGCATATCCTGAAGCTGCTCAACAAGCTGCTCGACATTCCCAATCAATGCTCGTGGGGAACGTAATAGTAAATCTGCAGTGAGAATAAAGCCCAGGTTACACCAATACGCGGCAAGTTCTTCAGCAGCTTCCTCGCGATTCTCGGTTACGGCCACACTATTCACAAGTACATTGAGTTCGAGCGATGAAAAACGATCACCCGCCGCCTCTTGAACCCAAGCCACCTGCTGTTCAAATACGCTTGGCTCAAGCCTAGAGGTGTCAAAACGGCCGTCGGCAGTCATTTGTGAGTTCACACCCACTATATCGGCCTCGCGTGCAGCAATACCTAACATGCGTTTCCCACCGCCTCCGATCAGCAAAGGCGGATGGCCCCCTCGTACTGTTTGAGGCTTCAATTCGACATCACGTAGCGTATAGTGCTGTCCTTCAAACGAGAACTCCCCTCCCTGAAAGAGACCTTTAATGACAGCAATCGCTTCGAGGAGTCGTTCGATTCGGACAGATGGAGCACGAAGCTCTATGCCACCAGCGTGGTAGTCTTGGTACATCCAACCAGTACCAATCCCTATTTCAAGCCGCCCAGATGAAAAGAAATCGATCCCTGCTAGTTCTCGTGCGAGCCACAGTGGGTGCCAGAAATCGTTTGCAAAGGTTAGGGTGCCCACATGTAAGGTCGATGTGGCCATCGCCGCCGCCAGCATTCCTGATAGTGGTGGAAAACAGTGCAAATGCTCAGGCATAACAAATGTGCTGTATCCGAGTTGTTCCGCCCGTCTAGCGCTGTGAAGCCAAGCTTCAGGTGACTCAGCGCCGGAAGCCGTTACACCAAAACGAAAGCGTCGCTCTCTTGCCATTTCTGTCCTCCTCTAGTGCGATACCTTCAGAGCATAGCATGGTGATTCTGGCGATACAAGCTAGATGAGCCACACAAAACCCACACAGATTAGAACACACTAATGGTATAATTGCCCATATCCTTTCACTAGGGTGTGCAGTATGAAGGACGAAATGTCATTTGGTCTGTGGCTCAAGCAACGGCGTATCTTGCTTGGGATCACCCAAAGCCAACTTGCTCAGCACACTGGCTATTCGGTCTCTCTGATTCAGAAGATCGAAGCGAACCAGCGTCGGCCATCGCAGCAAATGGCAGAACAGCTGACAAACATCTTAAGCCTGCCCGATGACCAACCCGCACTGCTCCAAACACTTGCTGCCCAACAACGACTAACTCCACGCCATAACTTGCCTATTGCGCTCACCAGTTTTGTCGATCGCGTAGCAGAAATAAGGCGGCTTCATCAAATCTGCGAGCATACCCGCCTTATAAGCTTGATCGGGCCGGGCGGCGTGGGCAAAACTCGCCTCGCCATACACCTCGCTTCAGAACGCTTACAAGCGTTTCCCGATGGAGTTTGGCTTGTTGAACTGGCTGCACTTGGGGATCCTGTCCTAGTTCCACAAGCTGTGGCACACGTATTAGGGATTAACGAAGAGGCGAATCGCTCGTTAGAGGAAACTTTAGCGGCTCATCTTGCTCATCGCCAGTTGTTACTGGTACTCGACAACTGTGAACATGTCATCGATGCATGCGCACAGCTTGTCACGCTCTTATTACAGAGTGCAGCGCGTCTCAACATCTTAGTGACCAGCCGCACACCTTTAGCGATAGTATGGAGAGATGCTATTCCCAGTACCACCACTAGCAGAAGCAGATGCTGTCACTTTGTTTAGCCAGCGTGCCCGCGCTGCCCTGCCAGATTTTACAATCGATGGCAAAGAAGAAGCAGTTAAAGATCTGTGTCGCAGACTCGATGGCCTGCCCCTGGCGATCGAACTTGCCGCAACTCGAATACGCCTTCTATCTGTCGAGCAAATCAATAGCTATATCGATCACAGCCTGCTCTTATTGTCATCCCCCAGCCGTACCATCACCCCACGTCATAAATCTCTGCATGCGCTGCTCGATTGGAGCTATACTCTCCTGAAGCCCTCAGAACAAATCCTCTTTCAAGAGTTGGCAGACTTTAACGGTGGCTGGTCGATCGAAGATGCTCAAAGGGTTGTCTCAACAAATCAACCGCTACTCGAGCTGTTATCTTCACTGCTTGACAACAGCTTGATCCAAACCTATGAACATCATGCCAAAACACCACGCTTTGTCATGCTAGAGACCACTCGTCAGTATGCCTTAGAACTGCTCGCAGCCAGCGGAGCAGAATCCGTGGTTCGCCAGCGTCACGCGCTAAACTTTCTCCAACTAGCAGAGGCCGCTGAGAAGGAACTATGGAGCGCTCAACAGGTTGCGTGGCTAGCTCGGCTCGATTGCGAGGAGGATAATATACGAGCAGCACTCCAATGGGAGCTAGCAAGCTCTGAGCATGCTGCCAGCGAGCGCGCTCTGCGTTTTGTTATCGCACTGGAATGGTTCTGGCGTATTCGTGGCAAGTGGAGCGAAGGGCGGTTCTGGCTGATGCGCGCATTGGCACAGAGTCAAACGTTTGGTTCAATCGGTGAACTTCACATCCAAGCGCAGGTTGTGGCAGGAATATTCGTTGCAACGCAATACGAGCTCGATTATGCGACGACGCTCTTAGAAGAGTGTATCGAGTGGTATCAAGCCAACGGCAACAAGTTTGGACTAGGCAAAGCGCTACACAACTTGGGGGTCACGTGCCTCTACAAAGGTGACTATCAACGCGCTAGGCAACTAACCGAAGCAGGTCTACCACTGATTCAAAACAATGATAGCGCTTGCAATGTGTTGCTCGCCTTTTCGCTGCTTGGCGAGATCGCTCAGGAAATGGGCGATCTTACTGTTGCTATGAACTATTTTCATCAAGCCCAAGCTATCATTGACCAACATAGTGAACAGATTAAAAATAGCTGGACCCAAGGTTGGACCTATTTTCGAATGGCCTTAGTGGCACATTCTTCAGGTGATCTAACACGATTACAGCAGCTTCTAGAGCAATGTTGGAAGCTATTTGACGAAAGTGCTAGCCACCATGGTATCGCAAAGACACGCTATCTGTATGGCCGCCTCAACCGCGCCCAGGGAGATCTAAGCCAAGCTCGCAGTTTGATCAGCGAAAGCCTAGCCCATCATCGCTATACACATAACTGTAGCCATATTGCTAGCTGCACAGAGGAACTGGCCGCAATCTGTTGCTTACAGGGCGAAACTGAACGGGCTGCACGGCTCTATGGTGCGGCTGCTGCAATACGTGAACGCTTCCGCACACCCTTACCTAAGATCGAACAGGCTAACTACGATCGCGATCTGCTTAAGCTGCGCTCGGCAATGAGTGAACAAGCTTATGCTATAGCTTGGGCAAGTGGCCAACAAATGTCACTTGAAGAGACCATCACAGAAGCACTTGCAGGCAATAACGAGCGCTCAAACGAATAATTGTCTGAACTATGAGAGGTTTCCCGCTACCAAGGAAAACCTCTCGTCTTTTCCCTAACAGCATCTAGCCACAGATCGGCTATAGCGCGATTGGGCCAAGCTAATAGCACATCCACTTGCTTTCTTCCGATTGCTGCGGCTAGGTTTTGCCCTAAAAAGAAGTTCCTTGACGCGTCCGCCTACGGCTATCAGATGGGCTGGCCGCCCTCATCCCCGACCCTTCTCCCGCAATGCGGGAGAAGGGAGCCTAGCCGCGTGCGACTTACAAGCCACCCAAAACATATCAATCCCTTCACTTTATGCTTTTTGGCCTTCGGCAGAGTGGAATATGACTATGTTTGTCTTTCCATGTGGCGAGCATGTAAGTCTTTATGCTGATTTGGTCTGAGGCGCGATATGGTTACAGAGCAGATGTCGACATCGCTCGGCGTTTGGCAGTGATACCAAATCCGTTTAAAGACGTGCATGCTCTTAGCTCAGAAAAACGAAAAGCTGGGAAAAGGCTTGTATGAGATTTCGCGCTACCGCGCGAAATCTCATACAACAAAAAGAGTCACGTTCTGCTCTGCCGAAGGCCAAAGAGAACCTAATCAACCGGATTTGGTATGAGATGCAGCGTTTGACCATGGCTACAATGAAGGCAGCGCAATGTGAGAAGGACTGAATGGGTGGAAAGCGACTTGGTAGCCGTAGGCGGACGCGCTTGGAAACGTTTGGCGAGAAAGGATCTTTCCGCCAATGCCAAACAACAAGCTGAGCCGTTGTTGAGGCGATCAAGAGGCTTGGCTTTTTAGTGGGTGCAACTGAGGGCTAGGGTGCTTGAAAGGGCTTACCAAAAACCAGCTAGCTGAACCTGTACGAGTGGGATTCGGCGGATCAACCAGAAATCCCACTCTCTTGTCTGATTCTCACTGTCTGGCGCTTTGAAACGATCTCGCTGGCTGTAAGCACAAACGAATCGCAGATCAAGCGTTTTTGTTAGCGCTGCGCAACAACGAGATCACCGCATCTTCAAAATGGGCCGACATGGCCTGCTCAGCAGCAATAGGATCAGCTTGGCGCAAGGCTTCTAAAATCGCTTCATGGCCTTGTTGCACCTGTTCAAAGCGCTCGTCGGGCTGCTGGCGCAGGGTTGTCTCTTGTAGTGCATCGGTGAGGGCGTCGCGAATGGCGGTCACCAGCCAATAGATCATGCTGTTGTGAGCCATGTGGGCGACCTGACGGTGGAAAGCGATATCCAGCTCGACGTAACGCTCGGGGATGTGGATATGTTCGCGCATTTGTTGGACGATCTGGGCCAGCTCTTCGAGCTCATCGGAGCTACGCCGTTGGGCAGCCAACGAAGCGCTCTGAACTTCGAGGCTGGTGCGCAGCTCGAGCAGGTCGATGATCGTTTCGCTATCGAGCTGAATGGCGCGCTCAAAAAAGGTCTGAAGCGGCTCGCTATCGAGCGGCTTGATCATGGCTCCTTTACCGCTCAATACTGTGATAACGCCACGGCCTTCGAGCGACTTGAGGGCTTCACGAATGATCGGGCGGCTCACACCAAGGTCAGCCGCCAACTGGCTTTCGGGCGGTAACAAGGTGCCCGGCATCAGTTTTTGAGCTTCAATAAAGGCCAACAAATTACGTGCTGCTTGTTCGGCGAGAGTCGCACGAGGAAGTTTCGATAACATTGCTCTTCCTTATGTTCAACGAGTTGGATCACGCTCCTGTTAAGGCATTCTGGATCGTCAGCCGAGGTCGGGTTGCGTCAACGTCGTTCGAGGAAGCTACTGATTTCATATCTATAGATCTTCATACAGGGCGTTGTCGGCGTATCACCTACAAGCTCCTAGATAGGTTTTCAGCCATTGCAATGGTATAAAAACACTATGGCTCTCGCTCACCCGGTCTCGACCTAGATGTGCATAGCGAGATCCATTCCTCAGAAGGATCTTGTAGCGTAAATTGGCTGATCTTGGATTCTATTTGTAGTATACGCCATCTCGTCAACATGTCATACAGCTTGACGGTCACTTTAAGTAGTAGTATAATCCCAAATAATTCCCTACTCTAATGTTTAAAATGTAAATCGAAATCTTTGTTTTAGTTTGTCTCAAACGCGTGGAAAACGCTATCCATAATCCCAAACCCTGCTTCATAACCTAGCTGAAATCACTACCAACCTCCATTTCTGTCTTGATTGTGTTACAGCTTATCCGTTTCCCGATGCAGCGAAGCTACAGGAGCGCTAGACAATGGCTGAACATCTAGAGACTAGTAAACCTCTACTGGAAGTCAAAAACCTCAAGAAGTTTTTCCCGATTAAACGGGGCTTTTTATCAAAAACGATCGGCCATGTCAAAGCCGTTGATGGGGTGAGCTTCTTTGTACGCGAGGGCGAGACGCTCGGCCTCGTTGGCGAGAGCGGTTCGGGCAAGACCACTACGGGCCGCATGATTGTGCGCGCCCACGATCCGAGCGCAGGCTCGATCATCTTCCGCGATCGCGATATGGGCGAAGTCGATATCGCCACCTTAGAAAAGTCACAGCTCAAACGGCTGCGTCGCAATATCCAAATGATTTTCCAAGATCCCTATTCTTCGCTTAACCCTCGCATGACGCTCCTGGATATCGTCGGTGAGCCGCTACTTGTCAATCGTATAGCAAGCGGGAAACAACTCACCCATCGGGTTGCCGAGCTTCTAGAGGTCGTTGGTTTACGCCCCCAATATATGAACCGTTACCCCCACGCTTTTAGTGGCGGCCAACGGCAACGTATCGGTATCGCACGCGCCTTAGCGATGAACCCTCAGTTGATCGTGTGTGACGAACCCGTCTCGGCGCTCGATGTATCGGTCCAAGCCCAGATTCTCAACCTACTTCAAGACCTACAACGCCAATTTCGCCTCACCTACCTGTTCGTAGCACACGATCTCAGCGTCGTTGAACATATCAGCGACCGTGTTGCGGTCATGTATGTCGGCAAAATCGCCGAGAGCGCGACCACCTCGAAACTCTTCACGACTCCCAAACACCCATATACCGAAGCTTTGCTCTCCGCAGTACCAAAACCCGACCCGCGTATTCGCACCGAGCCGATGATTCTGTCGGGCGAAGTAGCAGACCCCGCCAATCCACCAAGCGGTTGTTACTTCCACCCTCGCTGTCGCTACAAGATCGACAAATGTGTCAGCGAGGCGCCCGTCTTACGAGAGATCGAGCCGGATCATTTTGTGAGTTGCCACCGCGCTGAAGAGCTCAAACTGACCGGGGCGTTCGGCCCAGTGGGAGTCCAAGCGCCGAAGCATAGCGATTCGCAAGAACGTGTTGAAATGGAGAAAGGCAGCGTATAGAAAAAAGTACCAATGCTTTTGCTCATGCACTGTTGCAAAGCCCATCTTTCGGCATAGAGACAGATTCTCAGATACGCAGGGAGGCGAATCATGGTCAAACGAACCATGCAGAATCAACGTCCGATTTCACGCCGCACGTTTTTACGTCTATCAGCGGTATTTACTGCAGGCGCCGGACTTGCCGCATGTGGCGGTGAGCCACCAGCGCCTGTCGCCGTGCCAACTGTCGCCCCAACCGAGCCGCCCGTAGCAGCAGAGCCAACCGCTGCACCCGCAGAGCCAACCTCGGCTCCGGCAGCAGATGCAGCTCCCACCACGGCTGCGGAATCTGGCGGCCAGCCTAGCAGCTACAACGAAGCCCCTATGCTAGCAGCCTTGGTACAAGCAGGCAGCCTGCCACCTGTCGAACAACGCTTGCCTAAAAACCCCATGGTTGTCGATGGCCTCGAAGGCCCGGGCAACTACGGCGGTACACTGCGCCGTGCCTACAACGGTGTATCCGACTACTATGGCCCCAACAAGGTTCAACAGATCAGCTTGGTTTGGTTTAAAGAGGATTTGAGCCTACGCCCCGACTTGGCCGAGTCGTGGGAGGTGAGCGAAGATGCCAAGACTTGGACCTTTAAGCTGCGCGAAGGCTTGAAGTGGTCAGACGGCAAAGACCTCACCACCGATGATTTCAAGTGGTACTATGACCATGTGCTCACCCACGAAACACTGGCGACCCAAGCCAACACTGGCCGTGGCGCGTACATCACGGGTGCAGACCGCACTTTGATGGAGGCGGAATTCCCCGACAAGCTGACCGCGATCTTCAAATTCGCCGACCCCAACCCGCTCTTTATCTACCAAGTCACGCGCGGTCAACCCTTCGTGCCCTCGGAGCATATGAAGCAGTTCCACGCCGATTTCGCTGATCCAGCCGAGCTGGAAGCCAAGGTGAAGGAGGCGGGCTTCGAGACTTGGGAACAGCTCTTCGACGATCGCAACCGACCGCTGATCGACAATCGACCGTCGACGGGTACCTGGATCCCCGCCAATACCTTTGGCGAACAGCTCTTTGAGATGGTTCGCAACCCCTACTTTACCCAAGTAGACTCGGCGGGCAACCAACTGCCCTACATCGACAAGGTGACCCACCTGATCTTCGAGTCGCCCGAAGCGCTCAGCTCGCGTGTGATCGCAGGCGAAGTCGACTATCAGGCGCGCCATATGAGCATCGGTAACTTCACGCTCTTCAAAGAAAACGAAAATCAAGGCGACTACAAAGTGGTATTGGGCGTTACGGCAGGCCATATCGCCTTCCAACCCAACCATACCGCCAAAGATCCCAAGCTGCGCGAGTTCTTCCAAAATCGCGATGTGCGTCTCGCGCTTTCGCACGCCATCAATCGCGCCGAGATGAACGAGCTGCTCTTCAACGGAACGGCTGAGCCGCGCCAATACAGCCCGCTCAAATCCTCGCCGCAGTATTACGAAAAGCTGACCAAGAGCAACATCGAATACGACGTCGAGAAGGCCAACCAACTGCTCGATGCAGCTGGCTACGACAAGAAAGATTCCGAGGGCTTCCGACTCTGGAAGGACGGCAGCGGTACGCTCAGCTTTGTGATCGAAGGCACGGCGCTGCCGGGCTCGACCGATGAAGACGCGGTTCAAACCTTGGTGAAATACTTTGCCGCCGTCGGCGTCAAGGCAGCTTACAAACCGGTTGAGCGCGCACTCTATACCCAACACTTCAATGCCAACGAGATCGAAGCAGCCTTCTGGGGCGGTGACCGCACCCTCTTGCCCTTAGTGCCCCAACAGAACATCTTCCTTGGCACCACCCTCGACCGACCGTGGGCTTGTGCTTGGGGTATCTGGCGCAACAATCCCGATGATCCTAACGGCGAGCAACCACCAGCCGATCACTGGATCAACAAGATTTGGGCACTGTGGGACGAGCTGGTGACAATGGCCGACGAACAAGCCCGTGACCAGAAGTTCTTCGAGCTGCTCGATATCTGGGCCGAAGAAATGCCAATGATCGGTATTTTGGGCGAGCTGCCCCAGCCGATCATCGTCAAGAACGGTCTGAAGGGCGTTCGCCCGGGTATTCCGATCGACGACCCGACCAAAGACGAGCAGATCGCGAACAACCAGACCTTCTACTGGGACGATCCATCGAAACACGGCGGTTAAAGCGCTGACAAACGGTCGCGCCAGCGTGCTGAGTTAGAGGAGCGATGTGCTGGCTGCTCGTTCGGGCGATTCAGCACATCGCAACGATCTCTTGCAGGCATGCACTGGGCAGAGCCGTGCGAGGATTCTCGGTCGTTGCTTCACTGGCATAGGAGGAACTATGGCGAAATATATCCTTAAACGCATCCTTTATATGATCCCAACCCTGTTTGTGATTTCGATCATCTCGTTTGCGATCATTCAGTTGCCACCGGGAGACTTCCTCACTAGCTATGTAGCAACGCTGCGGCAACAGGGCGAAGATATCGATGCAACAGCTATCAAAGCACTAGAAGAGCAGTATGGACTGAACCAGCCGATCTACGTGCAATACGGCAAATGGATGCGCAACATCCTTTTGTACGGCGATTTTGGGCTATCGTTTGAATGGCGTCGCCCCGTGAAGGATCTGATTTGGGAACGAATCGGCCTCACTGTGTTTATCTCGCTGCTTACAATCTTGGTGACGTGGATCATCTCGATCCCGGCAGCGGTCTATGTCGCGACCCATCAATATTCCTTTTTAGATTATTTAATCAGTTTTATTAGCTTTGTAGGGCTCGGCACACCAGGCTTTTTGATAGCGTTAGTCTATCTCTGGATCATGCTCTCGGTCTTCGGCGTCAATGCTGCCGGTCTCTTCTCGGAACAATACATCAACGCGCCTTGGAACTGGGACAAAATCGTCGATATGATGAGCCGCATCTGGGCGCCCGTTTTGATTTTAGCGCTCGACAATACGGCGGGCATCATTCGTACCGTGCGCGCCAACCTGCTCGACGAGCTCAACAAACCCTATGTTGAAACGGCACGCGCCAAAGGACTCAAAGAGCGGATCTTGATCTGGAAATACCCTGTTCGCGTGGCGCTGAACCCCTTCTTCAGCACTGTTGGTTGGACGCTTGCCGCACTGGTATCGGGCGAAACCTTGGTGGCAGTTGTGCTCAACATCCAAACATCAGGGCCACTGCTACTGCGCGCGCTCACATCGCAAGATATGTATCTTGCGGGGGCCTTCGTTTTGTTGCTCAGTGCGCTCACCGTGCTTGGCACACTCATTTCCGATATTCTGTTAGCGATCGCAGATCCGCGCATCCGTTTGGAGGGTTAAACTATGTCGAGCCAACAAGCACGAGAGATCAGCATTGCCAACGAGCTAGACGAAAGCCTCAACCCTTCCGAGCAGGCTTACGTTGCGCCTCAGTGGAAGCTGATGTATTGGAAGTTCCGCAAACATCGCATGGCTGTGGTCAGCCTATTTATTCTGATCTTGTTCTACATAGGCGCGGCCTTCTGCGAGTTCATAGCGCCCTACGACCCTGAAGCCTTCTCGACCAACTTTGTTGCGGCACCACCGACGCGCATCCACTTCTTCGACGATCACGGCACTTTCCGTGGCCCGTTCGTCTACGGCTACAAGCGCGAGCGCGATCCTGAAACACTCCGTCCGCTCTATACCGAAGACAAAGCTCTGATCTATCCGATCGGCTTCTTTGTGCGCGGCTCGGAATACAAGATGTGGGGCCTGTTTAATACCAACATCCACCTGTTTGGTATCGGGGCCAAACCCGACGAGCAGGGCGTCTTCTTGCTGGGCGCCGATCGACTCGGGCGCGACCTCTTCTCGCGCATTATCTACGGCTCGCGCATCTCGCTCTCGATCGGTCTGGTGGGTGTCTTCTTGAGCCTGATCTTGGGCATCATTTTGGGCGGCATCTCGGGCTACTACGGCGGCTTCGTCGACAACATCATCCAACGTATCATCGAATTTATCCGCTCGATCCCGTCGATCCCACTCTGGATGGGCCTCTCCGCCGCGCTGCCAGCCAACTGGCCGGTGGTGCGTGTCTATTTCGCCATCACCGTCATTCTCTCGCTGATCAGCTGGACCGGCTTGGCGCGTGTGGTGCGTGGACGCTTCTTGGCCCTGCGCGAAGAGGATTTTGTGCTGGCGGCCCGTTTGGTCGGCTCAAGCGAAATGCGCGTGATCCTACGCCATATGGTGCCCTCCTTCCTGAGCTATATCATCGCCTCGCTAACGCTTTCGATTCCGGGCGTGATCTTGGCCGAAACTGGTCTGAGCTTCTTGGGCCTCGGTCTGCGCGCACCGGCGATTAGTTGGGGTGTATTGCTTCAGGAGGCCCAAAACCTCCGTTCGGTCGCTTTGGCTCCTTGGGTGCTCTTGCCGGGTGTAGCCGTGGTGACGTCGATCCTCGCATTTAACTTTTTGGGCGATGGTCTGCGCGATGCCGCCGACCCCTATTCGCGTTAAACAGCGCTAGTCGCAGGAGGAGAGCTATGGAAGATACACGACCGCTCTTGCTCGAAGTCGAGGATCTGAAAACCTATATGTTCCTCGACGAAGGCACGGTGCATGCCGTCGATGGGGCGAGTTTTTCAGTGCGTCGCGGCGAAACGCTGGGGATTGTAGGCGAAAGCGGCTGCGGCAAGTCGATCACAGCTCGCTCGATTATGCGGATCGTGCGCAAGCCGGGCAAGATTGTAAACGGCAAGATTTTGTGGCACCGCACCCCGCCCAGCCCTGGCAATCTGGGCCAAACCCTCGATCTGACCACACTACCCGAACAGGGCGAAGAGATGCGCAATATTCGGGGCGGCGAGATCGCCATGGTCTTTCAAGAGCCGATGAGCTCGCTCAGTCCGGTGCACACGATCGGCAACCAGATTATGGAAGTGATTATGCTGCACCAAAAGGTCAGCAAGCAGGAGGCGCGCGAAAAGACCCTGCTGATGCTGAACCAAGTCGGTATGCCGCAGCCGAGCCGCATCATCGACCGCTACCCGCACCAGCTTTCGGGCGGTATGCGCCAGCGCGCCATGATCGCGATGGCGCTCTCGTGCCACCCCGATCTGCTAATCGCCGACGAGCCGACCACCGCGCTCGACGTAACGACCGAAGCCCAGATTCTGAGCTTGATGCGCCGCCTGCAGGAAGAGCTCGGCATGGCGATTATGTTTATCACCCACAACCTAGGAGTGGTCGCCCAAATGACCGAGCGCGTGATTGTGATGTATATGGGACGGGTAGTCGAAGATGCCAGCGTCGACGACCTCTTCTACGATCCCAAACACCCCTACACCCAAGCGCTGCTGCGTTCGATCCCGCGCATGGGAAGCAAGGCGCTCGGCGAACATACGCGGCTGGCTTCAATCAAAGGCACGGTGCCCGATCCCTTTAATCTGCCCAAAGGCTGTCCCTTCCACCCACGCTGTGAACATGCTATGCCGGGCATTTGTAATGTGATCGACCCGGGCGTCACCCAAGTCGGTCCGAACCATACGACGCGCTGCCACTTGTACGGCGATCCGTCTCAGGTTATTCCCTTAGAGAGCAAAACACCCGCCTCGTCGGTAGCCTAAGCAGAGAGCGCGCCCATGGCCTAGGGAAGGAGAAAAGGTCCGATGACGAAAGTGATGTTGCTGTTCCCGCCCAACTGGAATCCGGCCATGCCGCATCTGGCTCTGCCCACCCTGACGGCCTTCCTGCGCGGGCACGGCATCGAGGTGATCCAGCGCGATCTCAACATCGAGGTCTTTAACGAAGTGCTCTCGCGGCGCTACCTCGAGCGCGCTCTGGCCCAACTGCGGCGCGACTACGGTTCACGCGCTGAGCGCCGCCCCAAACGGGTGGCGGCTGCTCCGCGTCCTCAAGTCGAGTGGGCGCTCAACAACGGACCGATGATCGCCGCCCAGATCGAGCGCGCCAAGCGGATTATGCGCAGCCAGGCCTTCTTCGATGGCCCCATCGGGCGCGATGCGATCGAACTGATCGATAAAGCGCTGCAACTGGCCTCCCTGCCCTTCTTCCCAGCAGGTCTAGAGCTCAACAGCTATCGCTCGGCCCTGCCACCCACCAGCACCCGCAACGTGTTACACGAAGTGCGCGATCCACAGATCAACATGCTGCGCGAGATCTTCAGCAACGGCATTGTGAATGATATCGAGCGCGAACAGCCCGATGTGGTGGGCATCTCGATCCCCTGTATGGCCCAACTGGTACCTGGGCTAACGATCGCCGCCCTGATCAAAGAGCGCGGCCTCAACTGCCACGTCACCTTGGGCGGACCGCACATCACCATGCTGCGCGAAAAGCTGGCGCACAACCGAGCGCTCTTCGAGCTGTTCGATAGCGCGGTTGTCTTCGACGGCGAGGTTCCGCTGCTTGAACTCGCAAAGGCTGTAAGCAGTGGCGGCGACCTAAACGAAGTGCCTAACCTAATCTATCGCGATGGCGATGAGATTCGGGTCACCAAGCGCAAAACACCCGAAAAGATCGGCAACCTGCCCCTACCCGACTTCGACGGCCTGCCGCTCAACAGCTACCTCGCGCCGCGCCTTGTGTTGCCGCTCTTGAGCGCGCGCGGCTGTTACTACGGCAAATGCGCCTTCTGCAACGTCGGCTACGGCGAACCCGAAAGCTTCAGCCTGATGCGCTCTGAAAATCTGGCCCAGCAGATGATCGCGCTCAAGCAGAAGTACGGCGTCGAAGAGATCTTCTTCTCAGACGAAGCGCTGACGATCCGCACCCTGCGCGAATTGTCAACAATTTTAGAGCGCGAAGGCACGCCCGTACTCTGGGGCGGCTGCGCCCGCTTCGAGCGCACCCTTTCCAAAGAGATTCTGCAGCAAATGTATGCGGGCGGCTGCCGCTCGATTCTGTTTGGGCTGGAAAGCGCTTCGGAAGCGATTATGCGCCGTATGATCAAGGGCACCAAGCTCGAGCACATGCACCGCATTTTGGAAGAGAGCACGACGGCCGGTATCTGGAACCATACCTTCTTCTTCTTGGGCTTCCCGGGCGAAACGCTTGACGATGCTCAAGAGACCGTCAACTTCCTCTATCAGCACAAAAACCATATCAACTCGATGGGCTTCGGCATCTTTCTGCTCGAAATCGATGCGCCCATCCATCGCGATCCCGCCAGCTTCGGAGTCACGCGGGTCATCACCAAGCCTGAAGAAGATCTCGCCATCTACTTCGAGTACGAAACAGCCGAGGGGATCGACTCGCAGATGGCCGATCTGGTCGCTACACGCTTCATGGAGTCGCTTCCTAAACAACACTATCCCCAATTTTATGTCAATGATGTCTACCGTTTACTGTACGCATGCCATCTTAGTCGCACGGGGCAAGCGATGCCGCCATGGCTCGCAAGCGAGTCGGTCACACTCTAATCAAGGCAGGCTGAAGCAGCCAAGCTCTTAGGAGCTTGGCGTTTTGGCATGCAATCGCCAATCTCAACGAGGAGAAATTCAATGGCACGCTCTATTCGGGTAAGTGTTATCGGTGCAGGAAGCGCTCAGTTTTCGCTCGGTCTGGTCAAAGACATTTGTCTGACGGAAGGTTTACGCGGCAGCGAGATCTGTTTTATGGATATCAATGCCGAGCGGCTCGATATGATCCACAAGTTGGCGCAGCGCTACGCCAACGAGCTGGGCAACGATCTACGTTTTCAGAGCACAACCGACCTCGATACAGCGCTTAAAGACGCCGATTTTGTCATCAATACGGCGGCGGTCAAGAGCCACCACCACCAACGCGCCATACGCGATGCGACCGCCAAACATGGCTACTACTACGGCGGGGTCAGTCTGGGCAGCTTCTATCAGTTTGAGATGATGCTGCAGGTCGCGCGCGCCATGGAGCGGATCTGCCCGGACGCCTGGCTGATTATGTCGGGTAATCCCGTCTTTCAGGGCTGCACTTTGATGACACGCGAGACCAGCATCAAGGTCTGCGGCCTCTGCCACGGCCACTACGGCGTACACGAGATCGCGCAGACGATCGGGCTCGACCCTAATTCGATCACCTGGCAAGCGCCCGGTCTCAACCATAACATCTGGTTGACCCACTTTATCGCCGATGGCAAAGACGCCTATCCGCTGATCGACGAATGGATCGAGACCAAAGCCGAGGAGTATTGGCGCACCCACGTGGCGACCCGCACCCACGACATTCAGATGTCGCGCGGCGCTGTGCACCAATACCATCTCTACGGCAAATTCCCGATCGGCGATACGGTGCGGCGCGGTGGTTGGTGGTATCACAACAGCCTTGAGAGCAAAAAATATTGGTTCGGCGAGCCATGGGGCGGCCCCGATACCGAGCTAGCCCGCCCGCTGTTTGTCAAGAATCTGGAAGAGCGGATCGCCCAGATGACCCGCCTCGCCAACGACCCCAAGGCCAGCATGATCGAAGCCTTCGGGGCACAGAAGACTCGCGAGCAGCAGGTGCCGATCATCGACGGCTTGGTCAACAACAACGAGGGCTACTTCCAAGTCAATGTGCCCAACAAGGGCGCGCTGCCCGGAATCCCTGACGATGTGGTAGTCGAAGTGCCAGCGATCGTGAACCAAAAAGGCATCCAGCCGATTCGCGTCGATCCGCTGCCCGCCAAAATTATGCTCGAACATGTGCTGCCCGAATGGTTGGATATGGAGCGTGAGCTATTGGCCTACAAAACGGGCGACCGCTCGATGCTGCTCTGGGATGTGCTCGAGAGCCACCAGACCAAATCCTACCAGCAGGCGGTCGAGGTGCTCGATGAGTTGCTCAAGATGGAAGGCCACGAAGAGATGGCCGAGCACTACCGCTTCCCGAAAAACTGGCTGGGTTAGTTCTAGCCCATTCTAACGCTATCGCAAGGCGTTCTCTCTCTGGCAACGCTGCCCGAGAGAGAACGCATTCGTACCTTAGGCCGAATCCGTGCCGAACGTCTCGTTTTCGGGGGGCCTTTCGCCGCAGGAGATAGCCCATTCCTTTGTTGGGCGGGACGTTGATAGCCGCAGGCGGACGCGCCAAGGACCGAATAGGAGGTTTGAGACCTCTCCGCCAAATGATACGGCGAACGGATTCAGCAGATTCTCGCGACCATTGAGGCAAGTTTCAGCAGAGAGAGCGAAGTTTTATGATCGGTCAAACCTGGCCAAGCGAACTACGAGAGTTCAAAGATCCAACGACTGGACGAACGATTCGGCAACTGACGAGCCAAGCCAACAATGTGCATCTCTACTTCACCGAGAATGCCTTCGATAGCGAGTGCAAGAGCGTGATCTTCCGCTCTGATCGCGCTAATAACCAAGACCGCGCGCCGCACGAAGATCCGCACTACAACATCTTCAAGCTCGATCTTGCCAGCGGCGAGATTGTGCAGCTCACCGACGAGCCAGCCTCGGTTGGCAGCGTGACCAAAACGCCCGACAACCGCCTGATCGTCTATAGCGTGGGCAAAACGCTCAAATGCCTCGACACCCAGAGCGGCGAGATCCGCACGGTCTATAGCGAAACAGGCAACTTCAGCATCGGGGCGCCCTCGATCGCCGCCAACCGACGCTATATCGCCTTCACCCGCAACGAGATCGTCGATGTGCCGCGCGGGCCGAACTACACCGGCTTCAAAGAGAGCTTCTACCGCATCAAAGACGGGCGGATCACGGTTGCCTATCTCGACGGCTCGGGCAGCTTCGATATCTACAAAGATACCCATTGGTTAGGCCACTTCCAGTTCTGCCCCGACGATCCGACCATCGCCAGCTTCTGCCACGAAGGGCCGTGGAATCTGGTCACTCAGCGCATCTGGCTGCTCGATTTCGTCTCGCGCGAGGCGCGACCCTGCTTCCGCCAAGAGGAGCAAGATTCGATCGGCCACGAGTTTTGGACCCACGACAGCCATCTCTTTTTCGATAACCGCGGACCAGATCACGACGGCACGATCACCTCCAGCCGCACCCAAGCCGTGGTCAGCCATGTGGCGGTCAATCAAAATACGATGCAGCCCTTTGTGGGCCTAACCGACCGCTTCGGCAATCTGGTGCGCCGCATCGATATGCCCTATTATTGCAATCATTACCATGCCAACCCCGACAACAGCATCTTGGTCGGAGACGATGTCGATCAGTTGGTGCTGATCCGCATCGACGGTCAACAAGCCGAGCTTGAAGTGCTCTGCGGCCACAAGACTTCGTGGCACACCCAAGAGAGCCACTGTCACCCGACTTGGAGCTGGGATGGCAAACAGATTCTGTTCGCCTCCGACGAGGGCGGCAAGGTTAATCTCTATCTGGTTGAGCCCTGACGGCGCGGATGATCGCCGCGCCTACAGCGACGAGGATGCAGCATGCAACTAAACCATCAGCTCCATAGCTTTATCGAATTACGCGATCCCAATATGGAACTGCCGCGCTGGCGCTACGTCTACGGCGGCAAACCAAAGCCCTTCTTTCATCCGCTCTGCACACCAGCGGGCCACTGTCTCTCGCTTTTCGAGCCGCACGATCACGTTTGGCATCGCGGTCTGTGGTACACGATCAAATTCATCAACGGCGAAAACTTTTGGGAAGAGCGCCCGCCCTACGGCACGCAGGTAACTCATCTGCCGCCCAGCGTGACCCATCTGGCCGATGGAACGATCGAGATCAGAAGCGAGCAGAGCTGGGAACGGCCCATGGGCGCGGGCTCGGTCTTTGACGAAGAGCGCCTGATCAGCTACCGCCCAGTCGATGAAGAGTGCTATATGCTCGACTTTGCCACCACGCTGACCGCCAAAGCCGATCTGCTGCTCGACCGCACACCTTTCAACACCTGGGGCCCTTGGGGCGGCTACGGCGGCCTAACCTTCCGAGGCAATCGCAACTGGCAAGAAACGCGCCTGCTCTTCTCGGACGGCAGCACCAGCGACCGCCCGATCGGCTACCACGCCAACTGGTGCGACCTCTCGGGCAAGCTCGACGGCGGCCTCGAAATCTCGGGCGGCATCGCGATGTTCGACCATCCCAGCAATCCGCGCCACCCCACGCCTTGGTACGGCTCAACCGGGCCGGGCCACTATTTCAACGCTGCTTTCCTCTTCCACGAACCCATGAATCTGGCTCAAGGCGAGCGGCTCTCGTTCCAATATCGGGTTGTGGTCCACGACAAGGTCTGGGAGCACGAGAAGATCCAGGGTATGTACGAAGCCTACATCAGCTAACGCGGCGCTGGGTCTTGAGCACCTTCAAGGCTCAGCCTGTCGCAGCGCGATGTTTGTCACACGCAGGCGGCGAGGCTTCTAGCTCCCATTCGGCTTCTAGCGCGTCCGCCTTCGGCTATCAACATCCTTTCCATCCATTCGGCGCACTACGTCGCAGCTTGCGCTGCGACCTGCTAGGCGCAAGCGCCTAGCAGGTTCAAACGCAGTACGTGGAACAAGGAAAAATCACGTTCCACTCTACCTAAGGCCAAAAAGCAATAGTAAAGATCGAGCGGATACGGTATCACAAGGCAATGAGGGGAAGTGTTATGACAGAGCAGAGAGCGATTCCGGCTTTTCCGGGCAATGTTGGCCTGACCCACCTGAAAGTCTACGACAGCCTCGCGCCCGACGGCTTGCTGGGAGGCAGCCCGCATATGCATTTCGCCTGCACCGAAGCCTACATCGTGCTGAACGGCAAAGGCGCAGTCCAAACGCTGAGCGCCCAAGGCTACGCCGAACTGCCGCTCGAAAAAGGGCGGGTGCTCTGGTTTACGCCCGGCCTGATTCACCGCCTGATCAACCTCGACGGCCAGCTCGAAATTATGGTGGTGATGCAGAATTCCGGCCTGCCCGAAGCGGGCGACTTTGTGCTGACCTTCCCCGAGCAGATTCTCAACGATTCCGAAGCCTACTTTAAGGCCGCATCGCTGGCGGCTAGTGGGCATGTCTATACCAGCAGCGATCAAGCCGCCAAACACCGCCGCGATCTAGCGGTCGAAGGCTTTATCGAGCTGCGCAAACAGTTTGAATGTGAGGGCAAGGTCGCCCTCGAACGCTTTTATCGCAGTGCGCTGGCCTTGGTGCAGGCAAAGCTGCCCGCATGGCGCGCGGTCTGGCAAAACGGCCCGTTACAAGGCGTCGAACAGACCGCGGCTCAGCTCAGCGCACTGAGCGAAGGCCAAACCGAGCATCTCTTCGAAGGTGCCATCTACGCCCTCAATCCACCCGACGAGCCGCGCAAACTTGGCGTCTGTGGCACCTTGAGCGTCTATCAACCCGAAGGTGTGTTGACATGAGCAGCAATTTGACAAGCACTATCGCCGCTGGCCAAGCGATCGGCCCGTGGCTTGTGGCGGGGCCGTGGTACGAAGATCTATCGGAGCGCGTTCAAGGGCTGAGTTCGTTTGAGCGCGTCGGTGCGACCGTCGATGCAAGCGTCAAAGAAGAGATCGTGGCCGACGCGCTTCGCTTTTTGCAAAACGAGGCGCGCGAAGGCCAAAGCGTCAGTTTTCGCGGCCAGCAAGGGCGCTGGGAATTTGAACGCCGCCCCGACCGCTACCTCTCGTGGGGCGAATACTTTATCGCCAACCATCTGGGCATCGCCTTCGTCAGCACACTGGTGAAGCCCGCCCAGACGGGCAAACAGCGTTTTCAACTCAGCACGCTCCACACAGGTCAGCTCTTGGTCGCCATCAACGGCAAGCTGATCTTCGATAGCGCATCGCAACAAGGCGAGCGGCGCGACGGCTTTACACGCTACAGCTTCGAGGCCGAGCTTGAAGAGGGCGAACAAGCGCTCTCGATCGGCATGTTTCGCATTGCGCGCATGGCCCAAGCGGGCTTCACGCTCGCGCTCGAGTCGGGTGAACTGAGCGTGCGCGTGCCGATCAGCGAGCGGATCAGCTACGAAGCGCGCCAGCAGATCGAAGAGCAGATCGCCAACCTCTCGCTGGGGCGCGACCTCTTCTATCCCAACGAGCAGATCGAGGTCAAGCTCGGCGTTGCGCCCAACCCAGATACCCGCCTCAATCTGCAACTGTATGCCCAAAGTGGCGAGCTGGTCTACGAGATCGACGCGACGGCTGCGGGACGGGTCTCGCTCGGTCAAGGCAGCTCGCTGCCCGATGGCCGCCACCGCATCGTCTGCCGTTGGTTCAGCCCACAAGAGGAGCTGATCACTGCGACCAGCTTCAATATCACCAAGATCTCGCCTCAAGCAGCGCCCAAAGGCGACGATCAGATTGGCCTGCGCCGTCAAAAGGTGCTCGAACACTATAGCCGCTTCCACAGCGACAAGTTCAGCCACGATGCGATCTGGCCCGAAGTCGCCAAATACGCTCGCGGCCTCTACGATCAAGTCGATGAGAACATCATCGCCAAGGTCTGCGCTTTCGTGGCGGCCCGCAAAGACTGCGCCGACTTCACCATTCAAGGACTGCTGCGCATTATGCAGTGGGAGCGCCAACAACAGCGCCTCAGCGATGGCATCAACGCCCTGATGAAGGACGCCGTTCTGGGCTTTAAGTATTGGGTCGACGAGCCGGGCGACACCGTGATGTACATGGGCTCCGAGAACCACCGTCTGCTCTTCCACGTGGCCGAATGGATGGCGGGCCAGCTCTTCCCGACCGACGAATTCAGCAATAGCCGTCAGCGCGGCCTTTATCACGCCACCAAGGGCCGCATGTACATCACCGAGTGGCTGCGCCAGCGCGGGCGCTTCGGCTTCGACGAGTGGAACTCCAACGCTTACTTCCCAATCTGTATCGCGCCGCTGCTGAATGTCTACGACTTCGCGATCTATGAAGACGACAAACTGCGCCAGATGGCGGGCGCGGTGCTCGACTATATGCACTTTATTTTGGCCGCCGACAGCTTAAACGGCGTGCTCGGCACCACCCACGGGCGCAGCTACGCCCGCTACCTGATCCACCCCGATTTCGAGGGCACCTCGCCTGTCTGTTGGTTGCTCTTCGGCACGGGGTCGCTCACCTTCGGCACCAGCGGTATGGCGCCGGTCAGCTTGGCCAGCAGCCGCTACAACCCACCCTCGATTCTGAGCGCGATCGCTAATGACCGCGAACAGGTCAGCGACGGCCATGTGCGCCAAGGCGTCTTCAGCGCCAGCATCCGCCACGCTCACTTCGGGGTCTATCGCACACCCGACTATCTGGTCTCGGGCCTGCAAGATCATCGCAAAGGCGAGTACGAATCTTCGACCCATGTGGCCCAAGTCACGCTGCCCAAAAAGACCGTGGTCTTTTGGAGCTGTCCTCACACCAGCGGCGAAGGCTCGGGCCTGCGCCCCGACTACTGGTCGGGCCACACCACCCTGCCGCGCGTGATCCACTACCGCAATCTGCTGGCCCTCAGCTGGCGTTTGAGCGAATACGCGTGGATGAGCCACTGCTTCTTCGAGCAAGAGCGCTTCGACGAAGTACGTTTTGCGGGCGATTGGGTCTTTGGCCGTGTCGACGATGCCTATCTGGCGATCTATGTCAAAGGCGGGCCGCAAGTGGGCAAAGGCGGCCAATACAGCGGACGCGAGCTGATCTGTCGCGAACGCGAGCACACTTGGCTGGCGGAATGCGGTCGCAAAGCCGATTGGGGCAGCTTCGATGCCTTTGTCGAGGCCATCAGCGCCGCCGAAATCAGCGAAGAGCAGGGCGTGGTGCGCTACCATTCACCCTCGGCCGGGCTGTTCGAGACCGGCTGGAATGTGCAGCCCACAATCGACGGCCAGCCGATCGAGCTGCGCAACTACGCTATGGTCGATAACGCTTGGGGTCAAGCGCGCTTCGGCTCGGGCGAATTGCGCATCAGCTACGGCGATCAGAGCTACGAGATCTGGTTCAATCACTAACAAGCTCAGCGAGGGTCAGCGCTCAGCCTAGCCCTTGCTCTATAGCAGAAAGGGAGCCGTACCGAAATGTCACAGACCTACCTTGAATATACGCTCCAGAACGGATATATTCACAACTGGCTGGTGGCAGGGCCGCATAAAACGGCTCTCCACGATCTCGACCGTTTCCCGCTCGACGGGCGCAAACTCGCCATTGCCCGCCACTACTACCAAGCCGATTCAGGCATTAGCGAAAGCCCTGTAGAAGAAGCCAGTTTCAACATCGACGGCAGCGAACTCAAGTGGAGCTATTGGCGCTGCCTCGAAGATCACTTCATCGATCTGAGCGAGTTCTATCATACCTTCCACTATCTGCGTTCGTGGGCCTATTGCGAGGTCTATTGGCCCGAAAACGAGCAGATCGTGGTCGAGCTGACCTGCAACGGCCCGGCCGATCTGTGGGTGAACGACGAGCATAGCGGGCGGATCGAAGATTTCCGCCATCAGATTCCCCAACGCCAGCGCTTTAGCATCAGTATGAAGGCTGGCTACAACGCCATTTTGGTGCGCGCCGAGGCGGTAGCCGAGCGCGAGTGCCCCTACGTGATCGCCCTGCAACTGCTGGCGCGCCGCGACGAAGAGCTGGCGGTACGTCTGCCCAGCAACAATCCCAATCCAGAGCGGCGCGCCATCTTGGAGCAAGCCTTTTTGGCAGCCTATCTCGAACACGATGTCTACCAGCGCCCCGAAGCGATCACGGTGCACTGGCCGACCGATTTTGCTCACAGCGTCAGTTTGGCGCTGCGCATTCAGCGCCCGAGCGGAGCGATCTTTGGCGAGTCGCCGGCCGTCGCCAAAGCCGGGGCCAGCGTCGATGTGATCAAAGGCATGCAGTTGCTCGACGGCGACTACCAGATCAGGCTGGTGCCGCGCGCCGAAGAGCACTATCTCGCCAATATGAAGATCGATGCGTCGCTGCCGCTCCAAGTGCTGCGCAACGCCTATGCCGAGCAGCCCTACGGCAGCTACGAAAGCCGTCGCGCCGAGGCGCTCTACGATGCGACCCGCCGCGAGGGCTCGATCTATTCCGAGATCGCCAAGATGGAGCTGGAGCACTGGCACGATATCAAAGCTGAGGTGATCGAAGAGACCATCGAAAGTATCAACCAGCGGGCCGACTGTAGCGACTTCTACCTTATTGGATTGTTGGGCATGCTCTACCGCTACAGCGATCACGAGCGCTTCCCCAAGCAGCTTCTGCCAGCCCTCGAAGCCTGTGTGCTGAACTTCAGATATTGGATGGACGAGCCGGGCCAAGATGCGATGTGTTTCTGGTCAGAAAACCATCAGATTCTCTTCCACGCCTGCGAACTGCTGGCGGGCCAGCTCTTCCCCGATGCTCACTTCAGCAACGCGGGCCAGAACGGCGCTTGGCACAAAGCCAAAGGCGAGCGCCTAGCCCTGCGCTGGATCCAACAGCGCGCCAAAGAGGGCTTCCGCGAGTGGGATTCGAACTGTTATTTCGGCGAAAATGTGCTGGCGCTCTCGCATATCGCCGATCTAGCCGAAGATGTCACTGTGCGCGAATCGGCGGCCATTATGCTCGATAAGCTCTTTTTTAGCCTAGCGATCAACTCCTTCAAAGGGGTGTACGGCTCGACCCACGGGCGCACCTATACAGGCCAGATCTTGGGCGGGCGCATGGAGGCCACGGCGGGCATCGGACGGCTCTTGTGGGGCATGGGCGTCTTTAACGAACATATTCGCGGCACAGTGGCGCTAGCCTGCGCGCGCAGCTATAGCCTGCCGCCCATCATCGAAAAGATCGCGCTCGACCGCCGCGAGGAGTTTTGGTCATACGAACGCCACGCCGGTCAGTTGCAAGAAGCCTATGACTGCGCCAGCAATAGCTGGGAGATCAATAAAGTCACCTATAAAACGCCCGATGGTATGCTCTGCTCGGCCCAAGACTACCATGCGGGCGAGGCCGGAGTGCAACAGCATATCTGGCAGGCCACGCTCGGACCAGATGCGGTGGTGTTTGTGACCCACCCGGTCTGTATCAAACAAGATGGCAATCACCGCCCGGGCTTTTGGCACGGCAACGGCGTGCTGCCACGCGTGGCCCAATGGAAGGATAGCTTGATCGCCCACTACGATCTGCCCGCAGACGACTGGATGGGCTTTAGCCACGCCTATTTTCCGATCGGGCGCTTCGATGAGTATGCTCTGACCGAGCGCTGGGCCTTTGCGCGGCGCGGCGACGGCTATATCGCAATCGGGGCGGCTCAAGGGCTGTCGCTGGTTCGCAGCGGCCCGAGCGCCTTCCGCGAACTGCGCTCCTACGGCACCCGCAACTCTTGGGTCTGTCTGTTGGGCCGCGCCGCGCTCGACGGCAGCTTCGTCGATTTCCAAAAGGCCGTTTTGGCGCTGCCCCAAAAGATCGAGCCGCTCTCGGTCGAGCTGACCAACCTGCGGGGCGATGAGCTACGTTTCGCTTGGGAAGGGCCGTTTTTGGTCAACGGCGAAGATCAGCCGCTCAGCGATTACAAACATTATGACAACTGCTACTGCGTGGCAGAGCTCGGCTCGACCTTTATGGAGATCGGCATCGATCAAGAGGCTATGTTGCTGAACTTCGCGCTTGAATCGGAGCTTGCATCATAAGTGAGAGACTGGAGGTAGCGCTTGGGCTTTGCAACGATCACAACTAAGGGGCTAGATGGGCTGCTGCTCGATCAAAGCTTGACGGGCAAAGAGCTCAAAATCCATATCTCGGAGGTGGCGGCGGGCCAGCGCTCGCACCCACCCCACCAACACGGCGGCATCGAGGCGATCTATATGTTCGAAGGCGAAGCGACGCTGGAGATCGGCGAGAGCGTCCAAGTGCTGCGTGCCAACCAAGCGATTGTGTTTAACCCACAAGTGTTGCACGGCCTGTTCAATAGTGGCGACGGGCCGATGCGTTATATGGTCATTATCGCGAACAATGAATGACAGCGACCTCGAAGAGTTGGAAAAATCGTGGTGGCAGCGCAATCGCAGCATTGCGCTCGGCTACCTAATCTGGTTTATACTCGCGATTGTGCTAGGCGGCTGGCTGGTGGTCAGCGCCAACCAGTTTCTGATCGCGCTCGGCTTCTGGCTGCAGCGCAACGGTTGGGAAGTGCGCGCCATCGATATGTTTAGTATGGTCACGCTCGGCCTGCTCTGGCTGATCGCGATCTTTTGGCTCGATCACTTCTTGATCCAAGGGGCGCGCAAAAAGCTGCTTCGCAAGCGGGCGAGCTGGGTTGCAGCGGTCGAACTCTGTTTGCTAGCGCTCTTCTACTTGTTGCATGCATCATTAGGAGTAAATGGCTGAGCGCAGCGCTGCATCAGAGCAAAGACGTTCGGGTCATTGCGTTTCTGGGCAGCCTCGCTTCACAGAGAGGCTTCGGCTGCTGGTTGTTGGATAAGCCTCTGATAGCCGGAGGCGGACGCGCTAGAAGCCGCATGAGAGGTTAGGAACTCTCCGCCAAAAGCGCAAAACCTAGCAATTGGATGCGCTATCAGCGCTCTGGTCAGATAGCGTCAGCCTAGCAACACCAGCTCACAAAGGAACGAAAAGGGAGGACAGCATGGGTAAGGGTTCTAAGTACCCCGCAGAGTGGCGGGTCTTCAACGACCTCGAAACGGGCATCGAGATCCGCCAATTGACCAACTACAAAGGCCATAGCCACCATCTCTACTTTACCAACCCGGGTTGGTACGACAACAACAAGCGCCTCTTGTTTGGCTCCGACCGTGGCAATCGCACTAACCTTTATAGCATCGAACTGGCGACTGGCGAGATCACCCAATTGACCGATCTCGATCAGCCGCCCCCGCCCGGCGAAACCTCGTTCCTGTTTGGCAGCCTCAACCCGACGCGCGACGAGATCTACTTTTGGCATGGGCGCGACCTTGTGGCGCTCGATCTGCACTCGCTCGAAGAGCGCCGGATCTATCGCGCCCCCGATAACTACCTGACCAATATGACCAATGTGACCGCCGATGGGGCCTATCTCTGCACTGGCATCTACGAAGATCTCTCGCATAAATTCAAGGTCGATCTGCTGCATGGCTACGTCGGTTTCGCCGAATATTGGGAGGCTATGCCGCATTCGCAGGTGCTGCGCATCGATACCGTCACTGGCCAAGCCGATGTGGTCTTTGAGGAAAATTATTGGATCGGCCATGTCAATACCTCGCCCAAGCTGCCCCATATTCTAACCTTCTGCCATGAAGGGCCGTGGAACAAGGTCGATAACCGGATCTGGGGCCTCAATCTCAACACCGGCGAGACTTGGAAGATCCGTCCGACCGAACAGGGCGAGCGGGTCGGCCACGAATATTGGTTCGCCGATGGCGAGATGATCGGCTACCATGGGGCCAGCAGCGACGGTACGCCCTTCTATGGCTGCATTCGCTACGACAATAGCGATCGCACCGAGGCCTTCTTCCCCGCCAATTCGACCCACTTCCATAGCAACGATCTGAGTTTGGTGGTGGGCGACGGCAGTCGCAACAATGGCAAGCTGATGCTCTGGCGCTTTAAAGATGGTGCATTTGAAGGGCCGCGCACCGTGCTCAACCATCGCGGCTCCTTCCAAACCCAGATTTTGCATGTGCACCCGCGCTTTAGCCCCGATGGCAAACAAATGTTGTTTGTCAGCGATATGAGCGGCTATGGCAATCTCTATCTGGTCGATACTCCCGACTTTGATCGTCTATCCCCCTCGGAATAAAACCAAAAGAGGCTTCTCATCTCAGTGTGAGGAGCCTCTTTTAAATATAGTCACTGTATCTTTTTGAAGAGAAGATTAATGCTATGCTTTTCTGCTAGTTTAATCAAAGGAAACAACCTGTTTATAATTTCCTTTATGGATCTTCTTATAATAGGTTGGTTCTTTACAATGGCATGCTATCCAATATAATGTTTCGTCAATCATACGAACATCTGCCTCTGTAGTATCGATAAGACCCCAAATTGCTATTTTGTCTATACAGCATGCTGAACTTCTATTTGATATAATTAAAAACGGATATAACCGATACAAAGTCGCCAAAATCGGTCATCGGCAATTAGTCTCTAACGTGAAATTGGGATTACGGAGGGCAGGATGTTGGTAGCCGAAGGCGGACGCGGTGAGAAACCTTTTTGAGGGAAGAGCAGCCAACGCCAGAGTATTAATACCAAATCCGTTTAAAGACTTGCGCTCTTGTAAGCCAGAAAAATAAAAACGGGGAAAAAAGAGTCACGTTCCGCTCTGCCGAAGGCCAAATAGAATGTAAACAAGCAGATTTGGTAGAAGAGAATGGCTCAGGAACAACAAAAGAATTGTTCCTGAGCCGGTTTTGCTTTTAAGAGCTGGGCATGTGCGATAAGGAGGTTTGATCGCTCTGCGAGAAGAGCATGCCGGGCGACTGCAAAGTGCTGCTCGCAACGATTCGATTGCGCCCACTGCTCTTGGCTTGGTAAAGCGCACAATCGGCGGCGAAGAGCATATCTTGCAAAGAAGCGTTGACACGGTCTGCGTAAAAGATGCCGATACTGGTGGTCACCTTGAGGTTTGGTTCGTCGTTGGCATCGCTCAGCCAAAAGCGCTCAAAATTCGATCGAATGCGCTCGGCAACAATCAGGCTATTTGGCTCGCTAACATTCGGCAAGAGGATCACAAACTCTTCGCCGCCCAAGCGCCCAAAGAGGTCGGTCTCGCGCAGGCTTGAGCGCACAATATTGGCGAAGTCGACCAAGACCTGATCGCCTTTGGCGTGGCCATAGTTGTCATTGACATGCTTAAAGTGGTCAAGGTCGCACATCATTATCGCGACCGAACGCTGCTCGGCCGCCAGCTTTTGTAACTTGGTATTGGCCTGCTGAATAAATTCCGCCCGCAACAGTGCGCCGGTGAGGGTATCGCGAGTAGCGCTGTAATAAAGCTGATTGAGGCGCTCATTATTGGCCGCCGTGTTACAGGCCACTGCGATCGGCCCCATGGTCATTAAGGTGATGCCGAAGCGGAACGAGAGCATAATGCTGTCATACGGGCCAATCGCGGAGATATCGATCCATTGTAAGCCTAGCAAAACCACGAGGGTGGCGCTCACCAGCATATTGAGAATGCTGATCGCAAAGACGCTCATATTCAAGGCGCACCAAAGCAGCGCTGGCAATGGGAAGGCGACCACTCCCGGACCTCCGATCACAATGCTCAAAACCATAGTGAGCAGCAGAGCAAGCAGCGATAAAGAGGCCCGTCGATCTTGAGCACGCCGCAAATAGAAATGCTCGAGTCTCCACGAGCCTTGCGGCCAAGCTAGAATCAAGGGCAGAATGGCCAGCGAATTCATCAGTTCCGACGAGAACCAATTCTTCCAGCTCTGCCACAGGTCGCGTCCGAACAGCCATAGATTGAGCCAGCAACCTACCGAGGCGACCAGCGAAGCCACCATGACGCAGCCCACAAAGAGGTAGATAATCGATTCGGGCCGCAGAAGGGCCAGATCTTCCTTTGGCAGGCGTCTCAGCAAAACATAGCCGATCACAACACCCACCATGTTCCCGAAGCTGAGCCCGAAGGCCACCAGCGGACTATCGAAGAGCAGATCGGCGAGCAAAAAGCCCAGCGCCGCCATGAGCCATGTGGCGAGATGGCGCACACGAGGGAAGCGCAATAGCAAACCGAGCAAGAGCGCGTTCGCTGGCCAAAACGAGGCCAATAAACCGCTTGGACGTGTGACGATTCCAAACAGCGAACTTAGGAAGACCAGTATGCCCACACCGCTGGCGATCAGCAGCGTTTCAATTCTCTGAGAGCCAATAGAATGTTCAGTAGAACGAAGTTGGGTTGTTTTTTCCATGGCTACCTTCTTACGAGGCTCAAGGTTGTATAGAGAGTATGGAAGCTAAAGACGAAGGTACTACAGGGTTGAGGCATCTGTAAGCTCTAGGGCGTTCTGCATGCAAGAGGCTTGCCGATCGTTTAAGAGCGATGATCGCTGCGTGATAATAAATCCGCTTGATTTCTTCAGATTGTTGCGATTAGGTTCTGCCCCAAAAAGAAGGTCCTTGGCGCGTCCGCCTTCGGCTACCAACATCCCGCCCAACAAATAAGGCGTGTATCTGTGTGTGCCGAAAGACCACCCCAAAGCCGATAATTCATCGGATTTCATATGATGTATAAGGCCAGCCTACAGCGGTATTTCCTAAGTCGTCTATATCATTTGTATCGTGGCAGCGGCCCAAATGATACGTTTTTCTAAGAAATACTACTTTCAACATCTCCGCAGGGCACTGTGTTTGATAAACGTCTTCTTGCTTAGCTTCGCAAACCTTGCGACTAGGAATTTGGTCATATCTTGAAGCAGTTTAGAGTGCTAAAAATGCCTGTACGGTCTACATGTCTTACAGCTTGACCGCTTAGTAGGGCGGTGGTATAGTACAGCCGCAACCTAGCCGATAGAGTGAGCGACACAAGAGAACCCTATAGGTTCGGCCTCTTTATTGCGCTTGGGCTTCCCAACACACTCTTCCAGACTAGTCGCCGTATACACTATGCGCATACATCTGTACGAAGAACGAGTCGTATACAGATGCGCTCGTTTTCTACAGCAAAAAGCGTTCCGTTATATTTAAGGAGCAAAAGCTATGGCCGCCCAATTCCCTTTTTCGCTGGCTGAGCTCAAAGAGCAGACAGACCAGTCTCTTATCGATTCTTCGTTTGTTGTGCATGAAAACGCGGCTTACTGGCTGACGGGGGTTGGGGCTAGCAAGCAACTGGCGGTCCTTGCGCCCCACGCTTCGCCCGCGATCTCGGCCTTCGCTGGGAAACAAAGCAGCTTCCGCGATGGCTACACCCTAAGTTACGCTGAGCTGAACCACGCCCATGCGCGCGCGCTGCGAAGCCTGCTGCCATGGCTCACACCCAAACCCTGGGGCCTGCGCACAACAGCAGGCTTCGGCGACCGCCTTGGCCTGGCTACGCCAGGCCACGCGCGCGCGCTCCAAAGCGTGCTAGCAAAAGCAGCGGGCCGCCCGATCACCCCATTTTTCGCCCAGCAGTCGATCCGCGAAATGGAGCGAACCGCGCGCAGCCCCGAAGATGTGATGACCGACGCGACCTGGGGCACCTTTTTGGCAGGCTGGCGCGAAGGCGTAGGAGCCGACGCCGACCATCTCAAGACGCCCGCCGATATCGATGCCTGTGTGGCGGCTGGCTTCAGCTTCTACACGATCGATCCGGGCGCCTACGTTGATAGCGCGGTCGATACAGCGCCCGCCGCCGAAGTCGCTGCCAAAGTCGCCGATCTGCCTTGGGAAGCTTTGGAGATCAGCCAAAAGGAGCTGGAAGAGCGCTATGTCGGCCAGAGCTACAAACTCTCGAGCGGCGAGATCGTGCTCGAAGGCGACGCGGTGATGCGTGCTGCCGCCAAGTATGGCAAAGCGATCGCCCATGTCGCCAAAATGTACCGCCATCTGGCCAGCAAAAACGTGCCCTTCGAACTTGAGGTCTCGGTCGACGAAACCGACACGCCGACTACCCATGCCGAGCATATCTTTATTGTGCAAGAGCTGCGCCGCCTAGGTGTGGTATGGGTCAGCCTTGCGCCGCGCTACGTGGGCAGCTTCGAAAAGGGCGTCGACTACATTGGCGATATCGATGCACTGCGCCGCGACCTGACCGTGCACGCTGCCATCGCGCGCGAGCTTGGCCCCTACAAGCTGAGCCTGCACTCTGGATCAGATAAATTCTCGGTCTACCCCATCATCAGCGAGCTGACCGAGGGCGTGGTGCACCTCAAGACAGCGGGCACTAGCTATCTGGAAGCGTTGCGGGTGATCGCCAGCGTCGATAGCAAGCTCTTCCGCGAAATCCTCGACTTCGACCGCGCGCGCTACGAGACCGACCGCGCCTCCTACCATGTTTCGGCTAAAGTCGAACTGGTGCCTAGCGCCAGCCAACTGAGCGACGATCAGCTGCCCGGCCTGTTGGAAGACTTCCACGCCCGCCAAGTGCTGCATGTCACCTTCGGTTCGACACTTCATCAGTATGGTGATACCATCAAAGCACTGTTGCAGGCGCATGAAGAAGCCTACGCGGCTACACTTGAGCGCCACTTTATTCGACATATCGAGCCCTTCTCACAACGAGGTGCATGATGGTAGTAGGACACGGTTCCACAACAGAGCTTCTTTCGGCAGAGAAAGTCGAAGCGCTGCTGGCTCAAGGCTGCGAATCGCTGGCGGTCGATGGCAAACGGGTACTGGTGATCATTCCCGATGGCACGCGCACCGCGCCCATTCCGCTGATGTATCGCTTGCTCAACGAGCAGTTGGGCCAACGAGTCGCCCAGATCGACTATCTGATCGCGCTCGGCACCCATCAGCCTATGGACGAAGCAGCCATCACCAAGCTGGTCGGCATGCCAGCTCAAGAGCGTGCTCAGCGCTTCCCCAACAGCCAGATCTATAACCACCGTTGGGATCTAGCCGATCATCTGGTTCAGATCGGTGTGATCAGCAGAAACGAGGCCAACTTCCTGACCGATGGCCTGCTTGAGCAGGAAGTGCCCGTTGTGCTCAACAAGATGATCTTCAACTACGATCAGCTGATTATCTGTGGGCCGGTCTTTCCGCACGAGGTGGCAGGCTTCTCGGGCGGCGCAAAATACTTCTTCCCTGGCATTGCGGGGGCCGATATCATCAACTTCACCCACTGGTTAGGCGCGCTCACCACCAGCATGCATACGATCGGCATCAAAGATACGCCGGTGCGCCGTGTTATTCATCGCGCCGCGTCGTTTATCGATCGCCCGACCCTGTTGCTGGCTATGGTGCTGAAAGGCTCGAATCTGCACGGCCTGTACATCGGCCCGCACGAAGAGACGTGGAGCGTGGCTTCGGATCTCTCGGCGGAGCTAAACATCGTCAAAACTACACGGGCCTACAAACATGTGCTAGCAATGCCCTCCGAGATGTATGACGATCTCTGGACGGCAGCCAAGGGCATGTACAAGACCGAGCCGACCATCGCCGACGGCGGCGAAGTGATCATCTACGCGCCCCATATCAGCGAGGTCTCCTACACCCACGGTCACATCATCGATAAAGTCGGTTACCATGTGCGCGACTACTTCACCAAACAGTGGGATCGCTTCAAAGATGTGCCGGGCGGCATTTTGGCGCATAGCACCCATGTGAAGGGCTCGGGCAGCTACGATGCCGCAACGGGGATCGAAACGCCCCGCATCAATGTGATATTGGCGACCCAGATTCCCGAAGAGCGCTGCCGCAAGATTAATTTGGGCTATCTGGATTACCGCACGATCGACCCACAACGCTGGGCCAATCGCGAAGATGAGGGCTATCTGCTGGTGGAACACGCTGGCGAGATGCTCTTCCGCAATGATGAAATCGTTTCAAAATAGGTCTTTACGAAATCCGCTTGAATCGTTGTATTTTAGGGCGGTCTCTCGGCGCACAACTACCACACCCTGGTTACGGGCGAGCTGTTGGTAGCCGTAGGCGGACGCGCTAGCAGCCCTCTTTGGGGTAGAGAGCACGCCGCTAGAGTACTGAAGTGATCAAACGGATTCGGCATTATTCATTCAAGGAATCAGGTTCTATGAAATTTCGCAGTTTAGGTCGCACCGGATACGATGTCTCAGAGATCAGCTTTGGCTGCTGGGCCATCGGTGGAAGCTGGGGCGATGTTGATGATAGCGAATCGCTGGCGGCGCTCCATCGGGCGCTCGATCTGGGCGTCAACTTTTTCGACACCGCCGATGTCTATGGCGATGGCCGTAGCGAACGTCTGTTAGCCCGCCTGCGCCGCGAACGCAGCGAGCCGTTCTATGTCGCTACCAAACTGGGGCGTCGGCTCGACCCGCATGTGGCCAGCGGCTATACCAAAGAGAATATGACCGCTTTTGTGGAGCGCAGCCTGCGCAACCTCGAAGTCGAAGCGCTCGATCTGGTGCAACTGCACTGCCCGCCTTCGGAGGTCTTTGAGAACGAAGCGGTCTTCGAGGCTTTGGAGGATCTGGTTCAGGCTGGCAAACTGCGGGCCTACGGCGTAAGCGTTGAGAAGGTCAGCGAGGCCATGCGCGCCCTACAGTACCCCAATATGCAGTCGGTTCAGATCATCTTCAACGCCTTCCGCCTCAAGCCAAGCGAGCAATTCTTCGCCGCCGCCCGCGAGCGCCAAGTCGGCATTATCGCGCGTGTGCCGCTGGCGAGCGGTCTACTGACTGGCAAGCTGACCCGCGAAAGCACCTTCGCCCCCGACGATCACCGCAACTACAACCGCAACGGCGAGTCGTTCGATAAGGGCGAGACCTTCTCGGGCGTCGATTACGAGCTGGGCCTGCAAGCGGTCGAAGAGCTCCGCGCTCTGGTGCCCGAAGGTATGACGATGGCGCAATTCGCCCTGCGCTGGATCTTGATGTTCCCCGAAGTGACTTGTGCTATTCCGGGCGCCAAGAACCCCAGCCAAGCCGAAACCAATATCGCCGCCGCCGACTTCCCACCTTTGAGCGACGAGACCATGCGCAAGGTGGCCGATATTTACGACCGCTTGATTCGCCCCACAGTGCACCATTTGTGGTAATCGCCGCGCTTAGCAGCGCTTGATCGCATCTGGCTGGAAGCGGCTTCCAGCCCTGCGCGAGAGGTGCAGCTCGGCTGCACCTCTCGCATTACACGCATGTCTAACGACGCATCGCAGCGCCGTTTACTTACGGAGAGGTTTGTTATGGCAACGAGTTCAGCTCCAAAAGCGTGGGTTCTCTCTCCTGACCGCTGCTTCGACTCCGACCCAGCCCAACGCCAAATCGCCCAAGCGCTCTATAGCTCCGTTAAAGATCTGCCTTTGATCTGCCCGCACGGCCATGTGCCGCCAGCGCTTTTATCCAATCCAGAAGCGAGCTTCGGCAGTCCCGCAGATCTGTTTATCATTCCCGACCACTACGTCTTCCGCATGCTTTACAGCCAAGGGGTGGCGCTCGAAGATTTGGGCGTGCCGCGCCAAGACGGCGGTCCTGTCGAAAGCGATCACCGCAAGATCTGGCAGCGCTTCGCCGATCACTTCCATCTCTTCCGTGCCACGCCGACCGGACTATGGCTAGCCGACGAGCTGGTCAATCTGTTCGGCATCAGCGAGAAGCTGACCAGCGAGAGCGCCCAACGGATCTACGATCAGATCGAGGCCCGCCTAGCCGATCCGAGCTTCCGCCCACGGGCACTCTTCGAGCGCTTCAATATCGAAGTGCTTTGCACCACCGACTTTGCGACCGATAGCTTGGCCGAACACCAGTCGCTCTTGGCCGAAGGCTTCTACAAAGTGCGCCCGACCTTCCGCCCCGATGGTGTGATCAATATCGATACGCCCAACTGGCGAGCCAACATCGACAAGCTGAGCGAA
This sequence comes from uncultured Chloroflexales bacterium, assembly GCA_937902315.1. Taxonomy (GTDB): domain Bacteria; phylum Chloroflexota; class Chloroflexia; order Chloroflexales; family Chloroflexaceae; genus CALGUG01. The sequence continues at coordinate 266,949 of CALGUG010000011.1, forward strand.
CTGAGTGCGATCGATGTGGTCGACTACAATTCGTTTGTCAAAGCGCTTGAAGCGCGCCGGGCCTTCTTTAAGTCTTTAGGCGCAACCGCCACCGACCACAGCGCGGCCTCTCCGGCCAGCGAGCGCATCTCGGAGGGCGAGGCCCAGGCGATCTTCAGCCGCGCCCTGCGAGGCGAGGCCAGCGCCGCCGACGCCGCTCGTTTCACGGCCCATATGCTGAACGAGATGGCGCGCATGAGCGTCGAAGATGGCTTGGTGATGCAGTTGCACGTCGGCAGTCGCCGCAACCACAACAGCGAACTCTTCGCGCGCTTCGGAGCCGACAAAGGCGCAGATATCCCGCTCCAGACCGAATGGACGCGCAATCTGCACCCCTTGCTGAATGCCTACGGCAACGATCCGCGCTTCCGCCTGATTCTCTTCACACTCGACGAGAGCACCTATAGCCGCGAGCTAGCGCCCTTGGCGGGCCACTATCCAGCCGTGCTGCTCGGACCACCTTGGTGGTTCTACGACAGCGTGTTGGGCATGCAGCGTTACCTTGATCTGGTGGTCGAGACGGCTGGCATCTACAATACGGCCGGCTTCAACGACGATACGCGCGCCTTCGCTTCGATTCCGGCTCGTCACGATGTTTGGCGACGAGTCACCAGCAACTGGCTGGCAGGCCAAGTGGTGCGCGGCATTATCGACGAGGAAGACGCCCAAGAGATGGCGTACGAATTCGCTTACGGACTAGCAAAACGCGCCTATCGTTTAGATCAATAGGGCGCAGGGAGAGAGATAATGAGCTTTTTGAACAACCTCTTCAGCCTCGAAGGCAAAGTCGCAATCATTACCGGTGGCACAGGCGTCTTGGGCGGTGCCATGGCTCGCGGTTTGGGCCAAGCCGGCGCCAAGGTCGGCGTGCTCGGGCGTCGCCAAGCGCTGGCCGAACAGGTGGCGCAAGAGATCGAGGCCGCTGGCGGCCAAGCCATGGCCCTGCCCGCCGATGTGCTCAACAAAGAGCAGCTTGAGGCGGCGCGCGACAAGGTATTGGAGCGCTGGGGCAAGATCGATATTTTGGTCAATGCCGCCGGTGGCAATGTGCCCGCTGCGACCCTCACGCCCGACAAAACCGTGTTCGATCTGCCCGTCGAAGCCTTCCAGCAGGTCTTCGATCTCAATTTGATGGGCTCGCTGCTGCCCAGCCAAGTCTTTGGCGCGGCTATGGTCAAGCCCAAAGCCGAAGGCCAAAAGCCCGAAGGCTGCATCGTCAACATCTCGTCGATGGGCGCGATCCGCGTGATCACCCGCGTGGTCGGCTATTCGGCGGCCAAGGCGGCCATCGATAACTTCACGCGCTGGATGTCGGTCGAGCTGGCCCGCAGCTACGGCCCGGGCCTGCGCGTCAATGCGATCGCCCCCGGCTTCTTTATCGGCGAGCAGAACCGCGCACTGCTGCTCGAACCCGATGGCAGCCTGACCGCGCGCGGGCGCACCATCATCGAGCATACACCCGCCGGGCGCTTCGGCGAACCCAACGAGCTGGTCAGCACCTTGATCTGGCTGGTCAGCCCGGGCGCCAGCTTCGTCAACGGCGTGGTCGTTCCAGTCGACGGTGGCTTCAACGTCTTTAGCGGCGTTTAGTTCAGTCAGGGGCAGAGAATCGAGCGATTCTCTGCCCTCATTGTTTACGAGGAGGTGACCAATGCCTGCGACACGCCTCGAAGACCTGCCCGCGCATGCCCGCGACCTGGCATCGCGTTCGCTCGATTGGATGGATGCGTGCTGGGATGCCGATGTCGCGCTCTTTCGCACACCTCACGACAAACTCTACGAAGCGGGCAAATTGGGCGTGCCCGGCCATTTGGTGCGCGAAAGCGGCTGGTATGCGCTCGGCCTGCTGTTGCGCAACCGTGCCGACGATCGGGAGCGCGCTATCCGCACACTGGAAAGCGTCTTGAACTATCAGTTCGACGCGCCCGACCAGCCCTACCACGGCACCTGGTATCGCTCGCCGCACGAGCCGCCGCCGCCCGCCAATCCTCGAGAGTGGAAGGATTACGATCCCAATTGGCGCGAGTTTATCGGCACGACTCTGGCCCTGATTCTGATCGAATACGCCGATCAACTGCCCGCCGCCTTGATCGAGCGGATCGATGCGGCGCTGCAACGGGCGGCCGTCGGCACCTTAGCCCGCCACGTTTCCGCCAGCTACACCAATATCGCGCTGATGACCTCCTTTCTGCTGCAGTTCGCAGGCGAACGCTACCAGCGCCCCGAGTGGACCGAAGCCAGTAGCGAGCTGGCCGAGCAGATCTGGGAGCTCTTCCGGCGCACATCGACCTTCGAGGAGTTCAACTCGCCGACCTACTACGGCATCGATCTCTACGCGCTCGCGCTCTGGCGCAGCTACGCCACCCAGCCCTTTTTGCGCGAAAAGGGTGCCGCCATAGAGCGCAGGATCTGGCAGGAGATCGCCCAAACCTACCACGCCGAGATGCGCAATATCGTCGGGCCATACGACCGTAGCTACAGCATGGATATGCGCAACTACGTCAGTTGTTTGGCCCTGTGGATCTGGCTGATCACTGGCTACGAGCGCGCGCCCTTCCCCGATATCCGCCACGACTTCGGGCATAACTGGGACTTCGCCCTCGCTCCGGCGGTGGCGCTGCTGGGGCTTGATCTGCCCAGCGAGCTCGAACAGCACTTCAGGCAGTTCAGCGGGCCGCGCAGCTTACGCATCGTGATCAACCACGAGCCAGAGCGGGTCGCCACCGCCTATCTGGCAGAGCGTATCATGTTGGGAGGCGAAGAGGCGCCCAGCAGCCATCGCCCCAACAACAGCCAGTACCATCCTGCCACCCTGCACTGGCTTAGCGGGCAGGACAATCAGCTCGGCTGGATCAAGATCAACAATACGGCCCCTATCCGCGCCCAAGCTGAAGGCACCAGTCTGCGCATGTTTATCCAAGCGCAGCGTGGAGGCGAGTTGAACTTTAGCTTTCGCATCGGCGGCGATCTAGCGCTCTCGTTCGAGATGATCGAGCGCGGCCGTTGGCGACTGCCGGGCCTAAATATCGATGTGATGACTCAAGCCGAAAGCGTTGCGGTTGAACAAGCGGGCAATGAGTTGCTGGTAAGCTACACCGCCCGCAATCTCCCGCCACGCGCTATGGTACGCTGTACCCTGATCGCCGAACTTGTCTAGAAATCGTCGTTATGTCTCACTTTGTGAAGAAAGGGAAGTTGCATGGCACGCAAAGCACTCACTCTCTTCATCATACTGATCAGTATGATCGCCTTTGTTCAGCCAAGTGCAGCTCAATCGCAAAGCAGCACCATCACGCTGTTGCACTTTTCTGATTACCACTCGCACGCGCTGCCCTTCTACGCCGAAGGCGAAGCCAACACCGCTGGCATCGCGCGTGCGATCGCCTACCTCAAGCCCTACGCTGCCGACCCCAACGCGCTGATCTTCAGCGGCGGCGATACCATCAACTTGGGCGCTCCGGTCTGGTCCGACAAGTATCGCTGTGTCGAATGGCCTTGGTTTAACGGCATCGTCGATGCTATGGCCTTCGGCAACCACGACGCCGACTATGGCCCCGAAGTGTTCGCCGAGTGTCAAGCACAGATCGACTATCCGATCCTGGGGGCCAATATTCTCGATGCCGACGGCCAGCCGCTCTTCTTGGTCGATGGCAAAACCTACAAAGTTTTTGAAATCAACGGCCTGCGCATTGGCGTCTTCGCAGTCGCTGGCGACGACTTCGACAGCTTGGTGAAAGAGGCTCAACGCCCCGTTGCAGGTGCGACCTTCGGCGATAAGCTCAGCACCGCCCGCGAGATCGTCACAACCCTGCGCGAGCAGGAGCAGGTCAACGCGGTTGTGCTGATCGGCCACAGCCTGTATGAAGAGGACATCGCGCTGGCCCAGGCCGTGCCGGGCATTGACCTGATCTTCGGCACCCACAGCCACCGTAAAGAAAACTTTATGCAGATCCCGGGCACCAACACCTACTTTATCTCGCCCTTCCAATATCTGGGCTATATTAGCAAAGTCGAGCTCAGCTTCAGCGATGGCCGTCTGGTCGGCGCCCAAGGCGAGCTGGTGCGCATGAGCAACAACCTGCCCGAAGATCCCGAGATCGTTCAGCGAGTCGCCCAGTTGCAGGCCGAGCTTGAGGCCGATCCTCAATACGCCGAGCTCTTCCAATCGATCGGATCGAGCGCGGTTGAGCTATCGACCGAAGGCTCCTTCACGGGCGAGTCGGTGCTGGGTAACTTCATTATGGACATCGCACGCGATGCGACCGCGGCCCACTTGGCGCTGGCGACCTCCAGCACCTTCCGCGCTTCGATCGCGCCCGGCGAGATCCTCGAAGCCGATCTGCGCACCGCTCTGCCTTACTCCAACGAGCTGCTGGTCTTTGAGATGCAGGGCGCGGTGCTGCAAGAGCTGCTCGACTATAGCGTCTCGCGCAGCAGCTCCGACTTCTTCAGTCAAGTGTCGGGCGTGCGCTTCGAGACCGACAACGGCAATGCCAAAGCCATTCAAGTGCTGAACGATCCCAACAACCCCAGCGCTGGCTACAGTGCGCTCGATCCGCAGGCGGTCTACCGCGTGGCGACCATCGACTTCCAAGGTCTGGTCGCGGGCGGCTACAAAGAGATCTTCGCCAAGGCCAACGGCTACAGCAAGACCGGCATTATGCTGCGCGACATGCTACGCGACTACATTGTCGCCCATAGCCCGGTCAGCGCCAGCCTCGATGGACGCATCAGTCCGGCCCGCGCCGAAGCTATCAACCAACCCGAGTTGGATCCGGTACAAGTTCCTGTCGAGCCAACCGCTCCCATTCCTAGCCAGCTGCCCAACACCAGCAGCGGCGCTAGCCTACCGCTAGCCTGGCTCATGCCGCTGGGCTTGTTCTTGCTTGTGCTCGGCTTCGGTCTGGCTCGCAGCCACAAGCGCTAAAGCGACGCAAAGCCGAGAGCGATTTCGCGCACTAGCGCGCGAAATCGCTCTCGAAAAAAGACTGGCCTATTCCGCTCCGCCGCAGGCGACAGATCGCCCGAATGTTTGGAAAGGATGTTGATAGCCGAAGGCGGACGCGCTAGAAGCCGAATGTGAGGATAGGATTTCTCCGCCTGAAGAGTGCAGCCATCATAACAAATCCGGTTGACTACTTTCTTTTTGGCCTTCGGCAGAGTGGAACGTGACTCTTTTTGTTGTGTGAAATGTCACACAACTCTTTCCGCGACTCCTCGTCTTCTGCGCTGTAAGAGCATAAGTCTTTAAATGGATTTGGTATCAAGCGGATGCGGCTTCACAAAGCAGAGAGCACGTGCAAACACAACGCTGCACGTGCTCTTCATTTTGGAAGGCTGCGATGGCTCTGAGTTAGCTCGTTAGGGCCGGCATAGCTTCACCATCGGCCAGTGAAGCATCATTGGTCTCAAGCGCATTCGGCTCTTGGTCTGGCTGCGCCGCTAGGCTTTCGACAAGCTCCTGCTTGGTGAATGGGCGGATCGTGGCCTCGATAAGCTCTGGCTCGGTCAGTTCCTTATCGCTGATCTTAAGCGCGCACATCTTGGAAGCGCTGGGCAGGAAGCGCGTCTCGATGCTGCCGATCAGCTTGTTGTAGGTCAACACACTGGTATTGAGGTTTTTGCCCAAAGTTGCGATATGCTCGACCAAGCTGCTGAGCGCTTTGTAGAGCTTTTCGCCCTCAAGCTTGATCTTGTGGGCATCTTCTGAGAGGCGCGCCTCGCGCCAGCCCAGCGCAACCGCTTTCAATAGGCCGATCAGGCTGGAGGGTGTAGCCAGAATCACGCCCTTGTTGAAGGCGTGCTCCAACAAGCCCTTATCGTGCTCGAGCGCGGCGTTTAAGAAGACCTCGCCCGGAATGAAGAGCACCACAAAATCATAGGCGCCATTGATCTGGGCTTGATAATTGCGTTTGCCCATCTCATCGATATGCTTGCGAATCTGTTTGGCGTGCTGCTCCATCTGGGCCTTGCGCTCTTCGTCGTTCTGCGCTTCGATGGCGGCCAGATAGGCTTCGAGCGGCACTTTCGAGTCGATCACAACGGTGCGCTGGTTGGGCAGGCGAATCAGCATATCGGGCCGTTGCAGAGCGCCTTCTTCGTTGCGCATGCTCACCTGCGTAGAGAAATCGCAGTGTTCCGACATGCCCGCCAATTTAACGACCTGTTCCAACTGAAACTCGCCCCAGCGTCCGCGCACTTGAGGCTGGCGCAAGGCCTTGACCAAGTTAGCGGTCTCGCTCTGCAAGCGCTGCTGATCTTCGGTCATGCGGCGCAGTTGCTCTTCGATCGTGCCAAAGGCGTGTTGGCGCAACTGCTCAAGCTGCTGAACTTGCTCGGCTTGGCGATCGAGGCTGCTGCGCAAGGGTTCAACCAGCGCGCTGAGATCGTGCTTGACATGCTCTTGCTGGCGCTCGATACGCTCTTGAGCCAACTGTAAAAACTGCTCGCTGCTCTTCTGCAAAATCTCGCTGCTCAGGTGCGCAAAGGCGTCTTTCATACGCTGCTCGTTAGCCTCTAGCTCTTGCAGCCGAGCCGCATGGCTTTGGCGCTCGCTCTCAAGGGTCGTCTCGGCCCGTACCGCTCGTTCTTGAGCTTGGGCTAAACTTTGACGCTCAGTCTTTAGTTTTCGGGAATAAACAAACCAAACGATTCCCGCAGCAAGTAATGCCCCAGCAAAAAAAGCTTACTATTCCAACTCCTACTCCAACCCAAATGATTTCACTCATATACCTACCTCGTTACCATTGAACGCAACGACATTGTTAGTTGCTTCGACAGTTGTTTTCTTTTCCGATAACGATGTTCCTAGTATACAAGAGTTCAAGGGCACAAATATGCCCTTCTGCACAGAAAAAATCACCTTTTTTGAGTCAATCGGCTAAAAAAGTGGGAGATTGGCAGGGCGAAACAGCGCTGATCGATACAAGATCTGCTCGCTATCTATCTGGTCACATCTCGTTAGCGGAGAGGGCTTCTAGTCTCCATTCGGCCGCTAGCGCGTCCGCCTTCGGCTACAAAAGCGTTCTCCAGTACAAGGCAGGGCAATCGCCGCCCAAGCGTTGCGCGCACTGAGCAGCTTCAATGGCGGCCCTCGCAGCCTCAATGCCCGCAACGAACACAATGAACCATCGCGGAAACACAAGGCAAGCACAAAGCGATCAGATGGATTCGCTATAACAAAGGGATTTTAGTATGAGACAGAGTGCATGGGCTGAATAAAATCGCTCAGCATGCGCAGCATCACTCGCGAACACACTTGATAGCCTTGACCAGAAACGCGCATAAAGCTGGCGTTGGGAATGGCTTCGCCCAACTGGTGAGCCACCGCTTGCAAGCTGGGCGCGCTCTTTTCGCCGACCGCCACCAACACAGGCAGATCTAGGCGCGCGGCCTGCTCGATGGGCGGCTTCAGCAAGCTCAGCTCGATATCGTAGAGCAGGCTCGGGCTCAGATCGAGCATGGTCTGCCAGGTCGGCAACATGCGCCGCCAGAGGATCAACGGGTAGGGTGTGCCGCTCCAGCGCAGAAAGTAGCTGAGCGCCTTGGCGCGCTTGCCCGAGCGCAGCAGGAGCTGAATGGCATGCCGAAGCTGTTCCTTGCGCTCTTGATCGGCCTGATCGTAGGCGTAGGCTGGCTCGTACAGCACCAAATGATCGATCTTGTGGCTAAAGCGCAGAGCGGCTTCGAGGGCCAACACTGCGCCCGTCGAATGGCCGAATAACGAAGCCCTGCCACCGGCCACATTGATCATAGCTTCGATGTCTTCAAGCTCGCGCCCGATGGCGTAGGGCGGAAAATTGCCGCTATCGCCCCGCCCGCGGCGGTCGTAGCAGAAGAGCGTAAAGCGGTTGGCGAAGGTTTTGGCAGCACAAACAACCGGCCGCGACGTGCGAAAGCTGCCCGCGCCGGTACAATAGATCAAGCTCGAGCCGCTCCCATAGACGTCGTATGCGATCCGCGTGCCGTCCTTCGATTGAACGCTCATCATAAGCCAACCCCGCCTGTTGATGCTCTACAGTTGAGCAAGCCAGCATCAGCGCTAAGCCGAAGCCAAGATTACAGCCGTATCGTCGCAGCAAGCCTGCGCTGCGCCAGCTCCTTGCACGGGCTGTTCTTATTTCTGGGGCAAAGGTGGTGCGAGAAAGGCGAAATAAGTGTACAGCGCTCGAGTCTGATATGGTTCTTTTTTTGCATGCTCAAACGTAGAAATCGAGTGAATTTGGGGGATCGGCTGAGCGATTCGAGCTAAACTGCGAAATCTCTCAGTCAGTAGCAGCCTAGCAGCGTAAGACAGCGTTTAACCTGCTAGGCGTGTGCGCCTGGTAGGTCGCAGCGATTCCAGCGCTTACAAGCTTCGTTATACCAGATCCGTTTAAAGAGCTGCATTCTCTTCGCTTAGAAAAACGAAAAGCCGGGAAAAGGAAAGAGTCACGTTCCGCTCTGCCGAAGGCCAAAGAGAAAGTAAGCTAGCAGATTTGGTATTACTTGCCGAAGCTAGAGCGAGCGATCGTGCCCTGAGCCTGTCGAAGGGCACGATCGCTCGCTTGGGTGGGGCCGTTTGGTAGCCGAAGGCGGACGCGCTAGAAGCCGAATGGGAGGTTGAGAGCTCTCCGCCAGAAGAGCGAACAGAGCAGACAGATACGCTCTCACTTGAGGATCTGGCTCAAGGGCACAGCTTGAAAGCCGAGCGCCTCTAAACGGTCGAGCCAGACGGGCAAGCCCTCGATGGTGGAAGCGCGCTGATGCATCAAGAGGATACCCCCATAGCCGCTTTGGGGATTGGCTTCAACACGCTCGATCCAATAGGGAATAGCGGCGTCGTCGGCGCTCCAATGGTAAGAGATATAACCCTCTTCGGCCAAGATTTGTAGCACTTGAGGGTTCTTATCGCCGTAGGGGAAGCGGAAAAACGGCTTGGGATCGACGCCCGTGGTCTCGATAATGATCTGCTCAGTCAGCTTAATCTCAGAGCGCGCGCCGTCGAGGCCGATCTGGGTGAAGTGGGGGTTCGTCAAAGAGTGATTGGCCAGCTCGTGGCCTTCGCTCACCAAAAAGCGCGCCTCCTCGGGGTAGCGCTTGACCCAATCGCCCGTTACAAAGAAGGTCGCATGCACCCCACGCTCGCGCAGCAGATCGCAGATCTGATAAAGCATGTCGTCGTTGATCTCGACATCGAAGGTCAGCGCGACCAACGGCAGGTCTTGGCGCCCAATGTCCACATCGAGGCCCGGGTGACCTTGGGGCGCATCGCCATAGACGGGGATCACCAAGCCGCGCCCGGGAATCAGCAGACTATCAGCTTCCAAACGGTTGATCTGAGCGATCGCCGCTGGCTCGCTAGCGAATTTGGCCGCGATCGATTCCAAGCTGTCGTTCGGCTCTACCAGATAGGTCAGCCAGCGTTGCGGCTGCTTGATAAGGGCCGGAATGGCGGTCGCCTGCGGGGTTGGGGTCGCCAGCAGAGCCGGATCAATGGTCGGGGTTGGATCTGGCCCAAAGAAGCCAAACATACGAAAGCCGCCAGACTCGGCCTCTTGGGCTTGAGCGCTCTGCGTGGGCTGCGCTTGGCTTGGATCGCGCAGCATCAAGAGGCTTAGCAACAGCAGCAGCGCCACCGCCGAGATCAAGCCAGCGAAGAGCAGCGGGTTGCGTCGCATACGGATCTGGCGCTTGAGGCCAGCAGCGTGTATCGCGCCACTAGGCTGGAACAGAATCGGCAAACCCCAGACCGTGCGATCGTGCAACTGGGCCAACGCCTGTCGTCCCAAAATCATAGCCTCATAGAGCGAGATGCCCTCGCTCTGCGCGCGGTAGAAGGCTTGGGCGAAACGGGCTGATTCGTGCGGGCTGAGCGGACTATGAAAAGCGACCACGCCGCGCAGCTTGTGCTGTGCCAGCCCTTGAGCGAAGCGGCTATTGGCCGCCGCCAGCTTACCCGCCGCGCGCCAACTGCCGTCGAGCAGCACCGTCGGAGCTTGACCGCCCAAAAGCGCCGCAAACTCGGCCACGCTATAGGCTTTGTCGAGAAAGAGCTGCGGCAGATCGCGGCCCGCAAATTCGGCCCGCGCCAAAACATGGATCAGGTCGGGGCGATACTTTGCCACCACCCGCGCGATCTCGCGCCCCGAAGGGGCAACCAGCGCGCGATACTGAAGCGCCTGCGTATCGACTAGATCGTTGAGAATGCCCTGCAAGGCAATGAAGACCGCATCGTGTTCGTCGGGTGTCAGCAGCAAGACCCGCAATGGGCCAGCATCGCGAATCATTGCCCACGGATTGGCCAAGCCAAAGCCTTCGCGAGCGCTGCGCTGCTCGATCTGGCGCACAAAGCCATAGTCCTCCAACAAGGCGGGCGACCATGTGTGACGGCCCTTGATGGTTAGCCATTCCCAAGGCAGGCTGGCAAGTTCGGGCGCATCGATCTGAAAGGAGATCGCGAGCGCAAGCTCATGCTGGCGGGCGTGCTCGATGCTTTCGAGCAGATAGCTACGCACCGGCTCGACAAAAATCTGACGAGCCAGATAGACCCCCATCTGGTCTTCGTCGCCGCCTTCATGCTGCGATTGCGGTTCGAGCAGAGCCGCGCCGCGCTGTATCAAACGTTCGGGAAGAGTAAGTGCGATCTCGGCTTGGGCCAGTTGATAGTGACGTGTGGCAGTTACGCGGTTGAGCAAGCGCACCTGAAGCGGGTAGTGCCCATCGGCATGTCGTCGGCCGATCTGAAGCAAAAAAACCAACAAACCAGACGAACGTTGTGGTTGGTTCGCATCGATTGCCATATACAACGGCCCTTCAATCGAACAGTTATGAGAAGAACAAAGTTACTTCCAACCATAGTACCATATCGTTCAAGCTTCTATAAAGGCCGATTCTCCTAAAAGCGCCGAAATGCGCTCTTCCCGCTCAGACTAACGCCCTTCCATCAGCCGATTCGCCCCATTTTGCCCGCCCTAGAGCTGAATCGCTGCGCTATTCTACCGTCTACCGCCCTCGTACAGTCCATTATTTGGCGGAGAGGCGGCTAGTTCCCATTCGGCTTCTAACGCGTCCGCCTTCGGCTATCAACATTCTTTCCAAACATTCGGCAAGCGCCTCGCAGCTTGCGCTGCGACCTGCCAGGCACTCGCGCCTAGCAGGTCAAACGCTCTCCTTCGCCATCAAACAACATTGGACAAATTCCACTCTGCCCAAGGCCAAAAAAATGCGAAAGCGCTAGCTAATGTTCCAACTTGAAGATGTGACCTCTCACAACACGCAGAAACACAAAACTGGGAAAAAGTTCCACTCTGCCCAAGGTCAAAAAAAGCTGCTAGCTAACGTTTGCCCTTCGACAAGCTCAGGGAACCTTAGCTAGCGCCTGCCACAACCTTAACAAGAGCTAGTTGGGGGAGACGACCGGAATACGGTCGGTACGCGGCAGCTGGATGCCCGGCATCGCGCGGCGGTTGGCGCGCGTCATGGCGAAGACATCGCGCAAAAGCTGCTCGTAGGCGGGCGTCATCTCACGTTTGCGCCGCCCCATCACTTTGCGGGCCACATCGATCATGCCGTCGATGCGATATTCGTGGAAGTGTTCGCCGCCCCAAGTGAAGGGAGGCACAGTTTTGGGCGCCGAGTGCACGCCGAAGATATTGCTGCCGATGCCGATCACCGAGCCGCCCGAGATATGCACGCCGATGCCCAGTTTGACATGGTCGGCCAAGAAGCAGCCCAGCTTCAGCTCGCCGCTATCGATCTGGCCGATGCCCTCTAGGCTCACGCGAATCGTGCCATAGGTGTTCTTCAGGTCGCTGTTGGTGGTCATCGCGCCGATATTGACCCACTCGCCCAGATAGCTGTGGCCCAAGAAGCCATCGTGGTGCTTGTTGCTATAGCCTTGGATCACGCTAGCTTCGACTTCGCCGCCCACACGGCAGACCGGGCCGATGCTGGTTTCGCCCCGAATACGAGCGCTGGCGATCAAGCTATCGGGGCCGAGGTAGCAGGGGCCTTGAATAAACGAAAATGGCTCGATGTGGGCGCCGTCGACGATGATCGGGCCGTCGCGCGCGTCGAGCACCAGCGGCCCATCGAGGCGCGATCCCGGGCGCACCAAGACCTGATCGGGGCGATGCACCACTACGTGCGGGTATTCAGCGCTCAGTTGCTCGAAGGGCAGACAGCCTCCGACTGCCTGCAGCAAAGGCGCATCCTCGACGATCTGCGCCCCATTGCTATTGATCAGATGCCAAGGGTACTCGATCAAGCAGCTGTCACGCTCAACCACACGGGCGAAGCGGCGCAGTTCGATCAAAGCCATCTCGCTGTCTTGGCGGCGCAGGTACGAGATCACCAAGCTGGCCAAGGTCGGGCTGAGACGCGCCCCCAAGAGCTGGTTGCCCACCACAAACACCGTGCCGATCGGCGCCTCAAGTAGATCAGGCAGCCACGCCAAGGAACAAGCACGAGCATTGATCAATACCAGCGGTTCGCTGCGCCCCAAGATGGGCGCTAAGCCTTGTTCAGGGCCGAACATGCGCATCAAGTGAGGGCGACAGATTCCAGCGATCTCTTCTTTAATGCCATGCTGGAGCATGAAGGCTTCGACCCGCTCGCGCAAGGTCCAAGCGCCACAACGCAGCTCAAACAGCGGTCGGGCATAGACCAACGGCTGCAAACTGCGAAAGCCCTCATCTTCAAACAGCATTATGCTCATATCGTTCGTTCTCTATCTGGTCACGAAAGCTAGCCGAGTTCCTCGATCTCGTCTCGAAGCATGGGCTTAGGTCGCGTTCAAGATCGCCAAAATCGCAGCCGCCAGCTTCTCGGGATCGTGGCGCAGAACCTGAACCGCCCGCACTTCGCCCGGCCGATCGAGCGAGGCGATGGTTTGCACCAGCGAGCTAGCTAAGTCGCTTTCGAGCACGATCGCGCCTTCGACCAATAAGCCTTTCTGGTGGCCTTCGTCGCTCTGCAAAACCGCCGTCTCTTCGTAGGCCTCCGGCTCAAGGTAGACCGGCGATTGGTTGGCGGCCTCGTAGATCTGACGCACCTCGGGATCGATCCGCTGGGCATTGACCAGCACATAGTCGGGCGTGAAGCCGCCGTAGCGCTTGATCTCGCGAATATGATCCGAAACGCTGAAGCCACTGGTCAGGCCCGGCTCGGTCATTAGGTTGCAGACAAAGATCTTAACCGCCTTCGAGTTACAGATCAGCTCGCGCAGTTCGTCGATCAGCAGATTGGGTAGCACACTCTCGAACAGACTGCCCGGCCCCAGCACGATCGCGTCAGCTTTCGAGATGGCGTCGACGACCACATGGGCCAGCGGGTGAGACGGATGGTTTGCATCGTTCCATTGCAAACTAAGCTGAGCAACGTGGTGCTTTTCGTAGAGAGGGTTGCGCGCGATCTGGCGAATCTGTTTGATGTTGACCTTAGTGCCTTCATCAAGGGTCGCCATGATCTGAGCTGGCAAGGGCGTGGGCGGCACAAATTCGACATGTTCGCTGCTCAACAAGCTCGAAGCACGGTAGTAGTATTCGACCGGATCTTGGAGCGGCGTGATACAGGTGAGATGTTCGAGATGCGGAATCAGGCGGGTAAAGATGAACATCCCCGCGCCGCCCGACAAGACAACGATGCGAGGAGGTCGATCTTCTTTACGATAGCCCAAACCGAGCACAACTTCGCGCTGGCCCGCCTCTGTGTTGAGCGGAATAACCGCCATCGCGCTCAATTGCCACATGCCAACCAGCAACACGGCTGTGCCAACAAGCAAAAAGAGCAGCGCTCGTTGCCAGGTCTCTAAAAATTGGAGGGTGAGGTAGTAGAAGAATGCTGGAACTTCAACATTCTTGTAAATAGCCGTTAAAACATAGCCCACTCCCAACGACAGTAACACAATCCCCACCAGCGTGATCGCCAGCGGTTGCGTTAGCGAGCGGAGGGCCTGAAGCCGTCGTATTGTCTCACGCATGCCCATCAAGCAGGAAGCCGTCTTATCTCACTCCTGCTTTACCCCTTTCCTCGTATTGCGCTCCACACTTCGTCAAGCAGCGCACGCAAATTGCCTCCCGCACGGGCCAGCAGCTCCATGGTCAGCAATCCGGCATACAGGCCGTCGGCATACGGGCTGAAGCGCCCACAGCTGATTTCGCCTTCGGAGCTTGCGCCGATCACCAAACTGTTGCGGTCGTGAGCGATCAACTGGGCGATGCGCTGGCGCGGCTGCGGCGACTGTTCGATCGTTAAGCCCAAGCCATCGCCCCACAGCTGCAAGCCCGGCACAGGATCGCTGATTTCGGGAACGACCACCAAACCACGCTGACGATGTTGGCGCGATAAATGGGCAGCCAAAACCAAAGCTAGCTCAAAGATCGTCACCGGATCGCCAGCTTTATCGATCACATTAATCGCACTTCCATCAGCAGAAAGAGCGATTCCTAAGTTTGAATCGCTCTCGCGTACCAGCTTGCGCAAGCGCATCAAGGGCGCTCCGACCGGCTGTGGAGTGCCTCGCCCAAAGAGTGGATCGGTCTCGCGGTTGATCTCGATCGCTTTGGTTTGAGCACCCTCCCCAATCGCTGCGGGAATATAACCTGCGGTGGTGCCATGCATGGTATCAACAAACACCGTCAGTGGCGTGCGGCGAATCAGGTCGATATCGATCTGACTACGCAATAAGTCAAGGTAGGGCGTGCGCAAGTCATTGACTGTTGCATCATTCGTTTCGCTCGGCGGGAAGGCTGCAAACAGTTCAGCGGGCACGCTCTCAGGCTGGTGTTGTAAGCTCACATCGACCTGAGGGGTCAAAAGCAGCAAGCCATTGCGCCAATAGGCTTGGTTACTGGCCGTCACAATCAGTGCGCAACTTGCGCGGCGCTGTTCAAGGGCATATTGTACCGCAGGCAGAGGGCTGGGCGTCGGCACAAGGCTGACCGGAACACCCTGGGCCTGCAGGGCGTAGCTGATATCGCGCGCAAACAGCGATGACATAAAACGTGTATCGCACGTTACTAAGCAGCTCCACCCCTGGGCCAACAATGCCGTACCTAAGCCATAACAGCGCCGCCGGACTTCATCGAGCGTGAAGTCGGAAGCATACACACCTTCCCAACGATCTATATGTAAACGGAGGTGATCTGCCATAGTCATGTAAGAGCCATATGGGCTGCACTAGCCCTGCTGTTCAAATGTCTCTACAATACCCAGCATCAATGCACGTATTTCACGCGCTCGTTCAAGCGTGGTTGCTTCAAAACGGGCTGAAAGGACCGGCTCGGTGTTTGAAGCACGAATGATACCCCAGCCGTTTTCGACATTGAGTCGAACACCATCAAGCGTATCGATATCGCCTTTACCAAGCAATGCCTCTTTTAAGGCGTGAATAACAGCAAATTTGCGTTCATCGGAACAAGGGATGCGTTCATCGGGTAAGGCAGCATAACTTGGGTAGGCTTCGAGCAACGACGAGACCGAACGATCGCTCGCATCAAGTGCCGCCAAGAGGCGTGCCGCTGCAAAGGTGCCATCATCGAAGTTATGGAGCGCTGCTGAGGAAGCAATGATATGCCCACTCCGTTCGCCGCCTAAAACCGCCTGCGTCTCGCGCAGCGCTGCGGTCATATGGCCATAGCCGGTCTTACAGCGTACTGGAACGCCGCCAAAGTCGCGCACAGCCTGTTCGAGCACCGAGCTACACATCACATCGAAAACGACCGAGGCGCCCGTCTTCTCTGGAAGCAATGCTTGCGCCAAAATGATCATAGCACGATCTGCGCTCACGATCGAGCCGTTATTATCGATAACACCGATACGATCACCATCGCCATCAAGGGCAATGCCGATATCTGCTTTGTGAGCGATAACCGCACGCGAAAGGTCGGACAGATTTTTTGGGTCACTCGGATCAGGGTGATGGTTCGGGAAGCGCCCATCTGGTTCGATATACAATGGGATCACCTCAAGGCCGCAGGCGCGCAGGGCTTGTACAGCGAGCGGGCCAGCGACACCGTTACCACCATCGAGTATCACTTTGCGCGCTGCGAGCTGACCGATCTGTTCAGCAAAGCTGGCGCAATAGGCCGGACAAATATCAACACTCTCGAGGGTTCCAGTAGTTGCATCTTGGTAGGCTTCGTCGAGAATGATCTGTTTGATCGCTTGCAGATCGCTATTTGGAACCGGAGAGCTTCCGTACTGCGCATCAGCTTGACGGAGCTTCACGCCATTATAGCTTGGTGGGTTGTGGCTGGCCGAAATGGTAGCACCACCATCGACTCCAAGATGTGCGACCGCGAAATACATCACGGGTGTAGGAACCTCGCCGAGCAAGATCACATTGATACCACTTGTTCGCAAGCCCGCTACAAAGGCTTGTTCTAACTGAGGTGAACTTGTTCGCGCATCGCGGCCAACGACCATGGTTTGTTTGCCTCGGCTGCGAAACAAGCTTCCCGTGGCTCTTCCAATAGCATAGAGCGTCGAATCGGAGAGATCGCGACCTACGATGCCACGGATATCGTTTGCTCGAAAAATTGCCGGATTAATGGCGTTCTCCGCCACAGACTACTCCTCAATCGTTCTAGTCGAGGGTCGTAACAGCTTCCACGGCGCAATTGCGTAGAAAGAAAGGGTGAGCTGTTATGCCCGGTATTGCTTTGTGTTGTGTGAGGGCAGGCTTAAACAAGCACCCTCTGTAATCTATGTTGTAGTATGCATGACGTAAAGACGGCCAAGCAGGACAAGCCGTCGTAACAAATACGTACAGGTATAAGATCACGCATCACAACGTAAAAAATGCCGTATAAGATAGGTGTTTCTATCCTTTGTTGTTGCTAGACCACTTTCAGCGAGCCGAACTGCTGCAGATAGTCGATCTAGCTGGGCTGATTTGTTTAGCGAAAGCTGAAGCATGCAGGCTGATGCAAAGAATCGGCATCTCTACCAGCACCAGCGAAACAAACCATCACACCTGCTTCCGGCAGTGAGTTTGGTAACTCAAGATTACCCTAAACAGACATACCGTACCCTACAATCAAATAAACGTCAAGTCTCAACACAAGCCTGCTCTAGAGCACTATCAATATATACCTAAACGCTCTCCATAGGGTTTTATCGTTGGCTTTAGCAGCTGTAGAAGCCAATGTTTCAAAAGGGAGCCTTTTGATTGTTATACACTACATGCTCGATGTGCATGCATTCAAAGAGCATATGTGAGCCGCCTAACTGCTGGAGCACTCAAAAGATCGGCCTGAATTGAGACAGTTTGGCTTTGCATGCACAATTATACCAGCAAATATGTTTTACATTTAAAGCGATGCGATTTGCTTTTTATTTGCTTCCTGAGCGATCATCTGCTTCTTAGAAAATTCGCTATCGAGAATAGTCAGAGCTTTGTGGGCGACTTTGCGCACCCGTTCAATGCCAATAGTTTCCAAAGCTTCCTCATAAGGGAACCAAGTGGCAAATTGGATTCCTTCTTCGATTTGGGGGGTTGGCTCTTCGCTGATAGCCTGCATTAAATAGTAGGTAACAATCTTCTCGTAGCGCTTACCCTTTTTCAAAATAAAGTATTTCACCTCGCGAATAGCCATTTCGACAATACCGATTACGCCGGTCTCTTCATAGATTTCGCGCACCAGGGCAGCAACGTGTGTCTCGTAAGGTTCTAGTTTACCTTTGGGCAGCGTCCAATAACCATTCTGCTTCTTGATCAGCAAAATTTGCAGCTGACCGCTAGGAGAATAGCGATAGACAACACCCCCAATGCCGATTATTGGCTCCCGTGGATTCGCCATAATGAAAACCTCCTTACGTTCGGGTTTTATCTGAAATGTTGCACTCGTTTTTCCTCTTCATCATCCTTGTACGATCTTGCTCGTTTACTACCAAATCCGATGACGTTTTTTCTTTTGGCCTTCGGCAGATTGGCCTTCGGCAGAGTGGAACTTAACAATGTTCTCTTTTCCCTATTTTCGTTTTCCCGCATTACGAGCATGCACGTCATTAAGCGGATTTGGTATAAAGACAACTCCTGCCCGTTAGGCAGAAGCTATGCCGATACTAGCCGTATCTGTTTTATTGCTTGCTATAAGATACGACCATGCTACTCTGCTCGCGAACCCAAGAGTAACGTACATTTCCACTTCGTTCCGCAAGCAAAATAGACTTTATGCGCGATAGGAGCGTTATTCTGAGCGAGTGCTCTAAAAAGTAAGAGTTCCCGCTATCCGAATAGCTGTATCGCATACAGTATCGAAAAATCTTGTCTAGTTACGAGAGAAACTGGGATAATGCGTATTATACTGTATGCAGAATAAATGGTAGTTTAACATATTACGTAATAAAATGCATTTGAAGTAACCCATTTCCCCCTCTAAATCAGACAAACTCGCATATCTGACAGTACAAAGAGTGCCCACGTGCCTAGCCCAAACAGTGTTCGAATAAGGTCCGAGATAGGATATAATCATAGGACTTGCAATGATGCGATACATTAAGGGGTAGACTATGAGTAAGGTTCGTTGGGCCGTTGTTGGCACAAGCGATTTCGCACTAGATTGGATCGCCCGAGGAATCAGCCTTGGCAGCAATGCCGAACTGGCTGCTGTTGTTAGCCGAGACGAAGCACGCGGCGCCGCTGCTGCCAAGCGTGTCGGTGCTCCTCACCACTTCACTTCAATTGAAGCAATCGACACCTCCTTAGTCGATGGTGTTTTCCTTGTATTACCGAATTCTCAGCACGCACCCCAAGCGATCGCAGCCGCTAAGCGCGGCCTACACGTGATCGCCGAGAAGCCCATGGCTCCCACCCTCGACGAGTGCGCCGCTATGATCCAAGCCGCCAAAGAGAACAATGTGGTCTTGGCTGTGGCTCACTGTATGAACTGGGCGCCACCGGTTGTGAAAGCGCGCGAACTGGTCGCTGAAGGCGCGATCGGCGACGTGATCAGCGTCAGCATCAGCGGCTCGTTCAACTATCCGCCTGCAGAGCGCTGGCGCCAAGACGACAGCACCGAGCAGGGCGGCGGCCCGCTGCACGACATGGGCGTACACTCGATCGACGCGATCGTAAGCATCTTGGGTCAGCCGATCACCACCGTGAGCGCGCTCTTCGACCACAAGATCTACAACTACCCAGCGGAAGATAGCACCACCGTCTTGGTGCGCTTCGCCAACGGTGTACACGGTGTCGTGCAGTCGCACTACAACACCAACCAGAACTCGTTGGAGATTCAAGGTACCAAGGGCCGCATCTGGAGCAGCCCGTGGTTGGGTCGCGAGTTCGCTGGCGATCTGCACCTCGAGCAAAACGGCCAAGTTACTGACTTCAACCTCGCTAGCGTCAATGTCTACGTGCCACAGATCGAAGATGTCTCGAATGCGATTCTCAACAAGCAAGAGACCAGCATCTCGGGCGAGCGTGGCATGCAAAATATGAAGGTGATCTGGGCGGCCATCGAGTCGGCCCGGAGCGGTCGCACTGTTTCTCTGTAGTCGCGCCAATCTTTGAGAGGATCTTGTAGCTATGCGTTATCTGAACATTCCTGGTCTGGATCGACCTGTTTCGCGCATTGCACTCGGCCTTGTTTGGGGCCAGCCCGATGCCCTCGAGCTTCCTTTCGCTCTGCTGGATCGTTTTGTGGAATTGGGCGGCACCATGGTCGATACCGCTCACATCTACGGTATGGGCGCGAGCGAGCGCACCATCGGCGCTTGGTTGGCGTCGCGCGGTCGCGACAAGATTATGGTGCTCGATAAAGGCTGCCACCCGATCGGCAACAGTGGCCCGCGCGTCGGCGCGAAGTTCATTCACTCCGATCTCAACGACAGCCTCGAACGCCTAGGCACCGACTACATCGATCTCTACATTCTGCACCGCGATAACCCCGAGGTTCCCGTTGGCGAAATCGTCGAGGCCCTGAACGAAGAGCACGCCAAGGGCCGCATCCGCGCCTTCGGCGGCTCGAACTGGTCGCACCATCGCATCGCCGAGGCCAACGAGTACGCCTACGCCCACAACCTAGTGCCCTTTGCGG
Source organism: uncultured Chloroflexales bacterium (assembly GCA_937902315.1). GTDB lineage: Bacteria > Chloroflexota > Chloroflexia > Chloroflexales > Chloroflexaceae > CALGUG01. The sequence goes on from CALGUG010000011.1 coordinate 287,012, forward strand.
TCTCGAATCCCAACCTGAGCTTGGCTCGACCCAACGAGCCCATGTGGGCGGGTTGTATCTCGGCGGACGACGAGATGAAGGCTTGGCACACCCAAACCCAGATGCCGCTGATCTCGTGGTCGTCGCAGGCGGGCGGCTTCTTCTCGGGCCGCTTCACTCCCGAAGACCGCAGCAACGCAGATATGGTTCGCGTCTACTACTCAGATGCCAACTTCGCTCGCCAGCGCAACGCTGCCGAGCTGGCCAAGCAGAAGGGTGTGACGCCGATCCAGATCGCGCTGGCCTATGTGCTCAGCCAGCCCTTCCCGACCGTGGCGCTGGTTGGCCCGGCCAATCTCGACGAGCTACAGTCCTCGTACGAAGGCTCCCTGATCGAGCTGACTCCCGAAGAAGTCGCCTTCCTCGATCAGGTCTAGTCAGATCAGACGCAGTTCGGCTAGGCCACGTTGCGGAACGAAGCTCAAGCGGCAGCTTGTTATACCAAATCCGGTTGCTTACGTTCTATTTGGCCTTCGGCAGAGTGGAACTTGACTGTTTTTGCGTTACAAGAGCGCAAGTCGTTAAACGGATTTGGCGTTAAAGAACGAGCAGCGAGGCAAGCGTAAGATTCGGAGGTGCGGTGCCGCCGAAGGCGGCGCAACCCGCCGAATGGATGGGCGGGACCTTGATAGCCGAAGGCGGACGCGCCAAGGACCGAATGGGAGCTAGCAGCCTCGCCGCCTGAGCGCAAACATCGTTAGCCGGATGTGGCATCACAATCGCAGAAGCACAAAGAGGCGATCCAGCTTTGGGTCGCCTCTTGTGTTCAGACAGAACAGCTATGCAAACAGCCCCAGAGCCCGAAACGGTATCGTTGAGCGAATTGGCGCGCTACTTCAGTCGGCTCGGCGCGACGGCCTTCGGCGGGCCTGCCGCCCATATCGCCCTGATGGAGCGCGAATTGGTCGAAGAGCGGCGCTGGATCAGCCGCACCACCTTCCTCGATCTGCTGGCCGCCGCCAACCTGCTGCCCGGCCCCACCTCGACCGAACTGGCCATTCACATCGGCTTTCAGCATCAGGGCGTGCGCGGCGCGCTCGTGGCGGGCAGCTGTTTTATCGCCCCGGCCTTCGCCATGGTGCTCGGCTTGGCCATGCTCTATGTCGCATTCGGCAGCCTTCCGGCCCTGCACGGCATTCTCTACGGCATCGCGCCGATCGTGGTGGCGCTGGTTGCGCAAGCCAGCATCGCACTGGCGCGCCAAGCTTGGAGACGGATCGGCCTGCTGCTGCTCGGGCTGGCGGCCCTGCTGCTCAGCCTCTTCGCGCGCATCGACCCGGTTTTGATCTTGCTGGGAGCGGGTTTTATCAGCATGCTGGCCTGGTGGCTGCAGCACAGCGCATGGCGCAAACAGCAGCTCGTTCTGCTGCCGCTGGCGCTCGTGCCCCAGCTCCAAGGGCTGGGAACACCAAATCAAAGCAATCTGCTCGGCCTGATCGCGCTCTTTCTGAAGGTCGGCCTGAGCGCACTGGGCAGCGGCTATGTGCTCTTGAACTACCTCGAGATCGATCTAGTGCATCGCTACGGCTGGCTCAGCCCGCAACAGCTGATCGACGCCATCGCGATCGGCCAAGTCACGCCCGGCCCGCTCTTCACCAGCGCGGCCTTTATCGGCTATCTGATCGGCTACCAAGAGAGCGGCCAGCTCTGGTACGCCAGCCTGAGCGCGCTGCTCTGCACCGTGGCGATCTTCTCGCCGGCTTTCGTGTTCGTCTCGCTCTTCAGTCCGTTCTTCCAACGCCTGCGCAGCGCGCCCGCCACCGCCAGTTTTATGGATGGCGTGAACGCCGCGGTGGTCGGCACGATCATCGCGACCGCCTTCAACCTGCTCTACGCCGCGCTCTGCACGCCTAGCATCGCCTCGGCCTTCGGCCTGCAAGTGCTGGCTTGGCGCATCGATCTGCCCGCCCTGCTGCTCTTTTTGGGCGCGCTCGGCTTGCTGATTCGTCGCCCCAAAACTAACTCTCTTGGCCTGATCGTCGCCGCCGCGCTCTGCGGGCTGCTGGTTCTTTTGGTATCATAAAGCGGCCACTGTTACCCTTCACCTTCAAACGCTACGCCAGCGCTGGCGTTCGTGCGCTGCCCTTTTGAGCGCTTGAAACCCTCGTGCAGTGGATTTTATTCCCAGCCAAAGAGAGGATTGAGTATGTCGAGTCTTAGCCATCATCCCGACATTCCCGAACAGGCTTCCCCCCAACAGAGCGCTTCAACAAGCTTATGGCATCTGCTGCGGGTTTGGTTCGCGCTTGGCCTACAGTCGTTTGGCGGAGGTTCCGCAACACTTTTTATGATCCGGCGCGCGTCGGTTGAGCAAGAACATTGGATCACAGAAGAAGAGTTCACCCGCTATTGGGGTCTCTCGCAAGTCACGCCCGGCATCAATTTGCTCTGTATGACGATTCTGATCGGCTGGCGCGTGGCTGGCCCGATCGGCGTCGCGATCACCCTATTCGGTCTGCTCTTCCCGAGCGTCAGCATCACGATTCTGCTGACTATGCTCTATGCTCAAGTCCAACAGATTTCCTTCGTCCAAGCGGCTCTGCACGGCGTGATTCCCTCTACAGTCGGGATCGGCCTGCTCTTGATCTGGCAGACCGGACGCCCGCTGGTCGTTGAATCCAAGGCGCGCGGCAATGCGCCGCTGGCGATCGCGCTGCTGGTGCTGCTGGCCAGCGTGCTGGTCTCGCTCTACACCAGCCTGCCGGTGATTTTGATCCTCTGCGGAGGCGGCCTGATCAACGGGCTCTTCCTCTGGGCTTATCAGCGCTGGTTGGCACAAGGAGGCCAAGCATGAACGAGATCGATGCACTGGTCTACTTCTTTATGATGCTGAAAGCCTCGTTTTTCTCGACCAGCGGCACGGGCAACGTGCCCAGCCTGCTCAACGACCTCATTCCGCTGGGCTGGGCGACCGAACGCCAATTCGCCGAGTCGCTGGCGGTCGGCCAGATCAGCCCTGGCCCGAGCGGCCTGTGGGTGATCAGCCTGGGTTATCTGACCTACGGCCTGCCCGGGGCGCTGATGGCGACCGCTGCGATCACGATTCCGCCGCTCACCATCATCGGCTTCGACAAGATCTACCAAAACATCAAGGATCATCCTGCGGTTCAAGGCTTTGTGACTGGGCTGGGGCTGGCCGTGATCGGCACCTTCTCGGTTGTGCTCTGGCGCATCTGGCAGAGCAACGGCGTCAACATCAGCAGTCTGCTGATCATTCTGCTCGCCTTCGGCCTGAGTCTCACCAAAAAGATCCCCGTGATCGTGATTCTGATCATCGGCGGCATTATCGGGGTTCTGCTAGGTTGAGAGTGCATCCTGCTGCTTAGTTCGCTCATTTGGCGGCGAGGCTGCTAGCTCCCATCCGGCTTCTAGCGCGTCCGCCTCCGGCTATCAACGTCCCTTGCCTACATACAGGCCGCTTGCGCGCGGCCGATGCCAAAACATTGGGGTCTTCAGCGAACCGCAACGAGGAACAAGGCGATCTGTCTGAGCTTTGACAATGGCTCAGACAGATCGTTCGCTTTGCTAGGAGCTTTTGACTCGGCTGGCGACCTTCACCACCTTGCCGAGCGGGGTGCTGCGCATCTCTTCGCGCGGTCGTAGCGGGTTGACGCGCGGCAGTTCGACGGTGCTATCGAAGATCTGCATATTGAGGCCCACAGCCGCCAAGCCTTGGCTGAGCTGCTGGTTTTCGCTCTGGCCGCCCTCACTCAGCCCGATCACCAGCGCGCCCGCGCGCGGGGCGGTCTCGGCCAGAGCGTTCTGCCATGCGCCCGTCAGATCCGGGGTGATTACGATCAAGGCGCTCTTGCTGCGCCCGCCGTTGGGGTTTTGGGCTTGTCGCCAACGCCGCAGCACATCGGCCAAAGAGCGCTGGCTGGTCGCATCGACATCGACCAAGCTGCCCAGCATGGTCCAGAGCTGGCGCGGACCTTGGGCCGGAGCGATGGCTCGACTGCGCCCATCGTCCGCCAAAAGCCCGACACTGCGCCCATCGGCCAAGAGCTGAGCCGCCAGCGAAGCCGCCACCAACACGGCATACTCCAAGACATCAGAGATGCCCTCGCTGTTGTAGCTGTACAGGCTATGATCAAGATCGAGCACGATCCAGACCGAACCGGCCCGCTCTTGATCGAACTCCTTCACCATCAGGTTGCCGGTGCGCGCCACGGTCGGCCAGTGGATATGGCTGGGCATATCGCCCGGACGGTATTCGCGCAAGCCGCCCACGCTGGGCGTCGCGAACTGCTGCAACAGATCGGCCCGCTGCAGACCGCCCTGTTGGCCTTGCGGCGGCGTAAAGGCTGGCAAGCGCACCAGCGGCGGGTAAATGATGATGCGATAGGTCGCGGGGTCGTTCCACTCATAGAAAAATAGCCCGAAGGGGTCGCCGCCGCGCAGGCGCAACGGCCCGAGCGAATAGAGGCCGCGCCGCGCACAGACCGCCTCGGTGGTCCAGTTAGCGCTGCCGAACGGCCCGCATGCCACCACGCGCCGCGCCACATAGCCCGGCAGCTCTGATTCGTCATCGAGTTCGAGCCAGAGCAGCGGCAGCCAAGTTGGGTTGCGCAGCGTCCAGACCTCTTGCAAGCGGTCGCCCACCTGGGCCCACTCGCTCTCGACCCGCCGCTCGACCCGCACACGCGGCAGTTGGTAGCGCACCCAAGCGTAGCAGGCCAGCGCCAGAAAAAGGTAGCTATAGCTCACCACATAGAGCCAGCGATAGGGCAGAAAGAACGATACGATCAGCAGAATCGGGCCAAGCAGCAGCAACCATTTCTGGCCGACATGCAGGCGTCCATCGGCCGTCAACCAATTCAAGTAGCGCGACGGCCGCCATGCCTCGGGAAGCTGACGGGATGCCTCGTCTAAACCGTGATACATTCGCTGCATCAGATCGCTCAACATAGCCTCACCTTACGCTGGGAGCGGGCACAGAGGGAACGTGCCTATTGTGACACAGTTTTCTAAAAGATTCAAATAATTGAGGCCTAACTGCGATAGAGCGTTCCTCGCTTCTGCAGAGATTAAACGCGCTCTGGCCGCCTTGTAATCGGCAGCGCCACCCAAGCTCTCAAGCTGTTACCTAGTCTTATCCTGCTGTCTGCGGCGAATTTGCTATAATAGAGAGGGGATCGGCACACCAATAGCTCAACTCTCGTGCCCAGATGGGCATCATACTCCACACCACATCTCAACCAGCTGAATTCGAAATTCCGTTACCATGCACGATCAGCGCCACTCAGAAGATGAACATATTGTCGAAGCCTGGTATGCCTTAAAACAGGTACGCTGGCCTTTGGTGGGCGTAGTAGCCTTGGCCTTCGCGCTTATGCAGGGCATCGACGCGCTCTTGCTCTATGGCACGGGCTGGAGCATGCAGCTGGTTATCAATATTTTGGTCTGGAGCTGTATGGGTGGTATGTCTGCCTGGGCCCTATTGACCTGGGTGATCAAACAGAATCGCCGCTATCACGCCATTCAAACTGCTGCTCTGCGCGAACAACAGCGACTGAATTCGGCTCTGCAGCGCAGCAACGGCAATCTCGCCCTGCTCAACGAGGTTAACCGCCGCATCGCTAGCAGCGCCACTATCGACCAGATCCTCGATTACGCCATCGCGCTGCCCCATCGTCTGATCCAAGCGCGCGCCGCCGTGATCGCCGCTTCGAGCAACTGGGCCAGCCTTAACAAACGTCTCGTGGGCAACAGTATCTGGAACGATGATGCGCTCTTGTTGCGCTGGTCGGTGCCCGATAACCTCTCACTCGAAAGGCTGCGCTCTAAATTCGAGCTCGATCGTGTCAGTCTTCCTCCTAGCCAGATGCAGCTGCTTCAAGCGTCGCAGCAAGCCCACGACGAGGAAGATACCGAGATCGTGACCTGTCTGGTGGTGCCGGTCAACGATGGCGATCAAGCGCTGGGCTGGATGGAGTGTTTCCTCAGTCGCGGCCAAACGCCCGACGACGACCAACGCGAACTGCTCCAAACCATCGGCGGCGAGATCGGCGAGGCGATCGGTGCGGCCCGACGGCGCGCCCAAGAGCTAGAAGATCGTTACGCGCTCGACCGCGCCGTAGACGAAGAGCGCGCCCGTATCGCACGCGACATGCACGACGGCATCGCCCAAAATCTGGCCTTTCTGCGTATGCGAGCCGATCTTTGGAGCGATTGGCTCAACAGCGAGCCAGAGCGACTACCCAATGAGTTCGCCGCTTTTAAAACGACCCTGCGCGAACAGATCGAAGAGCTGCGCCGCGCTATCTTCGCCCTACGCCCGCTTGATCTACACGAGCTCGGTTTCGATGCCGCGCTGCGCCGTTTCATCTACGATTTCGCCGCTCAACAGGGCTGGCAGGCTAGCCTTACGCTGGGCGAAGCGCTGCCCACGCTCACGCCCGCGCTCGAATTGGCCTGCTTCCGCTTGATCCAAGAAGCGCTCAACAACGTCGCCAAACACGCTCATGCCCAACAGGTTCGCGTGGTACTGCGCTCCGAAGGCCAAGGACTAAGCATTTCGATCAGCGACGACGGGATCGGCTTCGACCCCAGCAGCGTCGAAGCCAGCGATCGACTCGGGCTGCGCCAGATGCGCGAACGCATCGCCACGCTGGGAGGTCGCCTCTCGCTGCTCTCGCGTGTAGGCAAGGGCACCGAGATACGGGCTTGGGTACCAGTATAATAGGGATAGGTCACGATGCCTGTTGCATCAGTCTAAAAGGAAGCTATGTCAGATCCAACTCGTATTCTTATCGCTGATGACCACACCATGTTCCGCCAGGGCTTGCGCGAGATCCTCGAACGCAAGGGCGGCTTTGAAGTGGTGGCTGAAGCTCGCAACGGCACCGAAGCTGTTCAGCTGGTAGCCCAATACAAACCCGATATCGCCCTGATCGATATCACTATGCCCGAGCTCGATGGGATAGAGGTGACTCGTCGCATCGTGGCGCTCGGCGGCACAACCCGCATCGTTATGCTCACCATGCATCGCGACGACCGCTTGATGATGGAGGCGCTGCGGGCCGGCGCCAACGCCTATCTGCTGAAAGACGCCGAGGCCAGCGAGCTGGTTCAAACCATTCGCTCGGTGGCGCGCGGCGAGGCCGTGCTGGCGCCCGAGACCGCAGCGCGCGTGCTCGACGAGTTGCGCCGAGCGCCCAACGCTTCGTCCAGCGACCACCTCACCGAGCGCGAACGCGACATTCTCGTGCTGGTGGCGCGTGGCGACGACAACCGCGCCATCGCCCAACAACTCCATCTCTCAGAGAAGACGGTCGCCAACCGCCTGAGCGAGATCTTTAGCAAACTGGGCGTCAGCAACCGCACCCAAGCCGCCCTCGTCGCCATCCAACGCGGACTGGTGCCATCGCCGACCGAAGAGGCTTGATAGCCTTGGGTGTGCGGACAGGACAGCTAGGGCGCGCCGAACGCTAAGCTGGCTGGCGCACAAGGGACAGATCGGGCTGTTAGCACAAGCCGAGCGCCAGCGCCATCTTTCAAAGCGTCCAACAGCTCGGCTCTCGCTCAGCCAGATCCACGATCTGCTGCGCAACGAAAACCAGCCCTTGCCACGCGCTTGGCAGGAGCTGGTAGATCAGAAAAGCGGGCTTGCGATAGAGCTGCGCTCGGCGAACGGCTGTTAAACGCTCACAAACAGCCCGACCCCGGCCAGCAGGCCCAAGACCACAAACATCCCCACAATCGCCCAGAGCGACATTGGCTCCATCTCGGCCCGCTTGCCATAGACATAGCTGGCGATCGCAAAGACAGCACAGACCATCACCGGGCTGAGCGCCGCCGTCAGCTTCAGAGCCAGACCTTCAAGCGCAAAGAGGTTTATCACAAGCAGCGGGCTAAAACCGAGCAGCAAAATCAGAACGGTCAAGCCGACTGCGGGCCAGGAAAAATCGGGAAAAAGTTCATACAACCAGCCGCTCTGGCTAGTCGGGCGCACAGTACGCCCTTGCTTACGAGCTTTTCGTTCTGTCTTTGCAGACGCCATAAGCGCTTAATCCTCCATTCTCGTCGTTTACGCTCCCCAAACTAGCATAGCCATCGACAAAGCACAAAGTCCCCAAGACGTATTTTTGTGCACTCGTAGACAGCTCGAAACTAGGCTTTGCATCATTTGGCGGAGAGGAGACCAGCTCCCATTCGGCTTCTAGCGCGTCCGCCTTCGGCTATCAGATCAGCTAGACTGCCCTCATCCCCGACCCTTCTCCCGCAAAGGCGGGAGAAGGGAGAGCGGCCCTCATCCCCAGCCCTTCTCCCGCAAGCTGTACATTACCCACAAATCGACATACGGTCAGCCTTATCTGCCCTCACCCCCCGGCCCCCTCTCCCGCACTGCGGGCGAGGGGGAGAATTGGCCCTCATCCCCAACCTTTCTCCCGCAAGCAGGAGAAGGGAGTCTGGCTGCGTTGTATCACATTCGCTTACAGAGTTGCGCTCTTGTAAGGCAAAAATGGTCAAGTTCCGCTCTGCCGAAGGCCAATTCGACAGGCTGCTTGCTGCAGGCAGCAAGCAGATCGCAGCTTCGCTGCGATGGCTAAAGACCGAATGGATGGAGGCTGCTTTGGTAGCCGGAGGCGGACGCGCCAAGCAACGAATGAACGGTCGAGACCTCGCCGCTAGAGCTAAACGCTAAAACAGACAGCTTGCCGAAGGCGCTTGCGACAAGCGAGGCTTGAGATGCAAAAGCGGCTGCCCAGCCAATTGGGTAGCCGCTTCTAGGCTTTAAAAGCGTATCTACAGGATGTAACCGCGCTTGCGAGCGATCTCCTCTTTATGTTTGCGGAAGAGAATATCGCGCTCGGTTCCTCTGATCTCACGACTGTAAGACGCCAGCACCTTCTCGACTTCGGCGTCGATCTCCTCTTCGCGCCGCAGATCGGCAACGATGAAGTCGTAAATGGCTTTCACACGGGCTGCACGACCTGTACCAGGTTTAGCTCCCCTCGGCTCCTTGTAAGCCAACAGGCCTCGTTCAGCCAGTTCGTCGTGTAAACGTTCGGCGATGCGGCGAACTTTATCTTCACTCAGGCGCATGGTTTTTCCCCTGTTGCAAGCCAATAGCGAGTTATGTGTAGTATACCACGCCGCATTCGCGCTTAAGCCGCCTGCCGCAGGTTTTCGTTGCCTTCCTCAATTAAACGGCGCAGCTCGGGCAGATAACTGGGCGAACAGACGCCCAAGCCGCTCAGATAGTGCAGATTTGGCCCGCCCCAACGCTGAATGGTGCGCCCTAGGTCGTCGCGCGAACAGCCGATCAGAGCCGCCGCCTGCTCTTCGCCCATAAAGCCCTCCTCGGCCACCACTCGTTCGAGCTTCTGCCAAGGCGTTAGCACACGGCCCGAAGCGCGCGGGAAGGCTCGTTCGAGCGTGATACTCAAAGCCTCGATCGCCTCGCTCGGCGCTTGTTGATAGCTCACGCTGGGCACACTGGCCTGTTTCAGCAAGCTATTCCAACGCGCCGGAGCCAAAAGCACCACATGCGCTTGGCTGCCCAAGGCCGCCAGATCGCGCACCAAAGCTTCGGTCGTCGCTTTGCCATTGGCGATACAGAGATAGACTCGTTGAGTTCCGCGCATACAGATGAAGTCGGGCACCACCACCGTACCGTCGCTCACCAGCGGCTCGGGATCGCGCCGCAAACGCCAGCCATCGGTGCGGCCCCGCAGGTAAGCGCGGCCCCACTGCTTCTGGAAACGCGCCAAGACATCGTTCTCCCAAGCTTCTTCGCTCCAAGCCGCGCTGTTGGAACGAGCCTCGACACCCAGCACATTTAAAGCGCGCCCATCGAGTTTGCAGGTCGCCAGCTTCTCGCCCATGCGCACCAGCGCCTCGCCCTCTTGCAAGGTGTTGGGGTGGGCCGCCAGCAGGTGTAACATCACTTGCGAAAGGCGTTTGCCCGCCCACAGGCTTTGCGAGCCACCCTTGGCTTGGCCGCTGCTTGTGCCATAGAGCGTCACCTCGAGTTGATCGTCGAATAGCGAAGAGGGCGACGCGATCTCGTAGCGGATCGGGTAGCGATGTGAAAGGTTATGTAAACTACGCACCATTGGCCAGACCGCGCCTCGCAGCTTTAAACGCAACTGATCGGAACGACGCAGGGCGCTCTCTAGGGAATGGTAGTTGTAAAGGGCAATGATGTTGTCGGGCGTTGGGCGTGGTAAGAGGCGCGTCAAGACGGCGTGTTCGGCAGCATCGAGCAGCAGCAAACGTTCGGCCTGTTCGGGCTGCAGCGGCAGACCTTTGCATAGCAAGGCCAAGGCTTCTTTACGCTGAGCCGGCAGAACCATGCCGCCAAAGTGGGCGTTCGCGATCTCATAGAGACGCGCTCGCAGCGCCATAGGCGTGCTCAGATTATGGCGTCGCAGATCAGCGGCAGGCCCAGCGCCAATGATATCGGCAAAGCTCTGTTGTCGCCAAGCATAAAAACGCCCTAGACAGGCCACCAAACCCCGTGCCAAACGCGGATCACCAAAGAATTCGAGCAGCGTATCGGCCTCGAATTCGCCCCGCTGCCGCCCCAGCATACGTTCATAGTAGCCGATCGCATAACTGATCGATGCTGTAAAGCGGTCGTCTTTGATTTGGTAGGGATAGAGGATGCCAGCGCGGGTTGTTTTCTTAAAATCGCCAGTTCTGAAAGCCATTATCTGCCTCGTATCTCACGTCTAAACCCGTAAAAATTACTTGTATTTCTAGAACTTACGTTCTATCATTGTAGCACTCTGCACCCCACGCGTCAACACATTTTCAAAACAGATGTTCGAAATCTAGGTTGTGCAAAAACAGACTTTTAGCTGCTCCCTTAGTGAAAAAAGCTGAGAAAGAGTTGGGCTAGCGATGAGGAATCTTCATGAAACCGAGCCGATCCGGTGTCAGCTAATTAATCATCCAAATTTTCACATAACACAACTTAGTCTGCTTGTTATTGCAAAAGAGGATATTAGAACAAAAAAGCGCATACAATCATCGTTTCATTTATTTAGCCCTTTATTCCTCTGATAAGCGCTGTTTTCTCTTTTTCGAACAATAGAGCGTCAATACTTCTTATAAAGTAAACTCTCATAATAGAAACGTAATTGCTATTCCTGCTTGACAAAAGGCTCATATGTTCGCTATAATTAAAATGCTACATAAGTTCTAGTAGCACATTTGACCCATTACGACCCATTACTTAGAGCGTGTTTCGCACTGCCGCCGAAACCGGCTGCGGTCAAGAAAGGAATGGACATGCGATCAGCCGACAATCTTTCTCCTCGGCAGGAGCGAATTCTCGCGTACATCCGTGAATTCGTGAATGAGCACGGGTATCCGCCCGCGATCCGCGATATTCAATCCAAGCTCCATATCTCGTCGACTTCGGTTGTGGCCTATAACTTGAAGGCACTCGAAAGCAAGGGTATGATCAAGCGCGAAGGAAATGTCTCGCGTGGAATTCGCCTGCCCTCCAGCGAAAAAGCAACTCCCTACCGCAACTCAAACACCTATCAAGTGCCCCTGCGTGGTGTAATCACCGCTGGTCAGCCATTGCCTGACCCCGAAGATACCTCGACCAGCAACGGCGAAAGCGTTGAGGTGCCGAGTGACATTGCACCCCCCGACAAGCTCAAAGATGTCTATGCCCTCAAGGTTCGCGGCCAATCGATGATTGATGCACTGATCGACGATGGCGATATTGTGCTCTTGCGTTACCAAGAGACCGCAGAAAACGGCCAAATGGTTGCCGCACTTCTGCTCGACGAAAATGCTGTGACCCTCAAGCGTTTCTACAACGAGGGCGAGCGTATTCGCTTACAACCTGCGAATACAACTATGTCACCGATCTATACCACCCCCGACAACGTGCGAATTCAAGGGCGTGTGGTCGGTGTTATCCGCCCGATGTTCTAGACTCTTCGAGTACTCTTAACGCCTGCAGCTCGCTGTAGGCGTTTTTTATTGCCTGCAATCAGAGAAACCTGACTATTTTCATTGTGTGCGAGCTTCCGCACAATCGCGCCAGATCCCTCACACCTCTCTCCCCAGTAACACAAGCGTCTCATAACAAATCCGCTTGCTGTCTTCAGATTACTGCGGCGAGCTCTTTTCCTTCCATTCGTTGCTTGGCGCGTCCGCCTACGGCTACCAACAGCTGGCTCACTACATTCGGCTGCTCGTCCGCCTGCGCCCAAGCGCCCCTGAAAAGCCAAACCACCAAGTAGATCTGGTGTCAACTCTGCTGAAGGCCAACGCACAACGTGTTGATTTCGTAGCACAACTCTTCCCCAGAAACACAAGCCTCTCACAAACAATTCTCTACAAGACTCAGTGCCTCAGCGCCTCTGTGGTGAATAAAAAGCCTCTCTGGTGAACGAAATATGGTGAAGAGCATGATGTGGTAGTATTGGCTCACATTGGAGCCGTACCCATCAGTAGGAATGAACTATGCTTGAGCCATGGCAGTGGGCGCTAGCTGGCCTAGCCGCCTTTTTAGTTGGACTATCAAAAACCGGGGTGCCGGGTCTGGGCATTCTTAGCGTGGTCTTGTTCGCAAATGCACTTCCACCGCTCGAATCAGTGGGTATCGCTTTGATCGTACTGATCTCGGGCGATGTTGTAGCGGTGTCGAGCTATCGGCGCGAGGCGAACTGGTCACTGGTCTTTAAGCTGATGCCTTGGGCGATTATAGGCATTTTGATCGGCGTCGCGACGATCTACTACTTCAAAGACGCCGATTTCAAGGTCATCATCGGCTGGCTGATCTTGGGCCTTGTGCTGCTGCACGTCTATCGTCGCCGCACAGCCAAGGGCAACGCGCCCGAGCATTTGCCGCTTTGGGCCTCGCGCCTGATCGGGGTTGGCGCTGGCTTTACGACCATGGTTGCCAATGCCGCTGGTCCCTTGATGACGATCTATCTGCTCTCGCAGCGGCTCGATAAGCGCGCCTTTATCGGCACGACAGCTTGGTACTTCTTCGTCTTAAACCTCTTCAAGGTGCCGTGGAGTATCTGGCTCGGCATGATCGTGCCTTCGTCGGTGGCGATTCTATTGCCGCTGATCTGCTGTTCGGTGATGGGCGCACTGATCGGCCGTTGGGTGCTGATGCGCATCAACCAACAGCTCTTCGAATATATCGCGCTGATCTTGGCGGTTATAGCAGGTCTGCGCTTGATCTTTGGCTAGTGCGAACGAAAGGGAGGCGATTGACATCGCCTCCCTCGTTTTTTATTGCTTAAAGATACTGGTGCGCAGATTAAGATTGGTGCCGCAACGCCGACAATGGCCGTTATTGACATTGACCATGCGGGTGCTTCCATTGTTGCGCGTAATAACCTCGTTGCCACAATTGGGACAACGAGTAGCTTGGTTGCTCTCAGGGCCGTAAACAAAATGCAGGCCTGCTTCCAAGCCGATCCGACGGGCACGAATAACGGCTGCCGCCGAGTCTGCTCCTGCATCGCCTGGCAAGACATGCCAAGGTGTGCTAGGGCCAAGTGAATCGCGGATCCAAGCCACCATAGCGCGCAATTCGTCGGGGTTGGTATTAACGCCGTGATGCAAGCGCGTGGTCACTTCGATATGACAGTTCCACTTCTCTTTGGCCTGAATCGCCATATCGAGAATACCCCGCCAGTTTTCAACCCCAGTCAGCCGCTCGTAAGCGGCATCTCCAAAAGCGCGCAGTTCGAGACTGAGCCCATCTAGATAGAGCCCGATCTCTTCGAGCACTTCCGGCGTGAAGAAGCCTGAAGTGACGATCGCGGTATAACGGCTGGTAGCGCGACTCTGCTGCAAAACATCGAGCAGATAATCAAACGAGACAGCCGGCTCACTGTAAGCCCAAACGACCCCTCGACAGAGCTGCTTCAGGGCGAAAGCCGCAGCCCGATCGGCTGTGAGCTCGCGCCGTTTAGCTGGATCGTCGGGCAGGAGGGTGTACTGACCGCGTCCTTGATCTGCCGGAAAGGCGGTGCCCCAACTGCCGAGCGAAAAGACCAGCGAGTCAGGAAAGAAGTGCCAGAGACGGTGCGCTTCTATTGGCCCGACCGCAGCCGCGCTGATCAAGGAATGGCTATGGTCGACAATAGCGCCCTCGGAAGCACTGCGTACCTGACACTTACCCCATTCGCCTTCGGCTAAGATACAACGCCATTGGCAAGCATTGCACTGGACATGGGCTTCGTCTGTTGGTTGTGCAAGAGTTGAGAGATGCATGAGCACAAAGCTCCTGAGCAGTGGCGCATTGCCGCATGGTTGTGCAGATCTATTGCGCCAAGAAGTGTATGATGCTCATGTTATTGTACAACTTTTGTAGCAAAATGAACAAGCAGGTAGTAGATTTGAATAACGAAATGTTATGTGAACAAGCTGGGCCTCTATGCTGAAGCCCAGCTAACCTTTTTAAAGCAGCTCTTTGATCTTGGCTAAACGCTCGCCAGCCTGTTCGATCGTGCTCAGCTCTTTGGCGAAGCAGAAGCGAACCAACAGAGGTGCGCTGCTCGGATCGCTATAGAAGGCCGAAGGAGGAATGGCGGCCACACCGATCTCGTTGATTAACCAGCGGCAGAAGGAGACATCGTTGGCATGTCCGGTCGCGCTGATATCGGCCATCAGGAAGTAGGAGCCACGCGAAGGCAGAGTCGGCAGCCCAGCTTTATGCAGCACTTCGGTCAACAAGCTGCGGCGGGCGCTGTATTCGCTGCGCAATTCGGCATAATACCCGAGCTCTTCGGCTTTGTTGAGCGCAACGGCAGCGGCCTGCTGGAAGGGCGTCGCCGTCGCGAAGGTCAGCCACTGGTGAATCTGGCGAATCGCGAAGCTGAGCGGCTGCGGCCCAACGGCATAGCCGATCTTCCAACCGGTGAGGCTAAAAGTCTTGCCCGTGCTGTTGATCGTCAGGGTGCGCTCCCACATATTGGGCAAGGTCGCGATCGGAATGTGCTGAAAGCCATCGAAGGTCAGCTGATCGTAAACCTCATCGGCGATCACGATCACATCGTGCTCTTGGCAGAGCTGGGCGATATACTCCAGCTCGCTGCGAGTAAAGACTTTGCCGGTCGGGTTGTGAGGCGTGTTGATCATCAGCAGCTTGGTGCGCTCGTTAAAGGCGGCCCATAGCTCTTCGGGGTCAAACCACCAATCGGCCTGTTCGGGCGCGGCATCCGGCTTGGGCGGGTAGAGCTTCACAAAGCGCGGAATACCGCCAGCGATCACGACATCGGGGCCGTAGGCGTCGTAAGCAGGTTCGAAGATGATCACTTCGTCGCCGGGATCGACGAGGGCCAAGATCGCTCCGGCCAAGGCCTCGGTTGCGCCGCTGGTCACAGTAACTTCAGTGGCGGGATCGACGCTGTGCCAGCCATTGCGCTGCCAGTGGTCGGCTACCGCTTGGCGCAGGCTAGGCAAACCGAGCGCCGGTGCGTACTGGTTGAGATCAGCCGCGATCGCATCGGCAGCCGCCTGTTTGATCCAATTCGGGCCAGCGAAATCAGGGAAGCCTTGCCCCAAATTAATCGCCTTATGCGCGACAGCTAAGGCGCTCATTTCTGTAAAGATAGATGTTCCAAAACCTTGTGCGCGACGGGCTAACAGACTGCCGCTCATGGCAATGTACTCCTCGGTCTTTCGTAGCAAAGAGGGTTTGATAATGCTGTTCATCATACCACAAGCTGCTTGGATAGTTGATAAAGAAAGTCGTCATTTTACAGGTTTCTTGATATGGAAACAGAAGAATCTGCTCGCTGCTGTTCGCGGCACGCGCAAAGGGGAAAAGTTTCATAACGATAAACTAGGGGTTTTGCTCTAGCCAAACGACTCATTTCTGGCTACACTTGAATAGTGATACTACATCCGCTTAAAAACGTGCATTCTGGCAACGTGGAGCCACAAAAAGCGAGAAAAGAATAAGTTCCACTCTGCCGAAGACCAAAAGAAAGAGAGTTATCGGATTTGGTATACCAGAAGATCGCCTGTGTCTAGGCGCTGCGAGAGTGATGCTGAACGATGATTGTTAGCACAGTGCCCTAGCTAGGCCAAATGAATATGCTATAATCTGACGTATATTGTTTTTCATGTGGAGGCAGATTGTGTTTGAACAATTGCAGCGACGATGGCTCTTCCCCGCTCTAGTCGCTACGTTGTCGTTTGCCATAGACCAAGTTACCAAAACCTGGATTCTTGATAATCTTGGCAGCGAACCAGGGCAACGCGTTATTCCGCTGCTTGGCAACTGGCTGCGCTTTATTTATGTGCAGAATACCGGTGTAGCCTTCGGAATGTTCCAAAATGGTTCGCAATTTTTTATTCTCACCTCGTTGATCATCTGCATTGGCGCCATCTATGCCTACGCCTTTCAATTGCCGAACCATAGCCGCTGGATCCAACTTAGCTTGGGCCTGATCATCGGCGGCGCTTTGGGCAATGTGATCGACCGCATCATCTACGGTCACGTGGTCGACTTTGTGAGCGTGGGCAGCTTCCCTGTGTTTAATGTCGCCGATAGCTGCATTTGTGTGGGCGTCGCGATTATGGCGATCTATCTCTTGATCACAGATCAGCCACCCGAGCCGCGTCCTACCCCCCGCGATGATACGCTACTCAATTCGCTTTTGATGCAAGACAGCTTGCCAAACGAAGAGCGGCGCGAATCCTGATAGTTAGAGATCATGACAGACGAACTTTGGGAAAACGACGAAGCGGACGCTGAAGGCGAGGGCGCAGCGTCCGTTCCTGTGTTACTGCAAGTCGATGATGATGCGGTCGGCGAACGGCTCGACCGTTTTGTTGTGGCCGCCCTGCCCGAGCTATCGCGCTCCTTTGTGAGCAACCTGATTCGCGATGGGCACATTAGAGTCAATGGCAAAGCCGCCAAGCCAGGCCAAGCCTTGCGGCGCGGCGAACAAGTCGCCATTGTGCTACCGGCGCCCAAACCGAGCGAGCTGCAGCCCGAGGACCTCCCGCTCGAGGTAGTGTACGAAGATAACGATGTGGTTGTGATCAACAAGGCGGCCGGAATGGTGGTGCATCCCTCGGCGGGGCACAGTAGCGGCACCTTGGTGAACGCCCTGCTCTACCGCTACCCCGACATGCAAGTCGGCAACGATCTGCGCCCAGGCATCGTGCATCGTCTCGACCGCGACACCTCGGGCCTGATGGTGGTGGTGCGCAACGACCGAGCACGCGCCTACATCACCGAGCAGCAGCAGGCGCGCAGTATGCACAAAGCCTACTTGGTCATGGTCGAAGGCCACTTAAAAGAGCCAGAGGGCACGATCGATGCGCCGATCGGCCGTCACCCAAGCGACCGTTTGCGCCAAGCGATCGTCTCGAACGGGCGACATGCTGTAACCCACTACCGTGTGCTCGAAGAGATCGGCAACTACTCCTTGGTCGAAGCGCGGCTCGAAACCGGACGCACCCACCAGATCCGCGTCCACTTCGCCCATATGCAACGCCATGTTGTGGGCGATCCGCTCTATGGCTTGCGCCGACCACGGGCCAGCTTCGGCTTGCAGCGCCAATTTCTGCACTCGTACCAGCTCGGCTTCCGCCTGCCCTCGACCAGCGAATGGCAGCAATGGAGCGTGCCCCTGCCCGCCGACCTGCAACAGGCTCTCGAGCGCATTCGAGCTAGCGCCCGCGTATAAACACAAAAACGAGCGTGGAGCGATCTGCTCCACGCTCTTGCTCTTCTCTCTCCCAATTCGACACCTTCAAGCAATACTTCGTGCTGGCGTTGAGGTCTCTTCCCTCCATGCGCTCCTTGGCGCGTCCGCCTACGGCTACCAACATCCCGCCCGCCCATTCAGCGGGCCGAGCCGCCTTCGGCGGCGCAGAACCTCGCGTATCTTCGCTTTCCTCACTGCTCGTTGTTTAACACCAAATCCGTTTAAAGACGTGCGCTCTTGGAACGCAGAAAGCAAAACCGAGGAAAAAAAGGGTCAAATTCCACTCTACCGAAGGCCAAAACGAAAGAACGTAATCAGATTTAGCATTCCATCGAAAGTGATATAGACAGGGAGCGTGAGGCAGATCGCTTCACGCTCCCTGTTTCTCTATCTCATACGCTCGATCTACTTCAACAAGTAGTCATCGCGGATATAACCCACTTCGCCGCTCTCGGGCAGCCTCACCTTCCACCAAAGCACGCCGGCTGCATCGAGTTGTTTTGACAGCAAGCTCACCTGCCTGCCTTCTTCCAAGGCCATATGCGAAGGAGCATTCTCGAACGGCTCCAGACGATAGCGCACACCCAGACCTCCGGTGTTGCCCACTACACGCTTGCCGAAATCAAGCCTAGCGTTCTGGCTGGTCGTTCGCTCTGCGTGGCCGCCCTTGGGAAGCGGCTTGAGCATATTAGAATCAACCAGACCCTGTGGGTGCATCTGCGGTTGTGTGTGCGGCTGGGCTGGGAACTCCTGCTGCTTGTTTGGAACTTGCTTCTGCGCTGTGCCATCAAGCGTTGCGAAGAAGTGAATACAAGCCGTGCTAAAACAGAGCAGAACAGCCACAAGTAGCACCAGATGCACGAAATTCCTCGGCGTGAAGATGAATTTGAGGGTCTGAAGCAAGCCCTCCTGGAATAGAGCGGCCACGCGCTGGCGGCGTTGGCGCCGTTCCAGCGTCTTCAGATAGCCAGTGATGAGATCGAGAACATCGTCGTAATATGAGATTTGGCCGTTCAAGCGAGCTTTGAGCGAAGCCTCGCGCAAGTTGGCGCGATAGGCTTCCAAAATCTCCTTGTGCTGGCGAATGAGGTCGGCGATCTGTCTTACATAGTACGCTTCGTTGGAGGCCTGTGCTGCTCGTTCCACGTCTGATCTCCTCAATCTTCGAAATCTCATATTGGGTCGCTCTCTTGATAGAAGTATCCCACGACGTTGTGACAAGAAGTGTCACAAATAGACGGACATTCCTATCCAACAGAAAAGTCGTCGTTTCTCGGGCAAGTTCATGAGATTTAATCAAGCGACACGTACGGAACTGGGCAATGTAAAGCACTAGAAGGCATCTGTTGAGATGCACTCTAGCCCAATAGTGCCTATACAGGCACCGCATCTCTCTTCTAACAAGAAGAGATGCAGGTTGAGAGCTTTTTTCTGCATGTTTTGAGGTAACTACACAAAGATCTACCGGCTCGTTTTGGGAATAAGCCAGTATCTCCTTACAGAAACGTTCGCTACTTCAATTGAGGCGAGCTTGAAGCTGAGGAGGAGGAAGACGTAGATTACAAAATTCTCAGCGTCCTTCGTACTTCCTAGGATAGCATATTGATTAGGGCACAAATGTGGTCGTTAGCACTGTAAACAAGACAATTTAGATGAATTTTTATTCATATCATCGTAGGAGTAAGCCTAGGAATCCACGATTACAATGCCCTTAGCTATTATAATACCACCATTCAAGCTCTAGATGAACAAACTTTCATATTTGAGACCCTATTTCATGCTTCGCGTGCTGATATGAAAATTCCAGTTACAGGAAGCGGTCAGCATTCACGCGACACGTATAATGCCGCCCACTGAGGATTTTCACTAGTTGTTCTCAGCGCCCCGCGCTGGTGCTTAACCCATACCAAATCCGTTCAAAGACTTGTGTTCTTTCGACGAAGGAAAACCAAAACTGGGGAAAGAGTTGTGCGAAACTTCGCGCGATAGCGCGAAATTTCGCACAACAAAAAATAGTCAAGTTCCGCTCTGCCGAAGGCCAAATAAAAAGTGATCTATCGGATTTGGTATCATTCGGCGCAATCGTTGTGTTGGGGGCGGCCTCGACACACAGGCAGATGCGACCTCGGGTGGCGGGCGGGATGTTGGTAGCCGTAGGCGGACGCGGTTTGAGCCTTGTTTGGGGTAAAGAGCTCTCCGCCAAAGTGCAAAAAAACACAAGTCTGTACATTTAGCAATGACCGTCATTTTTGCGCTTTGTGAGCCAATAAACATACTACGTTTGACTCAGAAATTGTCGCATGCTATTATGAACGGCGTCCTCGTCCGTGAGAAAGGATGGCAGTCCTTGCTTAACAGTAAGCCTACGGGCACCTCTTTCTAAGTCTCTGCGCTTTCGGATGCGCGCCGTAGCCAGCTTTCTCTTGCTGGTTTACGCCTCTGCTGTCTGCCAGCTTGGCAGATGGTTGTATGCTGTTGTCTTCCAGCCAAGCACCTCTTTGCGAATGGCCTAAGCGCAGAGTATTTCCGCGGTCTTTTCAGTTTTGGCCTACAACAACAACATATTGTGAGGAAAACTATGCCAGCGATTCTGGTCGATGGGCTGTGCAAAACGTACCGTTCGTTTCGCAAAGCTCCAGGTTTGATGGGCGCAGTGCGCAGTTTGATTTGGCGCGAGCATGTGCTGCGAGAGGCAGTTCGCGATATCTCGTTTGTGATCGAAGAGGGCGAAGTAGTCGGCTTTTTAGGGCCAAACGGCGCGGGCAAGACCACAACCTTGAAGATGCTGAGCGGCATTTTGCACCCCAGCAAAGGCAGAGCTGAAGTGCTCGGCTTTACACCCAGCCAGCGAGCCTTCGCTTATCTACGCCAAATCTCGATGGTGATGGGCCAAAAGAGCATGCTCTGGCACGAGATTCCAACCTACGACACGCTCTTGGTGCATAAAGAGATCTATCGCCTCGACGATGGCAGCTTCCGACGCAACCTCGATGAATTGGTCGAGCTGTTAGCGGTCGAAGATCTATTGCGGGTTCCAGTGCGCAATCTGTCGCTCGGAGAGCGCATGAAGATGGAACTGCTCGCGGCCTTGCTGCATCAACCCAGAGTGCTCTTCCTCGACGAACCAACGATCGGCCTCGATGTGGTGTCGCAAGCGCGATTGCGCGGCTTTTTACGCGAGCTGAACCGCAAATTTGGCACAACCATTATGCTGACCAGCCACTACATGGACGACATCCAAGCGCTCTGTCAACGAGTTTTGCTGATCGACCATGGTCAACTGCGCTTCGATGGCAGCCTCAACGAGCTAGTGATGCAGAGCAGCCCCTACAAACTGCTCAATGTGACCTTCGCCAACACACCGCCTTCCAGCCAAGCGCTCGCCATGCTCGACCCGAGGATCAGCCAACGCCCCAGCGACGACCCCTTACGCCTCAACCTGGCCGTGCCGCGCGAGCTGATCGCCGAGACAACCGCGCTGCTGCTGCGTATGGGCCAAGTCGCCGATGTCGGCATCGAAGATGTGCCGATTGAAGAGGTGATCGGGGCGCTGTTTACGGGCCAAGAACAGATCGGGGTGGCGGCATGATGACACACGTTCGTATGTTTGGTCGCATGGTCGGTCTGAATGTCACCATGACGATCGCCTATCGGGCGGCCTTTTTCGCCCTGATGGTCAGCAGCGTGATTCAGCCGGTTGTCTCACTGTTAGTGATGCTGACGATCGAGTCGCAAGGGGCGGATCTGCCTTTCGATCGCAGCCAACTGGTGACTTACTATCTGCTGCTCAGCTTTGTTGCGATCTGTACCGGCTGTTGGGTCGGCGAATACCTTGCGGAAGGGATCCGCGATGGCGAGCTATCGAACACGCTTGTGCGGCCAGTGCCCTACATTTATAACTTCGTGACCAATAACATCGGCGAGAAGATCGTGAAGCTACCGCTGCTGCTGCCGATTCTGATCGTGATCGCCCTGCTCTTCCGCAGCGAGCTAAGCTTGCCGAGCGACCCGCTGCGCTGGATCGGCTTCGGCATCGCCGTGGTCTTTGCGGCGGCGACCGCCTTTCTACTCGACTTCGCGCTCGGTTCCTTGGCCTTTTGGATCAAAGATGTCAGCGGGCTGTTTCGCATCAAAGACCTGCTGCAGGGTCTGTTGGCGGGCCAATTCGTGCCGCTCGCGCTCTTTCCGCCCGCCTTCGCGCCTTTTCTCGAGGTGCAGCCCTTCCGCTACACACTCTCGTTCCCGCTCGAGGTTTTGGCTGGCACGCTCGATGGGGCGGCGTTAGTGCGAGGTTTCGCTTGGCAGATCGGTTACAGTGTCGTGTTATGGCTATGTTACCGCGTGATTTGGCACTATGGTTTGAAGAGTTATGAAGCGGTTGGACGCTAAGGAGCTGTTGCGATGCTGATGCACCATTTACGCGTTTGGCGGCAGTTCTGGCTGGTGGCCTTTATGCGCCAGTCGGCCTTTCGCGCCAACTTCTTTCTCAGCCTATTCGAAGGTTTGGCTCAAGTTGTGTTGGTGGTGACCACCTTCGCGATCATCTACCAATACACACCCGACATTGCAGGCTGGACCCAAGCTCAAGTGCTGATCGTGGTCGGGCTCTATCGCATCGTCGACGGTATCATCAATGCCCAAGTCGCGCCCAACATGCGCGAGATCGACAAATACGTTCAGACCGGCGAGCTCGATCTGCTGCTGTTGCGTCCGGTCGAGAGTCAGTTTTTGGTCAGCACCCGTCTGGTCGCCCTCCCCGAGCTGATCAATATTCCGATCGGGCTAGCTTTGCTGATCTATGCCGGCTTGCAAGCTAACCTCGCTTGGAGCATAAGCGGCATTTTATTGGCGCTTATGCTACTGCTCTGCGGCACACTGATGATCTATGCCGTCTGGTTTATGATGATGGCTTTGGCACTCTGGTTCACCTGGAGCCCATTTGAGTCAATGGTGGGCAATCTCTTCAGCATCGGACGCTATCCAGTCGACTTCTTTCAACGCCAAGTGCGCGCCCTGCTGACCTTTATCGTTCCGGTCGCCTTCGCTACAACCTTTCCGGCCGAGGCGCTCTTGGGCCAGCTTGATCCGCTGATCATTGTGATCGCGCCGATCTTTGCGCTGGTGTTGCTGCTGCTCTCTCAGCGCTTTTGGCGTTGGGGCTTGCGCTCATACGGCAGCGCCAGCAGCTAGACTCTCGCCACAATCTCCACTCTTCGAGGGGGTCTGTTTCGACAGACCCCCTTTTGAGTCAACAATCTTCGCAAATTCCCCGCCGAGTCAATCAAAGGTCAATAAGTCGTCAATGGCGAGTCAATGCGCCAACGTATGCTTGGGCCATCAAGAAAACGAACTCACAAATGACATAAACAACAGATGGTAAGGAGCAAAAGATGAAAGATCGCATCGCCCGCGCATTCGCAATCGCCCTGGTAGTTCTCGGATTGTTGGCCGCTGCAACTGCCCCCTACGGCGACCCCGACACCCACGTGCTGCCCGGCGGTGACCTCTTCAGCGAAAGCATTTAGAGCGCTCCGATAAGCCGAAAGCGAGAGAAATCAGGTATCGAACAGACAAAACCAAAAGCAGATAGAGGAGCAAAAAGATGAAAGATCGCATCGCCCGCGCATTCGCAATCGCTCTGGTAGTTCTCGGATTGTTGGCCGCTGCAACCGCTCCCTATGGCGATCCCGACACCCACGTGCTGCCCGGCGGCGACCTCTTCAGCGAGAGCATTTAGAGCGCTCCGATAAGCCGAAAGCGAGAGAAATCAGGTATCGAACAGACAAAACCAAAAGCAGATAGAGGAGCAAAAAGATGAAAGATCGCATCGCCCGCGCATTCGCAATCGCTCTGGTAGTTCTCGGATTGTTGGCCGCTGCAACCGCTCCCTATGGCGATCCCGACACCCACGTGCTGCCCGGCGGCAGTCTGCTTGAAATGGTAGAGTTCTAGGCCATGAACCTGCTCATCATCTACACAAGCCTTGCCTGTATGGCAGCACTGATCGCCTTCTGGAAGCAGCCCGTTCTGCCGCGCGCCTGGCCCTTGTTAGCGATCGCAGCCTTGCCTCAACTTATAAGTATGCTCGGTATTCGCGGCTTGATCTTGTTTTCGATCACAACGATCGCGCTTGGGCTGTGGTGTTGGCTCAATCGCTCGCTTTCGGGAGTATGGCTGGTATCGATTGGAATTGCGCTAAACCTGCTGGTTATGGGCCTGCACGGGGGAGCAATGCCGATCCATAGCGATAGCCTGCGAGCATTGGGGCACACTGTCAGCGAAGGAACCGTCCTGCTGGGCTCGAAAGATCTTGTTGTAGATGCTGGGCTACTACGCTATCTGGGCGATTGGATCGTGGTTGACTGGACGCCCATCGCCTTTGTCGCCAGTCCGGGCGATATCCTCATCTTGCTTGGAATCGTTCAATGGCTGTTCTCTCAAGCGGTTCGAGCACATCCCATTTCTCAGCTTCAACACGCTTAATATCAAATCCGTTGACAGACGTGCCGGTTCCTAAGCCGAGAAAAATGAGGGAGACTAAACATAGTCACGATCTACTCTGCCGAAGGCCAAAAAGCAACAGAGTAATCGGAATTGGTAGAACTTCGTTCGTCTCGTGTTAAGGATATATGGATGTAGACCTACAAGGTCGATATCCATATATCCTTATGTCGATTCAAGATCTGCTCTCCAAGCAGACAGTTCCCAGCTATGATCAGCGAGCTGTGTTAAGATAAAGAAGAAGCTATCACGATGATAGATGCATGGCAAAGGCGACCAGAAAGCGAGGGATCTGTGGAACCACGTATCTTTCCCTACCACAGGAACCATAATATTGCTGTTTTTGTGCGCCCTGTCTTTCTGCCCGATCAATCGCGACCGAGTCAGCAGCAGTTTGTATTCGCATACTTTATTCGTATCGAAAATATGGGGGTACGCACTGTACAATTGCTCTCACGGCGTTGGCTGATCCACGACGGAATAGGCAGCGACGAAGAGGTGGTTGGTGATGGAGTGGTTGGACAACAGCCGATTCTTCCTCCCGGCCATGCGCACGAATACAACAGCTTTTGTATCTTACGCTCGCCAACCGGTTATATGGATGGCAGTTACCGTTTTATCGGGCCAGACGACGTGATGTTTGACGTTGCGATACCCCGCTTTTACCTTTCTGCAAGCGATCTTCCGCAAATCACGATGTAGCACCCGATAGCATTGTCGCGATCACGCCTGTGATAGTTGGCCTACAAAAAGCCAACAGGGCAACCTCGCGCTCTCTATAAAAGGAAGCGATTTCGCCGTTTAAGACGAAATCGCTCACTCGAGATCATCGAACAAGGCAGCTCACTTAAAGAGGGAGAGAGATACTAACTCGCCTAGAGCGCCTCGATTGTCGAACTTGGGCGGAACCATTGCCAAATCGCTATAGCGACGCCCAGCAGCGAAAAGAGCAGCCCGATCGGCACATCCCAAGGGCGGTATCGGAAGGCGATATAGTGTTCGCCAGCCGGTAGCTCGACCTGTAAAAAGGTGCCATTCTCCACTAAGGTGACGCCTCTTCCATCGACCTGAGCGGTCCAGCCTCGCCAAGCGTTCTCCTGCACCATCAAAGTACCATCTGCCTCGTTCGAACAGTAGACATCGATAACGCCGCCTTGCCCCTCGGCTCGACAGGGTATCGGCCCTTCTTCGGTTTGCACAGCCGCATAGGAGACGCTCGGGTATTCGATCAGTGTGAAATTGCCGACCCGCTCAACAGCTCTGCCCTCTAGTGCTCCCGAATAGGCATCGATCCAGTATGTTTCTTCTTGTGGATCGTGCTCAAAGGCCGTAATCAGATCTCGCTCCGATCTCTCAAGGTCTTCTTCGGCTTCTTCTTCAGAGAGAGTCACGCGCACTTCCATAGCGGGGTCAGGATCGATATGCTCGATCCATTTCCAAGGCCGCACCACACTGGCGATCTTAAGGTCAGCCTGAAAAGCTAAAGGCAACCAATAGCCGTCGCCAAAGGGAAACATAATCCAGCGCAATTCGTCAGATTGCAGCTTCTCGGACAGATAAGCCGCCGCTTCATCTTCATTCTCTTGAACGATCATCCACTGTTGGCCGAATTCATAGACGGGTATAAGCGCCGCAAAGCCAACGACCAAGCTAATCCACATCACGTTAACGCTCTTGCTAAGCGTTTCAGAAAACATGATCTGGATCTTGGGCCACTGAGCCGACATCAGATTTTGCAGGCCGATCGCCCCCAAACCGATGATCAACGGTACCGCCAGGCCCGCAATCAAAGAGGGGTTACGCACACCGCCCGAGAAGTCGGGGTTGAAGTAGGCGATCGCTTTAAAGGGCAGGGCGCTACTGCTAGCATAGATCAGACCGATCGCCACAGCAAAGAAAGCGAAGATCCGTATAGGTAGTCGCCGAAGCGCAATCAGACCGAAGATCACCGGCACCCAGCCGATATAGTTGATATACAGATAAGGGTAAGGATGCTTATGTAAAGCGTTGCTATTGTAGAAGTCTAAGTCGTTGATGACGAGGTTGAATAAGTTGTAGATAAACGGCTGGCTCGATTCGAAGAGCGGATCTGTCTCTTTGGCGATATTGGGCCAGAAGTTGATCAGTGGCACAAGAAAGAGGCTACTGAGCAACAGGGCGAGACAGAATGCAAGCGCATATTCGCGCCAGATCGGTTGAATACGCAACTGCCCGTCGAAACAGAAGATCAGATAGGCCGGCAGCATCAGCAACAGGCCGAGCTGTAGATAGCCCTGCCCGGCCGTGAGAGTCAGCGAGAGCGCGATGGCGAACAGTATCGCAGTGCGCCGACGCCCATCGTGGGCCAAGGCGATGCCCGCAACGATCGCAAGGCTCGCGAAGGCGGTCGAAAGCAGCACTGCGAAGACACCGATCTCGAGGCGCCCGGCCAGATGACCGCCCACCACAGCGAGGGCCGCCGCCCAGAGCCGCACAGCCCGATTCAATTTAAAAATGTGTGCCAGCCACCATTGGGCCAGACCAGCCACAAAGAGGCTTACAACGATAGCAACTTTGGCCCCAACCACATGCCCCCAGATAGCGCTTGTTACGATTACAAGCGGGTGGGCGGGCGCGCCGTGCAGATCGATAAAAGCAGGATTGCCGCCATTGATCGATCCATTCCACATAATACAGGTACCACATTCCCAGAGCCAGTTCCAAATCACATGCGATTGAATCGCCATATGGAACTCGATTCCTGGGAGCCAAGTTTCAGGAGAAAAATCGAGAAACGCACGCCCAACCCAAGCAGCCCACAGAGCAATAGCACCGATTTCAAATACATGCCAAAGGTAGGTTCGCGATCGCATCCATTCCGATGGTAAGGATAAGAGACGTTGCAATTTCGACTGTTCTAAGATTGATCCGCTAGGGGTTTGAGTTAAAATCGGCCATTTAAGGAGCAAATAACCGACTCCGATAACGACTACCAACAAGGTGATCGCAAGAACCATAAACCTTCTCTTATGTGAAAGGAAATAGAATAGTGTACAAATCTGCTCTGAAAAGCGGTGTAAATTGTTCTCTCTTCGTTGAGATAGACGCTACGAATATAGCACAGCGATATTAATAAAATGCAGCGTACTCTAATAACCGTATAGCGCTTAGCTAAGCCCAAAATAGTTTAAAAAACCCAGAAATTTTTGAAGGCTTATCCATGGAATTCTAGCACATATATGGAGCCATTCAAGCGGATAAAAGTCCTATCTTTATGTTCACTGAGTAGGGGTACGATCTGTGGTATCTCTACAGGTTGGCGGAGAGGTCTCCACCCTCAAAAAGGCTTCGACCGCGTCCGCCTACGGCTACAAAGTCGGCTTCGGCTCCCCACCCAAACAGCTCCCAGCTTCCCTGAAGGGCTTCTGTTTAGCAAGGCCATAGTCAAACAAACAAGCGGGAAGAAAAAAGAACGATTTCGCGCGACGATGCGAAATCGTTCATAACAAACAGAGTCAGGTTTAACCCCGCCGAAGGCCAACAAACACAACCCCATGAGCCAAATTTAATAGGGGTACCACCAAGATTTCTGCTCTTGAACGAAATCCCAGTGGACATGTTTTGTTTCAAGGAAGGCTTCGAGGCCCTCTTCGCCCAGCTCGCGCGAGCCGCCGCTAAACTTCATGCCGCCGAACGGCCCAGCGTCGTTGTCGGTCAAAGGATCGTTAACCCAACAGGTACCAGCTTTGACCTCTTCGTAATACTGTTTGATCTTGCGTGGATCGTTGCTATACAGGTTCGCGCCCAGACCGTAGTCGCAGTCGTTAGCTAGTTCGATGGCTTGATCGAAGCTCTCGTAGCCCATAATCGGAATAACCGGCCCGAAGGTTTCCTCACGCATAATGCGGAAGGAATGGTCGACTTGATCGAGCACAGTCGGCTCGTAAAAGTAGCCGCGCTCAAACTGGGGCGGGCGTTTGCCGCCGGTCAGAATGCGCGCCCCTTGCGCGCGCGCCTCGGCCACCTGGGCTTCGACCTTTTCGCGGTAACGCGCCCCAACCAGCGGGCCGATATCGGTTGTCGGTTCGATACCCGGGCCGAGGCGCAAGGTCTGAACGAATTCGACGAGTTGTTCTGTAAAGCGTTTCCTGATACTCTCGTGTACATAGACGCGCTCGGTGCTGGTACAAACCTGACCAGCGTTGAGCAAACCCGCCCATGCCACCGCCTGCACCGCGATATCGAGATCGGCATCTTCGGCCACAATAAAGGCATCCTTACCGCCCAACTCAAGGTGGGTCTTTTTCACACGCTCGGCGGCCAAACGAGCGATCTCGCGGCCCGTCGCGAACGAGCCTGTAAAGGCGATCAAAGGTGTATCAGGGTGGCTCACCAGCTCGCGCCCCAGATCGGCGAAACCAGTTACAACGTTGAGCACCCCAGCGGGCAGGTGGCTACAGCAGCGCTCTGCAAACAAAAGTGTGCTGAGCGGCGTCATCTCGCTGGGTTTGAGCACAACGGTGTTGCCCGCCGCCAGAGCGGGTGCTAGCTTCCACGAGGCCAACAAGAGCGGATAGTTCCAAGGTACAATACAGGCCACCACCCCATAGGGCTCCTTCAGCACCATCGCCAGTTGGCTCGCTTCGACCGAAGGAATGACCCGACCGCGCGAATTGCGTTGCAACTCGGCGTAATAGTCGAAACAAGCCGCGCACCAGCCGATCTCGTCACGGTTTTCGAGCAGCGGTTTGCCTCCCTCGAACGTCATCAAGGTAGCCAGCTCTTCGCTGTGTTCACGCAGCTTGTGGGCGACCTCGTGCAGCATCTCGGCCTTTTCGTGAGCCGTCACAAAGCGCCAGCTTTTGAAAGCAGCCTTGCCAGCCGCGATCGCTTTGCGAGCATCGACGACACCGCCATGCGGCACGCTGTCAATAATCTCCTCGCTGGCGGGGTTCTCTACCGGAAAGGTCTCTCCGCTTTCGGCTTGTACAAACTCTCCATTGATCAGCATCAGTGGCATACACAACTCCTTACATCTTTGGAAGGCGATGATCGTTTGGAGCCAGCCTTTTGAGCGCGATTTCAGGCGGCAGCCACGTGGTTAGGAATAGGCTGGCCAGTGAGCAGTGATCGGAATACTCATTGCATTGCCAAGCGTATAACTCTGAATGAATATGAAAATAGCGATAGCGATTGCTACAGCGATAACGAGTAACAGCGGAATCCAGACCGGACGTTTTTTGGTCTGACTTTCAGGCCAATACAACATCTCTTTTGAATAGGTCTTTTTTGTTGCTGTAGATTGATTCGTTTGTTGCGATGGAGACGTCTCAGCAGGCTCAGATGCTGCTTGGGCAACAGGCGCTTGTATCGAGAGACGTTTGATCCGACGCGCCTGAGGTGCTGGTTGCGATAGACGTTCAAGCGCGCGTTGGGCCACTTGATTCGATGGATTGATGGCGAGAACGTGTAAAAGACACTTCTTACGTTCTTCGTCAGTTTCAACAGCCCCAGAGCGCCAGATCCAAGCCCTCTCATTTTTAGGATCAAGTACAACTGCCTGGCTGAATAGCTCGCGTGCAGCAGCAACGTCGCCCGCATGCAGAAGGTCGATTCCCTCTTGGATCAGCTTATCGACAGCACGTTCGACGTGGGTACTTGGCATGAGAGATATCCTACTAGGAATTGGAAGAGAGATCGTATTTATATTTCGTTATTATACGCCACAACCCGAAAGGTTGCATTTGGTTCTAAAAATACCCAGAATACAAACGAAGCATTTGAGCTAATTTTACGATTTTTCAAGAGATCTCTTCAAGTTTCTTGGCCTGCTGACTTTCATACAAAACCCTTTACACTCTGCGTATGCTTCTAGCAAATCTAGCTGAGCACTTTGTGTTTTTGGCCTTCGGCAGAGTGGAACGTGACTATTCCTTTTCTCGTTTTTGTTTTCTACGTTATAAGAGCACAAGTCTTTAAACGGATTTGGTATAAGGTAACATCCATCGCTATGCTTGGGTTTGGCAACGCAAGACAGCGAAGCTGCGCGGTGCGTGCAGCGACATCGTGCAACGAAGGCAGCGCAATGCGAGAAGAACTGAATGGGTGGACGGCCTGTTTGTAGCCGTAGGCGGACGCGCTGAGGAGCGAATGGAAGGGAGAGACTATGCCGCGAGAGCGCTACACACATGAAGCCAATGAGGTATCAAAACAGCTTGAATATGTGTTAAAAATAGACAAGCATTTTTCAGAGCTTTCTTGCTTCGCCTTAGCGATATAAAAACCATAAAGAGTGCGAAAACAGCTTCGCAATGCTTGACATCGCTTGACTTTTTATAAAGATACGGGTATTCTCTAGCATAGATACTGAGTATGCGTTCCATGCCGCCTGCTACTAAGGCGGCATGTTTTATGAGTCTTGGAGGTTGTATGGCAACAACATCAGATCTTCGTAACGGTATTATTCTTCGCTACAATGGCGAATTACATCAGGTTATTGAATTCCAGCACGTCAGCCCTGGCAACTGGCGTGCATTTGTTCGTCTGAAGCTGCGCAACCTGCGAACGGGCCGCACGATTGAAGATCGCGTTCGCGCTGGTTCGGATATCGAGATCGTGCGCGTCGATAACCGCGAGATGCAGTACCTCTACCGCGAAGGTGAGGACTACGTCTTTATGGATAACGAGACGTACGAGCAGATTCCGATCAGCCCTGAGCGCATCGGCGATCAGTCTCGTTTTATGCGCGAAAACGATAATGCAATGGTGCTCTTTGCCGAGGGCGAAGGCATTATCGGTGTTGAGCTTCCGATCTTTGTGAACTTGGAAGTAACCGAAACCACCACGGCTGTGCGCGGCGATACCGCTACCTCGGTTACCAAGCCTGCTACGCTCGAAACCGGCGCTGTTATTCAGGTGCCCGGCTTCGTCAACGTTGGCGACGTCGTCAAGATCGATACCCGCACCGGCGAGTATCTGGAGCGCGTCAAGTAAGCATCGAGCTTATAATGATGAAGCGGCCACCCTTACACAGAAGGGTGGCCGTTTTCTTTGCCTCGCTTTCAAACCACATCCGGCTCAACTCTGTGTGTTTTTGGCCTTCGCAGAGCACTCTGGCGGCTTGGTCTCTTCTCCAACAAAGGTCCTTAGCGCGTCCGCCTACGGCTACCAACAGCTCGCCCGTAACCTCACTGTTGTAGCTGTGTGCCGAGAGGCCACCCCGAAATATAGCGATTCAAGCGGATTTCATATCAGATTTGTGCTGCGTATTCATTGGCCAAGCACGAGAGTCTCTCTGAAAGCGCCATATTGCAGATGAATTTCGCTCTAACAGCAAAAAATCCTCGTATCAACGTTCTATCAATCGATGCCTTGCATTAAGAAGTTAGTCTATCAGAGAAGATTTTTAATGCTCTAGAAGAAAACAAATCGTAGACGCCGCGAACTCGTAACAAGTATGAATACTTTTGGCTGATTGTGAAACGTTTGTCGAAACAGATCTTTATATGAATATCGAATTACAGAATTTCATAATAATTTACGGCGTAATGATTCTAAAATCAGTCTAAATACTGAGAAGAAAAGCTAACATTGTAAATCGTTTGGCGTATAATAAAGTCCAAGCTTCTGAATGATAACGAGTTTATCACTCAGCTGTATACTACAAGAAGTCCTGTCTTAGTAGATGTTTTTATCTCTAGGACTTACAGTTTTCCAAATTGCTGAGAGAGGTATCAACGTGAGCCTTGCATTAGATCCGGTAGCGATGTTACTAAATAGTGCAGCCTGTTTGTGGCAAGAGCTCGAACAGTATGCGGAACTCGATGTACGCCCTCGATATAGCGCACTCGATACTTGGCTCGCTAAAGGTGCATATCAACAAGGGCTGGACCCGAACCAGATCTG
Source organism: uncultured Chloroflexales bacterium (assembly GCA_937902315.1). Classification (GTDB taxonomy): domain Bacteria; phylum Chloroflexota; class Chloroflexia; order Chloroflexales; family Chloroflexaceae; genus CALGUG01. The sequence goes on from CALGUG010000011.1 coordinate 319,093, forward strand.
GCAACTGCGTCGCGATTATCGCCGCTTGTGCAGCTTGCTCGATCACCTCGAAACGCTTTTGTGCGATGATGGCAAAGAAGCTGTTGAGGCAGTTCGTGCTCGTATCGCCGAGCAGATCACTACGGAAGCGATCGCAAACCTCTAAAACCGTTCGGCTGTTCCCAGCTGCCGAAGGTTTATAACTCTTACACCTCGCCCTAGTCCCTCTAGCGGTGAAGTTCTATAATCCGTTCTGCGACCGTTCGCAAAACGCGTTCATCACGTTCGTGAAAACCGAGTTCAACCAGTGCTGTTGCCGCTTGTTCGACCTGAGTTTGAAGTTCAGGGCCGTGCTTTGCTATTGCCGCCTGTTCCTCTGTCGGCTTTGGCTTGGAAGCCGCCTGACTCGGCGGCGGAGTACTGACATCCCAGAGCGGCTGTTCACGAATGCGCTGAACCACCGGCCAGTTGTAGAGCTTCGCAAGGAAGCGAATATATTCTTGGGCCGAACGTTCGAGACTATGTTCGCGTGCCACAAAGGCGCGGGCATTAGCCCCAAGCTGATCGGCGAAGGCTCGATCTTTCAACAGCAGCTGGCAGTAGGCCAAGAGCAGATCGCTCTCGCTGGAACCAAGGTCAACTTGGGCCGCCACATCGCGCGGCAGCTCGGTAAACGATCCCGAAGCGGTCACAAGGGTCGCTTTACCCGCCCCCAAGAGGCGCAACAGACTGGCGCTGGTCTCTCCGGCTGTGGGGTGGCGTAAGTTCAGACAGATATCGGTCGCCGCCAAGTAATCGTCCCAATCGCTGCGACTGACAAAACCCGTAACCCGCACACTATCCTCTAGCCCCATGCGTTCGATCAAACCCCGCACATCATAATTGGGCGACGCGCTACCAATCAGCAGATATTGGGCGTTGGGGAAGTCTTGGCGCAAGGCGATAAAGGTGCGCAGGGCAGGCTCAAGTCGCTTGTAGGCGTTGATATGCCCGAAACTGGCCAGAATGGGCGCATCGAGCGGCAAGCCCAAACGCTGGCGTGCTTCGCTTTTGTCGATAACGGGCGGCAGCGGCACGCCCATGGGCACCACGGCGCTGGGCAACTCGGGGCGCAGCGCCGTGGCTTTGTCGACAACATAATTGCTGTGGGCGATCAAGCCGTGGGCGGCTGCGATCACCGCTTCGCTACAAGGGTAGTCGAAGGCTGCGTCGGTAAAACGGCTGCGGATCATCAACTGGGCCATGTGCTCACCATCGGGGCCGTATTGGGCCGCCATAGCGCGCACATAGTGCTGAACGTTGTGCTGAACATTGGCTGCATACCAGAGCATAAAGTGATGCAGCACAAATTCGTGCATCACCATCACACCCGGCAGGCGTTGGGCTTCGCGCCAGATATGGGCGTGTACCGGGCTGTTGCCCATATGGTAGAGAATCGCATCGTAGGGGCGGCGGCGCTGATCGCTACGTAAACGGCGCAAGGGGCGCACTTCCAGATATTTGTTGAGATTGGGATTGGAGGGTTTCAGCCCATCTTCAACATAGAGCGTGATATCGGCATATTGGCCCAAGTAGGGCAATAGCTCTTCACTGTAGTCTGAAATGCCCGAATGAGCGGGGTTGACGGGCGAACAGTAAGCGATTCTCGGCATGTCCTCGACCTTATGCTCTAACGAATGATCTGCTCTATGGTACCACAAGCTCTCCGGCTCGCTTGCGAAGCATCCAGCAGACTCATGGTATACTAGCTTTATATTCAACACCATACCCGAATGACGGACGCGGGAGAGTGCTGTTGTCAGCCGCCGAAGGCGTAAGCGTAAGGAGTTAGCCGCCCCTTTGTGAATCGCTCAGGCCCCCGAACCGCGTCCCGACGGCTCTCTGGAGAGTTTCGCTACAGCCTAAAACTGTAGCCAGCACCGACGGAGTAACCAAAATCTATCACACAACGGCTTCAGCGATTTGTGGCTCGTGATAGGCTTTGGGAATCTCTCAGGTTTGCGGACAGAGAACAGGTGCTCGGCCTCATTCTGTTCGTGCGCTCTTGAGCGGAGGTGTGTGGTGCCTTTCCTCAAACAACTTCAAGCCATCCGGCCTTGTATGAGGCCATCTTGTCTCAATAGCTTTCAGCAAAACGGCGCTTGCTCGCAGTTGCGAGATGAGCGTTTTGGCATTGCTATACCTTTTGATGGGATAAAGGCGCTGAATCGTATGTGTAGTGCTGTGGCAATAACGCAGCAAGTAAGGACGTGGTGATGGAGCTAAAACGGACGCCACTCTATGAGAGCCATCTCGCCTATAAAGCGCGTATGGTGGAGTTTGGTGGTTGGGAGATGCCCGTTCAGTACAGTAGTTTGCTCGAAGAGCATAACGCTGTGCGTACTGCTGCTGGTCTTTTCGATATCAGTCATATGGGCCGCTTCATGGTTGCTGGCCCCGATGCGCTGGCTTTTTTACAGTATATCGCGACCTGCGATGTCGCTAAGATCGAAGCGGGCATGGCCAACTATGGCCTGCTCTGCGACGAACAGGGCGGAATCGTCGACGATATCTTCATCTATAAGCTGCCAGAGAGCTATTTGGTAGTGGTAAACGCTTCGAACCGTTCCAAAGACTGGGAGTGGTTCCAGAAGCACGCTGCTCAGTTCAATGTGAGCCTTGAGGACGCCTCTGATCGCTGGGCGATGTTGGCGCTGCAAGGCCCGCGCTCGGAAGAGATCTTGGCAAGCATTCCCGAAGTCGTGGTGAACGATCTGGCTGGCTTGCCCTTCCACGGCGTAGTCGGCGCCTCGATCTACGGCGACGACGCAGCCTTGATCGCCCGCACGGGTTACGCTGGCGAAGATGGCTTCGAGCTGTTTTTCGATTCTTCCAAAGCTGCTCTCGTTTGGGACGAGCTGCTCAAAGCGGGCGCAGACTTTGGGCTCAAGCCAGCAGGTTTGGGTGCGCGCGATAGCTTGCGCTTCGAGCCAGGCTTGGCGCTCTATGGGCACGAGATCGATGCCGATATTAATCCTTATGAAGCGCGCCTTGGTTGGGTTGTAAAGCTCGACAAAGGCGATTTTGTTGGACGTGAGGCGCTCAAGCAGATCAAAGAAGCTGGCCCTCAGCGCCGTTTGGCAGGCTTCGAGATGGTTGGGCGAGGTATCGCTCGCGGCGGCTATGCCGTTCACAATCTTGAAGGCGAGCCGATCGGTCATGTAACAACCGGTATGCCTGCTCCTTCATTTGGCAACAAAGCGCTGGGTATTGCCTTGGTTCAAACTGCCTACAGCAAAGAGGGCAGTGAGTTCGATGTTATCATCCGCGAGAAGCCTGTACGGGCGCGTGTGGTGAAGTATCCGTTCTATAAACCTCGTTATAAGAAATAAGCATCCAGAGGAGGAGCACATGGCTTTCCAAACCCCCGAGAACCTGAAGTATCTGAACTCGCATGAGTGGGCGCGCTTTGAGGGCGAAGAAGTTGTGATCGGCATCACCGATTACGCCCAAGACTCGCTGGGCGATGTTGTCTATCTGGAGCTGCCCGAAGTTGGCGCAACCTTTGCAGCTGGTGATCTGTTCGGCGCAATCGAGTCGGTTAAGGCTGCTTCCGATCTGTTTATGCCGGTCGGCGGCACAGTGGTGGCCGTCAACACCGATCTGCTCAACGATCAGTCGCCCATCAACACCGATCCCTACGGCCAAGGTTGGATGTTGCGCATCGCTCCGGTTGAGGGCGGCGAAGACAAGCTGCTCGACGCTGCTGCCTACAAGGAATACGTCGATAGCATTGCGCACTAAGTCTCGATAAGCATCTGAACTGTGAGCGCACTCAACGGCGCTCACAGCATTCATAACCATAAATCAGGTACAAGGAAGAGCATGTCTCATTATATTTCGATCACACCCGAAGATCGCGAAGAGATGCTGCAGGCCATCGGCGTGCAGACAGTCGAAGAGCTATTTGTCGATGTACCGGAAGATGTCCGTTTCCCGACCTTAGATATTCCTGCCCCGCTTTCTGAGCTCGCCATCACGCGCGAACTGCGCCGTATGTCGGGTAAGAACGCTAGCGCAGCGACCCATAGCATCTTTTTGGGTGCGGGCGCCTATAACCACTTCGTTCCGGCGGCTGTCGATCAGATCCTGCGCCGCAGCGAATTCTACACGGCCTACACCCCCTACCAGCCTGAGATCAGCCAGGGCACCCTGCAAGCGATCTTTGAATACCAGAGCTTGCTGTGTGGTCTGACCAACCTTGAGGTTGCTAACGCCAGCCACTACGACGGCGCCACTGCTGTGGCCGAGGCCGCGATTATGGCCCTGAATGTGACCCGCAACCGCCGTAAGATCGTAGTCGCACGCAGCGTTAACCCGCAGTATCGAGCTGTATTGCGCACCTACCTGCAGGGCTTGAATGTCACGATCGTTGGCGACGAAGAGCCAGTGGCAGAATCAGGCATTAGCTCGCTCGATGCCGCGCTGGGCCAAGTCGATGAGCAGACCGCCGCTTTGATCGTGCAGTCGCCCGACTTCTTCGGCCAGTTGCACGACCTCAAGCCGATCGCGGAAGCTGTACACGCTAAGGGCGCCTTGCTGGTTCACCACTTCGACCCCATCGCGCTGGGCCTCTTCCAGACCCCGGGCGAGTCGGGCGCCGATATCGCGACCGCAGAGGGCCAGCCGCTCGGCATAGGTCTGAACTTCGGTGGCCCCTACCTCGGCATCTTCTGCTGCAAGCAGCAGCACGTACACAAGATCGCCGGACGTATCGTGGGTATGACCAAAGACGCCGACGGCAAAGAGGCTTATGTGCTGACCCTGCGCGCCCGCGAGCAAGATATTCGCCGCGAACGAGCTACCAGTAACATCTGTACCAACCAAGGCTTAATGGCGCTGGCAGCCGCCGTGCACTTGAGCTTGCTGGGCCGCAATGGTCTGCGCCAAGTCGCCGAGCTGTGCTACCACCGCGCTCACTACGCCGCCCAACAGATCGCAGCCCTGCCCGGCTTTAGCGTGCCCGCCCTGAGCCAGAACGCTCCCTTCTTTAAAGAGTTTGTGGTGCAGTGCCCCCGCCCGGTCGCCGAGATCAACGCGGCCCTGCGCGAGCACAACATCATCGGCGGCTACGACCTCTCGCAAGACGAGCCGCAGCTCGGCAACGCGATGCTGGTCTGTGTGACCGAGATGAACGACAAAGCCGATATCGACGCCTTTGTAGCGGCGCTTAAGGGCTAGGTTCTGAACGCTCTGACTAAGGATAACGTGGTGCGAGTCGCTGCAACGCAGCGCTCTTACGATACGAAAGCGAATAATGGAAACCTACGAACCACCAATTTTCGAGCTTTCTGAGCCAGGCAAGTATGGCACGAACCTGCCAGAACTCGATGTACCAACTAGCGAGCTGCCCGCCTCTTTACAGCGCAGCGATGATTTAAAGGATCTGCCGGAGCTGACCGAGCCAGAAGTGATTCGTCACTATACTCGCATCAGCCAGCGCAACTTCTCGATCGATACCGGCTTCTATCCGCTGGGATCGTGTACGATGAAGTACAATCCCAAGCTTCACGAAGAGATGGCCCGCCTGCCCGGCTTCGCCGCTGCCCACCCCTTGCAGGGCGACGAGCTTTCGCAGGGCGCGCTGCAGCTGATCTATGAATTGCAGCGCGACTTGGCGGCGATCAGCGGCTTCGATGCTGTCTCGTTGCAGCCCGCCGCTGGCGCCCAAGGCGAATTCGCTGGCATCCTGGTCTTCCGCGCCTATCACCTCGACCGCGGCGACCACGAGCGCACCGAGGTGCTGGTGCCGACCGCCGCTCACGGCACCAACCCCGCAACCGCCGCAATGGTCGGTCTGAAGGTGGTTGAAGTCGCTGGCGACGAGCACGGCAACGTCGATATCGAAGACCTCAAGCGCAAGCTCTCGCCGCGCACCGCCGGCCTGATGCTGACCAACCCCAACACGCTCGGCCTGTTCGAGCAGCAGATCAAAGAGATCTCGCGCTTGGTACACGAAGCGGGCGGCTTGATGTACGGCGACGGCGCAAACTTCAACGCGATTTTGGGCATCGTCAAACCGCGCGAAGTTGGCTTCGACTTTATGCACTACAACCTGCACAAGACCTTCACCACGCCCCACGGCGGCGGTGGCCCCGGTTCGGGTGCAGTCGGTTGTATCAAAGAGCTGGAGCCCTTCCTGCCCGGCCCGCGCGCCCGCCAGAAGGACGATGGCAGCTACGAGTTCTTCGTGCCAGAAAAGACCATCGGGCGTGTCAAGTCCTTCCACGGCAACTTCGGCATGCTGGTGCGCGCTTGGACCTACATTCGCAGTATGGGTCCCGAAGGCCTGCGCCAAGTCAGCGAGACCGCTGTGCTGAACGCCAACTATGTGCGCGTCAAACTGCACGATATCTATCCGCCTGCAGTTAACCGCATCTGTATGCACGAATCGGTGCTGAAGGGCCAGATCGCCGGTGCCAAGGGCGTGCGCACGCTCGATATCGCTAAGCGCCTGATCGACTACAACTTCCACCCGCCGACGATCTACTTCCCGTTGCTGGTGCCAGAAGCGCTGATGATCGAGCCGACCGAGACCGAGTCGAAGCGCACCCTCGATCGCTTTATCGACGCCATGCGCTCGATCGCCCGCGAGGCCGTCGAGACGCCAGAGCTGCTCCACGAAGCGCCGACCACCGCGCCGGTGCGCCGTGTCGACGAAGTGCGCGCTGCTCGCCAGCCGATTCTGCGCTACGACGCCGAGAAGATCGCAGCACTGCGCGAATCCTAAGCGCCAACGCAGATTGAAAAAGAGTGCTCAATCGGGCTTGTTCTTGGGATGCCCTTCCAAGAACAAGCCTATTTTTGGCACACCAGCGAGCCGAGCAGCACGAGCAAGCCTGTGACACGAATTTCAGTTGAACAGCTTGTGTTTTGGCCTTCGGCAGATTTGCTTCCACATCCGCACGATCGCTTGGCTATTCATACCAAATCTGGTTGATTAGGTTCTCTTTGGCCTTCGGCAGAGCGGAACGTGACTCTTTCCTTTTCCAGGCTTTTCGTTTTTCTGAGCGAAGAGCATGCAGGTCTTTAAACGGATTTGGTATCAG
>CALGUG010000012.1 GCA_937902315.1 uncultured Chloroflexales bacterium
GGAGAGGGGGTCGGGGGGTGAGGGCAGATAACGCTGACCGTATGTCGATTTGTGGGTAATGACAGATGCGGGAGAAGGGCCGGGGATGAGGGCAGCCAGCCCATCTGATAGCCGGAGGCGGACGCGCCAGAGATCGAATGGAAGGTAGCGACCTTTCCGCCAATAGCCTGAGCAACTTCGATCGCACATCATACCAAATTCGGTTGCTTCATTCTATTTGGCCTTCGGCAGAGTGGAACTTGTCTCTTTTTGTTGTGTGACATTTCGCGCGATAGTGCGAAATATCACACAACTCTTTCCCCGGTTTAGTTTTCTTACATTCCAAGTGAGCAAGTCTTTAAACGAACTTGGTATCAGAGTACGAGACCCGCTTACAAGCGTAGACAAATCGAAGAGCGCCTTCCCTTGTGAGGAAGGCGCTCGTTTGATTGGGTCTCAATAAGACTTAGGCGCGCGGACGACCTTGGCGACGCAGGGCTAGGCCAAGCACAAGGCTCATACAAGCCAGGGCCGCAAACACAATAATCAAGGTGCCGCTGCCATCATCGCTGGTAGTAGGCAGGCGCGCTGGAATAGCTGGGGTTGCAGTCGGGGCAACAGGCTCAAGTACGGCTTCTTCAGTAAGCTCAGGTGTCACTTCAAGAGTGGCCTCTGGGATAATCGCTGCAGCTGTCTGGGTCAACTCAATGACCGGGGTACGAGTGACTTGGTCCTCAACAGCACCGCCATCGCGCGGGATCCGAACAGTGCTATGGTTATCGCTCTCTTCGTCGTTCGAACTGGTGCGCACAGTCGCCGAGTTGACGGCGCCCTCGGGCGGATTTTCGAGCAAGAGCGCAACGATGGTTATATAGACGGTATCGCCAGCGCCGACCGGGCCGACCTCAACTGTTACGGTGTTGCCGTCGGTATTGATCGTGCCACGTGTGGTCGAAACATTGACCAACTGCAAGAAGCTCGGCAGCGGATCGGTGACAACCACATCTTGAGCGGTCAGGTCGCCGTTGTTGTTGATAACCAAACGGAATTCAAGCTCTTGGCCGATCTGCGGGTTAGGAGTCAGAAGCTCTTTGCGAATCCAGATCGAAACGCCCTTGCGCTCGCCTTCTACATCACGAGGGCGGGTATTGGTCGGCTCAGGGATCGACGGATTGGTTGGCTCTGGGCTTGGCTCGAAAGTCGGTCGGCTTTCTGGTGTATTGCTTGGCTGAGGCTGTGGCGTGAGAGTTGGCCGCGTCTCAGGCGTATTGCTCGGTCCAGGCGGGGGTGTACGAGTTGCAGGCTCCCCTGTAGGCGTCACTGCCGCTGGATTGGATGCATAGATGGGTGTAGTGCTTCCAACAACCATGCCAAGCATCGTTAAGAAAGCCACCACAGGAACGACAATTCGAATTAGGAGAGTAAACTTCACTACAGCCTCCTTCAGAAGTAAGGTTTCAGCAGGCCAAGCCATATCTAGCCAGGCGATATACGTTTTAAACTATTGGCAAAACCAAATGAAGAGGAGCACATTTCGTATGTATTCGTAACTCTTCATTTGATTTGAAGAATGATTTCCTTGATATAGATATAACACATTCATGCAAACATGAATATGTAATACCTTCACTAAATTGAGAAATTAAGCCTTTCTCCTCCTAATATACACCGATTATTATACCATTAGATAAATCATTACCGTGCTTTGAGAATAGTTTTCAAAGCACGGTAATTGGTTTTTAGTCCATTATTAGCCAACTTTTACTTTTAAGGCCCCGAATGGACGATTTTTGGTAAAAAAACGGTAAACGTACTATTTATGTCCTTGGAAGGTTCGATTTTATGCCAAGAAACCCTGCCATACATATCAACTTCCTGCAACCAGTAAGAAGCGTCAGGTAGTAAACGGCTCTGGTCGATAAGATAGCTATACTGGCTGCCAGCACCACGCGCCACAATTATCTGATCATGAAGCTTCTGAGCCAGAGCGTGATCCTCGGTGGGCGATTGATAGACGTAGAAGCCGTAGAGATCTTGTTCGAGCGAGGTGCTCCAACGTACTTCTAGCCCGCCGTTATGGGGAATCGCCTTCAGCGACGAGAAGCGCACCGTCTTTGGCTCAGGCGTAATGATAACCGGCGTTGTGCGTGCCCGACCCACCGACCATGCCATCACATAGGTGTAGTTACGCAAGCTGTAGAGCTGGTAGGTATGGGGCGCGCTGGCGGGATAGGTGCTGATATTGCCGAAGCTATCTTCTGCTTCGGCGTAGTAGTAGACCGTTTTATTGGGCTGAGGAGGAATGGTAGCGAAATAGAGCGTGGTGTCGGTCAAGCTTTGCGTCGCGTCGATCTTGGTCCAGGTTGCACTGTCGTCGGTGCTATAGAAGACACGAACCGCTTCTACACCGATGCCGCGCAGATTCCAGCTTAGGAAGGGCCAATCTTCGTCGCGCACGCCCGAGACAACCACCGTGGCCGAGCCATCAGGATTGAGGATATGCTGCTTGTTCTCGATCACTGGCGCTTGCCAGTCAGCGATCGGCAGAGGTGTTCCCAGACTGAAACATGGCTTGTAACCATTGCCGTTCGGCTTGAGCTGAGCATCCCACCAAGCTGCTTGGCCGGGGGTATCATCCCACATATGCTCAATCGAATACTTCCAATAGTTGATCAGAGCATAGCGCGACCAACTCTCTGCCGTCCAATTCTCATAACCTGGTGTGTTTCGCAACAAGTCTTCTCCGGCACTATCCTTTGGGAAAGTGTAGTAAAACCAATGAGCGCGTTGCATACCAGCCACAAACTCGCGTCCACCACCGTGGGCAAAGGGTGTTGTGGGGTTAAGCGGCGTGTTGGGATTATCGGTATAGCGCGTATTGCCGAAATCATGCCAGATCGGACGAGCATCGGATAAATAATAGTTATCGATTCCACGGTGCTGCACCTCGAGCGCATGGGCCGCCGAACGAGCATAGGCCGTAACGTGCGAAGTGCCATTACAACGGGCGATCATATGTGAATTGCCGCCGCTATAGGCACCTCGGCGGTTGATACAGTCGATCACCTCAGTACGGTAAGCCTCGTTCGGTGCGCCTTCAAGCAGCGACAGCTCATAAAGCGACATAAGCAGGCCAGCCCAAAAGCGGTCGCGCCCAGCAAAGCTTGGATTAGCCGAGGTCGCATTGATCACTTGGCGAGGTGGGCCGACCGTCTGGGCCCATTGCAGGTAGTCGAGCGCCGCCTGTTTGTAGGTCACATAACTTGGATCGCCGATCTCAAATAGTTTCATCGCCAATTCCACCTGCATCCAGGCCACAAACGAGTCGAGCAAATGGTGATTAGGTGGCGGCGTGAAGGTCTGAACATTTTCGCCCGTCGCATATCGATGGTTGCTCTGACCATCGGCAGACACAAACCCCCAGTAATAAAGGCAGGTATTGCCGATCTCGGGCACACAGCTAGGAAGCGGCTGCGGCTCGTTCTTACCATGCCCTATGATGAGATAGGTATTGACAAAATCGGCGCACTTCTTGGCCCACTTCAACATATCTTCGGCGTTTTGAACACCTTCGCTAGCCGTCTCGATGCTGTGCTGAGTCTGCTTGAGGCGTTGGTATTCGCGCACAAAATACTCCATACAGATCGCTTGGCCGCCGGGGTGTTTGCTCGAACCATCAAAGAAGTTGGGAGGGAAACCATAAACAACATCAGGGATCGTCTCCCAAAGAGAGCCATCGCCCTTTAAGGCTAAAAAGACGCCGCCGTTAACCTTATCGATAGCGAAATCGATCAAAAAGCGCGTCTCATTATCGTAGTAATAAGCTGGATCGCGTGGCAGCACAGTGGTGCCTGGCAAGGGTTTGCTCGGTGGCCCATTACCGACTGGAGGATCGATCTGACTGCCGATTGTGGTCATCTTCAGGGCCGTAAAATAGGCTTGAATTGTGAGGCTTTGAGCTGGCTCAAGCAGAGAAAGCGAACTAAAGTCGAGCAGATTGCTCCACGAGATAGAGCCAGTCATTACAAGACCATCTGGAATGGTTTGCCCATCAATGGTCGCATATTCAAAAGCAAGATAATCTGGATCAAAACTAAAAATGAACGGGACGCTGTCGAGAGTGTGTTCTGTCACATTGGTAAGCTTAGCTTCGGCAATCACCTGCTCGCCGATTCCAGCATTACCATTGCTCGGTTCGATTATTGAAACAGTAACATCGATCGGGAGAAGTTCTTGGTTGGCCTGGGCTGATAGAGGGGAAGTTGATGGGCCTAATAAACTAAGTATCAAACTACAGATAAAACCGAATGATAAGCTGCGATGTAGGAGAGGATGTCGGGCCAGGAGATGCACTTGGCCTAACGCTCGTCGCATGTTGACCTCTTTCTGAAGGTTGTGTAGCGCTAACATCTCGCTTTGCTGAACTAATCAACACGGTCCTTTCTGGTTCACATCAGCGAAGTCTCTTGGTATTCATCGACCACCCCTGTTTACAAAATATCCTATTATTTTAACCGATTAACCTGCGAAGCAGCATTCCAATCCAGATTTCAACACACCATTCGAGTATTTCTTACTTATCTTCATTCCTAGAGCAGGAAAGGCGCTATCACCCCCGTCATTAACCATTTATTAATAAATACGTACAATAAAACGTGTAAGACAACAATCGCAACAATCCCCCAAGCATCACCCGATTTTCACACATTAAAAAGCAAACTAAATTAAATTACACCTATACGTATTATGTGGGTACATATTGTATCAAGTAATATTAATTTTGTATAGTATCCAAAGTGTCTTATGAACAGTTTTTAATTGAAGGTTTTCAGCCTTTACTATAATCAATAGTAAAACATGTACACAATTCTCTACACTTTAAACTTATGCATACAACTTTTTAACTAACTTTGACCATTTTAATCCAATTATCCACAGTTTAGTACCATTAACCAACGATTAAAACAGATAGCCTGCCTTTTCAGCCAAGCCTAATCTAGAACCTAGCAAAAGATAAGGCGAGTCGCGCTACAATGAATGGGGTCCCCAAGAGCTTTTAGTCTAAGAGAGGTAAATCAATGCCGATACTAGCACCGTCGCGTCTCACTAAGCTCGTCGATCGGATCTTTCAAGCGGCTGGCGCTTCGCCCGCCAATGCGGAGATCGTAGCGCATTCCTTAGTTTCAAGCGATCTAGTAGGCCATGATTCGCATGGTGTGGTACGAGTACAACAGTATCTCGACTCGATCGCAGCGGGCGAGATCGACCCGCGTGCCGAGCCAGAGGTACAGCACGAAACGCCTGTGATTGTGCTCGTCAACGGGCAGAAGAGCTTCGGGCAGGTCGCAGCCGCCTTCACAATCGAAAAAGCGATCGAAAAAGCGCGTACAAACGGTTTAGCAGCAGCAGGTCTGTTCGGTGGTGGCCATATCGGGCGCTTGGGCGAGTGGGTTAGCAGGGCAGCAGAAGCGGGTATGGTCGCGCTGGCCTTCTGCAATGGTGGAGGCAAACAGGGCATCGTCACACCCTTCGGTGGTGTCGCGCGCCTCTTGGGAACCAACCCTGTAGCGGCGGCGGTTCCTGTTGAAGGCAAAGCTCCGATCGTTGTCGACTTCGCTACCAGCGCGGTCGCCGAGGGCAAAATCCGCGTGGCGCGCAATCGTGGGCAACAGGTGCCCGAAGGTCTCTTTCTGCGCGCCGACGGCCAGCCCAGCACTCAGCCCGACGATCTCTACAACGGTGGCGTGCTGCTGCCCATGGCCGGGCACAAAGGTTATGCCTTATCGCTCTTAGTGGAATGTTTGGGAGGCTTGTTGACGGGTCACGGCAGCGCCAGCTTGGGGCGCGAATTCAGCGGCGGCAACGGCGTATTATTTATCCTACTCTCGATCGAAGCGTTTCGCCCCTTCGCAGACTTCACCGCCGACACCGCCCTCCTCTACGAGCGCGTCAAGGCCGTTCCGCCGGCTCCCGGCTTTAGCGAGGTTATGCTGCCCGGCGAGCCAGAAGCACGAACAGCCGCCCAACGAGCAGCTGGCATTGCGGTTGATGATGCAACATGGGCTTTCATTTCGAGGGCAGCTGAGCGCTTTGGAATTGCGCTCGAGGAATAAGGGGCTCAAGTATGCAAGATAGGAATTAGAACGTTGTGGAACTGGTTTGGGGAAGCTAACGCGCCTCCCCAAACCCTCTAAACTGAGCGAAAGCCCATGCGCACCATACCACGGAGACGAGCGGACGGTCGGCCTACTTTCCTAGGCTAGACTTTGCAGATGTAAGCAGAGTCGCGACCGCCAGCCAAGAGATATTCCAGTTTCTCTGGGACGCGACCGTTCTCGTCGGTCACAACCAGGGCCGTCACCATACCGAACATACCGTGCTCGCCTTCGGCGTGCGACAATACGTGACAGTGGAAGGCCCACACACCAACGTCAGTCGGTTCGATAAGGACATCCCAGCGCTCACCCGGAGCGACGTTGAGCGTATCACAGAGCCAAGGATTCTGCGGCCATCCATCCTTTGCGATCACTTCCTGCGGGAAGCCGTGCAAGTGCATCGGGTGGATCATCAAACCTTCGTTCATATAGCGAACGAGGATGCGCTCGCCAACCTTAGCTGTCAAAACTTCGGTAGCCGGGAAACCCTTACCGTTAAGGGTGAAACCGCCGTTGGCGTCGTTCAAGATCATAATGTATTCTTTGTCGATCTTCTTGCCGCCATAGTAGTTGGGGTCCTTCGGCTCGACAATAAAGGCACCTAACAGACCTTTACCGACCTGCTTGGTCGAGTTGTGGTGCGAGTGATACATATGCGAGCCGGGGTTTTTCACCGTAAACTCGTAGGTATAGCTCTCACCCGGGCGAACCGGAGGCTGGGTAATGAAGGGCACGCCGTCGACTTCGTTCGGCACTACCAAACCGTGGAAGTGGATCGCTGTGCTCTCGGGCAACTCGTTCTTGAAGTTGATGCGAATGCGATCGCCCTCGGTTACGCGGATCTGTGGGCCGGGCATGGTGCCGTTGTAGGTCCAAGCATCAACGGTCGTGGTCGGTGTAACCTGCCACTTTGTAACGGCGGCGGTCAATTCAAAAACCTTCACATCGCCGTCCATGGTATAGGGCAGAAGCTCGTTGGCTACACCCTCGGTTTTTGCCGGGAAAGCTTTTACACCTTCCTCGTGCATACGATCCATCTCTTCCCAACCTGCGTTCTCTTGGGCAGAAGGTGTCGCAGCTTCGTCGTGGCCTTCCATCGCTGAAACCGAGCCAGTTGTGCTAGCTGTACCAGACTGTTGACAGGCAGCCAATACCGCGCTGCTGGCTGGCACTGCTAAGCCTAGCGCAGACAGTCGCAGGAACTTGCGTCGCGACACTTCATTCTCTGCTGGGCCAAGAAGACTCGAGATAAGCTTTTTCATTGGAAAGACCTACTTTCAAAATATATGAGTGAACGAGCTGTTCATTTCTTTGTCATTCGTTCCGAGAGTGAGTATATAATACTTTACAGTTATTGTACGTTAATGAATCATAATTTTTAGTTATCTTGCTACAACTTTGTGAAAACAAGAACTATTATAAAATACCAAAACATCCGCTCTAGAAGCGTCTTACACCGCTAAAAAATCGGGTTAACGAGCTCAGCAATCTGGCGGTGAAGACCTTTCCCCAAGCAGGCTGCTAGCGCGTCCGCCTACGGCTACCAACAGTCTATCCGCCCCAACAAGGTGGGTATCTGTCGGTACCGAAGCGCCCAGATATACAACGATACAAACGGGTTTCGTAAGAGAGGAGACAGATTGCGATGGGTAGTGTGCAGATCGCAGCCTTAACCAGCAGGCACAAATCAGCAGGAGGTCCCTATGGCGGTCTTGGTCGCTTGTGACAGCAATGGCAAAACCCACCGTTTTGAAGATATTCAAGAGGCGCACAGCTTGCTCACGCAGAAGGATTCGACCTTCTGGCTCGATCTGGTAAAACCAAGCCCAGAAGAGCTAGCCTTCTTAAGCGAAACCTTCCAGTTTCACCCGCTGGCGATCGAAGACGCCACTCGTCCTCACGAGCGCCCCAAAGTCGATAGCTACCCCAACTACTACTTCATCTTGTTTTACAGCGCACACTACGATCATTTGCAAGAGCGCGTCTTCACCCTGCCGATCTCGATCTTTATTGGCCCAAACTACTTGGTGAGCATTCATTCTCAAGCGAGCACCCAAGTCGAAGATACGCTGCGACGCTGACAAGTAGCCCATAGCCCGATCTCAAACCGCATCGGCGCACTGCTCTATGCCCTGCTCGACGCGATCGTCGACGACTACTTCCCGGTTATCGATGCGATCGCCGACCGCATCGACGAGCTCGAAGACCACATCTTCACCCACTTCGACGAGCGAGCCATCGAGCAGATCTTCGCCCTCAAGAAGGATCTGTTAGGGTTGCGCAGAGTTGCCAGTCCGCAACGCGATGTGTTGAACGTGTTGTTACGACGCGAGCAGCCGATCTTTCAAGTTGAGGATCTGATCTATCTGCAAGATGTGTATGACCATATCGTGCGAGTGGCCGATAGCATCGACACCTATCGCGACCTGCTCTCAAGCGCTCTAGACAGCTTTTTGTCGCTGCAATCGAATCGCCTCAACCAGATCGTGAAAGTGCTGACGATCGCCTCGATCGTGCTGATGAGCGACGCGCTGATCGCCGGCATCTACGGCATGAATTTCAGCCACATGCCCGAGCTGCACTGGAGCTTCGGCTATCCCTATTCGCTGCTGTTGATGGTCGTGGTGAGCGTGGGCCTGGTACTGCTCTTCCGCAAGATGCGCTGGCTTTAAAGCCATACACTCAAGCCATACCCTGAGCCTGTCGAGGAGTACGGCTTTTGGTGTAACGCAGCCAGCCTCCCCTCTCCTGCTTGCGGCTTCAGGGTCGAGGATGAGGCTCCCCTCTTCACTTTGCCCTCTCCCCTGCCCCGCTCCCGTAAACGCTATGCATTACCCAAAAGTCGTGTCGGCAGCAACAGGCGATCGTTCGCATACCATCGCGGGAGTATCCTTGAGAGCACAGAACGCGGAAACATTCACCCCCTCGCCCGCAGTGTGGGAGAGGGGGCCGGGGGATGAGGGCAGATAACGCTGACCGTATGTCGATTTGTGGGTAATGTACAACCCGTAAACGGGCGAGGGGTTCTGCCCTCCTGCTGCCCTTTTCTCCCCCTCTCCTGCTTCGCGGGAGAGGGGGCCGGGGGGTGAGGGCCTCGCTGAAAGCATTGAGATGCATTGCCGAAGGCGAACCGCCTGAATGGGAGGATAGGATGTTGATAGCCGTAGGCGGACGCGGGCGGGACCTTTTTGCGGGAAAAACCCTTGACGCCAGAAGGTAGATGAGCTGAACAAAAAGAGAGAGACTGAAGCGCTTCAGTCTCTCTCGGGGCTTGAGCGATCTTTAGGCGATCGGTTGGAAGATGGTCGCGGTCAGATCGGCTTCGAACTCTTGATCGAGCGGGAAGATTGGGCGAATCACGCGCTTGTAGTCGAGCGAGGTGATGCCTTGGTTGACTGCGCCGGGGGTGACGGCCAAGAAAGCTTTGGTGGCATAACGGCGCAGATCCGGCTCTAGGTAGCCGATCTTCACACCGGTCAGCTTGTGATCTTTGGGATCAAGGCCCAGCTTGGTGAACTCGCTGATGAAGTGGTAGGGCTTGCGGCGGCTGGTCAGAATAATGTGGACACCGCCAACCTTCAGCACCGCCAAGTCGCCGCCAACTGGGTCGTTGGGGAAGAGCGAATAGACTGTACCCTTGACCGGCAGCGGTTTGGCGTTGACCGGGTCGAGCTTGCCACCTAAGGAAGCCTCTACCTCGCCGCCGACGCCAGCCGCGTAGCAGGCTTTGACCGCAGCGGGGTCAGCGATGCTGGCCGTAATGGCGGTCAGCTCACCGCTGGCGAAGCGCTTATCGGCCAAGAGCGCCGCCGCGAAGCAGGGCGTATCGTTGGCGCCGCCCGCAGTCGGGTTGTCGCCCGAGTCGCTGATGATCACGCCGTTTTCGGGGAAGGCGACCGCCTGCTCGATACACCACTCGGCCGTACCGAACGGCACCACCATATCAAAATCGAAACGAGCATCCCAATAGCGCTTGGCGATCTTCTCGGCCTCGCGCTTAATCACCTCGGCATCGGTGCCTGTCACCACAGCCGTTGCGCTTGCGCGCGGCTCGTCGGCCCAAACATAGCCGACCCACAGCGAGGCATCGAGCACGCCCGGAACCGGATCGCTTTCTTTGAGGCTAGCATAGACGCTCTTGCCCGGCTCGACCAAGGTGCTAGTGCGCTCGCCCGGCAGAATGACCGGAATGCGCACCCAAGCGCGCATGGGGCGAACCTTGTTGTCGAGACAGTAGAGCAGGTGGGCGACCGAACGCTCGCGAGTTTCGAGCGCGTCGTCGTGGGGAGCAAGGCGATAGGCCGTGAAGATATTGACGTTTTCGACCAGACGAGCGGTCACATTGCCGTGCAGGTCCATGCCGGCCGAGATGATGCAGTCGGGGCCGACCAGCTCACGAATAGCTGCGATCAGGTCGCCTTCGGCATCATCCATACCCACCACATTCATCGCGCCGTGAATGTCGAACACAAAACCATCGAGCGGCAAGGTAGCCTTGATGCGCTCGAGCAGTTCGTTCTTCATGGCGAGATAATCGGCTTGCACCACCGAACCAGCCGGAAGCGAACGGGCCTTCATAGCAGGCAGCCACTCGATATCGTCGCGGCCTCGGAAGTTCCAATTGGGCATGAACGGATAGAGTTCGACCATCTCTTGGCCGCGTTTAATTGTAAAATCGGCGATCGTGCTGTGCAGTGGCGAGAAGGTACTGCTTTCGATCGCAATACCGCCGATACCGATGCGATATTTCTTTGACGATTGTGACATGCTGGTATTCCCCTGTTGTACGAAGTAAGATAGCGACGATGATATGCTTAACAACGGCCAATCGGAAGGCTAGCGAGCCTCCGTCTGAAGTTCATAGAGCAGCTTTGCAAGCGTTTGAGGATCGTGGCGAATGGTATCTTGTTTGTTCCAGAGCTTACGTTCTGGATCAGGTTGCTCGGTAAGATCGCGCAACACTGTGCGGATACCAAGCGCCTCGATGGCTTGCAGCTCGCTTGGGCTGGGCTGTAAAAAGTGCAGGCCATCAGCGGCATAGCGAGCGATCAGCTCGGTAGGAGGATTACTCTGATTGATCAAAGCGATATCGACGACGCCGGGGCCAAGCAGCTCAACGAGCCGCTCTACGTGCTGTAAAACGGTGTAACCGTCGGTCTGGCCCGGCTGGGTTGTGGTGTTGCAGATATAGACAACTTTGGCGCGTGTATCGCGCAGGGCCTCGCGAACGCCGTCGAAGAGCAACGTCGCGAGCACCGTCGTAAAGTGGCTGCCGGGGCCGATCGTCACAAGGTCGGCTTGCAGGATCGCATCGAGGGCCGGTTGATAGGCTGGGCTGGCTTCGCGCAGAAAGAGCCGTTTGATGGGTGCTTTGTTGAGGCCGCGCACGTAAACTTCGCCCTCAACCAGTGTGCCATCTTCGAGCTCGGCGCAGAGCGCGGTGTTAGCCGACGAGACGGGCATCACATGCACATCGCTGCCAACTAGCTCGCTCAGCAGCTCGACGGCTTGGGCGAAGTCGCCCGTCATTTGGGCCAGCACACCCAAGATCAGGTTGCCGAGCGCCATGCCCTCCAGTTCCTCAAGGGCGTGGGCTTTGATGCGCTGTTGCAGCAAACGCGCCATCAAGCTGTTCGGGTCGCGCGCCAAAGTGGCGATGGTATTGCGGATATCGCCCGGGGCAGGGATATCGGCGATGGCACGGGCTAGGCCAGTGCTGCGCCCACTATCGGTGACGGCGATCACACCACTGCGTCGAGCGAAATAGCCCGCCGCGCCCTGCAAAACCTGTCCCGCTCCGTTACCGCCGCCCAAAGAAACCAGATGAAACCCTTGTTGCTCTGTCATATACCTTCAACTCGCCATATGCGATCGTTAAAAAGAAAACTCTCGACAATAGCTACGCCATCAAGGCTCACTTAGCGTAGCGAGCTTGACGGGCGCGCAACAGCTCTTGATAGAGCAGCATCGTTTTGCGGGCCACAACAGGCCAATCGAACTCGCGTCGCACAATCTCGACGCTGGCCTCGCCCCATTGGGGCCAGCGGTCGCGCTGCTGCAGAGCCATACGCAGCTTCTGAGCCAGATCGTCGACATCGCCCGGCTTGACCAAATAGCCATTTACGTCGTTAAAGACCTTGTCGGGAATGCCGCCCGCCGCCGAGGCCACTACCGGACGACGATGGATCATGCCTTCGAGCGTCACCAGTGACGAACCTTCGTACAAGGTCGGGTGCACCAAAAGATCGACCTCTTCGTAGAGGCTATGCAACTGGCTGTCGTCGAGCCGCCCCGCAAACACGGTGTGTTCACCGATTCCCGCCGCGCGGGCCTGCTGTTCGAGCGCTTGGCGCTCTTTGCCTTCGCCGACTAAGATCCAGCGCCAATTAGGCGGTAGCACATCTTTGAGACGCGCCAGAGCCTCGACCAAAATATGGTAACCCTTGTTGCGCTCGAGTCGGCTCACGCTGAGCAAGACCGGGCCTGCACCAGCCAGTTGGAAGCGTTCACGCATCTCGACGCGCAGTTCGTCGCGCACCCAAGCCAGACATTCATCAACATCGATCGCACTGGGAATAACCACAACACGAGCGGGATCAACCTTCAGATAGTGCGGCAGATCGTCTTTTGTGCAAGCATCGGTCGCGATCGCACGATCGGCACAGCGCGTCCCATAGGCATACAGTGAGCGGAAGGGAGCGTAGGCCAGCCATTTGCGCCAGTCTTGGGTGCGAAATTCTTCTAAACCGTGTGGGTTAGCCACAAAGGGCACACTGCGCAAAAAAGCGTCGCGCACGCGAATCGCGCCGTAACCTGCAGCGCACAAACCTTGGGCATGCACCACATCGAATCGGCCTTGGCGCACTGCGCGCGCAGCGTGGCAGCCTTGTTCCCAAGCATAGCGCGGATAGTTGATCTGGCGGCCCACAATGCTGTTTGGGCGCAGGTAGGGCGATGTATAGTCGTAGCGCAACTGCACGACCGAGGCAAGGCCCTCCATAATCGCGGCGTAGGCTTTGCGCTCATCAGGATCAAGCGTCGCCTCAGCTTTGGTGGGCGGTTGAACGTAGAGTGTAACCTCGGCACCCAGCTTGCTCAAATGGGTGACCAAATGAAAGACATGGCGCTCGATTCCGCCGAAGCCGTGCAGCGGGAAAACTGCGCGCGCCAGCATCGCAACGCGAATTGTTCGTTCAAAAGGAGATAATGCTTGCATAGCGCAATCATACCACTTCAACTATTTGTGTGCAAAATCCGAAGCACATCATTGAAGGTCTCATAGGCGTGATAGGCGATCTGTTGCTGCTGGCAGTAGCGCGCGAGCGAACCCTTGGCAAAGACCTTATCGGCAACGCCCACCGCACAACGATCGCTTAACCCATCACCAATAAACACAATCTGTCGATCGGGTTCGCTCGCGCGCCTGTTGCTCACAACTAAGCGTTTACAAATTCCCTCGCTGCGATTGCCGATTGTACACTGGTAGGTACACATGCGAGGGAATTCAAAAAAGCGTTCTTCTCCTTCAAAATGTAAATGATTACTTATGACTGGCAAATGATCTAAGCCATAACGGCGCAAGATCCCAGCGATATGATAGTCTAAGCCGTCGCTGACGATCTGCAAGGGCCAGCCTTCGTGGTGGCAGCGCTCTACAAAGGCTCCAAAGCTTTCGTCGATGGCAAGAGAGGCTAGGTAGGCATCGATCTCGGCCCGCGAGGCATGCACCATAGCATAACAGCGTTCGACCTGCTGGGCCGTGCTTAGCTCACCGCGCGCCCAAGCAGCATCGAGCTCGTGCCAACGAGGATCAGCGAAACGTTCGAAGAGTCCATCGGTCGTATCTTCTAGGGTGATAGTGCCATCAAAATCGACCAAAAAGCTGTACATGTCCCGTCCTATTCCACCTTTGTTGCAAAAATATAACTCAACGTTATGAAGTCTTTTCTCCGCCCCGCACGTATTTAGGTTAGATAATGGGGATGCTTGCCTCAAACTAATACCCTAAAGGAAGGATGAGGATGTGGAGTATTATACAGTTATTGTTTTAGATGGCCATAAAAGCGCTGCCTACATCACAAAGCGCGGCCTTGAATGGGCTCTAGGCGCTGCAGCCAATATTCAAGTTGTAGAAAAACCCCTCCAGGCATGGCAAGCTTGTGCCACAGGAAAGGTAGATCTTTTAATCGTTGATCCCAGTGAGTACGGCGAAGAAGCCTGGGAATTACTTGAACTTGTCCAAAAAACCTATCCTTCGACTAAATTGCTGATCTTGGCGGCGAACAATTCACCTCTCGCGCGACGACGCGCATCCCATCTTCAGATCAAATATTTCCCCAAAACCGAAGAACTGAGTGAAATTTGTAACTCTGTCCGTTCTTTACTTCGGATTATTCCCAAAGCAGAAGCCACTCCGTCATCGCAGTCGCAAGCTTCCTGCTTACATTAATATAGGTTCTTTTTCATTACTTCGTTTCCCTTTTTTGTAACGTTGTAATCGAATGTTGCCAATCCTTAACCAATATGGTAAGCTCCTATCACAAATACTGAATAAGTATCTATATGTCCTGTAAAAATGGAATTTTTTACGAAATTTCAACAAATAGAACAAAAAAAGGCCGTGCAAAGGTCTCTAGTACCTATTGTTTCTCAGGTTATAAGCTGCACTCCTTCCATCATTCTGCACAATAAGCTTGTGTTCATTGATTGTTTGTTCGGAAGTTGCGCTACCCATACTTGTGAGCAGCGCGGCTCATAGTTCTAAAATACAACCGCTTTAATATGTAGTAGGACAATGGCAGAACAACTGGCATCATCTTCACAACAAACAATTGAACAACTACAGGCACGGATTGCCGAATTAGAAGGTCAGTTAGCGCAGCTTCAAGCCCAAACTGATGATGGTCATAGCCTTGCGTTTGAGCGCGCCAGTTATGCACCACTGCTCGGTATGTTGCTAGAGATCAGCGCAGCCTTACGAATTACGCATGACGTACCGACTGTTCTCGAGCTGATCGAACAAAAGGTGCCGCTGCTGTTTAATGCGTCTACCCGAGTTCTGATCTTTCTGGCTGACGAAAAGCAAAACTTGGTGCTCCGCACGCTTACGGCTGCCGATGAAAAGATCATCCTTGAACCAGGGAAAGGTATAGCTGGACGCGGGTACCTTGCTCCGCGAGCGATGCTCTTTGCTGGGCCTATTCTTAAAGATGCTCTAGCAGATCTCAGCGATGAACAGCAGCAAGTCTTCCGAGAGCTATTTAATAAAGCTTGGCCGCCGACCAGCGCCATCGCCGCCTCGCTGCGCGTTCACGAACAATTGGTCGGTGTTTTGGTGTTGCATACCACCTTAGAACACGCGCCCTTTAGCACCTTCGAATTGCCTTTTGTACAAGCGCTGGCCGATCTAGCCGCTGTAGCGATCGTCGATGCTCAACAACGGGCAGACCTGAACCATATTCGAGACATGCATGCCCGCGCTCAAGCGCAGCTCGATAACGCCCAAATTCAGCTGTTGCAAAGCGCACGTTTGGCGGCTGTGGGCGAGCTTTCGGCATCGGTCGCTCACGAAATTAACAATCCCTTGTATGCGGCACGCAACAGCCTCTTTTTAGCGACGCGCAAGCTCCCAGCCGACTCCGACGCGCTCGAATACGTCCAACTCGCACAAGACGAGCTCGGTCGTATCGCTCGTATCATCAGTCGTATGCGCGACTTCTACCGTCCTACCCGAGAAGAGCTCGCGCCAACCGATATTAATCAACTGCTTGAAGAGACTCTGGCGCTGGTACAAACCCATCTACGCCATGGGCACGTCCAAGTCGAGTTCTTACCCGACACACAACTGCCGCCACTCATCGTAAGCGCCGATCAGATTCGCCAAGTGATGCTGAATTTGATTCTGAATGCTTGTGATGCAATGTCGGCGCGCGGCGGCACCTTGACGGTTCAAAGTATGGCAGTAGACGGTCGCTTACCCAAAGGTGCGCCACCGGTTCCCAATGTGGGTGTAAGCCACTTCGCCACCGAAGTGCTCGTAAGCATTCGCGATACGGGGGTCGGTATCCCTCAAGAAATTATCGATCAACTCTTTACGCCCTTCTTCACAACAAAACCCAACGGCACGGGTTTAGGCCTCGCGATCAGTGGGCACATCGTTACCCAACACGGCGGCCATATCGAAGTAAGCAGTACACCAGGCCAAGGTAGCGTATTTACGGTACACTTACCTATAGAAGGCCCCGCTGCAAACTCGTAATTGCCAAGAGGGCCAACCCTGTTTAGGATATATCAGGTTCTGAGTGGGCTTTCGCTACTCGCAGAGATATTAAGGAATAGAATTTCATGGCACCAGCACATATTTTAGTTATCGATGATGAAGCGGGTATTCGCCGCACCATGCGCGACCTGCTTACCGAAGAAGGCTATACCGTTACGACGGCTTCAAGCGGCGAGGCGGGCGTCGCCTTGATCAAAGACAATAGCTATGACCTATTGTTGATCGACTTGCGCCTGCCAGGTATCGACGGAATGGAAGTGGTCAAGCAGGCCAAAGAGTATCTGCCCGATGCTGCGCTGATCATTCTGACCGGACACGGCTCGATCGAAACAGCTATCGAAGGTCTACACCAAGGCATTTTCGACTATCTGCTTAAAACCAGCGATCCGCTGACCGTGCTCGATCGCGTGAAGGCCGCCTTAGCAGATCGCCAAAAGCGTCTGCGCCAAAAGCAACTGCTCGATCATGTCAGTTCGGCCCTCGAAGAGCTGCGCGGTGCTCCATCGGCTCCGGCTGAGGATACCTCGAGCGCTCGACGCTTGGTATTTGGCAATCTGCAGCTCGATACTTGGCGACAGCAGGCCACGCGCGATGGACAAACCCTGCCGCTCACGCCGACCGAGTTCCGCGTTCTACTGTGTCTGGCAGAGCACGCAGGCCAAGTGATGAGCTATGCGACCTTAGTGCGCTGCGCTCAAGGCTACGAAACCAGCGAACTCGAAGCTGGCGAGCTGATCAAGCCGCATATCCACCACCTACGCCAGAAGCTTGAGGCTGATCCGAGCAACCCCCGCACGATTCTAAATGTGCGCGGCACGGGTTATGTCTTCTCTGTGCCAAACAACGTCTAGAGCACTCGCTCGAACAAAAGCCATCCATCGATAGGTGGTTGAATCCAAGCGCGTTCCTCTTTGAGACCTATCAAGAGGAGCGCGCTTTTTGATGTGTAAGCTCTCTGAAATTTGCGGGTATAATGACCGAACGGATCTATCTGCAAAGAGGGCTTCGTTGTGCACAACTCTTGGTAATGTCACACGCTATACTCGCAGTAGACGCTCTTTGAGCAATCATACGAAATCCGCTTGAATCGTTGTATGTTGGAGTGGCCTCTGGGCACACAGCTACAACACCCTGCTTACGGGCAAGCTGTTGGTAGCCGAAGGCGGACGCGCTAGCCGCCCGCTTTGGGGAAGAGACCAAATCGCCAGAGTGCTAAAGTGATCAAACGGATTTGGTATCATAATCGTAACCTTATAGCGCTCACAAGATCGTTTGTAGATCTATTTCTTGGTACTATCGCGATAGAATTCAATTCTCTAGTAAATGACAAAGGTACTTCAATGCCCCACGATGTGCAGAAACGTATCCTCCTGCTCTGTAGTTTGTTGGTCTTTCTTTTAAGCGCTTGTTCTTCTTCTCCTGAACCCGTTGCCCTAGAAGCCACAAAACCGCCTCAGGTTACGCGCGAACCGATCGCTACCGAGGCTCCGGCAGCCAGCAACACTCCGGCCCCATCGCCGACCGCAACCCTTCCGCCAACCGCCACTGTTCCGCCCACTCCAAGCCCTATTCCGCTTGGCTCGGCTTTGGTCTTAGAGCGCGGAAACGTCCCCAAGCGGCTCTACACCCTGATGATCGACAACCACCCCAACGCCTACCCCCAAAGTGGCTTGGATAAGTCGCCGCTGGTCTTTGAGGCCCTGGCCGAATTCGGCTTAACGCGTTATATGATCGTGATCGCGCCAGAGATCTCGCCTAATGCGAGTATGCTTGGGCCGGTACGCAGCGCACGCGCCTACTTTGTGCAATGGGCGATCGGTTTGAAGGCGGCTTATGTGCATGCGGGTGGTTCGCCCGATGGTTTAGAGCTGGCTGAATCGGCGGTCTCGATCGAAAATGTCGATGCACTGCGCCGCGATGGAGGCGATTACTTCTGGCGTGAGAGCTCGCGCGAGGCGCCTCACAACCTCTACACCAGCAGCGAGGCGCTGGCTAAAATGATCAACGATCGCGATGCCGCCGACTTCGACGCTTCAACGATCGGCTATCTCTTCAAAGAGGAAGCGCCCGACACCGAACGCCCTAGCTCGCAAGAGCTGAGCTACTACTTCTTGTACAAAGAAGATTTCGTCGGCTGGAGCTACAACCCAAGCGACAACAGCTATTACCGCTTGCGACGCGGCCGCCCACAGATCGACGGCAGCAGTGGCAAGCAGCTGGTCTTTAAAAACGTTGTTGTGATGGAAGTCAACGAGGCGCCGCGCGCTGGCGACGATAAGGGCCGTATCGACCAAGAGGTTTTGGGCGAGGGTATTGCTCAAATCTTCATGGATGGTACAATGAAGGAAGCGCGCTGGCGCAAGGCATCGAATGCCGAGCCATTGCTCTTCTTCGACAACGATGGCAATGAAATCACCTTCAACGTCGGTCCGATCTGGATCTCAGCGATCCCTGCGATCACTAATCTGACGGTCGAAGGCGGAAGATAAAGCTTTCATGGTTGGTTGTGTGTAGCTTGCTACATCGCTTGAGATCGGCTTGATACACACGACCATCTTTTTTGAATCAATGATACAACGATCTGTTTGGCCTGTTCTAAGACTCATACTCTTCGTTGTACTGTTGGTACCCTGCCTACCAGCAAATGCAGCTCCGCTTCCCCAAAGTGGTTACGCACCAACCTACACTGTTTGGGCCACCCGCGAAGGGCTGGTTGGCAAACGAACCGCCAACGGCCATGTGATTCAGCCGCGCGATCGCTTTGTAGCGCTGCCATCGTGGCGGGTGCTCTCCTCGCTAGGAGGACACGAGTTTCAAGTACGTGTCACCTACGGTAACCGCAGCGTGGTGCTGCCCGTTTGGGATGTTGGCCCTTGGAACACCCACGACGACTACTGGTCGCCCGACCGCGAACGCTACCGCGATCTGCCGGTCGGCGTGCCCATGGCCCAAGCAGCGGTGCTCGATGGCTACAATGGTGGGCTCGATGAATTCGGTCGTGTGATTCAAGATCCAAACGGGATCGATATCGCCGATGGAGCCTTCTGGGACGATCTCCAGATGACGCGCACCGCCAAAGTGCAGGTCACCTTCCTCTGGATGGGCCGCGACCCGGGGCCTCCTCCGGGCGCCATCGATGTCACCCCGGGCACACCCCAACCAGCTAATCCGCCAGCTCAACCGGCTAGTCCTCCAGCCGCGCCGCCGGCTCAGCCCCAAGCGACACCTACGCCCAGCGGTCCGGCTGCGCCCGCGCCGAGCATTCCGGCAGGCGGCCTGGCTGTCGACAACAGCGACGCCAACTACAATGCCGACCAGCAAAACTGGTTCAAGGGCAACTGCGGCGTAAACGATAGCCACGCTTGGACTTATTCGACCAACGATCCCGCCAAAGCGACCCATTCGGCCCGTTGGAAGCCGAGCTTACCCAGCGCGGGCATCTACGAGGTTATGGCCTATATTCCGCCCTGTGGCGATGTACAAGCCAGCACCAGTACGACGTACAAGGTGACGCACGCCAATGGCACCAGCGAGGTCAAGATCGATCAGCAGGCCGCGCTAGGAACCTGGGCTTCGCTCGGATCGTTTAGCTTCAACGGCAATGCGGGTCAACAGGTCGAGTTAAGCGATTTAACCGCAGACGAGCGCCGTTCTGTGCGCTTCGATGCCCTAGTTTGGGTTCAGCGCGAAGATCACGAGCCTCCCAACGCCACGATCTCCAAGATCACGCGCCAAAACAATGGCTATCTGATCGAATGGGAGAGCGATGATGTGAGCGGAATCGAGTTCTACGACGTCCAAGTGCGTCAACTTCCCAATGGCATCTGGCGCGACTGGCGTATGGGCACCAGCGAAACGAGCGCCTGGTTCGGCCCCGACGAAGGCCGCCACTTCGCCTTCCGCGTGCGCGCCCGCGACCGCGCTGGCAACCTACAAGAGTGGCCGCCCGAAGAGCAAATGACCACCCGCGAGGCGATTATTCCCTAAACATCGAAAGAAGCAGAAATGGGGTTTGTAGTATATGCCACAAGCCCCATTTCACTTTTCTAGCAATCCGCGCGATTTGCACGCTGGCGACGAGCTCTCCCGCTTCCATGCGGTCCTTAGCGCGTCCGCCTTCGGCTACCAACAGCCCAACCACCAAACCAGGCTTCTATCCCTGTGGAAAGGCCGCCCCAAAGCGAAAGGATCCAGTCGTTTTAGGCTTGCAGAGCGGCACGGTTGGCATACAAGAAGTCACGCACGCTCTGGGCGGGCTTGCCGGTCAGCTCCTCGACGGCGTTGGTCGCGACGCCAAGCGTGCCATCGGCAGCGCCCTGCTCGAACGAAACAAGCAAGCGCGCGATCCCTTCGGGCAGGCCAGCCGCTTGCAAACCACTGATAAGGGTCGCTGGTTCAACGGCGATATACTCCACTGTGCGCCCGCTGATCTCGCTGACGATCTGGGCGATCTCAGCGCGCGTCACCAGCGCCGGCCCAGTGATATCGTACACATTGCGCCCACCCTTGTCTGAGGCCAGAGCAGCGGCCGCAGCGCGAGCACAATCTTCGCGCGTTACATAGCCGACTCCACCTGTGCCAGCCGCCGCCACCAGTTGACCGGTCTGGATCGCGCGCGGTAGGCTTTGCAGCAAGCCATCGGTATAGACATTGTTGCGCAACACGGTCCACTCCAGCGAGCTATTTTGCAGCGCCTGCTCAGTAGCATAGTGGTCGGGTGCCAGCGTGATCGGCGATGCGGGGCCGGGATTGGTCAGCGAGGTATAGAGCACATGCTTAACCCCAGCCGCCTCGGCTGCCCGCACCGCGTTGGTGTGTTGGCGAATACGGCGGTCGGTGCCATCTACCACATCGGTGCTGATAATCAAGAGCCGATCGACGCCCGCAAAGGCACTTGCCAGCCCACCGGCATCATCGAAATCGACCTTGCGCACTTCGACGCCACGCTCTTGTAGGGCCGCCAACTTTTCGGGGTTGCGCGTTCCTGCGATAATTTTGCCTGCATTGGCTTCTAGGAGCAACTCGACTACGCGGCTTCCCAACTGACCAGCAGCGCCCGTTACCATAAGTGTTCGAGTCATCAATTCACTCCATAGCAAACAGTAGAGCTGGTAGCGCTCTACAAGGCTTCTCCAAAGGAAGAAACTGTTTTCTTTCCCCTATATTGACAGCCTATCATGCCAGTATATAATGTCAAGTATGAACCTTTTTGTAATCTAGGTACCTTATGGAAACTAAGTACCCATTTCTGCCTGACGTCTATAGCGATAACTGCCCCTCGCGGCGCGTGCTCGATCGGCTGGCCGATAAATGGACAGTCTTGATTGTAGCTAAGTTGGCTGAAGGAACGCAGCGTTTCGGCGAGCTGCGCCGCGCGATCCAAGGCATCTCGCCTAAGGTGCTGACCCAAACCTTGCGCAGCCTCGAACGCGACGGAATCGTCGATCGACGTATGTACGCCACTATCCCGCCCAAAGTCGAATACTCGCTCACCCCGCTCGGCCATACCTTGGTGGGCTTGGTCGAAGCGATCCGTGATTGGGCCGAACAGCATATCGATGAGGTAGAGGCGGCTCAGCGCCAGTTCGACGCCCGCGCCAAAGAAGAGGAAGTGCTAGAGGTCTAAAGCTGTCTGGGAGCTCCCAGACAGCTTTAGAAATCAGTGGAACTGCTCCATAGCGTGGCCGATCGCAGCAATTGCGGGATCGCCGCTGCTGGCCAGTGCTTCGCGCACTGTCTGGCGATCGAGCGCGCTACGGTTCTGGCTGAGTTTGTATTTGCCTTCAAGGCGTGTCACCAACATCTCGAAACCTACTACGCCACGCAGCATACCTTGGCGAAATTTATCGGAGAGCTGATCCCACTGCAGTTCGTAGCTGCGCTCGTAGGTGCGCATCATCGTGCGTAACATCTGCTCGACCCGCGCGGGATCCTGCTCGACCTCAACCAGCTCGGGCCGCCCATAGGCATGCACCGCAATGTAGTTCCAAGTCGGCACGCTCTCGTATTTTTCGTACAGCGTGGGCGAAATATAGGCGTGCGGCCCCTGAAAGATGATCAAAGCCGTCGAATCTTGCAAGGCCTTCCAATGGGGATTGGCTTTGGCGAGATGAGAACTAAGCCAGATCTGCTCACCCTCTTGGCGTATCAAGATCGGCAGATGGGTAGCGAAGGGTTCCCCATCGACTTGAGAGACCAAGGTCGCAAACGAATGGGCCTTCATAAAGGCGAGCAGTTGCTCGCGATCGTCGACCCGATTGGCATTCGGAATATACATTGTTTCGCTCCTGTACTAAGACCCTCTCACTCTAGCCGATAGAATGGCACTCTTACAAGAGCCATTTTATGAAGATCTAGCAGTACCACTTTGCAGACTGAAGCGCTCCTCATCTCTCTTCCCCTTGTTTAATTGGCACTTAGAAAATTGGTTTGTATCGTTTTTGAGCGAGCGCTCGGGACACAGCGATAGCACCCCTTGTTGCGGGCGGGATGTTGGTAGCCGTAGGCGGACGCGCTTGAAGCCTGCTTTGGAGTAGAGCTCTTAACGCCAAAGTGCTCATATCAAATCCGTTTACAGACTTGTGTTCTTGTAAGGCTGGAAAGACAAAACTAGGGAAAGAGTTGTGTAACATTTCGCGCTGTCGTGCGCAATTTCACACCACAAAGATAGTCAAGTTCTACTCTGCCGAAGGCCAAATAGAAAGTAATCAAGCGGACTCGATATCAGGTAGCGGATATTGAAGCTGGAAGCAGGTTTTGTAAGGGCGACCTGCTTGGTCGTTCGGTCAATCCGGAAGCCTGTTCTTTTGATCAGGCCCTTTTGAATGCAAAGAAGGAAGACAGCCAGCGAGCCGATGTGTATGCTATTGCTGAAGCGAACCTTGATCTCGATGAAAGGAATCAAGCGATGAAAGCGATCCGCGTACATGCTTTTGGAGGAGCGGAGAATCTGCGTTTGGAGGAGCTTGAGCGCCCAGAACCGGCTGCAGGAGAGGTACAGATTCGCGTGCATGCCGCTGGGGTCTTGCCGGTCGATTGGAAGATCCGCCAAGGCTTGTTCGGGCCAAACTCGCCCAAACTGCCCTATATTCCCGGCTCGGCCTTCGCTGGTGTGGTGAGCGCCTTGGGCGAAGGTGTAAGCCGTTTTCAAGTCGGTCAAGCGGTCTTTGGACGCACAACCAACGGCGCTTATGCCGAATACACAAAGACCGAAGTCGAGCAAAATCTTTTCAGTCTCTTAGCCCTCAAGCCCGACAACATCAGCTTTGCTGAAGCCGCGACCATCTCGGCAGGGGCGACCACTGCTTGGCATGCCCTCTTCGATGATGGACAGCTTCAGCCCGGCCAACGCGTGCTGATTCACGCCGCTGCCGGAGGAGTCGGCCTGTTCGCCGTTCAGCTCGCGCGCTGGAAGGGCGCTTATGTGATCGCAAACGCTTCGTCGGCCCACAGCGATTATCTGCGCTCGTTAGGCGCTCACCAAGTGCTGGCTTACGATCAGGGCCGCTTTGAAGAGCAACTGCGCGAAGTCGACCTAGTGCTCGATGCGCTTGGCAGCGAAGAGAGTGTGCGTCGCTCGCTTGAGGTGATTCGGCCCGGCGGTCGTTTAGTATCGCTGCTCCCAGTCAGCGATCAGCTTAAAAACTTGGCTCAGCAACGCGATATCTACGCCAATCAAAACCAAACCATACCCACCAACCAAGGCCTAGGCCAGATCGCCGAACTGTTGGCGCGCAAAGAGCTTATCCCCTATGTTCAGCGCAGCTATCCGCTTGAACAGGCCGCCGAGGCCCAACGCCAGTCTGAAAGTGGCCATGGACGTGGCCGCATTGTGCTCCAAATCGTCGCAGAATAGGTATAATTGTATCGCTCCCGTTTGACAGCTACCAAGCTCCGTTGTACCATCGTTAGGCCCAAAACGATAGTCTCAATTTCGATTGTAGAGCGCGAAGGAGCGAAACAATGGCAGAAGAGATTGGTGTTGGTCTAGTCGGCTACAAATTTATGGGTCGTGCCCACTCGAATGCTTATCGACAGGTACGCGCATTTTTCCCTGATTTGCCCCTTGTTCCAGCTTTGCGTGCCATTTGTGGACGCGACCAAGCAGGCGTAAGCGCTGCCGCCGCACAGCTCGGCTGGGAGGGCTACGAGACCGATTGGCGCAAACTGATCGCACGCGACGATATCGGCCTGATCGATGTAAGCACCCCCGGCGATAGCCACGCTGAAATCGCGATCGCCGCTGCGGAAGCTGGCAAGCACGTCTATTGTGAGAAGCCTCTGGCGAACACACTCGACGAAGCTCGCGCTATGGTTGCTGCGGTCGAAAAGGCAGGCGTCGTCAACTTCGTAAACTTTAACTATCGCCGTGTTCCCGCTGTTCAGTTAGCGCTGAAACTGATCCAAGATGGCTTTGTGGGCGAGATCCGCCACTGGCGCGCTGTCTATCTGCAAGACTGGATCGTTGATCCCAAGTTCCCGCTGGTCTGGCGTCTGCAGAAGGAGCTGACCGGTAGCGGCGCTTTGGGCGACATCGGTGCTCACATTATCGACCTCGCGCATATGTTGGTCGGCGAGATCAGCGAAGTGAGCGGCTTGCTCACAACCTTCATCAAAGAGCGCCCTGTACTCGAAGCAACCGATGGCGGCTTGGGCGCAACCGGTGGCAGCACCATGGGTCAGGTAACGGTCGACGATGCAGCGATCGCTCTGGCTCGCTTCAAGAACGGTGCGATCGGTACCTTCGAGGCTACCCGCTTTGCCAACGGCCGCAAGAACGCCAACCGCTTCGAGATCAATGGTAGCAAGGGCAGCATCGCCTTCGATCTCGAGCGCTTGAACGAGCTGCAGGTCTTCAACGGTGAAGAAGATCCGGCAGTGCAAGGCTGGAAGACCATTCTGGTCACCGAAGGCGTTCACCCCTACGTCGGCGCTTGGTGGCCCTCGGGTCACATCATCGGCTGGGAGCACAGCCACACCCACGCCGTAGTCGACCTGATGAAGGGCATCGCTACCAATACCAGCCCGGCTCCGACCTTTGCCGACGCGCTGAAGGTTCAGGCCGTGTTGGACGCTATCGAGAAGTCGTCTGAAGAGCGCGCTTGGGTTGCTCCCGAAGCATAAGGTAGCCTGATTTTAAACCGAGAAGCGCAAGCGAACACGTGCTTTCAAGCGCGCCTTGCGTTTCTCGGTTTTCTCCATATCTACATCACACAAGCATCCACAAATACCGTCGTTAGCGTCTATCCATAGCTAGAGCGATCAGCTTTATATCTGCAATCGAAGGAGATAGCATGCGTCTTGTGCATTTTTTTGACCCAGAAACAGGTGCTCGGGTTGGCCGTGTTGAGGGCGATACGGTGATCGACTGCGGGGCCGCCGAGGCGACCGGCGCACTGAGCGCGCTCTTAAGCGGATCGACCGCAGAGGGCAACGGACGAAGCTACAACTATACCGACCTCTTCTGCGCACCCAGCCAAGACAAAGCCCACCTCTTGGCTCCAGTGGTGCCGCCGGAGGTCTGGGGCTGTGGCGTTACCTACAAGCGCAGCGCCGAATTCCGCGACTCGGAGACCGGTGTTGAAGAGGGTATTTACGACAAGGTTTATCGCGCTGAGCGCCCCGAGCTCTTCTTTAAAGCGACCGCCGTACACTGCGTTGGGCCAAACGCCGCTATCCGCATTCGCAGCGACTCGTCGTTCACCGCGCCCGAGCCAGAGTTGGCCTTGGTGCTCGACCGCAACGGCAAGATCGTTGGCTACACCTTGGCCGACGATGTAAGCGCTTGGGATATCGAACGCGATAACCCGCTCTATCTGCCCCAAAGCAAGATCTTCTTGGGCTGCTGTTCGCTCGGCCCGGTTGTGGTCAGCGTCGACGAGGTCAGCGCGCCCTATGAGATCGAGCTGACCTGTACCATCACACGCGGCAGCGAGACGATCTATAGCGGCAGCGCGAGCACGGCTCAGCTTAACCGCCGCTTCGAAGAACTGATCAGCTTCCTGATGCGCGATAACAGCATTCCCGATGGAACAGTTTTGCTGACCGGCACGGGCATTATCGTGCCTTCCGATGTGCCGCTCCAAAAGGGCGACATCGTAAGCATCAGCGCAGCGGGCTTTGGCACACTCAGCAACCCCGCCCAATAACAAACCTAAAAGGAGATAAGCCTTTGCAGCTTATCTCCTTTGTTTTTATGCTTCTTGTTCGAGGTAAAAACTGAGGGGATAATTGTTTTGGCGGGCGAGCGTGTGAGCCCTATAAACGCGCGCTTTGGCTTCTTCATAAGGCAAGGTCACCACATAGGCCTCGCCCTCGTAGTGCGCTGTCAGCATAATCTCTTGAGCGCGTTCCGCATCAAGCTCAAAGATCATTAAGAGAACGAACACGACAAACTCCATGGGTGTGACGTCATCGTTCTCGATCATTACCCGATACGGTCGTGCAAGCTCTTCATCGCTGACAACAACCAGTTCCAAATCTGTTGTCGTTGTTGTTTTTGGAAGGACAATCGTTTCGTTATTCATAGGCCAAACACTAAATAATATTCATTATCTTCTAGAGCCGAAAAACCTTATTTCGCTATACTCTTACCGTCTAAGCATGTCGCTGTCAATAGCAACGGAGACATGTTACCGTTTTTTCCATTGTATGATACACTAATTCTAACAGAACGTGTTTGGAAAGTTATAGCGATTCTCCTCCTTCACTTCTCGGGAAACGACCTAGATCGTGTTTTCGCTATACCCGCAATACGATCTGTTTAAAGCCTTCCTGAGCGAATATTGCTATCTTTTCAAACCTCGCGTTTGATTGATAGTAGTAGGAAAATAGTATAGAATAGATACGAATCGCTATTTTGAATAATAACCTTCTAACTCGTATATAGTCGGAGTGATGACGGTTGTATAGCGTCATAGGACTGACCTCAAGAGCTTGTGAACAGAACTCAATCCAAGCTTCGGGTATGACAGTCTCGCGCTAGATCATCATAACCAGTCTCTATGAATAGAAGCTTCGTTCCTAGATTCACTGGTTTGAGAGCTTGTCATTCACCACGTGTTCCATCATCTCACTAACACTATCAAGGAGTAGTTAATGGCTGCCTTCAAAGATGCTTCGGAAATGCACTATATTCTGGGTCAGCTCTATGATGAAGCCAAACGTGATAGCCGGATCGCGCCGAAAGTACGCGATGCCAGCCTTGTTATCCGCTTCCGTTACGAAGAGCCCGATGGCGTCGTAACCTTCAACGCCGCTGCCCCACCGAGCACAGAAGACGGTTTTTTCGATGTTATCTGGGGCGAGGCTCCTGAGCTGAAACCAGATATCGAAATGTCGATGAAGGCCGATATTGCACACCAGTTTTGGCATGGGAAGATCAATTTAATGACCGCACTGACACGCCGTCAGATTGTAGCTCGCGGTCCTATTCCCAAGATCCTTAAACTACTTCCTGCTGTGGAACCGATGTACCAAATGTATCCTCGTCTGCTTCGTGAAATGGGCAGGGAAGATTTGGTTTTACACTAAAAATACAAATCTATGGGCAGTAGTGAGGAGATGTTTGAGCGCGGTGTGCGCGATGCTGAACGGGATGAGCTGAACGCGTTTTACTATCAACACTATTTTCATTATCGTCAAGGCTACGATAGAGCGCGCCGCCGATTACGTCAAGCAGCCAATAATGCTCCATCAAGCGATCTGAAAGGCCGCTTATCGTTGCTTGGTGGCGGGCTCTTGGCTCTCTGCGCAGTCATTCTATTCGCATTTACCTTCTGGGGTCGGGGCGATGATCCAACCGCTCGTGCAACAGATAGTATTCCGACCGCTGTTGTGCAAGAGGTTATTCCAACCCGCATTCCTCGTGCGCCTACAGCTACACCTGAACCTGTTGTCGAGCCAACTGCGCCGCTAGAGATCGAGCGCATCGCTGTGGTTGTCAACCTAAACGGAGACCCACTACGGGTTCGTGCTGAAGCCGGCACATCGAGCGCGATTGTGGCTCGCATACCGGAAGGCAGCGAAGTCAAGCTGCTTGAAGGTCCTACCGAGGCCGATGGCTACACCTGGTGGAAGGTCGAAGCTGAACAAGGCACGGGCTGGGTGGCCGAACGCAGCCAAGAAGGCGTGCTTTGGCTCCAACCGAAATAATACGAAATCCGCCTTGTTGTATGTTGGGGCGGTCTCTCGGCACACAGCTACCACACCCTGCTTACGGGCGAGCTGTTGGTAGCCGTAGGCGGACGCGCTAACCGCCCTCTTTGAGGAAGAAAGCAAGCCGCCAGAGCGCTGAAGAGATCAACTGGATTTTCATATCAGCCTCTCTAGCTGGAGAAAGACAAAGACCGCCTTTGCGAAGGCGGTCTCTTGTTATACCAAGTGGAAGATGGCTTCAGCAGTTCTTCTCATACCAAATCCGGTTGATTAGGTTCTATGTAGCCTTCGGCAGAGCGGAACGTGACTAGATCTTTCCCGGCTTTTCGTTTTTCTGAGCGAAGAGCATGCAGGTCTTTAAACGGATTTGGTATCACTTTAGTGAGAGAGCAAAACGTTAAGCAGCTTTGGTACGAGCTATAAGCGAGCTGAAGATTAAGCTGGTTTCTGAGCCATAACGATTCCAAAAGTGCTCTTTAACGAAACGATCCGGCCCGCCTCTTCTTTGATCGAGAAGAATTCGCGGAAGCGCGGCTCGGCCTGCAACAGCCACTGCTCTAAGGCGTCGCGTTCCTGTTCGGGCATACGGATGCGCTTGGTCCAGTCGTCGTAGATGTAAGGATCGCGGTCGTGATCTTCGGTATGCACCACTTCGAGGCCAGCATCGCTTAAAAAAGCTTGCCACTCTTTGTAGGTATAAGCACGCACATGGCTTGGGTCGCGCCAACGCTCGAATTTATCCATAAAGGCGTCAAATTCTGGATCTTCGATACCGATATGGTCCGAGATCAAGAGGCGACCGCCCGGACGCAATGTGCGAGCAGCTTCCAATGCATATTGGCGCGGATCAGCGAAGTGATGGGCTGCGATTCGACAAACGCTGATATCGAAGCTATTGTCGCTAAAGGGAAGCGCCTCTGCGGCGGCGCGACAATAGCTCACATTCTTCATGCCCTGAGCCGTGATGTGTTTGCGGGCCTCGATCAACATCGGTTTGGTGAGATCGAGCGCGACCGCATGGCGAACGAAAGCAGCGAATGCCAGCGCAGTATGACCACCACCGGTAGCGACATCGAGCATGCACTCTTCGGCCTTGGGAGCCGCTAACTCAACGAGGCGCTTGAGATCGGTACCTTGAGCATGCGTAAAACTGGTAACATAATCGGCAGCAGCCCGCCCGAATTGCTGCTGAACAAAATTCGTGATATCTTCTGGTGGCTGGGTCATCCTCTGGTCTCCTTCAGCTGCATAACAGATTGCGTGTGGCACGAGTATACCATTTCAATCTGAAGATGTGAAAAAGGTTTTTTCTATTGCAGCGAAAGAAAATGTGAATAGGAGAACCCGCGTCCAAGCTAGTGATCAGCCTGAACCTCACCATCTTCTTCTTTGGGGCGTATAATTAGATCTTCAACTGGCGTGACCAAACCATCGACCAGTTTGCCCAGTCGCTCGAACTGCGGCCCCAATTCGGTCTCGCGCAGCGGAATATTGACCGGAACATCGAGGTTGACCGGCACCGAGGTTTCAAGTGGCACTTGGAAGTCGAGCGCGATCGGCAATTCCAAGCCAGCTGGCAAGTTAATATTGACCGAAGCATTCAGGTTGCCGCCGCCCGAGGGGAAGAGAATGGCGGCGGGCACACTCAGCGGCACATCGTCGGTCAGCACAACGCGCGTGGCTTGATTGATCGGCACTTGCAGCTCGATCGGCAAGCTGGCGCCACGCAGTTCGACGGTATAGATGATGGTTGCGTCCTCTAGCTCGGCGATCACACTCTGCAGTTCGTGTACATTGGCACCAGCAAAGACCTGAGCTTTTTGAGTGATCTCCGCGAGCTGATTACGCGCGTTCCAAAGGGACACAGCTAAGACGGCGACAACGATTATTAAGATCGCATTCACCACAAACGAGGTCCAAATCAGAGCTTTATACAGCGGTGCAATGCGCGCATAGCGAATAACTGGCTTAGTTTCTGTATCGTCAGCCATCTTGGCCTCCTTTGGTAATTCGATACGTATTATCTACTATTGTACTGTATGATATCGTTTTTATGAAGCGTTTTGTTACAAGCAACTAAATTATGAAATGTAAAAAGTTGTAATCCTATTTTTCGAATAAAAGAGATAAGGTTGCAATAGCTTTACGTGTCTTTGTAGTAGAAGTGCGTATATCGCTTTAGAATGCATACTATGTTCGTAACAACAAAAGTCTGTATATGCACCGTACTATAGCCCATATAGTTACACTTTCCGCACAGAGCCTGTATCGATCGGCGTTGACAGTAGCGGGCGGAGATGCTACTATCCGCGCCGCAAGCCTATAAAGATCATATGCATTCGCTTGAAATTAGATCGACCTCATGCTAAAAACTCCTTTACGCCGTTTTGTGCTCTACAGCCTGCTCAGCTGCATCTTGCTGCTGGCATTGGGCCTTGTTGTCTGGCTCGACAATAGCAACAACCGTGGTATCACCTTCCAAGCCGACCCCACACCTATTGCTTGGGCAGATGGGCCTTTACTAGGCGTCAATGCCTTCAATCTGCATACCGAGCCCGACCCCCAAGTGGTGACCCGCACCCTACAGCTCGCCAAGGAGCTGGGGGCGCGTTACGTTCGCATGCAAGTGCCTTGGGAGGATATTGAGATCCACGGCAAAGGCGACTTTATCGACCGGCGCAACGATATCGACGGCGATGGTCAAGTTGATGAAGTCGATGCCTGGGCCAAATACGACCGTATCGTAGCTACGGCCCAAGCCTTCGACCTCGAACTGATTATGCGAGTCGAGCGCCCTCCGCTCTGGGCGCGCGAGCAGTTCAATGCCAGTGAATACTTCCAAGAGGGCTTGCTCTTCGACGGCAACTCCACTGGCCCACCCGATAACCTTGCCGACTACGGCGACTTTATGCACACCATCGTTTCGCGCTATCGTGGCAAGGTGCGCTTCTTCCAGATCTGGAACGAGCCGAACCTGATGATGGAGTGGAACTGGCAAGATCCCAAGCCGCAAGACTTTGTCGAGCTGCTGAAGATCGGGGCGACGGCCGCCCGCGCCGCCAACCCCGACGTGGTGATTCTCTTCCCCAGCCTATCACCCACCGATGGGCTCGATAAGCGTGCGCCTCAAAGCGAGCTTGAATACCTCGATCAGGTCTATAAAGCGGGCGGCGCAGCTTATTTCGACATTATGTCGGCCCAATCGTACGGTCTAGGTCAGCCGCCGGAAGAGCACCGTTATGTGCGAATTCGCTGGCCCAACGAATGGGACTGGAGTTGGAAGCGTCCGCTCGACACCCGCAACGATGTAAGCCGCGTGGTCTTGTTGCGCGAAGTGATGGAGCGCCACGGCGATCACCACAAACCGATCTGGATCGGCGAGTTTGGCTGGAACAGCGCGCCCGAATCGATTCCGCCCGAGCGACGCTTCACCTGGGGCCAGCCCGTGAGCGAAGAGCTCAAAGCGGAATATCTAGTCGGCCAGATGGAGCGCGCCCGCCAAGAGTGGCCGTGGGTTGGCGTAATGAATGTCTGGATGCTGCGCTGGGCTGGCAGCGTGCCCGATCCGGCCGATCCTACGCCCTACTTCGCAATCGTCGATCAAGACTTTCAGCCGCTACCGGCCTACAAAGCGCTGCAAGAGTTTGCCGCGAACCCGATCGCGGGCGTGGGCTATCACACTTGGTCGGCCTTCGCCACAAACGAGGGCGCTACGCAACAGCTTCGTTTCAATGGCAGCGAGATCGCGCTCGATCTGCCCGAAGCCGGGCGCTATCAGATCAGCATCGATGGCGCAGCTCCGCAAGAACTTAGCGGCACGGGCATCGTACAAGTCGCGCAGGGCTTAGCCGATGGTGAGCATAACCTCAGCCTAAGCGCCCTCGATGGCAGCCCACTGCCCAAGGGCATTTTGGTATCGCGCAGCGCTCCGATGCCATGGTTCTGGAATAATGCCCCCTTGCTTTTGGTGCTGCTCATCGTTGTTACAAGCGCACTCAGCATGCATGCCCTGTTCCAAATCGGCGACGATCTACTGATTCGCAGCCAGCCGCAGCGTCGGCGCTTTATGGCTTGGTTGCAGAGCCAGCAGGGCCATTGGGCCATGATTTTGGCGATCTTTGTAGCCGCGCTGATCTTCTATCGTGCCGCCAGCGATGTGCCGCTCACTGCGCTCGGCCTGATCCTGTTCGGCCTGCTGGCCTTGGTACGGCCCGATCTGGCTCTGCGCTTTGTGATCTTTAGCGCGCCGCTCTACTTCATTCCCAAAGGTATTTGGGACGAAAACTTCGGCATTCGCGGCGATGGTCTGCGCCTGCCTATGCACGAGCTGTTCTTGCTGATCACCTGTGCGGCAACAGCTTGGCGCGAACTTCGCTTGCGCGGCCTGAAGGCCAGCCTCAGCGCTCTGCTCGCTTGGCGGCCCAGCAAAGCCGAGCTGATCGCGCTGGCACCGGTGGCGCTCTTTGCGCTCGCTGGTACGCTAGGTGTGCTCTTCGCCCAAGCCAACGGGCGCGGCGCGGCCCTGCGCGAATGGCGCTGGCTGATCGTCGAACCACTGCTGCTTTGGGCGCTGCTGGTCTGGCAGGTTCGCTTCAGCCGTGTCAACCGCGAAGCCGTAGGCGCGACAACAGCCGAGCGAATTATGCCTTTCGTCTATTCGTTTTTAGCGAGCGGCGCCTTGGTGGCCGTGGTCGGCCTGTTGCAGTTCTGTGGCCTGAATCTGGTGCCGCTTTTTGGCAGCAAGGTCGGCTTCAGCGAAGACAGCTTCTTGGTAGAAGGTGTGCGGCGCGTCAATAGCGTCTACGGCCACCCCAACAACCTCGGCCTGTTTATGGATCGCATCTGGCCGCTGGCTGGCGCGCTAGCCCTAGCTGGTCTGCGACAATGGCGCACGCTTCGCGAGTCGCGCACAGGCACGTGGCTGCTGGCACTCACAACGCTCTTGGCACTCGGCGGGGTTGTGGTCTCCTTCTCAAAAGGCTCCTTCTTGGGAGCTTTCGCCGCCTCGATTCTGCTGATTGCTTGGCTGCCGCTGCCCAAACAGCCCCAACGCATCACCTTGATCGCGTTGGGCTGCTGTATCGCACTGGCCGCCATCGCAGCGCCTTTTATCGGCATCGAGCGGCTCAACCCCTTCGGCGAGAGCAGCAGCATCCGCTTGCGCACTTGGGCCTCGGCGCTGGCTATGCTGCGCGACCACCCGCTGACGGGCATCGGCCTCGACCAATTTTTGCTGCTCTATCCCGATTACATCGACCCAGAGCTGGCCAATACCAACGAGATCAATACGGCGCACCCCCACAACCTGCTGCTCGATATCACGCTGCGCATGGGTTGGCTCGGTCTGGCGGCCTTTATCTGGCTGATAGCCACCTGCTTCAGGCGCCTCAACCAACTGCGCCACAACGAGCGCTATCGCTATCTGGCGGTCGGTCTAGGAGCGGCTCTAGTGGCCTCGATCGTACACGGCTTGGTCGATAGCTTCTACTTCTGGCCCGACTTAGCCTTCGCCTTCTGGCTCACAATGGCGCTCGCTTGGCTGGCGATCAGCGAGCCAGAGCAAGCCGAGGCCTAATACTTACAAAGAGAGGAATCTCGTAATTGTGCGAGATTTCTCTCTTTTTTTGCTCCAAACCGTTCATACAACGACGTAGACAGCTAGAGCTTCAAAATAGGTCCCAACCGCGTCCGCCTTCGGCTATCAGAGCTGCTAGCTGCCCTCACCCCCCGGCCCCTCTCCCGCACTGCGGGCGAGGGGTGAATGTTTGTTGTATGCGATTTCGCTACGCGAAATCGCATACAAGCTCTCTGCGTTCTGTGCTCTCAAGGATACTCCCGCGATGGTATGCGAACGATCGCCTTTTGCTGCCGACACGACTTTTGGCTAATGCATAGATTGCGGGAGAAGGGAGCTAGAGTTTTCTGGCCCAACCATCGCTCTGCTAAAAGCCAACAAACTCAACCCCTCCAACCTCATTTGCTTGTACAAGGCGCCTCGCTCTTCGGCAGAGTGGAACTCAACGATGTTTACTTCTTTCCCAGGTTTTTGTTTTTCGCCTTGAACAGACCTCTAAGCGGGTTCCGGCCCTCTTGGCGCGGGGCTGAGTGTTTGTAGCCGTAGGCGGACGCGGTTCAGCACTATTCGAGGAAAAAGCACTTTCCGCCAACACGATGTAACCAACAAGAGGGCAAGCAATAAAAAGCGCTCGCAGCTCATAAGCTACGAGCGCCTGTTTTCGCTTTGAAAGCGGCTTTATTCGACCACGAACTGAACGTTGGTGCGCACATCGGCGCCGCCCGAGGTATCGTCCATCGCGCGCTGAATCGACATCAACCAGGTGCCGCTCATCGCGTTCGTCGGGATCGTCCATGTCCACTCGGCCCGGCCATTGGCATCGGCGTTGATCGTGCGGTGCGGCAGGTAAGCCTCTGGCTCATCGGGCGGCAACGGCTCGGGGCCACCATTGGGATCGGTCGCAAAGTACTCGATCAACATGCCCGGAGTTAGACCAGTTGCGACGAACGTGAGGGTTGTGCCACGCGGCGCGCTCGGCGGATCGACCGTCAAGCTCACTTGCGGTGCGGGAGCAGGCTCGCCCTCGCCGATCACAAAGTTCACGCGGCGAGTCAGCGTGGTCTCGAACGAGAAGAAGACCATCGTCCAAGTGCCTTCGAGGGCGTTCTCGGGCGATTTCCACTCGAACTCGGCGATGCCCTGCTCGTTGCTCGGGAACTGCTTGCCCGAAGAAGAGGTGCTGCCATCGGGCGCGGTCACCCAATAGGTTAGACGGCCATTGGGATCGAAACCGCCCATTCGGAACAGGAAGGTCGTGCCTGCGGGGCCAGCTGGCGGCTCGACCGTGGCGAGCGCGTCAGCGGCGGCGGCTTCGGGCGATTGGACGATCTCGAAGCTGATCTTGCGATAGGCGCGGGTCTCGCGGCTGAAGGCAGTCATGGTCCAGGTGCCGTAGATCGGATAATTGGGGGCATCCCAGCTCCAGTCGATGCGACCCTCTTTATTGGCGCGCACCTTAGTGTTGTTCACCAACACATCGCCATTGGGATCGGTGGCCCAATAGCTGACCTCTTCGCGCGGCTGGAAGCCATTGGCAAAGAAGGTAAAGGTCGTGCCAGGCAGACCGCGCTCGGGGCTAACACCTTGCTGGCCCGGTTCGGCGCCTTGCGGGCGCGGGGTCGGCGCAGGTGCGACCACTTCGAAGGCGATCGTATTAACAGCACGGCTGTTGTTGCCCTGCATCACCAGGCGCCAGGTGCCACCCGCCGCATTAGCAGGCGCGGTCCAGTCCCAAGTTGTTACGCCGTTATCATCGACGCGACCTTGGCCCAGCTCTAAAACCTCGCGGGTCGGGCTGTTCAGCCAGACGCCCGTTCGCTCGCGCGGGGTGTAGCCCGAAGCGGTAAAGTGGAAGGTGGTACCGGGGCCACCTTGAGGCGGCTCGACGCTGCTCGATGCAGGCGGCAGGCCGACCATAAAGTTCATAGCAACAATCAGTTTGCTGCTTGTGCCTTGGGCAGTCATACGCCAATTGCCCCGCTCGGGGTTCTGAGGCACGGTCCACTGCCACGAGGAATTACCGTTCTCATCGGCAAAATACTGCTCTTTATCGAGCGGAATCACTTCTTGAATCGGGTCAGTAAGCCAAACTCCTAAGCGCTCGCCGGGAGTAAAACCAGAAACAGTAAAGGTGAAGGTCGTTCCAGCTACACCGTTCGCTGGCTCGACTGTTCCTGAAGCAGCGGATGCTGTGGGCGGCACTACAAATGCGAATGCCGCAACCAGAAGCGCTGCAACAAGTGATGTACGCAGAAAGGTATGCATCATAATTTCTCTACTCGTTGAATTCATTTGCTTCTCTGGAGGCGGCAAACTAATCCAGAGGAGCTCTGTTCACCAAGCTAACATCGCGAATATCTACACAGTGCTCTAACCATTATACCGTCGATTATACAAGGCAGATGTGTATTTCTTCTTTAGATTCGCTTTAGGCTCTATGATACCAAACCCGATTACTTCATTTCTTTTGGCCTTCGGCAGAGTGGAACATACGTCTTGTCTCGATTTTTGATTTCTCCACATCGCCCAAGTACATGTCTTTAAAGGGATTTGGTATGATCTCTATAGATTAAGACGATTGATCGGGGCCAATTGATGCAGTTGGGGAAAAGGATACAAATGAAAAAGTGTGAGATGCTTTCTATACTCTTCGGTAGAAGCACTCACACTTTAAAGGTCGATATTTCTAGCTGATCTTTCCAAAGGCGCTTGCCAGTCTATATTAAGGACAAAGTCGCTTTTGTAGCAGGTTTTTTAAAACTACTAAAGATGCAATTAGATCAATTCAACCTGAATATATTGAGCGAGACGATGGCTCATAATGATGCGCGAGTCCACATTCTTTATGAGCAAATTACCCTCAGACTTTTCTAGAAGTGTAATCCGCGCCCCCTCCACAATACCCATTCTTCGTAAGATCTGGATACGCTGCTCGGGGCCAGACATAGCAATAATTCTTACCTGCGTGTTTGGCTCCAGAGCAGAAAGAAAGACGGTTAAACTAGACATGACTTTGTCTTTTATATTGAGCTTGAACGTAGTGGTTTCCTTTAACGTGTTATTTGATAAACTAAGCGAATCAGGCGTATAATAGATAAACGATTGTTTCACAATCGGTGTTTCAAAACGAGACACGTCAAAGCGGGGCAGCACATATATATCATTGCCACCCCGCTTTCTTACATTATAGCGAGACGGATGTCTAACGAATTACCACGACTATTACAAAAAATAATCTCTGCTGTTACAGCAATCAGATCATTTTCAGTAAGGGCTCATTGTATAATAGGAAACAGGCTACATACTGCCTCTTGATATACCATCAGAGTTCACGACTTCTGAACCCTCTCGGTACAGGTATTGCAAGTGTGGATAGTCGATCTTTTGATAATGGTGTGCCGTAGAATATCAACGGACCACCCTATAAGATAATGTTTTGTGTTTTTCTTTAAGGTATAACGAGCAGCATGTCAATACAAGTGTGCACTCGATCACCCAAGTAAAGATCTCTCTACTATTGTCACAAAACCAGCATCCTTTAGGCGAGCTTGTTCGTCTGTTTCTATGGAATGTAATTAACAAAATCAAGTGTATGGCTTCATATTGGTAAGGATATACAATGGCGAGACGTGCAAAAGAGCCGTTAAACGGCATGCCAATTTCTGACCTAGCGATCAATCAGCCAGTCTTCATCACAATGATGATGCTCTTAGCGGTTGTGCTCGGTCTCATCGCGTAT
Organism: uncultured Chloroflexales bacterium; assembly: GCA_937902315.1. Taxonomy (GTDB): domain Bacteria; phylum Chloroflexota; class Chloroflexia; order Chloroflexales; family Chloroflexaceae; genus CALGUG01. The sequence goes on from CALGUG010000012.1 coordinate 37,884, forward strand.
AGCAATCGACCGGTCGAGATGTTCCCAGACATGTCGGTGCCGGTTGTGGTTGTTAGTATGCCCTATAGTGGCGCTGGCCCTGAGAGCGTTGCTGAACAGGTCACAGAGCCAATTGAAGATACGCTTAATACTCTAAGCGGTGTCGACACCATTACTTCGGTTTCGAGCGAAGGTTCGTCGCAGGTAATGGTGCAGTTTATCGAATCGGTCGACCCTGACCAAGCCTTGCAAGATGTGCGCGAGAAGGTTCAGAACATCCTTCCTCGCTTGCCAAACGATGTTGGCGATCCTAGCTTTATGCAGTTCGACCTCAACGCATCGCCGATTCTGCAAGTCGCTCTGAGTAGCGACGGCTCGATGAGCGGCTTAGAACTGCGTGAACTGGTCGACGAGGAATTGGTGCCGCGCCTGCAACGTGTAGAAGGCGTTGGTGACGTACAGGTGAGCGGTGGTCAAGAGCGTCAGATCAATGTCGATATGGATCTGCCGCGTCTGAGCGCTTATCGCATCGCACCAGCCCAGATCGTTGCCGCCTTAAGCACAGCCAATGCCAACTTGGGTCTGGGACGTATCAGCACCGATCAGCAAAGCTTCTCGTTGCGTACTCCAAGCCAGATCCGCAGCATCGACGATATCAAAGAGATCGGTATCACCGGCACCTCCTATCGGATCGGAGACGTTGCCAACGTCTACGAAGGCGTCAACGAAGTTCAAGAATATTCTCGTCTTAACGGTGCCGATGCGGTATCGATCGGCGTACTGAAGCGCAGTGGTAGCAATACCCTTACAGTAGGTGAACAGTCGCTCAAGACGATCGAAGAGTTTGTTACAGAGAATTCAAAACTGCAATTTGTTGTAACTTCCGATCAGTCCAAAGCGATTCGCACCATGGTCGATAGCTCGATCGAAGAGATCCTGTTAGCGGTCATCGCTGCCTTCTTGGTGGTACTGATCTTCTTCCGCGACCTGCGCAACACCTTAACAACCATCGCTGGTCTGCCGATCATTATGATCTTTACCTTTGTGGCGATGCAGCTATTTGGCATTACGATCAATATGCTGTCGCTCTTGGCGCTCTCGCTCTCGGTCGGTCTGGTGATCGACGACGCGATCGTAGTACGTGAAAACATCTTCCGCTACGCGGAACACGGCTTCTCTGCACGCCAAGCCGCCAGTAAAGGTACTGCCCAAGTAAGCCTTTCGGTCGTGGCGATGACCTTAACGATTATCGCCGTATTCTTGCCGGTGACCTTCGTCAGCGGTGTGGCTGGCTTTATCTTCAAGGCCTTCGGTATCACAGTCGCTTGTGCAATGGCGATCTCACTGATCGAAGCCTTCACTTTCGCTCCGATGTTGTCGTCGACGCTCTTCCATACCAAGAAGGCCGATCACGACAAGCAGGTCGACGAGCAAACCATTATCGAAGAGGGCGAAGAAGAAGTTGGCGCCCTGGGACGCTTCTATGCTCGTATTCTACGCTGGACGCTGAACAACCGTGGCAAGACTATGCTGATCTTGCTTGGCGTTGTGATCATCAGTGTTGTGGTTGCCCTAAGGATTGAAGCCACCTTCATGCCGAACCAGCTGCAAGACTCGATCAGCATCGCCTTCGAATTAGAGCCAGGCGCTGCTCTGGCCCGTACCAATGAGCTCTCACGCCGGGCCGAAGAGATCTTGATGCAAGACCCCGACATCATCGCTGTTCAAGCCCAAGTCGGTGGTGTAGGCTCGCAGGAAAGCGCTACGCTAACCGTTCGTCTGACCAGTAGTAAGATCAGCGAAACGGTACGTGAGCGGGTGCGTGAAAAGATCAGCTTCTTGCCCAACATGGCAATGAGTACGCCCAGCTATACGGGTGGTGGCACAGGTGTAACCGGACGTACGGTTCAGGTACAGATTCGTACCACAGCTCCGCTTTCGACCATCGTTCCGGTCTCTGACCAGATCGTAGCGATCGGCAAAGAGATCCCGGGCCTAGTCGATGTTGGTTCGACCTATGAGCCGGGCCGCACCGAGATTCAGTTCTATGTGCCGCCGAGCCGCGCTCGCGATTTAGGCGTAACCAATAACGATATCGCTACCACAGTGCGTGCGCTTATCAATGGTATTACGGCTACCACGCTGCGCAATAATGGCAGCGATACCGATATTGTGGTGCGTCTACCTTCCAATCAGCGTGCCGATATCAACGATATTCGCGCCATTACGCTGCCAACTCCGGGTGGCAATATTCCGCTAACCTCGATCGCCGAAATCGAGTTCGCTCCAAGCCCAACCTCGGTTCGCCGCACCAACCAACAGAATGAAATTGTGGTAGGTGCCAATATCGCTCCGGGTGCAAATGTAGGCGCGGTACAAATGGAATTCCAGCAGCGTATCGCAGCGCTGGACCTGCCCGACAACGTCCAGATCGTCTATGGTGGCGATCAAGCTGATCAGCAAGAAGCCTTCAGCGGTCTCTTCTTGGCGATGGGTCTCTCGGTACTCTTCGTCTACATGGTGCTTGCATCGCAGTTCGGCTCGTTCATGCAGCCTTTTGTGATTATGCTTGCAATGCCCTTCAGCTTCTTGGGTGCCTTCGCTGGCCTCAGCTTGACGGGCACAGCGCTCGACATCACCGGTATGATCGGTCTGATCATGTTGCTCGGTCTGGTGGTTAAGAACTCGATTCTGCTGGTAGACTTGACCAACAAACTGCGCGAAAGCGGTATGAGCAAGCACGACGCGCTCGAACACGCCGGTGCGGTTCGTCTGCGACCGATCCTTATGACCTCGATCGCGATTATCGCCGGTGCGCTACCGACCGCTATGGGCTTGCATATCTTCAGCGAGGGCGAAGGTACCGAGTTCCGCCGTGGTCTGGCGACCGTGCTGATCGGCGGTATGCTCTCCTCGACCTTCCTGACCCTGCTGATCATTCCGACCGCCTACAGCTTGCTGGAAGGCTTCGTCGATCGCTTCACTGGTCTGTTCAATCGCAAGAACAAGCAAGCCGCTAGCGAGCCTGCCCTTGCAACAAACAGCGCTCCGATCAGCGCCAATGCCGAACATGCGAGCAACGGCAGCAGCAACGGTCATAACGTTGCAGATCAAGCTGAAGCAGAGAGCTTGCAAGAAACGCCCGTCTCAAAAGATGACGCTTAAGAAACGCTCTTAAGCACAGCCTATCCTTACTGATCGTTATGGAGGGTTCCAGCAAGGAGCCCTCCATTTTTTGGCGGAAACGGCTCTAGCTCCAAAAAGTGCCCAAGCGCGTCCGCCTACGGCTATCAGATGGGCTAGCTGGCCCTCACCCCCCGGCCCCCTCTCCCGCACTGCGGGCGAGGGGGAGCTGGCCTCCCCCCCCGGCCCCCTCTCCCGCACTGCGGGCGAGGGGGTGAATGTTGATGTTCTGTGCTCTCAAGGATGATCCCGCGATGGTATGCGAACGATCGCCTTTTGCTGCCGACACGACTTTTGGCTAATGCATAGATGCGGGAGAAGGGTGCCTAACCACGCACGCCTCTGCCAAAGGCCTCTTTTCGGTGGGCATAGCAAATCCGTTTGTAGGGGGCGGTTTCGCCAGCGAGGCAGATACGACCCTGGGGTGGCGGACAGGACGTTGGTAGCCGTAGGCGGACGCGCCAAAAGCCTTGTTTGGGGTAACAAGCAAGCCGCCAAAGCGCTGAACTATGCAAGCGATTTGGTATAATGGGAAGAACAAATCACTGCCTGCGAGGCTCTATTGACAGGCTCTTCGATTGAGAGTACTATTATTGTATTGTGACAGAAAGAGCAATCTACACGAGTGTTCTTGAGTGAGTGCAATGCTAAAGCGCTTTCTGATCAAACTTGCACCAGCTACGCTACGGGCAACTCTGCCATGGTTGGCTGTGCTCATGCTTGCTGTGATCAACCCGCTAGCTTGCCTTATTCACTGTACGATTATGCACGGCGTCCACCAGCCAGCAAGCGTGCATGAACACGAACACTACATTTGCTCTTTAGACAAGGCCGAAGCTGCTCTGCAGGCCCATCTCACACATGAGGCCGCAATGCAAGCAAAGCAGAGCGCTCTGCTGCCAAGCTTCTATCACAAAGCAGCCTTCATTCACAACCAGATCCCAAGCGATGAGCCACACGATCCACGCGCCTCGTTAACGCCGCGCGCGGTCTATGAGTCGCTCCCGTTGCTCATTGTGCTGATTGGCTTTGTTATTAGCGTGCTGGCTGTGGTCGCACAACTGGTTGAGAAGCTGACAAGCTGCTGCAACCCTCCGCTCCTGCCTCCCCCACGCTGGGCCTAATTCTCCTACCACATTTGCAAACGATCGCCGTTTGAAGGTTAGCTATTTCTGGCTGCCTTGTAATTCTATGTTCCTGTCTAACTGAAATTAATGAGGAGAATAGTTCCATGCGTCTTTCCAAGTTCACCGCCGTATTCGGTCTGATGGTCGCTCTATTGCTTGGTTTCGCTAGCGTAAACGAAGCTTCGGCTCACGCTCATCTCAAATCTTCTAACCCTGCTGCTGGCTCGACCATTAGCGCAGCACCGAGCGTTGTGACCGCAAGCTTCGACAACCATGACCCGCTCGTCGCAGAGGGCAGCTCGCTGGTTGTCACCAACGCCGCTGGCGAACAGGTCGATAATGGCGACACCGCACTCGACAAGAGCGATCCCGACCGCAAGACCTTGACCGTTAGCCTCAAGAGCGGCCTTGGCGATGGCGTCTATACCGTCAAGTGGACCGCTGTCTCGGACGGTGATGGTAGCACGGCCAGCGGCGAATTCAACTTTACGGTAAGCTCCAACGCAAGCGCTAGCACGAACGCAAGTGCTCCGACCGCTAACCTACCCCAGACCGGCGCTGCTGAAGATGGCTTCTTGGCCGCAGTGCTCTTCGCAATCGTCGCGCTGACACTTGGCTTCGGTCTGCGCCGTTTCGCCAACAAATAAGCTTAACGAACGATAGAGCGTAAAACCGGCTTCGTCGCTCCTCAAGCGTGGGGAGCGACGAGCTATTCTCTGCAACGGTTAATACAATGAAAAGCATTCAACGAGCATGGAAGTGGCTGATCGCCATTCTGTTGCTCTTTTATAGCCTCGCACCCTCGCTTGCGTGGGCCCACCCCGAGATTCTGGCAATCGACCCTCCGCCAGATTCCCAGCTTGAGACTTCACCAACAGAAGTGCGCATGGTCTTTAGCGAAGAGCTCGAAGCCAGCTTCAGCCAGATTCGGGTCTTCAATACGCGCGGTGAACAGGTCGACTTAGGCGATGGCGGACGCGATCCGGACGATCCGAGCTCCTTGCTGGTCAGCCTGCCTCCACTCGAACAGGGTCTGTATAGCGTTGTGTGGCAGACGATCGGCAGCGACGGCCACCAGATTCGCGGCAACTTCAGCTTTACGGTGCTTACAAGCGCCCAGCAAGACGAGCAAGCGCCGCTCGAGACACCCGAAGTGGCCAGCCAGCCAAGCGAACCTCCCACACAGACGCTCCCACAACCACAAGAAGCAGAAACTCCCGCCTGGCTCAACGATCTGTTGCTGCCCTTCTTGCGCAGTTTGATGCTGTTGTTCGCCTTGGCAGCCAGCGGCGCTTGGTTCAACTTACAAATGGTCTTTCAGCCAGCTTGGGCGGGCCAAAACAGCCCTATGCCCAAGCAGATCGTAACGAAATGGCGCAGCTTTTCGCGCTGGAGTCTAGCGCTTTTACTGCTAAGCTGTCTGTTGTTTGAACTCTGTCTCAGCTTGCTCTACAACGCTGGCTTTAGCTTAGGCGGGCTGGTTACAACTATGAGCGCCACTCGCCTAGGCAGCGCCGTGGCAGCGCGCGCTATGATCGCTCTGCTGATGCTCGGGCTGCTGGCACTGCCCGCAAACCTGAGCCGTCTGAACGGCGCGCTTTTATGGCTGGGCAACCTCGCTCTGCTCTTGAGCTTCTCACTGGCAGGCCATGCCGCCGCCCAAAACCAGCCGCTGCTGCCGATCAGCGCAGATCTGCTGCATATGGCGGCCTGCGCTGTATGGGTGGGCGGTCTGATCACCCTGGTGCGCTTGTTGCCGCTTGTGAAACAGACCGCTTCCGAACAGCTTCAGGCTCCTCTGTTTGCCAGCATCGTAACGCGCTTTTCAAGCCTCGCGCTGATCAGCGTGCTCTGTTTGGTACTGAGCGGACTATACGCCAGTTCGCTCCATATCCAGCAGCTCTCGCAACTTTGGACAAGTAGCTACGGCCTAGCGCTCTCGATCAAGCTGATTGTCTTCACATTCCTGCTTGCGCTAGGCGCCTATAACCTCATCTGGCTGCGACCGCGCTTTGTGGCTTGGGCCAAGCAGACCAGCGATGCGCTCGCTCAACGCGACTGGGTGAGTCTGCTGCACAATACGCTGCGGCTGGAAGTAGTTGGCAGCCTGCTTGTGTTACTGGCCGTGGGCGTTTTGACCAATGTTGCGCCACCCCAAGCCGCTGCTGCCCTCCAAGGGCGCCCAGCGCCCGCTAGCCCTGCAACGACAGCTCAGAGCACAGCCACTCCACGGCCGACGCGCACCCCGCTGCCGACCCGCACCCTCGTGCCAAGCTTCCCCTTCCACGAGACGCGCACAATCGACGGTCTTGAACTCACCATCGATCTGCAGCCCGCCAGCATCGGCACAAACAGCCTCGCGGTGCGCCTGCTCGACGAAACGGGCGGCCCGGGCGATGTACAAAAAGTCGTGGCACACATCAATATGGTCGATATGGATATGGGCGAGTTGCAGCTTGAGCTAGAGAGCGATGGCGCAGGCAACTATACTTCCGACCAGCTTCAATTTACGATGCTGGGCGATTGGGAAGTTGTTATCGAGGTGCGGCGGGCTGTCGCCGATGATTTTCGAACTTCCTTCCGCGTACCAGTTGGCGACTAATGTTTAATCAAGAAACGAGACATACCATGCAAAAACAATTCCTTATTCTCTTGCTCGCAATCGGCTTATTGAGCGCTTGTACAGTACCTCAGGCCGCCCAGCCTACACCCGTCGCAACAGTTAAGATCGACCTACACGATCCTTGGGTGCGTACACCGGCCCAAGGTGTCGATCGAACCGCCTTTTATGTCACGATTATGAACGGCAGCGCCAGCGACGACGCCTTGATCGCGATCAAGAGCGATGTGGCTCAGGCCAACGAGCTGCACGAGACGGTCACCGAGGACAATGTGATGAAGATGCAGCCCGTAAGCGAGGTGATCGTTCCTGCTCAGGGTAAGGTCGCTCTGCAACCTGGCTCCTTCCACGGCATGCTGCTGAATCTGAACAAGGAGCTCAAAGCGGGCGATAAAGTTCAGATCGAGCTGACCTTCAAAAACGCAGGCCAGATCAGCGTTGAGGCCGAAGTGCGCGACGCCAGCAACGGCGGCGGCCACTAATTCCAAAGCTGAACGTGACTATTTTTGCTTGTGAGTGATTGCGCGCGATAGTGCGCAAGCTCTCACAACTCTTTCCCTCGTTTTTTTCAGCTTGCGAGAAGGGAAGACATTAAGCGGATGGAGCTATACGTAGACTAAGAGGACGAACTGCCAAGGACGTAGCTGAAGGGCCATGGTATACTCAGAGGAGAAGCAATAGACACAAGGAATCAGTGAACTATGGCGGATTCTGATCCTTCTCCTCGCGTCGGTCTCTGGGCCGCCCTGAGCTACCCTTGGCAGGCCCTCACACTGCTAGCACGTACACGCCGACTGTGGCAATACGTTCTATTCCCTTTACTGCTCAACATCGTCGTCGGTATTTTGCTCTACATCGGTCTGCTCTACTCGGGCTGGCAAGCAATCGATAGGATTGTGGCCGATTGGGCGGCTTGGGGCGTAGTGATCGCTTGGTTTCTGCGCGTCTTGTTGATTGTGCTGCTGCTGATAGGCACCGGCTTTATTTTGGTGCGCTTCGGTGTGACACTCGGCTCGCCTTGGTACAGCAAACTCTCGGCCGAGCTTGAAGGGCTGCGCACCGGACAGCCCGTGATCGATCAGCCCTTCAGTTGGAAGATCATGCTCAGAGATATCGGGCGGGCGATCGGCTACGAGCTCAAAAAGCTGCTGCTTCTGATCGGAATCGGTCTCCCTTCGCTCTTGCTCAATCTCGTGCCAGGCTTCGGCCAGATTCTGGCGACTGTAGTAAGCATCGCGCTCGGCAGCCTGATCAGTTGCCTCGACTTCTTCGACGGTGCGCTCGAACGCCGCCTCTTGAAGTTTCGCCAGAAGCTGAAGGTGATCTGGAAGACCCTGCCAGCCAGCGCCGGATTCGGCCTGATCTGCTTTTTGCTGGTCTCGATCCCCATAGTGAACTTTTTTACCATACCGATCTGTGTCGCAGCGGGGACTTTATTCGTTTGCGATAATGCCTTGCCAATGCTCGGCAAAGCCAAGGAGTAATTGCGATGCGCCTCATTCTCTATTTGGGTAAAGGTGGTGTAGGCAAAACGACCACCGCCGCTGCAACCGCTGTACGAGCCGCCGAGCTCGGCCATCGCACCCTGGTGGTCAGCACCGATGTGGCTCACAGCTTGGCCGACGCGCTCGATGCGCCCTTGCAATCGAAGCCGACCCAACTGAGCGATCGGCTGTGGGGCCAAGAGATCAATGTGCTCGATGAGGTGCGCGAGCATTGGGGCGAGCTGCGTGGCTATCTTTCAACCGTGCTGCGCCGCAAAGGTGTTAGCGATGTGGCGGCAGAAGAGCTGGCGATCATTCCAGGTATGGAAGAGGTGGTCAGTCTACTGCATATTCGACGCCAAGCCAAAGAGGGCAACTTCGATGCGGTGATCGTCGATGCGGCCCCCACTGGCGAAACGATCCGGCTGCTGACCATGCCCGAGACTTTTCAGTGGTACGCCGCGCGTGTGCTCGATTGGGATGCGGGCACTATGAGCTTGGCGAAGCCGTTGGTGCGAGCTTTGGTGCCAGCCAGCAATATCTTCGATATGATTCAGAAGCTGACCAAGGGCGTGGAAGCTTTGCGCGAAACTTTGAGCGACCCCGATATCAGCTCCTATCGCATTGTGCTCAACCCCGAGCGCATGGTGATCAAAGAGGCACAGCGGGCCGCGACCTATCTGTCGCTGTTCGGCTACCCCGTCGATGGCGTGGTGCTTAATCGGGTGCTACCAGCCAGCGCCGCCGAAGGAGCCTTTATGCAGGAATTGGCCCGTATTCAGGCTGGTTATCGCCAACAGGTCTACGACCTCTTCCAGCCCTTGCCGATCTGGGAATCGCCCCATTATGCTCGCGATGTCAAAGGGCTGAACGATCTTGCCGAGATCGGTCGAGCCTTGTTTGGCGAGCAAGATCCGAGCAAGGTCTGGTTTAAAGGCTCGGTGCAGGAGATTGTGCGCGAGGGCGATGAGTATGTGATGCGCCTGCCGCTGCCGCATGTCGAGATCGCCAAGGTCTCGATGACCAAACGGGGCGATGAGCTGTTTATCGAGATCGGCAACTTCCGACGCGATATGCTGCTGCCCACCACGCTGGCCGAGCGCCCCGCCAATCGAGCGGTCTTTCGCAACGGCATTCTTGAGGTGCGCTTTGGGCCGCCAGAAACAAACGTCTCAGGTACCTAAGAACAGCATTGAAGAGCTATTCCGTATACCTGAGACGAGTTCTATGTTCCAAGGTTGTATACGATAAAAAGCTTAGGACTGAACGAGGTTCAAGTCGACCAGCTTTTGAGTCAAAACACTATTCGACGGCTCGACTAAAACGCTTCCATCGGGGAAAATAATGGTTGGAATGCTGCGGCTGCCCTGGTTAATGCGCACAACTTCAGCAGCGGCTGCTTCATCGTCATCGATATTGATATAGGTATAGGGGACGTTGAGCGAATCCATCACTCGCTTGGCACGGCGGCAATCACCACACCATTCAGCTGCGTACATTGTAATAGTTTGATCGTTGCTCACGGTTATTCTTTTTTCCTTTCGCCTATAGTCTCAACACAACGCGCAAGAAACAGCTATAATAGAGTTTCTATACAAAGTGCGCATAGATATTATACTCTTTTTTATTCGTCTCGCTTGTTCATCACAGACGCAGGCTTGCCACTGGTTTGTCCGTTTTACAAAGCGTGTTTTTGTTCGGTATGGCTTATGCCAAATCCATTAAAAGAGTCGTACGCTCTCAACGCAGCAAAACAAAAACCGAGGAAAGGGTTAGTCAGGTTCCGCTCTGCCGAAGGCCAAAAAGTAAGTTATCTACCGAATTTGGTATTATGCAAACTCCGTTTGATCGCTGTGTTTGGGGGCGGTTTCTGCGCACAGAGAGCTACAACATCAGGGTGACGGGCGAGCTGTTGGTAGCCGTAGGCGGACGCGCTTAAAGCCCTCGTTGGGGTGAAGAGCACGCCGCTAGCGTATACAAATCATCAAGCGGATCTGATATTAGAATGTAGGCTTGACATATTCATAGAGGAAGGATATAATTAGTGTAGAATTAACACTAATAGATAGGAAAGCGAAATGTCAACATCTGCCGATTCTCAACCCGAAACAGCAGCAACCTACGATGCGTCGCGTTACGAGCGCCCATCTGTAACGGTCGATTTGGCAATCTTTACGCTCAAAGATCGTGAGCTGCATGTCTTGTTGGTAAAGCGCCGCAATTGGCCTTTTGAAGGGCATTGGGCTTTGCCAGGTGGTTTTGTCGAGATGCACGAATCGCTCGATCAAGCAGCCCGCCGCGAGCTTGAAGAGGAGACAGGTGTGCAAAATGTCTATCTCGAACAGCTCTACACCTTCGGCGATCCCGAGCGCGATCCGCGCACGCGTGTGATCAGCGTGGCTTATATTGCGCTGATCGGGGCCGATATGCATCAGCTACATGTCAGCGACGAAAGCATCGACGTCAATTGGTTCCCAGTGCGCGAGCTGCCCGGCCCATTGGCCTTCGACCATTCAAAGATCTTAGATGTCGCCCTCAGCCGCCTGCGTTCCAAACTCGAATATACCACCTTGGCCTTCCAACTGTTGCCAGAAGTATTCAGTATTTTAGAGCTGAAGCATATCTACGAACAGATTTTGGGCGAACAGCTCGACAAAGGCAATTTCTACCGCAAGATCAAAGAGGCAGGCGTCTTAGAGCCTACGGGTCAACTGCGCGAGGGGCGCGGACGTCCGACTCATCTCTACCGCTTCAAGCGCACCCGCGCCGATGCCGATTTCGTCTTCCGCTGGCGCGAGGCCAAAGTAGAAGACGAAGCCTAAAAAAGCGGAGACACGAGGCACGCCCCATGTCTCCGCTCATAGCGCTCGTAGACTGCTTATTCTTCGTCGGGATCCCAGCCTTGGGCTATCGCGAGTTCGCGCAGAGCGCGTGAAAGCGTTTCGAGCTGTTTGAGCAAAAGGCGAACTTTGAAGGGTGCACCTTCATCTTGTTTCACCCACTTTAAAAGATCGCCTTCGGCATGGGCGCGCGCCAGTCGGTCGGTCTCATCGACCATCTGATCGAGCGAGCGGATTCGGAAGACGCGCGCCTTATTGGCAGGGCGGTTCTCGATCGTCTCCTCTTCAACGCTGAGATAGCCGCCTTCATCTTTCGGCTCTTCTTCATCGTCCCAATAGTCTTCATCATCTTCCAGATCGACACTCGCGATGCTAGTTTTGCCCAGCGGCCCGCCAGAAAGCGTAAGCGCTTCTTCGATGCCACTGCTACTGGCCAAGGTTTGACCGGCTTGAAGGGCTTCTAAAGCCATATCCAAACTCAGGTTAGGGTTGGCCGCAAAATGGGACGAGAGCTTGCTCAGTTCAGCCGCCGACAGACCTTCATCGACAGCAAAGTGGGCCAGATCGATCTGAGTCTTGCTATTTTTGATGCGGAAGAGGTGCTGGGCCTGAGTCACGGTCAATTCGCCGCGCCGGATCAACTGTTGCACCTCTTCGGGCAACTCTAGCAGGCCCAAATAGCGCTGAATACTGCGTGGGCTAAGGCCCACAGCTTTGGCAGTGGCAGCGTTCAGCTCGCCCTCGCCGACATTGCCGAGCCTTTCGGCAAACAGCTGGCGCAGACGCGCAAAGGCGCGAGCCTGCTCGATGTCGTTGAGATCTTTGCGCTGCACATTTTCGGTCAACTGTTGTAATAGGGTATCAGAGGCCGAATCGCCCAAGAGAATGCAGGGCACGCGCTCAAGCCCGAGTTGAATGGCAGCGGCCCGCCGCCGATTGCCATAGACAACTTGGTAACGACCTTGCGCAGTGCGCACCACGGCGAGCGGTTGCAACAAGCCTTGTTCGGCGATCGTTGCCGCTAGCCCGCTCACATCGCCGGGGTCTTCGCGTATACCATCAGGATCTTCGTCCAGATTGCGCGGGTCGAGATACAGCAGCTCCACACTTGCCTCCGTAGTAAAACATCTGTGTTATTCAAACCCTACAAAGTATACCAGAAGCACCCATCTCAGGCAATAGAAGCCTATCTAAGAGCAAATTCGTTTGATCGGTTCTGCATTCTGGCGGCTTGGCCTCATACTAAATTCGTTTAAAGACTTGCGCTGTTATAACGCAGGGAACGAGGAAAGGTTGTGTGACATTTCGCGCGATCGCGCGAAATGTCACACAACAAAAATAGTCGAGTTCCACTCTGCCGAAGGCCAAATAGGAAGTAATCAATCGAATTTGGTATCACCCCAAAAAAGGGCTGCTAGCGCGTCCGCCTACGGCTATCAACAGCTTGCCCGTAACCTTGCTGTTGTAGCTGTGTGTCGAGAGACCACCCCAACTTACAACAAGGCGGATTTCGTAAAACGCCATAAGCACAGCTGTAGAAATTCGCTAACTGGTAAAGCCCAAATTGTAACAAAACAAGGTACAATACGTGCGTTCAGACCGTTGCAGACCCAAAGATGGGTCGTTAGCCATGAGGATGCTATGCGATTAGCAGGAAAAGTTGCCTTTATCACTGGTGGAGGTTTCGGTATCGGGGCGGGAATCAGCAAGGTGCTAGCAGCCAACGGCGCGCAAGTGGTAATCGCCGATCGCGATCCGGCGGCCACCGAAACCGCTGCAAGTCTAGCCGAACATGGTCTCGCTGGCCTGTTTCTGCAAACCGACGTCGCCGACGAAGCCTCGGTCAAAGCGAGCATAGCGGCTACCGTCGAGCGCTTTGGAGCGCTGCACATTCTGGTCAACAACGCAGGAATCGGTATGTACAAAACGGTTGAGGAACTGAGCGTCGAAGAGTGGGATGCCTGTTTGGGCGTCAACCTCAAAGGGCCATTCCTCTGCGCGAAGTACGCCATTCCTCACCTACGCGCGGCTGGCGGCGGATCGATCATCAATATCGCCTCGGTACACGGCTTTCGCACCACAGCGCGCTGCTCGCCCTACGCCGCTACCAAAGCAGGTCTGCTCGGCCTCACTCGCACTATGGCGCTCGACTACGCCCCCGAGCAGATTCGGGTCAACGCGGTCTGTCCCGGTTGGGTGCGTTCGCGCCTAACCGATGGCGTCTTCGCCCAAGCGCCCGACCCCGAAGCCATGCGGGCCGAAGTAGCGGCCCGTCAACCCAACGGGCGCATCGGCGAGCCAGAAGATATCGGCAACGCTGTGCTTTTCCTCGCAAGCGATGAATCGCGCCATATCACCGGAACCACCATCGCGGTCGACGGTGGTCTGCTAGCCCTCTTGGAAGGCGGCCCCGGAGCAGGAAGCGAAGCATAAAGGAGCAAGCTATGGTTCAGGCTGCATATGCAGAACGGATCGGTATCTCAATTCAAGGCAGTTCGGTCGCTGAACTGCTCGCAACTATTCAAGAAGCCGAACAGGCCGGTGTATGCCAGATCTGGATGACCCAAGGCCCGAGCAGTTTTGACGCGCCCACGCTCTATGCTGCGGCCTTGGCCCGCACCGAACGCATTCGGCTGGGCACCTCGATCGTACCAGCCTCGCCGCGCCACCCCTTGGTCTTCGCCCAGCAGGCGCTGACGCTCGAAGGAGTCGCGCCCGGGCGCTTCCGCCTCGGCATCGGCTCGAGCCACCGCCCGATTATGCGCTCGACCTATGGCGATGCGCTGCCCAAGCCGCTGGCCCAGATTCGCGAATACCTAACGGTGCTGCGTGCGGCGCTCTGGCAAGGCTCGGTCGATTTCAAAGGCGAGTTTCTCGAAGCTCACGTGGCCAACTTCCCCCAAGCCCATGTGCCGCTGCTGATCTCGGCTTTGGGCGAAGAGGCCTACAAGCTGGCGGGCGAGCTGAGCGACGGCGCGCTGGCTTGGAACTGTCCGCCCTCGTACCTGCTTGAGCGCGCGCTGCCTGCGCTGCAAGCCGGAGCCGATTCGGCCGGTCGCCCGCGCCCGGCGCTGGTGGCCCACTCGTGGATTATGCTCAGCGACGACATCGCGGCAGCGCGCGCCGCACTGCGCGGTACCGTTCAAAACTATGCCCACCTGCCCTTCTACCGCAATATGTTCATCCAAGCCGGCTTCCCGCTGCAAGACGATGGCAGCGTCAGCGATGGCTTGATCGACGCCCTGCTGGTGGCTGGCAAACCCGATCAAGTCGCACAGCGCTTGAAAGAGCTACTCGACTCGGGCTTCGACGAACTGCTGCTCAGCAGCGTCGCTTCCAACGATGCCAAGCAGCGCAGTCAGCTCTTCGAGCTGATCGGCTCGCTCAACTAAGCGCTCACACAGCTTCGGCTCTTGTTGATGGGAGGGGTCTCGCACTGTTTAGCGAGGCTCCTCCCGTTTTTCTGCGCGCTTGGCAGCAAGCCCGCCTGCAAAGGTCGGGCAATGAGAATCATAGCGAATCGCATTGATGCGCCAACGGACAGCTACGACCCGATTTGAAGGGCGAGATGTTGGTAGCCGTAGGCGGACGCGCCAAGCAGCGAATGGAAGCTAGAAGCCACTCCGCCAGAGCTATACACAGCAGCAAAAAGGAGAGAGAGAGCATTACCCCCAAGGTAATTGAAGATCGGCTGAGCAGGGCCTACACTGCACACATCAGTAATCGCTAACAGCAATCAGGAGAAACCGATGAGCAAGCATAGCCAACTGGTTGAAGACTATCTCGCCGCTTGGAACGAGACAGATGCCCAAAAACGCTACGCTTTGATCAGCAGCGTCTGGAGCGAGCAAGGCGGCTATAGCGACCCGAACGCCGAGGTCACGGGCTACGACGCGATCAGCGCCTTGATCGCCCACGTGCAATCGATCGCACCCGGGATGCGCTTCCGCTTAGCCAGCGAGATCGACAGCCACCACAGCTATCTGCGCTTCACGTGGGAGCTAGGCCCCGAGCCGGGATCGGCCGTGTTCATCGGCAGCGATGTCGTTCAGCTCGATCAAGATGGACGCTTCCGCCAAGTTATCGGCTTCTTGGATCAAGTGCCGAGCTAGTTTACACCAAGTCCGTTTAAAGTCGTGCGCTCTTGTAAGGCTGGGAAGAGTTGAGTGAAATTTCGCGCGACAACACGAGATTTCACTCAACAACAATAGTCAAGTTCCGCTCTGCCGAAGGCCAAAATAATCAACCGAATTTGGTAGTACAGGAGGGACAGCATGATCCTCTCGCAGTCGTTTTCCAATCTGCGCCGCATCTTGCAAGCCGACGCCGTTCTGTGTGTGGTCTCGGGCCTGCTCTTAAGCGGCGGCTCAAGCCTGCTCGGCCCGCTGCTCAACATCCCGAACAGCCTGCTCTTCTACAGCGGCCTGATCCTCTTCCCGATCGCGCTCTTCATCGGCGTCACTGCCCAACGCCCTAACATCAGCCGCGCCGCCGTCTGGGCCATCGTCGCAGTCAACACGCTCTGGGTGCTAGAAAGCTTTGCGATCTTGTTGCTGGGCTGGGTCACGCCGAACGCTTTCGGAACGGCCTTCGTCGTCGTGCAAGCCATCGTGGTCGCGCTCTTCGCGGGCTTGCAGTACCTCGGCTTGCAACGCAGACAGCTCTAACAGACCAGCGCTTCAAGTTCTCGTCTGAAATAGCCGTTCGCTCTGCCAAGCCAGCTTATCAGATAGCGTTGGCGGCGTGGCTTCTAGCTCCCATTCGGCTTCTAGCGCGTCCGCCTTCGGCTATCAACATCCTTTCCATCAAAAAGGGCTGTATCGCCTTCAGCGCGGCCAACACAGCTCAAACATTGCCCCCGCCGAACAGCAAAGCAATCCATCGCGTATCCATCGCGAGTCGGCGTAGCCGCGCTAGTAAGCCTCGCAGCCACTGTGAGCCGAGCGCAAAACAGCAAGGGGATGTCACGCGACATCCCACAAAAAGATCAACAAAAGACAAGAAAGGGCGGTTGCATTCCGCCCTTTTTGTTTGCAGATCGTGTTTGTAGCTAGGGATCTTGGATTAGACGCTGCATGGCCTCGCTGGTGGCTCGGTCGGCGGGGAAGAAGAGCTCCAGCGCCAGCTCCGAGAGGGTGATATCGATCGGGGTGCCGAAAACTGTGGTTGTGGTAATAAAACTCAACAAACCATAGGGTGTGCGCAGTTCAAACGGCACAACTACCGCGCCTTGATCGTGCTGCCGATGCTGATTGTGCGGCATCGGGTAGGCGCTGACCTCGTGCAACAGCTCGACCAAGAAGGTGTCGGCGCTGATTTCGATCTGGCGGCGCAAACGGGCGTGCACATGGGCCGCCCACGCTGGGTAGTTCACGATCTGCGATGCTAGCCCATCGGGGTGCAGACTGAGGCGCACCACATTGATCGGCGGCTGAAGCAGCTTGGGCGGCAAACCCGCCAACAGCTTGGGCACGGCTCGATTGGCGGCAACCAAGTGCCAGTGGCGGTCGATCGCAAGAGCCGGAAAAGGCTCGTGACTCTTCAAAACCAGCTCGACGGCTTGGCGGGCCGCCTCTAGCTCGGGCGCATCAAGGTCGTGCTCGGGAAAGATCGGAGCATAACCGGCCGCCACCAAAAGCAGATTCTGCTCGCGGGGTGGCACCTCCAAATACTCGGCTAAATGGAGCAGCATCTCACGACTGGGGGAAGCGCGACCCGTCTCGAGGAAACTCAAATGCTTGGCGGAGATATCGGCTTCCACAGCGAGCTCAAGTTGGCTTAAGCGTCGACGCTGACGCCATTCGCGCAACAGGTGACCTACGGGTTTTGTGCTTACAGTTGTCATAGCATTAGCATAGCCGCTCGCCGTGCGAAAATCTACTACCTGTGAGGTAAAGTTTTCTATGCCTAAGCTGCACCCTTCGGCAAGCTCAGGAAGCGCTTGTCGAAGGGTACGGCAAAAACTAATGCACAACAATCTCGTCCGGCGAAACGAAGTTCAGCGTGAAGCTGGCGCGGGCGAAGGGAGCGATCCTACTTGGTAGGCCGCTGCTATCGATCGAGAAGTTCTCGGTATCCGGGCCGCTCAGGCTGAGCTCGCTGATACGTAGCTCAAAGGCCGAATCGTTGCGGATCGTGAAGGTAACCGATGTGCTCTCGCCGCTGAGCAGCAGGCCGAAGTTGTGGACGAGCGTATTGTTGGCGATCTGCCTGCCTGCCCGTGCGAGCACAAAGGAGGGCAGCGAGAGACAGCGAAAGGCAGCGCAATGCCCCCTGGATGGGAGGGCGGCCGATTTGGTAGCCGTAGGCGGACGCGCCAGAGATCGAATGGAAGGTTATGATCTTTCCGCCAATAAGCTATAACGACACGATGTCGCACCAAAACGCCAGATCGTGCTCAGAGCTTGTGGTGGATGTAGACAAAAAAGCTCCTTGCATTGGCTGCAAAGAGCTTTTGTTATAGACAAATGCTAGTGTTCTAGCTGACTTGGCTGCGTTTGACGCGGTAGCGCCCAGTGAGGGTGGCCTGCTCGCGACAGGCTTCGCTATGGAAGTGGTGCTCGGCTTGAGCCTGACAGTTTTCGCAGAGCAGAATCAGCTCGTTACAGCCGCCCCAAGCGCAGTTCTCAAAGTTCGAGGTCTTGGCACCGCAGCGCTCGCATTCGCCGATCGTCTTGGCGTGATCCGAAAAGGTGATAACCTTGCGCTCATCGAAGACGCGTAGCGCGCCCTCCCACAGACCGTCGTCACCGAAGGCTTCGCCGTATTTTACAATGCCACCATCGATCTGATAGACCTCTTTGAAGCCACGCTTTTTCATCATGGCCGAGATCACTTCGCAGCGGATGCCGCCTGTACAATAGGTGATAACCTTTTTGTCTTTAATGTGGTCGTATTTGTCGCTCTCAAGCTCGGCGATAAAGTCGCGCGAGGTACGGGTATTCGGCACAACCGCACCCTTGAATTTGCCCAAACGAGCCTCGTGCTCGTTGCGACCGTCGAAGAAGACGACATCTTCACCGTAGGTTTCGAGCAGTTCGTGAACCTGCTCGGGTGTGATATGCTGACCACCGCCGATCACGCCGTTTTCGTCGACCTCGTACTCGTCTTCGCTGGCTTGGAAACCAACTAACTCTGGGCGGTGCTTGACTGACAGGCGCGGGAAGTCTTCGCGTTTGCCGTCGCTCCACTTAAAGACGATGTCTTTAAAACCCGGATACTGTTTGGTCTGTTTGATATAGCGCTTTAGATCATCGATCTCGCCGCCGACCGTGCCGTTAATGCCGTGTTGGCTGATCAAAATGCGTCCGCGCAGGTTGAGGCTCTCGCAGAGCGTTCGCTGCCAGAGTTTAACCGCTTCGGGATCTTTGATCGGAGTAAATCGGTAATAAAGAAGTATCTTTTGCATAGCTGATAGTATAGCACTTTCTTGCTATCGAATAGCTTTAAATAACCTAAGCCAAGCGGCCCGCTTAAATGTTCAAGGTTTGGAGTAAGAGTGGCTAGCATATTGCATATTGGTGGTAGAAAGCCTATATGTTAAAGGTCTATACAGAAATCTCACCTTCCAAGAACATAACAGGCCGATTGTGCAAGGTATTATAAGCTAGGTTCTATCCAGATGGGCAAAGTAGCTACAGTATTCCCTCTGGTGAAAGGATATTTTAAATATAAAGATTCGTTTATGTTAAGAATATATACTGAAAAGAAGTCATGTCGCCTTTCACTGTGTGCAGGGAGTGTATATGCCCCCAGTTTTGTTTCCGAAAGCATGGCCTTGGGAATGGTTATGGGCATTAATGGTCGCATTTTTGCTGTGTTGTATCGTATGGGCGGTCTATTGTTATCTTCGTTACCCAAACCAGCGCCGACGCATGATCGCGCCGATTATCGGCATTATCTTTACTTCAGCTTTAGCTGCCATGCCTTTTTCTATTTATGACGATTGGCCTGCTCGTCTATGGCGTTCACAAAGTATCACAGAAACCAGCGTTAGCGCTGCAGATCCAGACCTACGCACCCATTACTATCCGCTTCCTAAGCGCTTTATTTTCGACACAGTACGCCAAGTTGTCAGCAACATCTATGGATGGCGCATGATGCGTTCCGATTTCGAAGCGGGCTTGATCAGCGTCGAGATCAAAACCTTATTTGGCTGGTTCGATAACGATATGCTTATTTACATCACCGCACTCGATCCTAACCTGACCCAAGTTGATGTGCGAACCAGTATGCGTCGACCTAACGGCGATTGGGGCACAACCGAGCGCAACATTGTCCATTTCTTTTATGAGCTCGATTCTATGATCACCCAGCCCAATCGCTAAATGCTATAATGATTTATGTGTTGTATACGGGCACTGCAACCTGAAGTATAGATACAGGCTATGTCAAAACCTCGCCACACCTTACGTCGCCGGTCGCGCCCTAAAGCACACTTCCTTGTACGTCTACTGCTGGCCGCCATCAAACTCTTCATCATAGCCGGGCTGAGCGTACTGGCCTTGGGGGTTTGGCTCTTTTATGCCTATGGAAGCGATCTTCCCGATCCCCAAGAGATCGGGCGCTACCATCCTTTCGAGACGACTCGCATCTATGCGCGCGATGGCCAAACGCTGCTCTTTGAATTGACCGAAGCGGCCGTTGGCAAACGCACCGTCGTGCCACTCGATCGGATTCCCGACAGCCTCAAACAAGCGACCATCGCCGTTGAAGATGCCGGATTTTACGAAAACCCGGGCGTCGATCTGCGTGGCATTATCCGCGCGCTCTGGCTGAACTACATCCAAGATTGCGCCAGCACCGAATGCCCTCCGGTGAGCGGCGGCAGCACCATCACCCAGCAACTGGTGCGCAACGTGTTGTTTAGCGAAGAAGAGCGCAACGACATCAGCTATAAGCGCAAACTGCGCGAGGCGATTTTGGCCTATCGAGTCAACAAGGAATACAGCAAAGACCAGATTTTAAGTCTGTATCTCAACGAAGTCTATTACGGCAACCAAGCCTACGGCGTCGAGGCCGCCGCTCAAAGCTATTTCGGCAAATCGGTGTGGGATCTTAGCATGGCCGAGGCCACCTTAATCGCAGGTCTGCCCCAGTCGCCAACCGTGCTCAACCCCTTTGTGAATATGCCGGGAGCCAAAGCCCGCCAACAGGTCACACTCAACCTAATGGTTAAATCTGGCTATATCACGCGCCAAGAGGCCGCCCAGATCTACGATACGCCGGTTCAACTGGTGCATCAAAACAAGAATATCATCGCGCCTCACTTCGTCTACTATGTGCGCGATCTGCTCGAACAACGCTATGGCCCAGAAGTGCTCTACAACGGCGGATTGCGCGTGACCACCAGCCTCGATGTGCACTGGCAACAAGAGGCGCAGCGCATCGCGAGCGAGCGTATGAGCGAGCTTGTGCAGCGCAACGCCCACAACGCCTCGGTGGTGATGATGGCTCCTGATGGGCAGGTCTTGGCGATGGTAGGCAGCGCCAACTTCAACGATCCAAGCATCGACGGGCAGGTTAATGTGGCGCTCTCGCCCCGCCAGCCCGGCTCGGCCCTCAAGCCGATCGTCTATGCCGCAGCCATGCAACGCGGCTGGACGCCCGCGACCGTGATTTGGGATGTGCCGAGCAGGTTCGAGATCGGCAATGGCACCTACTACGAGCCGATGAACTACGACAATAGCTGGCACGGGCCGCAGCGCCTACGCATGGCGCTGGCTAACTCGCTCAATATCCCAGCCGTCAAAGCTCTAGAGTTTGTTGGTGTCAACAATTTCGTTCAGCTCGCCAGCCAAATGGGCATCACGACCTTCACAAATCCGGCCAACTATGGCCTTGCTATGGCGCTCGGCAGCAACGAAGTGAGGCTGCTCGATCTCACCACCGCCTACAATACCTTTAACAACGGCGGGCGCTATCGCGAGCCAGTGGCGATTCTGAAGGTGGTCAATGGACGCGGCGAAGTGCTCGAAAGCTGGAGCGCGAAGCCGGGGCGTCAGGTCTTGGGCGCACAAGGCGAACAAATCGCCTATCTGATCAGCCATATCCTAAGCGATAACGACGCCCGCCACTATATGTTCGGCCCCAACAACGTGATGGAGATGCCCGACGGCCGTCCAATAGCGGTCAAAACCGGTACTAGCAACGATTACCGCGACTCGTGGGCGGTCGGCTATACGCCCGAAATCACGATCGGGGTGTGGGTCGGCAATAGCGACAACAGCCCCATGGACGAGATCGCGGGAGCCAACGGGGCTGGCACGATCTGGCGCAACCTGATGCTGAGCTTCAACGCCGATCGCCCCATTCTCGAATTCCAGCGCCCCAACGACATCGTCGAGGTTGCTATCTGCACCGACACCGGCGCGCTGGCCAGCGATGCTTGTCCGCGCACCACCAACGAGCTCTTTGTAGCTGGCAGCGAGCCGCGCGCTCCCAATGTCACCTACCAAACCGTGCGGGTCGCGGGCGACGGCTCCTGTTTGGCGGCCTCTTACACACCCGCCAGCGAGATCCGCGAAGAGAGTTTCGCGATCTATCCGCCCGAGTTCCGCGATTGGGCCGTGCGCGCAGGTGTGCCCCAGCCACCGACCGAGTTTTGCCCGCCGCCCAGCGCCAACGCCGATACCACGCTCGCCCAGCTCAATCAGCCCAGCGCCACGGGAGTGATCACTTCGGCCCAGGTCTTTTTGAGCGGCACCGCGCGCGGAAGCTATGTGCTCGATGCGGGTATGGGCCGCGAACCCCAAAGTTGGCAGGTGATCAGCGAGGGCACAACACCCATCATCGACGGCTTGATCGGCGTATGGATGGTGCAAGATCTGCCGCGCGGCGAATACACGGTTCGCCTGCGAGTTTCGACCTTTGAAGGGCCAGTTGCCACAGATAGCAAAGTGGTGACTCTCGCTCCCTAAACGCCTAGCGCAACAAACAACCTAAGAGCGCTATTCCGATTCAAAGCGCGGAATAGCGCTCTCTATTTATGTCAAGATCAGTTATCTGTTTTCTTGCTCGTCAGGCGGATAGTGGGCTAGCTCCCATGCGATCCCTAGCGCGTCCGCCTCCGGCTACCAAAGCGGCCATCCTCCCACAACAGGGCTAGATCGCTCTCCGATGCCACTGCCCAAACCTCGCCACACCAAATCTGTTTTAAAGACTGGTATTCTCTCAACGCGAAAAAAATGAACAGCCCAGGGAAAGAGGTTGTGTGACATTTCGCGCTATCGCACGAAATGTCACACAACAAAATTAGTCAAGTTCCGCTCTGCCAAAGACCAAATAGAAGGTAATCAAACGGATTTCGCATCACTACCCATTCAAATAGGGCTGAGGCCCTGAAGGAGGCGGATACTGCGGCTTGGGCGCGATGCAGGCCCGATAGACAACATTCCAAAGGGTCGCCAAATAGCTAGCGAATAGAGCACCTAGGCCTAGCAGCAGCCCAAAGAAGAGTAGCAGGCCGATGCCCAAGAGCAGATAGGTGATCGCCGGAGTTGAGCTGCTTAGCCCAATCAGGAAGAAAAAGATTCCTGCGACCGACATCAACATACCGATAGCTGCAGCGACGACACCCATACCAAACCAAGTGAGCAAGGTTAAACCAAGATTTTGGCGAATAAGGGCCAAGGAGCGTCGAACGCTGGCCCAAACCGCCTGCTGTTCGAAGAGACAGACCCGTAGCGCAAGCGGCTCGAGAAAGGAAGATAGCAACTGTAAAACCGAGACCAAGAGCACCATAACGAAGACACACAGGAAAACGCCCAAAAAGGTCATAAAAATTGATTCGCCGGAGATATTGCCGCTTATCCAATCGGGCATTTGAGAGAAGATGAACACAATGAACACAAAACCCATAGCTAATGAAACAAAAGTTGGCAGACGCAAGAGCAGCATCACTCTCGTCAAGGGAGAGAGACGTTTGAGAACTGCAGCAAACGATGAGCGGATCGAAAACTCTTGGCCCAGGTCGGCTTTGGCGGCCAAGTCGATCATGGCGCCCTGCACCCACGCGCCCAGCACGATTTGAACGATCAGCAGCAACAGGGTGACGATAAAAGCAGCCGACATCCACAACAGCAGATTCTCGTGAATCCACTGAAGATAAGCCAAGAGCTGTTCCTCATCGATCTGGAGGAAATCGAAGCGCTCGAAATCGGTCGAGGGCATGCTCACGTTAAAGCTGGCGCTGATACCGCCTGTGCCCGTTAAAACCGCTAAACATCCGAGCAGCCATAGCTTGCGTGTGCTCTTCCAGATCTGAAAGGCTCGTCCAAAACATGCTTGAATATCCATCGCAGCCTCACATCTTTTCTTTTTCAACTCTACTCTCTATACGCATAGCAGCATTCAGGGTTCCACAAGTAGCTCGCAATTGTTGTATTTTTGGGGGCGGTATCGCGCACAGTTAGGCGCCCGTCGCGCTGGATGGGCTGTTGGTAGCCGTAGGCGGACGCGCTAGAAGCCTGCTTTGGGCCAGAGAGCTCGTCGCCAGAGCGCTACATTCATCGAGCAGATTCGCTAGGACTAACAGGGCGAGTTGAAAAGTGTGCACAAGCAATAGCTTACAACGAGCGGGCATATTCCTTGCTCACTCTGTTAAAACAAGCTATTTACTGCAATCGAAAATTATTTAATCGCTCAAAATTCCTAGTTGCAGGAGCAATTGGCTTCGTGGTATGATGCAGAACACGCCACCAATTTGCTCAGTAAGTTGCAAGGTTGACCTGTTGGCATTGATGCCCTACATCGTGTAGGGTAGTTTGTGCATGTATGCCTCGTGCTAGAGTCAGGAAATGCCATTGACCAATGTAGCGCATCCCCCTAATGAGCATGCATCTTTCGATAGTTATGAGCTAGGAAGTGCCTACGACGAGATGTTTGCGGCGCCGGGCACGCCCCGAGAGCACTACGCTGCCCTCTACCAGCGCCTTCGCCAGCTACCTCGCTCTGATCTTGAACGCCGCGCCCAAGCCGCCGAGCTCTCCTTCCTCAACCAAGGCATCACCTTCACCGTCTATGGCAACGAACAAGGCACCGAACGCATCATCCCTCACGATCTGCTGCCGCGCATTATTCCCGGTAGCGAATGGGATGTGATCGAAAAGGGCCTTGCTCAGCGAATTAGCGCACTCAATCTGTTTTTAAAAGATATCTATCACGATGGGCGCATTTTAACCGCTGGCGTGGTGCCGCGCGCGCTGATCTACTCCTGTCGCCACTTCCGGCGCGAAATGCGCGGAGTGCGCGTTCCACACGATGTCTATGTCTCGGTGGTTGGCACCGATCTGATCCGTCTGCCCGATGGGCGCTTCGCCGTTTTGGAAGACAATTTGCGCGTGCCGAGCGGCGTCTCCTATATGCTCGCCAACCGCCAAGTCTTGCGCCACGTCTTCCCTCAACTCTTTCACAACTACGGTGTACGACCGATCGACCATTACGGGCAGATGTTGCTAGCGACTCTGCGCCGCCTGGCGCCCCACAATCGCCCCGATCCGACCATCGTGCTGCTTACGCCGGGCGTTTTTAACTCGGCCTACTTCGAGCATACCTTTTTGGCGCGCCAAATGGGCGTTGAACTGGTTGAAGGGCGCGACCTGCTGGTGCACGACGATGTGGTCTATATGCGCACAACCGCCGGCCTGCAGCGCGTCGATGTGATCTATCGACGGGTCGACGATGACTTTATCGATCCGCTCGTGTTTCGCCCGGACTCGGTCTTGGGCGTGGCGGGCCTATTCAATGCCTATCGCGCTGGCAACGTCGCGCTGGCCAATGCGATCGGCACAGGCATCGCCGACGACAAGGCTCTCTATGCCTATGTGCCCGAGATCATTCGCTACTACTTGGGCGAAGAGCCGATTCTGCCCAACGTCGAAACCTATCTGCTCAACAACGAGAGCCATTGCAAATATGTCTTGGAAAACCTCGACAAGCTGGTGGTCAAAGCGGTCGGCGAGTCGGGCGGTTATGGCATGCTGATCGGCCCACACGCGACGAAAGCCGAGATCGAACAGTTCCGCCGTCAGATTCTGGCCGAGCCGCGCAACTATATCGCCCAGCCGACGCTGGCGCTTTCGAGCGCGCCCTGTTTCATCGACGGCAATATCGAAGCGCGCCATATCGACCTGCGGCCCTATGTGCTCTTCAGCGGCGAGGTCAACTTGGTGCCCGGCGGTCTAACCCGCGTGGCCTTGCGCAAAGGTTCGTTGGTGGTCAATTCGTCTCAAGGCGGTGGCAGCAAAGATACATGGGTGGTTGATTAAGATGCTATCACGAGTCGCAAACAGTCTGTATTGGATGAGCCGCTATCTTGAGCGCGCCGAACACACCATCCGCGTGATGGATGTGAACTTGGTTTTGATGTTGGATCAAACGCCCGCCTATGGAGAGAAGCGTTGGAAGCGTCTGCTGCGCAGCCTGCGCATCGACGACATCGACCCCATCCCCGACGATCCACAGGAGATCACGACCAAGCTCTTCTTCGATCGCAACAGCCTCTACTCGATCATCTCGATGCTTGCCAGCGCGCGCGATAACGCCCGCCAAGTGCGCAATCAGCTTTCGTCGGAGGTCTGGGAACAAGTCAATAGCTTGTACCTGAGGGTCAATAGCCTCAAGAGCGACGATATCTGGGGTGGGCACTCGCACCAGCAGTTCCGCGCTATCATCGAAGGCATTCAGCTCTTCCACGGTATCAGCGATGCTACGATGCGCCACGACGAAGGCTGGCACTTCCTGCAGGTAGGCCGCTACATCGAGCGCGCCAATGCCACAATCGCCCTGCTGGAAGCCTACTACGCAAACGACGAGGTCGAGATTCAAAACAACCATCACTATCTCGACTGGGTGGGCTTACTCAAATCGCGTACCGCCTTCGAAGCCTATTGTCAGGTCTATACCGCCGATCTTCGGCCCGATCGCATCGCAGGCTTCTTGCTACTCAACCCAGAGTTTCCGCACTCGCTGCGCTTCGCGACCGATCAACTTCAACAAGCCCTGAGCACGATCGCCGATCTCACCAACGCGCGCAAGGGCTTGCAAATCGAACGGGTAGCGGGGCGGCTGCACGCCTTGGTCGCCTATGCCCAAATCGAAGAGATTTTAGAAGAGAACCTGATCAGCTTCTTGCAGCGCACCCAACAACAGTGCGCCCAACTCAATAGCCTATTGCACGAGGTCTATTTTCAGCCGCCGATCGAAGCGATTTTGCCTAACTAGAGTAGAAGCGCCAGTCGCCAGCGAGATTGCCTATGATGTACACAATTCGCCATGTCACCCGTTTTCGCTACAGCGCCCCTGTCAGCGAAAGCGTGATGGAAGTGCGTATGCAGCCCCGTCGCGATGATACGCAGCACTGTCTCTCGTTTGAACTTACGACCGATCCGCCAGCCCGCGTAACTGTGAGCCGCGATTATCTCGGCAACATTGTGCAGCACTTCGATGTGCTGCGCCCACACCAAGAGCTTACGATCGTGGCTCAGTCTTTGGTCACCACATCGCCCCGCGCCGAGCTGCCTTTGCTAGGCCCAAGCGCTTGGGATGCGCTCGACCAGTTGGTGAACGAAGGCGACTACGTCGAGATGTTGATCCCCAGCCGCTTCGCCCAACCGACCGAGCGTTTGCGGGCGCTCTATAAAGAGTTCAACTTGGGGCGACGCGATGACCCGCTCAGTCTGGTACAAGAGATATCGCATAAGATCCACCAGCATTTCAGCTACACGCCCCAAAGCACGCGAGTCGATTCCCCGATCGACGAGGCGCTCGAGCTACGTGGTG
Organism: uncultured Chloroflexales bacterium; assembly: GCA_937902315.1. GTDB lineage: Bacteria > Chloroflexota > Chloroflexia > Chloroflexales > Chloroflexaceae > CALGUG01. The sequence goes on from CALGUG010000012.1 coordinate 64,897, forward strand.
GCGTCTGCCAAGACTTCAGCCACATTATGATCGCTCTGGTACGCGAATTGGGCATACCAGCCCGTTACGTCAGCGGCTATCTCTTCCACGAGCGCGACGAGCGTTCTAGCCGCGCCCCCGACGCCAGCCACGCTTGGGTCGAAGTGCTCTTGCCAGAATTAGGCTGGGTCGGCTTCGATCCCACCAACAATACCTTGGCAGGCGAGCGCCATATTCGAGTGGCGGTCGGGCGCGATTACGCCGATGTGCCGCCAACACGCGGGGTCTTTAAAGGCAACGCAACTACTGAACTTGGGGTCGCGGTTCAGGTACGCCTGGCCGATAGCAACGATCCGGTCATCGACGATGAGTTGCTGCTCGTTATGAAGCCGCTCTCTCTGCCAAACAATGCGGGTGAACAACCCGAACAACAACAACAATAGGCGATCGACAGCATCAGTTCGTTCCCTTCTCACGTGTCTCCGCTCTTATCTGTATACGTTTCAGCCAAGCGGAGTCCCTCCTTATTTTGTGCGAAGTTCAGCTCGATCGAGGGCGAGGGATGGCGAGCGTTCGAGGCTGGTATCACATCCGCCTGAGCATGAATCGCTTTGTGACACTTATAAACTTCCACAATTTTCAGAAACGATCTCTGTTTACTAGGGTTGTCCCGCATAATCCATACATCCAAAATCGGTTATGATTGCTCTATAACGCTCGCTGATCGATCAATCATTGTTGGGCCACGTTATTTTTCTGCCTTAAACCGATGTTGAACGCAACTCCCTAGCAAGCGCAGTCTCAATGATCACGTGTATAAGGAGATCATCATGGAGCACTTGTACCTTCGGATCGGTTGCGATATCCACTACAAATTTGAACACGAGACGCCGATTTTATTCATCGTGCAACCCGAACATCAGGCCCAACAACGCATCATCGACGAGCGCTGGAGCACGCATCCGCACACTCCTATCGAAGGGTTACGCGACAGTTTTGGTAACTTAATTTGGCGGCTAATCGCACCACAAGGCGACTTTCAGCTCTGCTACGATGCCATAGCACAAGTACCTCGCAGCGCCGATACGATCTTGCCTCACCTGCCAAAAAGTCCAATTGAGCAACTTTCGGGTGATGTGATATCATACCTTTGGCCGAGCCGTTACTGCGAATCGGATCTGCTGATCGATGAGGCCTGGCGTCTATTCGGGCATATCAATGGTGGTTGGGCTCAAGTTCAAGCCATTTGCGACTGGATGCATCGCGAGATCACCTATGCCCCAGGAAGCACTTCATCGACAATTAGCCTTGAAGTCTATCGGCAACGGCGCGGGGTGTGTCGCGACTTTGCTCATCTTGCGATCAGCTTTTGCCGCTCGCTGAATATTCCAGCGCGTTATGTCTGTGGGTTTTTGCCAGATGTCGAAGTTGAACCAAACCCGATCCCCATGGACTTTCACGCTTGGTTTGAAGCTTATCTCGATGGCGCTTGGCATACCTTCGACGCCCGCCATAATGTGCCACGGGTCGGGCGCGTCGTGATCGCTCGCGGGCGCGATGCTGTCGATTGTGCTTGGTCGACCGTGTTTGGCAGTGCACAGCTCGTCAATCTTACCGTTTGGGCCGATGAGATTTCTGCATCGACCCGTATCAGTAGCAGCCCAACTGAATCGCAGGCGAAAGTGTAATAGGTTTTGCTCACGCATAGCACATGGGCGCTCGAGCTTCCCCTGCTCGATCACAAAGAAGTCGATTGGAAGCGGGTGAAGCGCATGCGCTACTTCTGTTATCAACGTTTTTACTACAACTATCCCGGGCCGATACACACGCTTCGTCAGCGTCTCATGGTGATTCCGCCGGATCGCATCGGTGACCAAGAGGTCATCGAACAACAGCTGACGGTCGCGCCTTACCCCGCCCAGGCGAAGCAACTGAGCGATTGCTACGGCAACCGCGTCTGGGAGCTACACATCGCTCACGTCGAGCGCGAGATCGCCTTCGAATGCATCGTAAGTGTCGAGCGTCGCGCTCCCCAAGCTACCATTCTGCTCGATCGCGAGCAGGTCGAGCCCTTCTACGCCCCAACCGAACTTACCCAAGCTGATCAACGTATTCTCGAAGTCGCTCAATCGCTCGCCCAAGGTGAACAAAACCACGAGGCGATCGCTCAGCGTTTGAGCGATTGGATCTATGCCACCATGCGCTATCGATCAGGCGTAACCGGCGTTGGCACTAGTGCAGCCCAAGCGCTTGCGATCGAAGCCGGTCTGTGTCAAGACTATTCGCATATTATGCTCGCGATGTGCCGCGCTCTGAGTATTCCGGCCCGTTATGTCTCGGGGCATATGCTGGCCGATGGCGGCTCGCACGCTTGGGTCGATGTGCTCGTCCCCAATGGCGAAGGTCGCTTCCGTGCGATCGCCTTTGACCCCACCAACAACCGCCGACCCGACCTTAGTTATGCGATCGTAGCTACCGGGCGCGACTATCGCGATGTGGCACCAACCTCGGGTAGCTTTACAGCGCCCTATGGCGGACGGCTCTCGTTCAATAAACGCGCCGGGCTAACTCTCGTGGAATATAACGATGGCGAAGTGCTCGAAAGCACTGGTTAGTTTCTGATCGCTCTCCTCAACAAGTAACCACTCCCAAAGAGAATTACTGCATTCGCTGTCTAGGAAAAAATCATAGCAAAAAAGACTTAAAACGATAGCCAAAAGCTTCAAAGTATTGTTAAAATACTGGTACACTATAGTCTCAATAGCCGTGGGTTATAATGAGGTGCGATGATGCAGCCAGCGTGTCAGTTGTATAGACAAGACACCAAGTTGAGCGCTCGGCCAACTTGGTTATTTCGGCTGCTCACAAATACTACGGCCCCACATCGTATCGTAGTAGCTGCGCTCTCAAACCCAATGAAGCTTTAACCACCTAGCCAGCAGGTGGACATGAGGCTTTTCGTGCTGTGGTAGGGGTTGTAACCAAGCAGCATGCTTGGGACTGTACGCGAGCAACGGTCTCGCCTCTATCGCCGATTGCGGCGATGACCAAAAAGTACATGATGCGACTGAGATATGCACTAGCTCGGTGTGTATTGCAGGCGGTCACACAAAGATGTGACCTGATCGGTCGATTTGATTGAACAACAACCCGCAATCTAATAGCCGATCAGGTTTAGGAAGCTTTGAGCAATGGCTAAGCGGTGATGATGCAACAGGTTCTCGCTCATAGCGTATGACCCAAGCAGAACGTCACCGGTGCTCAAACAGACTTCGCAGGTACCTAACAGATCCAAGGAGTTAAAACATGAGCAGCGAGCAGTCTAACACCGTAAGCACGGGAGAGCAGGAATATCCCAAATTCTACTACCCGCCTGAGAAACTGGTAGAAGAGTCGAACATCTGGGCCTACGCCCGCGAAAAAGGTTTCTCGAATTTCGAGGACCTCTATAAGTGGACGATCGAGAACCCCGAGCAGTTCTGGTCTGAAATGGCTCAGCGCTACATCAGCTGGTACAAGCCCTGGAGCCAAGTGCTCGACGATTCCAATAAGCCTTTCTTCAAGTGGTTCATCGACGGCAAAACCAACGCCTACTACAATGCCGTAGAGCGCCACGCTAAGGGTCCGAACCGCGATAAAGTCGCGATCATTTGGGAATCGGAAAAGGGCGAGACCCGCACCTACACCTATGCCCAAATGGATAAAGAGATCAACCGTTTGGCGAACGTGCTCAAGAGCAAGGGCGTGGGCAAGGGTGATCGCGTCACCATCTACCTGTCGCGTGTTCCTGAACTGGTCTTTGCCATGCTGGCGGTGGTCAAGATCGGTGCTGTTCACTCGGTGGTCTATGGTGGTTTCTCGACCGAAGCGCTGCACTCACGCATCGAAGATGCTCAGTCGAAGGTGTTGATCACGGGCGACGGCGGCTGGATGAACAACAAGATCGTCGAGTTGAAGAAGATCACCGACGATGCTGTCGATCGCGCTTCCGATATTGTGAAGTGTGTACTGGTGCTCAAGCATACCGGTCACGACATTCACATGACCGAAGGTCGCGATGTTTGGTGGCACGAAGAGATCGCCAAGCCCGGCATGGATGATCCCTGCCCGACCGAAGAGATGGATGCCGAAGACCCGATGTTTATGCTCTATACCTCGGGAACCACTGGCACCCCCAAGGGTCTGGTGCACACCTGCGGCGGCTACCAAGTCTATGCTGCTACCACCTTGAGCATGACCTTCGACCTCAAGCCAGATGACATTTGGTGGTGTGCTGCTGACCCAGGCTGGATCACCGGACACTCCTACATCGTCTACGCGCCCCACTTCTTAGGCATGACCCAAGTGATCTACGAAGGCGCGCCGACCTTCCCCCACCCGGGCCGCTGGTGGGAGATCGCCGAGAAGTATGGCGTGACTGCGCTCTACTGTGCGCCCACCGCGATTCGCGGTCTGATGCGCTTTGGCGATGAGTGGCCTGCCAAGTACAATCTGAGCAAGCTGCGCATTCTCGGTTCGGTGGGCGAGCCGATCAACCCCGAAGCATGGCGCTGGTATCACCGCGCGGTCGGCGGCGGACGCTGCCCGATCATGGATACTTGGTGGCAGACCGAGACCGGTGGCTTTATGATCGCCCCCAACCCGACTACCCCGCTCAAGCCCGGTTCGGGCACCAAGCCGGTCTTGGGTATCGTGGCCGATGTGCTGAACGAAGAGGGCGAGCCAGCCAAGGCTAACGAAGACGGCCTGCTGGTCATCAAGACCCCGTGGCCCGGCATGCTGCGCACCATCCACGGTTCGCCCGAGCGCTATGTCCAGCAATACTGGTCGCGCATCGAAGGCATGTACACCGCTGGCGACGCGGCTCGCAAGGACGAGGACGGCTACTTCTGGATCATCGGCCGCATCGACGACGTCATTAAGGTTTCGGGTTACCGCTTGGGTACCGCCGAAATCGAGTCGGCGCTGGTCTCGCACCCCGCTGTGGCCGAGGCCGCTGCGATCGGCTTGCCGCACGAAGTCAAGGGCAACGCTATCCACACCTATGTGATTCTGCGCCAAGGCTTCGAGCCCAGCGAAGAGCTGGCCCAAGAGCTGCGCTTGCACGTCGGCAAAGAGCTTGGCCCGATCACCCGCCCGGAAGCGGTCAACTTCGTCAACAGCCTGCCGAAGACTCGCTCGGGCAAGATCATGCGTCGTGTGCTCAAGGCGCGCGCGCTCGGCCTGCCCGAAGGCGACCTCAGCACACTCGAAGGCTAATCTCGCTTTTGTGAGCGAAACGATGGCCCTTTGGATCTCTCCAAAGGGCCATTTTTCTTTTATCGCACCTCCGCTTCTGCCGAAGGCAGTAATAGCAAGTCCGTTTGATCATACGAAATCCGTTAAAAGACTAGTACTCTCAACACAGGAGAACAAAAACCGGGGAAAAGGTTGTGTAAGTAAGTGATCTAGCGAATTTGGCATCACTTCAGCACTCTGGCGGCTTGGCCCCTTTCCCAAAGAGGGCGGCTAGCGCGTCCGCCTTCGGCTACCAACAGCTCGCCCGTAAGCAGAGTGTTGTAGCTGTGTGCCGAGAGAGCGTCCCCACATACGTCGATTCCAGTGGAACTTGACTATTTTTTCATCTTCCCGCCTTGAGAGAATACAAGTCTTTAAAACGGGTTCGGTATGACGAGGTATGCAGAGTGGCATCGGACGAGCGATCTAGCCCTGGTATGGGAGGACGGCCGCTTTGGTAGCCGTAGGCGGACGCGGTTGAGACCGCATGGAAGGGAGAAACGAGGCCGCTAGAGCATGAAGCTCATCAAGCGGGATTGCTGATGTTTCGCTGATACGCAATAGACAAGAGCGTTCTCGTCTGTGGCAGGGCGAACATACTTGCTCTGGAGCGATTAAGCGAATGTGATCTAAGAAAAGTGGAGATTTTTAGAAGTGTTGAAAGGATAGCTTACAAAATTCCTTTACGCATTAGCCTAGCAGCAAATTGCAGAGATAAAGATCATAATCACACATATTCATACTCAAGCGATCAGTTTTTTCAAGATGGTAGAAAATATTTCTATAAATCTTACTCGTGATTGGTAATAGAGCCCGTTTATGCTGGATACGTAACAGCAAATAGAGAACGAGGGATGTCAACACTATCGCTCTATACAAGATCTCTTTCAAATCGAGATCGTTTCAAACCAGTCTAGTGAAAAACCCCTATTCAATACCTGCCTACTTCGCATCTCCTCCCAGCTTCTGCCTATGATATGGGTTACACCCATCGCTCCTCGCATAGATCGATCGCTTTAGATACAATCGATGGGAAGGCTCGCCCTTTTGAGCCACCATAACAAGCAAACCCAATACAAGCAGTGCTCAAGCAGGCCCGCTTCGAAGCAATCCAAGCAGAGTCGATTGGTAGGCAAACAGTGGGTTACACGATAGATCGTATCTCAAAGCATCGCCTAGTCTAGATTTCGAGCTGAACATCTCTCTGAGCAAGATAGGAAACAGTATGAAACTGCATTTAGGTCCTTTCCTTGAAATGCATTTCTATTTTGCAGACTGTTCCGACCAAGAGTCGCTTCGTCGGGTCTTAGTGGCACTCCAAGAAGGTGGCGCCCACTATACAGGATCAGCGCTCGCTCACAAGGGACAACAGAGCTTCGGCTCTGTAAGCGATCAACAGCGCCTTGCTGTCCCGCTCTTTAACCTCAACGACTACGATCGTTATTGTTACCAAAACGAGTATCAGATCGTTCAGGTAGGCATGCTGAACGCTAGCACGCTCTATAGCGACTTTGAAGAGATCGTGACCTACAGCTCGATCTCAACAGCGGCGACGCTCACCGATCACCACCCCGTCTCGATCTGGACAGATGGGGCAGATTTTCACGACCGCCACCTAGGTGCAATCCATCATCAACGGCTAGGCCAACGCTGCTATCAGCGCTTTCGCTGGCTCTGTTGCAATCTCCAGCCTTCTTACGCCTCGATCAGCTTTAACGGATCGCTAATCTGCCCGAGCGACTTGCAGCAGTTTGCCAAGCAGCCGCTCTTTCAAGATTTCTTTCTGAACGATAGCTATCTGGGCATCGACAGCTATATATTGTTCCAGGCGATCAGCCCAGCGCTCTATATCGAAAAGATCGACGATAGCTCCTACATCTCGACCAGCCGCTTCTTCAATCCTTTTGCTAGCTGTGCCGAGCGCTCACTCATTTACGAAGTCAATCACTGCGCTATCGAAGCGATCTCAGTCGCCCATCAGCGCCTGTTTCGCTATCAAGCGCGCGAGGCGCTTAATCAGCGCCAAACATAGGCGGCTGTGGGCTATAGGCATGTAATTCGGCCAGAACGTCGAGCAGAAAACGATTGAATTCGTGGGGACGTTGAATAGGAGCGAAATGGCTAACACCGGGCAGCAGCTTGAAGCTGCCTTGGGGCAAGGTAGCGGCTAAATAACGGGCGTGCTGCTCGTAAATAAACTCGTCGAATTCACCGAGGGCGACCGTCACGGGCAGATCGATGGTTGCGAGCTGAGCAGCGCTATAGTTGGGTTGCGTAGCTTGCATCTGATTGAGCTGCTCGGCGAGGATCTCAAAGTTGTCGGGCGTGGGTGAAAGCGCGCGATAGTCGAGCTGATGACGCGCAAAACAGCGCTGCAAGGTGATCGGGAAGTCGTCGAGCGGCTTGGCTCCGCTAGGGTCTACATTGCAGGCGAAAAAGAGCACGCCCTTGACCCGTTCTGGGTGTTGATCGGCCAAGACCAAACTGGTGCAGGCTCCATCGCTCCAACCGACCAAGCTCGCACGCTCGATCTGAAGCTCGTCGAGCAAGGCCAAAACATCAGAGGCGAATAGCTCGTAGCTGAAGGCCTGATGGTCACGACTGCTGCGCCCATGGCCGCGCGTATCGAGCAAAATGGCGCGATATCCGTGCTCGACGAGGCTTTGAAGCTGTTTGCTCCAGTTGCCGCTATGCCCCAAGCCGCCGTGCAGGAGGATCACTGGTTCCCCTTCGCCATAGCTGCAATACCAGAGCTGTGCCCCAGCGTGCTCGAGCCATGCTTGCTGACACCCAGAGGGCAAACGAGGATTTCCTTCGGCCTCAAAACGCGCAAGATCATCATCGTTATAGAGTTCCATCATAGCTCTCCTTCGCCCCGAAAGCGCTAAAGCTTCCCTTTCATTATTCTAGTATACCGCTCAAGTATGACAGGGAGTGTCACAACAGAAAAGAAGGCTTCCACAGACATTTTGTCAATAAAAACAGATTTTATTGACAAAAACCACTTTTCCCTATATAGTACCGCATCAAATAATCAATAGAGCATGGTTGTCGAACAGATGAGGTACACTTCATGAAGTTTCAGCAAGTTCCCCTCCTTGTTTTAGTAATCGCTTTGTTAAGCGCTTGCGCAGGCCAAAGTGCTACACAAACAACAACAGTACCTACAGCACCCACAGCTATTGCACCCAGCAATACACCTGATTCGCTTGTCGAAGCAAACACAGCCGATACAGAGCCAAGCCCCGTTGAGGCCAGTAGCGAAGCAAATAACGAACCACGCGTGATCAAACACGCTATGGGCGAAACAGTTGTGCCCGCCCACCCGAAGCGCGTGGTTACGCTCGACATGGGCGAACTCGATGCCGCTTTGGCCCTGGGAATCAAGCCCGTTGGCTCGGTCACGATCTTCGATGATGGAACGTTCCCGGCTTATCTGGGTGATGCAACCGAGGGCATCGAGCCGGTTGGTACGATCGCCTCGCCCAATCTTGAGAAGATCGCCGCCCTCAAACCCGACCTGATTCTAAGCAGCAAAACGCGCGACGAAGAGCGCTACGAGCTGCTCTCACAAATTGCACCCACCGTCTTCGCTGAACGTCTGGGCGATGCCTGGCTCGACAACTTCTTGCTCTTCGCCGATGCAATGGGCGAAAAAGAGCAGGGTGAGGCCAAGGTAGCCGCTTACAAACAACGTTTAGCCGATCTCAATAGCAAACTGAAAGAGCAGGGCGAGGTTCCGGTAGTTTCGATGGTGCGCTTTATGAAAGGTGGCCAAGTACGCATGTACAACAATGGCAGCTTTATCGGCACCATTTTGACTGGCGCGCAGTTGGGCCGTCCCGAAGCTCAAACTGTAGAGGACAAAGTCTGGAGCGAGGTCAACAAAGAGATCCTGAGCAGCGTCGATGGCGATGTGATCTTCTATGGCATCTATGGCGCCGATGATGAGTCGTCCCTCGCCGATTACGAACAAGATCCGCTTTGGCAGCAGCTAAGTGCCATCAAAAACAACAAGATCTTCCGCGTCGATGATGATTACTGGTTCACCAGTATCGGCTTGATCGCCGCCAATCTAGTGATCGACGACCTAGAAAAGCATCTGCTTCCTTGAGGCGAAGCACAAGCAAAACAGAGGATGTGCGTTTGGGCACATCCTCTTTTCGATTCTAGAGGGCCAGCAGTTGCAAAGGGTTGGCTGGCATCTCAAACCAACAGCTCTGGTACTGAGCTTCGGGCGCGCTCGTACTCCGAGCTTGAACGTCGCTTAACCTAAGTGGAGGCAAGCTCGGCGCATCCGCTAGCAGACCGAGCGCTTGAGCAGCCGCCGCCCGACAGCTTGGCTCGCGGTCGTATTGCCAGATGTTCAGCAGTTCGGGCAAAGCGCGCGGATCGCAATAGCTGCCCACAAGCAGCGCAAAGGCTGCGCGCACTTCGGGGTCAGGGTCGGCCAGCAACTGGAGTGTCGTGTTCAAATAGCAGTCATAATCGTAGAAGAGTAGAAAGCGCCCAGCTAAAAAACGCGCCTCTGGGTCGTATGAAGCGAGCATACGCGAGGCAAATGCGATCAGTGTCGGACTGGAATAGCGTAATAATAATTGAAGCGAGCCTTCTAAAGTCAAGGATCTTCGCCCGTAATAGATTGTTAAGGCTTCGCTGAGCGCATTATGCACCAAGCGCAGCAGTGTTTGATCATAGGTACTTAGCATGCCTTCTGCACCTCTTTTTCAAGCAGCTTATCTGCTCGTTAGGGTAGCATCGGGCCATGGCATAGGCTAGTACCCGTTGGGGTTATTTTGCGGGTGATAAAGCTGAATCACCCATTACAAAACGCTCAACTCTTGATCATTTCACGCTTCTGGCGGATGTCTCCTTAGCTCCCATTCGGCTTCTAGCGCGTCCGCCTTCGGCTATCAACATCGCTTCCTCCCATTCGGGCGATCAGCCTTCGGCAGTGCGCAACACAGCGCCTACAAGGCACACTTCGCCGCTCGTCGCCATCAGAGCGTAATCAAGCGGATTTGTTATGAATTTGATCTGCACTGGTGTAGCCTGCAAGGTTTGGCCAAAGCAACAAACACAAAAATACCAGCTCGCAGATTCATGCTGAACGCCTCCAGTTAGAAACTGCTTTGTTGTTCCACCCTATAGCAAGGCCATTACCATATTTTCTCTTCTAATCGTGAGAATGTGAATCGTTGCCATACTCCAGCCGAACGCTGTAGTAGCCGTTGGCCGACTGCAGCCTGATCGGCGCGCCAAAGGTCTGGCTGAGGTTTTCGGAGGTGAGGACCTCGCTCTTGGGGCCGTTATGGGTGATGCGCCCTTGCTGCAAGAGCACAACCCGCTCGATCTCGGGGATGATCTCGTCGATATGGTGGGTCACAATGATGACAGTGGTGCCTTCGCGCGCGATGCTGCGCACCAGTTGCATAAACTCGTAACGGGCCACAATATCGAGGCCGGTGGTCGGCTCGTCGAGCACAAGAGCGCGCGGCTCGACCACCAGCGCGCGGGCGATCAAGACACGGCGCGCCTCGCCAGTCGACATCTGATCGAGCGGCTTTTCGGCCAAGTGGCTGGCGCGCATACGGGCCAGGGCAGCCGAGGCGCGCCGACTCATCTCGTCGCTGACATCTTGATGGAAGAACAGACCTTGGCTGGCGAAGAAGCCCGAAACGACCGCCGTATGGCCCGTGATTCGGCCCATCTCGTTGCCTTGAACAAAGCTATGGTGCAGATCAGAACTGACGATGCCGAGCAGCGCGCGCAGCTCAAACACATTCCAACGATCGCGCCCAAAGACTCGCACAGCTGGCGGCCCATCTCGATTGACTACGGCGTAGTTGTGGAGGGTCAGTAGCTTCATCAGCGACGATTTGCCAGCGCCGTTGGGGCCGACAATCGCCGTATGCTCGCCCTCGCGTATCACAAGGTTGAGGTCATCGAGAATGCGGCGATCATTCTTCACCACGCTGGCGTGGCACAGTTCGAGCACGATCTGGGTATCTGAAGTCATCTCTCTATCCTTAACATACGAATACGATTTGAAATGCGTGCTGTTATGATAGTGGAAAATCTGCTACACTCATGCCATCCACTTCATCCCATCGCAACACGACTCTTGTCCCAAGAGAATCTAACATACAACGAGACAACTACGGTTTCTTTGAGCAACATCAGTGAAGCGAGCAAGCCATCAAGCTGGTGAGCGAGCAGGCATCGAGCAACACGATCCAGAAGGTGATGGAGCAAGCTGTATACTCCCACCCATATTGAGAGAAGCTCTAGCCCTAGATTGCCCAAACCCAGAAGTCTCGACAAGATCGCGCTCTTTCGAGTGCGATTGTGTTTATAGCTGGGCTCTAGCTTGAAAGATCGACTTTTTCTCGTACAATGATGAGAACAGATTGAACATCAATCGCCAATCGCCCTCACTAATACACAATGAAAAAACAATTTTTCGAGCGATGGGTTGAGGATCAGTATCGCAAAGTTATCATTATCTTTTGTATCCTGATTATTATTTTTCACCCACTCTTCTATCTGCTTTTGCAAATGCTACCTAATGTAGCACCGGAGCCCTTTTTAAATCGACTTGTAGCGGTACTGGTAGCAGTTTTCAGTCTTCTGATTGTCTTTTTTGCCCCAAAACAAAGCTATCGCTATTCGACCGTTCAGCTTATTAATGCAGTTGTGGCTATTGTTGTTACCCATATTTCGGTCTTTTATAGCGATAATAACCCACTTTATTTAGCGGCCTCGCTCACTGCAATCTATGGGGCCCAACTGGTCTTTGTGCGCGCCCGCGAATGGCTGATCACAATGGCGCTGGTTGCGCTCTGCTTCGCCAGCATTTCGCTCTATCGCAACGACTACGCCGATATCATTGGCTATGTGGTCTTGCTGTTTTACGTCGCCAACTACACGATCGCCACAACCTTGGTGATTCTGCGCCAAAAGATCCAAGAGCGCGAGATCGAGAGCCAGTTCGCCCTGCATCAATCCAACGCCGAGCTGCGTCAGATCACCGAACAGCTTCAAAACGAGCTCGCCCTCGCGCGCGACATTCAGCGTGGTTTATTGCCGCCAGCCGCGCCACGCTGGCCGCGCCTCGATGTGGTCTGCTATAGCCAGCCAGCCCGCGAAGTAGGCGGCGATTTCTATAGCTACCACCGCTTCACCGATGATAGAATCGCACTAGCCGTGGGCGATGTGTCGGGCAAAGGAGTCTCGGCGGCTCTGCTGATGGCAGCAAGCATCTCGCTGCTGAACGAGCATATCCCTAGCCAGAATCGGCCTGAGGAACTGCTAGCTCAGCTCGATCGCAGTCTACAGCCTTACACACAATTGCAGCGCCAAAACTGCGCTCTCACCTATATCGAGCTAAACCGCGACACGCTTTTTGCCGTCAATGCGGGCGGAATTATGCCCTATATTCGGCGAGCTAACGGCCAAGTCGAAGAGCTCGATGTAGGCGGTTTCGCGCTTGGCTATGGGCTTGGCGCCCAAAACGGCTATCGCACCCAAAGCTGTACATTGGCCTCGGGCGACATGGTGCTGTTAGTGAGCGATGGCGTGGTCGAGGCTAAAAACAGTCGCAACAGCTTATTTAGCTTCGAGCGGATCGAGCGTGTCTTTGCGAGCGGTCCTGCTAGCAGCGCCCAAGCCATGCTGGCCCATGTGCTCCAAGCCATTCAGCAGTTCGTCGACGCGCTCGAGCCACACGACGATCTCACGGTGGTGATTTTACGAGTAGCAAATGAATAGACTAGAGGATCAAGCTAAACTCATGAAGCTCCAAATCGATATTCTGCCCCAAGATGTCGTCACCCCTGCCCAGCAGCAAGCGATCGTTGATCTGTGTAGCTTGGCTTATCAGCACCCCTTCGCAGAAGTGATAGAGCAGTTTCAGCAGAGAACCCACGTTTTAGCTTGGCACGACGGTCAGCTTGTGAGCCATGCGCTCTGGATCCCGCGTCGGCTCTTCTACAACGACAAGCCCATTGAGAGCGCGTATGTCGAGGCAGTCGCGACACACCCCGAGCATCAAGGGCACGGCTATGCGAGCGCGCTGCTACGCTGTTTAGCCGAAGCGATCTCTCCGCTCTACCAGATCGGGGCGCTCTCGCCCTCCGACCCTGCCTTTTACAGCCGTTTGGGCTGGGAACTCTGGCGCGGCCCGCTCTTTATGCTCAAAAACGGCGAGCTGGTGGAGACCCCCGACGACAGCGCGATGATTCTACGCCTGCCACAAACGCCGGCCGATCTCGATATAGAGGGCAGGCTAGCCGCCGAGTGGCGCATAGGCGATGTCTGGTAATGTCCTAGCCCAAGCGTCATAGCCATCTGCCCGCTCAAGCTTATCGTTCTGGCGGCGTGGTCTCAACCATCCATTCGGTCCCGACCGCGTCCGCCTTCGGCTACAAAGCTCCTTTCCTCCCAGACGAGCTTCTCCCTAGCCTCAAAACCCTACACTTTCCCCCAAATGCCTTCAAAACCCGCACGCTTATAGCACATTCGCTAAATAACTTGTACTCTCTCAGCGCAGGAAAACGACAAGCGGAGAAAGACGTTCCACTCTGCCGAAGGCCAAATAAGAAGCAATCTAGCGGATTTCGTATTACAACAGGAAAGCGAGACGCTCAGCCAAAGCCGCCGCTCATCCAAACAAGCTTAATTTGGATGAAAGTGCTACACTGATTACATAAACGCCAAAACCATACTTGAACACAAGGAGGCTGCGATGACGATTCAGCAAAGCAGCAGTTGGGGCAATCGAGAGCGTAACGAAATGCTCGCCACACTCGAAGGGCTTGATCGCGCACAGTTATTGGCGATCTTTCAGCACCTGCTGCAGCAAGCTAGCACGCCTCAACTTGGGGTTTTGCTCCAAAACAGCCTGAACAGCGTGCTCGGCCAAGGAGCTTCGCAGCCTAGCGCTGCGCTCGATATGCTCGCTGCCAGCGACGAAGAGGGCGAAGAGGTCTTTGTGTGCGTCTATGACCGCATGGCGCGTCTTAACACCTGCCCCAAGTGCGGGCATGAAAAGCGCTACTGCCAGTGCGAGCAAGCCTCATTGATTTAAACCTAAGTCGTTAGGAAACCCGTCCTATTCCAGCATGGAGCGACCAGTTGTGATCTTTATAGTGCCAATTTTCAAAAGGACTATCAGGTATAAGGATTGTTTGGCCACTGCTCAATTGAAGGGTGAGTTGACTGTCCTTTTCTAGCCGCCAATCGAACTGTCTGCTTGTCGCTTTTACAGCTTGACTTGTAGCTATGCTTAACAACACGATAAACGAAAAGCTTCGCACTACAAATGCGAAGCTTTTTAATCTTTCAGTAGCTTATGCGATGTTCAGCCCTGATTTAATCATACAAATCCGTTTGGATCGTTCCACGTTTGGGGGGCGTCTGCACACCCACTGCTAGCACTTTCGGGTTGCGGGCAAGCTGCTGATAGCCGAAGGCGGACGCGCTAGAAGCCGAATGGGAGCTAGTAGCCGCTCCGCCAAAGTAATAGGATCGGTTATCGCTTAGCTATTGGGGCAAGCCTCAAAGAGCGGATCGATGACCTCTCCTAAGCCGCGCAGATCGAATGAGGTGGTGGCAGGCGAAGCGGAGAAGGGCGTAAATTGAAAGACCATCTCGTCGGCAGCCAGCATCTGATCGATAAACGACTTAGCAGGCACCAAGAAGAGCGCTTTGCTATCGGTTGACTTATGGGTCTTGACGGTTTGCGCCTCGTTTTTATCGAAGCGTAGACGCACCGTGGCTGTATCGTCGATTCCCTCAACATCAACGATCATCCCAACGATGATATAGCTATCCAGTTTGCCCTCGCTACAACGCAATACCAAGGTTGGGCGGTACCTTTCAAAGCTGCCCGATACCTCGGACTCTGCAGCCAGAAAAAGAAAAACTTGTGTACTATCATCAAATTCGGAATGATCTTGCTCAAGCTCCCACTTGCCGCCCACCGGCAGAGGCGTCGGCTCGGCGGGGGTTGGGGTCGCCTTAGGCGTGGCCGTCGCAGGAAGGGGAGTCGCGGTCACAATAACCGTTTCGCGCACCAGCACGGTGCGCTCGACAATCTGAGTAACAACTTGTGGCTCGGCAGCGATCTGGGTTCCGCTGCAACCCACCAGCAAGAGAGCAAATAAAGCAGAAAGCCATTTCATCGTTGTGCTCCTCTGTAGCTTAAAACATTCTCTTGTAAGATACAGATCGCTTAGTGCACAACTATGCCCTTTAGGCTTCGGCTTTTTATTGCGCCACTCACATACGACTTTCGACCGAGATTTTAAACAGCGCCGCCAACAAGCTTAACAAAAGCTTCAAACTGGTCGTCTATCCTGCAAGGAGAAGTTCAAGCAGAGCTCACAAGAGGAACGAGCTATGGCAAATCTCTCAAAAGCCGACTTGCATATCCACACCTTGGCGAGCGATGGAACGGCCAGCGCGGCAGAAGTGCTTGACTTTGTGGCCAACCATACCGATCTGCGCCTGATCGCGATAACCGACCACGATACGATCGCCGGAGCCGTTCAGGCCAGCAAATTCGCCGACTACTACGGGATCGAAGTGATCGTGGGCGAAGAGGTGAGCACCCAAGAGGGCCATCTTTTGGCGCTGTTTATCGAGCAGCCCGTGCCTTCGCATCGGCCCGCGCTCGAAACGATCGAGGCCATTCATGCCCAAGGCGGCCTTGCGATCGCGCCCCACCCTTTCGATCGTTATGTCGACTCGCTTGGCAAACATGGCGATCTGCACCCCGAATGGCGCTTCGACGCGATCGAAGCCTTCAACGCCAGCGTGATGTGGCCCCAGAGCAACGCTAATCGCAAGGCCAAACAGTTCGCGCTGCAGCGCCAAACCGCGATGGTGGGCGGCAGCGATGCCCACACTCTCAAAACCATCGGGCAGGCCTACACCACCTTTGCGGGCCGCAGCGCCAACGACCTCTATCGCGCCATTCGCAGCGGGCAGGTCGGCTTCGCAGGGCGCTACTGGAGCTTGGGCCAACACATCGAGGTCGTCAGCCAGATGGTTTCGCAACACGGCTGGCGCGGCCTATTCGAACATGCTTTGGTCGGTTCGGGCCTAACAGTACGCCGCGGCTAAATGATCTCTACGCCTCTATCGCACACTTCTGGGCATCCTCAGCGGCGCGATGCCGTGTTGGCAGCCTGCTCTGTGCCGATGCTGTCACAAGCGCAGGCTGCATAGCTTGTTATCCCAAATCCACTTGATTATTTCAAAGCTTTGGCAGTAAGGGCTTTAGCGCCTATTCGGCTTCTAGCGCGTCCGCCTACGGCTATCAACAGCTTGCTGGCTACATGCCGCTGCTAGCTGGCTGTGCTACGAAGCCGCCCCAAACACTACAGATTCCGCACTGCAACTTAACGCGCAGTCCAACCCAGATCCATGGTGTGGGCCGCGCCCGTGATCGCGCTGGCCTGCTCCGAAGCCAAGAAGAGCGCGAAAGCGGCCACCTCGCTCGGCTCGATCAGACGCTTGATCGCGGCAGGCTCCAGCATCACCTTCTCGATCACCTCGTCGGGAGCGATCCCGCGCGTACGAGCCTGATCGGCGATCTGGCGCTCGACCAGCGGCGTGCGCACATAGGCCGGGCAGATCGCATTGACGGTCACGTTGTAGGCGGCGGCCTCCAGCGCGACCGTTTTGGTCAGGCCCAGCAGGCCATGCTTGGCACTGATATAGGCCGACTTAAACGGGCTTGCGACCATGCCGTGAATGCTGGCGATATTGATGATGCGGCCCCACTTCTGCTCGCGCATGGCTGGCAAGAGATATTTGATCAACTGGAAGGGCGCGGTCAGCATCACCTGCAGCATAGCGGCCCAGGTCTCTTCGGGGAACTCATCGACCGGAGCGATATGCTGGAAGCCAGCGTTATTGACCAGAATATCGACGCGGCCGTGCAGGGCCAGCGCCTCTTGGGCGAGGCGGCGCACCGCCTGAGCATCGCTTAGATCGGCTTGCAGAAAGCTGCCCTTGATCTGTTCGGCGACCTCACGCGCTTCGGAGCGCAGATCGTGCACGATCACTTGGGCGCCCTCGCGCGCGAAGGCTTCGGCGATCGCTCTGCCAACGCCACTGCCCGCACCAGTTACCAAAACGATTCGTTTATCGAATTGCATCTGCTGCTCGCTTTCTAGTTGTTTGAAGAAGACTTCGGCTGTAACTTCGCTTGCAGGCGCTCAGCCAGCTCAACAAAATAGGGGATCACCTCGGGATTGCTCATCGAGTCGGGGTTGGCGACCTTTTCGGCTGGCGTGCCCAAGAGGATGCGCTTGATCGGCAGCTCCATCTTTTTGCCGCTCAACGTGCGGGGCACCGAGCTGATCGCAAAGATCTCGTCGGGCACCAAGCGCGCCGAGAGCGCAGTGCGGATCTGGTTTTTGATGCGCTTCTGAAGCTCGTCGTCGAGTTGGCAGCCTTCGCGCAAGACCACAAAGAGCGGCATATACGAGACGCGATCCAAGCCCTCCAAGTCGACGATCAGGCTATCGAGCACTTCGGGAATGGCCTCGACCACGCGATAGATGTCGCTGGTGCCCATGCGAATGCCCATGCGGTTGATGGTCGCATCCGAGCGGCCATAGATCACCACCCCGCCATGGGGCGTGATGCGACACCAGTCGCCGTGACGCCAGACGCCTTCGTACATCGAGAAGTAGCTGTCGAAATAGCGGCTGCCGTCCTTATCATTCCAGAAAAAGATCGGCATAGAGGGCATCGGAACAGTCACAACCAGCTCGCCGACCTGATCGACGACCGACTGGCCCGCTTCGTCGAAGGCGTAGACCGCCGCGCCCAAGCTGCGACACTGGATCTCGCCCAGATAGACGGGCAAGAGCGGGCTGCCGCCCACAAAGGCGGTACAGACATCGGTGCCGCCGCTCAGCGAGACCAGCCAGAGGTCGCGCTTCACATTTTCGTAGATCCAGGCGAAGCCGTCGCTCGACAGTGGCGAACCCGTCGAGCCGATGCCGCGCAGCGCGCTCAGATCGAAGCGGCGCGGATCGACACCGGCCTTCATCGACGCGCTGATATAGGCCGCGCTGGTGCCGAAGAAGGTCACGCCGGCGCGCGCGCAGAAGTCCCACAGCGCATTGCTATCGGGGCGGGTCGGGCTGCCATCGAAGAGCACAATCGTGGTGCCCAGCAACAAGCCGCTCACCACAAAGTTCCACATCATCCAGCCGGTGGTGGTGAACCAGAAGAAGCGATCGTGCGGCTTGAGATCGAGCTGCAAACCGAGCGCTTTGAGGTGTTCGAGCAGAATGCCGCCGTGGCTCTGGACGATCGCCTTGGGCAGGCCGGTCGTGCCCGACGAATATAGCACCCAGAGCGGATGCTCGAAGGGCAGTTCGATAGGCTGCAGCGGTGCATCCTCGGCCAGCAGCTCGCCCCAATCCAAGCTGTTGGCGAGGCGCGCCGAGCGGTCGAGATAGGGGATCAGCACGGTCTGTTCGAGGCTTGGCAGGGCTCCCTGCAGAGCGGCGATCTCGGCGCTACGCTCGAAACGCTTGCCGCCATACATATAGCCATCGACCACAAACAAGAGCTTGGGCTCGATCTGGCGGAAGCGGTCGACCACACTGGCGACGCCCATATCGGTGGCGCAGCTCGACCAGATCGCGCCGATGCTGGCACAAGCCAAAAAGGCCACCACCGCCTCGGGGATATTGGGCAGATAGGCCACCACGCGGTCGCCCTTACCGATGCCCAGCTTGCGTAAGGAAGCGGCCAAGGCGGCCACATCGCGCTCTAGGCTCTGCCACGAGATCGCCCGCAAGCTTTCGCTCTCGGACTCGAAAAGAATGGCGGGGTGTTCAGAGGAGGTGTTGCGGAAGGCGTAGCTGACGTAGTTGAGCGACGCGCCCGGGAACCAATGAGCGCCCGGCATACGTCGCGAGTCGAGAACCGTGCTATAGGGAGTGCTGCTGCTTAATTCGAAAAAATCCCAAATACTCTGCCAAAAGGCTTCACATTCATTGACAGACCATTCCCACAACGAGGCATAGTCATCGAAACTGAGTTGGCGCTCGCGAGCCAGCCAATCCATATAGGCTCGTAGGCGGCTCGCCTGCTGAAACTCAGGGCTAGGCTGCCACAGAAGCGTGCCTTCAGTCAGCGCATTCATTGCGATCTCCTTCAATTCGACATCGAACTATAGCCCTAGTGTACGCCTTCAAGCCCACTTCGACAAGCACAATTTGAAGAGAGTCTATATTGACAATCATCGATCTATTTGCTAGAGTCGCACTATATTGACAATTATCGATATAAGGGAGGCAGCATGCAAGAGAGAGATCTTCCCATCGCGATTATCGGCGCAGGCCCAGTCGGCTTGGCGGCCGCTGCACACCTGCTAGAGCGCGGATTAACGCCTTATGTGATCGAAGCTGGCCCGCATGTGGGCAGCAGCGTTCGAGCTTGGGGCCATGTACGGCTCTTCTCGCCCTGGCGCTACGTAGTCGACCAAGCCGCCGCCCGTCTGCTCGAAGCGAGCGGCTGGCGCAGCCCCGACCCCGATCATCTGCCGACCGGCGCAGAGCTTGTGCGCGACTACCTCGAGCCGCTGGCAGCTCTGCCCGCGCTAAGCCCACACATCCACACCGATCTGCGCGTTACCGCCGTGACGCGCTACGGCCACGACAAAATGAAGGATGCCCAGCGCGAAGCTGCGCCCTTCGCCCTGAGCCTGTTGCATGCCGATGGCAGCGAGAGTCTGCTGCTGGCGCGCGCCGTGATCGATGCCTCGGGCACCTACGAGCAGCCCAACCCGCTCGGCGCAAATGGCGTGCCTGCCTTGGGCGAACGCGCGCTCCAAGCCCAGATCGCCTACGCCATCCCCGATGTGCTGGGCCAGCAGCGCCAACATTACGCCAACAAGCGCGTGTTGGTGGTTGGCAGCGGTCACTCGGCCTTCAACGCCCTGCTCGATCTGGCGCTGCTGGCCCAAGAGGAGCCGCAGACCACACTGACCTGGGCGATTCGTCGCAGCGATCTGCGCCAACTCTTTGGCGGCGAAGCCAACGACCAGCTGCCCGAGCGGGGCGCCCTGGGCAGCCGAATCCGCGCGCTAGTCGAGTCGGGGCAGGTCAAGCTAGAGAGCGGTTTCGCGACCGAGCGCATCGAGCGCACCAGCGATGGCATCGTGCTGAGCAGCGCCGAGCGCAGCCTCGCCCCCGTCGACGAAGTGATCGTCGCCACCGGCTTCCGGCCCAACCTCGACATGCTGCGCGAACTGCGCCTCGACCTCGACAACAGCGTCGAAGCACCGCGCCAGCTCGCGCCTCTGATCGACCCCAACATCCATAGCTGCGGCAGCGTTCCGCCCCACGGCGTCGAGCAGCTCAGCCACCCCGAGCACAACTTCTTTATCGTCGGTATGAAGAGTTACGGGCGCGCGCCGACCTTTTTGATGCTGACCGGCTACGAGCAGGTGCGTTCGATCGCCGCCGCCCTGGCTGGCGATTGGGAGGCGGCCCGCCAAGTTCAGCTGGTGCTGCCCGAGACGGGCGTTTGCTGTACAGATCTCGATAGCAGCTGTTGCGCAACACCAGCCCTACCTGTACGTACAGGTATCGATCTGATCTCACTTGTTGCCACTCCAGCAACAACCAACTCAAAGGCTGGTTGCTGCTCCTGATCGACGCTGTTCAGCAACGCAAGGCAGCGAAAGGCAATGAAAGGCAACGCAAGGCAACGAAGGCAGCGCCAAGCTCGAAAAGCCGAATGTATGGGCCGGATGTTGATAGCCGAAGGCGGACGCGCTAAGGACCGCATGAGAGCTAGAGGCCTCTCCGCCTGATGAAGACAAGAACACGGCCCGTTATCGTTGCAATCGGCGAAGCGCATAGCACTGCTCTCCTGCAAAGTGCGGGAGGGCAGCCTATTTTTGGGCGAAATTTTGAAGCTTGATAACTTTTTGGGCCCATGAGGTGTCTGTTGTAGTAGAAGTTCTAGACAGGAGAAGCTATGAACCTGCTGTTTCACTGTTTGAGCATCTCGACAGCGGCCCAAGTCAAACGCGAGCCACTTGAGCTCGAACAGCTCTATCGCGACTACCACACGCCTCTGCTGCGCTATCTGGAGCGCATGTGCGGCTCGCGCGAAGTGGCCGAAGAGCTGGTGCAAGAGACCTTTATCAAGGCCTACATCGGCCTGCTGACCTTTCGCGGCGAGTGCTCGGTCACCACCTGGCTGTTTCGCATCGCGCGCAACCTCTACCTGAACAGCCTGCGCCAGCCTAGCCCAAGCTCGATCAAAACCGATCAGCTCTTGGCTATCCCCGACGACGGCAAGCATCACGATCCGGTCTATCAGGCTGGCCTGCGCGAACAGCGCGATCAGATCAGCTTGCTGCTGGCTCAGTTGCCCGAGCGTCAACGCAGCGTTCTGCTATTGCGCGACCTTGAGGGACTCTCGTACCTTGAGATCGCCGGGATTTTGGATATCAGTCTGAGCGCGGTCAAGGTGTCGTTGTTCCGAGCGCGCAACACCTTCCGCAACGCCTTTTTAGAGCTTGAACAAGGAGATTGCGATGAATAACGAAGCGCATACTAGCTCTACAACGCGGCTCGCGGCCCAAACCAGTTGCGATCTGATTCAAGATCTGCTGCCGCTCTATATTGAAAACGAAGTCAGCGATAACAGCCGCCAACTGATCAGCGCCCATCTCGCCAGCTGCGAGCAGTGCAACAGCTATCTGGCTGGCGCGCGCAGTATGAAAGCCCAGCTCCAACGCGAAGGGCAGCAACGCCGAGAGCAAGCCACGCAAGATCGGCTCACTCAAGAGGCGATCGCGCTGGGCAGGCGACGTCTGGCTCTGGTGATGCTAGGCGGGCTGGCGACGCTGGCGGGCATCGCCCTAGTGGCTTTCCTGTTTTTAGGGTTTGGGGCTTCCCGAACGGGCCTGCTGATCCCTCCTGATCAGATGCCAACCCTTGTTCCGCCCTATGCTGGCGAATTAGTGCCCAATAGCGAGGGCTTTGTATTGCCGAGCGTCGTGCCAGCCCAAGGAGGGCCCGCCTTCGATCCCAACGTGCCCACCGCGACGCCCGCGCCGTTTCAGCCCAATCTCTCCTCAGAGGCTCCCGGCTTTGAGCCGACCGCAAGCCCTATACCCGCCCGCTAAGGTCTGGCAATACGAATGAGAGATCCTGTTAGCGCTGACAGGATCTCTCATTCGCTCTTTGAGCGCTTTGCGACAAGCCAAGCCCAACCGAAATTTCAAGCTCTGCACTAGCCCCTTTACATGCTCAGGCGGAGAGGTCCCAACCTTCCATTCGGCTTCTAGCGCGTCCGCCTTCGGCTATCAACATCCCTTCCAACAAACGAGGGTTTGCTCATCCGCGCCCCAAAGCGCCTAGCGTTTTACCAAGGGCAAGAAGACCCGAAATTCGCTCGGTTGATTGGGTTGCTCCGGCTCAGTTGGCTGGCCTGGCTGGTTGGGCTGTTCGGGCGTAGTTGGCTCGCTGATCGGAAGCTGCTTGCCTACAAAGGCCAGTTGATCGAACAGATCCGCCACAGCGAGCAAGCTGCCTGAGGCTTGGCTCGTCTCCACGCCCTGCCACGTCTGTTCGCGCCAGCCCGCTAGGCCAAGCTCAGATAGATCTACGCCTCGGCTCTCCAGCTCCGCCGGATCGAAACTCAGGGTATAAGTCAGCGGCTTGCTCGGCACGATGCGCTGGCCCGTGCCATCGTGAATCAGCATATGGAAGGATTGGATTATCCCGCTAGCGGGCGAGCCAGCGATCGCAACGCCTCGCCAGATCGCTCCTTCGGGCAGTGCCCCAGCCGGAATAGTGATTTGCAGATCGCCAAGCGTGATGGTCTTCTCCTCGGGGCCGAGCGCGATCCGCCCTTCGCTGTTGCCACAAGCTGACGAGACGCAGTTCACCCTCAGCTGATAGATCATATCGAACTTATTGGTGGCATCGCCGACCAGAATGCTGAAGAGGCCGTTGCTCGGCAGCAGACAGCGTTGAATGGTAACTGTTTTGGCGTAGGTGCTCGATCCCTTGCAGATCTGGGTACCGTTCAGATCGAAAACAGTGATCCGCGGCGTAGCGTTGCCCGAGCTAACGCTCACCTCGATCTTGAGCTCGTCCTGCGGGCCAGCCTGCCACAGATAACTGTCGATATAGGCGTAGTCGGCTATCGTGGCGTTGATCGGTTGCAGATCGTCCAACAAGCGCGCGCCTACGGGTGCCGTTAGCAATTGGGCGTATAGCTCCAAGATGCCCGTTCGATTAACGCTGTGATCGCCGATCAAAAACCAGAAGCTTCCACTGCGCGGGAAAGCGCAACGTGTCACTTCAAGGTAGGTATAAGATCCGCTCGATGCGTTACAAATCACAACTCCATCGGAGTCGACAACGATAAAGCTCGGGGTCAAGGTGCCACTGCTGCGAACTACCCGAAAGAGCATAACATCGTTGGCAGCGGCTTGGATCGAGAAGCTAGAGAGTGCAGCAGCCTCTGAGATAACGGTGGTTTGGGTGACACCTACCTGCAATGGAAGCGCACCTTGGGGGCGGTTCAAGCGCTGAGCGTAAAGCTTGTATACACCCGTGCTCCCATTGTACGAAGTGACTTGAATGGCATAGACTCCATCGCTCGGCAGCACGCAGCGAGCGATCATTGCTGTGGTCCTATATGACCCTCCATCTACACAGAGTATCGTGCCGTTGGGGTGGATCAAGCGAATATACGGATAAAACGTATTGGTCGTAGCCGCTAGGCGGATCTGATAGGCCTCATTGGCTTTGCCCTGAATCGTATAAAAGTCGCTCTCTGCCGGTGCTTGCAGGGTTCCTGTCTGCACCGTATTCAAGGCCAGCCCGACGGTACCAACCAGCGCGTTGAAACGCTGGGTGTAGATGTTGTAGTTGCCCGTCCTTGTCGCTGAGTAATCGGTTACAACGATCGAATAGAGGCTATCTGCGGGCAGGGCACAGTTCGAGATTTCAATATCCCTTGAAAAAGAGCCTCCTTGCTTACAAAGCACCTCCCCACTGGAGGTTATCACTCGCACCATAGGATAGAGATCGCCAGCTGTGGTAACAACACGAATCAACAATCGATCGTTCGGCTTGCCAGAGATCTGAAAGAATTCGGCTTGGCCGCGAATATTGAGCGAGCTGGAGGTTGTTGTACCAAATGTAAGCTGTTTGGCCTGCACCGGCTGATTGAGACGCTCAAGGTAGACGTTGTAGCTGCCAGTGGCGCTATTGGAGTAGTCACTGATCTCTAGTTTGTAGCTGCCCGCGGCGCTCACAACCGCCTTGCTGATCTCGAGACTACTGCCGCCGTAACTGGCGTGTTGATCGTACAAAACCACATTGCTGCTGCTCAGCACACGCACGCGTAAGCGCAATGAGCCAGCCGTATTCGCCGCTCGAATCAAAAATACATCGTTAGCTTGAGCTACAAATTGGATCGTATCGACTTCGCCAGCGATGCTGATAGCGCAGGCCATCGCGCTACCCGGGGAGATAGTAGGCGCACAATCTTGCAGTTGAGCTGGCTGAGCGGCCTGCGCCTCAAGGGCATAAAAGCAAAAACAGAGGGCTAGCAAACCTAACAGGCTAACCCTGATAAGCCTGCGAAGGCTTTGGCAAAAGCTATGTGTTGAACAATGCATAAAGAAAGCCATAGCATCTCCATGTTTTCACTTGCCAATATAACGAGCTTTATACTATATGTACCGAAAGCCATACTTTTTGATTATTCTAAAATCAAATCTCTACTAATTGGAGCTTACTCCGCAATCTACGACTTTAGTCTGATATATTCTTCACAAACTGGGAGTATAATGAGTCCAAATTGACTATATTGATAATATATGTCAAAAATCAAATAATTAGAAAGAGCCTCCCAAAGCTGATTTCTAGTTATTTGATAAATGCAGAAACCGCTCTGAAGCGTGCCAAGAAATTTCTTGAGCACGATTTTGTTTCATGCAGCAAATAATTTGAAGCGTGAAACATTCTGGAGGACTTGAGATGACACAGATTCTTGCTCGCAGCGTGGCAGTTTTCGCCCTGCTGACCTTCATTCTCACGGGCTGCGGCAGCACACCCGCCGCCACCCCAACCAGCGCTCCGGCTGCTGCCCCCACCGAAGCACCCGCCGCTGCAGCTGAAACCCCTACCGAAGAAGCTACTACTGAAGATGCTACTGCTGAAGCCACTGCTACCAGCGAGAGCAGCGAATCGACCGAGCCGCTCAAGGTGACGGTCGGCGCTGTTGCAGTGCCCCACGGCGAGATCCTGAACTTCATCAAAGAGAACTTGGCCGCCGAGGCTGGTCTCGACATCGAGGTTGTGGAGTTCACCGACTATGTTCAGCCCAACTTGGCTCTGAACGACGGCCAGCTTGACGCCAACTACTTCCAGCACGTTCCTTACATGGAAGACTTCGGCGCAGAGCACAACATCGATATGGTCTCGGTTGTTGCTGTTCACATCGAGCCACTGGGCCTCTACTCCAAGAAGGTCAGCAGCTTGGATGAGCTGGCCGATGGCGCTACCATCGCGATCCCCAACGACGCCACCAACGGTGGCCGCGCTTTGCAGCTCTTGGCTAGCAACGGCCTCTTCACTCTGACCGAGGGCGTTGGCACCAACGCTACCGTTGCCGATATCGTCGATAACCCCAAGAACATCCAGATTGTTGAGCTGGAAGCTGCTCAGTTGCCCCGCTCGCTCGAAGATACCGACGCTTCGATCATCAACGGCAACTACGCGCTCGACGCTGGTCTGACCCCCAGCAGCGATGCACTGGTGCTCGAGTCGGGTGAGAACAATCCCTACGCCAACATTTTGACTGTTCTGAACGGTCACGAGAACGACGAGGCTATTCAGAAGCTGGCTAGCCTGTTGACCTCGCCCGAAGTCAAGAAGTTCATCGAAGACAACTACCAAGGTTCGGTGATCCCGGCCTTCTAAGCTGGTTCTTAAAACTCTAAAGCGAAGAGAGGCTCTCTGTAGACCAATACAGAAAGCCTCTCTTTTTACTATCAAGCGCACAAAACTGTGTACAATACAACTGATACCAAATCCGTTTAAAGACTTGCACCCTTGGAACGCAGAAAACAAAATCTGGGAAAGGAAAGAGTCACGTTCTACTCTGCCGCAGGCCAAAGAGAACCTAATCAAGCGGATTTGTTATGAGTGGCTAGCATCTAGAAACTTTATAGGTACGATGTGATTGATATTCAAAATGTACATAAAGTCTATAATGGGCCGAACGGTGTTGCCGCGCTCAAAGGTGTACATTTGCATATACCAGCCGGCAGCATTTTTGGTGTATTGGGCCAAAGCGGGGCAGGCAAAAGCACCCTGATTCGCTGCGTCAATCTCTTAGAGCGTCCGACCTCAGGCTCGATTATTGTTGATGGTCAAGATCTTACCCAACTCTCTCCGGCTCAACTGCGCGCCGCGCGCCAGCGAATCGGCATGATTTTTCAGCACTTTAATCTGCTCAATTCGCGCACGGTCGCCCAAAATGTGGCCTTCCCGCTCGAGATTATCGGCTATAAACCCGCTGCGCGGCGCGCTCGGGTGGCTGAGCTGCTCGATCTGGTCGGGCTATCCGACAAAGCTGAAGCCTATCCTTCGCAGCTCTCGGGCGGCCAAAAGCAACGTGTCGGCATCGCGCGGGCGCTGGCCGCCGAACCAAAGGTGCTGCTCTCTGACGAAGCAACCTCGGCGCTCGACCCCCAAACCACCCGCTCGATCTTAGAGCTGTTGCGCAGCCTCAACGAGCGACTCGGCCTGACGATTCTGCTGATCACCCACGAGATGAGCGTGGTGCGCCAGATCTGCGATCGAGTCGCCATTCTGGAACACGGCGAAGTTGTCGAGCAGGGCAAGGTATCGGAGCTGCTGGCCCAAGCCAATTCGCGTTTGGCCCAAGCGATCTTCCCCAAATTCGATGCCTACAGCGCACGGCCGGGCGCAGTCGTGGCAACCTTGACCTTCACAGGATCATCGGCGGAGCAGCCTGTGCTCTCGCAACTGGCGCGCCAATTTATGATCGATGCCAACGTGCTGGCTGGCAACATCGAAAGCATCGGCAACCAACGAATCGGTCAGTTACAAGTGGAACTCATGGGCGATCAGATCGAGCAGGCGATCTCCTACCTGCGCGGTCAGGGTGTACGTGTGGAGGTACAGGCATGAATTGGGCGCAATTGGGGCCGCAAATCTGGAAAGCAAGCGTTGATACGATCTATATGGTAGGCGTTTCTACCTTTTTTACCTTGCTGCTAGGTTTGCCGCTCGGTATTTTATTGATTATCACCGACCGCGACGGGCTTGTACCCATCCCTTGGTTGAATGCGATTCTTGGCTTTATCGTCAACTTGGGGCGCTCGTTGCCGTTTGTGATTTTGCTGATCGCAATTTTGCCTTTTACACGCCTTTTAGTTGGAACGACAATCGGCTCGAAGGCGGCCATCGTGCCCTTGGCAGTCTCGGCTATTCCGTTCTTTGCGCGCATCAGCGAAACCTCGCTGCGCGAAGTCGATAAAGGTCTGATCGAAGCGGCCCAAGCGATGGGCTGCAATCTCTGGCAAATCATCATCAAAGTATTGCTGCCAGAATCGCTGCCCTCTTTGGTGCTGGGCACAGCGATCACGATCATCAGCTTGATCGGTTATTCGGCGATGGCAGGCACAATCGGTGGAGGCGGCTTGGGCGACCTTGCGATTCGCTATGGCTACCAGCGCTTCCAAACCGAAGTAATGATTATTACGGTAGTCTTGCTGATTGTGATGGTGCAGCTCGTGCAGTGGCTAGGCAATCTGCTGGCACGCGCGCTCTCGCACCGCTAGCCAGTTTTGCAAAGCAAACAACAAACCAGAGGGACAGCGCTCGTTTGAGAGCGATCCCTCTTTTTTATTTCGCTCAAGGCCAACGCTTCCAGCAAAGCCCCGCATTTGTGTTGATACCAAATCCGGTTGATTAGGTTCTCTTTGGCCTGCGGCAGAGTAGAACGTGACTATGTTGTGTGACATTCCGCACCAGGGTGCGAAATGTCACACAAGCCTTTTCTCGTTTTTGTTTTCTACGTTATAAGAGCGCAAGGCTTTCAACGGATTTGGTATGACCTGCAGCGGATGTGGTATGAGGTTTTGGGCAGCTATCTGCGTGAGCACAGCCGTGCTCCCTTCTCCCGCAATGCGGGAGCTGTACATTACCCAAAAGTCGTGTCGGCAGCAAAAGGCGATCGTTCGCATACCATCGCGGGAGTATCCTTGAGAGCACAGAACGCGGAGAGCTTGTATGCGCTACGCGAAATCGCATACAACATCACCATTCACCCCCTCGCCCGCAGTGCGGGAGAGGGGGCCGGGGGGGAGAGGGCCCTGCTCGGGGCTAGCCCTGTTCAGTAGCCGTAGGCGGACGCGCTAGGGGGCCGAATGGAAGGGAAAGAACTCGCCGCCAAAAGGCTGAAGGCATCGATTGGGCGCGCTATCGCTTCAAAACAAGCTTGTTTGTTAGGCTTCGGTAGCCTGAAATAGCTTTTCGAGATTTTTCTCAGCGAAACATACGAAAATACTATTGTGCACAGAGATTCTGTATAAAACCGGTTGACTCCTCTGGAAGCGGGTATATACTAACATTAGCTGGGCTTATTTTGTAAGCTAAGCGATGGGAGATCGATATGGCACCGAAACGAAATACAAGCCCCGAGTTTGTTGGAATCGCTGAGCTCAAACGCAAACAGGCCGAAGAGCTTGCTCATCTTGAAGCCTACGCGGCCAAGGGCGATTGGCAAAGCATTCACCGTTCTCACTACGACTGGTGGATGTTCCCGATCGACGAAAGCAGCGCCTATGGCCTGGCCTACACCGTTTACGAAGGCGATATCGCTGAAATGAAGAAAGATCCAGCCTATCTTGAGCGTTATCTACGAGGTGTTCACCTACAAGCCGAGGCCTGGGGCTGGGATCTGGCGAACAAGCGCTATATTGAGAATCCGGCGGAGGGGCAAGCTTGGAGCCACTGGCCGATTCGGCTCTACAAAGCTTCTCGCTCGTTGCAGCTCTTCGGCTATAACGAAGAGTTCGAGTCGTTTAAAATCTTCGCGCTCGACCGTATTCGCGAAGGCGAGCACTTCAAATATGGAGGGGACCTGACACTGCTCTTTACCCAAGGGAAACCACGACGCTAAGCCACAGATTACACAAAAGGAGCGCTCTGTGCACCACAAACCAGCTTGGGAAACGACCGATCTGCCCTACATCGCGCGTTTAGGTCTGCTCGTTGTCTGCTCGATCATGCTGATTGTTGTGATTGTTTCGGGTTTCTTCATTTTAGGAAGCAACTATTCGCTTCAGGATGGCACTATCACTCAAACCCAGTTCATACAAACGGCTCTCATCTGTACAAGTCTGATCGTTGTGGGAGTTGCAGCGCTTTATTTTCTCTTCCCACTTACCCGCAACGTCGGAGGCTTTACGCCAAGCTACGGCATGGTTCTGCCAACCGAGCTGCAAGCACCCTTTGAAGTGTATTTTGAGCGCTATCTGTGGGGACGGTCGCTGAGAGGCAAAGGAATTGTACAGTTCATTCCTGAAGGCTTGCGGATCGAAGGCTTTTTAGAGCCGAGTATCTGGTTTCAACTAGGTATTATTCTCGTGGTAACCTTGGTTCCGCTTGTAGTATTTGGAATCGGATTAGGCATCATTCCAGCCTTGCTGCTCGCCTACTATTTGGGCCGCAAACCAACCGTCGTCAGCTTGCCGTATGCGCTTTTAAGCGCACCACAGCTCAAAGGACGAACCCTGCGTTTGAATAACGAGCAGGTGCCCAAAAAGATTGCTTTCGCCGTGGCCCGTTCCGATGGAGAGCGACTTTATAACGAGATCGCCCACCGCTATCCAAACCTGATCCTGACGCAAAGCTAGCACAGTAGGTGCGTGTTGAGTGCAAAGGACCTTTGAGTGCAGTTTGAGACTACTCCTCCTTGGCAAAAGCGCGAGCCGCCTATTATCGCCAGATACTTGACTCAAGTCTTGTGTTATGGGCTGTTTATCTTGGCCTTTACCAGCGCATTGATCGTATTCGCCCTGCTCTTTGCGCTGACCCAAGGTCTAACGCCCGCCAACCGCGTTCAGAACGATGTCTTGTACATTCTGCTGTTCACTGTATCGACTCTATTGTTCGGCGGCATAGCGATCTTTCTGCAGCCCAAAACGCGCATACCCAGCCGTTTTCAACCTTCCTACGGCTACGTCGCACCCGAAACGCTCGATGAGCCGTTTGAAGTGCGCTTCTACCGCTATTTTTTAAACCGCTCTCTGGTGGGCAAAGGTGCGATCCGCTTCGCGCCCGAAGGTTTGCAGATAGCAGGCAAACTTGAGCCGCCCATGCTGCTACAAGCGCTGATCTTCTTGCTGGTTGTGGTCACATGGAAGATCTCGCTGATCACGCAAATCATAGCCTGTCTGCTAGTGATCGTGCTCTTCGTCTGGCTAAGCAAAAAGCATCGCTCGTTGATCCCCTATGCGCAACTGGAAGTAATCGAGCTTGATGGGCGGATCGTGGTCTTGCGTTCGACCCAAAAGCCCAGCCAGATCGCTTTCGTAGTGGCGGCCAGCGATGGAGAGCGGCTCTACAACGAGCTGAAACATTATTTTCCAAGCAAGCTGTTGCAAGCGAAAGCCTGACTCGCTTCATCAAACAAAAGAGGAGCTTTCCCAAACGAGAGGGAAAGCTCCTTGTGCATGGTAAACCTTTTACAACGAGGCATGATCTGCCTGATAGCTTCAGCACTACGGCGGCGAGGTCTTTCTCTTCCATTCGTTCCTAAGCGCGTCCGCCTTCGGCTACCAACAGCCCATTCATCCATTCGGTCAGCACCGTGTTGCGCTGGCGCGCAACATCGCTTCCTTCCTCTTCCACTATCCTTCGTCATCTCTCGCGCCTGATACTGCCTCAACAAACAGCTCGCCGCAGATTGTCTATCAAACGATCGCTTTTTCGTAACAGCGGCTGAGCGGATCTTCGCGATAAGGTCCAAAGGGAGGAATCTGCTTGAAGCCGTACTGCTCGTACAAGGCGATCGCTTCAGTTTGATAGATGCCCGTCTCAAGGCGCAGCAGACTCAGGCCGTGCTGGCGGGCATAATCTTCGAGCGTCTCGAGCATGCGTTTTCCAAGCCCTTGGCCCCGAAACTGCGGGCGAACGTACATGCGCTTGATCTCGCCATACAGGCTTCCAAAGAGCTTGATTCCGCCGCAACCAGCGGGCACCCCATCAACCCGCGTCACGAAAAAGGCGACCTGTTCTTGAAGCAGTTTTTCGATCGGATAGCCGTGACGGCTCTCTGGCGGATAGAGTGGTTCAAGGATGTTCTGCAATTCACTAATCAACAAACTCGCATCAGGGCTGTCAGGGCGCTCCTCGAGAATTGTTACTGTCATATGGTTTCTGATCTCAACATTTGCAATCAGGAAAACACCAGACCGACTCTCTACACACGTAAAGCTTTTGACGAAACCACTCCCTACAAAACAACACAAAGCTACGCTTCGGGCCTACTTACGGCTGCGAACGAATCCAGTTGATCGCCTTGTCGGCCAGTCGGTCGAGCGTTGCGACCGAAAGCTCGATATGCTCCTCTTTGGTGTCTTCGATCTTGTTGTGCGAAATGCCACGCAAGCTCTGCACAAAGAGCATAATGGTCGGCACCCCCGCGCGCGCCACTTCAGCTGCATCGTGTAGCGGGCCGCTCGGCAAGCGGTGCGACTTGCCGCAGACTTCGAGCACAGCTTGATCGGCAAGTTCAATCAGTTCAGAATGGAAGAGAATAGGATGAATGTTCCAAAGATACTCCCAAGAGACTTCGATGTTCTCTTCGGCGGCAAAGCGATAACTGGCCTCTTTAGCTTCGCTCAGCAGTCGCGCCAGCGAATCAGCATCGAGATGGCGCTGATCGAGCAACTGCTCGGCCGTCTCGACCACCGAGGTGACGATATTGGGCCGACACACCACGCCGCCGCTGGTGCAGACGCCGCCTCCGCCCACCCGCCGCGCGATCTCGCGGATCTCGAGCGCTAGTTTGGCCGCGCCAGCTAGGGCATCTTTGCGCTTATCCATAGGGGTCGAGCCTGCGTGCGCGGCTTGGCCCTTCCAGATAATGCGATGACGCTCGACCCCAAAGGTGCCCAAAACGACGCCCATGGGCAAGTCGAGCGATTCGAGCACCGGCCCCTGCTCGATATGCAGTTCGAGATAAGCCGCTGCATTTTTGATCTGGTTCTGAGCCTTTCGAGCGGTAAAGAGATCGACGCCATGTTGAGCTAGGGCATCGGGCAGGCGAATGCCTTGGCTATCTTTGAGCTCGGCCAGCTCTTCGGGATCGAAGTTGCCAGACACAGCGCTCGAGCCGAACAGACTACGCCCGAAGCGAGCGCCCTCTTCGTCGGCCCAGTCGACCAAACGAACCGTGACGGGCGGAGTGCCTTCGCTGGCGATCCGGCGCATCACCTCTAGCCCAGCGAGCAGGTTAAGACAGCCATCGAGCCAACCGCCGTTCGGCACCGAGTCGATATGGCCGCCGATCAGCAGCTCTTTCTCCGATTCACCCTTGAGCGTCGCCCACTGGTTGCCCGCTTCATCAACGACGATCTCGACCGGCAGCTGAGATAACTTTTCTCGCATCCATGCGCGAGCCGTTGCCCACGTCTCGGTCCAAGCCACCCGTTGCGCGCCATCTTGGTTGCCGGTGAGGGCGCGCAGTTCCTTTAATTCAGCAACTGTACGCTGAGGTTGAAGAGTTTTGTTTGTCATGGCTTTAGGAGATGATCGCCCGTATCACGACCGCCGAGCTTATTGAAGCCATGCAGTGGGAAGATGACTCGTTATGAGGGCCGCCGTGAGAGAGGCGCGCACCTTATATTTTCGCTCAAGATTATCACTATAACCGTATTGTAACATATCAGATCTATCTTGAAAGATCTGGCGCAACAGGTTCGAAATAGCGTCCCATTCGCCAACGAGACCAATTCCAACTGCGCCAACCGCCTTCCTCATACTCCAACTGAATGGAGTAGCTGCGCAGGCTCATAGTCTCCCGAATGATCTGCTGATCGTCGCTCGGAAGCTGAGGCAACAGTTCGTACAGAACCGGCGCCGCATCTGACGACAAACTGGCCAAATAGCGAGCATCTAGCTCTTCTCCCGCTTGGTAACGAGCGACGTTGGCGCGCACAATCAGTTGATCGGGGCTGGCGATGTTTAAGAGCGCCAGATAGACCAAAGCCGAGATCAAGCTGCCGTAGATCCAACTGCGATAAGCATTGCGCCAGAGCACAAAAAAGAAGAGCAGTAGCACCAAGGCCAGCCAGATCATAAAGCTGTGGGTGTAGATTCGCAGGCGCGTGAAGCCGTAGGCTTGTTCGTACAGCCACATGCGCTGAAAGGCCGAAACCAGCATGCCCAAAACCAGTACAATGATCGCGCTACACACCAAGTCGAAAGCCCGTCGCTGCCAAGCCTGCTCGCGGCGTGTAATGATCACCGCCAACCAAAGCAAGCCCAGCGCAAGGATCGCCACGGCCACCAGCTCAAAAAATCCTCTGCGAGCGTACTCCGCATAGGTGATCCCAGTCAGTTCGAGCGTATCTAAGCCGCCAAAGAGATAGGCCGCCTGTACAAGCATAAAAATGGCGAAGAGCAGCGCGACCGAGCCTAGCACAATCAGGGCTTCGATGGCGCCCAAAATGCGCAGTCCAGCGCGCGGATAGAGCCGCTGAGTAATGCCAAGTGCGGGCTGTTCATTCTTATCGGCTAGCATCTGTTCGTAGCGCAGGCCGAAGGTCGCAAACAGCAAGCCCATGCAGATAAAACCAAAAAACGCGATACTTACACTATGAGCCACCAGCTCAGAGAGATCGAAGGGTAATTGAAAACTAAGCAGATTGAAGAGATAGTGCGAAAAAACCAGATCGGCGGCGCTCAGTAAGCCTACAAAGACGATCAAAACCGGGATCGCAAACAGACAGCCGCGCACAATCGGCCAAAACAGTTGCCTTTGATCTCCCTGCTCTCGGCGATTGCTCAGCGCATCAAAGAGCACAAAGCAGGCTTGGAAGGGCGCGATGACAGCGCTGAAGAGCGTCGTGAGCATACGCCACACCGCCTGCAAAAAGGGCATACGCACCAGGGTCTCGCCCCGATAGAAGCAAAACTGCCCGAACAACAGGCCTGCCATCGCTACAAAGTCAAAAAAGACCAGAGCTGGCTCGTTACGAATCGATAGAGCTAGGGCGAAGCCAAACGCCGCTAAACCAAGCCAGATGTTCTTTCCATGAGGCGGGCGCTGCCAATAGATACCCAAGCCGATTAGGGTAGCCAAGACCAGCGCGCAAAAGAGCGTCATTCCGAGTCCCAAGCTGTGCCTCAGAAACAGCAGATCGGCGGCTACGCCTAACAATAAGCCACTACTCACAATGATCGCCGTATAGCGTACAGACATAGCTCGGCTCCTTAATACGAAATCCGTTAACATCGTTGTATTTTGGGGCGGTCTCGCGGCACACAGCTACAACAGCACGGTTACGGGCGAGCTGTTGATAGCCGTAGGCGGACGCGCTAGCCGCCCTCTTTGGGGAAGAGAGCAAACCGCCAGAGCGCTACCCTTGAAGCGAACAGCTTCAAATTGTTTCAGCGCCCATAGATTTGAAAAGCGCTCAGCGGCGTGGTATGCTTAACCAGGCCAATACAAGAGAGGAACGCATGACCTACCAACAACGTACCCCAATCGGCTTTGCAGCGCGGCTCTTCCCCAACTACTGGCGTCCACTACGCCAAGAGATCGCCTTCGCAGAGCGCCACGGTTTCGACTGTTTTCAAGTGCGCGGGCAACTGAACGGTCTCACAGAAGAACAGCTCGGCGATGACTATGCCAGCTTGGCTCGTGCACTCAATGATGCCAAGATCTTTGCCACCATGGAGATCGTCGTGCTGTTAGACGCCGAAGGGCGCTCGCAGCTCGGCACCCGCCCGCTCGATGTGCTTAAAGCCAACCTGCCCGCTATCGAGCAGCTCGCCTGCAGCCATGTCCACCTTCATATGGCGCCCCAACACAAGGCCCCCGAAGAGACCTGGCTCAAACTCGAGGAGCGCTTGCTAGAAGAACTAGCTGCCTGCAATCGGCTCGCCCAAGAGCGCGGATTCCGTTTCGCCTTCGAGCACAATGAACCCGATATCCGTCTCTTCCCAAATGCCGAGCGTAGCCTCACCGTTTTGCAACAAAATCCCGAGCTCGGCTTCGTCTGGGATTTCAACCATAGCCCGCCTCAAGAGGCGACTTGTTATATCGAATACGCTCGACAGCTTGCCGTATTACATGTCTCGGATACACCCGCCCCAGAGCTGAACTACCATTTGCCGCTTGGAATGGGCACGCTCGACATCGACGCCTATTGCCGAGGTCTGTTACAAGCGGGCTTTGAAGGCCCATCGATCCTCGAGATCGGCGGTCTACCTAAGTCAGGCGGCTTCGGGCGCGACACCGATGAGGCCCTGATCGAGTCGGCCGCTCGCTTGCGCAACGCTTGGCAAAAAGCCTACGCCGCACTCGAGTCCAACAGCTAAGGTGTAAGCGGTTCGGCCTCTTCTGGCGCCTTGCAGCCGATCGAATTCTTTGGTATAATGAGCGGCGTTGCGAAACCAACAGAATACATTGGGCAGGTGTCTGAGTGGTCGAAAGAGCACGACTGGAAATCGTGTAGGCGCTAACACCGTCTCGTGGGTTCAAATCCCACCCTGCCCGCCAGTATAACAAGAACGTCGTCCGCTCAGGGCGGCGTTTTGCATTTCAGGAGTCTGTCATGAACCAAACGATTCCTGCCAGCTTACTCGAATTGATCTATCTGGTGATCGAACAGATCCCCAGCGGCCAAGTATCGACCTATGGCGAAATCGCCCAAATCGTGGGGCGGGGCAGCGACGGACGCATGGTAGGCAAAGCCTTGGCTAGTTTGCCCAAAGAGCATCAGCACAAGGTGCCCTGGCAGCGCGTCATCAATCGCGAAGGGGTGATTAGCACGGGCAGCGCCCGCCAGCGCGAGCTGCTGCTAGCCGAAGGCGTGCCCTTCGATGCCCAAGGGCGCGTGATCTTGGCGCGCTGTCGCTGGCGAGGTCCATCGCCCAAA
Organism: uncultured Chloroflexales bacterium; assembly: GCA_937902315.1. Classification (GTDB taxonomy): domain Bacteria; phylum Chloroflexota; class Chloroflexia; order Chloroflexales; family Chloroflexaceae; genus CALGUG01. The sequence goes on from CALGUG010000012.1 coordinate 101,369, forward strand.
TGGGCCGCCGAGCATATGGTGCAGACCTTAGCCGAGCGCGAAGAGGGCGAGCAGCTCTCGCTCTTTTAGCTAGCCATTCGGCCAAACAAAAAGGCACAGGCCGTTACGACCGCGATAATAGCGCATGTCGCAGCTTGTTTGGTAATCGTATCGTTCAATTTGGGCGATCGGAAAGCCACAAAAACCAGCACAATCGCGACCAGCGCGAAGAAATAGTGGATCTGATCGCCCACATAGCCGTTGATTGTCAAAAACACGCCCAACAGGGCCTGCAGCATCACCGCCGCCCGCGCCAGCCAAAGCGCCCAGCGCGCCCCATCGCTGACCGCAAGCCCGCGCGCCTGGATCAAACCCAGCCAGCTCGCCGCAAGCAGATTAAGCAGCACCACAGTCAAACCGAGCCAAAAATGTAGCACGCTCAACATAGAGCAGTCTCCATCATCTTTCACGAATCCTCGGCTATTGTACCCCGTTCTAGGCGGCCCCGAGCTAGTGTACAATGGCGCACATAATCGCTCGTAGCCGAGAGAGCGTAGAGAATGGAGACACGCCATGTTGAATATCAAACAAATTATGGAGATTCTGCCGCACCGCTATCCCTTCCTGCTGATCGATCGCGTGATCGAGCTGGAACCGGGTGTGCGCGCAGTCGCCGAAAAGCTCGTAACCGCCAACGAGCCGCACTTCCAGGGCCACTTCCCCAACTACCCTGTTATGCCGGGTGTTTTGCAGATCGAGGCGCTGGCCCAAACCGGCGCGGTAGCCGCCCTCGTGCTGCCCGAATACAAAGACAAGTTGCTGCTCTTCGCTGGCATCGACAACGTGCGCTTTAAGCGACCGGTCGTACCCGGCGATGTGCTGCGCCTCGAAATGCAGATGGAGAAGATCCGCCGCAATATCGGCAAGGGCCATGGCCGCGCCACGGTCGGCGATCAACTGGTCTGCGAAGCCGATCTGATGTTTGCTATGACCGACTGGTCGGCTATGCCCTAAAGCGTGCCCTGCCCAGGTGTGGGATCGCTCGTTCACTCTCGATCCCACACCCGCTCGAGAGCGTTTTTCCTGAACAGGACAGGAAATTTGCCAAAATCGCGAACTTATGGCATACTATCGCCCTGTGAGCGACACATTCTCTCGTCAGTAACTCTACTGAAAGAGCTGACAACGGAATAACAAGTCAGGCGGTAAGGCCACAAACGAGGCTTCGTTTAAGGCTGATCGCGAAACCGAAACCTTCGCGAACCGATTTGACAAATTCCGCGAATGTGGTATACTTACCAACGTTGCTGATGCAGCACAACGCGACTCCGTAGCTCAGCGGATTAGAGCGCTTCCCTGCGGAGGAAGAGGTCGGTGGTTCGAATCCACTCGGAGTCGCCACTAAGAAAAGGTCGAACCTCTCACGGTTTCGACCTTTTCACGTAGTTAAGAAGTTGAACAAGTGCATACGGGAAGGTGACTGAGTGGTTGAAAGTGCTCGTCTCGAAAACGAGTTAGGCTAAACACCTACGTGGGTTCGAATCCCACCCTTCCCGCCACAAACCAAAAGACTGAGCGCTACAATCGCTCAGTCTTTTGTCTCTCAAAGCCCTAAGCACCTCATTTCGCTTCAATATCGCCATCCATAAGCATGCTGCTCGCTCCCCTCGTGCGACCAAACCCAGTTACATGCTTCTCTGTCAGCTATCGATCTCGCTATCGTTTTGGCGGCAACATCCCTAGCTCCCATTCGATCCCAACCGCGTCCGCCTACGGCTACCAACATCCCGCCCATCAAAAGGCTGCATTCGCCGCCTGCAAAGAGTGTCGTAGAAAGCGTAAGCGTTCGCGCTATCGCACGAACGCTTACTCAGCAAAATAGTCACCTTCCACATCCAGTCGACTAGCTAACACAGAGCCAATGCAGGCTTGCACGCTGAACTTAGAACAGAGTAAACAGCTTTACAAGAAAACAACACAGTTAACAAATCCACATGGGTAGACAGAAAGCAACAATTACCGGTTCTATACCTAAAAAAGACCTAAGAGAGCTGCAAACTAATTTATTATGTTATGATAGATTTAATAATATTTTCTAACAAGAGAGGAGTTCAATCGTGAGCGCGTCGTCTTCCGATAATACTGACGCTCTTCTGCAACGAATTCAAGAACTTGAACATCGTCTAGAGCTTGCTGAACGTCGAAGCCAACACTTGCAACAGATGATCGATATGTTCCCCGAGGCAATGTATTCGATCGATAGCTCCTACCGTTTTCAAGCAGGAAACTCCTCCTTTTTCCATCTCATTCAACGACCCCGCGAAACCGCTTTAGGCAAAACCCTCCACGAACTGTTTACACCAGAAGAGTTAGAGCGATGGCTCGACGATCTTGGGCATATCACTCCTTCGCACACCCAACACGAGAGCGTTCATCATGTCGACTACGAAGGAATGAATCTCAGCTTTTTAACGCGCTCGTTCATGCTCAGCGACGCCAATGGAGAGATGGCGGGTGTTGCAAGCATTGTGCGTGATATCACCAAAGAACATACGCTAGAGCAACAGCTCTTCAAAAACGAATATATCCTGCAAACCATCATCGATAACGCTCCAGCGATGGTTTATGTCAAATCGCTAGACAACATTATGTTGGTAGCCAATCGCACATATGCCAACGCCTTACAACGCGACCCCAAAGATCTAATCGGCAAACATCTCAGCGAGTTTCACCCGCCCGAAGCGATAGCTCAATGGGACGAAGACACCAGACGATTGCTCGAAACAGGTCAGTTTCAACAAACCCATAGCACACTCTATCTCAACGGTGAAATGCGCGATTTCACGAACAACGAATTTCCTCTCTATGATGAAAACGGCAATGTGTTTGCAGTCTGTGGAATCGCCAACGACGTTACAGCGTTGCGGCAGGCCGCGCGCGAACAGGCCGAGCTCCAAGAGCAGATCATTCAAAGCCAACAGCTCGCCCTGCGCGAGCTCAGCACGCCTTTGATTCCGCTCGACGATGAGGTCTTGGTAATGCCGCTGATCGGCACGCTCGATGGGCGTCGCTCGCAAGAGATGCTTGAAAATTTACTTACGGGCGTATCGAAGCACGGAGCCTCAATCGTCATTCTTGATATTACCGGAGTGCCCGTTATCGATACCCACGTCGCCAATGTCTTGGTGCAAGCGACCAAAGCAACCCGCTTACTAGGCGCGGAAGTGATTGTCACAGGTATCAAGCCCGAAGTCGCCCAGATGTTGATCTCGGTCGGAGCCCAACTTGAAGACGTTCAAATCTCGGGTACCTTGCAAAGCAGCATCGCCCATGTTATGCGGCGAGGTCAACAACTGAACTAAGTGGCACACAAAACAGGTTCGTCCCCAACTCAAAGCCGCAACATCTTAGTTCGACAGGCAACCGTTACTTTCCTGCGATCGTCTCTAGAGTTGAGTGACGAATATAGGAATTGAGTATGTCTGAAACTGCAGTCCGAAACTATTTTTCGGTCGACTACGATGCTGCGCTTATCTTTGCATCGAAGGCCCATCGCCATCAGGTTCGTAAAGGGACGGATATTCCATATATTGTGCATCCCATTCACGTATCGTTGTTGTTGATTCGCCATGGCTTTAACGAAACGCTCTCGATCGCAGCCTTGCTACACGATGTAGTCGAAGATTGCGATGTCTCGTTGGAAGAGCTCAGGCAGCGCTTCGGAGACGAGGTAGCAGAGCTAGTCGCCGCCGTCAGCGATCCAAAGGGCAGCGATGGAGAAAAACTACCTTGGGAGGAGCGCAAAGCGTATAAACTGGCCCATTTGCGCACTGCGGGGCCAGACGCAGCAGCCCTGAAAGCAGCAGACGCCATTCACAATGCGCGCTCGATCTTGATCGACTTCCATCAGGTGGGTGATCAGGTCTGGAAGCGCTTTAAGCGCAGCCCTGAACAGACCTTAGACTATTACGACGAGATCGTTGCGCTGGTGCAATCTAAACTTGCAGATCACTCGATCACCCAAGAGCTGGCGCAAACCGTGGCCGAGCTGCGCAAAAGCGTACGCGCCAACTGATCCCCAATTCTCTTAGAGTGCAAGAAAAGCTGTAGGTTATATGAGATTTCGCGCGATCACTCGAAATCTCATATAACAAAAACAGTCACCCTCTACTCTGCCGAAGGCCAATAAAGCACGAATACGAAATCCACTTGTATCGTTTCATTTTGGGGCAGCCTTTCCATACACAACGATACGACCTCCTCGTGGCGGGCGGGATGTTGGTAGCCGTAGGCGGACGCGGTTGGGACCTTCTTTGGGGGCAGGACGAGACCGCCAGAGCGCTAAACTCAGCAAGCGGATTTGCTATGAACTCGTATGCGGGAATGAGGAAGAAACTGCCCCTCTGCAAGGGCTTTCTGCTATAATCCAGCCTAACTTCCTTCCCTACCCATAAGCAACGAGGAGAGAACAATGGCGTTTCGTGTGCTGGCTGACCAGGCTTTGCCAGAAGAAGTCCTGGCGCTGATGGCTGATACATGTGAGGTTGAGATTTGGGCCGCTGATCCCGAGCAGCGACAAGCCCAACTGGAACGCGCAGAAGCACTCTATACCTATGGCCATATGGAGGTCGATGGCGCTCTGATGGATCAGATGCCGAAGCTGCGGATCATCTGTAACTTTGGGGTGGGCGTCGATCATATTCATCTCGACGATGCGCGCGAGCGCGGTTTACCGGTCACCAATACACCCGGCGTGCTCGATGGGGCGACCGCCGACCAAACCTTCGCGCTCTTGTTGGCGATCGCGCGCAAACTGGTGGTAGGCGAACGTTTCGCTCGCAGCCCCGAATTCACATACTATAACCCGCGCCAATTTATGGGCTACGAAGTACACCACAGCACGATCGGCATCGTTGGAATGGGCGCGATCGGGCGGCAGGTCGCACGCCGCGCACGTGGCTTTGATATGACAGTGCTCTACCACAATCGTCGACGTAACCTCGAGGCCGAAGCCGAATTGCCCGCCAGCTATGTTAGCCTGCCAGAGCTGCTGAAACAATCGGACTTTGTGACGCTCAACATGCCTCTGACCAAAGAGACCTACCATATGATCGGGCGCGAAGAGCTGGCGCTTATGAAGCCAACGGCCTTTTTGATCAATGCAGCCAGAGGTGGCGTAGTCGATCACGATGCCTTGGTCGAAGCCTTACAAAGCGGCCAGATCGCTGGTGCCGCTTTGGATGTCACCGAACCGGAGCCACTGCCGCGCGATCACCCGCTGTTGTTTATGGATAATGTGATCGTGGTGCCGCACTTGGGCAGCGCAACCTACCAAACCCGTCAGCGCATGGCCGAGCTTTCGGTCGAGAACCTGCTGGCAGGCCTGCGCGGCGAAGCAATGCCGAACCGCGTTGTGTAACCCTTTTTGTTAGCAACCCTCGATCATACTTCGGCCAGCAAGCGCTGAACAATCAAGCTTTGGGCGAGCGATCTGTTGCTCGGTATTGTGTGGAATTTCGCACACTCATGCGAAATTCCACATTTTACTGCTTCATACTTCGGTCGCGTTCAAATATTTCAATTAAAATTTTATACTTTTTTAAGGCAACGGGATCGATAGGGTGGCAAAAGCACATCAAGTTCCAACATTTCATCTGAGCACTTGCAGATGACCTAGCCTTTATAAAGGCAAAAACGGGTTATCTATTTTAAAAAAAAGCCCTATACACTTTTTAAAAATTCATGTATAATAGGGCTACCCAAATTGTAAACCACCAATTATTTATACTTCAAACAGAGTCGTCAAAGGAGGTTGATCTCAAAGGCTAGTTGCAAGGTCATTGCGTCTTCGAGAGTGTCACTGTGGACAAGTATGCTCGTTAGAAAGGGTTTTTCTCTATGTTACGTGAACGGAAAACTCTGCGCATCTCTGCACTGCTAACTATACTGATGCTTTTATTGGCAGCATGTGGCGGCGCACCTGCTGCTACTCCAGCTGAACCGACCGCAGCGCCCGTCGCCGCTGAGCCGACTCAGGCGCCTGCTCCTGAACCAACCGCAGCGCCTGCTGAACCGACCGAGGCGCCTGCCGCTGAGCCGACCGAAGCTCCGGCGGCTGCAACCGAAGCGCCCGCCGCTGGTGCTGGCAAGCTCGAGATCTTTAGCTGGTGGACCAACGGTGGTGAGGCGACTGGTCTCAACAAGATGTATGAGATCTATCAGAAGGCCTACCCCGATGTTGAAATCATCAACGCTACCGTGGCTGGTGGCGCTGGTACCAACGCTAAGACCGTCTTGAAGACCCGCCTCCAAGGCGGCCAACCGCCAGATAGCTGGCAGGTTCACGCTGGTAAAGAGCTGACCTCCTATGTCGACGCTGGCCAAATGGAACCGCTGACCGAGTTCTTCAAGGAACAAGGTTTCGACAAAGCGATGCCACCGCTATTGCTTGAGCAGATCACCTACAAGGGCGAGATCTGGTCGGTTCCGGTCAATATCCACCGCTCGAATGTGCTTTGGTACAACAAGAAGCTCTTCGACGACAACGGTCTGACCGCTCCCAAGACGATCGATGAGTTCTATGATGTTGCCGAGAAGCTCAAGGAGCTCAACGTAATCCCCTTGGCCGTAGGCGGCAAAGATAAGTTTGAAGTGCCCCACCTGTTCGAGTCGATCTTGCTGGCGACCTTCGGTCCCGAAGATTATGCGAAGCTCTTCACCAACGAAATCGGCTGGGATGATCCGCGCGTCCAAGAGGCCGCCGAAACAGCTAAGAAGTTCCTTGAGTACTCCAACGCTGACCGCTCTTCGCTCTCTTGGTCAGACGCTATGCAGTTGGTGCTCGATGGCAAAGCCGGTATGACCATTATGGGCGACTGGGCTGAAGGCTATGCTCTTAGCAAAGGCGCTCAGGTAAATGTCGACTTCGGCTATGCCGCTGCACCCGGCACCGATGGCATCTTTATGTGGCTGAGCGACAGCTTTGGCTTAGCTAAGGGCGCTCCCAACCCCGAGCAAGCGATGGCTTGGTTGGCCGTTTGTGGCTCTAAGGAAGGTCAAGACGCCTTCAACCCCGCTAAAGGTTCGATTCCGGCCCGTACCGACGCCGATAAGAGCCTCTACGACGAATATCTCCAGTGGTCGATCGACCAGTTCTCGAGCACCCAACTCGCACCAAGTATTGTTCACGGTGCAGCCGCGCCCGAAGCATACATGACCAGCTTCGGCAACGCGCTCAACGTGTTTGGTAGCGATGTTGATGTCGATGCACTGCTGATTGCGCTGGAAGATGCGAGCGTCGACCTGCCGAGCGAGTAGTCTGTAACAGCTTAAGCGCAATCAAACGATGATGCTGAAATGCGCGGGAAGATCAGAATTTCTTCCCGCGCATTGTGCTTAAATCATGCTCACACGATACACCAAATTTGATCTCGCACTATGCTGTCTAGAGCTATTCATCTCATAAGAGAGGGTTTTTGGGATGCAACACGCGCAACAGCAGAATGGTGTGCTCGCAGCACCTCAAACCAAAAAGCGACGGATCAGTCGCGATTCACTCACAGCGATCTTGATGCTTACACCATCGGTGATCGCGATCGCTATCTTTGTATATGGCTTTATCGCTTGGTCGGGTTTTGTTTCGCTCACAAGTTGGAGCGGTCTTAAACCTGATTATGGCTTGGTTGGACTCGACAACTATATCCGCGTCTTTACGACAGGTCGCTTCCAAACCAATGTGCGTAATCTGATCGTCTTTACCTTCTTCTTCTTAATCGCCTGTTTGGTGCTCGGCCTGCTGTTAGCGGTGCTGGTCGATTCGCGGGTCAAAGGTGAAGGGATCTTCCGCTCGATCTACATCTTCCCAATGGCGCTCTCGTTTATTGTGACCGGTGTGGTCTGGCAGTGGATCTTCGCCCCGGGCAACTACCAAGCGAATCCGCCCGACCCAACAGGCATCAACCTGCTCTTTCACTCACTCGGGCTCGACGTTTTTATGACCGATTGGACCACCGACTCGCGGGTCTTGCCCAACATACGCTGGCTCAAAACGCGGCTCTTCTTACCCTTGGCCATGTTCCCGGTAATTATCGCGGCGGTCTGGCAGATGTCGGGCTTCACCATGGCGATGTACCTAGCTGGCCTGCGCGGTATCCCCGATGAGCTGCGCGAAGCAGCGCGCGTCGATGGCTGCACCGAATGGCAGGTCTTTCGCCATATCACCTTCCCGCTTTTGCAACCGATCACGCTCAGCGCAGTGATTATTTTGGGTCACATTTCACTTAAGATCTTTGATCTTATAGTCACAATGACGGGAGGCGGCCCAGGCAACAATACCGAAGTGCCCGGTTTGTATATGTATGAGCTGACCTTCAAAGCCAATAAGTTTGCCGAAGGCGCAGCCGTTGCCATGGTGATGTTAGTTATGGTCGCGGTCTTAGTGGTGCCGTACCTAGTCTACAATGCCAAAACCGAGGTGGAGCGATGAGCAGTGTCACCATTCCCCAAGCCAAAGCAGTCACAGGCAAAAGACGCCCACGTTATGGCTTGTATCTGCTGATGGGCATCTTCGCGGCCTGTTATCTGCTGCCGGTCTATCTGCTTTTGATCACAGCCTTCAAGAGCTTCGACCAAGTCAGCCTGAGCCGCATGTGGGAGCTGCCCAATAGCCTTAGCCTCGATAGCTTCGATCGCGCTTGGAACGGCGGCGAAGGCGTAATCGGTATGCGCAACAGCTTTATCAACAGCGTCTTACTGACTGTGCCCGCCACCGTGATCTCGTGTATTTTGGGTTCGCTCAACGGCTATGTGCTCTCGAAATGGCGCTTCCGAAGCTCCGAAACAATCTTCACCTTGATTTTGTTTGGAATGTTCATTCCCTACCAAAGCATTTTGGTGCCCTTGGTCGAATCGCTGCGCCGCCTCAATCTGTATGGCTCGCTGGGCGGTCTGATTCTAACCCACGTCGTGTATGGCATTCCGATCACAACCCTAATCTTCCGCAACTACTACGCGGGCGTACCGACCGAATTGGTTGAAGCGGGCAAAATAGATGGTTCGTCCTTTTTTGGAATCTATCGCCACATTATGTTTCCGCTCTCTATACCGGGCTTTGTGGTGGTAGCGATCTGGCAATTCACCTCGATCTGGAACGAGTTTTTGTTTGGCCTGATCATTACCAACGCGCCGGAAAAACGACCGGTTACGGTTGCACTGCAGAATCTCTCGGGCAGCCAATTCACCCAATGGAACGTCCAAATGGCTGGCGCGCTCTTAGTCGCTCTGCCCACATTGGTGGTCTATATCTTCTTGGGGCGCTACTTTGTACGCGGTCTGTTGGCTGGCTCGGTCAAAGGCTAAACTACAAACCGCCATTTCAAAACAGGAGCTATCTTTCAGCACAACAGAGATAGCTCCTTTTTGTATGCCTTATTCGGCCACTTGACGCTCAAGAATGAGGGCAAGCTGCTCGCCCAAGCTGGCCGCAAACTGGGCGCGATCGCTAGCTTGTACATCGAGCAGATCGGGATTGCTCGGGTCGCGCACAACAGCCTGCCAGGTGATCCGCTCATCTTGTTGAAAAAGCGTGATATTGCGCATGCCAGTCAGCTGTGATTCGCGCACTTGGAAGAGCGAAATCAGGGCCGACATACGTAACTGGCGCAAGCTGGCACTAAAACTGGACGGGAAGTCGCTGAGCAGACTTGGATCGCTCTGGGCGCCTTGAAGGCGCTGGGTACTTAATTCAAAGCTCAGATTGTTTGGGCGGCTTTCTGGCAGGGCCAACAGCTCGCTCAGCTCGGCGATCATAAGCTCGGCAGAGGGCACATAGCGCAAAAAGTAGCGCTGATCACGCAGGGCAAACTGAACAATCGCATTGGCACCAATGGCGTAGCTGTAGGTGAGGCGCTCCGTCGGTCGCGCGATCTCGCACTGCAAGACCGCGAGCGGATAGGCGAACTCGATCACCAAAAACTCCATCGGGCGGTCGATATGATAGGCTTTCTCGTCTTCATCCCAAACCATACGCCCCGATGCTTCGAGCTGGCGTTTACCTTCGGCCCAAAGTGCCTCTTGGGCAGCACGATCGGCAGGATAAAGCGCTTGGTTATCGCCACCAAAGAGACGAGGTGCCTGCATCAGCATTAGCAGGTAGGCTAGTTCTGGGGTGCTTAGCTCAATGGTAGGCAGCTGGCGGTTTTCAGAGGTTTGCTCGCTCATTTTTTATCCTATCCAACCCATAGCCAGCAGGCTTCTCATTCCATTATAGGTATTTTGCGCCTGCCGAACCGTTTCTTGGGCCGCATGAATACCCATTTCCGCACCTTTCTCGACTCCATATTGAACAGGATTGACCATCATTTTTGTAGCCTGTGTAATTGTGTCACCATGATCCACCCAGAAACCCATTCCTTCACCAGCAATAGGCGATAATAAGGAGATCGCAGAGATGTTTCTATCATATTCAAAAGGAGATAAAAGACCAAACGCGTCCTGTACACCTAATAATCTATTCCAATAAGTTAAACCAGATGCTTGACCAACCCAAGCATTATCAGTTGGTCGATTCTCCAGATCTAAATAGTTATAACCTGGGCCTATTCCAAATTGAGTATATAAAAACCCTCCAGCATCATGAAACGCAGAATGATAGGCCATTGCAGAATCACGGGATGCAAGACCAAGATTATTGGGACCGGCTATACCACCTGTAGGGTTTAAGAGAGCTCCAAAAATCGGGTCAATACCAAATGCATCGCCAACGATTTGCCCAAAACGTAATTGATCCCGACTACCCATGTAACCTGGGTGCTGTTTTTGATCTAGTTGTGCAACATTGTTAGTTTTCGCACGTAACTCTTTAAATGTCTCATACTGGCGATCAAGATCGGCCCGATCAATTCCACGAATTTGGGCAATTCTATCAAGGGCAGAACTCACTTGAGCAGGACTAGCATTAGGATTAGTTAAATCATCCATCGCCTCTGCAAGTGCTCTGGTTCCTTCACCCTGCCAAGTGCGCCCAATCATGTTGGTCATATATTCGTCTGTAAAAAGACTGCGAGGATCACGAGCAGGTTTAACCTCTTTCGAAGCATCAGTATCGTTCTCCTTGACACCTAGTGAAGCACCATCCTTCCCAGCTGAATGGTTTGAGGAGCCGCCATCATCACCATTCTGGCTAAATAGCAGGTCTCCCGCATCATGCAAAGCTGAATGCGCCGCTCCCCCACCATCGGCGGTGGGGCCGCCTCTAAAGGGACGACTGGCCTCTTCTTCAGCAGCACGCATAATTGCCATAATCTCGCGTGTTACACCTTCAGCTTGCTGCAAAGCATTTTCTAGGCGATTAACTGCCGGAAAGACGATCTGATCCATCTCGCGGATAAAGGCTTGGGAGCCTTCACCCAGCCAACCGCCCTGCTGCAAGGGTTGGTACGAACTTCGCAAGGCCGTCTTCAGCGCTTGAGTCTGAGCGATCTGATTACGCAAACGGCTTATAACTGTTTCGAGCTCGTCATATTTAACTTGGATAACCGGTGCGTTCATAACACTCCTTATGTTTATCGATGTGATAGAGATCGCCGATGGCCTAACCGGAGTCTAAGCCAGACACAAGCCGCTTGACATTGCCTTTGTTAAGCATCGAAAGTACTTCGATCTGCTGTTGCTCAAGGGCTTGCAGCATTAAGCTTCCAGAGCGCGCTCAAGCTCACCGATATAAACACAACTGCTCAAGCGCGTCCTCTATCCTGCTCAGATCAGCTATTAAGGCTTTACCGAGTCAAATGGATCGACGAAGTCGCTACTCGATAGCTTCTCTCCATCGGAGCTGTTTCCTACAACTGCTCCGTTCGCTGCCCCGCTTCCAAATGGGTCAACAAAGTCATTGCTCGATAGCTTCTCTCCATCGGAGCCGCTTCCCGTTAAACCCTCAAAACGCGGGGGCTCAGTCCCTCCGATATTTCCATCAAGAATGCTACTGCGCGAATCGCCCTTAAACGGATTACTGGCCTGCTCTTCAGCGGCGCGCATAATCGCGATAGTCTCTTGCATACTCGCTTCTACGGCCTGCAAAGCGCCTTGCAAACGAGCCACGGCTGGAAAGATTACCTGCTCCATCTCGCGAATAAAAGCCTGCGAACCTTCGCCCATCCAACCACCTTGTTGAAGCGGTTGATAAGCCTGTCGCAAGGAGCGCTGCATGCTCTCAGCTTGAGCCAGCTGATTACGCAAACGACTTATAACCGTTTCGAGCTCGTCATACTTAACTTGGATAACCGATGCGTCCATAACACTCCTTTAGGTTTATGGATATCTAGAGCTAGGAGTTTATAAATAGCTCTTCTAATATTAGTTACAGTTCCTAGCAATTAACGCTTATCTGGTTGATTAGGAAAGCTGTTTTGGCTTTTTTGCATAACAGAAAGCTAACCGAAACGGTACAATCCACGAGCACAGATTTCAAAAGCTAAAAAGCGTTATGGGTCGAGCATTTGCTAGTAAGCAGAGCGAGAAGCAAGGCGAGATCAATCAGAAGTTCATTGGGGGCTTCGCATGGTCTTGCTACGAACATATATGAGGATGGCATGGCATACGCAATCACCGTCGCTAGCGGCAAAAAGATCAAGCTCAAAGATTTCAATCCAAAGGAGACAGGCGGTCTCACAAAAGAGCAAGGGCTAGCCGAATTCGAAAAACTCAGCCATGAGCTGGGAAGCATACAAGAAGAGCTCTACGCTGCCGGCAGCCATGCGGTACTGTTGATTCTGCAAGGAATGGATACCAGCGGCAAAGATGGCACGATTCGCAATGTGCTGAAAGAGGTCAATCCTCAAGGATGCCAGATCGCTTCCTTCAAAGTGCCAACCGAAGCAGAGCTAGCCCACGACTTTCTCTGGCGCGTTCATAACAAAGTGCCAGCCAAAGGGATGTTAGGCGTGTTCAATCGTTCGCACTACGAAGATGTGCTGGTGGTGCGTGTGCATAACCTTGCGCCAAAAAATGTCTGGAAAAAGCGCTACGAGCAGATCAACAACTTCGAGCGGCTACTAAGCGACACCAATACGATCGTACTGAAATTCTTCTTGCATATCAGCAAAGAGGAGCAAGAGGAGCGACTGCTTAAACGCGAACAAGAGCAAGCCAAGGCTTGGAAGCTTTCGGTGGGCGACTGGCGCGAGCGAGCCTATTGGGAGGATTATCAAGAGGCCTACGAAGAAGCCTTGACACGTTGTAACACCGACTACGCGCCTTGGCATATCATCCCCGCCGACCGCAAATGGTATCGCAATCTCGCCATTAGCGAGGTCATTGTCAACACGCTACAACCCTATCGCAAAGTATGGAATAAGGCGCTTGAGCAGATGAGCCAGACCAAACTCGCGGAATTAGCTGCCTATCGCGAACAGCTCCAACAAAACGGCGCTGACTCGAAATCTAGCTGATCCTTGCAAAACGCACTGCTGGTTAGCTTACTCTGGCGGAAAAGTCTTTTCCCTCCATTCGATCCATGGCGCGTCCGCCTACGGCTATCAAGTCGCCCTCCTGAACAAAAGGCTTCTAACCCTTCCCGCTGCAAGCAGCGGGAAGCTTAGCGCTCGGAATGTCGGTATACCAATTGGCAAACAAGGCCAAAACTCAAACAAAAGGAAGAGCTGCGATCTACACAGCTCTTCCAAACAATTAGCAAGCCGATTGAGGGCGCGAGAGTCATATCAATGGCTAGTCAAGCGGTTTGAAAGCGCGAATCAGCTCTTCATCAAAGCCATAACGCTTGTAGAGAGCACGGGCACGCGTGTTTTTAGCGAAGACATGCAGGCTGATGCTTGTGGCGCCGCGAGCACGCACCTCGTCCTCTAGCGCGCGAATCAGACTGCCGCCGATACCTTGGCCCTCATAACCTTCTGCCACCGCCAGATCTTCGATATGGGCGCTCGGCTGATGGCTGAGCAGCTCTTCGCGCATGCTGGCCGTAATCACGCCAAGCACCTTCTCGCTTGAATCGACCGCCACAATCACCACCAGACTCGACAACTCGCCAGCTGCCCAAGCCTTCAACATCGGCACATCGCCCTCCCAGAGGTCCTCGCGTCGCCGCCACACGGGGATCTCAAACGAAGCCAATCGAGGGAAAAGCGCCAAAATCTGATCCAGCTCGCTGGGTCGAGCCAGACGAATCGTAAACGACATGAACTCCAATCCTTCCTAATCTATCTCAATCCCGCCGCCTGCCGAAGCGAGGGGCTGAGCTTGCTTGGAATAGTTTTGGTAGGCGTGCGCCGCCGCTAAGACAGCGCCTCCTCCTAAAAATGTTAAGAAGGCTAAAAGCCACCAGAGCCTATTGTACCCCAGAATAGAGGCCATAAAGCCTGCTCCGATCGGCGCCACGACTCGCGCCCAAGTTGTCAAAAGCGTTAGCATACCGTTGATACGCCCGTAGGAATTGGGTCCGTAGTAGTCGGCCATTACGCCTGCGCGCGCCGGGGTAAGCGCACCCGAGCCAGCACCAAACAGCGCGACTGCGCACCAAACGCTGAGCGGGCCTGAGCCGAGTAACAAGACCACCAAACCAAGCGCTTGAATCACAAAGAGCAAGGCTGGGAAGATTCGCTGTGGAACGAAGCCGCTGAGCGGAATCGAGAGCAGACGCCCCGCCACCGACATAGCCCCAAACGAGCCAGTAACCAGAGCCGCAAAGGCCAGCTCATAGCCGCGATCGAGCAAATAGGGAATCAGATAGATCGTAAAGGCCAGAGTCGAGAGCGAGGTTAACGAAAAAGCGATGGTCAACCACCAAAAGGTCATACCACGCAGCGCCTCTGGCAAACTGATCGAGAAGGTCGTTGCTTTAAGTGTGCTCGGCTCGGGCGCTGGCTGGCCATCGGGCAAGAGACCAAAATCGGTGGGCGCTCGCCGCAAAAAGAGCGCGTGTGGCAGAATCGTCAGCACGGCCAGAATGAGCGCCAACATATTGAGGGCCATGCGCCAGCCGTAGGCATCGACTAAGTAGGCCGTGAGCGGAATAAAGATCAGGCTAGCCAAACCGCCAAAAAAGGTCAGAACCGTCAAGGCCCGAGCGCGTTTACGCGCAAACCAAACCGCAATTACCGCGAAAGCAGGCTCATAAAAGACACAGGCCATAATCAGGCCGATTCCAGCCCAAACCAGATAAAAAACGACCAGACTCTCGACGCGCGCCCAAGCCAGCAGTAACAGCACCGCAATACACGAGCCAACACTCATCAAAGCGCGTGTGCCGCGTGTATCGACCCAGCGCCCAACCGGCAGCGCCATCAGGCCATTCAAAAACATGGCGAGCGAAAACGCGCCTGTCACTTCGACCTGCGACCAACCCAGCTCGGCCTGCATAAAGGGCGAGATCACACTGAACGCGTAGTACAAAATACCCCACGAGGTCAATTGCGTGATCGAAAGCACCGCCACAATCACCCAGCCGTAATACAACTTGTGAGAAACGCTTGGATTAAACATGCTATTCCTTTGCCCGTAACAAACGCCTTAGCTTCTGTTATACCAGATCCAAGCATTTGTTTTGAATGAAGCAGTTGCTTTTTTGGCATTATGGCTTTCGCAGAGCTGAACGTGGCACTCTGTGTTATGCGAGATGTTCGCTTTCCGAGGTTGCGCTGAGTGCCCAACGCTCGCAATGTCGCAGCGAAAGCTGCGAAGTGGTACTTGAATGGGAAGTCAGGCGACGTTGTAGCCGTAGGCGGACGCGCTAGAGGTCGAATGGCAGGTTGAGACCTGTCCGCCTGCTGCTTTTAAAAGGAGAGGCAGCAAATAAAAAAAAGAGGAGGCCATAAAGGCGCTCCTCTTGCCACATCGTCGACTTATTCGGCCACTACGCTGCCACGAACGGTGCCAGCGCGCTGAGCCACTGCGGTCAGGTTGATGGTGCTACCTGCAGGGGCGCGTACCACCCACTCCAACTTGCGCAGGTTGTTGACGCTGACCGAGCGGGTCCAGAGCGAGTCGTTGTTGGCACGACCCTCAATGTGACCGATCTCTTGCTTGAGCTCGCCGCTCACTAGGCTTGCGCCCTCGGGCAGGTCGAGAGAGACAATGATCGGGCGAACTGCCTTGATCGCTAGAGCGCGGCGGCTGGTGTAGGTCGGCAAGTAACCGCCGTTTGCCAAGGTGGCTTGCACACGATAGACGCCTTCGCTGATCTGCTCGGCCACCAGCTTGCGCAGCTCAAGGCGCGGCAGCATAGAAGCATGCGCGAGCACAAACTCGGTATTGGGTTCCAAGCACTTCAAGAGGAACTTGTGCGGCGGGTTGTTCATAGTGTACTGGTCGATCCAGCCACCGATCTCGACCTCGCCCAACTGCGGGTGCTGGAAGGGCCGCCAGTTTACAAAACCCTCGCCGTTCAGATGCTCGTCGTTCCATTGCAAGAGCTTAAGATCGTCTTCAACGGGGTGGTTGCGCATCCAACCGATGAAGTCGCGGTCCTTAATGCCTGCCTCGGCGATCATGTCCCACAGCTCGACCACAAACGCGAAGATGCCTTGGTTTTCGTAGGCCCAGCCATCGAACGAACCATGCATAACCTTGCGGGGGTGGTAGCGGAAGTCGTGGAAGACCGAAATGTGGGGATAACCGGTCAATTCCTGACCGCGCGCACCAATCTCTTGGTAGGTCCAGAGATCGTCGATCGGCATGTCGTCGTCGGGGCGGTCGCTGTAGGGGCGCAGAATGGCACCGCTATAGGTGTGGTAGGAGATCGAGCCGCTGATGTTGGGATGCTCGCTCACAAACTTCACAAGCGCGTGGGTCTCTGGCTCGCTCAAGGTGTAAGGGCCAGCGCCCTGCTCTTCGCCTTCTGGCGCCCACGAATAGGGGAAGTTGCGGTTGAAGTCGAGGCCCTGAAGCGGTCGAGCGACCTTTACGATCTCGCCGTCGTAGTTGCGGATCAAGCCTTCGGTGAAAATGCGATAGTAGGTGCCGCCGTATTCATCGGGCTTGCGGCGCACCATCAGGCGCGGGTCCTTCTCGTGTACCTTCCAAGGGCCATCGGGATCCTTTACGCGCATCTCCAAGACCATACCGTCGCCGTCGATGTCGTAGGGATAGAGGCCGTCTTCCTCATCTGCATAAGGATAAGGGCGCGTACCGCTGCGCAGGGTATAGGGCGAAGAAAGCACCTGCTCCATACCGTCGGGGTTGACACAAGGCACGATGTAGAGCGTGCTGGTGTCGAGCAGACGGGTTACATCGGGGCGGTTGCCATAGCCGTTCAAGGCAGTCTGAATGACATGCAAAGCGCCCATACAGCCCGTATTCTCGGAAGCGTGCAGGTTGCCGTCGAGCCAATAAGCTGGCTTTTCATCTGCCGGGCCCGTCGCTGTATTAGTAATGGTGATACACCAAATATCGCGGCCTTCATGGCTCTTGCCGATCGATTCGAGCTGAGCCAGCGTAGGATATGCTTCAACAAAAGCTTGCAGCGCTTCTGTCATCTCTGCATATCGGTAGTAACGGGTGAAATCTACCGTAGGCATATGACTCCTTAGTATAGTGGGGAGAAGATTGTGTGCGTTATTATACCATCTTCCCTTTCACCTCATAGCGACAGCGCTATCGCTCAAGCCGCCTCTTCCTCCACGTCATCATCGATCCAATAACGCGGCCCAGCGCCACGCGTAGCGGCTCGATCGTTCGTGTTCAAGATCTGACAGCGCTCAAGCGAAAGACAGCCGCAGCCGAGACAGCTCGTCAAACCGCGCTGCAAACGCTGTAATTCGGCGATGCGTTGATCGATTCTGGCCTGCCACTTCTCGGTCAAGGCGTCCCAATCTTGGCCTGTAGGGACCCGATCTTGTGGAAGCTGAGCCAGTTCAGTTGCGATCTCATCAAGCGAATAGCCTAAGCGCTGAGCGAACACAATAAAGGCCACCCGCCGCAAAACGGTGCGGCGATAACGGCGATGGCCAGAGCTATTGCGCTCTGATTCGATCAGACCGCGCTCTTCGTAAAAACGCAGGGCGGAGCAGGCCACGCCCGTTCGCGCTGAAACCTCGCTAATCGTAAGCAATCGCCGTGGATCGATGATCGATGCCATAGGCTTTCTGTCTCCTCCTAAAGTCGGTCTTGACTTCAAGTACACTTGAAGTTCTATGATAAGTTCCAAACAATTGTTTCGCTAGAGTCTCTTGGACAGGGAAAACTAGTCAAGAAGGAGGAGAGCATGCGCGCCGATTGGAAAGAGTTACTGACGAAAGAGATCGCTAGTTGGGAAGGAGTGAGCGCGCACGAGCATCAGTTTGGTGGTATTCAGTTCGATTACGGCCGCGTCGAGATCGGTCACATCCACGATGCACCCTTTGTCGACCTGCCTTTTCCCAAAGCGATCCGCAACCAATTGATCGCAGAAGGGCGCGCATCCGTCCACGAGCCATTGCCTAATTCGGGTTGGGTGCGGCGCTATCTTCAGCACGAGAGCGATCTAAACGAAGCCATCGCCCTCTTCCGGCTTAACTACGAGCGAATCGTTGCGCAACGCAGCAAAAAATAACTACCAAATCGAATAGGTATCAATCTGAATCAAGATAAGCTAGAATAGAGGAATATTCTGCTTGTATTCGAGCGTAGTGTGCAACTGTTGAAGCGATTGAAAACAGAAAGCCCATAACGAAGATATGAAGCTTGAACAAACAGCGAGTCAAGGTATTGCCTTAACCTCCGAACGCCTCTTCTTATTTGTCATCGCCAGCTCTGTCTTTGTAACCACATTCACTGGCTCAATGATCAATGTCTTGCTACCGCTCATTCGTAGTGAATTCCTCGCCACCACAGCCCAAATCGGCTGGATCGCTACAGGTTATTCGCTAGCATATGCCATCGGTGTGCCACTCTATGGACGTATCTCGGACCTGTTCGGCCTACGTATCGTCTTTATCTTCGGCCTGATCGGCTTTATCTTGGGCGGTCTGCTCTGTTCGATAGCGCCGAACCTGCTCGTTCTGGTCATCGGGCGCATTATCCAAGGCGCTGGCGGCGCAGCCGTTCCCTCGTTGGGAAGCGTAGCGGTCGCCAAGGTCTTGCCGCCCGAATCGCGCGGCGGAGCGCTGGGCATGGTTGCGGCTATGGTCGGTGTCGGCTCCTCGGTCGGACCGATCGTAGGCGGTCTGATCGGCTCGTACCTCGGCTGGCGCTTGCTCTTCATTGTCTCGCTGCTTTTAATGGCGATCATCATTCCGCTGGCCCAGCGCATCTTGCCCAACCTCACCAGTGAAGGCGACCGTCGCTTCGATCTGATCGGCAGCATCTCGCTCGGCGTCGGCGCTGGCCTCTTTCTGTTCGGCATCACCCAAGCCCAAGGCCAAGGCTTCGATCACTGGAGCTCGTGGGGCAGCTTCATCGTCGCGTTGATCTCGCTCGGCCTCTTCGTCTGGCGCATCAATACAGTCGCCTATCCCTTCGTCTCGCCCAAGCTCTTCAAACGACCAAGCTACGTGGCCGTGTTGATCGTCGGCTTTACCAATATGCTCTGCTACAGCGCCGCTCTGATCTTCATTCCGCTCTTGCTGATCGAGGTTAACCAGCTTGAGGCACGCTCGGCTGGCTTCGCCCTAACGGCTGGCGCGCTGGCAATGGCGATCTCCTCGCCCTTCCTTGGTAAGCTCTCCGACCGCGTGGGTGTGCGCCTGCCGATTCAGATCGGCACACTGATCTATATCTTGGTCTTGATCGGTTTCGCCAGCTTCGCAGGAGCTTCACCCTTTATCATCGGCTTCTTTGTGATGCTGATGGGTATGGGAGGAGCCTTCATTTCGCCCGCCAACAACAGCGCAGCCGCCAACGCGCTCACTCGTGCCGAGTTGGGCGGCGGCATGGGCTTGGTAACGGGCATCTCGTTCTTAGGAGGCGGCGCAGGTGCGGCCCTGATCGGAGCCTTTTTGGCCGCGCGGCAGAACATCGATAGCCCCGCCCTACTGCCCTACTACGCCTACAACGCGCCAGCCTACTCCGACAGCTTTTTAGCGATTTTGCTAATCGTCATAATAGGTTTGATCGCTAGCTTCTGGGTCTCAAACAAACGCTACCAAGCTGACTAGCACCCAAAGCGCATCGATCTACGCTCAAAAAGAGCTATTTCGCATAAGGATGCGAAATAGCTCTTTTTCTGTCTACAGCCACTTCTCGCGTTCGCTTTATACTAAATCTGTTTAAAGACTTGTGTTCTTGCGACGCGGGAAAACGAAAAGTCTGGGAAAGAAAAAGAGACAAGTTCCACTCTGCCGAAGGCCAAAAACACAAAGTGTTCAGCCGGATTTAGTATTAGATCTGGCGGCGAGATCTCTTCCCCAAAAAGTTCCAAACCGCGTCCGCCTACGGCTACCAACATCCCGCCCGCCACACAAGGTCGCTTCTCTGTGCGCACCGACCGCCCCCAAAACCCCCGATTTAATCGCACTTCGTAGAGAGAAGCCGATCTCAGATCAAATCCCAAAAACATCCGCAAACATGTTCTGAAATTATGTCGAAATCCTTCGATCTGCTTCGACAATGAAGTGAGGGAAATACATCGCAGAGCATCTGCTCTGGAAGCTCAGATGAGGAGGAAAAAAATGGCAAAGCTGATCGCCTGGAATATGCTCTCGTTGGATGGCTATTTTGAAGGCCCGCAACCCGGTCAACTAGAATGGTTCGCCTTTAACGAGCAGTTGCAAGACTATATCCTCGAGACCCAAATGCAGGCGGGCGCGCTCTTGTTCGGTCGGCGCACTTTTGAGTTTATGGCCAAGTATTGGCCGCAGGCCGACCCAAGCAATCCCGTCACGGGGTTTATGAACAACGTGCCCAAATATGTCTTCTCGCGCACGCTGAGCCACACCGATTGGCAGAACTCAAGCATTATGCGGGGCGATCTGGCCGAGACGATCGGCCAGCTAAAAGAGCAGGTGCAGGGCGATATCTTCATCTTCGGCAGCGCCGAATTTACGCACGCGCTTAACCAACAGCGCCTTGTCGATGAATACCGCTTCGGGATCAACCCCTATGTGCTCAACAGAGGCACAGCTTGGTTCAAAGGCGGCCCAGTCTCGCTCAAACTGCAGCTCACCCATGCGCGCGTGCTCGACACCGGTCTTATCATCGCCCACTATCAACCCGTCGAAGTGATCGCCCATTCCTAGCCTTGAAGGAGCCAACAATTGAAGATTCGCACCTATATCAGCCTCAGCCTCGATGGATTTATGGCTTCAAGCGACGGCGCACCAGCCATGGATGTGATGCCCAGCTTCGAGCCGGGAGTTTCGCACGGCATTCAAGATTTTCTTGCCGACTGCTCGGCGGTGATCGTAGGCCGAACGGTGTTCGATTTCGGCTACAACTACTGGCGCGAGTCGGGCATGTGGGCTTGGCAAGATAAACGGGTCTATGTGCTCACATCACAACCGCTGCCCGATAGCCTGCCGCCCGATACCATCGCCAGTCGTGGCGGGCCCGTCGCATTGCGCGCCCAGATCGAAGCCGACAATCTGCCCGGCGATGTGCACTTGGTGGGCGGCCTCAGCAGCATCCGCGCCTTCTTCGAGATCGGAGCGATCGATGAATTTGGCGTGTTGATCTTGCCTGTGCTGCTCCACGAAGGGACGCCGCTCTTCCCACTCGGCGCGCAACGCCAATGGCTGAAACTAGAATCGAGCCAGACCTTCCCCGACGGTAGCTGCCATCTTGTCTATAAGCTGGTCAACTCGTTGGCTTCCTGATCGAGCTGCCTCAAGACTCGCTCGCCCACCCGCGCAAAGGGCGGATAGTCGTTCAGTCCGGTTTCTAGCAAGATCGCTCCAAGCAGCAGGGCCCAAGCTCTCGCTCGCAGAAGGGTCGGCTCTGAAACCGGACCATAGGCTTCTAAAAAGCTTTGGCGCGTCTCGGCTCGATCAAACAGCACCCAAAGTGCGTTCAGATCGTTGGCGCTATCGCCAGCACACATATCGCCCCAATCGATCACCGCGCTGATTCGATCGCCTGCCACCAGTACGTTGCGCGGATGCAGGTCGCCGTGCAGCCAGGTTGGCTCGGTGTCGATCGGCGCGGCGATAGCATCCTCCCACAGCCGCCAAATGCGCGGCGTGATCAGATCGGTGCGAGCCGCCAGCCGCTCAAGGCGGGCCCGATCGTTCTTGATACGTTGAAGCAGCGGCACGCCGCGCACCGGGTTGTGCGGCGCATCGGCGGGCGCAGTTTGGTGCAGGGCGCGCAGAAAGCGCCCAAACTGAGCGGCCTGATTGGGCGAAAGCGAATGCTTGATGGCCTCCTCACCCTCCATCCAACGGATCACGCTCCAATTCCAGGGGTAGCCTAGCCCAGGCCGACCGACACGCACCGGTACAGGGATGGAGACGGGCAGACGCGGTGCTAACTCGGGCAGCCAGCGCTGCTCGTAGTCGATCAGCTCGGCCGAGGCTTGGCGACGAGGCAAGCGCACCAAATAGTCGCTCCCCAAGCGAAACATCTCGTTATCCCAACCCGATGCAAATGGCACGATCGGCAGCTCGGCCAGATCTGGATGCTGCGCGGCCAACAGGCTTCTCACCAGCTCAGCATGGATCTGGATCTCGGCCGCTGGGGTATGGGTAAGTGGTGGTTGATTGGTCATAACAGGTTTAGCTCCATTTTAGGCAGTTCCAAGGTGTTACTCATTACATACTCAAGGGGTGCAACTTTCACGCTTCTTTAACGTCTTATATCAAAAGCTTCTAATAAACATTTCATTTGTTGCCATTAATCATCGAACTACAATAAGCCACAAGCAACGGCATTATTGTGGAGGAACACGATGAGTCAGGCCAAACAGATCGATCCGGTACATCTTTCGCGAATTCTAGAGCAGCTATTACGCCATCTTTTATCGTGGGTACAGGCCTTTTTCGCGGCCGCACCTCTGCTGTTTATCTCGCTTACCTATCTGTTTAGCGCTTATGCAGCGCTCCATCTTGGTCACTGGCCTCAGCCCTTAATCGACGATCCCAAATTCATCGCTAGCGACGATCTTCTGATGGACCTGCTCTATTTCAATGTGCCGATATTCCTGATAGTCGCGTTCTGCTCCGTGGTTGTCTTCCCTCTTTTAACGCTACTGCATTGGCGCTCTCATAGCAGAAAATGGCACTTTAGCCTGATCGCAATCTTTCTGGTTGGCTGTCTTCTCAGCTACTTCGGTGTGTCAGACCGGCTCGACTGGTATTTCGATTGATACAAAATCCACTTGAATCATCGTATTTTGGGAGTGTCTCTCGGCACACAGCTACAAAAGCGAGGTTACGGACGAGCTGTTGGTAGCCGTAGGCGGACGCGCTAGCAGCCCTCTTTGGGAAAGAGACCAAGCCGTCAGAACGCTGAAGGATTTAGTATCATACAACTCTTTTCCCGGTTTTCGTTTGTACACGTCGCGAGAGTGCAAGCCCTTCAGCGGATTTAGTATGAGCTCAGTTAGACAGCAAAAAAGGGCACCATCTTCAACTGGTACCCTCTTTTGCCAAACCGTAAGCTGAAATCCGCCTATTTTTCCAAACTTAACTCTGATTTGGGAGTACTACTTGTCTCGTAAGGGTTCTCTGCAAAGAGATCTTTCGCCAATTCAATAGTCAGATGATGACTTACAACATAACGACTTTGGCGCTGAATGATCATTTTTATAATATTTGAGACCCGTTTATCTTGGCTTACTTTCGATATTTGAGATTGGTCATGAGCAAAACTTGTCACTTCCGCTGGCCGACTCTCTTGGGAAGTCACCACTGGCGGCCAGACGATTTTGATCATGCCCTCAGAGACATTGTAATACGAGTGCAAAATCTCGCTGCGCGCCTTAGCAGGAACATCGGCCGGAATAGCGTACACATCAGCCAAAGAGATCAACTGATCTTGAAGCGATTCGGGCGCAATCGGATAGCGTCCCTCACTATCTTGGCTGATCAATACGATCGGGTGATAGCGTGTAACCCGGTCGATCTCCTCGCGTAGCGCTAGCAATCCGGCTTCATCGACGGTTCGTAACGTCAAACCTGCTGTCGTCTCTAGTGGAGGCAAATGGTGCATCAGATCTTTGATCAGGCGCGGGCGTGAGAAGTTATTGAAATCTGGAAAGGTCTGCAGCAATATTGTGACAAGTAGATGCTCATCGGTGCGCTGAATACCTAACTCCACAACCCAGTGCCGCTCGGAGCTACCGCGATGATCGTGGCTGTAACGCATAGCCCAAGCGTACTCTTGACCTTGAAACTGTGCAAGATACATTTCAAGATCTTGGCTTCCATAGCTCTCTTTGGGCCGAGTCTGATAGAGAAATTGCTTATCCACTGGGATAGGAAACTTCTTTCTTCCTAGCCAGAAGGAAACCTCTTCGAGGATTGTCTCGATAGGTACTAGCGGAAAAAAGATCTCACTAGCATAGACGATCATGCCTATATCAACCTTAACAGTGAACAGATACAGAGGCGTACCTGAAAGAGCTCATCAAAATAGTATATACGAACTTATAGCACATCAGGCACCATTTCGGAAAGTACTCTTTTACAAGAGAAGCAGCTTCTCTCGCCCGCAATAAGCCCAAGCATCCAACTTAAACGCTCAACTTCTCACAAACTCGCTTGAATTTGCTCCAACGAAGTTGTCGAATCTCGACCATACCAATCGATAACTTAATAGAGAACCAAGACTCAACTCGTTAAGGAGGATTTTCCAATGGTTGACACAAGCATTAACAGCAGATCCCGCTCGTGGAAGGCTCTTTCGATTACACTCTGGGTTGTTCAAGTCCTACTCGCCCTGATTTTCTTGGCTCACGGCCTGATGATGCTCTTCCCACCCGCCGAGCTAGCCGAAATCATGAACGAGCAACTTGGGATCCCTCTGCGCATGTTTATCGGAATCGCCGAAATCGCAGCAGTCGCAGGCTTGATCGGGCCGGGCCTCACGCGCCTCTTGCCCTGGGGCACGCTGCTTACAGCGATCTGTCTCACAGTGCTGATGATCTTGGCGATGAGTACGCACCTGTCGCGGGGCGAATATTCGAGCGCGCTCACCTGCCTTATCATCGGCTGTATGACCTCTTTCTTGGCCTATGCACGCTGGAAGCTACTGCCGATTCGTGGACGTGGCCAATAGCATCGACACTGTAGGGCGGTTTATGAGCTTAAAAACCAAAGGATGATTCCATGAGCGAGAAGCAAAAAGTCAAAGGGCCAGCCTCGTACTTTCCCTCGATCGAGAAGAATTACGGTCAGCCAATCAGCTACTGGCTTGAACTGCTCAAAACCCAAGAGGGCAAAAAGCACCTTGAAATGGTGAACTGGCTCAAAAGCGAATATCAGCTCGGCCATGGTCACGCCAATGCGCTGGCCGCCTACTTCCTGTCCGAAAACAAATAGACAGTTTCAATCCAAAGAAGATGAAGGGGCTTCGCTTGCATTGCGAAGCCCCTTCATCTGTTTCAAAATCGCGCGTCGTTTCCTTCAAAGCCCGCCTATCGATCGCGCCATCGCTTTGGCGGCGAGGTCTTGAACCTCCATTCGGTCCTCAGCGCGTCCGCCTACGGCTACCAACATCCCGCCCGTAACCATAGTGTTGTAGCTGTGTGTGCCGAGAGACGGCCCGAAAACACAACATGCTCCCCCAAATCTTGACCCACAAGCAACTATGACACAATATAGCCATAGAGTTACAAAGCAGAGATGGAGATCTGTATGCAGAAACCGCCTAAACTTAATCCCGGCGATACAGTCGCTACAATCTCGCTTTCTTGGGGAGGCGCACAACTCTTTCCGCATCGCTACCAGCAGGGCAAACGCCAGCTCGAAGAGACCTTTGGGGTGCGGGTGGTCGAGAGCCGCCATGCGCTGAAATCGCCCGAATGGCTGGCCAATAACCCCCAAGCGCGGGCCGAAGACCTAATGAAAGTAGTGAGCGACCCAAACATCAAGGCAGTGTTCTCCACAATAGGTGGCGACGATTCGCTTCGCATACTGCCCTACTTGGATCTGGAGGTTTTGCGCAAACACCCCAAGATCTTTATGGGTTATTCCGACACGACTATCAGCCACTTTGCCTTCTTCAAAGCGGGCGTCGTCTCATTTTATGGGCCAGCCATCTTGGCGGGTTTTGCCGAAAACGGCGGCATCTTCCCCTACACAGAGCATTCCGTGCGCCGCTGCCTCTTCCAAAGCGAACCGATCGGCGAGCTGCTCGAAAATCGGGCGGGCTGGACGGTCGAAATGCTTGATTGGGGCGATCCCCAGATTCAGCGCCCCCGTCAGCTTCAGCCCAACACCGGCTGGCGCTGGCTGCAAGGCGAGGGCGTTCACCAAGGCAAACTAATTGGCGGCTGTATCGAGGTGCTGGATTGGCTGCGCGGCACCAAGCTCTGGCCCTCGCCCGAAGAGTGGCGCGATGCGATTCTCTTTTTGGAAACCTCGGAGGAAGCGCCCTCACCCAAAGCGGTGCTCTACATGTTACGCTGTTTGGGTGCGCTTGGCGTGCTGCAAAGCAGTCGTGGCCTGCTCTTCGGACGGCCCGGCGGCAGCGATCTCAGCGATGAGCAGCGACGCGCCTACGACGATGTGTTGCTGCGTGGCACCCGCGACGAGCTTGGCCTGCGCGATCTGCCGATCATCAGCAACATCGATTTCGGGCATACCGACCCGATGATGGTTTTGCCTTATGGCCTGCAAACCGAGATCGACTGCCAACAACAGCGCATTCGCATCCTCGAATCTGCCGTTTCAGACGGCTAGAGCTTCCCAAAAACAAACAGATTCCGCATGCTTTTGCGGAATCTGTTAAATCTATGCTTTCGACTAAAAGGCTAGACCATATCCCAGGCTAAAGCGGCGCGGCTGAGTCGCGGTAGGAACATTCGCTGGGCCACAGGATGCTGCTTGCACCACTCTACGATCATTTGGTTGACCAAGGCTTCGCGCTCGCCGTGTGGTAGATGGCCCACCCCTGGCAAGGGGCGGAAGTCGATCTGGGGCAGATGCAGCGCCAACCACTGAGCCTGCACAAAAGGCACAATCGGGTCTTGCTCGCCGTGGATCAAAAGAGTCGGCACATTCGGCGGGTTGTCCTTCAAGCTCGCACGCAGATCAACTTGGTTCAGCACATGGGTCACGCCCGCGATCGCTGCGATCGGCGTTTGCAGCATATCTTCGTAGCCTTCGTGAACCGCTTTTAGGATATGGTCGTTGGCATAGACACTTTCGGTATCGGCGATAAACGAGCGCAACGAAGCCCAGAATAGGGTTTTATTGCGCCGAGTCTGACCGTAGGTCGCGGCAATAATACCTCGCAACATGCGCGGGCGTTTGGCGAAGCGCTGCCACATACCAACAATGCCAGTCAGTTCGTTCCAAACCACAGGCGCGATCAAAATCAGCCGCTCGACCAGTTCGGGAGCCTGCTGGGCCACACCCAAAGAGATCATACCGCCCGTCGAGTGGCCGATCAAAGTGACAGGTCGACCTCGGCCCAACTGTCGCACCGTATCGATCCCCACTTCAATAAAATGTTGAGGCGTCCACTCCTGCCAGTTCGTCGCCGCAGGGGCTGGCAGAGGGCCATGGCCCGGCAAGCCCGCTAATAGAACATTGCCATACGGCCAGAGTGCATCCCAAAACCACTGTCGATTGACCGCTGTGATTCCATGAAAAGCCACAAAGCTGTGATCACCAGTGCTGCGCTCGAGCACAGCGATCGGCTCCTTTCCAACAAGGCCCTCTGCGTGGATAATCATGTCACGGATGTGTTCGCCCATAAGATACCTCAAATGTATGTCGTCTAACACCTACAAGCGACGGCCGAAAGCAGAGATCGTTTATACGTAGCTATGTAGTAAATGTGAGTAATTACTCAGTTTTTAACAAAATAACATATTCAAATCTTGTTGTCAATATCCAAAGCTTGACGTATAGTAGCTTGAGAAGCTGCAGAACAACGATCTGAAACTCAGCATGTCTTCAGCAGACAAACTGGTGTGGCTAGCCTATACCACAGCCGTTTAAAAGCTTGCATGCTCGCAACTGGGAAAGCAAAAACGAGGAAAAGAGTTGTGTTCCAGTCTGCCGAAGGTCAACAAATAACAAGGTAATTGGATTTGGTATAAAAAGCTCGCGATATAAAGATGCCTGCGAGACAGCGTCCTCGCTTGGTCATAAGCTAACAGTTCGATCGCTTCTCTATCGTTCGCTCAACTTATCAGATCTCAGGGTCTTGTCAGGGGGATTTATGCAAGAGGATACAGCACGTTCTGAGCAAGAGCAGATGCAAGACAAAGCATCCCAGCCGCGCCGATTGCCGATACAAGAACGCTCAAAACGACAGGTGAGCCGTATTCTCGACACTGCCGCCGAAATGTTTGCCGAGCAAGGGCTTGACCCGGTCACGACCAATGCGATCGCCGCCCGCGTAGGCATCTCGATCGGCACACTCTATCAATACTTTCCCAACAAAAGCGCTTTAGTGCGGGCCTTAGCGGTGCGCTACCTAGAAGGTCTCGATGCGATTTTGCCCGTTCCGGAAGGAGAAGATCCCACTCGTTGGTCGCTTCCCCAAGAGATTGAGCGGGCGGTTCGTGCGCTAGAAGGTTTTATCGAGAAGAATCCCGGCTTTCTACCGGTCTATCGGGCGGCTCGTGGGGCGAGCGATCCCGACAGCTTGCGTCTGCTCGATCGCGGCAAGCAGCATTTTGAAGGCGTTTTTGCGCGACGTGCCCCTTGGGTTCCCGAGCAAGAGCGCTGGGCCCACGCCAGCATCGCCGTCGAGGCGGCCCATAGTGTCTTCGCGCTTGCGCTGACCTTGCCCGCCGAAGAACATCGTCTGCTTGTGCGCGAGCTTTGCACCATGCTTGAACGTTATCTCGAACCGATCTACGGCGCAGAGGCTGCCCGTCGCCATGCAAGCGAGGCTTAGCGCCGTTTGAGCAGAACAACGAAGAAGCCTGATATCACAAGCACGAGCAGAGCGATACGGACGAGATCCATATCTGCAAAGCGCCCACTCGCCTCAACGATCGCGCCGCTCTGCAAATCGAAGCGATACTGCTCGCCCGTCTCTGTTTCGAGCGAGAGCTGCCCTATTGTGTCATCGTAGTTACTCGTCTTTAACCACAAGTAGTGGCTGACCGTTTCGGGCAGGCTGCTCGGCTCGCGCACCAGATCTTCAACTCGATAGCTCCTCAACAACCGACCGTCACGATAAAACTCCAACGCGACCTCATCGAAGCGCCCAGCGACCGGGAAGGGTCCCCAACGCACCAAGCTATGCCCATCGGAGGAGACAATGACTTCGTTGGCGTTCCAATCGACCGTCCAAAGCGGCGTATTTGAGCCATCGTTGCGATACAATCCCGATTGAGGATAGCTCTGGCGCAAGCTCTCATTGTGCAAAACCGAGCCAGCTTGGTTATAGCTATCGATTGTATCGTTGGCCAGCAGTACAAACAGAAACTCGCCATTGGGAGAGGCTTGGCTAAAGTCGCGCACTAGATTTGGCTCATCGGCAAAGCTCAAGCTTGGCAGCCCAAAGATCGCCCCAAGTACAACAAGCAAAAGCAGAAAACGTTGCATAGAGTCTCCTGTTGGCCAAAGAAATTCCATTGGAATTGAACAACGTTCTCTGCGCTTGCAAAGTTCCCAACGCGCGATCTAGTAATCCATTTGTATGCGGCGTTTGTAGGTAGTATCGGAACGCGAATAGCAGCTCATTCGGCGGGACTGCTGCTTATAGCCGTAGGCGGACGCGCTAGAAGCCATCTTTGGGCTAGAGAGCTCGCCGCCAAAACTTGGAGGAGCTAGATTGCAAAGCCTAAACTTGTTCCGCTTCTAGCCAATCTGCATCGCTCTTCAATAAGCCGAGTATATAGTGATCGTAGCCTACGCCGCCACTCCAAAAGTAGTCGCGCAACAAGCCCTCGCGCTTGAAGCCGAGTCGCTCCAACAAGTGCAACGAACGCTCGTTATCAGTGGCTACAAAAGCATCGACACGATGCACCTGTAAACGGCGAAAGGCGTGGCTCAAGCAGGCTTTGACCGCCTCGCGCATGTAACCCTGGCCGTGGAATTGCGGGCTAAGATCGTAACCGATCTCGTTGCGACGATGGGCTTTATCCCACTTATGGAAGCCGCAGGTGCCCAGGGGGGTATTGTCGGCTTTGCGCACCACAACCCAGCGATTGTAGCTATCGTTGGTTGCATTCAGATAAAAATCGATAATCCCCAAAGCCTCTTCCGGCTGGGTCATGGGCTCAGCATCGTACAAAAAGCGCTGCACAATCGGATTAAGAAAGTGCTGAACGATAAAGTCGCTATGCGCTTGCGAGATCGGTTCGAGGCGCAGGCGTTCTGTTTCTAAGACGGGGTAGAGCATGTCGGTCATGCGGTCGCTGCCTTTTCTAACTAGATGGGGTACTGTATTCTAAATTTAGCGCTGTTCAAAAATACTATAGCTTTTTTGAGAGAGCATGCTATAATGAAATTCATCAGCTACTGCCTATCGGGTTATATTGATCCCTTCCAAAGCCTATGTTGGTCTATTCATCCTGCTTGGATTCGCCTTATTGTTAAAGGACTATCTAAGAGATGTCGACCAAACCTCAACTGAGTTTTTTAAATCCCACTAGCTTGCCAAGTGTTAAAGGGTATACCCACGTAGTTACCCTTAACAGAGGAACTACCGTTTATATCGCCGGTCAAGTCGCGCTTGATGCCAACGGCAACCTTGTTGGAGAAGGTGACTTAGCAGCCCAAACTCGACAAGTTTTTACAAATATCGGTCTTGCTTTAGAAGCTGTAGGAGCGAGCTTTAAAGATCTTATTAAACTTACCTACTTTCTGACCGATATTTCACAAATAGCAATTGTACGCGATATTCGCGATCAATTTGTTAATATCCATCAGCCGCCAGCGAGCAGCGCTGTTGAAGTCAGCAAGCTCTTTCGAGATGATCTTTTGATAGAAATCGAAGCGATCGCAGTTATTCCTGAGCAACAACCATAAGTCTACCCATTAATGTCAGATCACATTGGTCTTGACTGCTTTATACACATCATCACACTACCATGCACAGGATATTCCGCCGTTGGAATAGTTTCGCTAGGAGAGCGACATGGTGTCTCAAGAACAATCTGCCCCGCCTCACCAGCCAGCTACACAGCACTTTGATGCTGTTGTAATCGGTGCAGGCTTCTCGGGCATGTACATGCTCTATCGCTTACGTGAGCTCGGGTTTCACGTTCGAGTCTATGAAAGCGCGAGTGATGTCGGCGGCACATGGTACTGGAACCGCTATCCAGGAGCGCGCTGCGATAGTCCGAGTATACACTATTCCTACTCGTTTTCTCCGGAGCTCGAACAAGAGTGGGAATGGAGCGAACGTTACCCCGCACAACCCGAGATTCTGCGATACCTCAACCATGTAGCCGATCGTTTCGATCTCCGCCGGGATATCCAGTTCAATACGCGCATCGAAGCGGCCCACTTCGATGAAGCAAATATACTCTGGCGAATCTACACCGATAAGGGAGAGCAAGTAACAGCCACCTTCTGTATCACAGCGGTTGGCTGTCTTTCGGTTCCCAACATGCCCGATATGCCCGGGCTCGCGAGCTTTAAAGGCCAGGTCTACCACACCGGCTTGTGGCCGCACGAAGGGGTCGATTTCAGCGGCCTGCGAGTCGGAGTGATCGGCACTGGCTCGAGCGCGATCCAAGCTATCCCCGTAATCGCCGAACAAGCTGCCCACCTGACCGTCTTTCAGCGCACCCCCAACTACGTCGCACCAGCTCGCAACCGCCCGCTTAGCGCCGAAGAGCTGGCCGAAATCAAAGCCCGCTACCGAGAGATTCGCCAAGCCGACCGCGAATCCTATTCGGGTATGAGTTGTTTTCCGCTTCTACGCAATAAATCGGCTCTCGATGCTACTCCCCAAGAGCGCCGCGAAGTCTTTGAAGAGGCCTGGCAGACCGGTGGTTTCTCCATTCTGGGGGCCTTTAACGACCTCAACACCAACATCGAGTCGAACTGTGAGGCCGCCGAATTCATTCGTCAGAAGATCCGCGAGATCGTTCACGACCCCGAAACCGCCCGCCTGCTCTGCCCGACCGACTATCCCTTTGGCACTAAGCGTCTGCCAGTCGATACCAACTATTTTGCGACCTTCAATCGCCCCAATGTGCGTCTCGTCGATATTCGTAGTGCGCCGATCGAAGAGATCACGCCGAACGGGCTACGCACCAGCAACGAGCATTTCGAGCTCGATGTGATCGTGTTCGCCACCGGCTTCGACGCGATGACCGGCCCGCTGCTCAAGATCGATTTTCGCGGGCGCGACAATCTCAGCCTGCGCGAAAAGTGGGCCGACGGGCCACGCACCTATCTCGGCTTGCAGACCCACGGCTTCCCCAATTTATTTATGATCACCGCCCCGGGCAGCCCGTCTGTGCTCACCAATATGCCCGTCGCCATCGAGCAGCATGTCGAATGGATCAGCGATTGTATCGCGTTTATGCGCCAAAACGACCTTACCTGTATCGAAGCCTGCAAAGTCGCCGAAGATAAATGGGTCGAGCATGTCAATCAAGAAGCCGATAAAACGCTCTACCCGCTTGCCAACTCGTGGTACATCGGCGCAAATATCCCCGGCAAGCCGCGCATCTTTATGCCCTATACCGGGGGTCTCAACAACTATCGCAAGCTGTGCAACGAGATCGCAGCGAAAGGCTACGAGGGTTTTCAATTTCAGATCTAGCTGCGACCAGAGAAACTATACACTACTCGTGTAGAACTGAAACGATAAGGGAAAAGAGATGGTTCAAACCCAACAACAAAGCCCGGAAGCAGTCGGTATCAGCTCGCAGCGTCTCGAACGCATCAAACCGGCCATGCAAGCCTATATCGATAAAGGCCTTATCAAGGGCATCAACACGATGATCTTGCGGCGCGGCCAGGTTGTACACGCCGAAAGCTTCGGCTGGCGCGATCAAGAGGCCAACTTGCCCATGCAGGCCGATACGATCTTTCGCTTCTACTCGATGACCAAGCCGATCATCTGCACAGCCCTAATGACACTCTACGAAGAAGGGCGCTTCTTGCTAACCGATCCAGTCGCCAAATATATTCCCGCCTTCGGTTCGGTCAAGGTGATGAACAAGGACGGCACGCTTAGCGAGCTGAGCAGCATTATGACCGTGCGCGACTTAATGGCGCATACCAGCGGCTTGACCTACGACTTTCTCGAAGACTATCCAGTCGCAGAGCTCTACCGCGAAGCGAAGTTGATGAACGATGGCAGCCGCACGCTCGAAGCCATCATCGACGAGCTAGCCAAGCTGCCGCTAGCCTTCCAGCCCGGCACCTCATGGCACTACAGCCTCGGCATCGATGTAGCCGCCCATCTCATCCAGATCATCTCGGGCCAAGCGCTCGGCGAATTCTTGGAAGAGCGTCTCTTTACTCCCTTGGGCATGGAAGACACCGCTTTTGCCGTTCCAGCCGAAAAGAAGCAGCGCCTCTCGGCCATGTATGGCCTGCCCGATCTCTTCGGTCCCGACCAAACCTTCTCCAAGCTCTTCCAAGCTTGGACAGAAGGCTACAACGAGCGAATCGACGTCTCAGAGTCCTACCCCGACGATCAGCCCGACACCTTTGCGCGCGGCGGTATCGGCCTCTACGGCACCATCGGCGACTACGCGCGCTTCGCCCAAATGTTGCTCAGTGGCAAAACAGCCGAAGGCGAGCGCATCCTCAGCCGCAAGACGCTCGAACTGATGCATAGCAACCACATACCAGCCGCGCTCTTGCCCTATACCCTCGGCGGCATGCCCAACCCGGGCTACGGCTTCGGGCTCGGCTCGCGCGTGGCGCTTGATCCAGCCGCCGCAGGTGTGCTCGGATCGGTCGGCGAGTTCGGCTGGGCCGGTGCGGCCAAGACCTACTACTGGGTCGACCCGCGCGAAGAGATGGTCGGGCTCTACATGTGCCAGTCCATGATGAGCTTCGAGACACCCGACGCGGTCTTCCGCGCCCTAGCCTACCAAGCCATCATCGATTAAGGCCCGCAGCAAAAGCGTTATGTCAATACAGAATATTATCTCACAGAGCGAGTAATTGCAGCTTACCCATGGCCACGACCGCCAGGGCCCACTACCTTCCTTGAATACAAATGAGAGCTGCAGATAAAGGCCACGTCGCCTGATTCGTGTTTACTCGCCTTCAACAAGGCTTGAAACGACAGCGTTTCAAGCCTTTCCCTTTTACAAAAGCTTTCGCAATAGTTTGGCTCTCGCTCAGGCGGCTAAGTCTCTTCCTTCCATTCGGTCCCAGGCGCGTCCGCCTCCGGCTACCAACATCCCGCCCACCAAACGACGAAGCCGTTTCGCTGTTTTCGCTGAGGCCTTCCTGGTGCAGACACCAAGCAGTTTCAAACGCTGAATTTCGTTGCATTCGCTGCATTCGCTGCCTAAAGCCGTCCGAGCCGAGCGTTGGCTGAGCTTGTTGAAGCCATGTGCGACCGTTCGTACCCTTCGACGGACTCAGGGTACGGACAGATACTCTCTCACAAGCTCGTGTACAATACGGCCAAGCATCAATCGCTCTATCTCAAGAGGAACCATGACCGATCCAACTCCAACTCTCGATCAGTTGTTGGCCGATTTTCGCGGCGAGTGCCCGGGCATCAGCGCGCTCGTGCTCGAAAACGGCGCACCACTGCTTAGCATCACCTACGGCTACGCCAATCTCGAAGAGAAACAAGCCGCCACAAGCACCACAAACTATCGCCTCGCTTCGGTCAGCAAACAGTTCACCGCCATGGCCTGTATGAAGCTGGTCGCGGCTGGCAAGCTGTCCCTAAGCGATCGGCTGGCGCGCTTCTTCCCCGATGCTCCAGCCTTCTGGAACGAAATCAGCATCAGCGATCTGCTCTGCCACCGCTCGGGCCTGCTCGACTACGAAGAGCTGCTGCCAGCCGACCAAAGCGAGCAGGTACGCGACGAAGATGTGCTCGAGATTGTGCGCCCGCATCAACAGGGCTATTTCGCGCCCGGCAGCAGCTACCGCTACAGCAACACGGCCTACTGTCTGCTGGCTCTGATCGTAGCCAAAGTCAGCGATCAAGCTTTCGGCGACTTCTTGCGCGAACAGATCTTCCTGCCCTGCGGTATGGCGCGCACCCTGCTCAACGATCAGGGCCGTACCCAAATCGACGAGCGCGCCTATGGCTATTCGCTGATCGACGGCGTATGGCAGCGCACCGACCAAAGCCTCACCAGCGCCACCCAAGGCGACGGCGGCATCTATAGCTCGGTCAGCGATCTGGCCCACTGGGATTCAGCGCTCCGCTCGGGCATGCTGCTGCCCGCCGATCTGATGCAGCAGGTTTTCGCGGTCCATTCCGATACGAACGAAGCGGGCGTCGACTATGGTTTGGGTTGGTTTCTGCGTCGCGAGCAGCCGGTCGTCTACCACACGGGCGATAGCATCGGCTTCCGCACCACGATTCTGCGCCGCAGCGACCGCTCGCTGAGCGCGATCGTGCTGATCAACCGCAGCATCGCTGAGCCTTTGCAGATCGCCGACGCCCTGCTCGACAGCGTCTTAGAGTAACAAAAAGTTGAGCTGTGCTCGATCGAGCACAGCTCACCCCCCACTACTTAGAGAGATTCCACTATCACCTTAGGCAAGGTTCCTCTTCGCTAATTGAGATGCAGAGCGTTTGTTGCTTGGCTGTAGACAAGCTCTGGCAAGCTGGTGGCGCCTTGCAGAGCATCGGCCAAGTCGCGATAGGTCGGTAGCTCGCCCAAGCTCACACCTAAGCCGACGATCGTTTCGGCCACTTCGGGCCGTATTCCAACCAAAATCACCTCGGCACCCATCAGGCGCGCCGCTCGTACAACGCTCAAAATGCCCTGTGCCACCTCGCTATCAATCATCGCCACGCCCGTGACATCTAAAATCATCTGGCGGGCCTTCTGATCGTTGAGCGCGCTCAAAGCTCGTTCGCGCAGAAAGGCGATGCGTTCTTGATCGAGCGTGCCGATCAAGGGCATAACGATCGTTTTGGCGCTGATGGGAATAACCGGCACGCTGAGCGAACGAATATGCTCGTGCTGGCGTTGCAATTCGTCTAAGAGATGGGCTTGCTCATCCATCAGGTGCGCCTGCTCTTGGGTGCGCTGCTCAAGCTCAGCTGTGCGCTCACGAACTTGCTTTTCGAGATCGAGATTCATATCGGCTAAGGCTTGAGCCGCATCCTCAGCGCGTTTAAGGGCCATCTCAACTTGGTGATTACTGGTGCCCTGCACAATACTCGCCAATACTATCCCTATAACAACGATCAGATAAAAGGTCAGCGGCGTAAAGTTAGGGACTAGGCCGATTATGACGATGCGAGCCACAAAAGCCAAGAGGGTAATTATGCCTGTCGCGATCACCCAACGCACATCGCTGCAGACCAGCGCTAGAATCGGCGGCAAGAGCAGAGCGATATCAAGCCTCGGGTCAGTCGTCTGCATCAGGGTGAAGAGCGAAACCAAACCGGTCACAGCGATCACCATTACTCGCGGAGCATGGTTCCAGCCAAGCCAGTAGCTCACCAGCACAACGAGGCCGAAACCAAAGCCGATCAGGTAAGGCATCAATACAAACAGGTCTGCGGCTTCAAAGTATTGAACAACACTGATCGGCAGGCCGATTAAGCAGAGGAAAAGCAGATAGCTTAAGATGCTCTGGCGCTGAGATAGGTACATATCTTCTCCCAATTCCGAGGCGCGGCCGCTATGAAAAGGCTTGGGTCCAGATCGCTGTCAGGGACTTATATGAAAGCTATATCAGCAACATAGGTGCATCACTAGAAAATGAGAATACACAATAATTACCTAAAGCATAGCGTTTAGGATTCTACAAGCAAGTAAAGAATGAGTAATGAAATCATTAAAATATGCCCGCTTTGAGAGCGGGCATGCCGATTTCGGATCATAACAATTCCAGTTGCCTTCTTCAGCTTGCTGCGGCGAGGTCTTTCCCTTCCATTCGTTTCTTGGCGCGTCCGCCTACGGCTACCAACCTCCCGCCCACCAAACGAGGCTGGTAGCTGTGTGTGCCGAAAGACCTCCCCAAAACTAACGTTTCAAAAGGAAGCGCTAGAGGATGTGGGGCAAAAGCTCGAGATAACGCTCTATATCCTCCTCTGTCGCGTAAAGGTGTACCGAGCTACGCACGCGCCCGTCGCTGCCCCAAATCAAAACGTTTTTCTCAGCCGCCCGCAGTGCGACTGCTTCACTATCGGGGTGCAGAAAGCAGATATTACCAGCTCGCTCATCGGGCGGCTCGGGCGTAATCAGGTCGAGGCCGAGCTGTTGCATGCCAGCCCGCAGCTTGCCGCTCAGATCTAAAACATAGGCGCTGATCGCATCGATCCCAACCTGTTCTAAATAGGCCAGCGCGCTATCGAGAATATAGACATCGAGATGATTTGAGTTGCCCGCCTCGGCTCGAATGGCGTTGGGGCGCAGTTGGTAGCGCTCGGCTTGGTCGAGCAAGAGGGCGTTGGTGGTCGAACGCCAGCCCACACCCAAGGGCTCGAACGCGGGCCAGCGCCGCCGATTCCAAGCCAGAATGCCCATCGCCGTGCCCAACAGCCATTTGTAGCAGCTGCTGACCACAAAGTCGCAATGCTGGCCCGGCACAGGCACAACGCCCAAACCGTGGGTCGCATCGAGCAGCAGGGCCGCACCATGGCGATGCACCCCTTCGGCCAAGCGCGCGACATCGATGCGCTGACCCGAAAAGTAGCTCACATAGCTGGCCACAACCAAACGGGTACGCTCATCGCAGGCCGCGATCATCTCGTCGATCGAGAGGTAGGCGCGCTCGGTTTTGACGACGCGCAACTCGACGCCAAGCTTCTGCAGACGCGCTAAAGCGAACGAGCCAGAGGGGAACTCGATGTCGGCAACCACTACATTGTCGCCCGCCTGCCAATCAAAGGACGAAACGACTTGGCCGATGCCGGTCGATGCATTGCCGACCAAGGCGATATCGTCGCTTTCGAGCCCGAGCATGCCCGCCAGACGCTCGCGCACACGTGTATGTACCAGCTCGAATTGCGAACGCCCAACCATGCCGCCGCTTTTATCGCGCCGAAAACGCGCGACCGCCTCGTCGTGTTGTTTCAGCCAAGGTGTCTCGCCGCCAGCCGCCAAATGGATATACTGATCGAGACCGACAAAATCTGTTTTGGGCACTAACATTGGGGTCTTCTCCACCTTGTAGGGCTTATACAAGTTTGCCGAAGATTAAACAAGCCAGAGTGTTAGCAAAATCTGTTGTGATAGCAAATCCGGTTGATTATTTTCTGTTTGGCCTTCGGCAGAGCGGAACTTGAAATCTTTTGTTTACACAAGCCTTTTCCCGCTTTGTCGTTTTTCTGCGCTAAGAACATGCAAGCCGTTACACGGATTCGGTATGACTGCTCCATTTTCAGCGAGCGAGCCTCAATGGCAGCCTTGTGATACCAAATTCGGTTGATTACTTTCTATTTGGCCTTCGGCAGAGTGGAACGTACCTCTTTTTGTTGTGTGCTATTTCGCGCTGTCGCGCGAAATAGCACACAACGTCTTTCCCTCGTTTTGTTTTCTCGCGTTAAGCAAATGCACGTCTTTCAAACGAATTTGGTATGATTCAAGCAGCATTCGCGATACGAAATCCGCTTGAATCATTGTATTTTGGGGCGGTCTCTCGACACACACTTACCACACCTTTGTTACGGGCGAGCTGTTGGTAGCCGTAG
Organism: uncultured Chloroflexales bacterium; assembly: GCA_937902315.1. GTDB lineage: Bacteria > Chloroflexota > Chloroflexia > Chloroflexales > Chloroflexaceae > CALGUG01. The sequence goes on from CALGUG010000012.1 coordinate 140,156, forward strand.
GCGGACGCGCTAGCAAGCCTCTTTGGGGAAGAGAGCAAGCCGCCAGAGTGCTAAAGTGATCAAGCGGATGTGGCATGATCAATAGGATTTGCTATCAAACACTAGGCTAAGGTATAGAGTGTGTTGCTGAAATATAGGGGAGTGTAGCATAGAAACAAAAGGTTTGTTGCACATGGCGCGCAACAAACCTTTCTGAACCAGCTTATGCCAGCAAGCAGCTTTAGGACGCCGATCGGGAATGAAAAGGCCAAGTGGTATAGGGCGTCATATCGATTTGATGCAGGCTCAGCCATACGTTGAGGCCCTGCCAGAGGCGTTCGCAGCTCTCGATGATTAAATCGTTGTCGCTGAGTTGACCGCTCATCACCAGTTGGCACAGCGCTTCATAACCCTCGGGAAGATCGGGCAGTTGTAAGGATTCCTCGAGCATGCGCACACCGGTTGTGTAACAGAAACGGTGCGCCAAGCCGAGCATTAAGGCTACATGTTCAGCCATGTCACAGGCGATGCCGGGCAGCGCATAGTAATAGCCACTGGAACGCGCATTGCGGATCTTGCCGATCCATTCGTAGACCTCGCCGATCGCCATGGCTGCGATGGTCTCGTGGAAGCGCTTGAGATCGACGGCCAACACCAATTGGCGCAGGTCTTGCAGCAGGTGCGGCTCGCCATACAGTTGTTGGGCGCGCAAAAACTTGCCTTGTCGCAAGGGCCATTTCATATCAACGACTTGGGCCCGTTGCATAGCGCGATCGTAGCTATAGATATTAACTTCGGCCTTCCCTAAACCATAAACCCACTCTTCAGAATGATCGATATGGGTGCCTTCGACGATGCAAAAGAGCTCGATATCTGAAAAGGGAAGATCTTCTTGGCGCGCCATAGAGCCATAGAGGCCGATAGCGAGCAACTTCTGCCCATACGTTGCATGCAAATCGGCAATAATGCGCTGAAGAACTTCCTCGCGTTGCGTATGTGTTTGGGCTTGGGGGCCATCACGCAAATCGTTCATTCGCTCAGTTACCTCTCAAGTAAACGTTCGCAATAGCTTAGAACATCTTGGAGGATGCTGTCAGGGCAGCGCGGATCGTTGACAAAGAACCAGTATTCTCCGTATTGGTTGTTGATTGAGAATTCGTGGCCTGCATAGTTAAATTCGATCCAAGCCTCGAGCACATCGTCTGTAACAAAGTTGGTGAGCTCTGCACCCGGCAGCTTCGCGATATGATCACGCAGGTCGTACCAAGAGACCTCTTCCGGCATTCCGGCGAAATGGCGTGATCCATCGCCCATAATCAGTGAAAAAATTAACTCAGGCATAGTATATCATTCTAGTTCATCGGCGCTCGGCTCTTGAAACCAGCTCGACCAAAGGTCTAGCTCTTCCTTCGTCACTGTAAAGCTACCTTCTGGAAGATCAGCGTTTCGCCGCTCAAGACGCCTCCACAGTTCATCAGGTTCAACCGCTAAATAGATCAGCTGTACTTTTGCACCTAAAGCTTCAGCCTCTCGTCGATAGAAGTCGCGCTCTTCCCGCGACCAAAATCCCCACTCTAAAATAACATTACAGCCCAAAACCAAACAGCGTTTCGCCACCTGCCACTGGAGCGATTCGACCGGCGTACGCAAGCGGTCGAGCTCCGCGCGATCGTTGACATCAGCGATAATCTGCGTGATCCATTCATCGGGCGAAAAACGTATCGCCGAGTGCTGCTGTTCAAGCTCTCTTGCAAGGGTTGTTTTGCCTGCACCCGGCAGACCACAGATCAAAAAAAGCGTTGCCATAACACCATCTTCTCTGCGCCAATCCGCTGCATGCTCTAAGGTCTCAACCCTTGCCCAGCCGATCGCAATGTCATTCCTAGCATTACAGCCTGCTCAACAGAGCTAAACGATCTTGAGCCTGCCTGTACGCATGGTCAAAAGGTACATGCTAGCCATGAGCCTCGACAAGAACAGCTAGGTCTGAAGAGCCGCTTACGAGGTTAGGTCTAGCTTTATGCTTGCAAAACCTACGTCGAGATCGCTGCTGTGCCTCTAGTATAAACCTTATCTGATTATAGAATGATACCAGAAGACAGATCGTTCAAAACAGAGCGCGCCATGTGGCCAAATTGCGAAGTCGTGGCGTGAAAAATGCTTACTACACATATAGAAAAGATGCTTTGGGTCTAGCCCATTAAGCCAACATTCCTCTCAGTAGCAGCACCACCCTATAAGCTCGCTCGCTCCGCCACCCTATAGAGAACGTAGGCATAGGAATTTTAAAGCTATTTTAACCACAATAGGCGAGCTGTACAATCGAAGGTGACTAGCACAAAAGAAAATAGCCTTTCTGTACTAGAAATATTCCGTCAAAGGACTGGGGCAATTTTTTATTTTTTTGATATGATACTACTTGAATCAGCTGAAGTGTAATCAACCCATACAAACTCTCCCCATTGGCGGGCCAATGTGTTCCTGCCTAACACTTTTATACAGAGCCGATTCTGGTTGTCGATGCAGCCATTCTACTCCTTGTTCTAGCTCACACCTCTAGTTTCTTCTAACTGGCTGCCTGTCTTTAACGAGCGAGACATCCTTCACAGCCACAAGACCGTCTCAGCAGTTTCTCATCTTCCAGCGAAAACATTTCGCGTTTGTCATTCGTCTACTAAATTATAAAGGGCATAAAAAGGAGAAGACAGCAATGGGGACAGAATTCACAACGTCTACAATTGCTTTGCGCGTATGGCAAGAGGAACGAATGGGGCATATCTGGCGTTGTGCCTTTAATGAGGGCAGCGGAGAGGTCGTCGTAAGCTTTCCCAACACGGCGGCTATGGGAGACTTTATCGCTGAACAGGTTGGTTTGGGTCTCTTAGAAGAAGAAGAATATGAACACTTCCGAGCAATGACCTTCTAAACAAAGGACGTCGCAGCATGACTACCAAGAAATACATCTGCTTTCAGGTCCTCTACCTAGACGATCTACACTAAAAACGCCGGGAATTCCCGGCGTTTTTAGTATCTGCTTCACGAAAGCGCTTTACCAGCGCCCCGATCCACCTCGATCACGGTCGGTGCCTCCTGGGCGTCGGCTGCCACTGTTGCGGGCCTCAGCCTCGTTTACACGTACCGGACGGCCATTCAATTCGCGACCATCAACAGCGCGAATGACATCCGAAATGCTATCCGTTTCAATTTCCACAAAGCCGAAACCGCGTGAGCGACCGGTTTCGCGGTCGGTGATCACACGGGCGCTTTGAACCTCTCCGAACGAAGAGAAGAGGTCGCCAAGTTCCGCGTCGGTAACGCTCCAAGACAGATTTCCAACAAACAGTCGCGCAAGCATCGAGCCAGGATCCTTTCTGCACCCACAACGTGCATTAACAAACAATGCGCTCAATCCTTTAAGAATAGAGTATTGAAGTCTATTCTTAAAGCTCTGTTATTCGTCCTGCCCACTTCAAAAATTAGGCCGGCTTTGGGTGATCTCGGTTCTATTACACTATATTATGCAAAGAGACCTTCATCAATCACCCACAATAACAGCTACACTAGTCTATCATGAAATGATCCAAATTTCTAGCCCCTTTTTGTTTTTTCATTAAAGTTTTACAAAATCTCCAACAACTTAGTAATTCTGAAGCAAATCTGACAACAATAAACCACTGTTCTCCCATAAGCGGAAACAGTTCATGATAACGCCATATATGTTGAATTTTCAGCTTATATTAGGCAGTTTTTCTGTTTAACAAACTATGTAGCATTCTTCGCCATAACTTAGATCGCTTCATAGCTTAGATCAGCTTGAATTCGCTCTAAAAATAGGATTTAATAGTGGATAGAATGTTTTGAGTAATTACTTAAAAATATCCCTGATGTGCCATGGTCGTTTCTTGATTCCACGGAATAGAATGCTACAAACTATTGACGCTTCTTTCGGAGTATACTCCGCTTCAAAGAGGTTTTGTAACGAAGAGGACTTTTTGAGAGCTTTTGGATACTTTTGAATGCTAGATATAAGAGCCAAGCGAATAGTTATCAGTCTCAACAAGCAGTACAATAGTTTATTCCGACCAGAGAGAAAAAGGATGATTCGATTCAACCCGATAAAGAGAAAGCACGCCCCTCATCCCAATAGAAGTAGCAGAGAAGTGATACCGAGGAGATCTACAACAGCGGATAAACAAAGAACCAGTTTGTTAGCGAGGTAAACTTTCATCATATGTATGCATTGTACCACGATAGGCAAGACTTGTCATAAGGGATTCTCCTGCGTCTTTGTAACATTTAGGGCTGATCACAGCTTGTCGTTCGAGAGTCGATCATTCTTGCGAGACGCGACGCTTCCTGCCGAACGTCTCGCTCGTGAGAAAAAACGTTGCCAGTTGACCCGATTCGACCATGACTCTTTCCATTTCGGCAGCTTTTTACGTAAATCGGTCGAATCGCTTGTGCGCCTAATTTGCTGAAGCAATCTTCTCGCTCGTAAAGGAGCTTATGAACCGCTTTGAGCGCGCCTTAGGAATCGTTTTGTTATTGCAATCGGGACGCACACTCTCGTCGAGTGAGCTGGCTCGCCGCTTTGAGGTCTCGGTGCGCACCATCTATCGCGACATCGATATGCTCTGCGCTCTTGGAGTGCCGATCTATGCCGAACAAGGTCGTGGGGGTGGTTTTCGCTTGGTCGAGGGCTATCTGCTACCACCGATTATGTTTTCGCTTGGAGAGGCGACCTCGCTGCTGACGGGGCTAGCGCTCTTGGCACGGCTTCGGGTGCGTCCCTTCGCCAACGATCTCCAAAGCGCGAGCGATAAGCTGTTGGCTGCCCTACCCAAACATATGCAAAACGTGCTCGCCCAGAGTGAGCAGATCATTGGCTTTGAACGAACGCCGCGCGATATCTTCCACACCGATACCGATGGCGAAACCCAAACTCAAGCCGAAGCTATCCAGCTAGAGAGCGAAGTGATCACGCGCTTTCTTGAAGCGATCTACCACGGCCAAGCCGTCAGCTTCGTCTACCAAACGCGCTATAGCGCACCCAAACAGCGTATCCAGCAGCCGTTAGGTCTGTTTTGGGATCGCGAACGCTGGTATTTAGTGACCTTGCCGCTTGAAGAAGGCCAAAGCAGCCGCATCTGGCGGGCCGATCGAGTATTGTCCTTGGTTGCTGCTCACAAGCTAGAGCAGCCTAAAAGCGAGTTTCGGATCGAGCAGGTTTTGGGGCGACGCTGGCTTCAGCAGGCCATGCAAGACTGGATGCAGAGTTCACCTGTGCTGTTGCGGATCACGGCCGAGCAGGCCAAGCGTTTGCAAGAAGATTGGTACTACGCCTACGCCGAGTTCAAACCCCAAAACGATGGCAGCGTCTTGATGCGCTACGGCGAGTATGTCCCAGCTTTGGCCTTTGCGCTGCTGCGCTGGCTTGGGCCGGGCGCCGAACTGCTCGAACCTGTCGCGTGGCGGGCCGCTTTGGCCCAAGAGCTGCGCACTATGCTGGCCGTCTATGAAAACGATGCCAACAGCGCCTAAAAGCTGCCATACAGTTGTCAGGGTTTGTTTCGTACAATCGTGCTACGTAGTCGCTTTATCAGAAGGGACAAAACGATGAGTATGCCTAACAGCCAACAAGAGTGGAGCATCCATCTGTTCAAAGAAATCTTTGGCGTGCTGCCAGAAGACAGCCCTAGCTTTGTACTCGACGGCCCATTCCAAGGCGTATTGCCAAGCCTTAATTCGCTCAGCGCTGAAGAGGCTTCGCTGGCCTATGCACCCGAAAAGGTAACAATCGCGGGGCATAGTGGCCACATTCTCTTTCTGCTTGACTATTTTCGCTCTATGGCGCGCGGCCAGAAGCCCAACAGCGACTGGGATTGGAGCTGGCGCTATAGTCAGGTCAGCGCCGAAGAGTGGCAGGATCTGCGCAGCCAGATTCAGGCTGCCTTCGACGATGCTCTTCAACTGATGCAGCAGAGCGAGTGGAACGATCAGATCGCGGGCGGCAGCCAGGTCTTGCTCAGCCACGTCGGCTATCATATCGGTCAGATCCGTCAATTGATCACATTTGTGCAGCAAGAGCGCGCTGTGTAGCACTCATATACATCACCAAGAAGGCGAACGCATAGAGCTGCGTTCGCCTTTTCTCGTTATCCGCAATCGCTTGGTGGTGCAGGGTTTTAAGGCGAGCTCTGCTCGCAGCTAGCACTTTGAGGCTGCGGGAGGGATGTTGATAGCCGTAGGCGGACGCGCCAAGGACTTCTTTGGGGAAGAGACGACGCCGCCCTGCTATTGACAGAGCTGTTAGTCTGGTTTTAGAGAACAGGCCGATTAGAAATGAAAGGGAGCGAGGATGCCAGAAGCGCTTATTGTGCCCGCGTATGGATTACGATCAGAGGGTCAAGCAGCGATTGCGGCTTTTGGGCGCTCGTTCGATATTCAAGAGTGGAGCGGCAGCGGGCCAGACTATCTACACGTCCACTATTCCGACGATGAAGCATGGCATATCCTCGAAGGGACGCTGACCTTTCGCTTCCTCGACCGCATTCGAGAGGCGAGCGCAGGCACGACCGTGTTTGTGCCCGCCGGAGTGGCCCACGCCTACTACGAAGCGGCTGGGCCAACCCGCTACCTGATTATTATGACGCCACGACTGCGCGAGCTGATCGCAACCCTGCATAGAATGCCACTAAGCGAGCATCAAGCTGTTATGAAGCAGTACGATTCGGAGATTCTTGATCCGGTCTAATCCTACAATCGATAGCAAGCCCAAAACGTATTATAATCAGCCATTGGATAGAATAGACTTTTACTGAAGCTCTTTGATGGCTTAGGACGAGCTATCTCTTTATCCTAATCTGGGAGAATAAGCATGTCTCAGGCTACGATGGAGATTTGGGGCAAGATCGCCGAAGCTCGGCAGCAAGCGCGTATCGATGGATGGTTGGACTCGCCTCTGATTCAAGATCTCTATGTACAGCCTTTGATAGGCATGGTCTTCACCACGGGAGAGAAGGTTTGGCTCAAGAAGCTGATTGAGCAATTTGAGATCTCGCCGCAGAGCCGTTGGCTCAGCATTGGCTGCGGCAACGGCGGCTGGGAGCTGTATATCGCTGAAAGCGGCTTCTGCGAGCAGATCGAAGGGATCGATATCTCACCCCACGCGATCCGCATCGCCCAAGATGCGGCGAGCAGTCGCGCCATTAACAACGCCCACTTCCGAGCCTGCGATATCCAAGCCGAGCGCCTGCCTGAACAGGCCTACGATGTGGTGCTCTTTTCGATGAGCTTGCACCATGTCGAGCGGCTGGAATATGTGCTGGCCGAAGTGCTGCGTAGCCTGCGTCCGGGCGGTTATCTGATTATCAACGAATACGTCGGGCCGAGTCGCTGGCAATGGGACGATCAGCGTCTCACGATCATCAACACTCTGCTGGCCGCACTGCCGCCTCACTACCGCATACACAGCCAAAGCAACGAGATCAAAAGCGTCGAAGAACGCCCCAGCATCGAATTTATGAAGCATATCGATCCTTCTGAATCGGTGCGCTCAGCCGATATTTTGCCCGTCATCAAGCGCTATTTTGAGGTTGTGGCGGAATATCCCTACGGCGGCGCGATCTTGCACAAGCTGCTAGAGTATATCGTGGGCAACTTCGACCCCGACAAGCCCGAAGATATCAATCTGCTGATGCTGCTATGCAGTTTTGAGCAAGCCTTGGTGAAAGCTGGAATCGTCGAGAACGACTTTCTGGCGCTGGTGGCGCGCAAGCGTAAAGTGGCGGTTCGCCCAAGTTGGCTCGATTTCAAGCAGATCGATGCCCAGATCGTGAAAGGGGTCTATCCGGTGGAAGAGAGCGATCAGCAGCGACCATTTTGTTGGACCAGCGCCGAGGCTCAGTTTGTTTTGGAACGACCTGCCCAAGCCCGTCTGCTCGCCATGCAGGTGCTGCTGCCGCCCGTCGCTCGCACGCTCACGATCAAAATCAACGATCAAGTGGTGAGCTGTGTGCGCTCGAAGGACAGCGCGCAGCTGGGCAAATGGCAGGAGCTGTTTGTCTATCTACCGCCTATCTCAGAGCAAGAGCCAACGATCTCATTTGAGCTTGATAGGGCTTGGTCGCCCCAAGAGCTCTTTCAGCAAGCTGACACGCGCGAGCTGGGTATTGCGCTGCGCGATCTGCGCTTTCTTTAGCCTGTTGAGAGTGGATAGCATTTCGGGGACACCGAAGATTCTAGCTAATACCAAATCCGGTTGATTAATTCTATTTGGCCTTGGGCAGAGTGGAACTTGACCATGTTTGTTGTGAGAAATTTCGCGCTGTAGCGCGAAATTTCTCACAACTTCTTTCCTCAGAACGGCAGAGGCAGGCTCCCTTCTCCCGCAACTGTACATTACCCACAAATCGACATACGGTCAGCGTTATCTGCCCTCACCCCCCGGCCCCCTCTCCCGCACTGCGGGCGAGGGGGTGAATGTTGTACAAGCTCTCCGCGTTTTGTGCTCTCAAGGATACTCCCGCGATGGTATGCAAACGATCGCCTTTTGCTGCCGACACGACTTTTGGCTAATGCATAGATGGGGAAGAAGGGCCGGGGATGAGGGTTGCTTAGCCCATCTGATAGCCGAAGGCGGACGCGCTAGAGATCGAATGGAAGGTGAAGATCTTTCCGCCTCTGTTATGCAAGCAGTCTGAGTTGGCAAAGCATAAAAAAAGAACGGTAGAAATCTACCGTTCTTTCGTTTGGCTCCCCGACCAGGATTCGAACCTGGAACATTCTGATTAACAGTCAGACGCTCTACCGTTGAGCTATCGGGGATCATTTAGTTTTCGTCTCAACGCGGGTGATTATACATTAACTGCGAAATTTTGTCAAATCGCTGTTTTTCTAACCCGCTTGTTGAAGGAGTTCATTCCGCCAACGCTCGATATTATAGAACGTTGACGGAATGTTTGCAAGTCACATTTTAGAAGATCTCGTTGACGTGGATGATCTGGTCGCGGCCGGGGCCAACCGAGATCATACCGACCCGGGCGCCGATCAGCTGACAGAGGCGAGCGACATAGTTGGCGGCTGCCTCCGGCAGATCTTGGAAGTTGCGAATATGCGATGTAGGCGTCATCCAACCCGGCATCTCTTCGTAGATCGGTTCGACTTGGCCCAACACCGACAGATTCGAGGGCGGGTGCGATAGTTCAGCGTCGTGCAGCTTATAGCCAGTGCAGATCTTGATAGACGGCAGTTGGTCGAGCACGTCGAGCTTGGTGATCACCAAGGTGTCGATGCCGTTTAGCTGAGCCGCATAGCGCGCCAAGACCGCATCGAACCAGCCCACGCGGCGCAGGCGGCCAGTGGTGGTGCCTACCTCGGCCCAGGGAGTGCCGATCTGGCGCAAGCGGTCGGCATCTTCGCCATCGACTTCGGTCGGGAAGGGACCCTCGCCCACGCGGGTTGCGAAGGCTTTGAAGACGCCCACCACCGAGTTGAGCGCGCTTGGGCCAATACCGGTGCCCTGACAAGCGCCAGCAGCGCCCGGCGACGACGATGTCACATAGGGGTAGGTGCCGTGGTCGACATCGAGCAGTGTGCCTTGAGCGCCTTCCAGCAACACAGGCATATTTTTCTCGAGTGCGCGATGCACAATCGGGTGAATATCGGTGATATAGTCGGCCAACTGGCGACCATAGTCTAAATAGGTTAGATAGGTATCGTGGAGCGAGAGCGGCTGCGCGCCGTAGAGCTTGGTCAGCACGCGGTTCTTCTCTTCCAAAACAACGCGCAAACGACCGAGCAAGGTCTCTTCGTGCAGCAGATCGCCCATACGAATACCTGAACGGCTCATTTTGTCGGCATAGGCCGGGCCAATGCCGCGTCCCGTCGTGCCGATGCGCTGATCGCCACGCGAGGTCTCTTGAAGTTGATCGATCATCACGTGATAGGGCATAATCACATGGGCGCGCTCGCTGATTACCAACCGAGAGGTGCTGATTCCTCGAGCCTGCAAATCAGCGATCTCTTTGATCAATACCTTCGGATCGACCACAACGCCGCTGCCAATCACATTGACGATCGAAGGATCAAGGATGCCCGAAGGAAGGATATGGAGTTTAAAGGTTCCGTGTTCGTTGACCACGGTATGGCCCGCATTGTTGCCGCCGCTATAGCGCACAACCATACGTGCTTTGGCGGCCAAAACATCGATTATATGGCCCTTTCCTTCGTCGCCCCACTGTCCGCCGACGACTGCAACTACCGGCATCCTCCTGCCCCCTTCTATCTATGTATCACACAGAACATGGAAATAGACAAATGTACGACCTGTGTTGAGCACGCGGTCGTATAGCTATTATAGCGTAGTTTTGTTTCCCATTTTACTCATTAAAGCATTCTCACAAAAACTATCGATGATAAATATGGTTAAAGGTTTTTAACAAAATACGGGCCGCCGATGTCTTGAGCACACACAAGGGCGTTGCACAAGCCGCGATCCGCTTTTCTGGCAATGAGCGATCTGCGTGCTCTGGCGGCGGGTTCTTTTCCTTCCATACGGTCCCTGGCGCGTCCGCCTTCGGCTATCAAATGGGCTAAGCTGCCCTCATCCCCGGCCCTTTTCCCCCATCTATGCATTAGCCAAAAGTCGTGTCGGCAGCAAAAGGCGATCGTTCGCATAGCATCGCGGGAGTATCCTTGAGAGCACAGAACGCGGAGAGCTTGTACAACATTCAGCCCCTCGCCCGCAGTACGGGAGAGGGGCCGGGGGGTGAGGGCCGATAACGCTGACCGTATGTCGATTTGTGGGTAATGTACAGTTGCGGGAGAAGGGTGCGGGCCTCTGCCATAGATAGCGCAAATTTGGCATAGGATCGCTCTGTTCACAAACACAAAGAAGGACAAGCGCTTGCCTGCGCTTATCCTTCTTTGTTAGGCTACTACACACACAACTTAGGGCAGCTGGCTCAAAACCGTATCGAGCTTGCTGATGGCCTCATCGACATGCTCGCGCTCGATGATCAGCGGCGGCAGAAGACGAATCACATCGTCGCCTGCGGTCGCCATCAAGAAGCCTAACTTGTGACCAGCCTCGCGCGCCTCAGCCGCCGAGCCTTTGATCACCATACCGCGCATCAGGCCGCGCCCGCGCAGCTCAACGATCTTGTCGCCATGTTTCTCTTGCAGATCGCTCAAAGCCTCGTCGAGGTAAGAGCTGACCTCGCGCACATGGTTCAAGAACTCGGGGTCGCTGATGCGCTTCAGCACAGTTTGAGCGACTGCGGTGATCAGCGGGCCGCCGCCGAAGGTCGTTCCGTGATCGCCAGCGTGAATCACATCGGCAACCTTCTGCTTGACCAAAATCGCGCCGATCGGCAGGCCGCCGCCCAGCGGCTTGGCAACCGTCATAATGTCTGGCTCGATACCGTAGCTTTCGTGGGCCCACAGCGTACCGGTGCGGCCCATGCCACACTGAATCTCATCGCAGATCAGCAGGGCGTTGTGCTTGTCGCACAGCTCGCGCAGGCGCTGCATGAATTCGATGCTGGCGGTGCGCAGACCACCTTCGCCCTGCACCGGCTCGATGATGACCGCACAGACATCGTCGCTGATCAGCTCATCGAGGCCAGCGACATCGTTGAAGACACCGAAGCGCACATCGGGCATCACCGGCATAAAGGCGGCACGATACTTCTCGCGCGAGGTTACGGCCACTGCGCCCATGGTGCGACCGTGGAACGAACCATCGAAGGCTACAATGGTTGTTTTGCCTTCGCCGAAGTGCTCGCGAGCGTATTTGCGCGCAAACTTGATAGCGCCCTCGACCGACTCGGTGCCGCTATTGCTGAAGAACACGCGATCGAAGCCTTTGCTGCGCTCGATCAGCATCTTGGCCAAAGCGCCGCCGGGCACGGTATGGTACAGGTTCGAAACATGAATCAGCTTACTGGCGTGAGCTGTGATGGTCTCGGCCACCTCTTTATCGCCGTAGCCAAGCGCATTAACCGCGATACCTGCAACAAAGTCGAGATAACGATTGCCCTCGGTATCGATCAGATAGACGCCGTCTCCATCTTCGAGCACAAAGTCGGGGCGGGCATAGGTTTGCAGCACATACTGCTGCTCATCGTGTTTGGCTTGATCAGAGATAGACAACATAACCTCCTTACAACAGTACATCCACAAAATAGGCTACTGCTGAACGTCGAGTGTGGGGTGATCGTATGGCGCGCATTATAGCACTGCTCGTTAGGCAGAGAGCGCCGCTGAAAAACAGACTGCCCTCGTTCTGAGGGCAGAATGAAACAAACAGCACTCATGTTGCGTGTAAACACCTAGTGCTCTTCAGACTCGCGGGCCGCCGACGGAAGGCGTAAAGCCACGGTCACTTCGCTGCGATTATGGAAGAGCTGGCGACTACCGATAATCTCATAGCCTTCTTCTAAAATCGAACGCGCCTTCAAATAGACTTGCTCGAGGTTGGCGTAGGGCAGCTTCAAGGTGACGATCGCCAAACCATTGGGCTGCAAAAGCGGCACTGCCTCTACCATCAAGCGAGCCGAATCGCGTGCATCGAGGCGCATATCGTTTACGATCAAATCGAAACGATCGCGTTGCCAAGGCTGTTTATTGCGCAAGTGTAAATCTAAGAACTCTTCGGCCTTGCCCTGCCAGTGTCGAACATTTTTAAGGTCGACCACCTGCTTATCGAGATAAGCTGGATCGACCGCGATCACGCTATAGCCACGTTGCACCAAAATCCGCGTCCAACCGCCCGGAGCAGCTCCAAAGTCGAGCGCCCGCCCGCTGCTCGGCAAGTCGAGCTTAAAGACCTCGATCGCCTCGAGCAGCTTAAACTCAGCGCGGCTGATTTGATCGGGCGTGATCGCATAACGGCGCTCGCCGCCCGCCCAATCGCTCAGACAGTGGCTCACCGGCCAAACACCCAAAAAGGCCTCGTTCACGCCCCAATAGACCGAGAGTACCACTTCCGGATGCCTAACGTCTTCGGGGCCGTAGCGCTCGAAGTGAGCGCGCAGTGGGGCAGCGATGGCATAGCGGGTATAGGGCTGTTTGATACGATAACTCAGACGCACTTGCACAGCATGAGGGCGTTTGAGAAAGCGTTCTGGTAGGGCGGCCAGTAAGGTCTCAGCGGCCTCTGCCACACGTTGAATATCGTGCTCATCTCCTTGAAGCTCGACACGAATATCGGCGGGTGCGATATGACGTATAAATGTCGGTGGGGAAGATGCTAGGGCGTCAGCAAGAGCAATCGGATCGTGCACTTCAACCAGCGAAACCCCATCGTCAAGATCTACAATTTCTCCCAATTCGCCGGCTACTTGACGCAACTCCCGCAGTGCAATATCTGTCGCCTCAGGGGCACTAGTAATAATTACGGACATATCGCACCATCTTAACTTCTAGATATCGAAGCGAGCCGTAAGCAGCTACCTCGACTCACTAAAACAGCTATCGTTCTCAACTTTTTCTTTTACTGTAATCTATATAGTTTGTATTATAAACTATGATCGTGACAAACAGATAGTTACTTTTTCGCTCTTTACGAACACTTTCTCTCAAGACAAATAATCTTTTGTCCTTCCTTTTTGCGTATTTATATCTTTTCGCTATGATAATAATCCTTTCTATCGATTCATAAAGATTTCACTTGCACATTTCGGCATCACCATGCTATCTGTATGGCTTATTATGTAAAGAATCTATTAGAGAGCTTTTTCTCAAAGCTTCTTAATCATTTCAACAATCTTGGTGTAATCATCGCTCAATCGAAAGTTAGTCAACTTTATGCAAAGCCTCGCCCTAGGCCTGCTTGTTATGGCCGCTATCCTACACGCTAGTTGGAACATCATCGTTAAACGCGCCAAGGAACGCCAGATCTTCACGTGGTGGGCCTTGGTGATCGGCAACTGCTGTTTTCTGCCGATCTTGTTGCTACGCCCAGGCTTGCCCAGCCAGATCTGGCCCTTCATTATCGCCAGCGCGATCGCCGAAGGGCTCTACTACCTCGCACTGGCTCGCGCCTACACGATCGGCGACTTCTCGTTAGTCTACCCCATGGCGCGCGGAGCTGCGCCCGCCTTCTTAGCGACCTGGGCCTTTCTGTTTTTAGGCGAGCGCCCCAGCGCTGGCGGGCTGTTGGGGCTCGGCCTACTGATCTTCGGCCTAGTTGTAGTCGGAAGCGGCATTTTATGGAATATGCGCGGCAAGGTCGCCGTAAGCGCCAGCGGAATCGGCGCGGCGCTCACAGTGGCCTTCTGCATCTCGCTCTATTCGATCATCGACGGCGCGGCGGTAAAAATCGCCGACCCCACCGCCTATACCATCGTCACAATGATCTTGACCAGTATCATTATGGCACCTTTGGTGCTGCCGCGCTATTCACGCCAACAGATCGTGGGCGAACTGCGCAGCAACTGGCTCAGCATCGCTGCGGTCGGCGTGCTCACCCTGCTGACCTATATTTTGGTGATGTTCGCCTATCGGATCGCTCCGGTCTCGTATGCGGGCGCGATCCGCGAGATCAGCGTGATCTTCGGGGCCTTGGCGGGCTGGATCTGGCTCGGCGAGAGCTTCGGCAAAGTGCGCACGCTCGGCTCGCTGCTGATTTTTGCGGGTATTGTGGTGATCGCTCTGTACGGCTAGGGATAGGGCGCTGATGGTGGGCGAATTTGAGCAAAACGAGAGGGATGCTTGTTGAATGGCATCCCTCTCATTGTTGCAAAGATCTCGCTGGCAAGGCAGCGCCGATCAAGCCCTCATTTTGGGCGGGGTGTTGATAGCCGAAGGCGGACGCGGTGAGGACCGAATGGGGGTTAGCCGTCTCTCCGCCAGATGAAAACAACGATCGCGATCAGTCGGCGCTTTCGTTGAAGGAACGCTCGAAAAAGTCGGCCAGATGTTTGTAGAGCACCTCGCGGTTGGCGGTGCGCCCAATACCGTGGCCTTCGTCTTCAAAGGTCAAGAGCTGATATTCGACATTGGCGGCCTGCAACGCTTCGACCACAACCCGCACGTTTTCGGGCGTGACATTGGGGTCGCGCATACCTTGAACGATCATCAAATGGCCTTTGATCTGGTCGACAAAGTGAATGGGCGAACCCTTACGATAACGCTCCGGCTGCTGTTCGGGCGTTCCACCCATCATCTCTTCGCTGTAGGGGCGCAGATCCGGGCGGGTCGTGTAGTAGTCGACTACCAAGTCGGTCATGCCGCAGATGGGCGCAGCCGCCGCCAAGATCTCGGGCGGGCAGCGAGTGATCTGGCACCACGAGGAGTAGCCGCCGTAGGAAGTGCCGGTGATGCCAACTTTACCCGGCTGGGCGATACCGCGTTCGATCAGGGCCTCGATGCCAGCGCGGATATCGTCTTGTTCGAGGCCGCCCCAACCGTGAGCCTTGATAGCCTCTTTAAAGGCCAAGCCGAAGCCGGTGCTGCCGCGATAGTTGGGCAACAAAACGTTGAAGCCTTGGCTGACGTAGTATTGCACCTCGGGATGGTAGCTGTCGGCGGAGTGGGCGGTCGGGCCGCCGTGGACGTAGACGATCGTGCCCTTGGGCTCGCCTTTGGGCTGATAGAGCCAGCCTTGGATCTCGAGACCGTCGACCGAACGCCAGCGAATGTCTTGGGCTGAAGCGAGCTGCTCGGGCTTGATCTCGGTCTGCTCCCAGAGGCGCGTCAAGCTGAGGAAGGCTTCGGGGCGCAGATCGTCCAGCGAAAAGCGTACGATATCGTAGGGGTGGGTCGAACTTGAGTAAGAGCCGATCCAGTGATCGCCGACTTGCTGGAGCGGGATCAGGTCGCCAGCGATCTGAGGCAGGTGGGTCTCGCTGTCGCTGGCCAGATCGTAAAATGAAATGAAGGTGCGCGCGCCTTTGACCTCGCCCACCACGATCAGAGGCGTCTGTGTGCCGCGCGGCGCAAAGGCGAACTCGATCGAGCGCTGAGGATCGTCGATCAGCCAGCGCAACTGCTCGCTTTGGCGCGACCAGACGCCGAGGCGACGATAGTTTTCAGCGTCGGCCACCACCACCACATGCACGCCGTCGGGCATCCATGTGGCGTCGACTTTGGCGCTATCGCCCACGTTTAAAATCTCGTGGTCGTTGCCACCCTCGCTATCGACCAGCCAATACTGCACGCCGCTGGGATGGCGATCGAGCCGATTGTAGAGGACATGGCTGCCCTGTTCGTTCAGCTCAGGCAGAACATAGCCGCCCTTTTCGGGTCGAGCCAGCAGGGTTCGTTCGCCTGTCTGCAAGTCGAGGCGATAGATGCAGGTCGGTTCGATCTCTTCGTCAGTTTCGGGATCGACGTTGGCGGCGTAAAACAGCCAAGGCTGTTGAGGATGAAGTTGGCCGCCGTGAATAAAGTAGTTCGGATTACTCGGAGTCAGTGGGTACATCGCGCCGGGTTGATCGAGCGCGATTCGAAAGAGCTGAACACGCTCGTCGCCCTCGTGGTCTTGGCCCACAATCACGCTGGCGCTATCGGGCGCCCACGACACCAAAATCACCTCTTCGTTCGAGTCGGAGAGCTGAATAGGCGCGCGCGAGCCATCGGTCGGCGCTGCGTAGACGTTGATGGTTGGGCCCATGCCGCTCAAACTCCAAGCGACCCAGCGTCCGTCTGGCGAAACAAGTGGCACAAGTGCTCGTGGCACATGAAGCAAGGCATGCAGAAAATCTTGCTGGCTCATGCAAATTCCTCAATATATAGAAATGGCACACAAACTGCAAATATTGTACTTCTTCTTTTGAAAAGCGCTAGTGCTCGATTCGCTTATGATTTGGCGCAGCCAAACATTCCTATGCTACAATTCCAATACTGTTCATCTCATACAGCGAGTCAGTTCTAGAGCATTTGATTGTATACGCTGATTACCACGTTTCGAGGAATATATGAAACGTCTCTCCTCTTCGACCTGGCTTGTGCTTGCGATCGGCATCCTTCTTGTCGGCTTTCTGATCGCCTATAGTTTGCCAAAAGCCGCCCAAACAAGCAGTAACAACGATCACTTTCTACCGACTGTGCTGCAATCTACGGCCATCGAATGGGGCACGCCGACCAAAAGAGATCCTTCAGCAAGCCCTATAGCAAATCCTACGCCAAGCCCGTCTCAAGAGGCAACTTCGCAGCTTCCAGAGCCAACAAATCCCTCTACAGACCCAACACCTACCAACGAAGTTCCAGCAGCGCCTCCGGTTCAAGGCTTCCGAGTGATCGCCAGTTATCCGCATGATCCAGAAGCCTTCACCCAAGGCTTGATCTATGAAAACGGCCAACTCTACGAAGGCACCGGGCTCAATGGGCGTTCGTCGCTGCGCCGCGTCGAGTTGGAGACGGGCAGCGTGCAGCAATCGGTAGCTCTAGAAGAGCAATACTTCGGCGAAGGCATCACCATCTTGGGCGATAAGATCTACCAACTGACTTGGCAGAATCGGGTCGGCTTCGTCTACGATAAAAGCAGCTTCGCGCTGATCGGCCAGTTCAGTTATGCTACCGAAGGTTGGGGCTTAACCACCGACGGCACGCATCTGATTATGAGCGACGGAAGTTCAACGATCTATTTCCTCGATCCGAACAGCTTTGAAGTGGTTAGACAAGTGGTAGTCGATAACCCGACCGGCGGGCCGATCAGCCGTATCAACGAGCTGGAATATATCAACGGCGAGATCTACGCCAATATCTGGCAGACCGACAAGATCGTACGGATCGATCCCAACAACGGGCGGGTCTTGGGTTGGATCGACCTAACTGGCTTGTTGGGACCAGAAGACCGCGTTCAGCCGGTTGATGTGCTGAACGGTATTGCCTACGACTCCGAGAATCAACGTCTGTTTGTAACGGGCAAACTCTGGCCGAAGCTGTTCGAAATCGAACTCATCGACCTTGAATAGATAGAACAAGCTATGACTGCAGCCTTTGACGCGATCATTGTCGGCAGCGGGCACAACGGCCTGACCTGTGCGGGTTACTTGCAACGGGCAGGCTTGCGCGTACTGGTGCTGGAACGCCGCCCAATTGTTGGCGGGGCGGTCTGCACCGAAGAGGTTATTCCGGGCTACAAGATCGATGTCGGCTCCTCGGCCCACATTATGATCCATCTGACGCCGATCGTGCGCGATCTCGAGCTCGAGCGCTACGGCCTGCACTACATCGATATGGATCCCTGGGCCTTTTACCCGCTGCCCGACGGCTCGGGCGCGATCAGCTTCTACCGCGACCTCGAGCGCACCTGCGCTTCGATCGCCCAAGTCTCGCGGCGCGACGCGGCGGCCTATCGCCAGTTCGTGAACTACTGGCTGCCGCTCAATCAAGCTGTATTCGAGTGTTTTATGCAGCCGCCCAGCGTCGCGCGTCTGTTCGGCTCGGTGGCAAAAGCGCAGCTGCGCACGGGCAGGCTGAACGACAGCTTCGAGACGGTGCGGCGCCTCTTCACCTCGTATGGTCAACTAGTCAACGAGATCTTTGAAAGCGAAGCTATGCGGGCGGCTATGCTCTGGCTGGCCGCCCAATCGGGGCCAGCCCCCGACGAGCTGGCAGCGGGCGATCATCTGGGCTGGTACGCCATGATGCATGTCTCGGGAGCCAAGCGGGCCAAGGGCGGCAGCGGTATGCTGACCCAAGCTATGGCGCGCTCTTTGAGCGCTGCGGGCGGCGAGGTGCGACTTGATGCGCCGGTTAAGCGCATTCTGGTGCGTAACAAGACAGCTTATGGGGTCGAACTCGAAAGCGGCGAGACGATCTCGGCCCCGATTGTGATCTCTAACGCCCATGTGCAGACCACCATGCTCGATCTAGTCGGCCCAGAGCATCTGCCTTCGCACACGCTCGAGCGGGTGCGCGCTATTCGGGTCGGCAATGGCTTCGGTATGACGGTGCGCTGCGCCGCCGACGAGTTGCCCGACTACATCGCCGCGCCTTCGGGCGGACGCCCTCACGAGAGCCACCACGGTCTGCAACTGCTCTGTCCCTCTGAACGCTACCTCAACAACGCCTTCGCCGACTATCGGCGCGGCCTGCCAGCGCGCGAGCCCGCCGTGATCGCGATGACCTTCAGCGCACTCGACGATAGCATTGTGCCGCCCGGCAAACAGAGCGTCTTTCTCTGGTCGCAATACTTCCCCTACGAGCTGGCCGATGGCCGCAACTGGGACGAGATCCGCGAAGAGGTGGCCGATTCGATTCAAGAGGTGCTCTACCGCTACGCGCCCAATATGCGCGGTGCGATCAGCGAGCGCTTTATTCAATCGCCGCTCGACATAGAGCGCCGTCTCGGCATGCTGCGCGGCAATGTGATGCACGTTGAGATGTCGTTCGACCAGATGTTTTTCTTCCGCCCTACCGCAGAGCTAGCGGGTTATCGCACACCAATCAAGGGTTTGTATCTGACCGGCGCAAGCACCCACCCGGGCGGCGGCGTGTTCGGTGCAAGCGGTATGAACAGCGCCAAGGTTGTGCTCAAGGATTGGCGGGCCGCTAAACGCCGCACATGGCTGCCACTAGCCAAAAGGTAAGTGTTCATACGAAATTCGGTTGATGAGTTTCTGTTTGGCTTTCGGCAGAGTGGAACGTGACTATTTTTGTTGTGTGAAACATGAGTCATGCCGAACTGATCGTTGTATTTTGGGCAGTCTCTCGGCACACAGCTACAACACTCTGCTTACGGGCGAGCTGTTGGTAGCCGTAGGCGGACGCGGTGAGCACCTTCGTTGGGGAAGAGAGCAAGCCGCCAGAGTGCTGAAGTGATCAAACGGATTTTGTACCAGAGAGAAAAGCTGAGATTTTTCAGCCAAAAATCGTATGAATCGCTTGTTCTGCTCAGCGCTTCAAACAAGGGGGGGATTCTGGAACATATATATGTACAAAATATGATGAGATTTTCTTATTTTCCCTCTAGCAAAATAGTTTTTTTTAGGTAAAATGGTCTTCATATACGTGTAGTAGCTGCTCGAGCTGCTATATCACAGCAAGGTAAACCAAATAGGCTAGAACAAAGGAGTACAACTGCGCAGCATGGGTGCGCACTAGAGAGCGAAATAGCTACATTCCTAACAAAGCGGGGAAATACCATGCAGGGAGGAAAAAGCAATAACCAGTCACTATGGCTACGGCGTTTCATCCTCATCACAATCTGGCTTGGTGGCCTCTTGAGCATCTGCCTAACAACTTGGATGCTCTTACCCAAACCACTCGTTATCCCCATAACCCTCGCCATTCTCATCGTGTGTTGGTATGTAACCTTCACTACCTTCCAACATTACCCCAACCAGAGCGTCACGATCAGCAGCTTTGAAGATTTACGAGGCAGCTTTGTGATCTACCATCCTCACGTGTATATCCTAGCTTTTCTCGGAATACTGGGAGTCATTACCGCGACGATTCTGCTGGCAGAAAAGGGGTTTCGCAATATCAGCCTTGCGCAGTGGATCGGCCTGCTGATCTTAGGAGGGGTGGCCACCATCGGGCCGTTCAGCAACCTCTCGAAGCAGGTCTTCGCCTTTCGGATCGATGACAACGGCACGCTTTGGGTCAGGCATTGGGGGCGCTACTATCCGCTACAGTTCCAAGAATTCAGCGAAGTGCGCTGTATCACCGTCAGATCCAAAAATAATGCCTTTATTCCGCTCCACATCGTGTGCAGTCAGAATAAAGGCCCGCTCAAACAGCTTATTTTCTCGCTTGGAGGCATATACTCCAAAACCTACCGTGAACCGATCAAAGGTCAACTACTTAACGCCTTTATCTACAACGCCTGCCAAGAAGCCAACATGTACATCGAACATGTCGCACGAGGCCAACGCCGCAGTTGGCTAGCTACTCCCCAAAGAAGAAGCTCACTTGAGGCGGCTTAGCCGCTCTAAGCCCTGTCGAGCACGCGCCTGCAGCGTAGCAGCCGCGTTACTACACTCCTCACTCTTTTGCAAGGCGCGATGGTAGACCGTTGTGGCCTCTCCAACTTGGCCCAAGACCTCTAGTGTGCTGCCGAGCGCAAGCAAAACTTCTACATACTGAATGCGCAATTCACTGCGTCGTTCTTCGGCATAGTGCGAGTCGCCAAAGAAGGGGGCCGCATCCATATAGTCGCCCCGATAGAGGCGCACCGCCTCGCGCAAAACTTCGAGCGCCTGCTCGTGCTGACCTTGGCGCAGCAGAGTCTTGCCCTGCTCGGCGTAGGCAGCGAACATATCGGTATCGGCCCATGCGATCAGACCCGGCTCTAGCCAGTAGCGCTCGTGGTGGTAGCGAATCGTTCGGCTGTCGCTGGCGCGGCTCAGGCCCGGCTCAAGCGTACGGCGCAGCGCGCCCAAGGTACGGTGAAAGGCATCGTCGGCCTTTTTGATATTTTCTTCGTCGGGCCAAATCACCTCTTCGGCCTCGTCTTTGCTCATACCACGGCCCAAGCTCAGCCGATCAAACAAAAAGGCGAACAATGCTTCGGCTTGGTAGGTGCCAGCTTTCTCGCCGCCCCAACGGGTCAAACGCTCGCCAGCGCGCTCGACATACAGCTCGCCCAAGGCATAAACATACAAGCGCTGATCGTTCTCTTCGGGCGGCTGTTGTTTGACGGGCGAGGTTGGTGCTCGCTGTATCGTCTCAACGGTCTGTTGGGCCAAAGCCTCGCGTTGAGCTTCAAGTAAGCGGCTCTCTTCTGCCAACTGTTCAAGAACCTGTTGCTGTTGCTGGCTGGCTTGACCGTAGTGCACAACCGAAGCCAAATAGATTCCCAGCGATGCCAACAGAGCGCGCTCGGTCGCGCTAAAGGGCTGACCAGAGCGCTTGGGACCGAGCGCCAACAAGCCAAGGCCGACGCCCGCGCGACGCAGCGGCAAAATCAAGCTGTAGCCATGCGCTTCGGGATTAAGAATTTCGATGTTGGCAGGCAGCGACATCTTGACCAAAGCGTCAACCAGCTCTAAACGTTCGCCATAGACCGCCTCAACGCTCATCTCGGTCAGCAGCACATCGTCATCGGCAGGAGAGATCGGACGCAACACCACCACGCCGTTATCGACGCCCAAGGTGCGGCAGATCGATACCAAAGCGGCCTGCAACTGCTCTTTGAGGCTGCCGCGCTGCATCAAGTCGTTGCTGATCGCGCTAAGCAACTGGCCATAGTCGAACTCGCGCCGATAAAAACGCTGATCAAGTTTCGCCCGAAACCATTCGCGCAAGGGGCCTAGCGCAGCGACCAAGACCACCAGCATAAAGATCGAGACCACCGGCGCATGGATCTGGAGCCAATTGCGCGTTAAAGTGTCGAGCACAAACAGCACGCCTACATACAAGGTTGTGATCACGCTGCCGATGATCGAATAGAGAAAGGTACGTTGAGCGACTCGTACCGGCAGAAGAGCGCGATAGGCGAGAACCGTATAGGTCAGGCCCACCATAGCGAGCATAATGATGCCACGCCCTATTGAAGAGGGCAGCTCGTAAACTCGCGCCAAGATCGATACGATCACACCGAGCGCGCCGACCATTGTCATGAAGATGTAGATGCCGCGCAGCCAGCGGTCTTCGCTGCCGACATGAGCCTCTTGGTAGGACTGCCAGAGCAGCACGATTGAATAGGCAACCGGCACGACCCGTTGCAAGAGCCAGAGCCACGACAACAGGCCATCTGGCATCCTCAACTTGCCCCAGATATCCCAAGGTCGGTAGGGCGCGTCGAGGCTGCCCGGATAGACTTCAGGAAGCAGCGGGCCAAACAGGGCATAGAGCGCCAAGATAATTCCGCAGGCATAGGAAACAAACAGCATCATATGCTGCGAAAGAGTGCGCAGATTGCCGCGTGTTAGGGTCAGAATAAATTGCACAAAGACCGGAGGCAGCAGGACGGTCGAAACGATATTCAGACGATCAAAGACGCGAGCGACATCGGGGCTTTGAGTCAATTGGCTTAAAAACGCTGTCAAGCCATACAGGGTTAGGTGAAGACAAAACCACGCGAAGTCACGGGTGAGGCGCTCGTGCGGAGCGCGTACAAACAGACTAAGACCCAGCCAACACGAAACAATCGCCAATAAAAAATCAGGGATTAAGTAGAGTAATTGCATTGATTATTCGGTCAGGCTCTTCTGCCAAGGCTCAGCGATAAGAGGGATGGTAAAACTAAAGACGCTTCCTTTGCCCTCAACGCTCTCAAACCAGATCCGCCCGCCGTGTAACTCAACCAGTTTACGTGTGATTGAAAGGCCCAAACCAGTACCACCAACCTCATCCCGAAGGGGATTATCGGCCCGATAGAACGGTGTAAAGATATGCTTCTGATCTTCACGAGCGATACCAACACCCGTATCGCGCACATCGACGCGCAGTTCGCCGTTGCCGTTATGCAGACCAACCCAAACTTGGCCGCCCATTGGCGTGTACTTACAAGCGTTGCCCAGCAGATTAGTGACCACTTGGCGGATACGTTGGCGGTCGACCTGAACGGCCGGAAGATTCTCTTGGACATCGAGCGCCAGAACGATCTTGCGCTCTTGGAATTGGCTATAGAGATCGCGCGAAACATCGATCAGCATCTCGCCCATATCGACCAATTCACGCCGCAAACGCACTTCGCCCGCTTCAGCCCGCGAGATATCCAAAAGCTCGTTGATCAGAGCCATCAAGCGCTGCACATTGTTCTTGATGATCTTCACAAAATCGCGCTGTGTCTCGGTTAGCGGACCACAAGTGCCCATCAAGAGCATATCGGCATAACCACGCATACTGGTGAGCGGCGTACGCAACTCGTGCGATGCGGTCGCAACAAACTCGCTCTTCATCTTGTCGGCCAAGACTTCGCGCGTAATGTCGTGATAGACGACGACACTTCCCAACCATTCGCTCTTAGAAGAGAGCACGGGCGAAAGATGAGCGCGCAAAATGCGCTCGCCGATAGTGATCTGGCGCAAACCTGCCGAGTCGCCGCCTTCATCATCGAGCGCGCCCGGCAGATCAGCCAAGGCTCTACCCATATAGTTTGTGGCTTGAATGCCTAAGATCTGCTCGGCCGCCGGATTGATCAGGCGCACGCG
The DNA here is from genome assembly GCA_937902315.1 of uncultured Chloroflexales bacterium. Classification (GTDB taxonomy): domain Bacteria; phylum Chloroflexota; class Chloroflexia; order Chloroflexales; family Chloroflexaceae; genus CALGUG01. Next base: position 164,185 of record CALGUG010000012.1, read on the forward strand.
CCCCATGCGGTCGCCTACAATCACACCGTCGCCGATCGAGCGCAGAATCGCCAAGCTCTTGCTGGCTTCCTCCTCGCGCTGCTGAGCCACTTGGCCGAGACGCTCGCCCTGTTCCGAAACATAACGGTAGAGATGAGCTTTAGAGAGCGCCACAGCGATCTGACCCGCAGCCGCGAGCGAGAGCTGAGCGTGATCGGTTGTGAAGTGTTTGGTATCGTTATGGATCAAGAGCAAAACGCCCAAGACCTCGCGATCGAGCGTGAGCGGAACGGCCAAAGCCGAACGCGCACGGTTATCGTAGGGGTTTGCGCTTTGCCAGCGCGGATCGACGCTAGTATCAGGCACAATCGTGGCTTTGCGCTTCTGCAAGACCCATTGGGCCAAGCCAAGCGCTCGTTCCAGACCTTGAACGCTACCGGCCTGCTGGCGGTCGAGCGTAGTGCGGAAGGCCAAGCGTTTCGTCTTCAGATCTTGCAAGACGATTCCGCCTCGGTCGGCGCCTGTCGCCTGCACGATCAAAGCCAGCGCTTGTTCCAAAACCTGTTGCTCATCGAGCGTCACCGAGAGCGCCCGCGCGATGCGATAGAGCGTTTCGGCGCGATCGCGAGCGATGCGCAACTCGCTAGCGCTCTTCTGCAAAGAAGCGGTCGCAGCTTGCACACGCTGATCGAGCGTATTGAAGAGCTCGGCATTGTCGAGTGCAACCGCTGCTTGGTTAGCCAACAGCTCGAGCAGCGGACGCGTCTCGGCCAACACATGGCGATGGCGCTCGTGAACCGTCACCGTCATCAGGCCGTGCAGCTCGCCGAACTGGCTCGCCAAAGGCAGCAGCAAATGGATCTCGTGTTTGATCGAACGGAAGGGCAGCTTGGTGCTCCAGTAAAAGACGCGCCCGCCGCTTGTTCCTTCTTCCAACATGGGTTGAAACTTCGACCAAGGCAGCTTCAAACCCTCAACCGCAGGCAGACGCTTTTTAGCAGCGCCGATCGCCACAACAACCGTGACTTGTGCCGTCTTCCAGTCGACTTTGTTAAAGGTGACACAGTCAAACTCACCCGCCTCTTGCACCGCTCCGGCGACCTCTTCTAAAACGCTTTGAGGGTTGGTCGAGGCGCGCAAATTGTTAGAGACGCGCAAAAACTGTTCGAGCGCCCGCTCGCGCCGTCGACTACGTCGGCTCCGCTCGGCCTGAGAGGTCAAGGCGAGTTGAAGCACCAAGGCCGCCATGCCGATCGCAGCCCCGCGCATCAACCATTCGCTCAACAACAGCATCAGTTCGTCGCGCGGCACTTGGAGATAGAAGAGCCCATAGCCAAGCCAGGTCAAGGCCCCAAGCGCTACACCCACACCTTTATCAAACAGCATTGGCGCGGCGCTTAAAGGCACCAACAAGACCATCCAGAGCGGCGAAGCATAGCCGCCACTCAGAGTGATGACGCCGAAGGCTAAGGCCACATCGAGCGAGAACAAGAGAGCGTTATAGATGTATTGCCACGTGGCTTTCGCGGCTGGCATCGCGCCTGTAACCGGCGCAGCGACCAACAGCACACACAAGAGGGTCAGAACAGAGGAGAACTCCTTGGGAGCACGAACGTATTCGTATATGATCAACGAAAGCACAAAGATAGCATACCCCAGACTCACCCAGCGGCGATCTAGGATGGAATATGCTGTTTGTCTCTCAGTCGTCATCGGCATAAGCACCAACGCTGTTTATGGCGCACGTGCGCGGTCGCCATTAGCTCGCTTCGGCCTCCGCGACAGCACACACCTCGGGAAGCGTATAACCAAGGCCTATACATGTCCAAAAGAGCGCAACCATATGGCTAAACTCGATATTGAAGAAGTAGTGATCGAGTAAGCCAACGGCTAAACCTGCTGCAATGCCCGCTTGAATGCCCAAAATCCACGAAACACACTCTTCATCGACCGTCTTCAAGGCTTGCCAGCCATGCACGAAAAAGGCAGCCATCAAAGCCAAGAACGCCCCTAATCCCAGCAGACCCATGCGCTCGGCGATCGTTAGATAAATGCTGCTTACACCAGCCACCAGATCGATCTCGGGCGCGCTGCCGAAGCCGATTCCAAACCAAGGGTAGCGCTCGATGATAGCGATCGCGTTAGCGAACTCGGCTAAACGCATCTGATTAGCTTGATCGCGGAACTGGACACCTTCGATGATACGTTGCACAAAGGTAGTACCGATGCCCGCCGCCAACAAGCCCATGCTTACTATAGCTACCGCAACAATGATCCACCAGAGACGGCGGTATCGAATAGTTGCGACATAAGCGGCAGCGATGATGAGACCTCCCAAGGCAGCGCGCGAATTGGTCAGAATAATCACGCCCACCATTATCACTACTATAACCGTTAGTAGCGTCCGATGCAAGATCGGTCGAGGTGCGACTAACTGTGTCGCGGCGATGCTACAGATCAACGTGAGCATACCGCCGTAGCTATTCGGGTCAACACCCGTTCCGATCGCTCGCTCGCGCCCGGTACCCGCACCTGCCTCGATATAGCGCAATACGCGCCCATCATCAGGGTAACCGACCCGCCCCAGAGAGGTGAGAATGCGCAAGGCGAGGTCATCGTTGAGCGCCCACAGCACAAGCCCAGTTAGCGCAGAGAGACCTCCAAAGATCAGCAAGACTTGCAACATAAAGCGTCCCTGCTCGCGGCTACGAATACAATTCGCGATACTGTAAAAGAGCATCACACTCAAGAGAAATTTCGCGTAATTGTGAAGCGTAGCGCTATTAGGCCGCCCCTGCGAGCCGAGCAGAAACGAGAACAAGGTCATGCCCAAAAAGCCCAAAATCGGCAAACCAAGTTTGGTTAAACGCAGATCGTAGCTGTCGGAGCGCGCCAGCATGCGCAGAATCCAGACACCCATCAGGGCTATTTGAGCCAAAGAAAGCAAGGTTGGCGTAATGATGGCACGGAAGGGCAGCGTGGCAAACGGCAACAAGGTCATAATGGCGAAGACTACGACCAGACCGACATCGGTACTGCGTAGTATCGCTAAACCCACTCCCAACGCCAACAAACCTGCAATCGCATAGATCGGGCCTAAAGCGGCGGCAGCACCGGTAAGCGCCCCTACAAGAATGGCGATTCCTGCTATTTTTATGTCATTTGAAGGCGAAAGCGTGCTCATCAAACGAGCGATACTCGCGCTTCCACGTTTCAATGACAGACCTGCTCGCGCCACTTCATACTCCTTCACACATCTCTCATGCTTATATGTAACAATTTTGCCATAAAATGCTTATGGAAATGTGCGCGGATTGTAGCACACCAAAGCCATCGTGTCTATGAAGCATCAATGTGAGCAGTCGAAATCGCACAAAACTGCTGTTCTCAAAGCCGATTTCGCTTCGACGGCACCGCCCTAACAGAAAGCTGTATCGTTCACTTTCCGCATAATGCTCGATCGCTTCAGCGCGCTGGCGGTCAGGTCTCTGCCTTCCATTCGGTCTTCACCGCGTCCGCCTACGGCTACCAACATCCCGCCCACCAAAAGCTGTACATTAGCCACAAATCGACATACGGTCAGCGTTATCTGCCCTCACCCCCCGGCCCCCTCTCCCGCACTGCGGGCGAGGGGCTGAATGGTGATGTTGTAAGGATAATCCCGCGATGGTTTGCGAACGACCGCCTTTTGCTGCCGACACGACTGTTGGGTAATGCATAGCACCAAAAGAGGGGGCATCTCTGTCGGTAACGAAAGGGCTCCCCAAAACCATCGCTACAAACGAATTCCGATACCTTGTTACATGAGTCGCCCCCAAGCTTCTCGATCGTTCGAGATGATCTATTCGTTGTTCTAAAGATGTCGTTTTAGACCTCGGTTCGGCGATCGCGCTCAGGCTCTTGATGGCGTACAGGCAATGGTTGATCGGGCAAAGGCGGCGTATGACTATCGGGCGGAGTAGCCTGCGGCAGCGGAGCATCCGACGAATCCGCCTCTGGCACGGGTTGCCCCAACAACGACTCAAGCGACTCTTCCGGCGTAAGCTCGTCAGGAGAGCGCGGCGGCTCCTCGCTGGGAAGCGGTTCAGCTTCAGCATACGGGTTAGGAGCAGGCTCAAGCTCGGCCGTCAGATCGATCGGCAAGGGATCTTGGTAGGGGTCGACGCTAAAGCGCGTCTTCGCAGTCGAGCCATTCCCAAGCTGTCCGATCACAAGCGAGACCAAGAAGAAGCCCAAGAAGAAGAGGCCGACAGCAAAGATCAGCATCATAAACGAGGGCAACACAAAACTCACGCCCGCCATGGTGAGCAGAATACCAAGCGCCAGCACCACATGTTGAATGATCACATGCACGAGGTAGAGCTTATGGCCTTGGGCATCATCGCGATAACAAGCTTGATCGGCGAACCATTGCTGCGGCAGCGCCCTATTCATCGAGTCGACGAAGCTATACTTATTTTTAAAAATGATCTCGAAGATATCTTGCAGCACCAAACGATGGTCAAAATAGCCACCATGGCTTTTGCCTGGGTTTGGGATCAGATACGAAGCGACCCGCACATTGTCGACTCGCTCCGAGCGAACGCGCGAGCCGATGATGTTATAGATCGGGCCGCTGATCACATCGGCGCGATCCCAATAGTTGACCCAATGGATATGCGGTCGCACCAAGGCGCCCTCTTCACTGTTATCGCGCCAAGTAAAGGGCGGCTGGCTCACATCGCCTCGTAACGCGTAGTTGGTTTCTACAAAGCGCGGAACTCGCGACTGAATAGCCGCAAAGAAATAGATCACCTTGTCGATCGGGCTACCCAACGTGATAAAGTGCTTGATTTTGTCGAGGCGCAGAGTTGTATCGGTTCGTTTCTTAGCCCCAGGCGCGGCTCCCGCCAATTCGAGCGAAGCCGCCCAAGATGTATCGGCGGAGCGTTGAACCCAATCGAGGCGACGCAAAGCCAACAAAGTATCGTAAGCGATCACGCTGCCCAAACTATGAGCCACTACCACAATCCGCTCGCAACGCTCGTCCATCATCACATGGCGCAACAACGAGACGCCCGACTCTAAAATCGCTTCGCGTTGGGCATACTTCTCATCAGTCTCTTGATAGGTGAGGTACTGATGAACATCGCCCATATATTCGCTAAAAAACGACTTGATCGAGCCATACAAACCGAAGCCCGCCAAGATCAGCACCATGGCAACAAACAGCATGCGGTTGGTGGTTAACTCAAAGGGCAAGAAGCTAAAAAACTGCTCGACGACGGGCGGAATGGTCTCGCGGTTGATCGAAATGAAGCTCATCACTAGAGCATAAATGATCCATGCCGCCAAAATCACCGAGAAGATCAGCGTGACCAGCAGACTGAAGGTGACGAACAGATACGAGAGCTGCGCCCATTGATCGGCCCGCCGCCAGGCTCGGGCCATAGTAAGTATTTCCTGAGAAAGCTCAGCATCCCAAGATGGATCAAGCTGGGCCTGCAGTTCAAGATTATCTTTGAGAAAAAGCTCGAAGTCGGCGAATTTATTGCCACGGTAACGATCGCGTTTTTGATCGTCATAGCGGCTATCCGGCTCAATGAAACTATGATACGTGTCGATCAGATACTCGACACAGCGCAAGGTGTTGGGAGAAAGCGGCTGGCCCTTGCGTTCGGCGGCGGCCTTTTTGCGCTCATAGTAGGCATAGAGCGAGCCGATCCGCAATGCCGCTACCTCGCCCCAATTGGCGAGCAAAACCGTCAGCGGACGGTGCCATTGGCGCACTACCCAGTTAAAAGTCGAAAAGGCTTTGGTGCCACCTGCCGTATAATCCGCCCAATACGATTCGTAAAAACGTACGCTCGGACTGCGATCAGGATCACGAGCATTGCGATCGGCGCATGGATTGCGCACCTCGTAGTAAGCGACCGACTTGCGATCCATGCCGCTGCCGCGCCGTCCCCGTTCGAGCGCGATCGGTCGCACATCAAGATAACGCTGAGCTGACGCTCCGCGTTGAATAAAAACAAGATTATCGAGCTGGGTTAATAGACTACTGACCTCTTCATAGCGGCGCTGATTGCCCATGCCATGAAAGTAGACAACTGCGGTATAACGAGAATCTGGCAACGAGACTGCTGGCGAAGTAGTTGCTGAAGATGACGCCGATTGATCCATGGTGAGCCTCTCAGGGATAAGGTCGGCACATGCGTTATGAGTATAGCATATCTGTAGTAGTATTAACAGTTCTCACGCCAGCAGAAATGCCATGCTACGAGCAAGCTGTCATACAAAGTCTTTACATCTTGGGTTTCGAAAAGCGCTCAGCATTCTCCATCATTCGCACGTAGCCCCAACATACTTATGGCTTTCTCATTTCTTGCCAAGCTGAGAATGGTATACTAAAAAGAGTGCACTATCTCTGATATACCCCTTTCAAGCGGCGGGTCTTTTTGGGGTATAAAAACTCACATAGGAAGGGCAGGAACCTAAAGGTCTATGAAAACACTTCTTGCAATTATCCGTTTTCCTCTGCCGCTTTGGCTTGTCGCACCACTTCTCACCTTCACGCTCTTTTTTGGCCTAGCTTCTGGCTATTTGATCAAGCAGCTCCTAACCCCAGCCACCACTTGTAGCGATGTCCAGTCGCAAACCGCCTGTCAAGAGTTCGCAAAATTCTGGCAAGTGTGGGGGCTAGCCGAAGAAAAATTTGTTGATGAGGAGGCGCTCAATACCGAAGCGATGGTCGCTGGCGCAATCAACGGCATGCTCGATAGCCTAGGCGATCAAGGCCACACCCGCTATATGACCGCCGAAGAGAACGCCCGCTGGCAAGAATCGCTCTCGGGCAGCTTCGAGGGCATCGGAGCGTATATCGGCGTGCGCGACGGCATTCCAATTATCGTCGCCCCAATCGAAGGCTCTCCTGCGGAAGCCGCTGGTATCAGAGCTGGCGATGTTATTCTCGCTGTCGACAATGAAGATGTGACCAGCTATTCGACCCAAGAAATCGTTTCGCGCGTGCGCGGCCCCAAAGGCACGACTGTCAAGCTCTCGCTGCGCCACGAAAACGAAACCAGCCCCTACGAAGTGACGATCACCCGCGCCGCCGTTAAGGTGCCAAGCGTCAGTTGGCGTATGCTGGAAGATAATATCGCACTGGTCAACCTCAACCAGTTCGCGGAAAATAGCGCCGCAGATCTGCGTAAGGCCCTGCAAGAAGCCAAGGACCAAGGTGCTAGCGCAATCATCTTCGATATGCGCAACAACCCCGGCGGTCTCGTCAACGAAGCCTTACAAGTCGCTAGCCAATTCCTGCCCGAAGGTACAACAGTCTTGTTGCGCGAGGATCGCAGCGGCGACCGTACCCCGATGGAAGCTCAAGGCCCGGGTGTAGCGCGCGATATCCCCTTAGTTGTGCTGGTCAACCAAAATAGCGCCAGCTCAGCCGAGATTATCGCAGGGGCTATTCAAGATGCCGGACGCGCCAAGTTGATCGGTATGCGCACCGTCGGTACCGGAACCGTCTTGACGCCCTACAACATCGACGGCGGCGGCCAGCTCTTGTTAGGAACCGTGCAGTGGCTAACCCCCAATGGCAACTTGATCCGTAAGCAGGGCATTACGCCCGATATCGAGGTCGAACTGCCTCCCGACGGCGTTGCGCTGACCCCGTCTCAGGCGGCCGAGCTCTCGCCCGAAGAACTGCAAGAGAGCGGCGATACCCAACTGCTACGGGCTATCGAAGAGCTTAAAAGCCTGACAGGCCGCTAAGCCTAAAGCGAAGCAGTGTTACAATGAAGTCACCCTACTACGATCTTGGCAGTAGGGTGACTTTCTCTTTGTATCCACCCAAACCATAAAGGAGCTTCCTATGTCCGATAAGCTCAAGCGCCTAGCAGAGCTGGCAGGTCAGCGCGGCGTCGATGCGCTGGCAGTCATGCCCGGCGCAAGCCTGCGCTACTTCACCGGTCTGCGCATGCCCGCTGGCAAGCGCCTCACCCTAGCCTTCTTCCCCAACGAAGGTAAGCCAAGTTTCGTTATTCCCGAGCTCGAAGCCAAACATGCCAAAGAGCACATCGAGATCCCGATGGAGTTCTATACCTGGCACGATAGCGAAGGCCCCTACAAGGCGCTACAGCGCTGTATCGACGATCTCAACTTGGCCAACAAAACGGTCGCTGTCGAATATTTCGTGATGCGCGTGCTGGAACTGCGCGCCCTCGAAGAGCGCATCGCTGGCGTGAAGCTGGTCGACTCGACCGATCTGATCTCGTCGATGCGCGCCAGCAAAGATGAGAGCGAATTGGCCGCCATGCGCGAGGCTGTGCGTATGATCGAGACCGCGCTCGAACGCACCCTGCCCTACATCAAAGTGGGCAAGACCGAGCGCGAGATCGCCGATATTTGGGAGAAAGAGATCAAGGCGACCGGCAGCGAAGGTTTTGCTTTCGGCGTTGCTGTGGCGGGCGGCCCCAACGGCGCCAACCCTCACAACACCAATAGCGACCGCCCCTTCGAAGAAGGCGACCTGATCGTATTGGATGGAGGCGCGGTCTACAAGGGCTATCTCTCCGATATCACCCGCACCTTTGCGCTGGGCACCCCCTCCGACGAGGCCGCTCGCATCTACAACTTGGTAAAAGACGCCAACGCCGCAGGTCGGGCCGCTGCACGCCCGGGCGCAACTGGCGAAGAGGTCGATGCCGCCGCTCGCAAGGTGATCGAAGAGGGTGGTTACGGCAAATACTTCATTCACCGCACCGGCCACGGCCTTGGTCTAGAGGTTCACGAGCCGCCCTTTATGGTGCAGGGCAACACAGAGCCGTTGGTAGTGGGCAACACTTTCACCGTCGAGCCGGGCATCTATGTTCCGGGCGTTTGTGGCGTGCGTATCGAAGACGACATGGTGATCACCGCTGACGGCGCTGAGAGCCTGACCACCTTTGAGCGCGAACTGATCAAGCTGCCCGTCTAAAGCAACCGCTTTCAGAACTTAAGAGTGAAAAAAGGCTATTCCGCTTCATATCGCGGAATAGCCTTTTCACTTCGTTTTAAACTACATTTGATTGATTACTTGTTATTTGGCCTTCGGCAGAGTGGAACGTGACCATTTTTGTTGTGCGAGATTTCGGGCGTTACCGCGCGAAATCTCGCACAACCCTTTCTCCGGTTTTCATTTTCCTACGTTGAGAGAATATACGTCTTTCAACGGATTTGGCATCACACGCTACGTAGGCCATAGCCATACGTAGCGTTTGGTTTTGCAGGTGGTCTCTCGCCACACAGAAAGCCCCCTCTTTTGATGGTTAGGATGTTGGTAGCCGTAGGCGGACGCGCTAAGGAGCGCATGGAAGCGAGAGACCTCGTCGCCACATCTTAAAAATAGAAGGTGATCTGGTCGAAAGGCCAATAGCGCAAAATCACACGCCCCACAATTTTGTCGCCCGGGATCGGCCCAAACGAGCGCGAGTCGAGGCTGACCAAGCGGTTATCGCCCATCATAAAGTACTCGTTTGGCCCGAGCACGATCGTGCCGCAGTATTGATGGCAATCGGTGCGCTGGCCGTTGATATAGGGCTCGTCGAGCTGCTCGCCATTGAGGAAGACCAAACCATCGCGCAATTCGATCGTATCGCCCGGCAGGCCGACCAGACGCTTGATCAAGGCTTCTTCGGGGTTGGTCAAGGAATGAAAGACCACAAACTCATTGCGTTTTAGCGCAAAGGGGCCACTTGGGGCAGAGCCATCGGAGGCTTGAGCGGTGCCCACCAACCAACTCGGCCACAAAGAGCTTAACTTGCTCACCACAACCCGCTGCCCCGAGCGAAAAGTCGGGTCCATACTGTGCTGCTCGATCTGGAAGCCGCCCATCAGGGTCGAAAAGATCAAAAACAGAATCACAATCTCTGCCATCAGCTTGAGCAGATTCACAGTCTCAATATAGATTTTGCTGCGATAAAAAGGTAGTTTCTCGGGCTGCTGTGCGGCTGGTTGTTCAAGGGCCTGCTCCTGCGCTTGCTCAGCAGTCGCTTCTGCTGGCTGGCCCACAGCAGGCTCAAACACAAGCTCGTCTCCAGCATAGCGCGTTTGATCAGCTTGTTGATCAAAAGACGGCTCAGAATATTCTTCTCTCACTCTTCACCTATCATCACCAAACCGCATGCGGCAGGTGTAACACAAATCTGTTTGCTCCCTATCAGCTAACTCTGTTCAGTATACCACGCTCAATTGATGCTCAAATGAAAAGCTCCTGAAAGAAAAAGACTTTACAACTGAAGACTCGTTGACTCCGCCATTTCGGCATGGTATAATATAGAACAAGAGTTCTATTAACAAGTGAATTTTCCCGATTAGAATGCGCAGCTTACGAGTATGTACACAGGAGATAAAGAGTAATGGAAAATCGAGAAATTGCTGCCATTTTGTTTAACATATCCGAGCTGCTGAAGCGCGATCAGGCCAATGTCTATCGCGTTCGGGCCTACCGCCGAGCCGCCCGCAATCTGCTGCGCGCCCGTCACTCGGTGGCTATGCAAGCCCGCCAAGGCAAGCCGCTCGGCATCCCTCAACTGGGCAAAAGCCTGACCGAAAAGATCTCGACCCTCGCCACCACAGGCCGTCTACCTTTCTACGAAGAACTATGCGCCCAGCAAACGCCCGTCCAAGAGGCGATTCTGCTCTTGCCGGGTTTCGGCCCCAAACTGGCCGAACGCATCGAGCGCGACCTCAACGCCCACACCCCAGACGCCCTGCTGCGGGCCGCCGCCAACGGCAGCCTGCGCAAAGTGTGGGGCATTGGGCCGCGTCGGGCCGCCCGCATCGTGCAAGGTTTGCGCCAAAGCAACGAACAGGTCTACCAACAACGCCTCTTCTAAAAGCCGTCTGTTCAGCAAGCAGCTACCGCATAGGGATCGGCCACAAGTCGATCCCACTTCAATACTAGGAATAAAGCGAATCTATGAGCACCGATCAACGCACGATCGAGGAGCTTTTGGCCGAGCTGGAAGAACAAGACCTGCTCGACGCCGCGCTCGACCTCGATCAAGAACTGCCTCCCGAGGCCGATTACGATCTCGAAGCCCTCGCTGGCGGCTATCGCAGCAAACTCAGCCTGACGCCGCGGCCCTACCAAGAAGAAGCCCTGAGCGCTTGGAGCGCCAACAATCAGCGCGGCGTGGTTGTGCTGCCAACTGGCGCAGGCAAAACCGTGCTGGCGCTCTTGGCGATCAACCAGCTCAAGCTGCGCACCCTGATCGTCGTGCCCACGATCGAGCTGCTCTACCAATGGCGCAACGCCGTGATCGAGAAGCTCGGCGTGAGCGAGCGCCATGTGGGCGTGGTGGGCGATGGCAAACGCGAACTGCGCCCGATCACGATCATCACCTATGCCAGCGCCGCCATGCCCAACTCCAATATCGCCGATACCGGCCTGCTGATCTGCGACGAAGCCCACCACCTGCCAGCGCCCGCCTATAGCACGATCGCCGAACGGAGTGGCGCGCCCTTCCGGCTCGGCATCACCGCTACGCCCGACCGAGGCGATGGGGCCGACCGCGCCCTCGATAGGCTGCTCGGCCCGGTCGTCTACCAGCGCACGCCCGAAGAGCTTTCGCAAGAGGGCCATCTGGCTAAGTTTAAGCAAAAGCGGGTCTATGTCTCGCTCAACGATGAAGAGGCGCTGCGCTACAACAGCTTGATGACCGAATGGAAGTGGTTTTTGGCCCGCAATCGCGGCGCGCTGATGCGGGGTGGCGACTTTTTCGCCGAGCTGATCAAACGCAGCGGCAACGATCCGACTGCCCGCGCGGCTCTGCGCGCCCACCACCAAGCGCGTATGATCGCGCTCAACGCCGAGGCCAAGCTCGACGAGGTGGCACGACTGCTGGCCCAACATCGCGACGACAAAGTGATCGTCTTTTCGGAATACAACCTTTTGGTCGATAAGCTCAGCCAAGCCTTTGCCCTGCCCGCCCTGACCTATAAAACCGCTCCCGAAGAGCGCAAAGCGATTTTGGCCGCCTTCCGCAGCGGGCGCTATAGCAAACTGGTGGCGGGCCGTGTGCTTAACGAGGGCGTCGATGTGCCCGATGCCAGTGTTGCCATTGTGGTGAGCGGCAATAGCACACCGCGCGAGCATATCCAGCGTCTGGGCCGCGTAATTCGCCCCAAAGCCCAAGAAGCCGTGCTCTACGAGATCATCACCCGCTACACCGGCGAAGTGGCCGCCTCGCGCAGCCGCCGCCGAAAAACTGGCTAAGCAAACGAAAGAGCTAGTTCGTTCAGCAACGAGCTAGCTCTTTTAACAGCTCTGCACCCTCTTTTTAACACGTTGGCGGCATGGTCTCTACCCCAAAGAAGTCTCTTGGCGCGTCCGCCTACGGCTATCAACATCCCGCCCGCCACCGCACAGCGCTACCGCGAGCTTCGCTCGCCCAAAACCAGCGTCACCAAGGCTCTTCGTATCATTCTGACGCAAAGAAAATCAAAGAGTTGTGCCAGCTTAGGCAAACTGCTTCCAATGGCCTTCAGAGATCACTTCAAGGACTCCATCGACCACTTTGATAGCCGTTTCGTCGTCGATCGCATAGGCCGGAGCATTGAGAGCCGCCGCCCAGCGCTCGGCATCGACCATGGTGTTCTCGGGCAACATGGGGTGGTCGAGATGAGGAAAGATCGAGAAGTCGACAAGGCCCAAGGTTGTATCATCGCCACCGCTTGGCGGCTTCCAGCCCACAAAATCCTCGCCAATCCGAGGAGTCATCACCATACTGCCAGCGCTTAAGCCCACCCACACCTGCTCATTGAGCGAGGGCAAGAGATCGGCTAGACCCGACTGGCGCATCCAATAGCAGAGGTAGAGCGGATCGCCGCCATTCACCAGCAAGACATCCGCCTCGTGTACCCACGAAACCCAGCGCTCTTTGTCAATGCTAGGCAGAGCTGTAAGCTCCAAGATGCCCAAAGACTTCCAGCCTAGCTCGCACATCGGGCATTCTGGCTCCTGTCCGCTGATAAAGCGCCAAGCACCCTCGGGGCTAACTTGAGAGTGGCCATAGCTCGCAGTGGGAATACAAAGCGCCTTTGATTCAGTGATGGGCTTGCCTAGCATTTCAATCAGCGCATTGTGGATACTGGCATTTTTGATTCCAGCCGAGCTAAGCAGCAATTTCATCTGCCTCTCTCCTTTCTAAAGAATCCACTTAGATCGCCACAAAAGAACATACGTTCGATTATATCCCATCAAGCCTTAATCTGCTAGAGGTCAATTGCCAATAAGGAGGAAGCTATGATTGCGTTTTTTATTTACACAACAAAATCAATAAGTTTTTAGAATGCTAAACTTGTTGATTACAATTCAAACGCTTATAATACTCAACGAACAAACCTTATTACAGCGATATTCTGCTCCAATACTCCTTTCCTGCAATATAGAGAACCCCTATGTCGAAAAAAACCTCTATACCGCCTTACGATGAATTTATGAACCCTCTGATCCAAGCATTAAAAGCCCTTGGTGGATCGGGCACAATCGAGGAAATCGATGCAAAAGTCATTGAAATCGTCGATCTTTCGGATGATTTGCTGGAGGTCATCCATGATCCAAAACGGGGCAGCACAACAGAGGTAGAATATCGCATCGCTTGGGCACGCACTTATCTCAAGAAATATGGTGTGCTCGATAACTCTAGTCGCGGGATCTGGTCGTTGACCGCTAAAGGTCGCGAAATCGATTCAGTTAATCCTCAGGCAGTCAAACGTTTTATACGTCTCGAACAGCAGAAAAAACCTTCACCTTCCGAAGAGCAAGAATACCCTGCCCAAGCCATCGAGATAGATACGAGCAGTTCCTCTCCTATGGAGTCTGATCTAGAGATAGCTTCTTCTTGGAATGAGCAAGTAATGGAGCTTCTCTTGGATATGGATCCTGCAGCTTTTGAACGGCTGATTCAACGCCTATTACGCGAATCCGGTTTTATCCAAGTTGAAGTCACGGGTAGAAGCGGAGACGGTGGCATCGATGGCAAAGGGATTATGCGCTTAGCTGGCCTATTAAGCTTCCACGTGGTATTTCAGTGTAAGCGCTATAGAGGTTCGGTAGGCTCAGCTCAAGTACGCGACTTCCGCGGTGCAATGGTAGGACGAGCCGATAAAGGGCTGCTCATCACAACCGGAAACTTCACCAAAGATGCTATTCGAGAAGCGACTCGCGATGGCGCGCCCCCTATCGATCTAGTTGATGGTGATCAGCTTGTCGAAAAACTTCGCGAGCTATCGTTGGGGATTCACACTAAGCGCATAGAAGTAGAGAAAATAGTCGTGGATCCTGCTTGGTTTAAGAGCATTTAATTCGATCAAATCCAAGCCAACAAAAAGGCCATTAGGATAGGTTTCGCCTTCCTAATGGCCTTTTACACAAGCACTTTAGATTACGAAGACTTGGCTGCTTCAAGTTTATCTGCGCGTTTTGGACCATGCGGCTCTTGCACAGGTTGCAGACGATTGACGCTTAGCAGTAACAACACAACTGTCATTAGCAAAGCGAAAAGCACATAGACAACCCAAGGAGAGGGCGCGTAATAGGTTACGCCATTGAGCTCTTGACTAAAGTAGAAGGGGTTACTACCTTCGCGAATCAAGGCGTCGCTAAAGCCGAGAGCGATAAAGGGATGGGTCGACATGATGCCGCCGTAAATATAAAGTACGACTGGCTGATCGAAGTTAAACATATTGCTGGCGAAACCGAAAATGCCAAAAATCAGGATCAAAAAGGGCAGGCCGAGCAGCTGTATCAAAATCGTCACCTGCGAGAGCACGGTGGCGCTCAAGGTGCCCGACATAACCGTCGACCAGAAAAGCCCTACAGCCGCATAGAGCACAGCGGTTACAAACAGACCCACGACGCCCAAAACAAGCTCGATACCGCTGACGCCGCCAAACAGAAAAGACAAGCTCGCCAAGGGGATCATCGATAAAACTAAGAGCAGCGCAAAGGCAAGCGCCGAAACCAGCTTACCGATCACAATCTGCCATGGTGTGAGCAGCGAGCTGATCAGCAGATCGTAGCTTTGGCGCTCTTTCTCGCCGACGATGCTGCCAGCCGTAAGCGACGGGGTGATCACACAAACCTGTACAAGCGCGGCGATACAGACCGTAAAAAAGATCGACTGACCGATATCGCGCCCTCTACGAAGGTCAACACCTTCATTAAAGCCTGTCACGGCTAGATAGATCAGCAAGGTGATCGCGGCAGTAAAGACGAGATAGACGGATAAGATGATAAAAGGGCGCATGGTGCGCATCCTGCCGCGCAGCTCTTTCAACATGACAGGATTCATGAATAGTCGGCGCATGGATCTCCTCGTGTTCTCAGGCTATCTCTCTCGATAGAGTATACCATGAAGCCCTTTGAAGAGACTAGTCTCGAAGCAGCGCGCAGATTACATACTTCAGTATGCTGGCGGCACGGTCTTCAGCCCAAATACGGCGCTAACCGCGTCCGCCTACGGCTACCAACAGCCTGCCCGCCACCACGAGGTCGTATCTGCCTCGCTGACGAAACCGCCCCCATTACACAAACGGATTTGGCATAACCATATAGACAAAGAGAGGGAGGTCGTGCTTAGGCGCCCCCCTCTCTGCATTTGTCATAGTCGAATCGCCTTTGCGGATCTAAGCTTAGTGGGTTAGGGGCGTCATAGATGGTTTAGCGTATTCGACCACCGAGAACCACCAGAGCGCAAAACCGTTCAAACAAAAGAGCACTACTAAGATCCAAGAGACGCGATTGTAGCGCGGGCTACGTTGGGCGATCAGCGAGAGCACATAGGCAGCGGCCACACAGACCAAGGGCAGCGCGAAGTAGAAGTGACGCACAATCAGGCCATAGATCAGATCGACCGCCACAAAGATCAGCAAAGTTGCGACCCAAGCCAGTAGCACAGCCCAAGGACCTGGGCGCTCCAAGCGTCGCCAGAACAGCAAGAGGCCGACCCAGCCGAGCACAAGGCCGAGCGGAGTGTAAGCCGACATCAGGCCGCGCCAGAAGAGGATATTGATATTGCTGCCGATCTTTTCTGAAGCGGTCTCGTGGGCCAGCATGGCCTGCTGTATCATCATCACCAAGACGTCGGCATACAGCAAAATGATCGCCATAATGCCGCTCGAAACATAGAAGATGATGGCCGACTTCCACCAAGCCGCCGACATGCGACCATAGATGCCGCCGATCAGCAGCGAGAGCGTGACCCAAGCCACAGCCAAAACCGCCACACCAGCGTGGCTCAAGAGAGCGATCTGGAAGCAGACCCAAGCCGCGATCCAAGCCGTGCGCGAATTCTTTTCGAAAGTGCTGATCAGAGCGATCGCAAGCGGCACAGTGAACCACTGGCCGAAGACTTGGGCTGTAAAGCCCCACCACAAGGCCGTAAAGCTGAGCGAGCTACCGGCGTAGAGCGCGGCTGCGTAGATCGCGCTGCGTGTGCTCAAGCGCAGACGCATAGCCAGCAGGGCCAGCATAATCGTGGTGGTTCCATCGAGCAGGGCTAAGCCCGCAAAGAGCACCAACGGACGGCTGGCAGTGAGCAGATAGGTCGGGAAGAGCGCGATATAGGGCGCGGGCGGATAGATCGTCAAGGAGCCAGCGAACTCGGCCGAGGGCGCGATCAGCACCAAAATACCGCGCGATACTGCATCGAGGCGGCGCAGATTGAGGCCGACATCGTGGGTGGCGAAGGGCGGATAGAGCATGGCCAGCATGCGCACCGCACAAGCTGCCAACACAATGATCCACAACCAGCGCAGCTCTTTATCGGAAAACTGAAGCAGATAGCGGCGCGCCAGAGGCAGGCCGACGCAGGTCATAAAGGCCAGCGTGATGCAGACGCCCAGCACACGCGGCAGGTACATGTCGATGATCGGTAGAGCTGCCGATTGAAGCATGCCCAACAGCAGAGCGACCAAACTCGCAAGGCCAAAAACCCAGCGCAGATCCAAACCGATAATGGTCAGCGTAAAGACAAAAAAGAGCAGGGTGAGGGCTTGAAAGAGCAGATGCTTCAGAGGAGGCAGCAACACTTGCGCTCCCAACAGACGAAAGTCAAGGTTATCGAAGCGCAGGCCGATCGGGCGCGGATCGTCTGGAGAGCTTACAACATCGCTCTCTAGGCCCACCACTAAGTCGTCGTTGGCGTCGGAAGGAACCAAGAGCCAGTAGTGACGCGGCGTCGCTTCGACCGTGATCTCGCCCCAGCTCTGCCCGTTCACGCTCAGCGCGACCGGCAGATGCGGCCCCGCCTGAGCTGGCAAACCGCCGACCCGTATATCGAACAAGACGTGGGGCGCAAGGGCTGCACCGCGCAGTTCGATCGAGCTCGAACGGCTGGTCCAACGGTAGGTTTCTTCGGCCTCGTTCTTTTCTTGCGCAAAAAAGCCCTTCAGAATGAGCTGGTCGCCATAGCCGCCCGCATCGATAGTATAGGTTGAATGCGAACCGACAGCCAAGGCCATCAAGTTAGCGACACACAAGATCACCAAAAGCGCCACTGAAGCGATAAGAAACTTCAGCCAATGGCCCGAAGGCACACTGAGCGGGCGTAATTCGGAACGTGCAAACGAGGCGATTTTACTCATGATACTCCGGCTAAAAAGCTTTCGACCTCCGCACGGGTGGGCGGGTTCGCGCCCTCGCGCGAGCAGGTTATACCAGAGACCGCAGCGGCAAAGCGCAGCAGCTCTTCTAATTGCTTACTATCTAAGGCTTGCAAAGCGGCCCGAGTGTAGATTCCGCGCTCGGCCAAGCCTGCTAACAAACCCGAACTAAACGAGTCGCCAGCGCCGACTGTATCGACCAGCTTGACCGGGAAGATCGGGTGGCGCGCTTCAAGCGTGCTGCCGTCGGGGCGCACCAGCAGGGCCAAGCTGCCTTCGCCGCCGCGTGTCACCACCACCAAAGCCGGGCCTTGGACCAGCAGCTCCCGCGCAACCTCTTCGATCGCTCGCCCAGGCGTCAACCATTCAAGGTCGGCAGCACTGATCTTAACGATATCGGCTTGGCTAAACATATGGGCCAGCAGCTTACGATAGGCCGCTTCGTCTTTGACGAGATTGGGACGCAAGTTCGGATCAAACGAAATCAGAGCACGCCCTTTCAAGCGTTCGACCGCCGAGACAACCGCATCGGGGGTGCTGCCGCGCAGCAGACTGATCGAGCCGCAATGGAACATGGCGGTCTCTTCAAAGAGCGCCTCGGGCAGCTGTTCGCGAGTCATCAAGGTGTCGGCGGCAGCATCGCCGTAAAAGGCGTAGGCCGGCTCGTTGCCTTCCATAGCCACAAAGGCCAAGGTGGTTTGAGCCTCGACCTCGCGCACAAAACGGGTGTCGATCTGCTCTGACTCGATGTGGCTGCGCAAAAAGCGGCCGAAAAAGTCGTTGGCGATATTACAGGCAAAGGCGCTTGGCTGGCCGAGCCGAGCGATACCGAGCGCTGTATTGAAGGGCGAGCCGCCCGGCACCATGCGAAAACCAGTCGTTTTGCCATCTTCGACGATCGGCAAGAAATCGATCAGAACTTCACCCATTGAAGTGATCAATGATCGCATACAGCTCTCTCCGCTCCTATCCAAGCGCTTCACATTCACACTAAGGTCTGAGCATCGGCAGCGAAGGTGCTCGCCGCCTGAGCAGTCGCCTCCGATTCGAGCAGGCTGCGCAGCACTGCGATCGGCAGCGTTACACTGGCAACACCCATCAGGGCCAAGCTTTCGATCTCGCTAACCGAGCGAATACTGGCCGCCAGAAGCTGCAACGACGAGCCTTGAGCGCGTATCGCAGCTTGCATCTGGCCCACCAAGCCTTCGGCGTCGATAGCCTGGTCGCGCATCCGCCCCAGGTAGACGGCAGCGTAGGCCGCGCCCACGCTCTGAGCCACAACCACTTGGCGCAGGGTATACACAGCCGTCAGCGTGACGGGAATGGCGCGTCGCTGTAATTCGGCTGCGGCGGCGAAACCGGCAGGGGTCGCGGGGATCTTGATAAAAACCCGCTCTGGATCAAGCGCATACAGCTCTTCGGCTTCAGCGAGAATCTGATCGCGCGCTTCGCCGCTGGTCTGAAGATGGATCTCTTGAGCGCCATAGCCACGCACAGCGGCCACAAATTGCGGGATCTCGCTGCGGCGCAGGCCGGCGCGTCGCATCAGGGTCGGGTTCGTGGTCACGCCCGCGACAAAACCCATCGCCAGCGCCTCTTCTACCGCCGCCCTATCTGCACTATCAACCAGAAAACGCATACTCTCTTCCTCTTCTAGCTGAGCTAGCATACGGATTGTAGCGCATGCTCGCAGGTGGGTCAAACCCTCGCACAACTTGCAGTCGATCCGTTCACTTCGTTTATGCAGCTCCTAGCTCACAACCCAGCAGCCCATATGCTCTTTTTGGCGGAGAGGCTACTATCTCCCATTGGGTCCTCACCGCGTCCGCCTCCGGCTACAAACACCCCTTCCTCCCATTCAGCCCATCAAGCAAGCCGCTGCCTTCAACGACTCCACTGGCTGCGCTGCAAGCGCTGCAAACGCTGCAACCAGTCAGGTGCAAGCACCTGACTGGTTATACCAAATTCGGTAGATCACTTACTTTTTGGCCTTCGGCAGAGCGGAACGTAACTCTTTTTGCTTTCCCCAGTTGTTGTTTTCCTGCCTTGAGAGAGTACGACTCTCTTAACGGATTTGGAATGAAAACGACGCGAAGGCCGCATAGAAGGAATTCAAGCGGATTTGCTATGGAAACGCTGTGTTTCGCTGCGGCGAAACACAGCCCTATTTCGAAGAATGTGCTGTTGATAGCCGAAGGCGGACGCGCTAGAAGCCGAATGGAAGGTTGAGACCTTTCCGCCAACGAAATGTATCACCTGAAGTGAACAAGCGGATTTGGCATCAATCTTCGGCAAGCCGTTCGCGCCCGAGCGATCTACGAGAAGCGCAACGACATACAGGTCAAACCGCCGTCCATCTTGCGCACTTCGCTGGTCTCCAGCTCGACGATCGGCAGCCCGACGCGCTCCAACAGGGCGCGCGTTTTGGGGTAGCCCGCCGGAACCAGCAGGGTGTCGTTGATCCAGAGCGTATTGCAAGCGTAAGCTTCTTCGTCATCGACGACTAAGCGCTCGTAGCGGGCGAACTCGGGTCGATCGGCGAAATCGCTGGTAAGCAGCAGGAAATTCTTGCCAACGTAGTTGACGCTCGACTTGAGGTGCAGGCCAGCGCCGACCGGAATCGTAAAAGATGTATAGCCATAGGGAGCCAACAGGGCGGCAAGCTGATCGGCCCCTGCGCGATTGGTGCGCTCGCTCAAGCCAATAAAGACCTCTTTGCCCACGATCAAGACATCGCCGCCATCGAGCGTGCCGGGCGCTTCGATCCGCACCACCGACTTAAAATCGCGCAGTACCGGCTCGATCGCGGCAGCCTCGCCGCGCCGCGCATCAGCGCCCGGGTTGGTCACAACCGCCACTTCGGGCGTCATAATGGCCGGATCTTCGACAAAATGCCCATCGGGGAAAGCCTCGAGGGGCTCTAGAATAGTTACTTCAAGGCCACAAGCACGCAAGGCCGCCACATAAGCCGCGTGCTGTTCGAGCATCAGGCTATAGCTCGGCTGGGCGTTTTGAACGGTTGTAATGCCATCGGCAAAATTGGGAGCAGGAGTACGTACAATCGCATGGGTAAACATAGCATCCTCTATGACAATAAGCCCTCCAACAGCAGGTTGTTGGAAGGCTTATTGTATCATTTTATGCAGCTTCGTTATGCAGTAGACACGAGTTACGAGTTCGCGTTCCCGATACCAAAACGTTGGATCACACGCCTCACAAGCGGTTTACGCGAAGCAAAGAAGGGGTCGCTCGAACGTAGACGTCGACGTTCTGCTATGCTCTTTCCTGTGAACAAGCCACCGACGAAATGGGTCATATCGCTCAACGAGGCGAGTTTATCGGCAATGACCAAAACCCAAGCTTCGCGGGTTTTGGGAGCGGGCCCAAACGGATACATATGGCTTTCGATCACGTGACAAACTCGTTCGCACTCACCCAGCGATGCAGCCCAACGTGCAGCGATAGAGCCGTGGGTTGTGAGCGTACCATATCGCGAGTCGATATCGTGCAAAATCGCAGCGCGCATGCAAATTCGTCGATCCGCTCGTAGTACCGGCGCTAACCGATATGAATAACGCACAGAACGCATCAAATGGTCGTACTTCGGAATGCTATGATGAATATGATTCTGAGTCTCTACCACTTTCGGATGCGCCAGCAGATCCACGATGCTGGAATGATCGATCAATGCAGTTCTCCCTTAGTCACTTCATTTAGGTCTAGTATTAGTGCTGCTTTGTTCGTTATACCACGCACGCCAGAGCAAATCAAGTAATTTTTATTATACTTGTGTACAAATCCACTCATAGTACTGCTGGTACCTGCACACTAGGCCTAGATCAACCAGTTATACCAAATCCGGTTGATTAGGTTCTCTTTGGCCTTCGGCAGAGCGAAACGTGACTCTTTTTGGTGTGTGAGATTGCGCGCGGCAGCGCGCAATCTCACACAAGCCTTTTCCGGCTTTTCGTTTTTCTGAGCGAAGAGCATGCACGTCTTTAAACGGATTTGGTATTAGAGCTGTTTTAAGAGCTCGGCCGCTAGGGTGTAGGGATCTTGTTGGCGCTTGGCAAGCGCTTCGATAGCTTGCTGCCACTCGTGGGAGTGCTGATTCTGCAAGCGCTCAAAGAGCATTTCGGCCAGTACCTCTTGTAATTCACGTGTCGCCCGTTCCTGAGCCTTCTGGTGCGCCGCAGAGCCACTTTCTAAGAAGCGCCAATGCTCTTCCAAGGCCGCAATGATGGCTTCGGCCCCTTGGCCTTCGCTGGCGACAGCTTTTAAGACGGGCGGCTTCCAAGCCCGATAGCGCTCGCCCCCCAGCTCGATCATGCTGCGCAGACGACGCAGCAAGGCATCAGCCCCATCACGGTCGGCTTTGTTGACCACAAACAGATCGGCGATCTCGAGCATGCCCGCCTTGATCGACTGCACATCGTCGCCGAGACCCGGCACATCGACTACGATCGTGCTATCGGCGATACTCGCGATCTCAACTTCGCTCTGGCCCGCGCCGACCGTCTCGATGATGATCCGCTCAAAGCCAGCCGCATCGACCAAGGCCAAGGCATCGCCGCTGGCGCGCGCAAGGCCGCCAGTGCGCCCGCGACTCGCCATACTGCGAATAAAGACGCCGCTATCGCCGCCCAAGCTCTGCATACGAATGCGGTCGCCCAAAATCGCCCCGCCAGTAAAGGGCGACGAGGGATCGACGGCGATAATGCCGACCGTGAGGCCTTGCGCGCGCAAAGTTCGCGCCAACAGAGCCACCAAAGTCGATTTGCCCGCTCCGGGTGGGCCAGTGACACCAAAGCTCTTGGCTTTGCCGCTATGAGGATAGATCTCGGCCATTAGGGCTTTGGCCTGCGCTCCGCCCTGCTCGACCAAACTGATCGCGCGCGCCAGAGCACGGCGATCGCCTGCCAAAATTCGGGTGGCAAGATCAGACTTATTCACGGCTGCCAACGTGGTTCTGAATAAATTCAACCAGCTCGTTTGTCGAGGTGCCCGGGCCAAAGATTCCGGCGAAGCCATGCTCGCGCTTGAGGATCTCGGCGTCGCTTTCGGGAATGATGCCGCCAGCGATCAGCAGAACATCGCCCATGCCCTGCTCCTGCAAGAGCTGATGCACTTTGGGCAGCAGGGTCATATGTGCACCCGAGAGAATAGAGAGGCCGATCACATCGACATCTTCTTGCAGGGCCGCCTCGACGATCATAGCGGGGCTTTGTTGCAGTCCGGTGTAGATCACTTCCATTCCGGCGTCGCGCAAGGCACGAGCGATCACCTTAGCACCCCGATCATGGCCATCGAGACCGGGTTTGGCCACTAATACACGTATTTTTCGTTCCATATCTATCTGTTTCAACCTCGTGTTGTTGTTGTGCGGGCTAGCTTGCTTTAATGATACCAGATCTACTTAAAGTGCTGAACGTATAGCAAACTTCTACTTTGGCGTCTTGGTTTCTGGCCCAAAATCAGCTTCTAGCGCGTCCGCCTTCGGCTACCAGAGCGGCTAGCTGCCCTCACCCCCCGGCCCCCTCTCCCGCACTGCGGCGAGGGGCTGAATGGTGATGTTGTATGCGAACGATGGCCTTTTGCTGCCGACACGACTTTCGGCTAATGCATAGCTCCCACAATGTGGGAGAAGGGCGTATGCACTCCCGCCCATTCATGCTCTTCCAGACTGGCATCCTTTGCATGAACCTTGTCTGAGAGAACCCGCCCGTACCCTGAGCCTGTCGAAGGGTACGATCGCTTGCTTGTGGCTTCGACAAGCTCAGCCAACGCTCCGCTCGGACGGTTTTAGGCAGCGAATGCAACGAAATACAGCGTTTGAAGCTTGGTGCTTGCACCAGGAAGGTCGCAGCGAAAACAGTGAAACGGCTTTCGTCGTTTGGTGGGCGGGATGTTGGTAGCCGAAGGCGGACGCGGTTAAGAACTTCTTTGGGCCAGAACACAGACCGCCAGAGCAAACAGAAGCCATCAAGCCAAGCTAGTAACGGCGGTTTTTGGCAGCGGCTCGAACAACACAAAAAAGGGTTTCTCGCTGTGTAACGAGAAACCCCCTTCCAAACAACAGGCGGCTTACCAGCGCTACTTACGCCGACCGATGCGCCCAAACAGGTTGGGGCGCTCGATCTCGTGCTGCGGGCCTTGGAAGTCTAGCTCGCCCGGGCGCAGATTGGGGCGCGCATCGAGCCACTTATCGCGCTGCTCCTTCACGCGGCTGAAGGTCGCAAGCAACTTCTCGCCATCGCCATCTTGGATCTGATCGCGGAATTCAAGCAACTGACGCGCTACATCGTTGATCCAGCGCACAATCGCATCGCGGTTGGCCAAGGCGATATCGCGGTGCATAACGGGGTTGCCCGAAGCCAAGCGCGAGGTATCGCGATAGCCCGACGAGGCCAGCGGGCCCATCTCGCGCCATGCGGGACTGCGCGTGGTCACCTCGCCCAAGGCGATCGACATCAGGAAGGGCAGATGCGAAATGCCCGCCACATAGGCATCGTGTTCGGCTGGCTCGATATAGTAGGGTTTGGCTCCCACTTGATTGACCAAGCCTTCGATAATGTCGATCGAGTGTTGACGGGCGCGCTTGCCGGGGGTCAAGCAGTAGATCGCATCTTTGAACAGATCGGGTTCGGCAGCCATAGCGCCCGACTGCTCTTTGCCCGCCATAGGGTGGCCGCCAACAAAGTCGACACCTGCGGGCAGGTATTGCTCGGCCAGTTTGACCACATTGGCTTTGGTGCTAGCGACATCGGTTACAACCACATTTTCTGACAGCAAAGCCCCAAGCTGGGTCATCACGCCTTCGATCGCACCGACCGGAGTGGCGATCACCACAATCTGCGAGCCGCGCACAGCATCGCTCAAGCTGTTCGCGATCACATCGATCGCCAAGCGACCACGCGCATCGCTAAGCGCCTTTTTGTCTTGGTCGAAACCGATCACTTTAACGCTCCCTAAAGGAGCAGTCTTCTCATCGGCAGAGCGCAGAGCCATGCCCAACGATGTGCCGATCAAACCCATACCGATAATCGTTATTTGTACCATTGTCGATCTCGTTCTAGTCTAAAAGTGTAAAGAAGCAATTGCAGCCCCGTCGCCGCCTTCGTAGATCTCCGTCGTCGCTAGGACTGGGGTTCGATCCGCGAAAGAAAGAGCAACTCTGCAATAATCAAAATTAAAACAAGCAGCAACAGGCTCACCCAGGTTAATACTCGCAAACTCGCCAGCGCTGCGATCATGGCAACCAACAGGCCACATTCGTGCGATTGACGACGCACGCGCCGTAAGTCGAACTGATGGGCACGATTCTTCCAAATCGAAAGGCCAATCACATAGACAAACGGCATAACAATGGCCGAAACGAGCCAAAAGAGCGCCATGATCAACAACAAATAGACCGGCGTATCGGGCAACGATAAGAGCCAAGCCGTAGGTGCTGGTACAAAGGCGATCGTATAACAGAGCAAGATGCTCCCAGCCATGCCCTGAAAAGCCAGACCGGGAAGCTCATAGCGCTGTTCGATGGGTATAAAAGTAAGGGCGCTCGCCAAACATAAAGACATGTAGAAGAGGAGGCGTGGTGAAGCGAAAAAAGCCTGATATGAACGGAGATCACCCTTCAGTAAGAGCCAGATCGCCCACGTCCAACAGACGCCAGCCAAGAGCACGAGCGAAATCGAGATCGGCGCAACCTGAATAGCGGGAAGATGTAGCTTTTTTTCTGGTGCCACAGGCATTTATCCATCAACTCGCGCTAGACGCTGCCGCAACAAGTGGTCAGCCAACACCAACGCCATCATTGCTTCGGCGATCGGAACCAAACGCGGTAATGCGGTTGGGTCGTGCCGCCCTTTCACCACGATCTCTGCCGGATTGCCAGCTTGATCGACGGTCTGTTGCGGTCGTGCGATCGAGGCCAGAGGTTTGACGGTGATGCGCACGATAATCTCTTCGCCCGTGCTGATGCCGCCCAAAATGCCGCCGTGATGGTTGGTGCTTGTACCGATGCTGCCATCTTCGCGTCGAATAAAGGGGTCGTTGTGGACCGAGCCGCGCATATCGTTGACGGCTTTGCCCTCACCAAACTCAACCGCCTTGATGGCTGGAATGCTGAACATCGCCTTGCCGATATCGGCCTGCAGCTTGTCGAAGACCGGTTCGCCCAAACCGGGCGGCACACCGCGAGCGCGGATCTCGACCACGCCGCCCAGCGAGTCAAGCTCGCGTTTGGCCTGTTCGACCCGCTCGACCATCTGAGCCGCTACCACCGGATCAGGGCAGCGCATCACATTGCGCTCGATCTCGTCTTCGTCGATGGTCTGAGCCACCAGATCGCCCATCTGAGCGGTCCAAGCGATCACCGAGATGCCGAATTTGTCCAGCAGTTTGCGGGCGATCGCGCCGCCTGCTACCCGCCCGATCGTTTCGCGCGCGCTCGATCGCCCGCCACCACGATAATCGCGAAAGCCGTATTTGGCATCCCAGGTAAAATCGGCGTGGCCTGGGCGGTAGAGATGTTTGAACGATTCATAATCTTGCGAACGTGCATTGGTATTATAAACGACCATGCTGATCGGCGTGCCAGTGGTGCGACCTTCAAAGATACCAGAGAGGATCTGCACTTCATCGGGCTCGCGACGCGCCGAGGTAACGCGACTTTGACCAACCCGACGGCGGTCTAGCTCGCGCTGAATATCGGCGACATCGAGTTCGAGGCCAGCGGGGCAACCATCTACCGTACAGCCGACCGCCGGGCCATGCGATTCACCCCATGTTGTGATCCGAAAAACTTGACCAAACGAATTTCCAGCCATTCCTTACTTCCTTACCACTTGGTCGCTCAACTTGCCCAAGGGCGCACTCGTATACCAAATCCGATTAGCTTGTTGCTTTTTGGTCTTCGGCAAAGTGGAACCTAAGGATAGGTGTTCCACATTTCTGGTTTCTCCGTCGCAAGCATACAGGTCTTTAAACGGATTTGCTAGTCGATGGTACGCCAGCTATGGTCTATAGCTTACACGAACTTGCAAGATTATATGCGGCTCATTTTAAGTTCTATTTTGGGCGTTCAGCTCTTTGAGGGCCATATTCTCGACAAATGCGATATCTTCGCGCAGTTGTTGGTCGTTCACGCGCAAGCGCAAGGCTTCGCGCAGCTCGCGCAGGGCACGTCCGTACTCTTTCATTTGGGCGTAGGCCAAGCCTAAAATACGGCGATAGTTCGGGTCGCTCGGGCGTTTAGCCGCCGCCATCTCCCATTCGCGGGTTGCGATATACCACATACCTCGTTTTTTATAGGCCAAGCCCATATTGTAGTGCTCTTCGTCGCTGCGGCTGGGCACATCGGTAATGATGCGCACCTTGCCTCCAAAGAAATCCTTCCAAGCGAATATAGTGATCACAAGCTCTACAACAAAGATCAAGCCCATAACGATGCCGATTCCGATGAGCATGAAGGTAACGCGACCCGCTTGGTCCAAAAGCTCGGGCGGTAACACCTGGTACACAGCCATGCCAGCGATGCTGAAGAGCACAACAAACAGCACAAGAGCAATGGCATAGAGGACGAGCCAGATCAAGTGCAGCACAAAGGCCCATACCTTTTGATTCCAGAGCCCGCGCACAAAGAGGGCATAAAGCAGAAGAAAGAGCAGACCGCCCAGTAATCTGCCAAGAAAGGTGGAAGGGTCAGTGCCAGTCTCGTTCATAATGTTGAAGCCCTGAAGCACTGTACGAATGAGATTGAAGAGCCCACCAAGCAGATTCAAAACCCCAAAAGCGGTTAAACAAACTGTTGCCCACGAGCGAGGCCGTGCATCGTTGCTTTTAACTGTCAAAGATTTTCCGCACTTTGGACACTTTGTCTGCTCTAAACTCGTCGGAACACCACAGTAAGGACAAGGATTCTCTACATCGGGCAGTCGCCCCTCTGGGATCTCGATATCATCAACGGTATACACTTTCTGAGCCGGAGCGCTGGCGACCACCTCGGCCACCTGTGCCTGGTTGAGTGCGATCGTCTCGCCGACTGCAGCACTGCCTTGGTTCAGGACGACCGTCTCGCTGGTGGCTGGCTGAACCGGGGCGCTTTCGACAACTGGATGATGGGCGTTCAGCCAAGCGATCCCTTTAAGCGCTCGTTCGTTATTGGGATTAATATCGAGCACATTTTGCAAACAAATCCGCACATCTTCAGGATCATCAACCACACCCGAGAGCCACAACCACGCCATCTCATTGCGTTCGTCGGCCTGAACAACCTGCATCAATAAGTCGCGTGCTTTCTCTCGTTGGCCTGCCCGTGCCGCTCGCATACCATCTTGAAGAAGATTTTCTGGTAATGTCATATTCGGTGCATTCATGGAGCGATACAAATAGAGAATCCCCAATGTACCAGTATTATACCATCTCATTTGAGCTACGAAACGTCATCTTTATGTCTAGTTAAATGTTGGTTTGGGTTTGTAAACGGCAACAGCGCTCGTTTAGCTACGCTTGCTGGCTTCACTCCGCTGGCGGCTACGTCCTTCCCCCAAAGAAGGCTTAAAGCGCGTCCGCCTACGGCTACCAACATCCCACCCGCCACCCGAGGTCATTGCTGTCGCTATGCCAACGGCCACCCAAAAACCCAACAATCAACGCTCTTGCAGCTTTCATACCATATCAGATGAGCGTATTCCGATGACTTTGTTGCTTTTTGAGCTTCGGCAGAGTGTAACGTGACTATGTTTGTTGCGCAAAATTTCGCTTGGAGGATTCATGGTTAGGAAGCCAGTATATCAAACGAAAGCCTTTTATCATTCCGTTTGCGCTTCTCCTTAGGGAGAGGCTTCACTTCGCTTTGATGGAGAAGCTGTTTGTAGCCGTAGGCGGACGCGCTAGAAGCGTATTTTGGGCTAGAGACCTTAACGCCACAACTCTGAAGCGAAGGATTTGCTGTTAGTCGAGCAGAACAGAGAGCTGCCAAGCCGCTAGGCGAGCAAGCAGAAGAGCGCTCCTCTCCGCCGAAGTACTGTTGGTACGAAGAGCGAGCGCTCGTGTAAAGAAATAAGCAGATATTTGTGCCGCAAGCTTCATTCGTAAGCTACAGAGGCTTTACTTGCGTTTGCCCCAACTAACTAATTGCCACTCTTGATAGACGCGCCGATAGATCTCGATGGTCTGCTGGGCGATATGCTGCCAATCGTAGCGATCGCGCACCACACGCGCCGCGTTCTTTACACGCGCAGCCGCCCAATCGGGATTGTCGAGGGTATGCAAAATGCCCCAAGCTAGCGAGCTAGGGTTGTCGGGCATCACCGTGACGCCCGTCTCGTGGGGCTGAACCACCTCGGCTAGGCCGCCTGTATCGCTCACAATCACCGGGCAGTTGGCGGCCATCGCTTCGAGCGCCACGATCCCAAAGGCTTCGTACAACGAGGGGAAGACGGCCGCGTTGACCACATGGTAGAGTTTATCGCGCTGTAGGTCGTCGATGAAGCCCGTAAAAACAACCGAGTCGCCGATATCCAAGGCCGCAACCCGCGCTTTGAGGGCATTCATATAGGGGCCGACTCCCGAGATCAGCAGGCGAGCGTTAGGATAGCGCTGCAGCACTTCGGGCCAGGCGGCGATCAAAACCTGAGCGCCTTTTTCATAAACAAGCCGTCCGATAAAGTAGATCAAGGGTTGATCATCTTCAGCGTAATGGCGCCGAAAAGCTTTGGCTGCTTGCTCGTCGGCAAAGGGGTTTTCGATCGGGTAGACACCGTTGGGCACCACATCGATCTTATCGAAAGGGGTACGAAAATAGTCGTGGACTTGGTTTGCCATAAACTGCGAACAAACAATCACACGCCATGCTTCGTAATTCATCCACCATTCAAGACTATTGATCCGCTCCGACTGTGGGCCTGTCAAGCTGCCACGCCCGCGCCCTCGTTCAGTCGCATGCACCGTCGCGATCAAAGGGATCTCCCAGGTGCGTTTGAGGCCAACTCCCGCATGGGCACCCAACCAATCGTGAATATGGATGAGGTCAAAGCGTCGCCCCAATTCGCGTTGCAAAGCGATTGCGGCGAATTCCATCTCGCGATTTGCGAGCATCACAAATGAGCTGAAGTTGGTATCGTCTTGGGGCGGTACGGGTACGCGGATAATTCGCACCCCTGAGGACAAGATTTCGTGGGTTGGAGCCGCCTGCAGTTGAGGAGTAATTAACGAGATCTCAATACCTTCCTTGGCCAAGGCAGGCACAAGATCCATGACATGTTTCCCCATTCCTCCCACGAGATTGGGGGGATACTCCCACGATAGCATCAGGACGTGCATAATAGGTTGCATCTCCTTCGTGATAGTAGACAGGGACGCAGAAGTTTAAACTAAGGCTAAGAGGTTTCGTTTGAGGGCCAGTTCCCCAATGAACCATTGACACGATCATCGTATACAAGCGCTTGCGTTAGGCTTGAGATGCAATGTCGTTCTAAGTGCTGTACGGGGCTAGATTCTACAAGTACACTGCAAGATAATACGTCATTGTGTACAAAGCTGCTTTTACACTCTAGTGTACGTCATGTAAAACACTATGTAAACACAGCCTGAGACTCATTTTATGAAACGAGCGCCTAAAAACTATTGGCACACTTCCGTTGTGATAGAAAGAGCGCAGAGGGTATTGATAATCCTCTGCGCTCAAACTTCTCAATGAAGTTGGAGATAAGCGGTAGAAAACTACTTCTTATCTGCCAGAGCTGCCTGAGCAGCAGCCAAGCGAGCGATCGGCACGCGGTAAGGCGAGCAGCTCACGTAGTTCAAGCCAGTGCGGTGGCAGAACGCGACGCTCGAGGGCTCACCACCGTGCTCACCACAGATACCAACCTTGAGGTCGGCGCGGGTGCCACGGCCACGCTCGGTGCCCAGCTTGACCAACTGACCAACGCCATCTTGGTCGAGCACCTGGAAGGGGTCGTCCTTGAGCAGCTTGCGCTCGACGTAGCTGGGCAAGAAGCGGCCAGCATCGTCGCGGCTCAAGCCGAAGGTGGTCTGGGTCAGGTCGTTGGTACCGAACGAGAAGAACTGAGCCTCCTCGGCGATCTTGTCGGCGGTCAGAGCGGCGCGTGGCAGCTCGATCATGGTACCGACCAGGTAGTCGATCTTCTGACCGGTCTCCTCTTGCACCTTCTTCGCCACACTGTGAACAACCTCAGCCTGGGTGTGGAACTCGGTCAGGTCGCTGACCAGCGGGATCATGATCTCGGGATGTACCTCGATGCCCTTGGCTTGGCAAGCGGCAGCCGCCTGGAAGATAGCGGTAACCTGCATCTCGGTGATCTCGGGATAGATGATGCCCAAGCGGCAGCCACGGAAGCCGAGCATCGGGTTGGCTTCGCGCAGTTCGTCGACCTTGGCCTTAAGCTGGCTAGCCGGGATACCCATCTTGGTAGCCAGATCCTCGATCTCCTCTTCGCCGTGCGGCAGGAACTCGTGGAGCGGCGGGTCCAAGGTGCGGATGGTTACGGGCAGGCCGTTCATCGCGGTGAACAGACCTTCGAAGTCGCCCTGCTGCAGCGGCAGGATCTTGGCCAGAGCAGCGCGGCGAGCAGGCTCGTCGGCGGCCACGATCATCTCGCGTACAGCGTCGATGCGATCGCCCTCGAAGAACATGTGCTCGGTGCGGCAGAGGCCGATACCGGTAGCACCGAACTCGCGAGCAACGCGGGCATCGGTCGGGGTGTCAGCGTTAGCGCGAACGCCCAAGGTGCGAACTTCGTCGGCCCAGCCCAAGAAGGTCTTGAAGTAGCCGTACAGCTCGGACTCCTCGGCCTTCATGTTGCCACGGATAACCTGGATCACCTCAGACTCGCTGGTGGTGATCTGGCCGTTGTAGACGATACCACCGTGACCATCGACGGTGATGTAGTCGCCTTCCTTCAGCACGGTATCGGTGCCGCGCACGGTCACGGTGCCTTCCTTGTAGTTGATCTGGAGGGCATCGACACCACAGACGCAGCACTTACCCATCTGACGAGCAACTACTGCAGCGTGGCTGGTCAGACCACCGCGAGCGGTCACGATAGCAGCCGAAGCTACCATACCGTGGAAGTCCTCGGGAGCGGTCTCGGTGCGAACCAGAATGACCGCCTCGCCCTTCTCGGCCAGCTCAGCGGCCTTGTCGGGGTCGAGGCTGATCTTACCGCTTGCAGCACCGGGGCCAGCTGCCAAGCCCTTCGCCAATACGCCAGCCTTAGCAGCAGCCTTGGCATCGACGATCGGGAAGAGGAACTGGTTCAGCATCTCGGGCTTGACACGGGTCAGAGCCACTTCCTTGGTGATCAGACCTTCGTTGACCAGGTCAACGGCGATCTTCACAGCTGCCATACCAGTGCGCTTGCCGTTGCGGGTCTGGAGCATCCAGAGCTTACCGCGCTCGATGGTGAACTCCATGTCCTGCACGTCTTTGTAGTGCAGCTCGAGCTGGCGAGCGATCTTCGAGAACTCCTCGTAGGAAGCGGGCATCTCTTCCTTCATCAGGTCGATCGACTTGGGAGTTCGGATACCAGCCACTACGTCTTCGCCCTGAGCGTTGACCAGGTACTCGCCGTAGAGCTTGTTCTCACCGGTAGCCGGGTTGCGGCTGAAGGCCACACCGGTTGCCGAGTCGTTGCCCATGTTACCGAACACCATGGCCTGAACGTTTACGCCAGTACCGATGTTGTCGGGGATCTTCTCGACGCGGCGATAGTCGATCGCGCGGCGGCCCATCCACGAGTTGAATACGGCGGCGATAGCCAGGCGCAGCTGCTCGAAGGGATCATCGGGGAAGTCGTTGCCGGTCTCTTCCTTGATGATAGCCTTGAACTTCTCGGTGATCTGCGCGAGCTCTTCGGTGGTGAGGTCGGTGTCCTGGCGTGCGCCATGGCCCTTAGCCTCGTCCATCACGTGCTCAAGCTTCTCGCCATCCACGCCCAACACGATCTTGCCAAACAGCTGCACAAAGCGGCGGTAGGCGTCAGCGGCGAAGCGCGGATTGCTGGTCAGCTCAGCCAAGCCAGCCAAGGTCTCTTTGTTCAGACCGAGGTTCAACACGGTATCCATCATACCGGGCATCGACTCGCGAGCGCCCGAGCGAACCGAGACCAACAGAGGGTTGGACGGATCGCCGAACTTCTTGCCAGTCTTGCTCTCGATGTCCTTAAGCGCCTCGAGAGCCTGCTCCCACAAACCTTCGGGGAACTTCTTGCCCGATTCGTAATAAGCGTTACAAGCCTCGGTTGTGATTGTGAAACCGGGAGGAACCGGCACACCAGTGCGCGTCATCTCAGCAACGCCAGCACCTTTACCACCAAGCAGTTCACGCATGGTGGCATTGCCCTCACTGAAGAGGTAAACCCACTTTTTAGACACTCTATCCTCCATAAATGTTAGATAACCTAACGGATACAGCGATGGTTCATCCGTGGACACCGCAATAGGTGACCACGAACCACAGATCAAGGACAGTGGTAGTTGTCGCTGACCTCTGATTCGTTGTCAAGATTTTGGCTCCAGGTGTGCCTGCATCCAATCAACAATCTCATCGAAACCTGCGTTGCCACTGGCCACCTGCACACTGAAGGTTTCGACTTCAGCGGGCGAGGCGTTTACCTGCCAGCCGTTTCGCACTAAAAAGAGACGCAGGGCGCCAGACGCAATACGTTTATTCCCATCCCAAAAAGGGTGGTTTTGGATTAGATGATACAACAAAGCAGCGGCTTTATCGTATACAGTAGGGAAGGCATCGTTACCAAAGGCAGATTGACGAGGAGCAGCGAGCGCCGATAATAATCCATGGCGCGTCATGATCTCAAACGAGTCGCTGTCTGGGTTAGCAGCAGCGATGCGATCACGTATCGAAAGCACATCCTCGATGCTCAGATAGGTTGTCATAGCCCTCGGGGCAAGCCGTATACACTCTATTATACAGGCTTGGTGCTACCTACGAAGCTTGATCTTCGACCTTCATATGGGCCGCCACCCAAGCAGTAACCTCTTCACGGTCGAGTTTCTTTGCAGCCGCCATGGCGAACTCATAGAGTTCGTCATTGCTTGCTGTCAAGGTCGCCCCATTGCGCGCTAACATCTCAACCAGAGCCACCACTGCGACACGTTTATTGCCATCGCTAAATGGATGGTTGCGCGTAATCGCATGGGTTAAGGCTGCAGCTTTGCTGGGAAGATCTTCAAACAGATCAACACCAAACATACTTTGTTGTGGAACACTGACCACCGTCTCGAGACGCCCGAAACCCGCTTCCGTAACACCGCGAATACCGCCAAATTCAGTTAATATGAGTTCGAGGATAACGAGTAATTCTTCCGCGGTTAGATAGTTCATCGGCGTCAAGACGTTAGGTCAAATTCATCAGTGATTCGCGATACTTGGCGAAGGTCTCGCGCACGCGCATCACAAAGGCGGGGTCGATATCGGGGATATCGCGTACCAAGAGATTGCCATCGGGCATCTCTTCAATGGCAGCCAAAACCGCCGTCGTCCCTCGCTCTTTCAGCCACGCACGCACGATCTCTGGAACCTCTTCACTTGGAATAATCAAATCGTTCATACGTTTCTTGAATCACTTCTGATCTAGTACACCGCTTACTATACCGCTATTTGGTGCTCAATGCAAATAGTTGAACGCAATGCCGTTTTCGTGCGATGCTTTTGCTATGCCCTATGCTACCAATGAGCTCGTGGCAGCGAGAGACAGCGTTTGAGCCTAGTTGCTTGCAGCGAAGGCAGCGAAATAGCTCGAAGGGCTGAATGGGAGAAGAAACGACTTGATAGCCGTAGGCGGACGCGCTGAGGAACGAATGGAAGGGAAAGAACAGGCCGCCAGCAGGCTGAAGGATGCGGCTAGGAGATCAGTTGCTAGAGCGGCTATTTGAGCCTGAAGCTAAACAGCCGCTCTAGCTTGAGATGGAGCGACAGTGTAGGCCTTTAGCGCTTTGTTATCAGCGGGTAGTACAGCTCATAGGGTGCCTGCTGAGTCGTGAGCAAAAACGGGATCTGTACTTCTGGCCTAAAGAGATCGTTGCTGCGGATCAGCACTGTGCCGCGCAAGGGCTGTTGATAGGCGTTCGGGCGGATCCAGAGCAGATTGATCTGGAACTGAGCCGATTCGCCCGGCTGAACCACCGCCGAAGAGCCCAGCAGGCCAGCCCAGAGTTCGGTCGATGGCTGGCGGCGCAGATCGTAGATCAAACCGGGCACAAGCTCGCCGTTGGGATTACAGCTGATGATCTGAGCTTGGAAGCTGTTCTCTTGCACGCCTATCGTCAAGGCACGCGGCAAAACGCCCAGAGCGCCGTAGCGATACTGGAAATCGCCGTTGCGTTTGATCACGACTTGGAAGCTATAGCGCTCGGCCGTCTCGATATTTTCGGGATTGCTGCTATGCAGCGGAACATCCTTGTAGGTGACGACAAAGCCTTCGCTGGTGGTCGCATAGCTCACTGTACCGCCTTGACTTGGGTCAAGATCAGCATAGAAAGGCAATAGAGCCGCGCCCGTGGTTTGCGAGATGCCCACACAACTTGCGCGATAGCCAATCGCAGTGGGCGCATTTTCAAAGGCCAGCATGCCGTTGGCATTGATATAGACGTTGCGATAGCTATGGTTGAACAGGTTGATCGCAAAGCCCATATCGATCGGACCGCTGCTGCTATCGTCCCCGAGCGCTAGCTTGGTCGCATTGGGAGGCTCTTGCAGATCGCTCGCCAAGCCCGGGTCGCTACTCGGCCAAACCCCGTAAGAACCGATCACGATCTCGGCGGTGTAGCTGAGCGGCTTCGTGCCGACATTATGGATCGAGCGCACCAAACGGCCCACCTCTGTGATCGAAATCGTCGTCGACATGGGCGCGGTGTCGACCATAATCTTGGGCAGATCGGTCGTGAGCGAGAAGTTTTGAGTCGCTCCGAGCGGGCTGTTCAAAAGCACGCTTTTGGTCTGGCTGATATAACTTAAAGCGCTCGCCACAAGCTCGTAGGGAGTCTCGCGCAGCGGCAGCGTAATGGTATAGCTACCGGTCTCATCGACCTTCACGCGCGCGCCGCCAACCACGGCAACCTCAGCCAGCAAGGGGTGGCCCTGCACAGCATCGACAACCTTGCCCGTGATCTGGGCTTGCGAGGGGGCCGGAGCGACCGTCATGGTTACGTTCACGATCAGCGGATCTTCGCTTAGATCTTGGCCGTGAACTAGGATGCGAGCCGTGTAGACGCCCGGAGCAGGAACTTTGCTGGCGTCGAAGCTCACCGCAATGCCCTTGGATTCATTACCCTCGATAGTGGTCTGGCTGCTCGCAAGCTGCAACCACGGCACATCGACCTTAGCCTGAGCCAGAGCTTCGTAGGCTTGAACGCGGCCATAGCCATAGAGATTGTTGGGCTGGCCGGGGGTATCGCCACAGCGCGCATCGTCGATTCGCTTGGCGGTCGAGGTCAAGATCGCATAGGTCGTATCGTAGTCGCCGATCAAGCTGGGGTTGGCCGACCAGAGCAGTGCGACCAGACCAGCCACATGGGGCGCAGCCATAGAGGTGCCCTGCAACGAGGCGTATCGATCGCTATGGATGTAGGTCGAGACGATATTGACGCCGGGCGCGCTTAGATCGGGCTTGAGGCGCCCATCTTTAGTGGGGCCGCGCTTGCTAAAGCTAGCAATCGTATCGGTGCTATCGGTCGCACCGACCGCCAACACATCGGGATAGTCGCCGGGCGATGAGATCGATTCACACTCGGCGCCGCCATTTTTGTTGCCAGCCGCAAAGATGGGAAAGATACCAGCAGCTCGCCAAGCCGCCGTGTAGCCCGAATACCAATCGTCGCCGCCGCCGCCACCCGTCCACGAGTTGTTCACGATGTGCGGACGCAGATCGGGGCGTGGGTTCTGACCATACTGATCGGTAGGAGCTAAGATCCATTGGGCCGATGCGATCAGATCGCTGGTGCTACAGGTGGTATTCTCGCAGCCTTGGGCGGCGATCCAGCTTGCATCGGGCGCTACACCGACCGCAGGCTGATCGGCTGTGCCATCGCCGCGCCCGACCATCACGCCCATGGTGTGGGTGCCATGTCCGTTTATGTCTCCCGGGGCGATATACTGGCCTTGAGGATCGAACCAGTTATAGGCGTGTTCCAAACCCTTCTCGCCACGAAAGCCACGGTACTGGCGGATCAAGGCCGGATGCATCACATCCACGCCTGTATCGATATTGGCGACCGTGATGCCCGCTCCGGTTACACCAAAGTCTTTCCAGATCCGATCGACGCCGGTTTTACGCACATGCCAACACGAGCTGTTGTTGAGAGCATCGGGCTGTAGATCGCACTGGCTCTGAACCGCCGAGAGCGAGAGAGGGCTCGCTTCAAGCGCATCGACGCTGATCTGTTGCACCGCTTGGATCAAGCCGACCTCCGGGCGGGCCGCAAGCGCCTGCAAATCGTCGTAGTTGCCATGTACTTCAAGCGCATTGACGATCCAAAAAGCACGGTAGCTTACGCCACGCTGGTCGAGCAAACGCCGAATAGCCGCCTGCGCACTTGTGGCATGGCTCTGCAACAAACGATAGACCTGCGAGCCACGATCGCGCCACGATTGGTTGCCATAGGCGCCGCTTAGATCGGCTTGATCAGCCAGAAAGACCAGAAAGTCGCGTCGACGGCTACGATCAGCCGCTAAATCGGCTTCGAGATCTGGATCGACACGCCACGGCTCATCGGGCAACTGAACACTGCGCAGCTCTTCGGGCAGGGCCGCGCGCGCATTGGCCATAGAGCTCGGCTCAAAGGCTTCAAACAGGCGAATCTGCTGTTGTGTCGAGCTCGTATTAGTCAGCGTAAGGGTCTGTTGTGTGCTCTGACCTAAAACGAGATTCGCGCTAAGCGTGTTAGGAGCCGAGATAGGAGGCGCTGCCAGAGCTACCTGTGAGGGCGAAGAAGCAAAAGGGAGTGATGTTATTCCTACTAAAACAGCGAGCCACACAAGCAGGCTGGAGTTCCGAGTACGACGAGTCATAATACACTCTTTCTGCTAGCGGCACCATCCAGATACTGATCGTATCGCCATAGCTGTACCGTACTATTGAGTATCTTTTGTGTGTTGTTTTTGTGCTTGTAATAACTGTTCAATTGTTTGCGATAACTCTTCGATCTGGCTTTTAAGCCGATCGACATCGTTGCGTGTTGGCCAAGGAGCGAGTTGAGCCGGTGGAGGAGAGGAGTTCAAGAGAAGATGGCGCATACGGGCAGCTTCTTCGGCATCGATTGTGCCTTGCGCTTGTAAGGCATCGATTCGACGCACGATCTCGAGGGCAACATAGTCAACACCGCCCAAGGAGGTTGCCACAGCCCGACGCAAGCTCGATATCGTATCACCACTCGCCTGAATCAAACCAGTTAATAGCTTGGTTGAAAGGATCGTGCTGCGCCCGCGCCGAGCTAACAAAACAACTTGGGCCAATGTGCTCGTCGTGATATCCTCGCCCGTCTCGTTATCAAGCACTTGCACACTGTCGCCAGCTTCGACCAGTTTTGCAATCCCCTCAAGCGTTATGTATTGTTTCTGGTTAGTATGATACAGTTTACGGTTTGCGTACTTTTTGATAAGCTGCACAATACCTTCCTTATGTATGTCCCTACAGCGATTTATTATAGCATACCGATACTTCGCTCTACCGAAATCGCAGCCCTTCTTTTCGACATGCTTCTCATTCTGCCAAACATGAACGAGTCAGGGCACAATTTCCTAGCAGGTTTATAACAGCCGCTCACGCCTCGCACAATGCAGATCTGTACGAGCTAGGCCCATGAAGCTGAGCTTAGGCAGCGACTATAGCTTGTTCGTACCCCCGTCCTGCAGCTGGCTGATACGTTCATTGAGCTGATCGATCCGCGCGTTAAGTTCGTCGATATCGCGCTTGGTCGGAATGTTCAAGCCATGCAGCAGCTGGGTTATGCCTTGGTCAAGGCTAACCGCGCTCTGTTGCGCGCTCTTTGGTGTCAAGGGCAACGATTGAGCGAGATTGCTCACCGTGGCTTCGCTCTGTTGTTTGACCTCTAAGCCACGGGCCTTCATCTGTTCGAGCGTGAGTTTAGCCGTATCGCGTGCGAGCGCGAGCGCGCCGAGACCGACCAAAAAAAGCGTACTAGCAAGATCGCTGGCAGGAGCTTGGGCCGTAGTAGCAGTGTGGTTTTGCAACTTAACAGCAACTTCCTCTGACATACGCTTGTCCCCTTTCATCGCTTGCAGCCATAATGCACTGCGTTCATTCGAAGCGTAGCTTGTTCTCTTCCATTCTGCCAGCTTTTTTGCAACAAATCCAGTCGCTTCAAACCATCAGCGAATGACAGCGCATATCTCTAGCGGCGAGGTCTCTCGCCTCCATCCGTTCCTTGGCGCGTCCGCCTACGGCTATCAGAGCGGCTAGCCCACCCTCATCCCCGGCCCTTCTCCCGCCAGCTGTACATTACCCACAAATCAACATACGGTCAGCGTTATCTGCCCTCACCCCCCGGCCCCCTCTCCCGCACTGCGGGCGAGGGGCTGAATGTTGATGTTGTATGCGATTTCGCTACGCGAAATCGCATACAACCTCTCCCCATTCTGTGCTCTCAAGGATATTCCCGCGATGGTATGCGAACGATCGTCTTTTGCTGCCGACACGACTTTTGGCTAATGCATAGCTCCCGCCAGTGCGGGAGAAGGGTGCAACACTGCATCTCAACCTTCATCAAGCATTGCAATGCCTACTCTGCCTAAAGCTTGTCTGCTCGCAAAGGGTAAAACGAGCATAGTTGAGTTCCACTATTCTGAAGGCAAAAAACACAGCATGATCAGCCGGATTCGCTCTAAAAACAGCTCTATGGCCGCGCCGCATAGAGCGATGAGAATACGCTTTTAGAGCGTGTGTATATGGTATACTGAACGAACAAGAGCCTGCCCGGCAGGGTTCTCGTTTTAGGCCACTTGTTGCGTACCACACACGAAAGTACAAATTGCAAACCCCACACTGTTAACAGTGTTCTAACGTGTCCTAACGGCCACAATGATCCGTCTGATTGAAACAGCAAAGGGAACTTCACATGGCGCGTCGCAAAACAACAAAGCGACGAAACAGTACTTCGATCTGGCAGATCATCCTGCTGCTCGTATTGTTAATCGGTGCCTACTACCTTGAACGCCAAGGCTGGTTTGGCCAAGGAAGTGAATCGCCAAGCATCCCTCCGACGTCGGTCGCGACCAATCCAACAACTTCATCGGGAGCGCCGAATACAAGCGGAGGCGCGCTCGATTCAGCCATCACAGTCTACTTTACAACACCCGATCTGGTTTATCCCGATCGTGCCTCTTCGCGCCGCGCGACCACGGTCGAACAAGCGATCATCGCCGATATCGATGCGGCCCAATCGAGCATCGAGATGGCGGTTTTCGAATATAACCTCTTCTCGATCGCCGATGCGCTCCAACGGGCCAAAGAGCGCGGAGTCGAGGTAGAACTCGCCCTCGATGGCGAAAACCTCGAGAAAGAAGAGATGGCCGAATTCGCTGGGCAGATGGAACGCGCTGGCATCCCGATCCACTACGAGCAGAGCGATGCGTTTTTGCATAGCAAATTCATTATCATCGACAAAAAGCTGGTCTGGATGGGTTCTTGGAACGCGACCGTAAACGATAACTACCGCAACAACAACAACCTGTTGCGCATCACCATCCCAGAGATCGTCGAAAACTACCAAGCCGAATTCAACCAGATGCGCCAAGATCTCTTCTCGCGCAAAAAGAGTTCGCTCACGCCCTACCCAAGCATCATGTACAACGGCGTGACGATCGAGAACTACTTCTCGCCGAAAGATAAGCCGCGCAATCGCATCGTCGAATACCTCAACAACGCCCGATCGAGCATTCGCTTTATGGCCTTCTCGTTCACCGACGATGCGATTAAAGATGCTATGGTCGAGCGCCTCAACGCCGGTGTAACGGTGCAGGGCGTCTTCGAGAAGCGCAATGCCAACGGCGTAGGGGCCGAGTTCGCACCGCTCCAAGAGGCTGGCGTCGAGGTCTACGAAGATGGCAACTGCTATACCATGCACCACAAGGTGATCATCATCGACGATCGCATCGTGATCACTGGCTCATACAACTT
Organism: uncultured Chloroflexales bacterium; assembly: GCA_937902315.1. Classification (GTDB taxonomy): domain Bacteria; phylum Chloroflexota; class Chloroflexia; order Chloroflexales; family Chloroflexaceae; genus CALGUG01. Next base: position 204,975 of record CALGUG010000012.1, read on the forward strand.
CACAGGACGAGCCGAGGATACCAACGATGAAAACCTGATCATCATCGACGATCCGGCCATCGCCCAGCAATTTCTGCAAGAGTTCGATCGCGTCTATAATCAGGCCCGCAACCCAACCTCCTGCGGCTAGCTTATAAACGTCACAAGCACTGCTGTAAGGCGCACTCTGCCAAGCAGCAAACCTAAAAAGTGAGAGATTTGGCGTATAGTTGCCAAATCTCTCGACACTACACTTCATTCTCTACACAAACACAAATAGCTTCGGCAGATAACAAAGAGATTTGGTGCAACACCAGATCGGCTTAAAGGCGTGCATGCTCGCAACGCGGAACCAAACAACAAAAAAGTCAGGTTCCACTCTGCCGAAGGCCAAAAAACTCAAGTGTATCACTGGGTTTGTTATAAAAGCTTCGCGAGCGCTTTTTAAGCTCGCTCTTAGAATTGTTTAAGCTCGCTTTTAACTTTTCGCAGGATACTGTTTTCATCGCTTGATCAACGCGATCAAGTTTTTCAGCATGGCAATAAGTGGCGCTTACATGAAGCGACCATTGTGGAAAGGAGCGTCCCTATGTCAAATAGAGCAAAAATTCTGTTTGTACTAGCGCTTGTGTTCACGATGCTGTTCAGCATTGTAGGAGCAGGCATCGTTGGAGGCGCTGCCGGTTACTACATCTCGCAACGCAATATCGTAGCAAACAGCAACACAACGAATACTCTTCAAGTCCATCAAGCCTCTAGCATTTCAAACAGCAATTCAACGGTTGCGGCGGTTCAAGCAACCTCACCCGCCGTTGTAACCGTCATCAACACCCTTGAAACAAGCTCTGTCAGCAACCCATTTCAGCAATTCGGCTTTCCCTTCGGTGGAAGGCAGATCCCCCAAGCAGAGCGAAAATCGAGCGGAAGCGGTGTGATCATCAGCGAGGATGGCTATATCGTGACCAATAACCACGTCGTTGAAAACAGCGCCTCGCTCGAAGTCATCTACGCCGATGGCAGCCGCCATAGCGCCAAATTGATCGGTACCGATGCCTTCTCTGACTTGGCCGTCATTCAGGTCAAAGATCCTGTGCCCGCCGTGGCCCAACTAGGTGATTCCGACGCGCTACAACCGGGCGAAACCGTGATCGCGATCGGCAGCCCCTTGGGCGACTTCAAAAACAGCGTGACCCAAGGCATTGTAAGCGCCTTGAATCGCAATGTTGGCGGTCAAGAGGGTTTGATCCAGACCGATGCAGCCATCAACCATGGCAACTCGGGCGGTCCGCTGATCAATCTGCAAGGCCAAGTGGTCGGCATTAACACCTTAGTGGTGCGCGGCAATTCGAACAGCCCTGATCAAGCCGAAGGTTTGGGCTTTGCTATCCCCAGCTCAACGGTCAAAAGCGTCTGCGAGCAGTTGATCGCCAAGGGCAAAGTTGAGCGCCCCTACTTGGGCATTCAGTACACCCTGCTCGATCTCGATATCGCATCGCAATTGGGCATCGATCGCTCTGAAGGCGCTTTGATCCAAGCGGTCGAGCAAGGTGGCCCCTCGGCTAAAGCAGGGCTAAAGCCCGGCGATATCATCACCGCCATCAACGATCAAAGCATCGATAACGACAACAGTTTGAGCAGCGTGATTATGCGCTTTAAAGTCGGCGAAAAGGTCGAAGTGACCGCTGAACGCGACGGTAAAACGCTCAGCTTCGCAGTCACACTCGGCGAGCGACCCAACAACTAAGCGCCAGCGACGAAGGGTCTCGCTCTGTCAAGCCCCGAGCGAGACCTTTCAGCTTCAAGCACACACCATCGCACATCATTTGGCGGAGAGGTCTTTACCATCCAGACGATCCTTGGCGCGTCCGCCTTCGGCTACCAACATCCTATCCTCCCATTCGGCGGCTAGCAGCGTTTTTTATTCACCACACGAGACACTGAGGCACTGAGCCTGTTTAAGGAGTTTGGAACTGAGTGCTAAAGCCCTGTGTCGTGCAAGGACGGTTCTGCGCTCCCGCTTCCCATTTCTCCCCCTCTCCTGCTTGGCGGGAGAGGGGGTCGGGGGGTGAGGGCCCTCGTTGTATGTTCACCACACGAGACACTGAGGCACTGAGCCTGTTTAATGAGTTTAGAACTGAGTGCTAAAGCCCTGTGACGTGCAAGGACAGTTCTACGCTCCCGCTTCCCATTTCTCCCCTCTCCTGCTTGGCGGGAGAGGGGGTCGGGGGGTGAGGGCCCTCGTTATATGTCCACCACACGAGACACTGAGGCACTGAGCCTGTTTAAGGTGTTTGGAACTGAGTGCTAAAGCCTGTGACGTGGAAGGACGGTTCTGCGCTCCCGCTTCCCATTTCTCCCCCTCGCCCGCTTGGCGGGAGAGGGGGCCGGGGGTGAGGGCCCTGCTCGGGGCTAGCCCTGTTTAGTAGCCGTAGGCGGACGCGGTGAGGACCGAATGGAGGACAGAGAGCACGCCGCTAAAAGCTTGAGCGCAACAAGCAGATGTGGCGATATAAAAAGAAAACAGGCTAGTGGAGTATTCCGCTAGCCTGTAGCTGTATGTGCAAGCCTAACACCGACCTTCGAAGCGAGTTTTCAAGCACTTGAGGGTAGCCTGAGAAACATAACGCGAAAGCAGCATAAAGGCAGAGTGTTCGATTGTTGTCAAACGTAGGGGTAAAACGATCAGTAGGCTGGCCTACGATCAGAGATGGGGGTTAATGGCGATAACACCACGAGCGCATACAGACGATGCTGGTTTGTTGCTGTGGCAGCTCAGCGGCCTCGGCTGCCGCCGTTTCGAAGAGAGACGTCTCAAGAAATTGATCTTCGCTAGCGACTTCTTGATCGTAGCGGGTTCGCCAGAGTACAAGGTAGCGCTCCTCGGAGGATTCGCGTGCCTCTTTCAGACGCGCCAACAAGGTATCGAGACTTTGACCATAAGCATATTCAGCTGCAAGCAACTGATCGAGCAACATATGCGGGTAACGTGTTACGCTTTCGGCTGGGTGAGGCAAGATCGGACGAATACCTTCTGGGATCTGGGTTTGACCGTTGTAAGCCTGTTCCAACTCATCAACTCGCTCCGTTAACAGCTCAATCCAAACTCGGAGATTGTTCAGTTCCTGACGCAACGCTGCTGAAGTCAGGTTCGCTGTCCCGTTGAGCATAGCGACCATGAAAGACTCCTTACGCTAAAATCCGCTAGATTGTTGAGAAGTGCTTTAAACCATCTAACGTTGATGGCCTAGGCAGAGCGGCGCTGCCCACCGATAAGACACATATGCTCCAATGCGACATTATACCAAGTGTCTCAATCGGCTAGACCATATTAGCGATCAAGATTCGCTAAGATCGCATCGAATTCGTCGAGAGTCGCCTGCTGCAAGCGATCGCTATACCACCAGCCCATCTCGGCCCGCATACGCTGCAACCAAGGTTGCAAACGTGCGCGGCGCTCCTCGGGCGCGAGCTGATCGTCGGCCAAAATCGCGCCGAATTCAGGATGGGCGGCCTTCCAAGCGGCTACCTGACGATGAGCCTCCTGAGAACGCTCGACCCAGGTGCCTAGCTCGCGGAAGTCGGCATTGAAGAAGCTGATCGTGGGGATATTGACGATGCCGCGAGCGGCGTAGGCCGCGGTGAGCTGCGGCTCTTTGCTGCGCACAAACAGGCGTAACTCGGCCTGGGGAATGGCCTCGACCAGACGCACCACGATCGGCAAGACCATCAACGAGTCGCCCCACCAGCCTTCGGTAAGCACCGAGACACGAATAGGCTGAGAGATGCGAGCGTATCGTTCTTTCTGATAGGGAGCAAATGCAACCGTCGCCAGACGAAGCCGCAGGGCCCGCCGATCGCTTAGCTGTTCGATCTGAGCGTGGAAAGCATCGAGCGAGAGACCACTCTGCCAGACAGAGGAGTCGATGCCGAGATCGAGCGTCTGAAAAGCCATTGGTTATCCTCCACAATATGCGATAATACCAACAAGCAGTGTTAAAGCTGCTCATTAAAAATTAAGTTAGTCAATCATAATTGTTAAGTATAAACTCAGTATAGCACGCTTGCCGTTTCTGTCAACAGCCAGCTCGTTGCGCTAGAGGAACAAGCTCACGCTCCTCAACGTTATGACTCGTAGACGATAGGCTCAGTTGGAAGGAGGCCGTATGACCCAGCGCAAACTTCTGCTCTTGTTGGTACCGCTTGTTCTGATTATCGCATTGATCGTAACAGTGGTGAACCTAGGCGGCAATCCACAACCGGTCGCCAACGAGCCTTCTCAAGCTCCCGACAGCGCTACAGCCACCTCGGGTGCGACAGATAGCCCAAGCCAAACTAGGCCGGTGCAGCTCGCGATCACGCCGCTGCCGCTCGCTCAACTCGCACCGATGGTCGTCGAACGGCGCCCCGCGCTGGGCGAAGAGCTCAAGCCCACCCAAAGCATCGAGCTGGTGTTCGACCGCGCCATGAATCAGGCCTCGGTCAACCAAGCCATCCAGACGGCGGCCCATATCAGTGGAACCATCAGCTGGGCCGACGCCCGCACGCTGCGTTTTACGCCCAACAACCCTTGGTTGCGCAACAGCAGTTTCGATCTGGGCATTGCGAAAGGCGTAGTGGCGCAAGACGGTACAGCCAGCAACGACGCCTTCCAGTTCCGCTTCCAGACGGCAGGCTTTTTGGAAGTTGCCCAAGTCATCCCCGCGCCCAACAGCAACGATGTGGCGCCCAACAGCACAATCACGATCATCTTCAATCGACCCGTGGTGCCGCTGGTCAGCAACATCGAACAGAGCACGCTGCCCATGCCCTTGCGGCTCGAACCGGCCGTCAGCGGCAGCGGCAAGTGGCTGAATACCTCGACCTACGTCTTTAAACCCGATGCGCCGCTGCCCGCCGAGACCAGCTTTACGGCCCGCATCGCCGCTTCGCTGCAAGACATCGCGGGCAATCCGCTGCAAAGCGAATACAGCTGGCAGTTTCGCGTGGCGGCCCCGCGGGTGATCTCGACCTTGCCCGAGGATCAAGCGCTCAATGTGGCGCTCGACCAAACGATTCGGGTCGATTTCAACCAAGAGCTCGATCCGCAAATCGCCAACGGCGCTCTGCGCATCAGCAGCGACTCGGGCGATCTGCCCGGCACCGTGAGCGTGGTCGGCAGCAGCTTGATCTTCACGCCCACCCAGCTGATGGAGCTGAACAAGCGCTATACGGCCCAGATCAGCGCTGGAGTAGGCGGCCCATCTGGCGGCAGCGGCCTAGCTCAGCCCTACAGCTGGAGCTTCCAGACCGTGGCCGCGCCCAGAATCATCGCTACCGAGCCAAGGCATGGCGCTGCGAACGTGAGCCATACCGCAAGCGTCGCCTTGAACTTCAATGTGCCCATCGACCCGAGCAGCGTGATGTCGCGCTTGAGCATCTCGCCCGCCGTCGATGCCACCAAGGTCTACACCTATTACAGCTCCTTCGACAACACGTTCTACATCAATTGGGGCCTGAAGCCATCGACCGACTACCGCATACGCATCGCAGCCGGAATCAGCGATCCCTATGGCAATCAGATCGCTCAAGACCAAGTGATCGACTTCCGCACGGCCCGCATCGAGCCTCAAGCCCAACTGCTGATGCCGGGCTACACCGTTACGCTCAACAACAGCCAGCCTTCGGAGGTGGTGCTGCGCTCGGTCAACACCGATCAAGTCAGCTTCCAGCTCTATCAGATCGACCCGCTCGAATTGGCGAAGCAGCGCGACTGGACGAACCCGCTGCCGGCTAACAGCACCTTGCTGCGCTCGTGGAACGAACAGCTTTCGTCTCCGTTGAACGAGTATCGCAATACACGCGTCAAGCTCGACAAAGATGGCAAAGCCTTGCCTCCGGGCAGCTATCTGCTGAGCATGCGGCACCCCAATCAGAACGACACCAGCTACTATCAGCTGATCGTGTCGCCCAACAATATCACGCTGAAGTTGAGCGCCAATGAGCTGCTGGCGTGGGTGAATTCGCTGAGCGATGGCAAGCCGGTTGCCAACCTGACCCTCGAGGCCGTCGCGAGCGATGGAACTAAACTCGGCAGGGCCACCAGCGATGCCCAAGGTATCGCGCGCTTCAAGCTGCCAAAGGAGCAGAGTCGCTACGACATCAGCCTGCTCTCAAGCTGCAACGATCCGGCCAACTGCCCCGACTTCAGCGCCACAAGCCTAAACTGGCGAGGTTCGTTCTATCCGGGCGATTTCTATTCGGGCTACAGCGGCCCGAGCAGTCGCGAACATACCTACCTCTACAGCGACCGCCCGATCTATCGGCCCGGCCAAACGGTCGAGCTGAAGGGCATTGTGCGCAGCGAAGACGACGCCCGCTACAGCCTCAGCGCGCTGCGCCAAGCCACGTTGGTGGTGCGCTCCAGCAACGGCAGCGAGGTCGTGAATCAAATGGTTCAGCTCAACCAGCAGGGCAGCTTCAGCCTTCAGGTGCCGCTGGCCGAAGACGCACCCTTGGGCAACTACAGCGTCGAACTGACAGGTGAGGAGCTGTGGGGCTACGCTGGCTTCTACGTCACCGAGTATCGTGTGCCCGAGTTCGAGGTGAACGTCGAGCTGCCCGATCAGGAGCTAGTGCTCGGCACCAGCTTCGATGCGATGGTCGAGGCCAACTACTTCTTCGGCGCGCCACTCAGCGACAGCTATCTCGAATGGCGCGTCTTCAGCCGCCAGACCAATTATCGTCCCTTTGAAGGCGACTATCGCTGGGGCGAAGGCGGAGACGCCATCTGTATCGACTTCTGCTGGTGGTATCCGCGGCCTTCAGAAACCTTGCTGCTGCAGGGCGACGGCATCACCGATAACAACGGTCGATTCACGTTCAGCATCCCCGCCGATCTCAAAGATAGCGAGGGCCAGCCCATCACCCAGACGCTCGAACTGATCGTCGAGGCCACGATCATCGGGCGCGACGGCCAAGCCATCTCCAACCGCCAAAGCGCCATCGTTCACGGCGGCGACCTGTACATCGGCATCAAATCGCCCAGCATGATCGGCAGCGAGGGCAAGGCCCAGCGGATCGAACTAGTAACCGCGTCGATCGACGGGCGACGTCTGGCGGGCCGCAACCTTGAGGTGATCATCGATAAGGTCGAGTGGAACTCGGTCTTCCGCGATGGCGCTTGGGTAAGCGAAGAGAGCCGCACCCCCGTCGAGCGTCAGCAGGTCACGAGCGACCAACAGGGCGAGGCCAGCCTGAGCTTCACGCCCAGCGAGGGCGGCAGCTACCAAGTGCGAGCCGTGGCCCAAGATAGCGGCGGTCGCACGGTCAGCTCAAGCATCACAATCTGGGTGACATCGAGCAGCTTTGTGGCTTGGCAGAGCCGCCAGCTCGATACGATCAATCTGGTCAGCAGCCGCAGCAGCTACCAGCCGGGCGAGACGGCCGAGATTTTGATCCCTTCGCCCTTCGCCGAGCCGACCTGGGCCTTGATCAGCGTCGAACGCGCCAGCATTCTGCGCTACGAGGTCGTGCAGCTCAGCTCGAATAGCACGGTCTACCAGCTGCCGATCGAAAAAGACGAGGCGCCCAATATCTTCGTTTCGGTCGTGCTGTTTGCCGGGCCGGGCAACGGCGAAACAACCGCCAAAACGCGGGTCGGCACCCTGCCTCTGACGGTCGAACCGATTCCGCAGCGCTTAGAGGTCAGCATCACGCCCTCGAGCGCTCAGAGTGAGCCGGGCGCGACGGTCGACTACAGCATTGAGGTGCGCGACTCCCAGGGCAAGGGCGTCCCCGCCGAGCTCTCGCTCGATCTGGTCGACAAGGCGGTCTTGAGCTTGCGGCCGCGCCCCGAGAACGCGATTGTAGAAGGCTTCTACAACAAGCGCTCGCTGCAGGTCGAGACGATCAGCGCGCTGAGCTTCTCGCTCCAGCGTTCGATCAGCGAGCTGGAGGCCAGAGGCCAAGTTGACCAAGATCAGCAAATTGAGGCAGAGACAGGGCTAGCCGCTCCAGCTGCCGATGCGGCTAGCCCCGCAGCCGAGTCAGCTCTGCGGGCCGGAGGCGCCGCCCAGAGCGATCAATCTGCCAACACCGTGCGCAGCAACTTCGCCGACACCGCCTTCTGGCAGGCCCACGTCACAACCGACGCCAGCGGCAAGGCCAGCGTCCGCATCACGCTGCCCGACAATCTGACCACCTGGACGCTGCGCGCTGTGGCGATCAACGATCAAACCCAAGTGGGCGAAGGGCTGAACGATTTGGTTGCGAGCAAAGAGCTGTTGATCAGGCCGGTCACGCCGCGCTTCCTGGTGGTGGGCGACGAGGTCGAACTAGCCGCCAACATCAGCAACAACAGCGATCAGACCCTCGAAGCCGAGGTCAGCCTGCAGTTCAGCGGCATCCAGCTCAATTCGCCCCAAACGGTCAAACTGGCGATCGCCGCCAAGAGCGAGAGCAAGGTGACGTGGCAGGCGCTGGTTGAGGACGCTCCTGCCGCCGATCTGGTCTTTAGCGTGGTGGCGGGCAACCTGAGCGACTCGGCCAAGCCGCGCCTGGCTGAGGGCCAAGACGGCGCGCTGCCGATCTATCGCTACAGCGTAGCCGATCAGGTCGCTACCGGAGGCCAGCTCACCACAGCCGAAGGGCGCACCGAGCTGATCGTGCTGCCGCCCAACGTCGATGTAACCAAGGGCGAGCTGATGGTTCAGCTCGATCCGTCCTTGGCGGCCAGCTTACAAGAGAGCTTGGCGGCCATGCAGATCGACGAAAACAATTCCAGCGAATTTATCGTGGCGCGCTTCCTGAGCTACGTTCAGATCTATCAAGCCCTGAAACAGCTCCAGATCAGCAACAGCGATCTCGAAAACAAGCTGAGCGTCCAGATCAAAAAGGATATCGCCGAGTTGCAGCGGCAGCAGAACGACGATGGCGGCTGGGCTTGGTGGTCGCCCAACCCAAGCAACCCCTACCTGAGCGCCTACATCGCCCTAGCGCTCCACGAGGCCAACTCGGCAGGGTTCAGCCTTCCGAGCGACATGCAGCCGCGCGCGCAGGGCTACCTGCAATCGCAGCTGATCAGCATCGACCCCAACGCCAACAACCGCGAGGCCAATCTACAAGCGCTCTTGCTCTTTGCGCTCAGCGAAACGGGCGACGCCAGCCAGCTTAACGATGCTTTGCAAGAGCTGCTCGGCATGCGCGAGAAGCTCAGCCAGTTCGCCAAGGCCTACCTCGCCATGGCGCTCGCCAATGCCAACCCGCAAGCTGCGGGCATTCAAACCTTGCTCTCGGATCTCAACAACAGCGCGATTATGAGCGCAAACGGCGCGCATTGGGAGGAGGAGAGCAACGATTGGTGGTCGATGAATACCAACACGCGTAGCACGGCCATCGTTCTGCTGGCCATGACCCGCCTCGACCCCAACAACCAGCTCAACTCCAACATCGTGCGTTGGCTGATGGTGGCGCGCCAAGCCAGCGTATGGCGCACATCGCAAGAGAATATGTGGGCCATTATGGCGCTCAGCAAGTGGCTGCAACAGAGCGGCGAATTACAGGGCGACTACGACTACGCCGTCTGGCTGAACAACAGCCAACAAACCAGCGGCCATATCGACAGCAGCAGCATCGGCACAACCATCAAACAAGAGATCGCGGTCGCCGATCTGCTGAAAGATGTAGGCAATACCTTGACGGTCGGGCGCGGCGCTGGGCCGGGTGTACTCTACTACACGGCTCATCTGCGCAGCTACCTGCCCGTGCCCGAGGTCAAAGCGCTCGATCGCGGCATCATTGTGCAGCGGCGCTATACCTTGGCGAGCTGCAGCGACGGCAGCGACTGCCCCGAGATCACCGAGGCCAAGGTCGGCGACGAGATCCGCGTCGAGATCACCTTGATCGCGCCCAATGATCTTTACTACCTACGCCTCGACGATCCGCTGCCCGCCGGCGCTGAGGCGATCGATAAAGACCTAGCCACCAGCACCTTGATGGCTCAGGGGCCGCAATTCCAGCGCCAACGCCATATCGCGGGCGGCTTCGCGCCCAGCTACTGGTCGCCCTTCTGGTTCACGCGCAGCGAGTTGCACGATGAGCGGGTCACGCTCTACGCCGACTATCTGGCCAAGGGCACCTACCAATACAGCTACACCATGCGAGCGAGCAGCCCAGGCAGCTTCAATGTGATTCCAACTACGGCCAGCGAGCTCTACTCCCCCGATGTCTTCGGACGCGGCGATGGGCAGCGCTTTATCATTCGCTAAGCTCAGCGTGCCTTCACAGCAAACAGCGAGGTCTCGGCTCTGAGACCTCGCTTTCGTTTGTTTTTTAACTCAGGCGGAGAGGCAGCTAGCCCCCATTCGACATGTAGCGCGTCCGCCTCCGGCTACTGAACAGGGCTAGCCCCGAGCAGGGCCCTCTCCCCCCGACCCCCTCTCCCGCAGTGCGGGAGAGGGGGTGAATGGTGATGTGTATGCGAAATCGCATACAAGCTCTCCCCGTTCTGTGCTCCCAAGAATAATTCCGCGATGGTATGCGAACGATCGCCTTTTTGCTGCCGACACGACTTTTGGGTAATGCATAGCGGAGCGGGCGAGGGGGTGAATGTTGATGTGTATGCGAAATCGCATACAAGCTCTCCCCGTTCTGTGCTCCCAAGAATAATTCCGCGATGGTATGCGAACGATCGCCTTTTTGCTGCCGACACGACTTTTGGGTAATGCATAGCGGAGCGGGCGAGGGGGAGAAACGGGATGCGGAAGCGCAGAACGGCCCTCCCACCAAAAAAGCCGTACCCTTCGACAAGCTTAGGGTACGGCTGTTAGCAAGCACATCATACCAAATTCGGTTGATTACTTTCTATTTGGCCTTCAGCAGAGTGGAACGTACCTCTTTTTGTTATGTGCTCTTTCGCGCTGTCGCGCGAAAGAGCACATAACGTCTTTCCCTCGTTTTGTTTTCCCCGCGTTAAGCAAATGCTCGTCTTTCAAACGAATTTGGTATCAGTGACCAAGGCTGCTTGCTGCGTGCAGCAAGCAGATCGCAGCACAAGCTGCGATGGCTGACAGCTCGAATGGATGGGCGGCGAGCTGGTAGCCGTAGGCGGACGCGCCAAGCAACGAATGGGAAGAAGGGACCTTTAGCGCCAGAGCGAAAGCTGACTCGCGCTGGGGCCCGTTATCGCAGGAGCTTTGGTATAATGCATTGAAATGCACAGCAAAGGAACAAATATGCAGCAAGCACAAGCCCTACACGCAGATGCGCCGCTGATCAAGCTTGCAGGCATCAGCAAAACGTATATGGAAGCAGGCCGAAGCCGCGAAGTGCTTCACGCGCTCGATCTTGAGATCAGACGCGGCGAGTGTGTGGTCTTACTCGGCAAAAGCGGCAGCGGCAAATCGACGCTGCTCAACCTGATCAGCGCGATCGATACCCCCAGCAGTGGCGAGATCATCATTAACTCGATCCCAATTACGCAGCTCTCAGAGCAGGAACGTACTCTCTTTCGCCGCCAATATATCGGCTTCGTCTTTCAGTTCTTCAACCTCGTTCCGACCCTGACTGTACTCGAAAACGTGCTTTTACCGCTCGAATTAAACGGGCGAACAAGCCGTAACGACACGCAGCGCGCGCTCGAGCTGTTAGACGCGGTTGGCCTGGCAGATCGCCGATCATCCTTTCCCGATCGCCTCTCGGGCGGAGAACAACAGCGCATCTCTATCGCACGCGCCTTGGTGCACGATCCGCTACTGGTCTTGGCCGACGAGCCGACTGGTAACCTCGATAGCGAAACGGGCGATCAGATCCTCACTCTGCTCAATCGCCTGACCCGTGCGGCGGGCAAAACCTTGCTGATGGTGACTCATAGCAGCGATGCGCTCGCGATCGCCGATCGTGTCTTTCGAGTGCGCGAAGGGCATCTGGAAGCGATCGAGCCGAGCCAAGCTCAATAAACCGGGAAATAGAGTTGGAAACTCGTACCTTGGCCGATTGTGCTTTCGAGTTTCAGCGCTCCACTATAGAGGCGCAGGCCCTCGATGACAACCGAAAGACCTAAGCCATGGCCGCTTGTTTTGGTTGTAAAGAAGGGATCAAAAATTCGCTTCTGAAGCAAAGCATCCATACCAGAACCGTTATCTTGTAGCCCTAGCAACACATATAGCCCGGCCGGGCACTCGCTGCCTATGTCCATGCTTTGCAACTGGTTGCGCTCAAACTGAACTGTATCGGTCTGGATAAGGACCTTTCCCTCGGAATGAGCACAGGCTTCGACCGCATTGTGAAGCAGGTTCCAAATCATACGCTTGATCTGAGTTGCGTTGGCTGTGATCAAAGGTAGGTTTTGTTTGAGCTGCAATTGGAGCTCTATGTTGGATCTAAACAGCGATCGAGTCATCTGCACAACTTCAGAAACCATTACATTGAGGTTCAAACCTGTAACAGGTAACTGTTGGTTGCTCCAACCCATCAACTGTTTACTGAGATAACTGGCGAACTGGGCTGCATTGGCGATCTCTTCCAACTGCCTGTAAGAGGCGCTCTCGGGTTGACTGTCGAGTTTGAGCAGTTCGACATTTCCTACAATTGTAGCGAGAACATTATTAAAATCATGGGCGATCGAGGCCACCACTAAACTCATCTGATCGAGAGTTTGAACATGGTCAAATCGGCTAAGATCGCTAAAGGAACCAGGCTTACGCGGCTTGATCATAACATGCCTCAAACTAAATATGCATCCTCCAGAAGGCTTTAATAAACGATAACTCGTGGGTATCTATTGCAAAGCCTCTGTTGGCTAAAGTCTACTTGTAGAGGAAGAGCAGCATCGCTCTCAGATATAAGACAGACCAGGTCACAAATTGAGAGTTCTCCCCATACATGCGGATCGTGGCATTATTTGGCTAGATCAGCACTGATCTACAGGTATTATTGAGTAGGTAAGCACTATGTCCTTGTCGCTGCTAACAAAAACCTCACTGCGCTATTTACTGCATCATCCGTGGCAGTTTGGGTTATGTATCTTGGGCGTCGCACTTGGTGTGGCTGTTGTGACAGCGATCGACCTTGCCAATAGCAGTGCACGGGCCGCCTTTCGATTATCTACCGCAAGTTTGACAGGCGAGGCGACTCATCAAATTATCGGCGGGCCAAACGGTCTTGATGAGCGGCTCTATCGCGAGCTACGGGCCGAGCAAGTTATTGGTGCAAGCGCGCCAGTGCTAACAGGCTACGCTACCTTGTGTGCGCAACAAGACTGTGATAATGGGAAAACAGTTCATATCCTTGGGGTTGATCCATTTGCTGAAGGGAGATTCCGTCAGTATCTCTCGGACGCAGCCTTCACTTCAGCAAACAATCAAGGATCTCTGATCCGCTTACTTACGGAACCCAATACGATCATCATCTCTCAGGCTACGGCCCAAACACTGGGAGTGACAACGGGAGAGCAGGTCTTTTTACACCTAGGAGGCGTTGCATACCTCAGCCAAGTCGTGGGCATCTTAACGCCGGAAGATCGCCTAACTCAGCAGGCGATCGAAGCTCTCGTGATAACCGATATAGCTACCGCACAAGAACTGTTATCGATGCTAGGCAGGCTTTCACGAATCGATCTTAGTCTGTCTGAGCAAGAGGCGGAACAGTTAAAAGCGATCTTACCACCCTCTGTTGAGCTTGTCTCTGTCGCGAATCAAACAGAGACCATCGAACAGATGACGCATGCTTTTGAGCTTAATCTCTCGGCACTCAGTCTCTTGGCACTGATTGTAGGAACCTTTCTGATCTATAATACTATCACTTTCAGTATTGTTCAACGCCGCACACTTATCGGAACACTGCGCTGCATCGGCGTAACTCGAGGTCAGATTTTTACGCTTGTGTTGGGCGAGGCCGCACTTACCAGTTTGATCGGCGCTATCTGCGGGCTAGGGCTGGGCATCGTTCTCGGACGCGGGTTGGTCAATCTTGTCACCCAATCGATCAACGATCTCTACTTTGTGATGACGGTGCGCAGCTTTCAGCTCGACCCTCTCGTCTTGTTGAAAGGCGCGCTGCTTGGTATCGGCGCGACCCTCTTAGCCGCCCTTGTACCCGCCCTTGAAGCCACTGCAACCGAGCCACGTAGCGTGCTGCGACGCAGCAGCATCGAAGAGCCGTTTATCGCCGCTGCGCCACGTGTCGCACTGTTCGGGCTGCTTATACTGCTTATTGCGCTTGGTGTCTTGCTGATACCCTCCAACAGCTTATTCTTCGCCTTCAGCGGGCTGTTTGGCATAGTGATCGGCTGCGCGGCCTGCGTTCCTTTGCTAACGATCGTATTGCTAGGCTGGCTCCAAAAGCTCAGTGGATCACAGCTCGGCTTGCTTGGCCGCATGGCCGCCCGCGATGTGATCGCTTCGCTGAGCCGCACCTCGATCGCCATCGCCGCTCTGATGATCGCCGTAAGCGTGATTATCGGTGTTGGAACCATGGTCAGCAGCTTTCGCACCACTGTGGTCGACTGGCTCGACCAAACCATTCAGGCCGATATCTATGTGGCAGCGCCCTCAAATAGCGCCAATCGGGTCGATAGCGTGCTCTCGCCCGCTACTGTCGAAAGCCTGAGTCAACTACCTGGCATCGTGGGGCGCTCTATTATTCGCAACGTCTTAGTTAATGGCCCGGCTGGCCCGGTGCAACTGATCGCAATCGAACAGTCAGGCGACCAGTCTCAACCCGCTCGCGACTTTGTGGCAGGCGATGCCGAGCAGGCTTGGGCCGCACTGCCGGAGGGAAGCATCATCATCTCGGAGCCGTTTAGCTATCGCACGGGCTTGGGAGTGGGCGATCGGTTGAGTCTGCGCACAGATCAAGGCGAGCAGAGCTTCCCGATCGTGGGGGTGATCTATGACTACAGCAGCGATCGCGGCTCGATCTTTATGGCCCGCTCGGTCTATCAACACTATTGGCTCGATACGCAAATCAGCTCGGTGTCGTTCTATGTCGACGCCGATAGCGATATCGACAGCTTGATCGGGCAGATGTACCGTCAAGTCGGCCAGCGCGAACAGTTGGTGATCAGTTCGAACCGCGACCTGCGCGAGGGCACTCTCGAGGTCTTCGATCGCACCTTCGCGATCACTTCGGTGCTGCAACTGCTGGCTACGATCGTAGCCTTTATCGGCATTCTCAGCGCCCTTATGGCGCTTCAGCTCGAAAAGGCCAAGCAACTGGGTGTATTGCGCGCTGTGGGGCTCACGCCGCGCCAACTGTGGGCCATGGTTCTGTCGCAAACCAGCCTAATGGGCTTGATCGCTGGTCTTCTGGCTATGCCGCTCGGCATCGCGCTCTCGCTCATTCTGATCTATGTCATCAATCGCCGCTCGTTTGGCTGGACGCTTCAGCTCCATCTCGAGCCGGGTCTGTTTCTACAGGCGCTGATTATCGCGCTGATCGCCTCATTTTTGGCGGGTATCTATCCGGCTTTCTCGATGAGCCGCACTACCCCGGCCCTCGCCCTGCGCGAAGAATAGATCTGAACGAAGGTAGCCTTTTTAGATCGTTAACTAACAGGGCTTGGGATAAAAAATTATACAAGGAGGCTTTTAGCTATAGCTCTGGCTAAGAGCCTCCTTGTATTTGTGCTCTATCAGCTCTTTTTGCTCTGAAATTCCTCTGTACAGAAGGGAGCTGGCGCTTACTCATTTTCATCGGTCGTTCTCAGCGCTCTGACGTTGTTAAGAAACGTATACCTAATCAGACCGATCAGGCTGCGTTTTTTGGCTTCCGACAGAGGGGAGCTTGACTATAGTTGTTGAGTGATATTTCGCCCTGTCACATGCAATATCACTCAAGTCTTTCTCCATTTTCTCGTTTTTCCCACATTGTTAAAGAGCAAGAGGTTAAGCGGATCGGATGTTAGCTGCAAAAAGTTAGATTCTTACGATCTTTTGCTGATGTTTTCAACAGTATGAAGATTTGTAAAACAAGTAGACAAGTGGCCTAATTAATGATACAATCCAAATTAATTGAATTGGTAAAAATTTTAATAAAAAATACTTATCATACTGATTACTCTCTTCTATCAATCGAGGTACCTATAAGCTAAGCGCCTCCCAAACGAGGGGCCTTTCCAGCAGGGCCCTAGCCGACTTTTGAGTGTAACGTGTTCCTTCTCTTAATGCATAAGTTGAGGTTACATGATCGCATCGCTCATCACATTTCATCCAAACCCCGACACAGAACCTTTGCGGAGACGGTTGCTTCACGGCATATCGTTGGCAATCTTGATCGGATGCCTGCTTGATTTACCAATCTTGTTATTTGAAACGAATCGTAATCACTTGATTCTGCTCGGTGTGGTCAGCATAGGCGTCATTGCGGGTTACCTCTTTTTGCGAAGCGACAAACATAGTCTTATCTTCTCTACTTGGTTACTCTGCGGAGGCATATTAGTAGCCTTACTGATCAATGTTCCGGTATCAACGCTCTTCACGCGGCCCATTGTGACCGTCTTTTTGATACCGATGCTGATCGCGGGAATGTTGATCGGTCCTCAAGGAACTATCTTTTTTGGACTACTTGCCGTTGTCGGAAGCATCGTCTCCATCCTCTTTCAGTCGATCAGCGAACTCGAATGGGCTTTGGCTTCTATCGTTCTGCTCGGCATCACAACAGCCCTGATCTCGATTCTGATTCATTCACTTGAACGCGCCTACATCAACGCTCAAGAGCAATTGAAAATCGCCGAAGCTGCACGTCTCGATCTGCTCGCACGGGAAAACGAGCTGCGTATTATGAATACTGAGCTCACCCAAACCAACAGCGAGATGAGCCAGCTTCTGCGCCTCGTTCAAGACCTCGAAACCCCCACGATACCGCTCTTGCCGGGCGTGCTTGTCACGCCGCTTGTAGGACATATCGACTCACGGCGAGCCGACAATATCTACCGCTCCGTTACGCAAAGCATCGCGCAAAGCAAAGCCCATACGATTGTTATCGACATGACGGGTGTACCGATCGTCGATCAACAGGTCATTCAACAACTTCAGAAATTGTCTCAATCAGCCCAACTGCTCGGTGCCTCGATCATTATGACCGGCATTAGCCCCAACATTGCCCAAACGATGATCGCCCTTGAAGCCGATTTCTCCAACATCATCCCGATGGCACGTTTGCAGGACGGTATTCAATATGTAATCGCCCAACAAACAGAGAAGTAGGTACTCGTATGATTCATTCTCTACCAAGCTTGCGTTTTCCAGAGCAGTTTCAAGGCTTTTTCCGCCGTACCAAGCACATGTATGCTCCGATGTTGCAGAATGCCCGTAACGAGCTCGCCGCCTTTTACTACCCCAGCATCGCCGACTCGTTTTACGGCTATGTCGTACGCGAAAATCCTCAGCCCTCGTTTATGCTTCTGCCACTGATGTTCTTAGGCGTGGCCGATGCTTCGGGCGGTATCAAACAGTCGCACCGCAACTATCTGCCGATTATGCTGCTGGTAATGGAGATCTGCGCGGTGATGGACGATACGACCGACCGCACCCCCTACCGCTCGGGGCGCCCGACCTTTGCAGCGGCTTATGGCGACCATAGCGCAACCCCACTGACCGCCTCGCTGGTGAGCACAGCCCTAACCAGCACGGTCGAGCGCGCGCCCGAACTGCTCAAGCCATTGACCGAGCTGTTGGTCGAGCTGGGCGCCCGCGAACTGTGGGAGATTCATAACCGTTACCCCGACTTCGAGCTCTTCGAAGAGTGGCTCGAAAACCGCTACGCCGAAGTGACGCCAGCTCTCACCTACGCACTCAATGGGGCGGTTCTGCTCAACGGCCACGATGCGCTACCCTACGAGGTCAATGAGCGTTTCGCGCGTATCTTCCAAGATGTCGACGATATTGTGAATGTAGCCGAAATGCGCGAGAAAGCTGGCGAGAACGACGACTTTAAACTGGGAATGGTGACCCTACCGCTTCTGGCTACGATCCAAGCCGAGCCGAGCCTACGCAGCGATGTGCGCCAGCTCTGGGATGCCTACTCTCAAGCGCAGAAGCGTCCGATTGGAGTTTTGAGCGAAGAGCTGATTCAGATCAACCAACAGTATCAAGAGCAGTTCGAGCGCGTTCACAGCGCCCTGATGGAGATCGGCGTGCCCGCCACAATGCGCCAAGTCGTCGAAGATGCTGAACTATGTGTCGCAGCCAGCCCGAGCTATATCCAGCCCTTAATGGAGGAACTGGTTCTGACATTTGTCGATCGGGTGCGACCGTTTGTAAAGATGTAGCATCACACACCAAACGCATAACAAAGCTAGGTATAGGAATTCGATTGCTATCGGTCCGTTTGGGGGCGATCTCCGCTCAGGATAGAAGCCCTTTTGAGTGGGTCGCCCGTTGGTAGCCGTAGGCGGACGCGCTGAAGACCGAATGGAGGAGAGAGCGCTCGCCGCTAGAGCACTGAACAGATCGAGACTAGGCAAACAGAACAATTGAGAGATCAGCTCAAACGAGGGCCTTTGGGATGCTACCCAAAACGGCCCTCTTTGCATATCGCTAGCCGAAAAAGTCGTGGTACATTTGATAGAATAGAATCTTGCAAGAAGTGCCTGATGAGCTCCTGCTAACGTCGCTTGCCCGAAAGCAGTTGTAAGCGATATGATCGCCCTGAGACTGGAAACAAGCTAGCCTAAGGAAACCGTATGCGATACCGTCTAGCCCTGTTTGTAGCCATCGTTATGCTTGTACTGATAGGCACAGCCCGGCCTGTTGGAGCGCAAGCGACCTTTTCAAATCTCAAGACAAAACTCGAATTTCCTGAGCGGCTCAGCTTTTCGGCAACGATCGAAGCGAGCAACGAGATCGAGCGTGTCGTGCTGGAGTATGGTACCAACACACGCAGTTGCGCCAATGTGATCGCCAAAGCCTACCCAGAGATCAGCCCTGCCACGAAGCTCAACGTCAGCTGGACCTGGGAGATGTTGCGATCTGGCTCCGAGCCGCCCGGCGCCCAGATCTGGTATCGCTGGCGCGCCATCGATGTTACGGGCAAAGAATATGTTTCTGAACAGCAAGAGCTGACCTGGATCGATACCAAACGGCGCTGGCAATCGAAAACGCGCGGCTTGGTCACGCTGCACTGGTACGCTGGCAGCGAACGCTTCGCCGATGAGTTGCTCGACAGCGCCGAAGAGGCTCTACAGCGGCTTGCCAACGACACCAAAGTGCTGCTCAACGAACCGACCGATATCTATATCTACGCCAATACCGAAGATATGCGCGAGGCGATTTTGTACGAGCCGAGCTGGACGGGCGGCTTGGCCTTCCCCGCTCAGCATATCGTCATCATCGGCATCGCTCCTCAGCAGATGGAGTGGGGCAAACGCACCGTCGGGCACGAGCTGACCCATATTTTGATCGGCGATCTGGCCTTTTCGTGTATCGGCAGCGTGCCCACCTGGCTCAACGAAGGCATCGCCATGTATGCCGAGGGCGACCTCGAGCCCGGCTACCAGCAGATTTTGCAGCAGGCGATCGCCACAAACGACCTGATCTCGCTGCGTTCGCTCAATAGCAACTTCTCAGAGCAGAGCAACAAAGCTCAACTCTCTTACGCGCAATCCTACAGCATCGTGGCCTATCTGATCCAAAACTATAGCCAAGATCAGCTGTTGGCGCTGTTTGCGGCCCTGCGCGATGGCCAAACGACCGAGGCCGCTCTGCAACAGGTCTATCAGCGCGATCTCGACACGCTAGAGGCCGAATGGCGCAGATGGATCGGCGCGGGGGCCAGTAACGTGGCGCGCCCTTCGCCCACGCCCAACCTGCAACCGACGATTGTGCCGACCTATCCGCCCGTGATCGTCGAGTCATACCCGACCCAAACGCCCGATCCGCGCCGCCCGACCAGCACGCCTATAGCTGTCGGCCAAGCCGATCAAGACGAGCCAACGCGCACTCCAGCTAGCAGTGGTCGGGCGACCCGCAGCGATCCCAACCAAAACAGACCGACCGCGACGGTGCCCAGCCAAGCTCCCGCCGATAGCAATGGCGATTCGGGCTTTTTGTTAGCTGGCAGTATGCGGATCTTACTTGCGGTTGGCATCTGTCTGATGGCGGCCAGCCTGATCGGCGGCTGTATCGTGGTATGGATGCTCTTGCGTGAGAAGAAGCAGTAGGGGAGACAGCATGAAGCACTATCGACGAATCGTTCTGCTTTGGCTCGCGGCCTGTCTGCTGGTAGCTTGTAGCGCTCTGCCACTGGCCAGCCTTTCATCGAGCAGCAGCGCAGCGCATACGCTCAGCCGAAGCGGCGCGCCCCAAAGCCAGGCGACGCCTCGCCCAACGCCCCAAGTGCCAGACGGTATGCGCCAGTATCGCGACGATGAAGAGGGCGCTATTCTCTTTTATCCAAACAACTGGCAGCTTGAGGCCAAGGCCAACAACAGCCTCGCCACGCTCTATCCGCGCAATCGCTCGGTGATCGCGGTCTGGTTCACCTCGCCCTTCGCTTCGGGCCAGACCTTGCAATCTGCCGCGCTGGCCGTGCGCGACTCAACCCAAAGCGGTCTGAGCGCAATCAATAACCTGCGCGACGAACAGGTCACATTGGCGAGCGGTCAAAGCGCTTGGCTGAGCGAATATCAAGGCCGTACCGCCGATAACAGCCCGATCACCGTGCAAGTTGTTTCGACGGTGCGCCGCAGCAAGATCTTTTCGCTTATGAGCTACGGCCTGAGCAATAACTTCGAGCGCGCCCGATCCGATATCGAAGCGATCGGCTACCATATGTTCCTAGAAGAAGAGATGATCTACGGCTTCCCGCGCAGCCAAACGCTGGTCTTAGCTGGCGGCGAGTCCTCTAACCCGCGCAGCTATGATCCAGCTCATGCGGGCGGAGACGATCTCGTCTTCAGTGGATTAGTGTCGCTCAATCCGCAATTCCAGATCGAACCCGATCTCGCTTCGGGCTGGGATATCTCGCAAGATGGTACAGTCTACACCTTCTATCTGCGCGACTACGCCCACTTTCACGACGGTCGACCGGTTACGGCCGAAGATGTGATCTATTCGTGGGAGCGCGCCGCCAAACCCGAAACACAATCCGATACGGTGCTGACCTATCTGGGCGATATCGTAGGCGTCAAGGAGATGTTCGAGGGCAAGACCGACTCGATCAGCGGCCTGAAAGCGCTCGATCCCCACACCCTGCAGGTCACTATCGATGCGCCGAAAAGTTTCTTTTTGATGAAATTGACCTACAGCGTGGCCTATATCGTCGATCGAAACAATATCGAATCAGGCCCCGAGTGGTATCGCCAGCCCAACGGCACCGGGCCCTACAAGCTCACCCGCTGGGATAGTATGAAGCTCAAGGTCTACGAGCGCAACGAAGATTTCTACCTCGACCCGCCTCAGATCCCAACGATTGTGATGCGGCTCTACGAGGGCACGGGAATGCGCATGTACGAGATGGGCGATATCGATATCACCAGCCCGGGCCTCTACGATATCGAGCGGCTGCGCAACCCCAGTGAGCCTATGCACAACGAGCTGAGCGAGATCGTCAGTATGTGCACCTCATACATCAACTTCGATATCACCCAAGCGCCCTTCGACGATCCGAAGGTTCGCCAAGCCTTCAGTTTGGCGATCGATCGTCAGCAGTACATCGATGTGGTGATAAAGGGCAGCGCTCTCAAAGCCAACGGCATTCTGCCGCCCTCGATGCCGGGCCACAATATCAACCTCGTCGGGCTCGACTTCAACCCCGAACTCGCGCGCCAACGCCTAGCAGAATCGCGCTACGGCAGCGCCCAAGCTCTGCCCAAGATCATCTTCACGGGCAGCGGCTACGGCAGCACCATCAGTCCATCGGTTTCGGCCCTAGTCGAGATGTGGCGCAAACACCTTGGGGTAGAGGTCGAAGTCGAACAGATTGAGCCAAGCTACTGGATCGATCTGGTCAATGCGGGCCAGCGCGGCCAGCTCTTTTCAATGGGCTGGTGCGCCGACTACGCCGATCCCGAGAACTTCTTAGACATACTCTTCCATAGCGAAGCCCAACAAAATCGCGGCAAATACAGCAATCCCGAGGTCGATCGCCTGTTAGAGGCCGCGCGCAGCGAACGCGATAGCGCCAAGCGCATGCAGCTCTATCAGCAGGCCGAGCAAATCATTGTGAATGACGCGGCTGTGATCCCGCTCCTGCACTCGCTCAGCTTCACGCTGACCAAACCATATGTGAAGGGCTTCATTCACACCCCGATCGGCATTCCTATCGAGCGCTACCTCTGGCTCGATCCGCAATAACGCCTAGGTAAAGGGTAGTGAGAGGTCTTTCGGAATCTCTCACTACCTCCTCCACTCGATATGTTCAAACTACGGCGGCGAGGCTTCTAGCCCCCATTCGGTTCTCACCGCGTCCGCCTACGGCTACAAACCTTCTGCCCTCCCAGGCAAGCCTCGCAGCATTTCGCTGCCTTCGCTGTTTTCGCTGCGACCTACCCGCTGCACGCAGCGAGTCATGGAGGCGGCTTCGCCAGCGCGGTAGATAGCCCCTCTTGGTTGCGGACAAGCCGTTGATAGCCGTAGGCGGACGCGGTTGCAGGCTTTTTTGGGGTGCAGACTCCACCGCTAAAGCGCTGAAAGATGCAAGCGGACTTGCTATCACTAGTGCGAGCTACTTGGTGGCCACCAACAAGCTCTGGTGTAAATGGCGAAAGCGCTCTTCGACCGCGCTGAAACCAGCAGCGAGCAGGGCTTGGCGATGCAGCTCTACAGCGTGCTGACCACGATTGGGCCGCGAAGAGCTTGGAGCGACATAGCCGGGCAAGAACTCGGCGACAAAGGAGTCATCGAAGGCGCGCCAATCTTGAGGGATGTCGGCGCGGGTTATCTCGTTGAGATAGCGCTGCTCTTCGGGGTCGCCTCGCAGCATAAAGTCGAAGTTAAAGAGCTGGCCGCCCGGCTTCAACAGCTCGAAACAGTTGCGGTAGAGCGCTGGTAACTCGTCGGAGCCGATCTCGTGTAGCGTCCAGCCGGTGAAGACGACATCGAAGGAGCGGGCGGGCAGGCTGGCGAACAGCTCCGCACTCAGCAGATCAGATTCGATCCAGCGGATCCGCTCTTGGCCCCAGAGCGTCTTGCCTACCAACAAGCTTTTGGCGGAAGCGTCGACCGCCACAATCTCGCACGAGGGGATCTGCTGCAGTGCGGCGGAACAGAAGGCACCGCTGCCACAACCCAGATCGAGCAGCTTAACGGGCTGGCCTTGGGCGCGCGCCGCGATGGTGTGCGCGATCAGCTGCAAATAATGTGCCCGTCCTGGGCAGTGGTAGTTCATACGCTGCATCCAGCGCTCGTGCCATTCGCGACAGGCTGCATCGAGTTCCATAGGTTTCTTTCCTCTTGTTTATTGAGCAACGCTAAGCGATATCGCTGTAGCAAAACTCGTAAGATTATCCAAAAAGCTTACAGATAGCGTCTATTTCGTACCACAATTAACCCTCTAGAGCACGTTCATTTAGACAAACATTTGGCTTGATGGAGGAATATTACATATTGCCCTCCATCAAGCTATTTTGTATGCTATAGCAGAGACCCTTTCCAGATCTACCTAGCTAGTGTATCCTGCCCAGAGAACTGTAAAAGTGTATCGGGGTTTGGAAGGAGCTTTGCAATGATTGCAACCTTTAATGTCCCGCCCAGCATTGTGGTTGGCGCGGGGGCG
This sequence comes from uncultured Chloroflexales bacterium, assembly GCA_937902315.1. Classification (GTDB taxonomy): domain Bacteria; phylum Chloroflexota; class Chloroflexia; order Chloroflexales; family Chloroflexaceae; genus CALGUG01. The sequence goes on from CALGUG010000012.1 coordinate 228,642, forward strand.
AGCGCCCAACTGCCGGAACTTGTGAAACGTTTGGGGGCCAAGCGGGTATTACTAGTGACCGACAGCTTTTTTGCGACCAACGGACTGGCCGAGCATTTCGTTAAGCTTTTGGAAGAGGCAGGCATCACGGTTAGTTTGTTTTCTGATGTGCAGCCCGACCCAACCGACCGCAATGTGCGGGCCGGTTTGGAGGTCTTTCGGGCCAGCGGGGCCGAAGCGATCGTGGCTTTGGGCGGCGGCAGCCCGATCGACGCTGCCAAGGTGATCGCCGTTCTGAGCAACAACCCCGAGCCGATGAGCCAGTACATGGGCTACCACAAGATCCCCAAGCCGGGCGCGCCGCTGATCGCCGTGCCGACCACGGCGGGCACCGGCAGCGAGGTCACCAAGGCGGCCGTCATCACCGACACCGAACGCGATATCAAGATGATGATGCTCGACGCTCATCTGATGCCGCGCGCCGCCATCGTCGATTATGAGCTCAGTATGTCGATGCCACCCGCGCTGACGGCCTATGTCGGCGTCGATACGCTGACCCACGGCATCGAGGCTTTTGTGTCGGCCAAAGCCAACGGCATGAGCGATCAGCTTGCGCTCTCGTGCATCAAGCTTTGCGCCCAGCACCTCTTCACGGCTTGGAGCGAGCCAAACAACCGCGAGGCGCGGGCGGGCATGGCGCTGGCGGCCTGCCAAGGCGGCATGGCCTTCTCGAACAGTAGCGTCTGTTTGGTGCACGGCATGAGCCGCCCGATCGGCGCGATCTTTCACCTAGCCCACGGGCTTTCGAACGCGGTGCTGCTGCCCTCCGTCACGCGCTTTTCGCTGGCAGGCGCGCTCGAGCGCTATGCGATTGTGGCCCGCACGATGGGCTACGCCAGCGCCGAGGATTCTGATGAGCTAGCGGCAAACAAGCTGGTAGATGGTCTGGAGGAGCTCAATCAGCGCTTGGAGATCCCGCGTTTGCGCGACTGCAAAGGCATGCACGCCGAGCACTTCGAGAGCGTGCTCAGCAAGATGGCCAACGATGCGCTCGCTTCGGGCAGCCCGCAAAACAATCCAGTTGTGCCGAGCGCCGAACAGATCATAGAGCTCTATCGTCAAGCGTGGTAACAAAACGAGGGGCCGTATCGCTGAAGATACGGCCCCTTCTGATTAGGCCTTGGTCAGCAGGGCGCGCACGGCCTCCAGTTGGCCATAGGAGCCGAGCTTCTTCGACTTATTGACGATAAACTGAGCGAACTCTTTCACAAAGATCTTGCCGGGCTTGCGGAAGTCGAACTCGGCGGGGTAATCGCGGAAGTACTCGCGGTGCACGCGGGTCCAGACCAAGCGGCCATCGGTGTCGATGTTGATCTTGGTGACGCCCAGTTGAGCAGCGCGCGCGAAGTTGTTTTCGTCGACGCCGCGCGCCGAGGGATCCATGGCGCCGCCGGCCTCGTTGATGCGACGCACCTCTTCGGCGGGCACCGAGCTAGAGCCGTGCATCACCAAGGGGAAGCCGGGCAACTGCTCTTGGATAGCGGCGATGCGATCGAAGTGCAGAGCCTGCTGGCCGCTGAATTTATAGGCGCCGTGGCTGGTGCCTACCGCCACCGCCAAGCTGTCGACGCCGGTCTGCTCGACGAAGCGCTTGGCCTCAAGGGGATCGGTCAGCATAGCGTGCTGCTCGTCGACCGCAATATCCTCTTCGACGCCACCGAGCATACCAAGCTCGGCCTCGACCACAAGGCCCTTGGCATGGGCGCGCTCGACGACTCGCCGCGTGATCTCGACGTTGCGCTCGAAGGGCTCGTGAGAGGCGTCGATCATCACCGACGAGAAGAAGCCCGAGTCGATACAGTCGTAGCAGGTCTCTTCGTCGCCATGGTCGAGGTGAACCGCGAAGATCGCTTCGGGATACATCTGCTCGGCAGCCCGCACAATCGCTTCGATCATCGGCTTGCCCGCATACGAGCGAGCACCTTTCGAGAGTTGTACGATAAAGGGTGCTTGGGCCTCGATATGGCCTTGGAACAGACCGAGGGCCTGCTCCATGTTGTTGATGTTATATGCTCCAATGGCGTACTTGCCATAGGCGGCCTCAAACAAGGTCTTGGTTGTGACCAACATAATCTGGCCTCTTTCGTGATTTGGTAAAGCGAGACATTAAACAAGGCTTTATTATACTGGCATTTCATAGAGCTCGAAACGGATGCGGCTCAGCGCCCTTGCCCTTCTTCGCTTATGTAGGTTTGGGGTCGGGCGCGCTCAAGCTCCCTTCGCCCGCAATGGCGGGAGAAGGGCGGGGGGATGAGGGCAGGCTAGCCCATCTGATAGCCGTAGGCGGACGCGGTTAAGTCCGAATGGAAGCGAGAGATCTCGCCGCCAGAGCTAGATTAACGATCGCTATTCGATTGCGCACTAGTAAGCGAAATTTCTTCAGTTTGCTGCGGCTAGGTTTTGCCCCAAAAAAAGGGCCTTGGCGCGTCCGCCTACGGCTACCAACATCCCGCCCAACAAATGAGGCTGGTAGCTGTGTGTCGAAAGCGCTCCCCAAAACCCACGATTCAAGCGAATTTCGTATTACAACAGTTATATCGCCGTGTAGCAACTGAATTTGTATTACTGCTTGGTAACAGGTTTTGTAGTATCATCTCATATCGTATCCAGAGCCTATACACACCAGCCCCATGATTCGAGCATGGCATGCTTGAATCATGCTTGCGGTCTATGCGTTGATGAGAGGAGGTCTCGGCGGAGCGTCCTCTTTGAGGTGTTGTACTGGTTGTTTGGAGCGACAATCTGGAATTTGTAGCTCTTTTCAAAGCTAGGAAGACCCGTGAGTCATAGTATGCGTTTCGCCCAACAGTCCGATTTCGATATTCGTTTTGAATGGGGTATCGAGGGAGTGCGCAACGTTGCCAATCCTCAGCCGAGCGACGCCAGTATTATCGTCGATATCCTCTCGTTCTCGACTTGCGTCGATATCGCTTGTAGTCGGCAGGCTCAAGTGCTGCCCTACAGCCACAACGACGATTCATCGTTCAGTTACGCCCAAACGCGCAATGCCCTGCTCGCTTCTAAACGCCTTGAGCAAGGCTATTCGCTCTCGCCTCGCTCGCTACTAAACATCGAAGCGGGCACGCGCTTAGTGCTACCCTCGCCCAATGGGGCCACCCTAAGCCTAGCCTGCAATAGCCCGATCGTTTTGGCAGGCTCGCTGCGTAACGCCGCAGCGGTGGCGCACTACGCCCAGCGCCACGCCAAGACTATCACTTTGATCGCGGCGGGCGAGCGCTGGAACGACGGCAGCCTGCGCCCCGCCATCGAAGATCTTGTGGGAGCCGGCGCGATCATCCACTACCTGAGCGGCAAGAAGTCGCCCGAAGCTCGCTTGGCAGAACAGGCCTTCTTAAGCCATCACAACGATCTCAGCGCCCTCTTAGTCGCCTGCGCCTCGGCGATCGAACTGAGCGAACGCGGCTTCGCCTTCGATGTCGCGCTCGCCCTCGAACTCAATGTGAGTACCGCCGTACCGAGGCTGTACGATTCGAGCTTCTTCGCCGCTGAATAAGGCATAAAAGCTGGAGTCGCGCGACTCCAGCTTTTCCCTCACTCTCGGGTTAAGAGGCTCATTTCCGAACTGCTCACATCGATAGCACTTGTTCCCTTCAGGTGCTTTATTTCGTTGGCCGAGAGATCTCAACCTTCCTTTCGGCTTCTAGCGTGTCCGCCTCCGGCTACCACCATCCCTTGCACCCATGCGACACATCACCTCGCAGCTTGCGCTGCGACTTGCTTGCTGCCAGCCGCAAGCAGGCTCAAAGACAGCCTTTCGCTGCTGATACCAAATCCGTTTAAAGACGTGCATTCTCGCAACAAGAACGAGAAAAATAGTCGAGTTCCGCTCTGCCGAAGGCCAAAGAGAACCTAATCAACCGGATTCGGTATGATGTAACAAATTTCGCATCAGTTGCGGAGGTTTGAGCGTGTCGCTTGCGTTCGATTGAGCGAACAGCACTTGGCGAGATAGCACAAACCAAGAGACGCGATCCTCCAAGACGGGGATCGCGTCTCTTGCACTATCGATCAGGTCGTTTATTTGAATTCGGAGACTATAAAGTTATCGAACTGGATCTCAACGTCGCCTGTGCCATCATCTTGATACGAGGTGGTCAACACGCCCACATAGCCGCGCTCAAAGGTAGAATCGTCGACCATGCCCAAGAAGACGTCGTTCACGAAGAAGTAGGCCAAGCTGCCGCGACGAATCACCTTAACGCGGTTCCAGTCGTTCGGGCGCACAATTCCAGTCGGATCGCCCTCTAGCAGACGAGTCGCGCCGTCGACCTCGATCAGATTCAGCTGGAAGTAATCGGTATAGAGGTCGAAGTCCCAGCGCCCAACGTTATCGTTCTGGCCATAGACAATGCCACAACCGCCCTCTCGATCGTCAACCACCAAGCAGTCCACTTGCGCGATAAAATCGGTCAAAGGACGAACTTGATAGAGCTCAAACGAACGACCGCTGGACTCGCGGATAACGCGGAAGACGCCGTTTTCGATGATATTGGTCTCGTTGTCGTTAAAACGCCCAATGAACCAGTTGTTGCGGTTATCGACGAATTCATCGCGGAAGACAACCGAGGCTCCAGCCTCCAGCTCATTGATATCGGGCACAAACAGATCTTCGGTCGGTTCCGTAATCGGTTCCATAGGTTCAGCCGCCATAGTCGCTTCGAGTTCGGCGATAGCGGTCTCAACCAGTGCGATATCATCTTCCTCTACGACATCATCTTCCTCGCTCACCGGAGTCGGCGTGGTGCGCTCACGGGTCGGGCGCGGCGTCGAGGTCGGGCGCACGGTCGCGACAGCCGCCGGTTGATCAAGACCCGAGTTGATCTCGGAGAAGACCTCTGATACCTGGTTGCCCAACATGGTTAAAAAGCCGAGCACCACAATCGGAATGATCACACAGAGCGCGAGCACACCGCCGATACCCAGAATCCAGGGCAGCAGATTGCGCTTCTTCGGCTCCTCCCCTCCGGGGTACATATTGCCACCATAGGGATTTTGAGGAGGCGGGAAGCCACCTTGACCGCCCGACGGCGGAACGTAGCCCTGCGGCGGCGTTTGCGGTTGACCAGAGGTAGCGCTATAGCCCTGTGGCGGCGTCTGTGGTTGGCCGGGCATAGCGTTATACCCTTGTGGAGGGGTCGATGGGCTTGGCGGAATGACAACGGTTGGAGGGACAACGTTGCCACCCTGCTGCGGCGTCTGGCTTGGGTTAAAGAGTTCGGTAGGCGCTGCTGTGGACGGATCAGGCTGACGGGTGCCACAGTTCGGGCAAAAACGAACGCCCGCAGCTAAGGGCTCGCCGCATTGAACACAAGGTGTGGTAGACATAGAACCTCGATTCAGCTTAGACAAGATAAGGAACAGTCATCGGACCGCGTGGCAATACAGCGATGCGATTGCCATAGCGCTCGCGTAACTGTTCGATTGCAACCGAAACATCATCAACAGGCGTCAACATGGCAGCGCGGGTTAGATCAGGCGCGAGACTCGAGTAGAGATAGACGTGCGCTTTACGCTGAACGATCGCCTGACTCTGAACCTGCCATTGATCGAACATTTGAAAATGAGGCGACTCGATCAAGTCGAGCAACTCTTGCGGCGAAGCACGCATGCGAAGGAGCTCTTTATAATTACCATGATCGGGCAAGCCATCGACGCACTCAGCAACAGCGAGAATAGCCCCACCGTCGCGTACAATCCGTGCCGCCGCGCTCATGCCCTTAACCGTTTGATACAGATTTTGATCGAGCGGGTAACCGCTATTCGTTGTAACCACCAGATCGAACGGGCCTTCGACCGAACGAGTAGCTGTTCTAGCCACAAAACGACAGCCTACTTCGTGCGATTGAATTAAATCACCAACAAAGAAGCCTGTGATCCGACGCTGCCCATCGAGCGTGACATTGATATTGAAGTGGGGCGGGCACATCGCCACGCCTTCGCGGATCTCGCCCTGCACAGGGTTACCCTCGATCTGCCCCCAGGTGCTCAAGGGGTGACCGATCATCTGGGCATTGTGAAGATGCATAATCGTATCAATGCCAGCCACACCGGGCACGACGGCCTTAGGCCCACCGCTAAACCCAGCAAAAAAGTGCGGCTCGATAAAGCCGGTCGTTATACGTACCGTGGCCTCGCAGTAGTCACGGTTCAACCATATCTCGCCTCCATAAGAAGTACGTCCCAGATGCAATAAAGTTTCCTTATCGAAGGCGTTGTTATTAACGACTCGCACGCTATCGACCACATCGTCGCCCAACATCACACGCAGTTCGGCCTCGGTATTGGCGCGATGCGAACCGGTGCCGTTAATGATCACAAAACGATCGCGCGGCAAAAAGCTCAATTCTTCCAAGATCCAAGGCACTAAGCGTTCGCTCGGAGAGGGACGCGTGATATCGGCGATTACGATCGCGACTCGATCGTTGGGGCCGACCAGATCGCGCAGGGGTGGCGAGGCGATCGGATTGCGAACAGCTTCGATAAAGGCGGCATGTTCATCTGGCAGGGGAGTTGCCTCAAGCGGCGTAATCACAACAGCATCGTCGGGAACCCGCGCCCATAAACCAGTCTTCCCATAATCTAAACGTACTTCCATAGTAGGCAGCTCCCATGGATCACAAACAGCACAATCATAGCATTACAAAGGCGCATCAACACCAGTCATGGGGTGGAATACATTCCATCATAAGTCGTAACGCCAGCGCAAATAGTGCTGTCCTACATTGCCCATCTCAACGCGCCAAGCGGGATCGTTCTGTGGCGAATAGGTCAGGACTCTTCGTTGAAAGGCCTGAATCAAAATATCGCGCTCTTGGCCGCCGACTCGCACCTTCGCCCAATAAGGCTCGCTGATCGGCAGACCAACCGCAAACATCCAATCGACGATCTGAGCTTGTTGATAGCGACCGTGTTCGTATACGATACCCTGTTGTGCGAAATAGTCAAGGAAAACTTGCGGGATATTGTGCCCTAAAGTCTGATCGTAGCCGCCATAGACCAGACCATAGCGCGCGAAATAAGGATTATCGCTTACCCTGCCTTCGCGATCGATCTGCTCGCTAATCGTTTGGCCGCTACGCTGAGGCGCGTGGGTAGGATTGACTGGATAGGAGACCGAGCGAAACGAACTGTAACGCGGCGCATCTGGGTTGAATTCGGCTGGGTCGCCCGCAATAGGCTCATCGGATGGTTGGGCAGGCACAAAGCTCGCATCACCCACTTGAATGCGTCCCTCGATCATCTCAAGCACCAAGAGGCCATTGGTGACCGACTGAGCAGTCAGAGGCGCATCGGGATCGTTGATCTCCATGCGGCTCTTATCGTAATACTGAACTAAACGCATACCATTGCGGCCTTCTGCATAGGGCTCAAGCCAACCGCCCGTGATCGGCTGCGGCCCCCATATCCACGAGCGAGGCTGCAGGCCACGCACTTGCGTCATCAGCGGTTGATCGCTGCGCTTCCAAACCTCGCCAAAGGCCCGGCAATCGTAGATCGAGCGATCGGCCCGCAAAGCGCTGCCCAAGCTCGAGGCCTCGGGCAAGCCTTCGCTACGCACTGTGTAGCTGCGGCCCGCTTCGAGCTGCAGACGCTGCTCGCTGACTGCCGGGCCATCATCGATCTGAATGCGCAAAAAATTGCCCATAGGGCGCAACAAAGCCTCAACAGCCTTGTCGCTCTGAATCCGGTAGGTATCGCTGCTATCGAGGTTGAGCTGGATCAAAGCGCCTTGATAGAAGAAGTTCTCAACCCTATCGCCCGCCAGCGCGACGAAGGGACGCGGCTGGATCTCGAGGTAGCTCGGGCGCATGGTGATGCCGTAGTGGCCGCCATAGACCGCCATAAACCAGGCCGCGCTATCCCAAGTGCGCCCGCCATCGCCGGTATTGCCTTCCCCATAACAAGCGTTGGGGCCTGCGGCGAACTCCAAAACGGGCGGATCGGTCGAGCGCGCCATAGCGCTATAGGCCTCCATCACGCGCTGAGCGTCTTGCGGATAGCCGATCTGAGCATAGGCGGGAGCGGCCAAACCGACGATCCAAGGGGCGCTGCCATCGAGCATCCAGATCGGCACAGGCGGATCAACCTCGCGGCGCAGATCGCTCTCGTAGCCGCCCAAAGCCAAGCGCATCGGGGTGGGGCCGTCGATCAGATCGGGCAGACGCTCGTGCAGCTCGCTCACCAGACGGCGATAGCGCCCACCATCATCAGGTCCGATCAAGCCGCTCCGCAGGGCATAAAAGACCCCGAATGTTTCGAGCTGACGCACTTGGCGGCCATCTTCGCGATACCACGCGATCGGCCAAGCCTGATCGTTGCGCCAATAGCCGCCCTCTTCGACCGAACGGTGGAAGGCGGCCCGCAGCTTGGCGGCCCGATCGAGCCAGATCAAACCGTCGTTGCCGCTGGCAGCCTCAAGCTCGGCTAGCTCCAAGAAAGCGCCATAGAAGCGAGCGATGGCGTAGGTATGCTGTACACTGTTGTAGAGCGAATCGTAGTAGCCATAGGGAAAATTAGCCGGATCGATACTGCCGTCTCCATCTGTATCGAGGCGATGGATCCAAGCCGCCACGCGCAGGACACTTTCGCGCTGTTGGCGGTAGAAGTCGAAATCGCCGCTTTTGGCCACATAAACATAGATAGCGTGGATGATATTGGGCATGCTATCCCAACTCTGGCGATTCTCAACCAGATTGGGGTAAATCGTTTCTGGAACAACACCGTATTCGTCGACATAGCTCAAGAAGAGCGCGATATTCTCGCGAAAGACCGCCATATCGCTGAGGGCGTAACTATAACCACTGATCGCATAGTCGAGGTCGCGCGACCAGACGCTCGAGCTATAGTTCCGTTGGCTAGCTCGCAAACCGCGCGTGCCACGTACATTGATGATGTTGGCATAATAGCCATTTTGCAAAAGCAAGGCCTCTAGCTCTGGGTCGTAACTAGCGCGAGTCGTCACTGCTGCTGGCGCTTGGGCGGTCAAAAAGCAAAAAATCGCGACGAGCAGCAGCATGCGAATCGATTGTGGTCGTGTCATCATAGCTCTCCCGCCGTGCCGCTCTCAGCGCAGAGGAAAGCTGAAGCGACACCAACTATGGCACAAAGGCAAATACGCGAGCTGGGCTCGCTTGGCTAGCCTGAATACGCAAAGGAGCGATCAACAAGGTCACTCCGGTCACCGGCACCTGTTCAACGCTAGTCAGATCCTCCAAAATGATCCACTCTTGATCGGCGGGGTAAGACGAGTCATCGCCGATCAAACGAGGTGTATCGATCCCGATACCCGCCACACGCCGCTCGCGCAACAGAGCGATCGCTGAGGCATCGAGGCCCGGCACCTGAACCCGGCCCAAGGCGTCGAGGTTCATATAGGCCCCAGGTGTGCTCCAACGGATATCCCAACCGGTCGCGAACAGCACCACCGCCCCCGCTGGCAAGGGTTGATGAGCGGCCTCCCAGTCACGCAAGACCTCGGCGCTAATGCGAAAATCAGCCTGATCGTTGACCAGATCGCGCAGGTCGAGCATAACTGCGGGCACTAACAGCTGGTTGATCGACGCTTCCTCAACCGACGCGCTGCGTTCGTTACCGAGCAGGTTTAGGCGCGTCCCGGTGCGCATACTGATGCTCAAAACGTCGGGCACGCCATCGGGCGAAGGGCTGCGCAAGATCGGCGCTTGAGCGCCGGGTTGAACCGGCATATCTTGGCGAACAATATGGCTAAGATCGATAATCGTTGTGTAATCGATCTGCTTACTGGCCAGCGGCTCAAGCTCTGTTTTTGTTTGGCAAGAGACAATAAGCACAATACCAAGCGCAAGCCAAAGCGAAAGATACATCCATGGTATCGAACATCTCATACAATCCTCGGTATGCTGAATGTTGGTTGTAGCAATCAAACAGCTAGCAGCATACCATAGGTTCGACCGCGCGACACTTTCAGAGACTGGACAAGGATGAATACTCGCTTAGAAAATCAATTGTATGCCACCACGTCAACATGTCTTTTTACTCCACGGGCTTGGGCGCAGCCCTAGATCGCTCCGTCCGATCGAACAGCTGCTCAAAGGCGCAGGCTTTAGCGTCAGCAATTGGGGCTATCGCAGTCTGCGCCAGCCGCTTGAAGAGGTCGCTCGCAACTTGCGAGCCGCTTATCTGGCCCAAAGCCAACAGGTCGAGCAGATTCACGTTGTAACCCATAGCCTCGGTGCGATCGTGCTGCGTTGTGCGCTCAAACAAGCCGAGCTGCCCAAGCTCGGCCGCATCGTGATGCTCGCGCCGCCCAACCAAGGCTCGCACTTGGCCCGAGTCCTCTCGCGCAATCGCCTGATCGGCCAGCTGCTTGGGCCTGCCGCGCCCGTGCTAAGCGACCCAAGTAAGCTGCAAGCGCTCTGTTGCGAGCCAAGCGCGCCCACCTGCATCATCGCGGGCACGCACGCCCACGACCTGCGCAACCCTATTTCGCTGATCGGGCGCTTTCTGCTTCCCGCAGAGCACGATGGCACCCTCGCTGTCGCAGAGACCAAGCTACCCACAATGGCGCGCTTCCAAACGGTCAAAGCCTGCCACACTTGGATTATGCATCACCCAGAGGTGCAACAGGAGCTTCTGGCCTTTCTAAGGCCGCCAGAGCCACCAGCGCCATCACCAGAGCTGGCACATAGAAATAAGGCCAGACCACCGGATTAAAGACCGTAAACAGAATGTAGGCGGCCACGATCGTCGGTGCCAGCAGGCGACCCAGAGCGCCGTGACATACAAACCACACCAGCAGCGCCAGCATCAGCAGCATTTGAATCGGCTTGAGCAGATACTCGAGTCCGCGCCGCCAAAAGATCCCGCTCAGGCCGGGCATGCGAGCCCAAGTATGGTCCATATCCCAGCGCAGGCGCGGGTAGAGCGAGTTGTCGTTAAACCAGCGCCAAACGCCAAACAGAAAAGATTCCGGAGACCAAAGCAGAAAAGGCGCGACCAGCAGCCCGAACAAGCCGCCGAACAGCAGCAGATAGCCCGCCGTGCGATACCAGCCGAAGCGCCGCAACCAAAACAGCGCTACAAAGGGCATCACGATCACGCTGAGGGGCGACGCCGCCGCCGCCAAACCCAAGGCCAGCGCCGCCTGCCAATGGCGCTCGGCCAACAGCAAAACCAGCCCGAACACCACACAGGCCCAAAAGATCGGCGCGCTGGTCGAAAGCGCCCAATTCACACTGCTCGGTTGCAGAAAAATACAGGCCCAAACCGCTAACGCCAGGTCGACATCCTTTTGCTGCGACGGCCGATCCTTGAGCGCGCGCGAGAGCCAGACCAGCGCAGCGCCGATGCTCAGTTCGGCCGCAATGTTGGTGATGCGAATGTCGAGGCCGAGCTGAAAGCTGGGCAGATAGGCCAGCCAGGTCACGGGCAGGTAGGTCAGCGGCACCTCCCAAGGCATGCGATAGATCTGATAGGGGTTGCGCCCCTCCAGCAGATTCGCCAAAGCGGCCTGCACCAAAGGCAACATATCGCCGTTTTGCGGCACAATCTCCAGATCGTCGAAAGCTAGCAGGCGGGCGCAGCTGCCGAACAGAGCGGCCCAACACGCCAGCGCCAAGTTCGAGATCGGCCGAACAAGCGCCCGCACAAACAGCACAACCCCCGACAGCGCCACAAGCAGCCACACCCACGAGAGCAGCTCGGCCAACAGCCAGATCCCGTTGTAACAGCTCGCCAGCCAGATCAGCAGGGCCGCCCCCGCCAACAGACGCCCCCAATCGAAATGGATCGCCTGCTCGTTCGCGCGATCGAACCAGACCGAACAGACCAGCCAAGCCGCCGCGCAAATCAGCAACAGCCCGCTCACCAACAGGGCATAGCGCTGACTCATCACAAAACCCAAGCCGTAGACATGCAGAGCGCCGCTTATATCCAAGGTCAACGCTAACGCGAGCGTCAAGATCAGCATCGTCTCTCGAAAAGCCAGCTTCATTCGTGCCACACCCGCTCGATCATTTCAATACGCTGGCGGAGAGGCTTCTAGCCCCCATTCGGTCCTCACCGCGTCCGCCTTCGGCTACCAACATCCCGCCCAACAAACGAGGTCCTATTTGCCTGCCACTAAAGGCCCCCTGAACACCTGATATAAAATCCGTTTGTATAGTTGCATTTTTGGGGGCGGCCTCTTCACACTCATAGCAGCCTGCTGTAGTGAGCTACCTGTTTGTAGCCGCAGGCGGACGCGCTAGCAGTCGAATGGAAGGAAAGGCCCTCGCCGCCAAAGTTTTGAACTTGCCAAGCGGATAACAAACGGCTTGTCTAACACCACTCAAGCTAGACCTCCCCTAAACCTGATACGAAATCCGCTCGATTGCTTTTTACTTGGCCTTCGGCAGAGTGGAACGTGACTATTCTTGGTTCCCAGGTTTTCGTTTTCCTGCGCTGAGAGAGTACAAGCCTTTTAGCAGACTTGGTATGAGCAAAGTTGAAAAAGGGCCACGTTCATCAATGCCTGAGGAGCGAGAGACGAACGTGGCCCGGTCTACAAACCTAGCAGATCGGCTTATTGGTCAAGGATCTCATTGCCCAACAAGCCCATCAAAACGCGGTAGGGCGGTTGGTTTTCAGGGTGCAGCTCAAAGCGACCGCGCTCGAACCATTGCACGGTGTACTGCTTGCCGTCGCTGAGCGTCTCGACCTGAGCATCGCTGAGCGGCAGGCCCCAGAGCGCCAAACTCTCGCTCTCGGTCTTGCCCGGGCGGCCATCAAGCTCAAGCCCGGTCGAGCGCCAAGCCTCCAAAAACTCGCCACAGATGTTGTGTTGTGTCTCGGGGAAGTAGCGGCAGCCGCTCTGGGCCAGAGAAGTCCTGAAGCTCTGCCAATCGCGATTCTGAAGCTCTAAAACATCGGCTCCCAAACGGCCCAAGAGCACATCGTAGGGGCGGGCGTTCTCGGGATGCAGCTCCATGCGGTTGCGCTCGAACCACTGAACCTGCAGGCTCTTGCCTTCGATAACCTCGGTCTGCAGCGGCGTCTTGGGATAACCGAAGACCGCTAAACCGCCGTTCTGTTCCCAATACTCGCGAATACGCCCATCGATACAGAAGCCCGTTTCGGGGAAGCAGCGTGCGTTGGGGCCGGGCTGCACCGGGTTACTGGGCTGGCGCGGCTGGCTAGGTTGGGTAGCGGGCGGGTTAGCTGGCGGCTGGGGATTCGCCGGAGCGCCACCGCCTCCATGCACCACATAGACCGGACTCGGCCCGAGGTTGAGCGTAAACTGACCGTTGCTGGCGCTGATGGTTTGGCTGCCGCCCGAGCGATCGACCAGACGGGCCTGCGCCGAGCTCGAAGGCAGATTGACCTGCGCCGAACTGGGCGACCAGAGCACATCGACGATGCTGCCACCCTTATCGAAGCGCACACCGTAGGCGTCGCCGCCCACACCAGCGGTCAGATCGTCGAGGTAGATCGTGCCCGAGGTCGAATTGGTATCGGGCTCATCATCGAGCACAATCGCGGTCAATCGCGCGGGCAGATCGAGCCGCAGATTGCCGCTGCCCGAGATGCGATCGTAGCTGGGCACCTCGCCATTGATCGGCGTGCTCAAGCGCTGCCAGCCCGGGCCCGGCACAAAACCGAGCCGGAACTGCAAGACCTCGCCCGTGGCATCGCGCAGCCAGACCTTCAGAGCGTGACCGCTGCCATCGCCATTGACCCAAATGCTCAGGTTGGTCGCGCCCGGGTTGATGGTCGGCCCGTTCGAGGTGGTGAAAACGACATAGTCGTTGCCCGGGTTGCGGAAGCTATAGTTGATCGCACCGGAAGCGCTGCCGCTACGCGCTTGGGCGCGGCTTTGGGTGAAGGTGCCATTCTTTTGATCGCCCACCGCCCAACTGCCGAAGTTCTCAAAATCGAGCAGGGTCTGCTGGGGGGTCAGATCGAGCAATTGAGCGTTGTTGTGCGCGCCAACGACTTGATTCAGGGTCTTAAATGCGATCGCCGAAGGTTTTAACGAGCCGTAGTCGCGGTCGCCTGAGCCATAACGCACCAAGCCGTACATCTCGTTGGTGCTGTTATCCTTCAGCTTATACCAGATCGCACGCTCAACCCCAGCAGCCCGCAGCAGCGCCATACTGCGCACAAGGTAGTTGGCTTGATCTTCTTCGCTAAAAGCCACGCCGCCACGGCCGCCCGCACCAGTCGACCAACCGAATTCGGTCGCCCAGATCGGCTTAGCACCCAAGCGGTCGGCTAGCACTTTAACTTGGCCAATGCCCGCTGTCGCAATCTGACCTTCTTCTGGGCCTTTGGGGTCGGTATAGGGGTGAACCGAGATAATGTCGAAAGAATTCCAAGCGCCATGGTTGGCCAACTCGGTCAAGAAGCTAACGCCCGGCTCCGGAGTTACCAAACCAGCGTTCAAGACCTTAGCGCTTGGATCAGCGCTCTTAATCGAAGGATAGGCGGCTTTAAGCAGTTCCGCATAGGCAGCGGGGTTAGGTCTGGGCTGCCAATAGAGCGCATTATCCGGCTCGTTCCAAACCTCCCAGTAATGAATGCGATCTTTGTAACGGTTCACCACAGCATAGGCGAAATCGGCAAAAAAGCTGGTGCTGGGCGGAATAAACGATTGGTTGGAAACTCCGTTCATCCAAGCTGGCGTAGGGCCGTTCAAAACGCCGACGATGTTGATATTGCGTGCTACTAATTCATTAATGGCTTTATCATGAAACTCCCAGTTGAAGCTACCGGGCTTTTCAGCGATACGCGAAATCTGGAAGTCTTCGCGTACCCAACCCGTCTCTAAGTCGGCCAAGACTCGCCCGGGCGTCGCCATAGCCGAGGGGTCGGGGAAGCGCGATGCAGTGTGACTGTTGACGCCGAAAGGCGACTGGCCAGCTTGAGCAGAGAGCGAATCTGGAGCTGCAAAGGGCACAAGCAGACTAGCCAATACAAAAAGAGCTAACAGGGTACGAAGCGTGAAACCATTCATGTAAGCCTCTTTCTCGACAAAGATTTCCCGATAGTTCCCCAACAACGATCAACCGTCTATGCCGTAGCAGTTTGAAGCGCCCTACAATAGCATGCTTTCGTCCCGAGAGCCGCAACTGGGAAGTTAGAGGCTTCTCAAGCTATTAGTAACAAAACAAGCTAAAAAGTGCTTCTTTTCTCATGGCATTTGTCGTGTTTAGGGTAGGCTCTGAATGAGATAGCTTCGATTCGGCTCCAAAATAAGCTCGGCCATGGCTTGCGGATCGCCATTGTTGAGCGACAGCGCGCTATAACCAGCCATAGGGTACAACTGAACCGCAGTCGGGCGATCGACACTCACGCGATAAGTCGCCGCCTCTTTATCGATAGACAGATTGATTACTGCGCCCTGATAGCTCAAGGTCTCGATGCCGTCGTTGGGCAGCGCGCTAAATGGGCTAGGAGCGACCACAAGCGCATTAGGCGTATAGCGCACGCCGTAATGGCCGCTATAGACCGCTAAAAACCAAGCCGAGCTGTCCCAGGGCAGATTGGTTTCGCGGCTCTTGCCGGGCCCAAAGGCAGCGCCCGCGCCAGCCACGAACTGATGCACCGTGCCCTCGCGCGCGCGTTGGCTATAGAGCTCCATCAGCTTGCGCGCATCTTCGGGGTAGCCAGCGGCGGCATAGACCGGCGCCGCCCGCCCCACGATCCACGAAGCGCTCACATCGAGCATCCAAGCGGGCACACGCGGCGTAGTGCGCAAAACATCTTGCGGATAACCGCCCAAAGCCAAGCGCATAGGCGCACCGTTCGAGCTGAGCTGCTCGAATTCTTGATGCAGGGCGCGAATCAAGCGAGTATAGCGCTCGCCGTCCTGCGGGCCGATCAAGCCCGAGTCGATCGCTTCGAACACGCCGAAGGTCTCCAAGGTTTCGACCGGCGTCCCATCGGGGCGCAGCCAAGCGATCGGCCAAGGATTCTGGCCCCAATACGGACTGTCGGACGCATGGAAGGCCGCGCGCAGACGGGCTGCCCGCTCATCCCACACCTGGCCTGTGCCGCCGATCGAGCGTTCAAGCTCGGCCAGCTCTTTGTAGGCGCGGTAGAACTTCGCCAAAGCGTAGGTATGGCGCACGCTGTTAGAGACCGAGTTGTAGTAGCCGTACACAAAGCGCTCGTTATGTTCGGGCAGGCCGTCGCCATCGCTGTCGAGCACGGCGATCCAGTCGCCGACCCGCTGCAAGGTATCGCGCTGCTGTTGGTAGAACTTGCGATCTCCGGTCTTCGAGACGTAGACATAGACGCCATGGATCAAGTTGGGCATGCTGTCCCAGGCGCCGCTGTTCACCTTGCTGCCCTGAGAGGTGACGATCGTCTCGGCCACCTCGCCGTCGGGATCGACCCGCTTCAAGAAGATCTCGAGCGTTTCGCGAAAGACGGTCAGATCGGCCAAGCTGTAGCCATAGCCGCTGATCGTATAGTCGACATCGCGAATCCAGAGGCTACCATCGGTGCTTTGGGCGTTGGTGCGCAGCCCGCGCTGGCCGACCGGCCCGATGATGTTATCGCTGTAAGCTTTCAGCAGCAGACTCTCGCTCTCGCGATCGAAGCGCGCGCTGGCGTTGGGCAGCGTCCGTTGCTGGGCGACCCGCTCTTCCTCTTGGCTGTTCAGCTCCACACGGCTGTTGGCGAAGCTCAGCGCGGTAGCTTGCAGGTCCATAGTCGGCTTGGGCGAAGGCGAAGGCGTCAAAGTCGCCGTCGAAGTCGCCGTCGCCTGTCTCGTAGCTGTAGCAGGAAGCGACGTGGCGTTGGCATCATCAACAAAGGCGATCGCATCTACTGACTGCCTAGCTGTTTCAGCCTGTTGAGAAGCGCTCAACATCCCAGAGCCAAACAAGAGCGCCGTAAGCCCGCCCAGCAGAACGAGAACAGCCAAGGCGATCCAAAGCACTGGCACTTGGCGCGCGGGTTGCAGTGTCTCTGGCGGAACTGGCGGATCAGGGAAGTTGGGAACGGGCTGAGGAGCCGGGCTAGCGACGGAGCGCGGATCAGAGTTATACAACGCCGTACGATCTTCATCGCTGGGAGACTGCGGGTTTGGGGTAGGGGCGAGCTGACCTGTAGAGCTATAAGGCGCCGTGCGATCTCCATCGTCGGCTGGCTGAGGATCAGGGCTGGGTGGCGGTACAGGCGGCAGATACGGCTCCGAGATCTGTTGAGCGATCGTGATATTGGGCATAGTCTGGGGCACGCCCATTTCGGCGCCCTGCAAGGCATCACGCATAGCCGCGACCGAGGGGTAGCGGTTGGCCGACTTCAGCAACATGGCTGTTGAGATCACATTGCTTATATCTTGTGAGATGTCACTGCGCAGTTCGTGAAGCGGCTTGAGCGGATCTGGCTCATCGTTGGCGAAGGCCGAAATGCGCGTCATCGCGCTCGAGGGTGGCGCGCCAGCCAAGAGGAAATAGAGCGTCGCACCCAAGGCATACACATCGCTGCGTACATCGGTGCGCGAACCATTGATCTGCTCTGGTGGCGAATAGTTTGGTGTATAGCCGTAGACACTTCGCGAGTTCGTTGATTTGCTCAGGTCTTGATCGCTATGTTTAGCCAAGCCGAAGTCGAGCAAAATAATATGCTGATCTTCGCCCAGCTTCAGATTTTGGGGCTTGATATCGCGGTGAATAACCGGCGGCTGCCTGCTATGTAGATAATTCAGAATATCGCAGAGTTGGTAAGCCCACGTAAGCACTTGCTTCAGGCTGAAAGGCGCATTTTGTTGGCTAGCTAGCTCTTCAAGGTTAGGGCCATCGATATAGTCCATCACCAAGAATTGGCTCTGATCGATTATAAAATAATCGCTGACGCTCGGCAGGCCCCGATGCTTCAAGCCCGCCAAAAGGCGCGCCTCGCGCTCGAAGGCTCGTTCCAGCCCAGCGCCACTCACCAGGGTCTGCTTAAGGGCGATTCGTTTTGTTAAGCGCTCATCTTCAGCCTCATAAACAACACCCATACCACCCTGACCTACTACCCGGATGATACGGTAACGTCCATGAACCACAGTTCCCGGTGTCATTTGAGGCGTCTGAGAAAACATGCCCACTCCTCAGCAACACAGACCGCTATTTTCTATGTTGCTATTTCGCCACATCTGGCCTATGACTAAAAAAGACCTCTATCTTTATATTGGTTGCAATTTCGCTAAAATTCGCTCGTGGTTTGCTAAACAGATTGATAATTTCAATTTTCAATACGCAAAGTATACGCGAGGACAAAGCGTCTTACAAGAGTGTTAGCCCGTTCTAAACAGTACAAATCACAGTCTGCTCGAAGAAGTCGAAGCCCGATAGCCTAGCGGCTAGGTCTCTCGCTTCAAGTCGTCTTCTAGCGCGTCCGCCTACGGCTATCAATGTCCTATCCTCCCATTCGGTCTGTAGCCATCGCAGCTTCGCTGCGATCTGCTTATTGCGCGCAGCAAGCAGCGTTGGTCAAGCCAAGCCGCACCCTGAGCCTGTCGAAGGGTACAGCTGTTTTGATGGAAGGGCCGGGGGATGAGGCC
The DNA here is from genome assembly GCA_937902315.1 of uncultured Chloroflexales bacterium. GTDB lineage: Bacteria > Chloroflexota > Chloroflexia > Chloroflexales > Chloroflexaceae > CALGUG01. The sequence continues at coordinate 247,216 of CALGUG010000012.1, forward strand.
AGCTCCCCCTCACCCGCTTCTATGCATTACCCAACAGTCGTGTGGGCAGCAACAGGCGATCGTTCGCATAGCATCGCGGAATTATCCTTGAGAACACAGAACGCGGAGAGGAGGTCGGGAGGTGATGCCAGCTCCCCCTCGCCCGCTTCGCGGGAGAGGGGGCCGGGGGGTGAGGGCCTGCTCCGGGCTAGTCCATCTGATAGCCGGAGGCGGACGCGCTAGAAGCCGAATGGGAGCTAGAAGCCTCTCCGCCAAAAGATTGCAATCAACAAGCGCATGTCGCACAAGCAGCTCGGCCGAACATGAGATCTGGCGACAAAAAAGAACACCCCGCTTAGGCCGAAGCCCAAACGGGATGCTCCAAAAACGTTTTGTACCGAACTAGACAGCCTCGGCAAAGCGGCGCATACCCTCGACGATCTCCTCGCTGCTGGTGGCATACGAGAAGCGAATGTAGCCGGGAGCGCCGAAGGCTTCGCCAGCGACCGTGCCGATGTGGGCCTTATCGATCAGATAGTTGGCCAAATCGAGCGTATTGTGCACCACAGTGCCGTCGCGCAGAGGCTTGCCCAGCAGGCCAGTCACGTTGGGGAAGACGTAGAAGGCGCCATCGGGAATGGGATCGAGTTTGACGCCCGGGATGTTCGAGAGCGCCTCGCCGATCAGATCGCGGCGCTCGCGGAAGGCTCGCACCATCTCTTTGACCGCGTTGCTGATCTCTTCAGAGGGCGTGTAGGCCGCCAGAGCCGCGTACTGCGTGATCGAAGAGGTGTGGCCGCTGGAGTGGCTCTGAATATCGCTGATGGCCGCGATCAGCTTGGCCGGGCCAGCGATATAGCCGAAGCGCCAGCCGGTCATCGCATAGGCCTTGGAGGCGCCGTTGAAGATCAGGGTGCGGTCGGCGAATTCGGGCGCGACCTTCAGCCAGCGGCTGTAGGGCACATAGCTGATGTCGGCATAGATCTCGTCCGAGAAGATCAGAATGTCGCGATCGCCCAATACGTCGGCCAGAGCGCGCAGCTCTTCGGCGCTATAGACCGATCCGGTCGGGTTCGAGGGCGAGTTCAGCAACAGCACTCGGGTGCGATCGTTCAGGGCAGCACGCAACTGATCGGGCGTCACCTTAAAGCCAGTACTCTCGTCGGTCGAGATCACAACCGGCTTGCCGCCCGCCAGCTTGACCTGCTCGTAGTAGCTGACCCAATAGGGGCCGGGGATAATCACCTCGTCGCCGTGATCGACGATCGCTTGGAAGGCGAAGTAAAGACCCTCTTTGGCACCCGTTGTGGTCACAATCTGGTTAGGCGCATATTCGATGCCCTGCTCGTTTGAAACCCAAGCCGCCAGCGCTTTTTTGAGCTCTAGCAAACCACCATTGGGAGTATAGTGAGTTTTATTAGTGTTAATAGCATTGATAGCGGCCTCTTTGATCGGGGTGGGCGTATCAAAGTCGGGCTCGCCGATGCTAAACGAAATTACCGAAATGCCCTGCGCTTTCAAGCGGGCGACACGTGCTCCCATGCTGCCCGTGGCCGATGGTTCCAGTTGGGCCGCTCGTTGGCTCAACCGATAGCTACGATCTGGTGTTCCGCTGCTCACGATAGTATCCTTTGTTGTAGGGAGTTCTGTTTAGGTTTATTTATACCATAGAAACGAGAAACGCTTCGACAGACAATCGCTATGACAATCGAGAAATCGGTCCAAAGACCTAGGGCATGCCCTCGCCACGCGCATAGCGTTGAACCGCCAAATAAACCGCCTTGGGTGTTCCATCGGGCGAAACGAAGTTCCAATTGTCGGGGTAAGAGCGGGTCGAAAATGGAGTGCTGAACTGCCAGAGACAGATCGCCTCTAGCCAGGGGTAACGGCGGGCCCACTCGTAGGCTCCCACCGTCCAACGCACCCGATCGGCGGCGCTCACGGCTGCGCTCCAGCGCGGGTGGTCGTTCCAGCCGCCCTCGGTGATGATGATGCGCTTGTCAGCTCCGCCAAGCTCATCCAAAAGTTTGCGCACCAGCTCAATCCTGCGAAAGTTGACCTTTTCGGGTGCCGGTTCGGCTTCGGGCGGCTCCTTGCCGCCGTACATATGCACGCCCCACATATCGAAATAGGGGCCAGCTTCGGCATCGAACAGCGAGGCGAGATACTGCATATCGTCCATACGGGTACGTCCGCCGTCGCTCTCCGAGCCGGGCGAGAGGTTGCCCGCGATAATGATCGCATCGGGCACAGCCTCCTTCACAATCGGATAGACCACTTTCAACAGGGCGGCGTAGGCACCCGGGTCGGGCGGGCGCGATCCCCATTCGAAGGCCAGATTCGGCTCGTTCCAGATGAGCAGATGGCGCACACCATAGGGCCGATAGCGCAGCGCGAATTCGCGCACAAAGTTGGCGTAGTCGATATAGGCATCGGGGTCAATATAGCGGTCGGTCGTGCCGACGGGCCTGGCCCACTGCGGCACGATGTCGAGGCGCGCCACCACAGTTAGGCCCTGACGACTGGCATGCTGAATAAACAGATCGGCGCCGAACCAGTCGTAGCCGTAGCGCGAACGGGGCTGAATATAGGCCCACGGGAAGAGCTCGACCACCCACTTGGCGCCCATCTCGCGCACCTGGCTGAGCGTGCGCTCGGTGTAAGCCTCGTCGCCATAACCGTTCAGACGGGTATGTACTCCGATCAAGGGGTTGATCGTTTCGACCTGTTGCTGCTCTGGCAGATGGAGCTGATAGGGCCAGCGCAATTCTGCAAACTGCACAGCCAAAAGCAGCGCAGCGCAGATCAGCAGGCCAGCTTTGCGGTACACGGCAGTCTAACTCTCTTTCCGAATCTCGACCTTAGCGATGCGCGGGCCTTGCATCTCGCTAACCACAAAGGTTAAGTCGCGATAAGAGACTTGGTCGCCAACTTCAGGCAAGCGCCCCAAGGTCTCGAGAATAAAGCCCGCTAATGTCTCGTATTCGCCCTTAGGAAGTACAATACCCAACTCCTCATCGAGCTCGTCGATCCTGATCTGACCTTCCACCAAGGTGCTGGTATCGGTGATGGTATAGAGCGCCTCTTCCTCGATCTCATAATCATCTTGCAGGTCGCCCACGATCTCTTCGATCAGGTTTTCAAGCGTAACCAAACCAGCCACACCGCCATATTCGTCGATCAAAATCGCCATACGGCGACGGGCAGCGCGCATCTCTTGCATCAGGGCGCCGATCTGCTTGCTTTCGGGCGTATAGATCACCTCACGCACCAAGGGAGCGATCGATTGCGAAAGGTCGACATTGTCGTTCCGCAATAAGATCACCAGATCTTTAACCGATACCACACCTTGGATGTCGTCGATACCGTTAGGCCCTACCACCGGATAGCGAGTATGGCGATGTTGCGAATAGAGTTCCAAAAAGCCCTCTAAGCTCTCGTTATAGGCGATTGTCACCATCTCGCGGCGCGGCACCATCACTTGGTAGGCCGGACGCTCGGCAAACGAGAGCACATTGGTCAGCATCGCTTCTGCCTCTTGGTCGATATGGCCCGCTTCGGCGCTCTGCTCGACCAGCATACGCAGTTCATAGGCCGAGTGAACCTTGCCATGGCCTCCTTGGCTCTCTTGCACACCAAACAGACCCAGCACTACGTCGGTGGCCCAGTTGAGGAAGTGGATCAACGGCGCGAACAGGGTATTAAACCAAGCAAGCGGCTGGGTGATGAAGAGAGCGACCTGCTCGGGCGAGCGGATAGCAAACACTTTAGGGGCCTGTTCGCCGAGTACGATATGTAAGGTCGTGATGATAAAGAACGAAACAGCGACGCCGATCGCATGGCTAACAACACTTGCGATCTCGTCGCTGACGCTCAAACTACCTAAAAATGTATCGACGACATAGACAATCGGTGGCTCTACCAAATGGGCAATCGCTGCCTCGCCGATCCAGCCCAACGCAAGGCTCGCCAAGGTGATGCCGAGTTGGGCCGCCGCAATATAGCGATCAAGGTCGTCGATCATTTTCCGCGTAACTAAGGCGATAGTGTTACCTTGTTCGGCTAATTGATCAAAATAGGTGCGGCGTGCGCCTACCAAAGCAAATTCTGCTGCAACAAAAAAGCCGTTCAAGAGAACCAAAATAAATACCGCCACTAACTGCCAAAGGGTATTCACCACAATAGTCTTCCTTATATCAAACGTGATATCGGTTGGAACGGAGTATGGGTATAACGTAAGAATATACGACCTTATATAACGTATCTCATAAACTATTGCATTAACGAACAGTTAAGAGGTTTGCTTAGGCAGAACGCCTTCCAATGTTATAACATATATCATACATAAGACTGTCAGCTAACAGCTTGCATCAGAAGCGATCACATGGTACTATATGTGGCGGACGGGCCGCTAGCTCAATGGCAGAGCGCGTCGCTCATAACGACTTGGTTCCAGGTTCGAATCCTGGGCGGCCCACCACTCTATCTCCTTTGATCTATTCTCCTTCTCCTGTTAAACCGACTGATAACGATTCAGGTTTCTCGCGTTTGAGCAAACCTTTTTTTGTGCCTTTCGACAGTGCTCTCATGCTCGGCTATAATGAAAAGAGCAGTCTCTCACTCATGAGCACATGACGCCGCCTCGCCCAATATGTGGCAAGCATACTTGCTTTCTAGATAGCGATAGGTGGGCTTTTGAAATAGCTCGGTCACCTCAGCCCTGCATACGCTACTAGAGGCTTCTTAATCGTATATAGTGCAAGGGTCGCACATCGACCACGGTCGGAAACTCGGCCGTGGCCTGGGTCAACCCTTGCAGGGAACAATTCAAGACCGAGCTATCGATCTCGGTAGGCGACTATCAATACCAAGATCCGGCTGATCACTTTGTGTTTTTGGCTTTCGGCAGAGTGGAACCTGTCTCTTTTTCCTTTCCCCGTTTCACGTGTTGCAAAAGAGACTAGCCTTTAAGCGGATTTGGTATGAAGAGCTGCAAAAGCTAATAATTCTCAGGAATTCGGCCTAGCTACGGGGTAGATACAATCTTAAGGATAGCTGTTATGCACTCCACCATCGCTACAATTACCGACGACTTCGTCCTCTATCGCAGCTTAGAGCCCTGCGACCCACGTCTACCGGGCCTCGCTGCGCTCCGCGAGCAGTTAGGCCTCGCGCCACACAGTTTGCCGCGCAAGCGCCATAGCGACTACGCCCGTGTAGTGCTTGCGATCATCGAGGCCGCCCGCAAGCTCCACAATCTCGGGCCTGCCAGCTGCTTCATTGTGGTCGGCGATACCGAAAACGACCGTCAGTTTACCGAAAACCTGCGCTCCGTCAGTGGTTTGCCGACCCTTGGGTTTATCGCTGCCGACAGCGATGAAGCGCCCTCGCTCACTTGGAAGGGCGACACCGCCAGCGCCAATCGTTGGCACCTGATCGACGAATTTATGGCTGAGGCGCCTCGACGCGGCATAGAGATCGGTCCGGGCCTTGTAGCCTTGTTCGACATCGACAAAACCTTGTTAGGCCCTCGAGGTCGCAATGACCCACTGATCAATGGAGCACGCCTGATGGGCGGTCGCGCAGTGGGCAAACGACTGTTAGGCGATGCTCTCGATCTCGATCGGCTTGATCACACCTATCGCAGCCTCTGCCAAAGCAGCATGCATCCCTTCACGCTCGATAACCAAGATATTGTGGTGTATACTTCACTCTTGATCTGTAGCGATCTGGTTAGCCTTGAAGAGATCGCCGCACGCGCTCAACAGCAGCCAGTCGCCGATTTCGCCAGCTTATTGGCAGAAACGGCCGATCGCCTGCCAGAAGCTCTGCGCGAAATACACGCCATGGTGCAGGCCGCTGTCGCCCAGGGCGATCCGACTGCCTTTAAGGCCTTCCGACACGAAGAGTTCCGCTACATGGTCGAGATTATGCGTAACGATCAATTGACGCTCTGTGGCGAATTGTTAGCGCTAGGAGAACAGCTGCGCGCCGCTGGAGCGATCTGTATGGCTGCTTCCGATAAGCCAGGTGAAGCCTCCTTGCCCTCGCCAGAGCAGGCCGCTGAAGGGCTCTTGCCCTTGCATCGCACTCCAGCCTTGGTCAGCTTCGCCCCTTCGCGTTAGGCCAACTAGAAAGTATTTGAGTCTGGTATGTTTGCTGATTCGAGCTTATTCGACGCCCTTAATCGGGACGATATCACCGAAGATGATTCGCGCTATTCTGCAGAGATCTGGCGACGTGTCTTACGTCATTTAGGCGACTATACCGCCTACATCGTGCGCCAGCTCAATCTGCTTCCCCGAGAGGTCCGTCTGCTCGAAGAGACGCCCAACTATGTGGCTGTGCGCGTCAGCACCACCCAAGAACACCTGATCTTCCGCTTCGCACCAGAAGGCGACTTCAGCTCCGAGGTCTACTACAACCGCGTTATGCGCAGGCTCTTTATCCCGGCCCCCCAAGTGATCCAATACGATCCTTCAAAAAGCCATGTACCCTGTCCCTATCTAGTAGAGAGCTATATCGGCGGTCGCAAGGCCGATCAGATCGAAGAAGAGGAACGTCTCTGGGCGGGCGCGCGTCAGTTAGGCCGCACATTACGCCGCATACACCGTAATCCTAGCCCGGGCTTCGGCTACCCACTCTCACAAGATCGCTGGTCGCACCAGAGCTGGCGTAGCGCACTTGCCACACTCTTTAGCACATCAGGAGCGGCTATCTACGCACCCTTACTGCTTACAGAAGAGCAATGGGCCCGTTTCAAAGCGGCTACGCTCGAGAGCCCGCTGCTCGATATCGATCAAGCCCGTTTGATCCACGGCGCTATAAAACCCGCCTCGTTAGTCTGCACTCCCGGCGAGCATGTCCAGTTCCAAGCGCTTTTGCAGCCCGGCCCGCTGATCGGCGGCGATCCGCTCTTCGATCTGGCCTGTGGCCTGCTACCCACCCATCCCCAAGCGTTTCGCTCGGGCCTCTTAGAGGGCTACTGCGCATTGAGTCCGCTGACAGAAGCAGAGGAGCAGCGTCTCGATCGATTGAATCTGTTTGTGCGTTTTAGCGAAGCCTGTCGTCAGTATGCCTACGGCCTCGATCACAGCGTCTTGCTGGCAAGCACGCTCGCAGGTTTAGAGCGCTACCCGCTTGCTCAAACACAAGCTTCAGAAGAGCAAGACAGCCAAGCTGGTGCCTCGCACATACCTTAGGCCGATGGATGTAGGAGAAAACAATGTTTGAGATTCTGAGCGATAAATCAGCGGTGCAAGCAGCGGCAGCGAAACGTGTACTAGCTGCCGCACAAAGCGCAATCGCCCAACGTGGTCGTTTCAGCTTCGTCTTGTCGGGCGGCAGCACCCCGGGCGGGCTCTTCGAGCTGTTGGCACAAGCTCCCTACCGCGACGAGATCGACTGGAGCAAAGTGTATGTTTTCTGGGGCGACGAGCGCTACGTCTTGCTCGACCACCCCGATAGCTGCTACCTACTAGCTTACGAAACCTTGCTCAGCAAAGTCGAAATTCCCTTCGACAATATTCTACCCTTCGCAACCCACCTCGAAGATCCGGCCGAGGCGGCCCAACGCTATAGCGACGACCTGCGTGCCTTCTTCGGCGACCAAGAGCCACGCTTCGACTTAGTATTGCTGGGTATGGGCCCAGACGGCCACACCGCCTCACTCTTCCCGGGCCATAGTAGCCTCCAGGCCGATCCAAACACCTGGGTGATCGTCGAACCCGACTCGCCCAAACCGCCGCCCCTACGCCTCTCGCTGACGCTGCCGCTCTTCAACCAAGCGCGCGAAGTACTCTTCTTGGTGACGGGCAGCGACAAAGCTGACGCCTTGGCCGAGATCAAGCGTGGCGGCTCCAGCTTACCAGCCGCTCTGGTGCAGCCCAAGCAAGGCGAACTGGTCTGGTTGGTCGATCAAGCGGCAGCAAGCAAATTCAACGCTTCATAACCACAATTCGGCCTACCACAAGCTTCTCTATTCTGTGATACTATTATCTGTCGATGCTTCTCAAACAGGGGCATCGACAGATACCATGAATCGCGCAAGTTATGTTACAATCGTGCTAATGAGTAGTCATAACGACGAACTTACACAATCGGCTCTACTCTCGTCGGAAGAATTAGGCCCAGCAGCGCTGAGCCGCGCTCAACTGATAGAGAGCATTCTGTTTGTCGCTTCCGAAGCTGTCACAATCACGCAACTGGCAAAAGCACTCGAATGCACGCCAGCTCAAGTCGAGTCAGCGCTGACCGAATTGCAGGCCAGCTATCAACAACGTGGCATCCGCCTTCAACGTACTGGCGACCAAGTTCAACTTGTAACCGCACCCGAGGCTGCTAGCGTCGTTGGGCGCTTTCTTGGCGTCGAACGAAGCGCTCGGCTCTCGAACGCCGCCCTCGAAGTGCTGGCGATCATCGCCTATCGTCAACCGCTTACCAAAGCACAGATCGAAGCGATTCGTGGTGTCGATAGCAGCAGTGCGCTGCGCATGTTGTTGACGCGCGAACTCATTAGCGAACAAGGTCGTTTGGAAACTGCCGGAAGACCGATTCTATACGGCACAACGCCGCTCTTCCTACAGCAATTTGGCCTTACCAGCCTTGCAGAGTTGCCAACGATCGAAGGTTTGACAGGCTTGGCACCACAAAGCGAAAACGGGGCCACTCAGCCTGCAGGCGACCAAGCAGATAGACCAACTTCAATGTCAGCTACAGAGACACTATAAGCTTGAAATCTGCACAAAACAGTTGGCCCGTGGAGCGATTTGAAAAAGGAAATAGCAGGTGTGATTGCGATCAGCCCAAACTGATGAACGAGCATCGAAGCTCAGATTTGATACACACTATTTCCACAATTTATCCACGTACACAATACAAAGCATACACGTCGTTGTATTGAGCGAAGGCAGATTGAGAAAGCACTTTTCTGAACATATATTGGTTGAAAACCATGACACAGCAAAGCTTATCCACAATTGGTAGACAAAAGTTATCAACAAATATTCCTCTATTTGTGCCTCGATCTTCACGTTTCAGCGTGTTACAATCAGGCATGAGTATAAGGAAACGTAATACTAGAAGTGCTTCTCATGGCTTGAAAAGCCCGCAAAGTTGGGGTATGATCAACGCCACACAGGGCATTCAAAGCCCATGCTACGGTGGATCCCTACCCCTCACACACCGAGGCACACACGTGTGCAACACTGGTATTCGTATGCAACAAGAACGCATGCCTTCTGTTTTTGTGGCCGGGGAACGGAGGCCTTTGTGAATCTAACCCAAATCTGGCAAGCAACCTTGGGTACCATGCAGATGCAGACGTCGCGCCAAGAGTTTGATACTTGGCTGCGTGGCACAACCCTGTTGTCGCTCGAGAGTGGCGTCGCAACTGTCGGGACGGTTTCGGCTTTCTACAAAGAGGGGCTTGAAAACCGTTACCTCGCCCCAATGCGCCACTCGTTGGGAGATATCGTTGGCTATCCGGTGCAGATTCGAGTGGTGATTGCGAATCAGAATCAGCGCCCTGAAGCTGTACCTGCAAGCTATTCGACCCGAAGCGGAACGGATAGTGAAGCTGTCACCGAGTCCGCATCAACATATACCGAACCACCAGAAAGCGAATCGCCGAGCGAACCGAAACCCGACAACACCCCGCTCGTCTCTAAGAGCCCAGCGGAAAACGGTCGTGTTCATCAGACGATGCGCGCTCCTGCTCAAATATCGAGCCGTTCGTCAGCTTCGGCATCCGACGATAAGCTCGTGCAGTTAGATATCAACAGCACGCTGCGTTCGGGCATGCTGATCGCCAAATACACTTTCGACCGCTTCATTGTCGGTTCGAGCAATCGCTTAGCGCATGCCGCCTCAAGCGCAGTGGCAGAAAACCCAGCCAATGCCTATAACCCGCTCTTCCTCTACGGTGGCGTAGGCTTGGGCAAAACCCACCTCTTACACGCAATCGGCAATTATGCCCTCGACCGCGATCCAGAGATCAATGTGCTCTACGTCTCTTCAGAGAAGTTCACTAACGATCTCATCAATGCGATTCGGCGGCAACAAACCGAAGAATTCCGTTTGCGCTATCGCAACATCGACATCTTAATGATCGACGATATCCAGTTTATCGCCGGAAAGGACGCGACTCAGGAAGAGTTCTTCCACACCTTCAATACGCTCCACTCGGCCGCTAAACAGATCGTGATCTCGTCGGACCGCCCGCCCAAAGCGATCGTAACGCTTGAAGAGCGTTTACGTTCACGCTTCGAGTGGGGTCTGATCGTCGATGTACAATCGCCCGATCTCGAGACGCGCACCGCCATACTGCGCGCCAAAGGCGAACAAATGGGACGGGTCTTCCCACCCGATGTCATCGATTTCTTGGCGCACAAGGTTCAAAGCAACATCCGCGAGCTCGAAGGCAGTCTCAACCGTGTCGCTGCCTTCGCCGACCTGCAAGGTCTGCCCGTCACGGTCGATCTAGCAGCCGCAGCGCTGGCCGAGCTGTTCGAAAATTCGCACCGCAAGCATGTCACGCCCGAAGTGATCATGCAAACCGTTGCAGATTACTACAGCGTCGACCTGAAGCTGATCCAAGGACGCGGACGCAGCCGCAATATTGTGGTGCCGCGCCAGGTGACCATGTACCTCTTGCGCGAAGAGACCGACCTCAGCCTGATGGATATCGGCGCGCTCTTGGGCGGCCGCGACCATACAACCGTTATGTATGGCTGCGAAAAGATGTCGGAAGAGATCAATTCCGATGCCCGCTTACGAGCCGATGTCAACGCCATTCGCGAGCGCTTGTTCTCTTCAGGCGAATAACGAAACGAATTGCAAAAAAAGAGGAGCCTGTACAGCTCTATGTACAGACTTCTCTTTTTGTTGCAAACTCACAGCAAACCAAATAACTAGCCCATCTCGCCGATGCCTTCAAAGCACAAGCGGGCGGCTTGGTCGCTGGCCCAAACAGGGGCCTAACCGCGTCCGCCTACGGCTACCAACAGCCTGCCCGCCAAACAAAGTCCTATAGCGCCTCCGGCCGATGAGGCTTCATCGAGCAGGCACGCTGTCACACAGCGCCTTCAGCGATAGAACATGGCGGGTTTCAATGCCCAATCTTCCTTGTCTGTCGCTGTTCCTTGTGAACGGTGTTTTCACATTACCTATCAATGCAGCGCTCTAGCGCTTTCGCGCTGCTTCGCAGCCTAACGGCCAAGTCGTTGATCAGAACCCAACAAATTGGTCCGTACAAGCAGAATGCCCGCTACCGTCGAGGCGGCAAATTTGAAAAAACTGCCCGAATATGGTATTTAATCCCAACAGCTCTGTGAGTTAATCAGAATTATAGAGAATTCATTTCTGCAAGCAACATCGCTTCAAACGATGCAAGAATTTGTGGTATTATCTACAGCACATTGCCAGAATAAGAGATGAGGGAAACAATGACAAATCGGGAAACACCGAAGTTTACCGGCATAACGACCTTTGTGGACCCACAAGGTCGCTATTCCTTTCGCTACCCCACAGATTGGAATGTCTTCGAACTAGCAGATGGTCGTGATGGGGTGCTAGTCTCCCCCTACAAAGATTCACCACAAACCTTCTTCTCTGTCTGGATCTCACCACTTGAATACCCCGCCACGGCCGAAGACTTCGACGAACTTCGAGCCGGTGTTGATGAAGGTCTTGAGCAGTTAGAAGATTGCCAAGTCCTCTCTAGCTTTGATGACCACTACGGCGATCTCATTAAATTCGAGCGTCTTATTACCTTCCGCGAAGGAGATAAAACCCGCAAACGCCGCTTCTGGATTATGTATGTCAATAAGTGGCTCTTTGTTGTGACTTTGCAAGGTGAAAGCATCGAAGACTATCAATATTGGGTCGCTATGGCCAATCATAGCTTCCACTCTTTCACCTTGCCACCCGAACTATGGTTCCTTACCGACCGTAACCTGAACGAGCATATTGTCTCTTCGTAATACTCTTAGGCTGCACCCTGAAGCACCATCGTATTCAGACCGATACCAAGTGCAGCGATAACAACAAAAATAATGGCGAGTCGTAAGAAACGTTTGAGCAGCAGCCCGCGCTGCATGCCATTACGTAGATATGGCTCGCCCATCATTACGATTAAAAATGAGCTGAAGCCCAACACCAAGACTCGTAAGAACTGCCAAAGTGTACGAGCCTCTGGGCGCGAACTATAAAGCAAGATTATGTTGTAAAGAGTCTGACCCCAAACCACAAAAAGAGACAAATAAACAAGCGCCAGAAAGACGGCGAAGAGCGCATAACATGCGACGTAGCGTGGTAGAGTGATAAGTTCGTTATTATCTGAGACCATCTATTCCTTCTCCTTACGCGTCTATATTAGAAAGGCACTAGCTAAGGTTAGAGCAGGTAATTAAAACTGTGCAGTAATATTTTATTAGATTTAAAAACAATATATAGTATAAAAACTATCAAACCTCCTGTAATTTTCTGAAATGCGACTATAAACCCAAGCTAATGGAGAAGAAAATAGGGAGAGGTTTTTTCTTTCATACTTCTTTCATTAGGTTCTAAAGGAAAAAAAGACCGTACAAAGATTGACAAACAAGATAATTTTACGTAAAATAGCTTCACCCACGACTATTATATATCATGAAAAGAGGTGTGTATGAGCTAAAGAATGCACATCTTTCGCGATACAACTACCAATGTTGTTAACTTTGTATCTGCGAAGATGGTGCACATTCGTTTCTCTTAAAAGGCGTACAAAACACTAAATAGGTCGATTACTTACACAAATTGTACAGTACCTTGACGTCGTTGTAGTGCAAATTCCCCCCCGTTACAAGGAGGTATCGAGTGGAAGAGAACAAACAGAAGCTCAGCCGTCGGCGATTCTTGCACCTCTCTGCAGTCGCCGCTGCAAGTACCCTCGTCGCAGCTTGTGGTCCTCAAGGCCCGCAAACTGTAGCAACTCAGGCTCCCGCTGGTGGTGATGCCGCTAGTGCCGCCGCCACCGCAACTCCGCTTCCTGCTCCGACCGCAGTACCAACTCTTGAGCCTCAGCCCACTGTAGCTGCTGTTTCGGCATCAGCTGCTAAAGAATCTCCGAAATTGGCTGCTCTCGTAGCAGAGGGCAAACTGCCCCCAGTTGCTGAGCGCTTGCCCGAGAACCCCTACGTTGTTCCCCACAAGTGGGTGAAGGTTGGTAAGTACGGTGGCGTGCTTCAGACCTCGAACAGCTGGGGTGGCGAAGGCCAGAGCCAGATGATCCAAGAGAGCATGTACGGCCACTCACCGTTGCGCTGGCTGAACGACGGTCTTTCGATCGGTCCTGGCTTGGCCGAGAAGTGGGAGAGCAACGAAGAGACCACCGAGTGGACCTTCTATTTCCGCAAGGGCTTGAAGTGGTCCGACGGCCATCCGTGGACGGTCGATGACATCCTCTACTGGTGGGAGGACATGGCCCGCAACCCCGACTATCCTGAGGAGCAGGCCAACATTCCCGACGAAGCTCGCTCGGGTACCGGTACTCTCGCAACCTTCGAGAAGGTCGACGACTACACCCTCCGCATGATCTTCGATGCCCCGGCGCCGCTAACCGCCGACCGCGTTGCAATGTGGGTCAACGCTGGTATCGGCCCGCGCTGGATGGCTCCCAAGCACTATCTGTCGCAGTTCCATCCCAAGTACAACCCTGCAGTCACCGACTATGCAGAGCACACCCTAAAGATGAACATGCGTATCAACCCCGACGTACCTGTTATGACGGGTTGGAAGCTGGCCGTCTACGAAGAGGGTGTCCGCTCGATCTTCGAGCGCAACCCCTACTACTGGGTTGTTGATGCCGAAGGCAACCAGTTGCCCTACATCGACAGCATCGTGGTAACTGCTTACCAAGACAAAGAAGTTGAGAAGCTCAACGTCTTCAGCGGTAAGATCGACTGGGGCTGGATGAGCATGCTGTCGCTCAACGACGTACAGACCTTCAACCAGTCCAAAGATCAGAGCAAGATGGAGCTCTACTTCTGGGACAGCGGTTCGGGTAGTGGTCAGACCGTCTTCTTCAACTACGACTTCGCAGACGAGAAGATGCGCAACCTGATTCGCGAGCCGAAGTTCCGCAAGGCCCTTTCGCACGCAGTCGACCGCGCCGATATCCGCAAGCGCTTCTACTTCGACACCGGTGAACCGACCACGGCTACCTTCAGCCCCAAGGCGATCGAGTACTCGATCAACGATACCGGTAAAGAGATCTACATCGCATGGCGCGATAGCGCTGTAAGCTACGATCCCGAGAAGGCCAAGGCCCTGCTCGACGAGATCGGCGTTAAGGAAGGCCCTGACGGCAAGCGCACCTTCCCAGATGGCAGCCCGCTCAAGATCACCCTCGACTACAGCGCAGAGGCCGGCCGCGATGTAGTTGCTATCAACGAAGCGATCATATCGACATGGCAAGCCATCGGCATCGATGCAGTGCTTAACCCCGTTCCTTCCTCGGGCCGCACCGACAAGTGGGCTTCGGGCCAACTGCTCACCAACGCCGACTGGGGTATCGGTGACGGACCCAACCACTTGGTCTACCCGCAGTGGCTGGTTCCGCTCGAGCGCGAGCGCTGGGCACCGCTGCACGGTGTCTACTACTCGCTGCGTGGTACCGAGAAGGAAAACGCCGAGCAAGACGTCGATCCGTGGGAGCGAACTCCCCCGCGTATCAAGGCCGAAGAGGGCAGCGTAATCGATCAGCTTTGGAAGCTCTACGACCAAAGCAAGGTCGAGCCGGATCCCATGAAGCGCCACGAGCTGGTTTGGGAAATGATCAAGCTGCACATCGAGCATGGTCCCTTCGTCCAGGGTACGGTTGCGAACTTCAAGCGACCGGTTCCGGTCAGCGTTGACCTGCGCAACGTTCCCAAGGCCGAAGATCTGACCCTCGGCGGCTTCACCGATCCGTGGATCCACCCGACACCGGCCGTTTACGACCCCGAGTCGTGGTACTTCGAGAACCCTGAAGAACACGGCGGCTAATTCATCGTCTTTGGTTGTTTGCTCGTTTGGTTTCCGCCCTTTCTTGTGAGAAGGGGCGGAAACCAAACATCTTTGCAAAACCAAGAGCTGAGCATATCAACGCTTCATGTTGTTTGCCTTACACAGGCAAGCTTGAAGGTAACCACAGAATCGAGAGGTCGTTATGGTAAACTTTCTTATTCGCCGCCTGTTCTACATGCTTGTGACACTCTTTTTTGTGTCAATCATTGGCTTTGCGTTGATCGAATTGCCCCCGGGTTCATATCTCGACTCTGAGCTTCAGCGCTTGCGCCAGTTAGGCGGCAACCTTTCCCAATCGCAAATTCGATCATTAGAAATTCGCTACGGCGTCAACGACCCAACCTATTTGAAGTATTGGAAGTGGGTCTCTGGCGCAGTACGAGGCGACTTCGGCGAGTCGTTCGAATACAAAAAGCCAGTAGGCGAGCTGATCTGGGGGCGCTTACTGTTCTCGGTAACTTTGGCCTTTAGCTCCCTAATTTTTGCTTGGCTCGTCTCCATTCCTCTGGGCGTATACGCTGCAACCCATCGTTATACCATCCCAGACTACCTCATTACTGCAATGCAGTTTATAGGTGTCGCGGTGCCACAATTTTTGTTGGCACTTGTCTTGATGGTATTCGCTACAACCGTTCTCAAACAGGAAGTAGGTGGTCTGGTTTCGCAACGTTTTGTGAATGCACCAATGAGTTGGGAAAAGTTCTGGGACTTTGTTAGTCACCTTTGGATTCCCATCATTGTTATTTCAGCAGGAAGCACCGCATGGCTCACGCGTGTTATGCGCGCCAACCTGCTTGATGTGCTGAACATGCAATATATCCAGACAGCACGTGCCAAAGGTTTGAAAGAAGGGGTTGTGATCTGGAAGCACGCGGTTCGTAATGCGATTCACCCGCTCGTTATGGCGATCGGTGGCGTACTGCCAGCCTTGATCTCTGGCGAAGTGATCGCATCGATCGTGTTGAACCTGCCTACCACAGGTCCGCTCCTTGTTCAGGCTTTGATCAAGCAAGATATGTACTTGGCCATCACCATGGTGATGTTCCTGTCGATCATGCTGATCGTTGGTAATCTCATTGCTGACCTGCTGCTAGCGTGGGTCGACCCGCGAGTACGCCTCGAATAGCCGTACTCGTCTCAATCGGTCTATCATCAATGGAGATCGCTATCCCCAGCAATCAAGAAAGAGAAACCTATGGCAAGCGTGCCTACAACAGCACCTGAGTCTGCAGGAAAAAAGAAAAAAGTAGAAGATGTCGGCCAGATCCCACAGTGGAAACTGATGGTTCGGCGCTTCCGCCAAAGTCGCCTCTCGGTGGCCGGCGGCATTGTGCTGATCTGTATGTACATCATTGTAATCCTGGCAGAATTTATTGCGCCCAATGATTATCAGAAGATCGAGGCAGACTACCAATACGCCCGACCTTCTGAAATTACTTTTGCTGCGGGCTGGCCAGGCATCTACGCACAACAAGCCATTCTCGACAAAGAAAACTTTACCTGGACTGTCGAAACCGACTACTCTACAGTCTATCCTATTAATTTCTTTGTAGAAGGGCACAGCTATAAAATTTTAGGCCTTTTTGAGTCGAACATCCACTTGTTTGGAGTTCAAGCGCCCGCTAAATTGTACTTCTGGGGTGCTGACGGCCAAGGACGCGATATCTTCGCCCGTGTGCTCAAAGGTGGCCAAGTCTCGATGTCGGTTGGTCTGGTCGGCGTAACCATGGTTATCGTACTCGGCTCGATCATCGGTACCGCTTCGGGCTACTTTGGCGGTATGATCGATAACCTGATGCAGCGCACGATTGAGCTGATTCAATCCTTCCCAACCCTGCCGCTCTGGTTGGCGCTCGCTGCAGCACTCCCGCGCGAAATGCCCGTTGTCCAACGCTACTTCTTTATCACCCTTGTATTAGCCCTTGTGGACTGGACAGGTCTCGCCCGCCAAGTGCGTGGTAAAGTGATGGCCTATCGCTCCGCTGACTATACCGCAGCAGCACTGGCAGCCGGTGGCTCGCACTTGCGCATCATTCTGACCCACATGTTGCCAAACGCTCTCAGCCACATTATCGTGGTAGCAGCTTTGGCCATCCCTGGCGTTATCTTGGGCGAAACAGCGTTGAGCTTCTTGGGTCTTGGTATGTTGCCCCCAGCAGTAAGTTGGGGTGTATTGCTGCGTGATGCACAACAGGTCCAAGTGATTATGCTTTATCCTTGGATGTTGACCCCCGGTATAGCAGTTGTGCTCGCGGTACTCTGTTTCAACCTGCTCGCGGATGGTTTGCGCGATGCTGTTGACCCATACGGATAAGCGAACGTGAACGTAGGCTATTTCGTTCTTAAGCGACAGAAAGAGGTACCCGTTTATGTCCGTAGCACAACAACCCAGCAGCAGCGCCATCCCAACGAGCGCTCCCGAGAGCGCTGCTCCTGAAGAAGATATCGTCTTAGAAGTTCAAGACCTGCACGTCTACTTCTACACCCAAATCGGTGTCGTTCGCGCTCTCAACGGAGTAAGCTTCAAGATTCCGCGCGGTAAAGTGTTGGGTATCGTAGGCGAATCGGGCTGTGGCAAAAGCCAAACTAGCCTCGCCACCATGCAGTTGATCCCCCGACCGGGCAAGGTTGAATCGGGCAAGATCCTCTTCCGCGAATTCAACAACCAAGAGCCGATCGACCTGCTGACGCTCGAACGCAACAGCGACGAGATGCGCAACATCCGCGGCGACAACATCAGTATGATCTTCCAAGAGCCGATGACCTCGCTTAACCCCTGTTACACAGTGGGCGACCAGATCAAAGAGGCCATCATTCTGCACCAAGGCGTCGACAAAGAGGAAGCACATACCCGCGCCGTCGATATTCTGCGCAAGGTTGGTATGCCCAACCCCGAACGCATCGCCATCTCGTATCCGCACCAGCTCTCGGGCGGCATGCGCCAACGCGCTATGATCGCTATGGCGCTCTCGTGTACGCCCACCCTCTTGATCGCCGACGAGCCGACCACTGCGCTCGACGTGACGACCGAAGCCCAAATCTTAGAGCTGATGCGCGATCTGCAACGCGAGATCGGCATGTCGATCATGTTCATTACCCACAACTTAGGTGTCGTGGCCCAGATGTGCGACGAAGTCGCCGTTATGTATCTGGGGCGCATAGTTGAATGGGCTTCAGTCGACGATATCTTCTACAATCCCAAGCACCCCTACACGATTTTGCTGCTACGCTCTATCCCACGTTTGGGCAGTGAAGAGCATATCCGGCTCGAATCGATCAAGGGTTCCGTGCCTGATCCCTACACACGAGTTCCGGGCTGTCCGTTCCATCCGCGCTGCCCAAGCTTTATGCCGGGCCTCTGCGATGTCGAAGAGCCACCGGAAACAACCGTCGACGGAAACGCACGCCATACCGTGCGCTGCCATCTTTATACCTAAGCAAAGACGGATCTTGCAGTGTTGAACAGCAACACTGACGTGCGTTTCAGCAAAGAAAAGTTGCGAGGAAGATATGACGACGGTGCCATCTGACGATATTCTGCTTGAGGTCAAAGACCTCAAAAAGCATTTCCCCATTCATGGTGGACTTTTGCGACGCGTTGTCGGCCAGGTTAAAGCGGTCGATGGCGTCAACTTTTATATTAAAAAAGGCGAGACGCTCGGCCTCGTAGGCGAATCGGGCTGTGGAAAGTCGACCACAGGCCGTACTGTAATGCGATTGCTAGAGCCAACCGCCGGCGAAGTCATCTTTGATGATCCCAAATTGGGCAAAGTCAACGTTGCCAAGCTCGATTCCAAACAGCTCAAGCAAGTTCGCCCCAATATGCAGATCATCTTCCAAGACCCCTTCTCGTCGCTCGATCCCCGTATGACGGTGGGGCGCATCATCGCCGAGCCGCTGGTGATCAACAATGTCGCATCGGGACAGGCGCTACGCGATCGTGTCGCCGACCTATTGACAGTCGTGGGTCTGCGCCCCGAACACGCTTCGCGTTACCCCCACGCCTTCAGTGGTGGTCAACGCCAACGCATCGGCATCGCGCGCGCGCTCGCCCTCAACCCGAAGCTGATCATCTGCGACGAGCCGGTTTCGGCGCTCGACGTTTCGATTCAAGCCCAAGTGTTGAACCTGTTGGAAGACCTGCAAAAGCAGTTCGACTTGACCTATCTCTTTATCGCGCACGACCTGAGCGTGGTTGAGCACATTAGCAATCGTGTGGCCGTAATGTATGTAGGCTACTTGGTAGAAATGGCTTCGACTGAAGAGCTCTATCACAACCCCAAGCACCCCTACACCGAAGCGCTCTTGGCAGCTATTCCCAAGCCAGACCCGCGCAATCGCCACCGACCGATCCGCCTGCCCGGCGATGTGCCCAGCCCTGCCAACCCTCCCAGCGGCTGCTACTTCCACCCACGTTGTCGCTACGCCAAAGATATCTGCAAAGTCGAGCGACCGAAGTTGCGCGATGTGGGCAACGAACACTGGGCCGCTTGCCACTTCGCCGAAGAGTTGCAACTGGCAGGCGTACCGCGCTACGGCAAATCAGCCCACGCGATGCCCTTGCCAACCGTACCGCCCCCTCTCCCCAACAAAACCAAGAGCGAGAGCGCACCTGCACCAGTGAGTGGCGATTAGACAGCTTCAACAAAGCATTCCAAACGACCTAACAGGCCTCGAGGCCTGTTAGGTCGTTTTTCACCGCCATACAGCAGGCGTGAAAGATCCTTACCCGCAAAAAAAGCCAAAACCGCGTCCGCCTCCGGCTACCAAACAGGCTTAGCCCGCCCTCATCCCCAGCCCTTCTCCCGCATTGCGGGAGAAGGGAGCACGGCCCTCATCCCCGACCCTTCTCCCGCAAGCAGGAGACTATGCATTAGCCAAAAGTCGTGTTGGCAGCAACAGGCGATCGTTCGCATACCATCGCGGAAGTATCCTTGAGAGCACAGAACGGGGAGAGATTGTAAACATTCACCCCCTCGCCCGCAATGCGGGAGAGGGGAGCACGGCCCTCATCCCCGACCCTTCTCCCGCAAGCAGGAGAAGGGAGCAAGCTGCTATCATCAAAGCGATTCCCTAAAGCCGTACCCTGAGCCTGTCGAAGGGTACGGCTTTACAAGAACTGTCCTATCATACTAAATCCGCTTTAACGATGTGCATTTTCGCAACGGGAAAAACAAAAATGAGGAAAAGAGTCAGGTTCCGCTCTGCCGAAGGCCAAAAAGTACGTGATCTACCGAATTTGGTATGATTTTCCAGACCGGCATCCTAAACCCTAACTTTCCCGCAGCTTCGCAGCGAGAAGGTTTTTAGAGGGGCTTTAGCATCGATCAACAGCGTTTCAACCTGCTCGGTACGTGCACCGGGCAGGTTGAAACGCTTACAGTGATTGCATCGCTACTCAACGAAGAAGCCTTGTGCACGAGGGCGCCCAACGAAGCTGCGATGCCTAAAGGCGTGGATGGGAGGGCGACGACTTGGTAGCCGTAGGCGGACGCGGTCGAAGCCGGTTGGGCGGTAGAGCCGTTAACGCCAAATGCAAGATCTTAAGTTGGCAATGGCGGCTGGGACGCCGAAAAAATCGCCTAGTTGGCATCGGCAGAGCGCTGAGCCAGCTCGACCTGCATACGGCGGTAGCGCGCGTGGGCGCTGGCCAAAGTGACTGGAACGATCTCGTAGCGCTCGCTCAGACTGTCAACATAATCGATCAAGGCATCGAGCGTGTCGCTGTAGTTGTTGGCTTGGCCGTACTCGACGCTGTTGCGTGTGCTGATATACAAAACCTGAAAATCAACATTGTCGCGCTGCATACGCTCAAGCTGGCTCTCGGCGATCGGCTTCAACCAATCTTCAAAGGTGCCGATCTCAATACGCATCTGCCACGGGTAGCCCATGCGCGTCACTTGAGTCGCATCGACTGTGGGCGGAATCTCTAAAAAAGGCAACCTGCCAGCCTGCAAGCGATTCTCGCCATCGACAAGGTGGGCATCGTTGGGAGCACCGACCCACGACGAACCGTAGCGCGGACGATCTTGGCCCGGATTCGAAAGGGTGCCTTGGCGAAAACCTAGCTCATACACGATGCGATAGGTTTCGTCGCTGGCCGAATAGCCGCCCGTGCGAATCGAACGCGGTTGTACCCCCAAAGACTCTTCAAAATGGGCCAAACTCCGCTCGAGAATCTCGCGCTGCTCGGCGGGCTTATACTGGCCCAGATGTTTGGAATAGTTGGCGCTGCGCATCTGAGGAGGATCGACCATTAAGGCCAATTCTCCGCCTCGGGCCTGGATCTCTTCGAACATCGGCTCGTGCTCTTCGGCGCAGTCTGACACAATAAAGAGGGTTGGCAGATAGTTCGCGACCAGCAAACGGCTACAAAAGGCATCGATCGAGCGAGCGCTTTGGTTCCAAGTACGCGGCGCATCATCTGATTTGCGGGTCGAAACAGGTTCACAATCCATCGTCCAAATCACAAATAAGGGTTTCACGCTCCTCCTCCTCGGCAAAGATCGACCCATCACAAGCTGTGGTACAGCAACGCTATGCTAAGCAGCCGCTAGATCGGCATTAGAAAAACAGAATCGGGTGTTGTTCGACATGCTAACACATCTCGCGCTAAGCAAAAAAGAGTTCAAGCCGAGGCAGTCGCACGCTTTCGATACAATTGATAAATAGGCAACGAGCGTGATAAACTTAAAGCTGCAAATTGGCGGGCAAGCGATTCTGCATGCCAATCGTGGACAAGGTCTATGCGCATACTCTCTAGTGTCTTCTCTCGTGGATGGCCGCTGCTACGGCTGCTGCTTCTGATCGCACTGCTCGTTGGCGCTGCCCGTTTTATCTTTCAAGACGATTGGCGCGACCAGTTGCGCGCTGCTGACCGCGCTCTAAAAACTGGCCAAAGCTATCAGGCGCTGCAAAGCTACCTCGCGCTGCAAAGCCAACAACCTCAAGCGAGCGAAGTAAGCCTGCGAATCGGGATCGTGCGCTTTCAGCGCGGCGAATACGCCCAGGCCATCTCGCAATTCTATAACACACTCAGCGCCCAACACGACGACGAGCAGCGCAATCTCACCTTGCTCTATCTCGGTCAAGCCTACAGCCGCCAAGGCCACCTCAGCCAAGCCGAGCACTTTTGGCGTCAGATCAAGCCAAGCTCAGAGTACGCCCGTTTGGCGCGCCTGTTAGCCGCCGAACAGGCTTTTCAACAAGGCGATTACGATACAGCCATGCAGGCCTTTCAAGCCGAGCAAAGCCCTGAGCTGGCCCCGGCCTGGTGGCGCTTCGCCCAATTTCGACTGGCGCTCTTGAGCAGCGCCAGCCAACCAGCCAGCGCTCTTGAACTGCTGTTGGCTCAACCGGCACAGGCGACTGCCAGCGACGATGAGCCTTGGACTCAGGCTTTGGTTCCCGATGTCAGCGCTAGCTTCGCGCAACTGCTGGCCATTCTGCGCAACCAAGGCGAAGAGCAGATCCAACAGCTCGGCCAGTTTCTGCTTCAAGAAGGGCTGCCACAGCTCGCGCTCAGCCAATTCGAGCGCATTCCGCGCTCTAGTCCTCTAGCTCTCACCGCCCAGATCTATCGGGCCTATGCCTACCTTCAAGCTGGGCAAAGCGACGAGATGCTCAGTCTGTTGCAGCAGCTTCAACGCGACTACCCCAACGACAGCCGCATCGACCTGATGCTGATCAATCAACTGATCGCCCAACAAGACTTTGAGCAAGCCCAAAGTCAACTGCAAGCCCTCGAGAGCCGCATCGGCCCGACCGAACAAGTGCGCTTGGCCTGGGCCAACCTAACGCTGGCCCAACGCGACTACCTCAACGCCGCTTTGATCTATCGCCAACTGCTGAGCGAAGCGCCTCCCGAGCGACGGGGCGAATACGCCCTGCTGGTGGCTCGCTTCCATTACGACAAACACTACGAGATCTGCAGCGGCGGCCTCGATGCGATCGACATTGCGGCCATCGACCTGCCCGATAGCCCCGATGTACAAAGCCTGCTGGCCGGGATTCGTCTCGCCTGCAACGACCCGCTTGGGGCCGAAGTCGCCGCTCGCAACGCCCTCGCGGTGAGCCAGCGAGCCGATGCAAGCTACTACCTCGCGCTGGCCTTGATCGAACAGAAGCGCGTCTCTGAAGCTCAAGAGTTGCTCATCGAGCTGATCAACACTATGCCGAACTCGAACTGGCGTGAACGAGCCGAAGAGGCCCTTTTCCGCTTGCACGCACACAAACCATCGCCTTAACAACAAGCAGCTTTTCGACAAACAAGAGGAGCCATGTACCAAGCACCGATCCGAAACAGCTCTGGCAAGCAGCCCATTCAGATCGTCGTCATCGCGTTCATGCTGTTGTGGTATGTCATCACTCTCGTGGCTGGCTACTTTCAAGGAAGCGGTTTAGGGCTAAGCTTCGCTTTTGTGGCCCAGCTCGCGCTCTGTTTGCCGATCGCGCTCTTTGCAGGGCGCAACACATTAGGCGCCGCCGCCTTTGCGCTCAGCCTGATCAGCCTCTACACCCTGATTCGCAGCGTGCTGGTGCAGCTTAGACCCGACGAGCCCAGTCTCACGTTTCTGATCATCTCCGCGTGGATCGAATGCTTTTTGGTTCTCTGGGTCGCCTGCTTTCTGTTCTCGTTCTGGAGCCGATACACCCTGATAAAGATCGCCCACACCCTCAGTCTGCGCCCTTGGTTTCGCTGGAACCAACTTATGACGGTGCTCGCTCTGAGCGCGCCGTTTATTATGCCGTGGGTGGTATTCGGAGCCTTGGGCGACCCGCTGCTCACTCTGCTCGACCTGCTAGCCTATCTGCCCAACTACCTAAGCCTCGGTATCATCGTTTGGGGCTTTATCGCCGCCAGTTTTCAAGAATCGCAGAGCAACCGCTACTTTGCCGCTTTTTGGGTGGTGCTCACCAGCCTGCTGGTGCCGATCAGCCTGCTTTTTATGAATATGCTGCGCGTTCAGGAAGATCCTGAAACCCGCTTTGTTTTGGAATTGATCTGGATCTTTAGCGCCATCTGGTGCAACCTGCTGATCACGGCCTACCATCGGCTCAGTTGGGGCTACACACCCGGCAGCACGCTGCTCTTTTGGCTGATCAGCACTCCAGAACTAGTCTGGACTGATACCCGCAACAGCATCGAGATTCTGCCATTCTGGATCATTCGCTTGCTCAGCCCGTTTGTGATCCTCGGCTTCACCGCCTTGATCTCCTTTGCGCCGCGCCTGATTCGCCGCATTCAACTCAGCTCCTTCCCAACGGTGGCCGCCTTTGGACTATGGGCCTGTAGCGCTTCGCTCTACTTCTCGCTGGGCACGCCCGGGTTTTCGCCCAATGGTCTCGTGGTTGTGTTGAAAGAGCAGGCCGATCTGAGCGGAGCCGCCCAACTCGCAAGCCGCGCCGAACGGCTCGAATATGTCTACAAAGAGCTGACACGCACCGCAGAGCGCGAGCAGGCTGATCTGCGCGCCGAGCTCGAACGGCGCGGCATCGTCTATCGCCCCTACTATTTGATCAACGAGATCGAGATTCGCGGAAATTGGTGGTTGCGCGACGAGTTGGCCGCCCGACCCGACGTAGCACAAGTCGAGCAGAATCCCAATGTGCGGCCCTATCGCTACACCTTTCCCCTTTTTGGAGACATTCAACCCTTTGTGACCGACCGGATCCAAAGCAGCTTACAGAGGATCGGCGTGCCCAAGGTCTGGCAAGAGGGTTTTGAAGGTCAAGGAGTGTTGATCGCAGGGGCGGATACGGGGGTCGAGTGGGATCACCCGGCTCTGAAAGAGGCCTACGCGGGCTGGCGCGATGGCGCAGTCTCGCACGACTATCACTGGTTCGATGCTTGGGATAACAGCGCCGTACCCTGGGATGACAACATGCACGGCACCCACACAATCGGAACAATGGTGGGCAAAACCAAAGAGGGCGCTTACATCGGAGTCGCGCCCAAAGCGCAGTGGATCGCCTGCCGCAATATGCGCAACGGCTTAGGCAATCAAGCCACCTATCTAGCCTGTATGGAATACTTCTTAGCGCCCTACCCGCACAATGGCGATCCATTCCACGATGGAGATCCCAGCAAAGCGCCCCATCTCATCAATAACTCGTGGGGCTGCCCGCGCACCGAAGGTTGTTGGCCCGAAGCCTTTGAGTTAGCGGTCGAACATCTGCGCACGGCGGGCATTTTGATGGTGGTTAGCGCTGGGAATAGCGGCGATGCCTGCGAAAGCATCGATGCTGTCCCCGCCAGCTACAGCAGCGCACTCACGGTCGGCTCAATAGACAACCAAGGCCAGATCAGCACATTCAGCAGCCGAGGTCCGGTAGACGGTTTGCTGAAACCAGATATCACAGCGCCGGGCGAAGAGATCCTCTCGAGCGTGCCTGGCGGCGGCTATGCAACCCTCGATGGCACGAGTATGGCCGCACCGCACATCAGCGGCGTGGTGGCTTTGATGATCTCTGCTCAACCAAGCCTAGCTGATGATCTTGATCGACTGATCGATACGCTGCTCGCCAGCGCCATTCCTCAAGATATCGGCAATGCCGACTGTACGGAAGGGCTCGGCACCCAACAACCCAATAATACCTTTGGATATGGATTGGTCGATGCCTACCGTGCCATCAAGCTGCTTCAAACGCCTTAGGAAGCCGTGACACGGCTAGACTGCGGCAAACTCGAGATCGCGCTTAGCTCGGCGAACTGACCGAACTGCGAGCGGTAATAGAGCAGCGGCTCGCCCTCAAAGATCTGGGCCGCCAGCACTTCGCCAATAAAGATGGTATGGTCACCACCAGGCACTTTATTGACGATCCGGCATTCTAAGGTCACGAGCCCTTCGCTGAGCAGAGGCACACCGTTGGGGCTCAGCGTATAGCTGCCTGCCGGAAACTTCTCGCTATCAGGGCGGGCAAAGCGCATCGCCACCTCTTCCTGATCTGCGCGCAAGATCGTCACGCCATAGTGGCTAGCCTGCTGCGAAAAGATCTCGTAACTGCGAGCCGAATGAGCGATACTCACCAACACCAACGGCGGGTCAAGCGACAACGAAGCGAAGGCGGTTACGGTGAGGCCCGCTAAACGTTCAGCTCCCTGGGTAGTTACAACGGTAACACCCGCAGCGAAATGGCCCAAGGCTTGACGGAATGTCTTGGCATCGACAGGCATAGTTTTATCCTTATATAGACACGAAATGGTATGTTAAGCGTTGCTGAGAAACGTTTTCTATTGTACGTCCTATTTGTAATATATGTCAATATACTAAGTCAACAACTGTCTCTAGGAGGAATTTAGCCCTGTACAAAAGTACAGATAACGCTTTCTGATGCCTTAGAGACGTTCTCATATTAGCAGATATTCGCCCAAAAATAAAGCGTTTGTGGCCAAAATCGGCCTGATTCTGGGCCAAAAATTCTTTATAAAATTGCACAAACTACTATAAATCTATGCTGTCAAAGCGCTTGAGAAGCATCGCTGTCGCATTCCCCTAGTTGTATTGTCACTTACCCAGCCCATAGCGTGACAAAGTTGGCGGTTAAGTCCCAACCTCCCATGCGGTCCTCACCGCGTCCGCCTCCGGCTATCAGATGGGCTAGCCTGCCCTCATCCCCCCGGCCCCCTCTCCCGCACTGCGGGCGAGGGGGTGAATGTTGAGCTTGTATGCGATTTCGCGTAGCGAAATCGCATACAAGCTCTCTGCGTTCTGTGCTCTCAAGGATACTTCCGCGATGCTATGCGAACCGTCGCCTTTTGCTGCCGACACGACTTTTGGGTAATGTATAGATGCGGGAGAAGGGAGCGTGCCACGAAGCCCGCTTGCAAATGTGTAGCGTACCTAATGCGGAAAGACAAAATGGGGTAAAGACACAAAGGGTCACATTCCTTAACGCATCTGGCGCCTAAAAAGGCCCGGACTAAGGTGGAAACGCTGGCGAAACACTTTACAAAAGTGGTTGGCATTGGCGAAACCGGTCGCTTGAGCGATCGTCGCAATGCTGTCGTTGGTCTGCAAGAGCAGACGAGTTGCTTCCTCTAGACGAATACGCTGAATAAACTGAATCGGTGTGAAGCCGGTGGTCTGTTTGAAGTAGTGGCTGAAGTGCGAACGGCTCATGCCTTTGTGGCGAGCGATCTCTTCCACCGAGACTGGGCGCTGCAACGACGAGAGCACATAGTTGCGCACGCTATCGAGCAGGCGCTCGGCCGCATCGATCGATCGGTTCTTGCTACGCATCAAGCGTTCGTACTCCCAAAAGAAAGCGAACAGGGCTTGTTCGCGCGCGATCGCATCTTGCATGCTGGGCTGGCACGCAAAGGTGAAGAGGTCGAGAGCGCGTTGCAACAGCGGGCTGTACTCGTCGGCGCTAAAGACTGGGCCACACTCCTTCTGGCGCTGAGCAATGCGCGAAACTAAGTATGGGTGCTGAATCATCAGCCAGAAGAAGGTCCAACTCGACGAAGCGGCCGGAAGGTAATAGTGATGCTCGGAGGGGATCAGCGTAATAAAGGCGGTGCCCGGCTTTAGGCGATAGACTATACCTTGCGTTTCATAACTGCCCCAGCCATCAAGCGTATACTGAAACAAAACGGTGGGATGTTGCGGATCGCCGCCCCGCTTCATACCATCCCAAGAATAGTTGTCGGAGGGTAGGCGCGTCTCTAAACTACCCAAGACTTGTAATTCTGGCGCATAGGGACGGGCTAGATTGACGCGGTTCTGTACCCGACTTTGCAGGCTGGTTAAAAGATCGCTCATAGGGACTCACAAACAGAACATTTCCTACTAGTTTTGACTATTGTAGCGCATTGCTATAAGGTGTATTATAGCGAACATATAGACTATCCTAATCTAATATTTCCCCATATCTAGCATATGGTTCGAAAGGATTTGGTTCAATGGCGATCAAAATCGCAATGGTAGGCGCAGGCTCGATCGGCTTCACCCGACGCCTGATGCAAGATATTCTCTCGGTCCCCGAACTTGCCGATACCACTTTCGCGCTGACCGATATTTCGCAGCGCAACCTCGATATGGTCACCCAGTTGTGCGAGCGCGATATCGCCGCCAACAAGCTGCCCGCTAAGATTATCTCGACCACCAACCGCCGCGAGGCCATCACCGATAGCGACTATGTGATCTGTATGATTCGCGTAGGCGGCTTGGAGGCCTTCCAGACCGATATCGATATTCCGCTCAAATACGGTGTTGACCAGTGTGTGGGCGATACGATTTGTGCTGGCGGTTTGATGTATGCTCAGCGCACCATCCCCGTGCTGCTCGACATCTGTAAGGATATTCGCGAAGTCGCCAAGCCCGGCGCGATCTTCCTGAACTATTCGAACCCGATGGCGATGAACACCTGGGCATGCAATACCTTCGGTGGCGTACAGACCATCGGCCTCTGCCACGGTGTACAGGGCGCTCACTGGCAGATCACCTCGTGTATCGAGCACTGGGCCAAGCGCGAAGGCATTCTCAGCGATGACAACGATGGCGCTGTAGCCCACAAAGACTACGGCTCGGGCCACGTAAGCACGCTGCACCGCAACGAAGTCGATGTGATCTCGGCTGGTATCAACCACCAGACTTGGTTCATTCAGATCAAGTGGCGCGGTATCGACTTCATCAACGATGTTGGCAAGACCGTCACCATCAACGGCAAGACCGTGCGTGTTCCTTCGCTGCTCGAGATGTTCGAGGCCCATCCCAAGTTCCCGCAGACCGAGAAGGTACGTATCGACGTGCTGCGCCGCTTCGGCTACTACTCGACCGAGTCGAACGGCCACTTGAGCGAATACCTGCCTTGGTACCGCAAGCGCCCCGAAGAGATCCCCCAGTGGATCGATCTCTCGAACTGGATCAACGGCGAGACCGGTGGCTACCTGCGCGTCTGCACCGAAGGCCGCACTTGGTTCGAGACTGACTTCCCGAACTGGCTGAAGGAAGAACCGCCCGTGATCTCGGCGCAGAACCGCAGCGAAGAGCACGGCTCGTACATCATCGAGGCGCTGGAGACCGGTCGCGTTTATCGCGGTCACTTCAACGTGATCAACAACAACCACATCACTAACCTGCCCAACGGCTGTGTGATCGAGCTGCCCGGCTATGTCGACAAGACCGGCATCAACATGCCTGTGGTCGGCGATCTGCCGCTGGCCTGTGCCGCCACCTGTTCGGCGAGCGTCCACGTACAACAGATGGGTATGCTGGCTGCGGTCAAGGGCGATGTCACCCTGCTCAAGCAGGCTATGCTACACGACCCGTTGGTCGGCGCGGTCTGTAACCCCGAAGAGGTCTGGCAGATGACCGACGAGCTGTTGGTCGCCCAAAGCAAGTGGCTGCCCCAGTACCAAGATCAGATTCCGGCCGCTGCAGCCCGTTTGGAGGCCGCTGTCGCCAACGGCACCCGCGTGAAGCTGCGCGAAACCAAGGGCGCCGCTCGCTTGGAGGTCAAGAGCGTCGAGCAGATGGCCGCCGACAAAGAGGCCGCCCGCGCTAACGCATCGGCTGCCGATAAGGGCAAGATGACCCACTAGTCGAGATTTGGTAATAAAAGAGGAGGTTTGAAAGCGATCGCTTTCAAACCTCCTCTTTTAGTTTGCCATAGAAGTTTCAATTGAAGCAGGAGTTTTGATTCTTTTGGGCTTGGCAGAGCGGAATGTGGCTATAGTTGTGTATGAAATTTCGCGTTATAGCGCGAAATTTCATACCTCCCTTCTCCCACAATGCGGGAGAAGGGCCGGAGATGAGGGCAGGCTAGCCCATCTGATAGCCGTAGGTGGACGCGCTAGCAGCCTGCTTTGGGCCAAAGACCTTGCCGCCAAAGCGCTAAACAAAACAAGCGCATTCGATCGATACACACATTCCGCGCGATGATCGTACAGAGGGCTTTCGCTCTTGTAGTCAGCGCGAGGCAGAGTGCAACTCTCTTAGCCGGCGCCAGTCTTAGCGACCTATGAGTAACAAAGGTTGGTGGACTAGAAAGCCAGCAGCCTAGCAGAATCGTTTGAGGCTGTTTTGGATGTGCCAATGCAAAAAATGGCCGCTCGTCGTACCACAATTATGAGTGTAGTCTCACAAGCATAAGCAAGCAGTACAAATAGCATTTATGTATCTCAGAAACCGTGCGTTTCTGAATGAAGAGACGTTGGAGCCGTTTTCTTGGTATCGTCTGTTCAAAAGCCGTTCAAAGCGCTCGCTCAAGATCGAAACAGCTTAGGGACAAGCCAATAACAAACAAACGCAATTTTGAAGAGGAAAAGTCTGCGGTTACCTCTGATAGCGAGGATAATCCCTCCTAGGGCCAAAAAGAGAGGTATAAGATCGCTTGGCTGTAAATGATCCTAGTAACTATCGTAATGGCGAACAGTATCGAAGCCTAAGGAGCCTCGGTTCGCAGGGCACTGTTCTGTTTGGTATGTGTGAGAATTAAGCCTTGTTGTGCAAGCTTTTGTTCAACTTCATGTCGATGAGCGGCCCACCAACGCTTTCCGCATAAACCTTCTAGAATCGTTGGTAACGCATCTTTAAACGTACAAATAGCCTCAACTTCAACACCATTATGTTGTAACACAATAATGCTACCACTGTCTTCGGCTGCTTCAATGACGATCTCTAGGGTATAGGGCGTTATACTTAACTCCAGATATTTCATCAGCGTACCACGGACGATGTGTCCAATTCCCTTCCTAAAGACTATATACCTTATTTTTATACTACCATCACTGTCAATGAACAATAACATTCATACGTAGTGTACCGCATTATGGCACAAACACAATACCACAAAGGTCTCTATTCTGAATACCCTAAAGGTCTCGTTCGTGTAGGTAGTGGCACAACGTGGTATAATGCCGCACTGGTGTCATTGCGCTGAGGAGGTTCCATTGAACTACACAGTCGCGTTGGGTTTGGACGATCCAGACTTACGCATCAGCCAACAAGTGGTTCTCTCCGTCGACGGTGAACGAGTAGTCGATTGTGACTACCGAGAAGACGATGAGCGCGGCAGTTTGGTTGCACGTTTGGAAGGTTTGGCCCCCGAGGTCGCCCTCGAACGGCTCAGCGAGTTCTGCGATGACTGCGCCCACGCCCACCGTCTGGCCTTTTGTCAAGCGACGGAAGAGCTAGCAGGAGTGACGGTTCCTGCCAGAGCGCTAGCACTGCGCAGTCTTGTTGGCGAATTCGAACGCATTGTCTCGCATTTAGCAGCCATCGAACGCTTGTTAGCTGCGCTTAACTTGCCGCATCAAAAGCTCCAATTCGAACGCCTGCGGGCGGATGTGCAAGCCGCCGTCGATCAGATCGGCCCTGGCTCGATTATGCAGCACTTCTGCGTCTTGGGAGGCGTTGCCCATTCGCTCAACGACGAGACGCGTTCTACACTTGCTGCACGTCAATCTGAGCTAGCCGCTCGTTTGTATGATATGATCGATACGTTGATCGATCAACGCGCGCTCTTAGCAGCGACCGCCGAAGTTGGCACACTGAGCCAAGAGGCCGCCCAAGCCTTTATGGTGCGCGGGCCCTTGGCACGGGCGAGCAATCTTCAAGTCGATGTCCGCAAAGATTCGCCCTATGCCTTCTACGATCAGCTCGACATGCGGGTGGTCAGCCAAGAGGGCGGCGATGTCTACGCTCGCTTGATGGTGTTGGCGCTCGAATCCTACGAAAGCTTCAAGCTGATCGAGCAAATTCTGGCTAACCTGCCCGAAGGAGATTGGAAGGTAGCATTCCCAGACACGCTTCCGAGCGGTACTGCCCAAGCACATGTCGAAGCACCGCGCGGGGAATTGGTATATAGTGTAAGCAGTAATGGTCGCCATATAACAGCGGTTCAAGTTGATGCGCCGCGCCAGATCGACCGTTTGCTAGCGCGCACCTTTCTGATTGGCGCTCTAATCGACGACATCCCATTAATTATGGTATCGTTAGATGTGTGTCCTTCGTGCAATAAGATATAGTAAGAAAACACAGTGCTATCGATTCCTTTTCTTATTCTGCTTGTTGTTGCTGCGATCTGCTTCGGCTTAAACGCCCGGATTGCGACCCGCTACCTCGGTAGCCTCGCAGCCGGGGCAAGCCTGCTCGCTGGCCTGGTGTTGGTGGGCTTGGCGCTCAACCAAAGCATGCCGTTGGAGCAGCAGCTCTTCCAGTGGAGCGTAAGCGACGCCTTTGTGCTCGATGTTGGCTTGCACTTGGAAGCGTATACTCTTGCCTTTAGCGTGATCATTCTGCTCGGAGGTGCGTTGGCGCTCTTCGTGATCGCTTTAGCGCTTACGAGCGGCCTGCGCAGCTTTGGCAATCTGTTTGGAAGCGCGCTGCTTGTAGAGGTAGCGCTGTTATTTGCGCTGCTGTGCAACACGGTTCAGCTCTGGCCATTCCTCTGGGCGATCACCGCGTTGGCGAGCTTTGCAACGGTCTGGTCGAGCGGAGCGCTTCGCAAAGGCGTCGATGGCAGTTTCATTCTTATCAGCACTCTTCCAGCAAGCTTGCTCTTGCAGTTTGCGCTGGTATTAAGCGGTAACGATGGCACTATTCAGGGCGCAGCGGCGGCGGTCGCACTGGCGATCGCTGTAGCATTGGCAGCCGGTCTGGCGCCGTTCCTCACATCGATCACAAATCTGCTCGAAGGGCCAGCCGCCTTGCTGGGCTTTTGTGTCGGCTTGGGCCTACCGCTGGTGGCTCTGTTGACGCTCTGGCGCTTGGTCGATCTTTCGCCTCAGCTGCAAACGAGCCAGCTCTGGCAGGCCGGGCTAGCGACCTACGGCCTTGCGGTATTGGTGATCGCATCGGCTGGTGCGCTACGCGAGCGCCAGCTCAAAGAGCTGCTCGGCTGGGTTTGGAGCGCTAGCGCAGGTGTGGGGCTGGTCGCGATCGCGATCGCTCATCAGTATGCCCCGCTCTTGATCGCAAACAGTGCGCTTGGCCTGTTCGGCCTGAGCCTGATCGTGGCTGTGCTCGAAAGCTACGGTCATTCCGGCGACTACAGCGCGATCAACTTTGAAGAGACGCCGCTTGATCCAAAGCTGCGGCGCTGGTTGGGGTTTGGCTGGGCGCTGGCTGGCGCCTCACTGATCGGCCTGCCGCCGCTCTGGGGCTTTTGGGGCTACAGCGCGCTGATCGATAGAGCTCTGGCTAGCCTCGCGTGGGCCGCGCCTGTGCTACTCTTTGGCTTGAGTCTGCTTGGCTTTGGGCTGTTACTGCCCCTAAGCGGCCTGATCTCGCGCGCCTTCTTGGGCCATACTCAAACCGAAACATTGCCCGCCAACCGTCTGCAGCTTGTGCACGGCATTCCTGCTCTTGTGCTGCTGTTGTTGGGTCTGCTGCCCATGCTGGGCGGGCCGCTTGCGATCGATGCTCCGCTCTGGGCTTTGATCGCGGCTTGGCTGTTCGGCTTGCTAGCGGCTTGGGGCAGCGCGACACTCTGGCGACAAAGCGGCCAAGCGGAGAGCTTCAGCCAGAAGCCGGTTATTTTGGCGGCCGACGCCTTGGGCGAGAGCCTTAGCCATATCGCTTGGTTCGCCAACCCGAAACTCTTGATTGAACGTCTGTGGCAGTTGCTCGAAATTGTGGGCGAAGGTGTCCAAGTGGTGATGGCGCTCTTTGAACGGCGCTACTACCTCGCGGGCGTGTTACTCGCTCTGATCAGCATTCTGCTCATTATGGCGCAGTAAAGGATTTCGTCATAATGCCTGACATCAATTGGGCCTTGATCGGTATAGCGGTAAGTGCAGGCGCCGTGTTGCTGTTTCGCACTTGGCGCTCGACCTTTCCCGCCATTCTGTTTAACTATGTCTGTGTGGCGCTCTTTATGGCCCAACAGCAATTTCTGCCAGCTAATCTGACCATTTTGGGCTTTGGCTTCAGCACAGTCGTACTGGTGAAGTTGATTACAGGCTTCGCCGTCACAGCCATTCTGCTGCTGACCGCGCTGACCTTCTCGCGCGACTACGGCCTAGAGGATCTGGATGAATTCGGCTTGGCCGAGCTGCGCCGTGCCGCACGCGCCGCGCAACGCCAGCCGACGGTCTTTCGACCGGGCGACTACCTCTTGCCTTTGCTGGCGGGTGGACTGGCACTGTTAACCAGTTTGGCCTTGCCACGTCTCTATCCGATCGCTAGCATTCAAGCGGTCGACTTCGCATGGTACTGGCTCGCCTTCACAGGTCTGCTTACGCTGGCAACCGCCAACGATCTGCCCAAAATCGGTTTGGGCCTACTCTTGTGTACCAGCAGCATCGACTTACTCTATACAGCGCTGGCTCAAGATGTAAGTGTCGTGGCGATTCTCTTCATTAGTTTGTCAACCATTTTGCTCGCGTTGATGATCGCCTATCTGAGCGGTTTACTCTATGGGCGTTTAAAGACCTTGGAATTGAGCGAACTGTATCGACGCTAACATGCTTGCAGTCGTTCTAGCATATCTGGAGCCAGCCTGAGGCTAAAACACAATGCTCTATCTGCTGACAATCTTATTTCCTATAGCTATAGCGGCGAGTTGTTTCATCCTTCGCACCTACACTCGCCTGTCGATCGCCATCGCAGGCGGTGCCGTGCTCACGCTGGCTTTTCTAGTCGCCCAAATCCCAATCGACGATCCAGCGCGCTTTTTAGGTGTCACCCTGATCTTGAGCCAGCTCGGCCGCGTCTTTCTGTTTTTGTTTTTAGCGGTGATAGCCATCGCGCTATTCGCATGCTGGCACTTACCGCATGGCGAAAACTTTGTGCCGGTTGTGCTCTTGGTGCTCGCTCAGATCTGTGCCATTCTGCTGCTGCAAGACCCCTTCTTGGTCTCGTTGCTGCTGATCGGAGCGGGCTTGGCTGCTGTGTTGGCGATCGTCGACCTGCCGACCGGATCGGGTGTGCTGCTCGGTACGCGCGTAATCGCGTCGGCGCTCAAATACTTGGTCTTGACCATGATCGCTGGCATGCTGATGTATCTTGGCTTTGTGTTGGCCGATGTCTACGAATTGGGCCAACTGCCGGGCCGCATTCCGCTGACGCGCTTTGTGCTAGCGCTGATCGGGGCAGGTTTTGCGCTGCGTCTGGCGCTCATTCCCTTCCACTCGTGGCTGCCCGATCTGGTCGAAGACGCCTCGCCGCTGGTATCGGCCTTGATTGTAGCGGTGATCAACACCACCAGCCTGCTGATGTTGATTCTCTCCTTCCAGCGCTTCCCGATCTTAATCAGCGAAAACGCCTTCGGTCTGCAGGTGATCCAAACGATCGGCCTGATCACAGCGCTGTTAGGCAGCCTGCTCGCACTGGTGCAGCCCAGCTTGCGGCGTGGTTTGGCCTATCTGCTAATCTACGATGCGGGCATGGTGCTGTTTGGGGTCTGTTCGATCAACCAGCTCGGTCTGGCGGGCGCTCTGTTCCACACCATCAGCCAGATCGCTGTGGTGATGCTGCTATTTGTGGCCTTGGCTCAGCTTGAGCAGCCCGACGGGCGCACGCCGGGTGTGGTACGCCGCGACCTGTTGCGACGCTGGCCGATCGCTGGTGTCTGCTTCTTGGCTGGAGGCTTGGCGCTCTTGGGTGTGCCGCCCTTCAGCGGTTTTGTAGGCAAATATCTGATCTACCAAGCGGCTGCCCAGCAAGGGCCTTGGTACCTTGCTTTGCTGGTGGCTTCGAGCGTAATCGCGACCCTCGCGCTGTTGCGCCTAGCGCGCGAATGGCTGCTCGGCCCGGCCGAAGAGTTGCCAGTCGAAGAGCCGTTGATGCTCGGCGAGACCGAATTAGACCGCCCGGCCGTGCGCCGTTTGGCCCCCGAACCACGTTCGACTGCCTTTTTGACAATGGGCCTTGTGACCCTCTGTCTGGTCTTAGGGCTCTATCCCTTGCCTTTGCTCGATCTGATTAGCGATGTGGTTCGCAGTCTGACCTTTATCCGTGCGCTCTAGGCGCTGGTTCTGTAAACGACTCAGAGGATCTGTATGAACGCACAACTCAGCGGGGCGACTCGCCGTGTTGAAGCAACGGTTAGCCTTATCAGCATTGCGCTCAGCGTCATCGCGCTGATTCTGCTGCCTTGGCCCGGCTTAGAAGGGTTGTTGGGTACTCAAAGCAACTGGCGTTGGTTTGGGGCCTGGGCCGCGCTCGAAGCTGCTTGGCTAGTCGCTTTGCTTCCCGGCATCCTAGCTGGCGATCCGATCTTGGTGCGCAGCACTATGCGCAGCGCTCAGATCGGGCTCGCTGGGCGAGCGGTAACGTGGCTAGCCGCCGGAGCTGGCCTCGCGCTGAGCGAACTCTCGTGGCGTAGCGCTCCCGCCGCGCTCTTGATCGTGGTTGCACTTGTGATGGCTCTGCCGATCGCCTTGGGCTGGGGCCCGTTCGGCGTGCTGCCCGGCTTTCGCGCAGGGGCGACCGAGCAAGCCATCGATCCCGAAGCCGCTCAATTGGTCAACCGCGCTCGCCTTGTGCGCCAGATCGCATTGGTGCTAGCCAGTTTTGTTTTTGCGCTCCCACTCGCCTTTTTGCCAAGTTTGGCTGCTTGGGCCTTATTAATCGCCGCTGGGCTCTTTTTTGCATTCGGCCTCAGTCGTTTAGAGGGCCAGTGGCCACGCCTCACACTTCCTGCTGCTTTGCGCTTTTGCTGGAGTCGCGCCTTTCCCTTGGCAGTGGCAGCCATTATTTATGTTGTGATTTTATCGTGGGCCTAGAGCCTCAAGCTCCATTTCGCTAGCAGATCTCGACGATCACTGCGAAGATCACAATCCGTCTGGTCGCCCTGCTATTTGTTTGGAAGATCACATGGAAACAAAGGCGATCCTGATCGATTCTCTCTTTAAATCGTTTGGCGATACAACAGCTTTACACGATTTTTCGCTCAGCATTCCAACTGGTGAAGTGTATGGCCTGCTCGGCCCATTTGGAGCTGGCAAATCGACCTTACTCCATATCTTGCTCGGCTTGATCCACCCATCGCGCGGCTGGATCGAGGTCTTCGGTCAGGCTGAACGCGAGCACATGCGCTCGCGAATCGGCTATATGCCCGAGCGCGCCCAAATGCACCCCCGCTTCCAAGTGCGCGAGTACCTACGTTTCTTGGGCAGTTTCGACGATCTGTGGGGCAAAGAGCTTGAAGAGCGGATCGACCAGCTTTTGAGCCGTTTCGGTTTACAAGAGCTGGCCAAAACCCATATCGGCCAGCTCTCACGGGGCGCCCAACAACGCCTCGCCCTAGCCCAAGCGCTCCTCAACGATCCCGATCTGCTGATTCTCGATGAACCATTTACCGGGCTTGATCCTGCGGCCCAGCAAGATATGCTTGAATTGTTGAACGATCTGCGCGCCGATCAACGCACTATGCTGGTAGCGACTCCCTACTTCCCGGGTATCGAACAGATCTGTGATCGGGTTGGGATAATGTTCAAAGGACGGCTGCTGGCCCAAGCCAATGCGGAACAGATTCGCCAACCAGCCCACAACATGCGCATTCGAGTCGAGCGCCTTTCATACACCCTGCAAGGTCAGCTTGCACAGCTTGGGCCGCAAGTGATCTGTCACGAAAACGAGATTCTCTTACGCCCCAATAGCAGCGAGCTTCAAGCCCAAGTGATGCGTCTCTTGCTCGATGCCGGAGCACATGTGATCTCGATGCAACCCGATCAGCAGGCGCTTGAACTACTCTACACCCAAGTGTTGCGCGGCGAATATGTCGAGACAGCGCCCGAGAATCAGGTCTATATTGCTGCTCAGCCCGACAACTACGATCCGCTACAGCAATTCGCACCACCAGAACGGCGCAACAAACCGCTCAACCAGCCGGATCCTAGTGATCAATCGGCGGCCCAAGCGCCCGAAACCGCTTCATCGGAGCCAAGCCCAACAGCGCAAGCAGCCGCTGCGCCCGCCGATGAGCAGCCAGCAGCCCCAGCGCCGCAAGCAGCAGCGCCTAAAATACCACCAGCATCGCCTGCACAGCCAAACGATAGCGATGCGCTCTTGCGCGAACTGCTTCAAGGTGGGGAACATACGAAAGAGTAAGTGATTACGAAATCCGTTCGAATCGTCAGTTTTAGGGAGGTCTGTCGGCACACAACTACACGCCTCGTTTGATGGGCGGGATGCTGATAGCCGAAGGCGGACGCGCCAAGGACCTGCTTCTTGGGGCAGAACCTAGCCGCAGTAATCTGAAAAAACAGGCGGATTTGCTATGATGTCAGAGCGTTTCTAGCGAGGATAGAGCTATGCATGTCGTGCAGCGGCTTCTACGTTTTAGCTTATTCACACTGCTCGATTACCTGCGCAGTGGACGTATCTTGATCGAGATTTTGATCATGCTGG
The DNA here is from genome assembly GCA_937902315.1 of uncultured Chloroflexales bacterium. Lineage (GTDB taxonomy): Bacteria > Chloroflexota > Chloroflexia > Chloroflexales > Chloroflexaceae > CALGUG01. The sequence continues at coordinate 285,537 of CALGUG010000012.1, forward strand.
GCTGCTTTTATCTATTCCTTTGGCCGCGCAACGATGAAGCGCTCACGGTCGAGAACTTCTTCTCGGTCGCCGGTTTGTTCAGCGTGATCTTGACCTTAGTGAGCGTGAATACGTTCTTGGGGCTAGCCAATCGTCCGCAAGCCCATCTCTTGCTGACGCGACGAATCGGGCGGATCGGCTATCTTTTGGGCACCTACATTGCGGCATTGATCGTAGTGGTAGGAGCCTATTTTGTGCTGAGTCTGCTGGCGGCTCTGTTCAGCCAGATCGAAGAGTTCGCTCTAGGCGCGTGGATCTTGGGAACATTACCGCTGTGTCTGAACATCGCGCTGTTCGGGGCGCTCGTGATGCTGCTCTCGTCGCTGGTGCTCAGCGGAGGCTGGCGACTGGTGATCTTAGCTATGATCGCTATCGCCCTCTCGGATACAATGATCACCGGGCCGCTCGAAAGCGAACTGCCCGCAGCGCTGCTCTCGGGCCTATCGGCGCTGCAAACCCTCTTCAGTTGGCCGCTCGTTCCGCCCTTTTTCGCCTACGAATTGGCGATCACCCGCGACTACTCTAACAATGCGCTCTTGATTTTGCTCGCCCAATTTTTGCTGATCATCGCGCTGCTGGGCTTAGCGCTCTATTCGTTTGAACGGCGCGATCTACAGTTCAGTAATACCTGATACCAAATCCGTTTGCTTTCTTCTGATTGTTGCGGCTAGGGTGTGCCCAACAAGCAGGTCCTTGGCGCGTCCGCCTTCGGCTATCAGCATCCCGCCCATCAAACGAGGCGTGTAGCTGTGTGCCGAAACCTTCCTAAAACCGACGATTCACACAGATTTCGTTTAAAGCACGCACTTAGCGAAGCAGGGAGCTTCCACACGAACGGCGTACCAACAGCTCAGACGGCAACACTACACGACGGGCTGGCCCTGGTGCGCTGCGGTCGATCCGCTCGAACAGAAATTGGGCTGCAATCGTTCCAAAACGGCGAGCGGGCTGGGCCAAGACCGTCAAAAAGGGATCGATAGCCGAAGCCAGCTCGATATCGTCGAAACAGACCACCGCCATATCTTCAGGAATGCGCAACTGCGCTTGGCGCAGCGCCTCGATCACCCCGATACAGATCAGATTGTTGCTTGCCACCACTGCGGTCGGACGTCGCTCGGCAGGCAGGGCCAGCAGTTCGGCCATGCCGACTTGAGCGGGGCCGCGTCGATAGCTACACTCTTTGGCAAGTTCGGGATCGAAGGGGATATCGTACTCTTCCAGAGCGCGCCGATAGCCAGCTAAACGTTGGCGCGCGGTCGGCACATCGTAGCTGCCGTTGACCAGCGCGATCCGACGGTGGCCCAATTTGATCAGATGCTCAGTCAAGACTCGCGCACCCTCGACGCTATCGCCCATCACCACATCGGCCTGAATCGACTCGATCTCGCGGTCGATCAGCACAAAGGGGTTGTTACGGCGTTGCAGCAGTTTCAATGTTTCGAGCGAGCCAGAACCGGCTGGCGCGATCAACAAGCCATCGATGCGTTTGCCGATCAAGGCTTGCACATACTGGCGCTCTTTTTCTACCGACTCGTCGCTATTGCCGATAATAACGGTATAGCCGTTGCGCTGAGCCATGTCTTCTACACCGCGCAGCAGCATGGTGAAAAAGGGGTTGTTGATATCGCTGACGATCAGGGCGATGGTGCGCGTGCGTCCATGCAGCAGACCACTCGCAAGGGCATTTGGCACATAGCCCAGTTCGAGGATAGCCTGTTCGACACGCTGACGAGTCGCGGGAGCCACCCGCTCGGGTGTATTGGTCACGCGCGAAACCGTCATAGCCGAAACCTTAGCGCGAGCGGCAACCTCTTGGATTGTGACAGCTGATTTACGTCGCTTCTCTGGCATGCCTTCTATCGATCACATCCTCATTTGACGAAGCTTATTCTGTTCGAATGATAGGCGAAAACCGGGGCACGGTCAACCGCCGCAAGCACGCTGGCCCGTTTGACCGCATGCTAACGCCCGTGCTATAGTTGCGCCATCCAAGCGACAAGGCGGATGCTCACCGCCTCAGCATTTCAAAAGAATAAAGAGAGTAGCTCGTATGCGAACGATTATTTTGCAAGAACCCGGCCGTTTTGAATTCACAGACAGCCCTGAGCCAAGTGAGATCGGCCCCGGCCAAGCCTTGGTGCGCGTTCAGCGCGTCGGCGTCTGTGGCACCGATATCCATGCTTTCTTCGGGCGCCAGCCCTTTTTTGAATATCCACGCATCCTTGGCCACGAACTTGGCGTCGAAGTTGTGGCAGTAGCGCCCGATGTCACGGGTTTGCGCCCGGGCGACCGCTGTGCCGTCGAGCCCTACCTCAACTGCGGGACCTGTATCGCGTGCCGCCAAGGACGCACCAACTGCTGCGCCAATCTCAAAGTGTTGGGCGTGCACACCGACGGAGGCATGCGCGACTATATCGTTGTGCCAGCCAACAAGCTGCACGTCGCCAATAGTCTGAGCTTCGAACAACTGGCCTTGGTTGAAACTCTGGGTATTGGAGCACACGCCGTTAGCCGAGCTGGTCTGCAGCAAGATGAGTGGGTCTTAGTGATCGGAGCAGGCCCGATCGGCCTAGCTACCATGCAATTCGCCCATCTGGCGGGCGCAAAGGTGATCGCACTCGATATCAGCGACGAGCGGCTGGCCTTCGCAGCACAACAAGGCACGGCCCACTACTGCATCAACGGCCAGAACGACCCGATGCCGCGCCTACTCGAACTGACCGATGGCGACCTGCCCACCGCCGTCTTCGACGCAACCGGCAACCCCAAGTCGATGGAACGAGCCTTCGATTACGTTGCTTCAACCGGCAAATTGACCTTTGTCAGCCTTGTGCAAGGCGAGATCAGCTTCAACGACGCTGCCTTCCACCGCCGCGAGCTGACCTTGTTTGCGACCCGCAACGCGCTCGCCAGCGACTTCAAAAACATCATCGCAGAGATCGAGGCCGGACGCATCGATACCCGCCCTTGGCTGACACACCAGGCCAATGCCCGAGACTTCCCAGAAGCCTTCCAAGCGTGGCTCAAGCCCGATGCCAAACTGGTGAAAGGGATCATTTGCTTCAATCAAGACTAACAAAAGCGCAACCTAAAGATTACAATGAGTGTTTGCAGGCGCATGCTACAATAGGCTCAAAACTTGCATAGGCACCTAGGTTTTTGTCTTTTGTATGCGGAATGATTGTCTCTAAGAGAGGATTGTTCCATTCGGAATTCCAAACGCAGTTCTAGCTTGGAGAGAGGCGGTCACCCCATGGATATTTTTCTCATCATACTGATCATCGGCTGTATAGCAATAGGCTTCTTTCAGGGGATGATCCGTGTCAGTATTGCGATTGTCGCCCTCTATTTAGGCTTAGTCCTTGCAGCCCTCTACTATCCGTCGCTGGGCGGCTTCTTCGCACGTAATTTCGATACCACCCGTGCGGTTGGCGAATACGTTGGTTTTGCACTTGTCCTCTTTATAGCGTTTGTCGTTTTGCTCATCGCTGGTGCTTATACCTTCCGTTACGCTACACTACCGGGCCAATTACAATACCTCGACCGTATTTTTGGCACAATCTTTGGTCTGCTCTTGGGCGCTTTTTTGATCGGTATCTTCGCCAGTTATCTCTACACCATGCTGATCATACGCGATGCAGCGCCCGATCTGCCAATCATGGATTCACTGGTGAGAAGTGTACGACGTTCGATCCTGATCGACTTCTTTATGCGAACCGTATTGCCGCAAACCTATGCGATTCTCGATCCAATCTTGCCGCAAGGCGTCGAATTGATCTTCAAGGCCCAATCGCAATAAGACAGCGATCACTAACAAGGCGTTTTGATACTACATCCGTTTAAAGACTCGTACTCTCGTAACACAGACAATTGAAAACTGGAAAAGAACCTGAGAGACTTCGCGCGATCGTGCGAAGTCTCTCACAATAGAGGTAGTTAAGTTCCACTCTGGCCCAAGCAAAACAGAAAGTGTTCAAGCACACTTGGTATCAAAGGGAATGCCTGAAGAGGGCATTCTTTTTTCTGGATCCAAATCAGGCCTTGTACCGAAGCTAAGCGGCCCAGAAGTGTGTATACTAGAGGGTAGCTGATAGGAAAGTACGCACTCGACGGTTGGCATTGTTGTGTATTAAATGAGTTTTTATGATTTCAGAACACACTCTTACCATTTTAGAGTTTCCAAAAATATTGCAAAAGCTTGCGAGCTATACCTCGTTTTCGGCCAGCCGCGAATTGGCAAACCAATTACGGCCTAGCACCGATATCGACGAAGTTCGCGCTCGTCAACAGCGCACCGAAGAGTGCCGTCTTTTGCTTGACGAACATTCGGAAGTAACCATCGGTGGCGCTCGCGATATACGCCCCTATGCCCAGCGCGCCCGACGTGGCGGTGTGCTCGAAGCGAGCCAACTGATGGAGGTCGGCGCGACGCTGGTTAGTATGCGGCGCTTGCACGTGCTGTTGCGCAAGCAAGATCCCGAACAGTTCCCGTTTCTCAGTTTGATCGCGCACAATTTGCCGCAGCTGCCCGCGATCGAGCAGAGCATCGAACGCACGATCGGCGACGACGGCAGCGTGCTCGACAGTGCCAGCCCAACCTTGGCGCGCCTGCGCTCCGAGATTCGCATCGCCTTCTCTCGTCTGCAAGAGAAGCTGCAGTCGATGCTGACCTCAAGCGAGTATGCCAGCGCCCTGCAAGAGCCGATCATCACCATGCGCAATGGGCGCTATGTGGTTCCGGTCAAAGCGGGTCAACGCCGCACAATTCGCGGTCTGGTGCACGACCAATCTGGCAGCGGCGCTACGCTCTATATCGAGCCATTGGCGGTGGTCGAGCAAAATAACCGCTGGCGCGAGTTGCAGATGGCCGAGCAGGAAGAAATCAACCGCATTTTGGCAGCCCTTTCCGAGCAGATCGGAGAGGCGGCCAGCGAAATCATCGCTGGTGTCGAAGCACTGGCACTGCTCGATCTCTTCTTCGCCCAAGCCAAATACGCCAACGCCCTGCGCGCCACCCAGCCCGAGATCGTGGCTTGGGATGCCGAGCTGCCCGAGCTTGAGCGCATCAGCAAAGGTGGCGACGATAGACCACCAACATCGCGTGCACCCTTGGTATTGAACGCAGCTCGCCACCCCTTGCTCGATCAAAGCACGGTGGTGCCAACCGATATGGAGTTGGGCGGCGATTGGAATTTGCTTTTGATTACCGGCCCCAATACAGGTGGTAAGACGGTCGCTTTAAAAACAACCGGTCTATTGGTCTTGATGGCCCAAGCAGGTCTCCATATCCCGGTTGCGGCGCCGTCGCGCATTCCAGTCTTCAGCCAGGTGTTCGCCGATATCGGCGATGAGCAAAGTATCGAGCAGAGCCTAAGCACCTTCTCGTCGCACATGACCAATATCATTCGGATCTTGCGCGCCATCGACGAGCCGCCCGTTCCCGAGCAGGCTGGCAGCGATCCGAGCAACTGGTACAACGTGTTGAGCGAAGAACATGGGCCTGCTCTGGTGCTGTTGGACGAGCTGGGTGCGGGCACCGATCCGGTCGAGGGCGCCGCTCTCGCCCGCGTGATCATCGAGCGCTTGCTCGAACGCGGCTGTTTGGGCATCGCCACGACCCACTACGCCGAGCTGAAAGCCTTCGCTTACAGCACCGAGGGCGTGCAGAACGCTTCGGTCGAGTTCGATATCGAAACACTCGCGCCGACCTACAGGCTGACGATCGGTATTCCCGGGCGTTCGAACGCACTGGCGATCGCCCAGCGTCTCGGCCTTGACGAAGAGCTGATCGAGCGGGCGCGCAACAGCGTCTCGCGCGAAGATGCTCAAGTCGAAGATCTGTTGGCGGGCATTCACAAAGAGCGTGCCGAAGCGGCAGCCGAGTTGGCCCGCGCCGAAGCCCTACGCGCCGATGCCGAAAAGTATCGCGAGCGTTTGGCTAACGAGTTGGCCGAATTCGAGGCCCAGCGCCAAGCGCGCGAAGAGGCCGCCCAGAACGAGCTTGAGCAGGAGTTACGCGAAGTACGCAGCCAACTGCGCCGTCTGCGCGATGACTTCCGCAGCGTTTCGTTGACGCGTCAGTGGCTCGAAGAGGCCGAGCAGCGCGTCGAAGAGACCAAGAACAAGGTGGCGAGCCGCAAAGAGCGCAGTGAGAAGCGCAAACAGGCCGAGGCCCAAGCTCGCACCTTGGCCCAAATGGGCAGCACCCAAGAAGCTCCGAGTCAGCCAGCAGCGCCGCGCCCCTTGGAGGTCGGCGACTACGTCTTGGTACGTTCGGTTGGCCTAAGCGGCGAGATCGTAGCGATCGACGAAGAGGAGCAGATAGCCGAAGTGCAGCTCGGCGGCTTCCGGGTACGAGCCGAACTGAAGGAGCTGCGTCGTGAGGCGCGCGATCCTAAAGAGGAGCGTAAACTAGCCTATCGAGCGCCCAAAGCAGTCAATCTGCCTCCGCCGCCCGATGTGAGCCTGAACTTCGATATGCGCGGTTGGCGCGCTGGCGAGGTGCAAGAGAAGCTCGACCGCTATCTCAACGATGCCTATTTGGCCGGTCTGCCCCATGTGCGCCTGATCCACGGTAAAGGCACGGGTGCATTACGTCAAGTTGTGCGCGATGTGCTGCAAAGCCACCCGCTGGTACACTCCTTTGGAAGCGGCGGCCAAGATGGCGGCGATGGCGTTACGATCGCGCGTTTAGTTGATCACTAAGCCTTTTAGTAGGCAACAACCACACAAGCACACAAGTAGGGTATAATTCCTATGGTGTGCTTGTGTTCTTTTTTGAGCTGCCAGCGCACTGGTGGTTAGGGTCGTCGGCCTAGGTCGAGACTATTTCAGCAACAAAAGCGAGGCTTGTTTATGTCGCAGTGGCTTGTCTTTCTCTTACTCATACTCGCCCTTGTGCTGCCGGTCATCGGCGCTGGTGTTCTACGCCTCTTATCGCCACGCCTCGATCTACGCAGCTTCTTGATCGGGGCCGCCCTGATCTTCGGCGTCTCTATCGGCAGCGTACTTGTGCTTTCGCGCAGCAATGTCGAAAGTTTGCGTATCGGCAATCTCACCCTGCTGCTGCCGCTCACCTCACCGCTGGCTGGCTCAGATATCGTGCCCGAGATCGAGCAAATGATCGATCAACCGATCGATGATTCATCTGGCGATCACCTGCATGATGCAGAACCTGCGCTTGAGCCAACAACTGTGCCAACCGCTGAGCCAACAACTGTACCAACCGCCGAGCCGACTGCTGAGCCGACTGCAGAACCGACTGCTGAGCCGACTCCTGAGCCAACGCTTGAACCGACGCCAGAGCCGACTGTCGAGCCAACTCCTGAGCCGCCCGCAGAGCCGGTTGCTGAGCCAGAGCCACAGCAGCGCACCTATGTGGTTCAGCCGGGCGATACCTTGCGCAGCATCGCCGAGCAGTTCAATGTTAGCGTGGCAGATATTATCGCTGCCAACAATCTTACAACTGCCGAAGCCGATGCGCTCTCGATCGGTCGCGAGCTGATTATTCCCTAAAGCACAAGCGGCTCGATTTTGCCGCAAATCTCAGGCAGGCCCATACGCCAGCGTGCCTCACTCAATCTTGAGCAAAACAAAACCTTCTGCCAACATTGGCGGAAGGTTTTTTATATCCAAGCGGCCAGGTCCCTTTCTTACAACAGGCTGCTAGCGCGTCCGCCTACGGCTATAAACAACAAGTTCCATCCATTCGCCTTCTATCATACCAAATCCGATTATGTTGTTGCTTTTTGGCCTTCGGCAGAGTGGAACTTGACAATCTTTTGTTGTGTGAGATTTCGCGCAGCTGCGCGAAATCTCACACAACTCTTTCCCTCGCTTTTGGTGCAAGTATGCACGTCTTTAAACGGATTTGGTATCAACGTCCTAAGACTCACGTTTGCCCATACTTGGATCAGCTTTGCTAACAAACGATACAAAATCTGCTTGATATCAACTCGGAATGGTTAGGTTGTGTTTTTGGCCTTCGGCAGAGCGGAACGTACCTCTTTTCGTTATGTGCTATTTCGCGCTGTCGCGCGAAATAGCACATAACGTCTTTCCCTCGTTTTGTTTTCCCCGCGTTAAGCAAATGCTCGTCTTTCAAACGAATTTGGTATTAGGTTGTGTTTTTGGCCTTCGGCAGAGCGGAACGTGACTATTTTGTGTTGTGAATTATCGGATTTGGGGAGGGCTTTCGGCACACACAAATAGATGCCTCGTTTGTTGGGCGGATGTTGGTAGCCGTAGGCGGACGCGCCAAAGATCGAATGGAAGGGAGGGAACACGCCGCCAGAGCTTTGAAATGAACAACCGGATTCGCTAACGGGCTACCAAAAAACAAGTTTTATAACCGTTTATTTTCTTTAAGAAATTACGTAGATTGGGGTTGATATTCCAAAAAACTATGTTATTTTTATGACACACCAAGGCTAGAAACCCATCAATCGAAAGCGTATAGCTGGATTTCAAACGAACGGAGAACACACAGAAAGCTTCACACTACTGGTTAGCCTCGCTCATCGAGATTGAAATAGATTTGCAGGCTCACAAAGAGGTGGCTATTGCAAGAACGCGAACATTCAGCATCCCAAACATAACAGAACACATATCGGCATTCATGGCTTTTCCTTCGGATCTCTCAAGGCAATATACTACATACACGATTTTCTCTCTTTCTTGTGCTTATTTGGAGGTCTCAGCATTTATGTCTGCCCGCCATACCCGTTTCATCCATCTTTTTGGGCTGGTGTTCGCGCTCTTCATCGCTGGCCTATCGCTCACTTCTACTTGGGCGGCCTCTGTCTATCAAAATGGGCAAAAGGCAACCTTAGTGCTCGGTCAACCGGACTTCCTTTCCAACCCCCGGAAAACCACCCAAAGTGGGATGTATTATCCTATCAGTATCAGCATCGATCCGGTCAGCAAAAAGGTGTTCGTTGCCGATACGTACAACAATCGCGTATTACGTTTTGCATCGTTTGACAGTTTGAGCAATGGTGCAAACGCCGAGGCTGTGTTAGGCCAACCCGACTTTACTAGCAGCTCTCTTGACACGAAGCGAAACCGTATGAACCAACCCCAAGGCGTGGTTGTCGATTTCAACGGTACACTGTGGGTGGCCGATACAGGCAACCATCGTGTATTGCGTTTTGATGCTGCCGCCAGCAAACCCAGCGGCGCAGATGCCGATGGGGTGCTTGGACAAGATACTTTCACCTCTGCGGATGGCAGAGAGGCACGCAATAGAATGACCCTTCCCGCAAGCGTGACAATCGATCAGGTTGGCACGCTCTGGGTAGCCGATACGTACAACCACCGTGTATTACGTTTTGATGCTGCCGCCAGCAAACCCAATGGCGCAGATGCCGATGGTGTGCTCGGTCAAGCGGACTTCAACACTAAGCTACCTGGTGTGGGGGCAAACAAGCTGTATCTCCCTAGAGGTGTAGCTATCCAAGACGATGGAACGCTCTGGGTAGCCGACTCCTCCAATCATCGGGTGTTGCGCTTCAATAATGCTATCGGGAAAGCAAATGGAGCCAATGCCGATGGCGTGCTCGGCCAAGTGGACTTCGACAGCAACACGACGGCCGCTAACGAGTACAAAATATTCATGCCAACTGGTATAGCCATCGATAGCAATGGTTCACTGTGGGTTTCTGCCAGCGATCATCATCGCGTATTGCGCTTCGATAACGCTTCGGCGAAGCCCAATGGCGCAGCTGCAAATGGAGTGCTGGGCCAAGCAAACTTCACAAGCACCTCCAGTAATTTAGCCCAAGATCGTTTCGAGTACCCTACTGGTATAGCGATCGATGATGACAATGCGGTTTGGGTGACCGATACAAAAAACAGTCGTGTTCTGCGCTTTAACAGCCTTATCACCCAAACAATCGACTTCGGGCCGCTCTCGGCGAAGACCTTTGGCGATCCGCCCTTCAACATCAGCGCCACGGCCACATCGGGCTTACCGGTCTCATTTACTAGCCTCACCAGCAGCGTATGCAGCGTTAGCGGCAACAGCGTGAGCTTGCTCTCCGACGGGACCTGTACCATTCGCGCCAATCAAGCGGGCGATAGCATGATCTACGCTATGGCAGAGAGCGTCGATCGTTCCTTCAAGGTGAAAGCTGTACCGGTCATCAGCTGGGATACGCCTGCTGCGATCACTTACGGCACCGCCCTGAGCGCCAGCCAACTGAACGCGACCGCCAATGTCGCGGGCAGCTTCAGCTACAACGTCGCATCGGGCACGATGCTCAATTCGGGCAGCTATACGCTCACGGCCACCTTCACGCCCGACGACACGGAAAACTACGCAGTAGCGCAAAAGAGCGTGAGCTTAACGGTCAACAAGGCGCCGCTCACCATCACTGCGCAAAACGCCAGCCGCAATTACGGTGAAGCCAACCCAAGCTTCAGCGTCAGCTACAGCGGCTTTGTCAATGGCGAAGACGAGTCGGTGTTGAACGGTTCGTTAAGCATCACAACCAGCGCCGACAGCAACTCTCCGGCTGGCAGCTATCCGATTGTAGCCAGCGGCCTGACCAGCAACAACTACGAGATCAGCTTCATCAACGGCACGCTCACCATCAACAAAGTGCCGCTCACTATCACCGCACACAACGCCAGCCGCGACTATGGCGCAGCTAATCCAAGCTTCAGCGTCAGCTATAGCGGCTTTGTGAACAGCGAAGATGAAAGCGCACTGGGCGGTTCGTTACAGTTCAGCAGCGCCAGCATCGAATCGCCAGCGGGCGAGCACCCAATCGTGCCCAGCGGCTTGACCAGCAACAACTACGAGATCAGCTTCGTCAACGGCACGCTCACCATCAACAAGGCCCCACTCACCATCACCGCCCAGAACGCCAGCCGCAGCTATGGCGCGGCCGATCCAAGCTTTAGCGTCAGCTACAACGGCTTTGTGAATGATGAAGACGAGTCGGTCTTGGGAGGCGCGCTCGTATTTAGCAGCACAAACACAAGCAGCCCGGTCGGCAGCTATCCGATCACTCCGAGCGGCCTGAGCAGCAGCAACTACGATATCAGCTTTGTCGATGGCACACTGACTGTTACCAAAGCGCCGCTCACCATCACCGCCCAAAACGCCAGCAAGATCGTCGATCAGCCCAACCCAAGCTTTGGCGTCAACTACAGTGGTTTCGTCAACGGCGAAGATGAAAACGTGCTGACTGGCAACCTCGTTATCACTACTACTGCTGTGCTCAACAGTCCGGTTGGAATGTACCCGATTGTACCGAGCGGCTTGAGCGGCGATAACTACGAGATCAGCTTCGTCAACGGTACGCTCACCATCGATCCAAGCCTCGCCATCACTTGGAACGCGCCCAGCGCGATCACCTATGGCACCGCTCTAAGCACAAGCCAGCTCAACGCCAGTGCCAATATCGCAGGAAGCTTCACGTATAAGCCAGCGCTTGGTAGCGTATTGCCCGCAGGCACCCACACCATCACGGCCACCTTTACACCCGCAGACAGCCGCTACAGCAGCGCCCAACAGACCATGCTGCTGACGGTCAACAAAGCGCCGCTGACGATCACGGCTCAAAACGCCACACGTGTGGAGGGCGAGGCCAATCCGAGCTTCAGCGTCAGCTATAGCGGCTTTGTGAATGGCGAGAACGCTTCAGTATTGGGCGGCACGCTTGTGTTGAGCACCAGCGCCAATGCCAGCAGCCCAGCTGGCACGTATTCGATTGTGCCGAGCGGCCTAACCAGCAACAACTACACAATCACCTATGTGAATGGCACGCTGATCGTTCAGCCCAAACCTGTCACCCAGTGGCAAACCTTCTTGCCATTTGTCTCGCGCTAAATAGCAGCTATCAGGAGAGGGGTTTCGCAAATTGCGAAACCCCTCTCTTTTACGTGTAATCAAGATCGTAGCAATCCGCTTGATACGCTCAGCACTATGACGGCGTGGTCTCTAGCCCAAAGCAGGCTCCTAGCGCGTCCGCCTACGGCTATCAACGGCCTGCGCCAAGCCAAGCTACACACCTTCGCACTGCCTTCATTGCGACCTGCCCGCTGCAAGCAGCGAGCAGGTTCAAACAATGCTTTCGGCGCCCTGCAAGGTCGATAATGAGTTTGCTAGTGCAGGCTCACAAGAGCTTTAGGGCCTTCAGCGCTGCATGCGTGGATCGAAAGTCGGGTCTGGGTACATAGGCGGGCAACCTTGATCGGGCGCTTCGGGGCGCAATTCGTAGTGCCATGGCTCATTGAGGTAAATCTGGCACAAGCCGTATTTGGCACCATGTTCCGACAACCAGGCCATCGCGTCGTAGCTCCCGATATCAACCGCATCGCCCGATACGTGAGAAGATGTGTCCGCTGTGGCGACCCAGCGGGCCGCTTCCTCCTCTGAGCCATACTCGATAACTGCTTCACGCAGCAACTGCTCTTGGTACTCGGGCGAACGCCAGCCACTGGTAACGTAGAACTCGACCAAATCAGAACTTGCAGCATCTGCCGCCTCGCGCAGGGCAGCCAGCAGCGCTGGGTTGAGCTTGGCTACGCCCGGATACTCATCATCAAAAACCGTTGTACCGTCGGGCACAACGCCGTTCGGATCGCCAAAGCCACCACCTAAAGGAATGTCGCGCGGCATGTCCATGGCTGGTGCTTCTTCAAGCGAGGCTTGCTGCGGCCTTGGCCGCACCTGAGTCGGCTCACTACGCTCAAGCTCGGCGCTTGGTTCCTCCACAGGGCCAGCTTGCAGTGGCAGGTGTCGCAAGCGAGCCTGTTCGTGGCGAGGCGCTGCGGTCGATGCTACCGTCATCACGGGCGATGAGCTCAGCAAGGGCTCGCGGATGCTGGGGACGGATAGTGCAATGGCAAGCAACAGGCCGACAATAGATAGGCTAGAAAGCCAACGATTGGTTGTGTGAGCTGTTTTATCGTATCTCATGCCTCCAGTTTAGGCGGCACGATGTTGCCAGAATGTATCTGGTTTTTGATACACCAACGATATACACCAACTGGTATAATCGAAATTATGCGTATATTAATTGTCGAGGATGAACCTCATTTAGCAGAAGCGATCCGCGATGGGCTGCGTCTGGAAGCGATCGCCGCCGATATCGCAGGCGACGGTGACACGGCGCTGGAGCTGCTGAGCATCAACAGCTACGATATCGCCGTGCTCGACCGCGATATCCCCGGGCCTTCTGGCGACCAGATCGCCAAGCAGATCGTCGCCTCCGGCAGTGGCATACCGATCCTGATGCTGACCGCCGCCGACCGCCTCGATGACAAGGTCGTTGGATTCGAGCTTGGGGCCGACGACTATCTCACCAAGCCCTTTGAATTTCGTGAACTGGTACTTCGCCTGCGCGCGCTTGATCGCAGACGGGCTCACAACCGCCCGCCCGTGCGCGAGATCGCCGGACTGCGTCTCGATGCCTTTCGGCGCGAAGTCTACCGCGATGGGCGCTATATCGCACTGACCCGCAAACAGTTCGCCGTGCTCGAAGTGCTCGTCGCCGCAGAGGGCGGCATTGTCAGCTCCGAAGAACTACTGGAACGAGCCTGGGACGAAAACGCCGATCCCTTCACCAACGCCGTGCGGATCACGGTTTCGGCGCTGCGCAAACGGCTTGGCGAGCCATGGATCATCGCCACCGTCGCTGGCGTCGGCTACCGCATTGATACGCAGCTAGACAGCGGATGCGAGGGAGAGAAAGGTGGATAGGCCGCCAGGTTTAAGCATTCGGCTTAAATTCACCCTGAGCTATGCGGGCTTCCTTATGATCGCTGGCGCACTGTTGCTGGCAGCCGTATGGATCTTTCTGTTGCGCTATGTGCCCAATAATGCAGTCGTGGTCGAACACGGTGGTTTTTTTCCCGGTCGGGCCGATCTGCAACGTGCCTTCATTCCCCGAGCCGCCCAAGTGATGGCGTTCCTGCTGGTATTCGGTCTGGTAGGAGGCTGGTTTCTGGCTGGTCATATGCTGGCCCCGCTGAACCGAATCAGCGAAGCCACGCGCCTAGCCGCGACCGGAACGCTCTCGCATCGTATTCGGCTTGAGGGCAGCAACGATGAGTTCGCGGAACTGGCCGACGCTTTCGACGCTATGCTTGGCCGGATCGAAGCCCAGATCGCCGAACAGCAGCGCTTCGCCGCCAACGCCTCCCACGAACTGCGCACCCCTTTGGCGATCACCCAAACGCTGCTTGAGGTAGCACGCAACGAGCCAACTCGCCAAAACGATCCACTGATCGAGCGCCTTCACGACGTCAATACACGCGCGATCAAGCTCACCGAAGCGCTGCTGCTGCTCAGCCGCGCCGATCAACGCTCCTTCGCGCGCGAGCTTGTCGATCTCTCCCTGATTGCGGAAGAAGCCGCCGAGAGCCTGCTTCCTTTGGCAGAAAAAAACGGCATCACGATCGATATCTCGGGCGAGATAGCCCCGACTCTTGGTTCAGACACGCTGCTGTTGCAGTTGATGATGAACCTGCTGCACAACGCGATCGTGCATAATCTGCCGCAAAAGGGCACTGTATGGGTCACGACCACGGTTCAGCCTCCATACGTCGAGCTTACAGTCAAAAACACGGGCGAAATACTCGCCCCCGAATTGGTAGCCACCCTTACCGAGCCGTTTCGGCGCGGCACCGACCGCATTCGCAGCGAGCATGCAGGCGTCGGTCTGGGCCTCGCGATCGTCCAACGGATCACTCAAGCACACGATGGGAAGCTGATCCTCGCTCCCCGCGCCGCCGGAGGGCTCAGCGTCAGCGTGCGATTGCCCGCCGCACCGTCCCACACAAGCAGACGATCGGGGGAATGAGTGAGCCACCCTAACTGGCTACTCAGTGATAGAGCTATCTGCCCTACGTTTCGTGCTAAACAGCACAGATCTTCATGCCGATTGTAGTACGCGAAACTCTTTCGGATCGAAAGAAGGGTTTCGCAAATTGCGAAGCCCTTCTTTTATTTGGGATCAGGATCACCCATCGCGGAGGTTTCTCCTATTTATAGAGTCCTGAATAGGAAACTGGTTAAAATTGGTATCAAATTCCTGAAACCTAGCTTACTTTTATGCGTAAAGATTGTGTCACGAAATTAACGCGGTAATATATACCTAACTCAATTTCATCTACTTTTAGACTAATAAATACTTCTCTCGCGGCAGATCTAGTGCTGTACTAGGCTTACTAGGTTTTGCCCGCCTTAGAGCTGCGCTTCAAAAGATCTTGTTCAAAAACTGAGCAGATCTTGGGAAGTGCGGACTTTGTATTGCCCAAAAGCTTCGTATGAGCCTATTGGGGCATCTGCGCATGCTGAAAGAAGGAGTAGCGTTTTAGCCAAGGCCCGTGTTCGCCCGTCTATAACCCATCATATTCATTACGGTTGGATATCGGCATGTTTGGGCTTGTGTGTTTTGGATCGCTCTAAGCAGCAACAAGACACTATTCTCTCTGATAGTTGTACGAAAGACCTACCACATATGTCTGTCCGTTTTACTCGGCTTCTTCAACTCTGCGGATTGGTGTTCGCTCTCCTTCTTGTGAGTCAACACGCCTCGGTCGCTTCAGCCTCCTTTACGGACGGTCAAAAAGCATCATTGGTGCTTGGGCAGGCAAGCTTTACCACTTGGAACACACAAACCACCGCCGACGGCCTGCAATACCCGCACAGTATCGCAATAGATCCAGCTACGAATAAGGTTTTTGTTTCCGATGCGGGCAACCATCGCATCTTGCGTTATGCCTCGTTCGATAGCTTGAGTAATGGCGCTAGCGCCGAGATGGTTTTTGGCCAAACCAATTTTAGCGGCAATCTCGGCGCTAGCGGAGCCAACCGCCTGAAAACACCTCAAGGCATTGCCATAGATAGTAATGGCCGCTTGTGGGTAGCAGATTCGGCTAATAATCGTGTACTTCGTTTTGATAATGCTGCTACTGCCAACAATGGTGTCTCGGCGAATGTGGTACTTGGCCAAGCAAATTTCATTGATAGCAGTACCGGTACTGCGATCAATCGGCTGTACAATCCGGGTGCGCTCACGCTCAGCAGCGATGGCACATTGTGGGTCGCCGATGCGCGGAATCACCGTGTGCTGCGTTTTGATAATGCGGCAAGCAAAAACAATGGAGCCGATGCTAATGCGGTACTTGGCCAGCCAGATTTTATGAGTAATAGTTCGGGCCTGAGCCAAAACCAATTTAATGCTCCACGCGGCATTGCGATCGAGAGCGATGGTACGCTCTGGGTAAGCGATGCGACTAATCATCGGGTATTGCGCTTCGATGATGCTGCGAGCAAAGACAATGGAGCCAATGCTGATGCGGTGCTTGGGCAAAACGATTTTGTGAGCAAAACCACGGGGATTACCTCCTCGAAAATGCACACGCCATATGGCATTGTGACAGATTCAAATGGCACACTGTGGGTCGTATCAAGCGAGTATTCTCGCGTTATGCGATTTGATCACGCTAGCAGCAAAGGCAATGGTGCCGCCGCCGATGGTGTAGTTGGCCAACCCGACCTCACAACCGTGAACATAGGGATTAGCCAAACCACCTTAAATTATCCGATGGGCGCGACACTCGATCCAACAGGATCGCTATGGGTGGCAGATTATAGCAATAACCGAGTTTTGCGCTTTAGTAGCCTTGTAACACAAACAATCAGCTTTAATGCGCTTGCAGATAAGGCTTTGGGCGAGCCAGCCTTTACAATCAGTGCTACCGCAAGCTCGGGCTTAGAGGCCTCCTTTACCAGCTTGACCAGCAGCGTTTGTAGTGTAAGCGGCAGCACCGTTAGCTTGCTTGCCACGGGAACCTGTACGATTCAGGCGAGCCAAGCTGGCGATAATATGCTCTACCTGGCTGCAAGCTATGTTGAACAATCATTTGAAGTAAAAACGCTGCCAACGATTACTTGGGCTGCACCTAGCCCAATCACCTATGGCACGGCCTTAGGCTCAAGCCAGTTGAATGCCACAGCTGATACCGCTGGTACATTTAGCTATAGTCATAGCTCTGGTAGCAACCTCGATGCAGGTATCCACACCCTTACAGTAACGTTTACCCCGAACGATACCGCCAAATATGTAACAGCCCAAAAAACAGTACATCTCACCGTCACGAAAGCCCCGTTGACGATTACTGCACAAAATGCCAGCCGCAACTATGGCTCGGCTAATCCTAGCTTTAGCGTAGCGTACGATGGCTTTGTTCTCGGCCAAAGCAAATCTAACCTCAGCGGTTCATTGGCAATCACCACCACTGCTACGATCAACAGCCCGGTTGGCAGCTACTCAATCGTAGCCAGTGGCTTAAGCAGCAGTAACTACCAAATCGAGTATGTAAACGGCAGCCTAAGCGTAAACAAAGTGCCACTCACGGTAAGCGTACAAAACGCCAGCCGCCAGTATGGTGCGGCAAACCCAAGCTTCGCAGCGAGCTATGATGGCTTTGTGTTGGGCCAAACTTCGGCAGTGCTTGGCGGCTCCTTGGCGTTTAGCACCAGCGCAAACGCCAGCAGTTCTCCGGGGATCTACTCGGTTAATGCAAGCGGCCTCAGCAGCAGCAACTACGAGTTTACCTATGTCTCGGGCCAGCTTACGGTAGTAAAAGCACCATTCACCGTCACCGTGCACAATAGCTTCCGTCAGTATGGCAATAACAATCCAGCCTTTGCCTTTAGCTATGATGACTTTGCAAATGGCGAGGATGATTCGGTTCTGGACGGATCGTTAACGATTACCAGCACTGCTACAATCAACAGCTCGGTTGGCACCTATCCAATTATCGCTAGCGGCCTCAGCAGTAGCAACTACGATATCCAATACACCACTGGTACGCTCACGGTAAACAAGGCCCCGCTCACAATCACCGCCCAAAATGCGACCCGTGTGTATGGCGCTGCCAACTCAAGCTTTACGGTAAGCTATAGCGGCTTTAAGAACAGCCAGAATGAGTCGGTGCTCAGTGGCTCCTTGCTGATCACAAGCACTGCTACTACTGACAGCACCGTTGGCACGTACCCAATTGTGCCAAGCGGCCTGAGCAGCAACAACTACGCAATTACCTTTGTAAATGGCAGCCTAAGCGTTACCAAAGCACCGCTTACCATCACCGCCTCAAATGTAAGCCGCAACTATGGCGCTGCAAACCCAAGCTTCAATGTGAGCTATAGCGGCTTTAAGAACAGCGAGGATAAGGCGGTTCTGAGTGGTTCCTTGCTAATCACCAGCACTGCTGATGCAAGCAGCCCCGTGGGTAGCTACCCAATTGTGCCAAGCGGCTTGACCAGCACGAACTACGATATCACGTTCAACAATGGTACGCTAAGCGTCACCAAAGCGCCGCTCACCATCACTGCTCAAAATGCAAGCCGCAGCTATGGCGCGGTCAACCCAAGCTTTACGGTGAACTATAACGGTTTTGCATTAAGTGAAGATGAGAGTGTACTCGATGGCACACTGCTTATTACCACCACTGCCGATCTCAACAGCACAGTTGGCAGCTACCCGATTGTGGCAAGCGGCTTGACCAGCAACAACTACACGATTACGCTTGTGGATGGCACACTCACCATCACCAAAGCGCCACTCACCATCACTGCCCAAAATGCCAGCAAGATCGTTGATAGCGCAAACCCAAGCTTCGGCGTCAACTATAGCGGTTTCGTTAATGGTGAAGATGAGGGTGTGCTTGGTGGTACGCTCATTATCACCACCACTGCCGATCTTAACAGCACAATTGGAAACTACCCGATTGTGCCAAGCGGCTTGAGCAGCAACAACTACGAGATCAGCTTTGTGAATGGCACACTGACCGTCGATGCCGCACTCGCTATTTCGTGGGCCTCACCCAGCGCGATCAGCTATGGCACGGCATTGAGCACCAACCAGCTCAACGCTAGCGCCAATATCGCTGGTACGTTTAGCTACGAACCAGCGCTCGGCAGCCTGTTACCGGCAGGCACCCACACCATCACGGCCACCTTTACGCCAACCGATAACCGCTATAACCCCACCCAGCAGACCATGTTGTTGACCGTCAACAAAGCCCCGCTCACGGTTACGGCCCAAAACGCGAGTCGAAGCTACGGTGCAGCGAATCCTGACTTTGCGGTCAGCTATAGCGGCTTTGTCAATGGCGAAAACGCTTCGGTATTAGGCGGTACGCTTGCGTTCAGCAGCGCAAATGCGAGCAGCTCGGTCGGAAGCTATCCAATCACCCCAAGCGGCTTGACCAGCAGCAACTACGCGATCAGCTTTGTCGATGGCACGCTCACCATCAATAAGGCCACACTTACGATTACGGCCCAAAATGCCAGCCGAAGCTACGGCGCCGCTAATCCCGACTTTGCGGTCAGCTATAGCGGCTTTGTCAATGGCGAAAACGCTTCGGCCCTAGGTGGCACGCTTGTGTTTAACACCAGTGCCAACGCCAGCAGCCCAGCAGGCAGCTACCCAATTGTGCCAAGCGGCCTGACCAGTGGCAACTACACGATTAGCTTTGTCAATGGCACGCTTACGGTTACAGCCAAACCAGCTACTCAGTGGCAAGTCTTTATTCCGCTGGTAGCGCGCTAAAGCTCAAATAGAAGAAGGAGAGGATTTCGCACAGGAAATCCTCTCCTTTTTGGTATTCCGTTTAGACCATTCCGCTTTCGAAATGGATGTTGATAGCCGTAGGCGGACGTCGCTAGAAGTTTCTTTGGGCTAAGGATCAAGACGCCAACGTGTTAAACGTAGCAAAAGAATGTGCTCGAAAGCTGCCCAAACTCTGACCTTCCTGCGGTAGAATAGGCCACGGCAATCTCGCACAAAGGAGGCCAAGATGAGTTGGGAGTTTATCAAACTAGCAGGGCCGTTCGGCTTTACCGAGGGGCCAGCGTGGGACGGAAGTGGCGTAATCTTCTCAGATATCCCCAATAGCCGGATTTTGCGCTACGACGAGGCCAGCGGCGAAACCAGCGTATTCCGCACTGATACCAATGGCGCAAACGGTCTGATGCTCGATTCGCAAGGGCGGCTCTACGCATGCGAGGGCGATGCCCGCCGCATGGTGCGCTACAACAGCGACGGCAGCTACGACGTTTTGGCCGATCGTTTTGAAGGCAAACGCCTCAACAGCCCGAACGACCTGGCCTTCGACGCCCAAGGGCGGCTCTGGTTCACCGATCCGCGCTACGGCGACCGCAGCGACGACCTCGAACTCGGCCACGACTCGGTCTATCGTCTCACTCCTCAATCCGACGGCAGCTGGAGCATCGAGCGTATGACCTTCGATACCACCAAACCCAACGGCCTTCTGATCTCGCACGATCAGCGCTGGCTCTATGTGGCCCAAAGCCAATACGGCGATGGCAATCCGCGCGAGCTGCGAGCCTACCCGATTTTAGAAGATGGCACGCTCGGCACGTACGAGGTGCTGCACAACTTCTATCCTCATCGCGGGATCGACGGTATGACCCTTGATCGCGAAGGCAATATCGTCGCAACCGCCGGCTGGGAGCTCAGCGGCCCCGGCCCTATGATCTACGTCTTTGCGCCTAACGGGCGGGTGCTCTCGACCCACCCTGTTCCGGTCAACCGCCCGACCAACTGCACCTTTGCGGGCGATGGCAAAACGCTCTATGTCACTGGCGATGGCTGCCTCTTTAAAGCCGACACCTCAGCTTAAACAGCTCATACTAAATCCGTTTCGGCTCTTTGCATTTTCGCCGAGCGCTTTCCATAGGCTCAGCGATAAACATCGAAAAACCAAAGCAAGGATGGATGGGATTTTGCGCTGTTGCGCAAAATCCCATCCATCAAAAAAAGACAGTTCCACTCTGCCGAAGGCCTGTGTTTAAAAAAGCGCAGCTGGTCCATCGACAGCAAACAAACAAATCTAATATCACAAAAGCGCGAAGGCGTTTCAATGTGGGATGTGGTTTATTCTTAAGATACTTCTAGATAAGGCTGCATTAAGTAGCTAGTGTTGATGAAGTCTTGTTTGAGGCATTCCAGTATTGTATCGACATTGGGTAATCATATTGGATGTACGTACCAATGAATGATAATACCCATATAAAATCCTTGACAGCAATCTCAAAATAATTGAGAATCGAGTTCAATCCATAATTGAATTACAACTACATCAACAGGTGTTTCTGCCATGATTTGTCTTGAAACATAAGGCTTGAAAGAATGAAAAAGATTTCGCTAGAACAGCTACAAGGAGATTACGATGATATTCGAATGTTAGGCACAAATTTGTGTGCCGAATTTAGCCGATATCTAACCTTAATTTTTACGACTAATAATTTTCATCTAAATTTTCCCATCCAATATCGTTTCAAATCTTGGGAATCTATTAAAAATAAATTTATCAACAATGAGGTAAAGATACAAAAAATAAAAGACATTCAAGATATAGTAGGAGTAAGAATCGTCACCCTTTTTCCTAATGATATTGAGAGAATAATTAAGCTTCTTTCCTCTAACTTTGACATTATTAAGCAATATAATACTACTGAACGACTGAAGGTTGATCAGTTCGGATATGCTTCACATCATCTTATTGTAGAGTTAGATAAAATATCTCACTTTCACAATCATTTATCGAATGCTTCCCTTAGATTAAAAGCAGAAATTCAGATACGTACTCTTTCACAACATATATGGGCAGAAACGTCTCATAGATTAGTATATAAAGCAAAAATGCCTTCTGCAGAAATTGAAAGACCTTTATATCGACTATCTGCTCTACTTGAAATTGTTGATCTAGAATTACAGCGCATAAATCAGATATTTTCAGATACTAAAGCAAATGATTTTATTACAACAGGAGAACTTGCTACTAGCGATTTTTATGAGGCAGATGGAATTGTCTTTACTAAAATAGATGTAGATAATGATAATAATCTTGAGATAATAACTCCTTCAGATTTAGAAGGACAATCCATTGCTGTATTCAAAAATAGTAATGCACTTTTAGTTAGCATTCCTGTAGAAACTGGCCATTTCTATGCAGGATGGTTACGAGAGGTTTTTTTGACTGATGTAGATAATGACGGACAAAATGAAGTAATCTGTCAATTTGAACACGAAAACAGCACCTCATTAATTTGTTATAAATACCAAAATGAGGAGTTAAAGCTTCTTCGACTTAATAATGTAGGAACCTTTTTTGACCAAGACACATTCCTTGATGCTAGAATTGAAGATTATGATAATGATGGAAAGTTAGAAGTTGTGTGTAGTCCATGGGATGCAATACCTCCTGACTTATTACCCTCAAATCATAAAGAGGGGGATTACGATTGGGGGCGCGTTAACTATGTGTGGAGATGGGATACAGCAACAATGCATTTTCAATTAGTTGGCCGCGAATTAGCATATATAGGCACACGATAACTCAAAGATTTATAGAAGTTATCTTCAAAAATGTATCGCCTTGAGATGAATTCTAAATATTGAACACATCCTCTTGAGAAGCGCGATAGAGACTATAGCTTGTGGCTGCAATCCCTAAAAGCGAAAGCACAAGCTGCAGCAAGGGCTGATCCGCCAAGACTCGGCTGCCATCGTTGGAATAGATCACCACAGAGAGCAGAACCGCAATCGTCACCAATAGATCGCCCGATTTGCGCCAAAGCGCGATCCCAAAGGGCAACAAGCCGATCAAAGTCGCGGTAAGAGCGTGCCTCAAAATCTTGCCAAGCAGAGCAAGATAGATCGGCCAGTTCATCTCGCCCAGCGCAAAATGCAGCCAAGCATCAAGCCCAAGCAGCAAGCTGTAAATCAGCACGGCGCTTACAAACATCGCGCAAAAGCTCCAAAGAGAGACCAAAATCAGCTTGGCGCTCAACAGCTTAATCCGACTGGTCGGGTAGAGAAAGAGCTGGCTGATCGTGCGATTGCTGTATTCGTGCAACACCACCCACCGCAAAAGCACCGCCATATAGATCATATAGCCCACATTGACCACGCTCAGGATCAAAACCAGCAGATTTTCGTAGTTATTGAGCGGAATATCTGGCATGGGCGGCGACTGCAAGTACGAGTAGAGGATCAGTAATACAATCAGCGTCATACTGGCAAGCAGCTTGAGCGGAAAGCCAAATTGGGGCGTTTTGCGCAGCTCAAGTCTGATCAGCTCAATCATCGCCTTTGCCCTCCTCTAACAGATGAAACATGCGCTCCTCAAGGCTATCGCTGCGCTTCTGAAACAGCTCAATCGGAATATGTTCCAGCACCAGCGTGCGCAAAATCTGCTGAGCATCACAGTCGCGGTCGAAGATTCGAATCCGTCGATTTTCGAGCAGCTTAAGCTGTTTGAGCTGTAAATCATGTTCAAGCAGAAAGAAAGTGCGCGAAAGCTGATCGGTCACAATCTCGATATAATCGGTGCGCCCCACCAGTTGGTCAGCCAGCGACAGCTCCTCGATCAAACGCCCTTGGCGCAGCACACCCACCCGCTGCACCAGCTGATCGAGCTCTTGCAAACTTTGGCTGGTAATCAACAGGGTTGTGCCATACTCCTGGTTAAGCCGTTGCAACAACAAGCGCAGATTACGCAGCACCAAGGAATCGAGGCCAACAAACGGCTCATCGAGCAGCAAAAGCTCGGGGCGGGTCAACAAGGCCCGCGCCAGCGCCACCTGCTGCTTCGCTCCCGAAGCCAGTTTCTGCACAGGCGTGTCGCGTAGCTCGCTAAGTTGCAACTGCTCAAGCAATTCGTCGATCGCAGTCGGCTGATACAAGCCCATATAGCGCATATGCAGCTCAAGGTTTTCGAGCACACTTAAGCGCTCGTAGAGCTGCGGACTGCCGATCAGCGTGCCGATCCGCTTCAGCACAGCCGGGGTATGACCAAGCACAGCGCGCCCAAAGAGCTCGACTTGGCCGTCGCTCGGGCGCTGCAAGCCAGTCAACAGATGCAACAAGGTCGTTTTTCCGGCTCCAGCAGGGCCAAGCAACATATACCACTCGCCTTGGCCGACGTGCAGATCAACATCTTGAAGGATCGGCTGGCCTTTCAGGCTTTTCGAAAGCCGCCGCGTTTGGATCAAATAGTTCATTGGTGATACCAATCAGCTTGATATGTGCAAAGCTATGGCGGCTGCATCTCTTCTCGTAAAATAGGCTTCTAGCGCGTCCGCCTACGGCTATCAACGGCAGCTCGCCCCAATCGAAGGGCTAGCAGTCCGTGAGAAGCCGCCACCCAAAGACAAAATGATACAAACAGATTTCGTATCACTCACTCGCTCGAATCTCAGTCTAACAACAATTGCTTAGCTTTCTCTGTCGCAATTCTTACGAAAAGCTTTCGCTCGCTCGTCCTTCGGGATAATAGCGCGGCAAACGCAGGCTAAAGACCGTCTCGACGCCCGGCTGGCTGCGATAGCTGAGCGTGCCCTGCATCAGCTCGACCAAGCGCTTGCTAATGCTCAAACCCAAGCCGCTGCCTTGGCTGGGGCGCGTGCGGGCCTCGTTGGCCATATAGAGCCGCTCGAAGATCCGCTCGCCATGAACCTCCGCGATGCCCTCGCCTTGGTCGATCACATCGCAACAGACCTGATTCTGCTCGGCATACAGTCGAAAACCAAACATCTTGCCCGCGCTGCCATAGCGCAACACATTCGAGAAGAGATTATCGAGCACCCGCTGCAAAGCATCGCTATTGGCCAGCACAAACAGCGCCTGCTCGGGAATATCGATCTCGACTCGCCATGTGCGCAGTTCGGGCAGGTCGTACAAACTCAGCAGGCGCTGAGCACAAAACTCGTTCAGCAAAATCGGCTCAAGCGGCAGTTCACGCTCGCCCGCTTCGAGCAGAGCTAGCTCAAAGAAGCGATTAAGCATCTGGCTCAGCTCTAAGCCCTTTTGATAGACCTTCTCAATTAGTTCGTCGCGCTCATCAGAAGCGAGATCGCGCTGATGCTGTAAGGTTTCCAAATAGCCGATCATCACGGTCAGCGGCGTCTTGAGGTCGTGCGAAATATTGGAAAGCATGCGCCGCATGGCCGCCTCGCTACGGCGAAAATCGGCACTGCTCTGCTGTTTATCGCGCAGCAGCAGATTGATCTCGGCTAGCACCTGCTGAAGCTCGCGCAGCGATGTAGGATGCAACACTTGGGTCGGCCCTTGGCCACGGCGGATCTCCTCAAGCTGTTCGCTCAGCTCCTTAAGCGAGCGGCGCAGACTACGTTCGCGCAGCCCAAACCAAAGCAAGCCCGCAAGGCTCAGCAACAACAAAGCCAGTAACAGCGCTTCCCACATCAAAGCGATCCTAGCTTATAGCCGATGCCCCACACCGTTTGCACATAGCGCGGATTGGCGGGGTCATCCTCAATTTTCTCGCGCAGACGCCGAATATGCACATTGAGCACATTCTCGTCGCCAAAATATTCATCTTCCCAGACTTCGCGATAGATCTGAGCTTTGCTAAAAACCCGCTGGGGATTACCAACCAGCAGCTTCAAAATCAGAAACTCTTTGGGCGTCAGCTTCAGCTCTTGGCCCTGCTTCAGGACCCGAAAATTATCGAGATCGATCTCCAGATCGCCGATTGTTTGCAAGGTTGGGGCGGCTTGGGGCGCTTGGGTATAGAGCGTCGAGCGCCGAATGGCGGCTCGCACCCGCGCCGTCAGCTCGATCAGTGAAAAGGGCTTGGCGATATAGTCGTCGGCCCCCAAACCGAGACCGAGCGCTTTATCGAGCTCGCTATTTTTAGCCGACAGAATCAAAATCGGCACAGTGCTCTCTTGGCGCAAAAGCGGCAACAAATCCATGCCGTTGCGCTTGGGCAACATCAGATCGAGCAGCACAAGGCTGATCGCGTTCTGTTGAAAGCTGGTCAAGGCCGCTTGGCCGTCAAAGGCTTGGATCACCCGCATACCTTCGCGCTCAAGGTGCTTGGCGATCATGCTGCTGATCTCGCGGTCATCTTCGATCAGCAAAATGGCTGGTTCCATGTTGCGCTCCTTTATCCTGAACCTAACGCTCTATATTCTCCTGCCATTGTAGCGTAAGAAATACGTAAGGGTTGGGAGATAAAAACGAAAGATCTGCTTGCTAGACTTGAGATAGAAGCTTTTTGAACTTACGAAAAGCATTATCGAAGGAGTAAATCCTATGCGACGATATTTTATCCAACTGGTTATGATCGTGATGGCCTTATCGCTGGCGCTGCAAGGCACAGCCCACGCCGACGAGCGCAGCACACCCTCGGGCGTACCGCTATCGGCTCTGGAAGCGACCGTTGACGAGATTATGCAACAATATATTGGCAAAGACGTGCCCGGCGCATCAGTCTCGATAGTCAAAGATGGTCAGATCGTCTTTGAAAAGGGCTACGGCTACGCCAATCTTGAAAAACAGCTGCCTGTCGATCCAAAAACAACCTATATGGAGCCCGGATCGGTCTCGAAGCTCTTCACCTGGACAGCTGTGATGCAGCTGGTTGAGCAGGGCAAGCTCGATCTCAACCAAGATATTCGCAGCTATCTGCCAGCCGATTATCTGACCCTCAGCTATGACGAGCCGGTCACCCTGCTCCATCTGATGAACCATATGGCGGGCTTTGAAGAGCGCATCGAAGGCTTAATGGTCGATAATCCGGCCGATCTGCTGCCGCTCGAGCAGTTCTTGGGGCCGGGCCGCCAGCCCAAGCAGATCTATCGCCCGGGCACGACTATGGCCTATTCCAACTTCGGCACCAGTCTGGCTGGCTTGATCGTCGAGCGCGTCTCGGGCATGCCCTTCGAGCGCTACGTCCAAGAGAACATTCTCGCGCCGCTGGAGATGCAACACTCCTTCTTCGATCCCGACTACAGCGCGATCCCAGGCGTGATGGAGCACAAAGCGATCGGTTATGTCAAGAAAGGCGAAGCCTGGCAGGCCCTGCCCAATGTCTACATCAACGATGTTCCGGCTGGCGCGCTGACTTCGACCGCGAACGACCTCGCGCACTTTCTGATCGCCCAGATGAACTACGACGGCGCTGCGCCCTATCAGCTCTTTAGCAAGCCCGAGACCCTGCGCGAGATGCAGAGCCGCAGCTTCAGCCACCACCCCGATCTGCCCGGCGTGGCCCACGGCTTCTGGGAGCGCTTCGCTGGCGGTCATCGCGTCTTAGAGCACAGCGGCAACACCGAAGGCTTCACCGCGCTCGTAGCGATCGTGCCCGCAGAGAACTTCGGTATCAGCATCTTGACCAACGTCGCCAGCGAGATGGCGGGCGCCCGCATCGCCCTGATCGACAGCCTGATCGGCAGCACTCACAGCCAGCCCAGCGTCGATCCCGCGCTCAAGCACAGCGCCCAAGTGGTCGGACGCTACCGCTCGGCCCGTATCGTCGAATCGACGCCCATCAAAGCGCTCAACCTGATCTCCGACGGCGATACGCTGGTGACGGCCAACCCCGACGGCAGCATTCAGGTCAGCATCCCGGCCATGGGCATCAGCCAAACCTATGTCGAGACGGCGCCCTATCTCTACACGCGCAGCACGCCCGAACGCAGCCTGCTCGACTACGCCGGTCTCGAAAGCAGCCAGCTCTTCTTCGTCACCGACGCCTCGGGCAAAGTCGTTCAGATCAGCCACGGCACGATTATGGATCAACGTCCGGTCTCGTTCTGGAACACGCCGCAGGTCAATCTGCTGCTGCTGGCGGCTGCCGCCCTGATCTTTCTGCTCGGTCTGATCGTGAGCCTAGTCGCTTGGCTGCGAGGACGGATCAAGCGACAGCCGCTCTCGAAGCTGCAGCAATACAGCGCTTGGCTGGCGCTGCTGGGCCTCACGAGCATCGCGAATCTGGTGGTGATTGTTCTACGCATCGTCAACAATCCCTACCAAGCGATGGTGAACGTTCTGCCCCACAGCCTGCTCTTTTGGCTGGCAGGTCTAGCGGCGCTCTGGTTAGGCTATCGCATCGTCCAGCTCTGGCCAAATACACCGCGCAAACTCGGCCTCAAGCTCTATGCAGGGCTGCTCTTCGTCAGCATCATCGGCTTAGCCAGCTTCCTAGCCAGCAACCACTTCCTGCTCTTCTAGGCTATCAGGCGGAGAGGCTGCTAGCCCTCCATGCGACTTCTAGCGCGTCCGCCTTCGGCTATCAACATCCTTTCGTCCATTCGGGCGGTACGGCGCGCTTTGGCGCAGGGCGCCAAAGCGCACAATGCGGCTCGAACGTGCTCGCTGCTCGAAGCCATACCGAATCCACTTGATCGCTTGTTTGGCCTTCGGCAGAGTGGAACGTGACTCTTTTTGTTGTTTGAGATTTCGCGCTGTCGCGCGAAATCTCAAACAACCTTTTTCCCGGTTCTTCGTCTTTCCGCATCGAAAGAGTGTACGTCTTTGAGCAGATTTGCTATCAATTTTCAGCACAGCCGAAGGCGAGAATTAGGTCTAGCTTCGATAGCCGTACCCTTAGACTGTCGTACCCTTCGACAGGCTCAGGGTACGACAGTCGCTGAGTTCAGCAGTCAAAGGGTCGGGAATGCGGGCCACGCACCCTTCTCCCGCAATGCGGGAGAAGGGTCGGGGATGAGGGCTGCTAGCCCTGTTTAGTAGCCGGAGGCGGACGCGGT
>CALGUG010000013.1 GCA_937902315.1 uncultured Chloroflexales bacterium
AGCACACAACCAAGCAGACAATCTAGCTAACAACGCACTCGACAATCAAGCAGACGACCCAGCTAACAACATACTTGACGATCAAGCAGACGGCCCAGCTAACAACGAAGCACACAATCAAGCAGACGATCTAGCTAACAACGCACTCGACGCCCAAACAGACGATCTAGTTAACAACGTACTCGACAATCAAGCAGACGATCTAGCTAACAACGCACTCAACAACCAAGCAGACAATCTAGTTAACGACACAGCACACAATCAAGCAGACGATCTAGTTAACGACACAGCACACAATTCAGCAGACAATCTAGCTAACGACACAGCACACAACCAAGCAGACGATCTAGCTAACAACGCACTCAACGCCCAAGCAGACGATCTAGTTAACAACGAAGCACACAATTCAGCAGACGATCTAGCTAACAACGCACTCAACAACCAAGCAGACAATCTAGTTAACGACACAGCACACAATCAAGCAGACAATCTAGTTAACAACGAAGCACACAATCAAGCAGACGATCTAGTTAACAACGAAGCACACAATCAAGCAGACGATCTAGCTAACAACGCACTCAACAATCAAGCAGACAATCTAGTTAACGACGAAGCACACAATTCAGCAGACGATCTAGTTAACAACGAAGCACACGATCAAGCAGACGATCTAGCTAACAACATACTCGACAATCAAGCAGACGATCCAGCTAACGACACAGCAAACAACCTGATACACAACGCTTTGTTCGAAGTCTTTCAAACACGTTTCGATTTCGTTCTTGTCTCTTTCTCGTAGACGTTGCACTAGTCACTTTATCAAACTCGTCTTCTCGGGCAGGTTCGCACGGTTTGTCCTAGCAGGCATCGCAGTTAACATCGCACCCTAGATGGACGACCTTCCAGTAAACCATACAATCTCAGGACGTTGCTCGTAGTAGTTTATAACGTCAAGTTATTGTAAAGACAGACTATCTAGCTCTGCTCTGATTTGGGCCCCAGCTATAGAAGCTGGGGCCTCTGTCATTTTGGGGATAAATAATATTATTTTGGTTAAAATTGGTTTCTAGAGCGGAAAGATCGCGTGTTATAATAGCAAAATAAAGTCCTCTTTGTGCGGGAAGAAACTATGACGCGGATTGGGCTAATTTCAACACATCACGATCCTGAAGGGAGACTCTTCGACCATACAGTTCGACTCCTACCAACGTTGCAAGAACTCTATGAAAAGATCATCGTACGTATCACAGCCAATAGTGACCCTCGTACTATAGAGGTATTGCGAGAAGCGGGTGTACAGGTTGAGATCAACAAGGTGGAAAGCGGCATTGCGTATGTGGGCCGAACACGCCGTATGTTATTGGCCGATGCGCTAGCAACTGATCTGCCGTATTTTCATTTGTGTGATTTCGATCGTATATTACATTGGGCTGATTTTCATAGAGACGAGTTGGTAGCAGTTTTGGCTTGGCTACCAACCTATGATTTCATAGTGCTAGGGCGCACCGAGCGTGCATTTGGTTCGCATCCGCGCGTCCAACGAGATACAGAGCGCATCATCAATTTTGTATATGCGCAGTTGAATAAGGACAGTTGGGATGTAACGGCTGCATCGCGCGGCATTTCGCGGCGCGCGGCGGCTCTCTTATTAGAGCACAGTGACGATGATACCATCGGTAACGATGGCACATGGCCGATGAAACTGCGCCAACTAGGTGGTGTAACGATTGGTTACTGGCCGACAAATGGTTTGGATTTTGAGACGGCCGATCGTTACGCTGAAGAGGTAGCCGAAAAAGGTGGTATTGAGGCTTGGAAATCCTCAGTCGATGCTGACCCCCTTATGTGGGAGCAGCGCCTTGAGTTGGCACGGATCGAAATTGCTGCGATGCGTAAGCTGTATGAGCAGCGAATGAATGCCTAAGATCGAGCAATTTCGAAAGACCTCTTTTGGGTGTTCCCAAAGAGGTCTTTTTTTATTGGTCACTTTTCGTCGCTTCAGCATCATGCCACATTCATACCAAATTCCGCTGAACACCTTGTGTTTTGGCCTTCGGCAGAGCGGAACTTAACCATTTTCTCGTTTTTGTTTGTTCTTCGTTGCGAGAGCGCAAGCCCTTGAACGGATCTAGTATGACTATCGGCTGAGTGGAAGGTGACTCTTTTCTCGGTTTTGGTGCCTTGCAAGAGGGCTAGGCGTTAAGCGGGTTTCGCTCCCTTCTCCCGCATTGCGGGAGAAGGGTCGGGGATGAGGGCAGGTCGCCCATTTGGTAGCCGAAGGCGGACGCGCCAAGGGTCGTATGGAAGCTAGTGACCTCGCCGCCAGAGCGAAAGAATAAGCCGTTTGGCTGTAGATTGGCTTGCGCAGGGCGTGAGGGACCTTTCTAGCGCCGTAGCCCGCCTAGCTCACCAGCCACAAGCGCCTCGAGCTCGCTACGGCTGCACATGGCAGCGTCGCCCGGAATGGTCATCTTGAAAGCAGCCAAGGCTCCTCCGTAACGCAGGGCGGTCGCGAGATCGTGCTTATGGTGCAGGGCATAGAGCAAACCGCTGATAAACGAGTCTCCGGCACCGACGCGATCGACGGCGTGGGTTTCGGGGTGGCCGGCTTGGTAGAATTCACCCTCGGCCGAGAGTGCGACCGAGCCTTCTGCACCTATGGTGAGCACAATAATACGTTTGCCGAAGGCGCTCTGTAGTGCGTTGACGACCTGTTCGGGCGAGCCTTCGCAGCCGAAGAGTAGGGCAGCATCGCTGCGGCTCATCACAACCAGATCGGAATTGGCGCAGAAGGGTTCGAGGGCGCGAGCGGCTTCTTGAGGCGACCAGAGTTTGGCGCGATAGTTGATATCGAAGCTGCTGAAGGCACCGCTTGCGCGTGCGCTTTGGAGTGCCTGCCAAGCTACATCGTGGCAGCCTTTGCTTAGGGCGGGCGTGATGCCGGTCAGGTGAATAGCGCGAGCTTGAGCAAAGAGCTCGAAGTTAACCTGCTCGGGTAGCATTTTGCTGGCCGCCGAGTCGGCGCGGTCGTAAATGATCTGCGAGCCGCGCGGGGCTGGGCCGGGTTCGAGGAAGTAGACGCCGATGCGGTCTTTATCGGTCCAAATGATGTGCCGCGTATCGACGCCATGGGCTCGCGCTTCAGAGGCGATACGCCAGCCTAGCGGGTTATCGGTCAGACGCGAAACCCAAGCTGTGCTCATGCCTAAACGGGCACAGTTGCTGGCAACATTCCACTCAGCTCCGCCGATTCGTAGTTCTAAACGGGCAGCCTGTTCAAGACGCTCGAAGTCGGGTGGGCTGAAACGGATCATTGCTTCGCCAAGGGTGATAAGGTCGTACATAGTGTGCTCCACAAGTTTCAAACTGTATGCAGATTTCTGTTTCTGGCCTTAGAGATCAGGTATGCAAGGCTCAGCCCAACAAGGAAGATACGACTAACGACACGCAAAGGAGCAATTATAACGAAAGAATGATCGCACTCTTCAGACCTTATATACCAATGTTTGAAGCGATTTGTTTGCTATCGCTGCAGAAAGGGCTGCCTGTAGAGACTGATCGAAAGGGTACATCTGTTCGGCTGCGAGTGCTAGGGATCTCGTCTGAGCCGCGCTACTTGTGTAGGCTAGGCGTCGCCAAACGGGCCTTGCTGGCTTAGCTTAAAGCTTGACGTGCGTGTTTCGCCAGTTCTACGCTTGCTTGCTGCAAAGACGCCAGATTGCTAACGGGCGTACTAAATGGGATCGTTGCGACTTGCTGACGCTGGGGAGCGATCGCGAGCAGCTCGATCCTCTCTGTATCGATAGCGGTCAAGGTGGCGCTTTCAGCCCAGGCCAGACCAGCCAAACCTTGGGCATAGGCTAGAACGGCATCGGCGTGATCTGCGTTCATATGCTCGATCGCAAGCTGTATATCGTCGGGTGTAAGTGCCATAAGAACTCCTTTGGCGTACGCTTTGTATAGCAGTCTAGAATAGCTGAAGTGTGTGAGAGCGTCAATTGTGGATCGTATAAAAGCTCGTATCCACCAACAGGATACGAGCTTTTAGTTTTCATCTTGTCTTTTTGTGTTCAATGCTAGCTGGGTTGTGGAGAGGTAGGTTTAGGAAAGATTTTTGGGCTTTGCTAGAGTGAAAATTGTTTTTCTTGAGAGAGATTTCACAAAAATCTCTCTCAATCTATGTTCTCATCTTGAGAGCGTATCGATGTCTGTGCAGAAGCTGACTGTTTGAAAACCAAACGCTCTAAGCGGGGTGCGATAACAAATTGAGCGATGTGATGATTAACTCAGAGCCGAGGCGAGAATGAGTTGGAGATGTTCGGGTAAAAGCAACGCAATGCTTGAGCTAGCCGCCAAGAAGATGCTGCCTAACTGCGACTCGTGAATCGCTTGGCTGATGCCGGGTAGAGGATAGATCGTTGAGAGCGCTAAAATGGTGATGCATGCCAGCGAAGCTTGAATAAAGCCCAACACTCCGCCCAGCATATGATCGACCCAGCCAAGGAAGAGCAACCCAACAAACACGCGCAAAATCGAAGCGATGATGCTTGCGGCGGCGCTAACGCCAATCAGTACAATGATAAAACCGAGCCAGCCGGTCAAAATATCGTCGTTGGTGAACGAGGTGAGCCAAGCAGCTACTTCAGGACCATAGCGGCCAGCGGCTATAATGCCGACGATCAGACCGCCGATAGCCAAGACTTGGCGAATAAGCCCCCAATAGATCCCCAAGACGGTAAAAAGCGCCAAGATCACAAGCATTGAAATATCAAGCCAATTCATTGTTCAAACCTTCTCGCGAAAGGCGCATCGCCGCGCCGTATACCACCTGTATTGTCTATAAACGTTTTGCTATCAAGCTTCGTTTGAAGATGCCTAGCTTGCTTTGTAGTCACCAAACAACCTCATCACCCATCCTGCCGGTGGCTTCAGAGCGCTAGCGGGTGCGTTATGTTCCACCCATTCGATCTCAACCGCGTCCGCCTACGGCTACCAACAGCTCGCCCTCCAAAAGGGGGTGCTAGCTGCCTGTGCCGAAAGACCACCCCAAAACCCAAAGATCAAGCGGATGTTGTATACGCCTATGGAAAAGCCTGCTCAGCCCTCGATATACCCATATTTTAGAGAACGGCATATCAGGGAAAAGCTACGCGGCCTCCCCAACTTGGTTTGGAAGTATGGTTCTACAACGTATATGACGATAGGGTAGCACATTTTGAGCCAAAATAGATTACAAGAAGCTGATAATGAGATGCAAATCGCCCATCAGTCCTAGGGCCTAAGACCGATGGGCGATGCATGGCATGATTGCTGTTTGGAGGGTTTAGTTACTGGCGATTACCTGCGTGTGGTTGACAAGCTCGAGCAGCAGATTTGGGTAGATGCCGAGCGCCAAAACCAACAAGCTAACTACGGCGATCGTCGCCAAGGCAGTGCCCGGCACAGTCAATCTTTCGCTCTGCTCGGGTGCTTCGATGAACATAGCTTTCAAGAAGCGCAGGTAGTAGTAGAGACTAATAAAACTGACCAGAACGGCCGCCAGCACGATCGGCCAAGCCCCAGCTTGCCAAGCTGCCAAGAAGATGTAGAACTTGGCGAAAAAGCCTGCTAGCGGCGGAATACCGGCCAGCGAGAGCACGCTGATCGTCATCAGGGCAGCTAACGGCAGGTTGCGTTGGGCCAAACCGTTGAAGGCACTGATTTCGTCGCTTCCGCTCTGCTGTTCGACCAGACAAATGATAGCGAAAGCTACGATATTGCTGATCAGATAGACCACCAAGTAGTAGATCAGCGAGGTGTTGGCGATCGCTTGATCGAGCGGATTGATAGCCGACCAAGCAAACACACCTAAGAGAATGAAACCCGCTTGGCCGATGCTGCTATAGGAGAGCAGGCGTTTGGCGTTGGTTTGAGGCAGGGCGGCCAAGTTGCCGAAGACCAAGGTCAGCAGGGCTATCAGGGCCAGCAGGGCCGACCAGCCGCCCACCGGTGCTTCAACAGCCGGCAGGCCGCTGTAAGAGAGCGCCACCGAGCCGACCAAGCTGGGGAAGGCGACCTCTAAAAGCCGCAACAAGAGCAGAAAGCCCGCCATTTTGGAAGCGGTCGAGATAAAGCCCGTGACCACGGTGGGCGCGCCTTGGTAGACGTCGGGCGCCCAAGCGTGGAAGGGCACAACCGCCAGCTTGTAGCCCAAGCCGACGATCATAAAGATCATACCGACCACCAAGAGCGTGGTGTTGCTGGCGACTTCGGTCGATTCAGCGATGCTGCGGAACTGGGTCATAAAACCCGAGTTCGGGCCGTTGCTGCCCGCGTTGGCGCTGAAGCCGAAGACCAAGCTCATGCCGTAGAGCATGATACAGGACGAGAGCGCGCCGAAGAGAAAGTATTTCATTCCAGCTTCGCTCGAGCGCTTATCGTCGCGGAAGTAGCCCGCCAAAATGTAAAGCGGGATCGAGGTTAGCTCGATTGCGATAAAGGCCAGAATCAGCTCCGTCGCGCCCGCCATCAGACACATGCCGACCGTGCTCGCTAGCAGCAGGGCATAGAACTCGCCCGGATTGCGAATCTTCAGCGTTTCGTAGGCGATGGTAGAGGTCACAAAGGCGGCCAAGATAAAGGTCAGACGCGCGATCATAGTGAGATGATCGCTGTGAAAGGCGCCTAGAATGGGTGTGATCGGCACGCCGAGCAGTTCGCCAGCGTAGGGGCCGCCAGCCTGCAGGTTGCGCACAATATTGGTGAGCGGGTTGGTGGGCGCATCGGCTGGCAGCAGATAGACATAGCCGCTCTGCAAGAGGGCGATGCCGAAGATCAGCACAAGGCCGATGCTGGTGAGCGAACCCGCCGAGCGGTTGCGCTCGATCTGCGCTTCTTCATTGCTTGCCCAGCGTTCAAAGATATCCGAGCCGAGCACAAGCACCGCCAGTACCAGCAGCAGGAGTTCTGGCAGCAAACGAGGGATTTCAACCAAAGTAAATTGCACCGTCAGCTCCTTCTCAGACTACTGGTTGAGAGCCAAGGTGGCAGCTCGCATTGTTTGCACCACCTCGGCGGCACTACTGTGGATCATATCGCTGAGCAGCGCGGGGTAGAGACCAACGATAATCAGCACTGCGGCCAGCAAGAGTGCCCCGCTGTATTCCTGCCATGTGAGCTTGGGCAGATGGGCATAAGCTTCGTTGTTCGCCTCGCTGAAAAAGACTTGGTAGAGGGCGCGCAGAATATAGGCGGCCGTGATAGGAATCGAGATCGCAGCCAGCACCGCCACGATCGGGAAGCGTTCCCAGACACCCAAGAAGATGTTGAGCTCGGCCCAGAAGCCAGCCAGGCCCGGCATGCCCATCGAAGAGAGGCCAGCGATCACAAACATCCAAGCGGCGAAAGGCATCACTTTGGCGAGGCCGCCCAGCTCGGGCAGCATGCGGGTGTGGGTACGGTCGTAGACCATGCGCCCGACCACTGCGAAGAAGAGCGCGGTCATAACGCCGTGGGCGAACATCTGCAATACCGCCCCGGTCAGGCCAGTTTCGTTGGCCGAAGCGAGTCCGATCAGCACCAAGCCCATATGGCTGACCGAGGAATAGCCGATCATAAACTTGAGGTCGCGTTGGGTCAGCGCGATCAGCGCCCCATAGACCACGTTGATCAGCGTGAGCGCGGCGATCGCCCACAGCCAGTCGGCGGCTCCCTGCGGCATCAGCATCATGGCGACGCGCAGACAGCCATAGGCGCCTAGCTTCATCAGAACGCCAGCGTGCAGCATCGAGACAGCGGTGGGCGCGGCGACGTGACCGGTCGGCGACCACGTGTGAAAGGGGAACATGCCCGCCAAGACCGCGAAGCCGGTGAAGAAGGGGAGGAAGAACAGACTTTGGAATTGGCGCGCGAAGTTGACGTTTTCGGCCAGAATCAAAAGGTCGAAGGTGCGTAGGCCGCTGCCCAGATAGACCGCCAGCATGCCGATCAAAATCAGCGCGCTGCCGCCCATCAGATAGAGCGTAAGCTTCATTGCGCCGTACTCTTTGCGGGTGCTGCCCCACACACCGATCAAGATGTACATGGGCAAGACGGCCAATTCATAGAAGACAAACAGCAAAAAGAGGTCGAGCGCGACAAACACGCCATAGACACCGAC
Organism: uncultured Chloroflexales bacterium; assembly: GCA_937902315.1. Lineage (GTDB taxonomy): Bacteria > Chloroflexota > Chloroflexia > Chloroflexales > Chloroflexaceae > CALGUG01. Next base: position 8,138 of record CALGUG010000013.1, read on the forward strand.
GGCCAGCAACAAGAGCAAGACCCAATACTCTTTGACCCGCTCGTTGATGTTCCAGCTCATCAATGCGCCAGCAAAAATCACGATGCCATTCAACAAGAGCATCGGCGTGTTGATGCCATCAACACCTAACAAGTAGCTGATACCGAGTTGAGGGATCCAGTCGAGCTGTTCGAGAAATTGGTATCCCCCTCGGGCGCTGTCGTAGCCGAAGAAGATGGCGAGCGCGAGAACGAGTGATAGGCCAGCGAAGATCGTGCCAACCCAGCGAATAGCTTGTTTGTGTTCGCTCGGAATGCAGATGATCGTCAGAACCGGAACGACCAAGCTGAGCCACAAAAGGCTGAGCCATGGCACATTGGTCGGGAGCATGATCAGATGCATAGATATCCTAATAGTTGACGCGGTTCCAGAGAAAGCTGCCCACGGTCTGCACTGATTTTACACCGCTCGTGCAAAGATCTCAACGAGGGCATAGACTGTGGCATTGCTTAGATTGACGAGTGCGGCGGGGTAGATGCCGCCGATCAATAACAGTGCAAGTAGTGGCAGTGCCGCTGTCCATTCTACCAGATCAAGATCGGAAACGTGCTGCCATTTCTGCTTGATCGGCCCCAAAAAGATCCGTTGGAAGGCTAAGAGCAGAGCGAGTGCGCTGATCAACAATCCGATCGTGGCTAGACTGGTGAAAAAGGGCATACTGGCCCAAGCGCCTCGAAAGATCAAAAACTCGCCCATAAAGCCTGCTAAGCCCGGCAGACCGAGGTTGGCGAATAGCGCCACGCCCATCACGCCTGCGAAGGCGGGCATAGCCGCTCGCAGACCGCCGAAATCGCTCAGCAGATAGCTGCCCGTGCGCTTCGCCAAAGCCCCCGCCAAGAGGAAGAGCGCTCCCGTGCTCAACCCGTGGGCGACCATCTGCAAAAGCGCACCGTTGATCGCGATGGTGCGGCTATCCTGTTGTGCCGCGCCGAGCGCCGCAGCCGCCGCGATCGCCAGCATCACATAGCCCATATGGTTGATCGAGGTGTAGGCGATCAGGCGCTTGAGATCGCCGTTGACGTAGGAGAGCGCCCCGAAGGCCCCCGCCACCACGCTGATCAGGGCCAGCGCGCCCATCACTGGCGCGAAGTAGCGCGCTGCGTCGGGCACAAACGGCAACAGAATGCGTAGCATGCCGTAGGCGCCCATCTTGCTCATCACGGCGGCCAGCAGAATCGAGCCAGCCGTCGGCGCGCTGCTGTAGCTGTTCGGCAGCCAGGTGTGGAAGGGCCAGACCGCCAGCTTGATCGCAAAGGCGATGAAGATGCACCAGAAGGCGATTCCGCTATAGAACTGCGGCCTGCCGCCGATCAGTCCCACGATTCCGATCTGCTCGACCCAGCGATAGATGATGCTTTGCAGATCGGCGCTGTAGCCAGCGGTGGGCAACCCTTGCCCTAAACGGCCTAGCGTTATCAGATCGAAGCTGCCAGCTCCCGTCGCTCGTGTGGCGAGGTAGAAGACTTGGAAGAGCAGCAGCATGCCCAGCGAACCCGCCAAGGTGTAGACGAAGAAGGTAAAAGCCGCAGCTCGGCGATCGTCGCGGCCCCAAAGCTGAATCAGCACAAAGGCTGGCACAAGGCTGAATTCCCAGAAGATGAAGAAGAAGAAGAAATCGAGCGCCAGAAAGTAGCCCAGCATGGCGCTCTCTAGCAGCAGCAAGAGGGCGAAGTGGCTTTTGTAGCGATCTTCGACCGAGAAGGAGGCCAGCGCTGCGATCGGGGCCATCACCACGGTCAGAAAGACCAGCGGCAGGCTGATGCCATCGACGCCCAGAAAGTAGTTGACCTGAATCGAGCGCACCCAGGCGAAACGTTCTACAAACTGAATCGCGCCTTGGCCCTCGACCACGCGGTTGGGATCGAAGCGCAGCCAGATGCTGATCACGATCGCGAGCGGCACCAGCATCCAGAGCACGACCGCGCGTTTGATCCAGCGCTGGGAGATGGGCGTGAGCTCGCTGGCCCAGAGCAGAAACAGTCCGGCGATCGGCCAGAAGATCAAGATCGAAAGCCACGGTACTCCATCGGGAGCGGCAATAAGATAGGCTGGCATCGCATCCTCCTGAAAGCCTGCTTAAAACAGGTAGAGATAGATCACGCCTAAAATCACGACGCCTGCGAAGATCATCGCCAGATAGTCGTGGATTTTGCCCGTCTCGCTGCGGCGGATCAGGTCGCCACTCGCGACTGTGCCGTTGGCGAGCGCGTCCGATCCGTCGTTGAGCACACGGTCGTCGATCGAGGCGTTCACATGCGCGAAACGCAGGGTGAGATCGCCCAGACCGTCGAGGGTGCGGTCGAAGATGCGGGTATCGATCCAGCGCCAGAGTGTCGCCAAGCTATGCGCCAAGCGAACGATGGAAGCGCGGTAGAACTGATCGACATAGAGGCGTTGGTTGAGGCTTTGGAAGAGGCTGGGAGCGCGCACTTCGAGCGGATCGCTGCTGTGGGCATCGCTAAAGGCCGTCGCGTAGCTCCAGCCCAGCCAGACGCCGATTCCGGCCAGAATCAGGGCGATGGCCGCGACCAGCAGGTTGAAGCTGGCGTGCTCTTGGCCGAGCAGATCGCTCAGCCAGTGGCCGCCCGCAAAGGGCAGGTTGAAGGCGCCCGCCGTGACCGCGAAGCTGGCCAGCAGCACCAGAGGCGCGATCATACGCCAATCTTCCGGCCAGCGCTGGGGTGCAGGATCGCTCTCGGCATGCGCACCCTCGTGCTCATGCATGTGCGACTCGCTCTCGCTGGCTGTGACCACACGCGGCTTATCGCCTCGGAACGCGCCGAAGAAGGTCGCTCGCCATTGGCGCGTCATATAGAAGGCGGTCAGCAGGGCGGCGGCGCTCAAGATTGCATAGCTCAGCCAGTGCTGATGCACAAAAGCGTCGGTCAGAATCTCGTCTTTGCTCCAGAAGCCCGAGAAGGGCACGATCCCGATCAGAGCCAGGTAGCCCATGGTGTAGCACCAGAAGGTCCAGGGCATGCGGCTGCGCAGGCCGCCCATATTGCGAATATCTTGGGCGCTCTGTTGGGCGGCGTATTCGTCGTGGTGGTGAATCCTGTGAATGGCCGGAACCGTTTCCATGGCGTGAATGATCGAGCCGGAGCCGAGGAAGAGCAGCGCTTTGAAGAAGGCGTGGGTCAGCAGATGGAACATGGCCGCCATCCAGCCGCCGATGCCGAGCGCCGCGACCATAAAGCCCAGTTGCGAGATCGTCGAATAGGCCAAGATCCGTTTGATGTCGAATTGGGCGACCGCGATGCTGGCCCCTACGATCGCGGTCAGCGCGCCGATAAACGTGACCCAAGCCAGGGCCGTTCCGCCGTCGGCCAAAAAGATCGGGTAGGTGCGGCCCACCAGAAAGACACCGGCTGCGACCATGGTGGCGGCGTGGATGAGGGCCGAGACGGGCGTTGGGCCTTCCATGGCGTCGGGCAGCCAGACGTGCAGCGGGAACTGGGCCGACTTGCCGATTGTGCCGCCGAAGAGCAGCAGCGCGATCGTGGTGGCGTGGCTCAGGCCCAAGCGGTTGGTCTCTGTGCCGATCTGCTGCAGAAAATCGGGCGCGAAGATCTCGCCCTGTCGGTAGCCAAAGGCCAGACTGCCCGCCAAAGTGTAGAGATAGACCATGCCCAAGAGCATTAACACATCGCCAATGCGGGTGGTGATAAAGGCTTTCAGGGCGGCTTGGGCGGCTTGCGGGCGGGTGTAGAGGAAGCCGATCAGCAGATAGGAGCAGAGGCCCATAATCTCCCAGGCCATAAAGAAGAGCAGCAGGTTGTCGGCCAGCGTCATCAAGAGCATGGCGGCGCTGAAGAGCGAGATAAACGAGAAGAAACGCGCCTGACGGGGATGCCCGGCCATATAGCCGAGCGAAAAGAGGTGGATAGCGCTCGAAGTGATGGTCACCATGGCCAGCATCACCGCCACGATCGGGTCGATGTAGAAGCCCATCTGCATGGTACTGCTGCCGGTTGGCAACCAGTCGAAGCGTTGGATCAGAGCGGGTTCAGCAAAAGCGAAGCCGCTTGGCTCGCCAGGTCGCTGGACAACTTGGGAGGCGACCGCGACCAAGAGGCCGATCGCCCACAGCGCCGAGATTGCTATCAGTGCGATAGCGAGCCAAGCGGCTTGGATATGTTTCCGACGGAGTGGCGTACAGGAAATGAGAAGGAACGACACGAGCGGCAGCGATGGAATCAGCCATGCGTGCTGGAGGAACAGCGTCATTGCACCCTCCGTAGCGTCGCAGCGCGAGCCTTAAACGCCTGCCCTCACTGCGACCTCTAGCCTTTCAACGAGTCGACCTCATCGGCTTGCAACGTTGTTCGGCTGCGATAAACCGCGATCACCATCGCGAGGCCAACGGCGGCTTCGGCTGCCGCGACCGCGATGATAAACAGCACAAAGACTTGTCCGGTAACGTAGCTCGGCTCCAAGTAACGCCAAAATGCAACCAGATTGATATTGACCGCGTTGAGCATCAGTTCGATGCCCATCAACATACTGATCAGATTGCGACGGGCCAGCGCGCCAAACAGCCCGATGCAGAAGAGCGCCGCCGCAACAATAAGCACATATTCAAGAGAGACAGCTTGCGTCATAGCTTTCTATTCGCTCTTTCCTTCAGAAGTCGATTCCGCCGAGCTTGCCTCGATCGCTTCGGGCGGCGCTGCTTGAGCGCTCGCACTCTTGAGGGCGAACTCCTCCGCCAAGGTCAGCACCCGTCGGCTGCGTTCGCGCTCTTCTAAGGCGATCACGATCGCGCCGATCAGCGCAACCAAGAGCAAGATCGAAACGACCTCGAAGGGCAGCAGGTATTCGCGCATAAAAGAGGCCCCGATCTCGAGCGAGCCAGCCAAGTTGCTGGGTGCGCCGGGCGCGGTCGCCACGGGCAGAACGCTGTTCCAGCTCTGATTTACGAAGGTCGGTACCAGAATCGCGCCGAAGAGCAGCAGACAGATCGGCAGCGCAACCCACCAGCGCCGAAAGAGCAGCGCTTGACCTTGGCCGTCGACGTTACGGGTTAACATAATGGCGAAGAGCACCAAAACTGCGACCGCGCCAACGTAGACCAAGACCTGCACGACGGCGGCGAATTCGGCTTCGAGAAGCAGAAAGAGCGCGCCGATTCCGAAAAAGGTTGTGATCAGCCAGAGCGCGCTATGAATGATGTTGCGCACCGTCACAACCATGGTGGCCGAGCCGATGATCAGCGCAGTGATGAGGGCAAATAATATCAAAACGGTCGTCTGCATAGCGTCCTTTACGTTTCTGTGCAGCGAATCTTTCCAAACTGGATCTTATTGTACCAAACTTCTTTCTACGCAAACCTGTCGGCTCGGTGCGCTCAAACCACATACGCTCGTGTACTTCCGGTGGTTATTACTTTGGCGGAGACCTCTCAACCTTTCATTCGGCTTCTAGCGCGTCCGCCTACGGCTATCAACAACTTGCTCACTACATTCGGCTGCTTGTCTGCCTGCGGCAGAGCGGAGCACGGCGAGCGCTTTGGGTTGCGTTGATTTGCGATGAATGCGACGCCGCCGCGCTGCGAGCGAGAGAGCCTCCTTTGTTGGGCGGGATGTTTAGTAGCCGGAGGCGGACGCGCTTAGGACCGCATGGGGGCTAGACGCCTCTCCGCCTGAAGCTAATCGATCGGTTTGGGACGGCCTTTCGCAATGCGCGCTCGTTAGATCTGAGATGTTATGGCACAGCGATACTGCCCGTCAGCCTGCTCGGGCGTCTGCGCGTGGGCGCCTGAATGCGCACCAAGGCGATGTAGCCGACCAGATTGATGGCAAAGGTGAGCACAAAGGCCAGCGCCAAGCGCGCCCAGGGCGACCAGCCTTCGATCGCGCCCATGCCTTGCTCGGCGCCCCACTGCATGCACGCGACCCAGAGCGAGGCGCTCAAAATGTTGACCAGGCTGAGCGGAATCAGGAATTTCCAGCCGAAATGCATCAGCTGATCGACCCGCAGACGCGGGAAGGCGCCGCGCAGCCAGATCATCACATAAAAGAGCAGGTAGGTCTTGAGCAGAAAGGCGAAGACGCCCAAGACGCCCGCCAAGACGTTGAAGAGGCCGTTGCCAGCGGGGTTGGCCGGGCTGATCGCGCGCTCGTAGAGCCAGTTAACGCCCGGAAACTGCCAGCCGCCCAAAAAGACCGTGGCTGTGATGGCGCAGAGCAGGAAGTTCAAGATGTATTGGGCCAGATAGAAGAGGCCGAACTTCATGCCGCTGTATTCGGTCATATAGCCCGCTACGATCTCGGAATCGGCTTCGGGGATGTCGAAGGGCGTACGCTCGCCCTCGGCCAAGGCGGCGATGAAGAAGCAGATCGCGCCCACAAAGCCGACCGGGGTGAAGATCAGCCAGCCCAAGCCCAGATCGATGCCTGCCAGCATGCCCACGAAGGGCAGGCCGGCTTGCAGGTTGACCAAGCTCACCAGCGACATGCTGCCCGCCAGCAGCACCGCCGCCAAGAGGCTGAGAACGGCGGGGATCTCGTAGGAGATCATCTGGGCCACGCCGCGCATCGCCCCGAGCAGAGCGAATTTATTGTTGCTGCCCCAACCCGCCATCATAATGCCGATCGCGCTGATCGACGAGATCGCGACGAAAAAGAGCAGTCCGACGTTGAGATCGACCGGCACCATGCCCGGCCCCCAGGGAACCACCGCGAAGAGCAGCATGGTGGGCGCGACCACCACACAGGGCGCGAGCAGATGAACCCAGCGGTCGGCCCCGGCCGGCACAATGTCTTCTTTGGTGAACATCTTCACACCGTCGGCGATCGGCTGGAAGGCCCCTTCTGGCCCGACTCGATTCGGCCCGATGCGGTCTTGCATGCGGGCGATGGCGCGACGCTCGTACATGGTGAAAAAGAGCATCTGGAAGGGCGCGACCAGAAAGATAATCGTCACGATCGCCACGTAGCTGATCAGCGAGACGAGCCAGTCTGGCGCGCCTAGCCCGAGCGTGGTGTTGAGGAGGCCATCGATCAGATCGCGCATGGCTATTCCTCCTGTCCTTTTTCGGCGGCTGCAGCGGCACGCTTGGCGGCGTTGGCAGCCCTGATGGCGGCCAAGCGAGCGGCCTTTTCATCGGCTGGACTTGTCGACTCGCTAGCAGCTGTTTCGGGCGCTTCGCTCGCTTGGGCTTGCTGAGCGGCGCGTTTAGCGGCGTTGGCAGCCCTGATGGCGGCCAAGCGAGCGGCCTTGTCGTCGGCTGGACTTGCCGACTCGCTTGGAGCTGTTTCGGGCGCTTCGCTCGCTTGGGCTTGCTGAGCGGCGCGTTTAGCGGCATTGGCGGCCCTGATGGCGGCCAAGCGAGCGGCCTTGTCGTCGGCTGACTGTGTGGCGTCGCCTTGGGCGGCCTGGCCATTTTCGCTGTTAGCTCTCTTGGCGGCGTTGGCTGCTCTGATAGCAGCTAAGCGAGCGGCTTTGTCGTCGGCCGTTGTGCTGGCGCTTGCAACTGCCTCGGGCGCTGGCTCGGCTTGGGGCGCGCGCGCCAGTTGTTCGCGCAGCTGTTCTTGCATCTGTGGGGCGATCCCGATCAGGTCGCTGCGACGCTTCATATTGGCCGCGAGCTTTTTGTAGGCGTTCTCTTTGACCTCTTCCCACATGCGCGGCGCGATCTGGGCATAGTAGGTGGTCGGCCGGTTGAGCGCGGTTTTATCGACGGTGAGCGAAGGGTGATCGTGGGTCGAAAGCTCGAAGGTATGATCCATTTTGATCGCCTCGAAGGGGCAGACTTCGGCGCAGAGGCCGCAGCTCATACAGGCGTCGTACTCGATCTCGAAGCTTTCGACGGCGGGCACGGGTTTGCCGGTGGCCGGATCTTTGGCCTGCGTCATGTGAATGACTTGGGGCGGGCAGATCCGCTCGCACTGGAAGCAGGAGGTGCAGAACTCGTGGCCACTTTGCTCATCATAGAGCAGAATCGGCATGTTGCGATAGGCTTCGGGCAGTTGGCGGCGCTCTTCGGGATACTCGATGGTGAAGGTGCCTTGGATCTTTTTGTAGGAGTCGTTCTTCTGGAACGAGGCGCTCCAATGCTTCCAGATCACGCCCAAACCTCGTAGCAGCCCTTGGCCCATCGGGGTTTTGCGCGTGCGGCGATCGACGGTGATGGCTTTGCCGCGCTGAATCTGTATGCTCATCGATCTACCTCCCCCAAAACAATGTCGATACTGCCCAGAATAACCACTACATCGGCGATCTTATGGCCGCGACAGAGGTCGCCCAGCGGCGTCAGATTGATGAAGGAGGGCGCGCGAATCTTGTAGCGATAGGGCTTGGTGCTGCCGTCGCTCACCAGATAGAAGCCCAGCTCGCCTTTGGGCGACTCGATGCGCGTGTAGGCGTCGCCTACGGGTGGGCGCACGTTCTGGCGCGCTTTGGGATTGATGTGCGAACCGGTCGCATCGGGGAGCTGTTCGAGCGCTTGCAGCAGAATGCGGCGGCTCTGGCGCATCTCTTCGATGCGCACCAAAAAGCGGTCGTAGACATCGCCCACGCTGCCGATCGGAATGTCGAAGTCGAAGCGGTCGTAGATGCTATAGGGCTCGGCTTTGCGGATGTCGTAGGGGATGCCGCTGGCGCGCAGCATGGGCCCGGTCACGCTGTAGCTGATGGCCAGCTCTTTGGGCAGAATGCCGATATTCTGGGTGCGGGCCAGCAGAATCTCGTTTTCGCTCAGCAGGCGCTCTAGCTCGTCGATGAAGGCGGGCATGGCCTCTAAGAGATCCTGAAGCGCAGGCAGAAACTCGGGCGGCAGATCGCGCACCACGCCGCCGAAGCGGAAGTAGTTGCACATCATTCGCGCGCCCGAAACCATCTCGAACAGATCGAGGATCTTCTCGCGCTCGCGCATGCTGAAGGCCAACTGGGTCTGCCAAGCGCCCATATCGTTGAAGAGGAAGCCGATCGCTCCGGCATGGTTGAGGATGCGCGTTAGCTCAACCATGATCACGCGGATGTATTCTGCTCGCTCCGGCACTTCGATTCCGGCCAGCTTCTCGACCGCCAGAGCGTAGGCGTGATTATTTGCCATCGAGTTGAAGTAGTCGAGGCGATCGGTGAAGGGCATATTTTGCAGGTAGCTGTTGGCCTCGCCAAGCTGCTCGTGGTTGCGGTGCAGATAGCCGAAGACGGGCGTCAGTTCGATGATGGTTTCGCCTTCGAGACGGGTCAGCAAGCGAAAGACGCCGTGGGTTGATGGGTGTTGTGGCCCGATATTGATCTGAAGCTCGTCTGTGCTCAACATCGGCGGGTACCTCAAAGCAAATAAGGCGCTGGCCTTATCTTGCTCTATTCCGAGAGATATTTATCGCCCTGACGAACGAAATCTTTGCGCATTGGGAAGCCTTCAAACTCATCCCACATATAGATCCGGCGCAGATCGGGGTGGCCCTTAAACACGATTCCAAACAGATCGTAGGCTTCGCGCTCTTGGAAGGCGGCCCCCGGCCAGAAGGGTGTGAGCGAAGGCAGTTCCGGCTTTTCGCGCGGCAGACGAGTCTTGATGGTGAGGGCAGGCCCGCCGCTCAGACGGTAGAAGTGATAGACGAGCTCGAAACAGCCATGGGCCAGCAGATCGACCGCCGTGATATTCGAGAGGTAGATGTAGTTGAGTGAGGCGCGTAGATAGCGCGCTACCGCCGCGATCTGCTGGGCTTCGACCACAATGTCGGAGGTCGCGAGCAGATCGGGGCCGCCCTCGGGGCTTGGGAACGATCCGCTGGGCGAAAGCGCAAAGGGTAGGTCGCGCTGCAGGGCGGCGCGGGCTTCGTCGCGTTGACGAGCACTAAGCTCAGAGTTATCGTCGGACATGTTGATCCTCGCCTTCTAGCGCTTCGGCGTAGCTAGCTGAGGTCTCTTCGCGAAGCTCGCGCTCCATATCGGGGAAGACCCGTACCAGTTCGGGGTGCTCGATCTGATCGCGCCGTTGTTCGCCCTCCATAGGCGAGCTATAGGAGCTGATCAGGGGCAGCGACCCGACCGGATCAACCAACTTTCCATCGATCTCTAGGCCGTGCGGGCCATAGCTCGGCACCGGAAAGTCTTGGCTTTGCGGGCGCGCCTTTTTGCCGTACCAGCGCACCTGCTTGAGATTCTGGCGGTCGATCTGGCTTTGCAGCGTCATCAGGGCGTGCAGCAGGGCTTCGGGTCGGGGTGGGCAGCCGGGTACGTAGACGTCGACTGGTATATAGAGGTCGATGCCGCGCACCACGTTGTAGCCGTCGCGGAAGGGCCCGCCCGAGGTGGCACAGGCTCCCATCGAGATCACATAACGCGGCTCGGGCATCTGGTTGTAGAGCCGCACCACTTGGGGGACCATCTTTTTGGTGACGGTTCCTGCCACGATCATTAGATCGGCTTGGCGCGGGCTGGCCCGAAACAGCTCGGCCCCAAAGCGAGCGAGGTCATAGCGACTCAGACCTGTGGCCATCATTTCGATCGCGCAACAAGCCAGTCCAAAGGCCATCGGCCAGACCGAAGAGCGGCGGCCCCAATTGTAGAAGCGGTTGAGGGTGGAGAAAAAGACACCTTGTTGTTCGAGGTCACTCTGAACAGCATCGTCGCTGGGCATCAGTACACCTCAATTCAGTTGTCTGTCAAGCTGCTGCTTGCCGTTAGAGAGGGTGTGAGAGCGAGAAGGCAGCTTGTTGAGGGCGCTTAGACCCTACTTCCATTCAAGCGCGCCTTTGCGCCAGGCGTATACAAGACCAAAGATCAAAAGCGCAAGGAAGATCAGCATCTCGACAAGTGCGAAAACCCCGAGACGGTTATAGGCCACAGCCCATGGATAGAGGAAGAGCACTTCGACATCGAAGATGACGAAGGCGAGGGCGTAGAGATAGTATTGGACTTTGAATTGGACGTGAATATCGCCGATCGCTTCCAAGCCACATTCATAGGTGGATTGTTTGATAGGCGTTGGGCGTTTGGGGCGTAGGAAACGAGCCAGCACTAAAGGGAGCAGGGGGAAACTGAGAGCTGCGATAAATAAGACCCCGATAAAGGCGTAAGTGGCCAGCATAACAAACCCTCAGATGCTCAAAGGCGGCTCTATCCGTAACAGGATTTAGTATACCATAGGGACTTTGGGCGAATCAACCCTATTTTGTGAGCCGCAGCTCGACGCGGCCTACCCGCACAATGTCGCCGTAGTTGATCGGCGTAGGATCGCGCACTTCGAAACCGTTGACGAAGGTGCCGTTGGTGCTACCGGTATCTTCTAAGAACCACTCGTTGCCACGCAATTCGAGCAGTGCGTGCTGGGCAGACATAAAGTTGTCGTTGAGGGCGATATCGCTTTCGAGGCTGCGCCCGATCACATTGACCGGATTAAGCGGGAAGGCTTTGCCAACAGGCAAACCGCTCTGACCCGATGCAACGATGACCAATTGCCCATAGGGGCTGACCGGGTTGTTTGAAACCTGACCGCCCCCTTGCAGGCTATATGTGACGACTCGTAAGGCTTGCCACAAAAAGAGATACAGAAAGACGACCACACTTAAACGAAGGATCAGGACGATTGCATCGATCGAAAAGTTAAAAATTTCGGTCATAATTCCTATTACCGCAAGATTGTATGGCGCGATCTGACCTCAAGAATCGTTGATCAGCCTTCTCGAAAGGTCATTTCAAGTCCGCCGAGCGACACAGTGTCGCCATCACGCAGAGGGGCTTCATTCACGCGTTCGCCGTTCACAAAGGTGCCGTTAGTGCTGCCTAGATCGGTGATCCAGAAGCGGCGCGTTTTATAGCGCAGTTGGGCATGGTGGCGCGAAACGCGGGCATCTTCGAGAATAATATCGTTGCTCAGACCACGCCCGATCGTCAGCAAGGTGCTTTCAAGCGGAATATGGTGAGGGCCTTGGTTTGTGCGCAACAACAGCATTGCCGAGGCGCGGGTGATCGGTATATTGCCCAAGTTGGCTGTGCCCATCATCACCTGGGTTTGGTTAGAAGGGCCATCTTGGACACTGACGGTTTCAGCGACGACTTGGATCGAGCGACGCGCCACACCCGGGTCAGGATTAAGCGTGACCACAGGATGGGCCAACATCGAGAAGTTGCGTTCATCTGCTAGTTCGCGCAGGTAGACCGCCATTTCACGCTCCATATCGGCTTGCATGGGCTGAAACGCGCTGAAGTCTTCTGGGTGCAGATACGCCTTGTACACGTTGGGAACGATGATGCGTTTGACGCTAATGGTTTGTTGGCTTTCCATGGCTCGCTCAAGGCGTTTTGCGATCTCAGCAGGCTGAACCGGGCTGCGGAAGAGTCGCGCAACTGAACCCTCGACCATGTTCTCCATAAATTGTTCAAAATGGTTGAGAGCACTCACACATGGTCTCCTACACGTTCCATACATCGCTTCTTTCTATTGTAGCATATGACTCACCGCAGTGGGAGAGTATTCGCTACGTTCTAAGACAGTAAATAAGCTTTTGCGTAGCGCTTACTTTGCGTATTGGGGCGCTGCTTATGTGCGATCGGCACACCCCAATAGTGGCGCTCTGTGGTCTATTAAACGAGATTCCCTAGTATTTTGTTGCCGCTCTCGTACCGGAATCCGCTTCGTTACTCTTATGCATTGGCGGCTTGTTTTCTACCCCAAAGAGGGCTAAAACCGCGTCCGCCTACGGCTACAATCATCCTTTCCGCCGCAAGGCTGGGCTAGCAGCCTGTGGGCAGCGCCCCCAAAACACAGCAGTCCAGCAGATTTCATACCAAATCCGTTTAAAGACGTATGTTCTTGCCACGCCTGAAAACGAAAAGCCGGGGAAAGAGTAGAAATAGTCGGGTTCCGCGCCATCTTCTGCATTCAACAGTGCGATACGCTTTCGCATGCTTGCTCAACTAGTTCATCTGTGCTATATTCAAGCTATTCTAGGGTAGCTAAAGGGTTCTAATACAAAATCCGTTTGCATTGTTGGCTTTGGGGAGGTCTTTCGGTACACAGATACAAGCCTCGTTTGTTGGGCAGGATGTTGATAGCCGTAGGCGGACGCGCCAAGCAACCAATGGAAGGGCAAGACCTTGCCGCAGCATTCTAAAGCAAGCGGATTTGTTATACCAGCGGTATAACAAGCGATACTTCGTTAAATAGCTTCTGCATGCCAAACTTGTAAACAGATGATTGTATAGCGTTGCAACACTGTCTATGGTACAATGCTTGCAGACATTAGAGCAACGCTCATCTGTTCGTATGTAATAAGACTAGCCTATGCTATTAGAGCTACAAATTCGTGATTTCGCGATTATCGATCATTTGCATCTCCGTTTAGGGCGGGATTTTAATGTACTGACTGGTGAGACAGGTGCTGGTAAGTCTATCATTATCGATGCACTTGGCACCCTACGTGGCGAGAAAACCGATCCTTCATGGGTACGTGCGGGCAGCCAGCGCGCGCGGATCGAAGGCGTCTTCAGTCTTGACGACTCGCCGGCGCTCTTGGCCTTGCTAGAAGAGAACGGCCTGCTCGATGAGGGCGACGATCAACTGATACTGTCGCGCGAAATCAATGGCGAAACCGGTCGGAGTGTTGCACGTATCAACGGACGGGCAGTCAACTTGACGACTCTGCGCGAAGTTGGCTCGCATCTGGTCGATATTCACGGCCAGCACGAAGGCTTGTCCTTATTTGATACCCGAACCCATCTCGATATGCTCGACCGTTACGGTTCGTTGCTGCCCTTGCGCGAGCAGATCGCGAACGAGGTCGGGCGATTGCGCCAAGTGCGCGATGAACTGGCTCAGTTGCGTCGCAACGAAGCGCGTCGGAACGAACGGCTTGAAGAGCTGCGCTTTTTGCTTGAAGATGTAACGGCGGCCAAACTGCGGGTTGGCGAAGAACAAGAGCTTGTGCAAGAGCGCCAACTGCTGCAGAATGGTGCGCGCATCACCGATCTGATCTCGTCTGCCTATACCTTGTTGTACCAAGGTGAAGAGAGCGGGCGGGTGAGTGTGCGTCCGGCTGTCGAGCTCATGGCCGAGGTCGATGGGCAACTGGCCGACCTGGCGCGTATCGATCCCAACGTCGCCAGCCTGAGCGAACAGGCCAGCGACCTGCGCTATCGCATCGAAGACTTGGCGAGCAGTGTGCGCGCTTACCTCAATCAGCTCGATTTCGATCCCCATCGCCTCGACGAGATCGAAGATCGCCTCACCTTGATTCGCAACCTAGAGCGTAAATATCACGGCAGCATTGCCGATATTTTAGAGCGGGCCGAGCGGGCCGAAGAAGAGATCGATCGTTTGACCCATAGTGCCGAGCATGTCGCCGAGCTAGAGGCCCAAGAGGAGGCCCTGCTTGCGACGATCGGGCGGCTCTCGCAAGAGCTGTCGCACAAGCGACGGGTGGTGGGCGATGAGCTGGCGCGCTCGATCGAAGCGGCCATGGGCGATCTGGCTATGCCGCATGTGAAATTCCACGTCCAGCTTGCTCACAAAGAAGACCCGCGCGGTGTTCCGGTCGCAAACCTCCAGAGCGATGCGCTTGAAGTGCATGGCGATCCGCGCGCCAAAGGGCGCTATTTCTTTGACCGCACCGGTATCGATATCGTTGAATTTATGCTTTCACCCAACCCAGGTGAGCCGCTCAAACCTTTGGCGCGCATCGCATCGGGCGGTGAAAGCTCGCGCCTCTTGCTCGCGCTCAAATCGATCCTCTCGAAAGTTGATACCGTTGTGACGCTTGTGTTTGATGAAGTCGATGTAGGCGTTGGAGGTCGTGCGGGCCAAGTTGTTGGTGAGAAGTTATGGGCGATGACCGAGAACCATCAAGTGATTTGTATCACCCACTTGCCTCAAGTTGCCGCTTTTGCAGATAGCCACTACCATATCGCCAAAGAAGTCCAAGGCGAGCGAACCCGCACCTCTATTCGCTTGCTGACGCCCGAGCAGCAGGTCGATGAGCTTGCGGCTATGCTCGATGGTGTTCCTGTCAGCGAATATAGCCGTGGCAGCGCTCGCGAAATGTTACAACGTGCCGCGAGCCAGAAAGAGCGTCTTGCGGCGCGACGCGCTACTCTTCCCCAACTCGCATCGTAGCGTTTTTGATCTCGTCCATCGTGTGAGCGGTACGGACGTGCTAAGGAGTCGTCACCTTGCAACGGCAAAGCACTATAAGTATTTGGTGTGAGCGAATTATTGAAGCTGGTTGGTTATTGGCTTTAACGCTCGTCCCGATTTACTTCAATCTCCTCTCATCACGCCACTTTGAGCCAGATAAAGCAACCACCTTACGTTCAATCGTTCTAATGATGGCAACTGCAGCGCTGATCTATTGGCTCGAGCGCTTCGGTTCGGGCGCAAGTTCAGCGCCTGCCTCAGAGCCGCAACAGAGCGCAGTTAATCCCTTCGGCGCTTTGTGGCGGCGTTTTGCTGCCATACCTCTGGCTGTGCCAACGCTGGTCTATGTGTTGGTATTTATCTTCGCAACCATCACCTCGATCGTGCCGCGTGTCAGCTTTTGGGGCTCCTATCAGCGCATGCAAGGCACCTACACGAACCTCTCCTACGTTTTGTTGTTTGTGTTGATCATCGGCTTTTTGCGGCGGCGCGAACAGCTTGAACGTTTGCTCAGTGTGGTTTTGTGCGCGGGTTTGGCGGTCTCAGGCTATGGCTTGTTGCAACACTTTCAGCTTGACCCTCTGCCGTGGCGCGGCGATGTGATCACGCGTGTGGCCTCGACCTTGGGCAACTCGATCTTTGTGGCTGCCTATCTCATTATGGTCATTCCGTTCGGCCTGTACCGCATTTTTGCGGCTATTCCTGCTCTGCGCGAGGCCGAACGCCGCCCTGCCAAGCACGATCTGCTCTGGGGCTTGGCCTATCTGCTGTTGATTGTGGGCAGCCTCTTATTGATGTTATCGGTTTTAGCCTTTAGTGTAGCGGTGCGGGTAGCCGATTCGCGTTATTGGTGGCTCTTCCCCGGCTCGGTCATCACTGCGACTGCCTTGTGGGTCTTGCCTACTTTGGGTCTGAGCCGCAGCGACCGTCTGCCCTTCGGCCTCAACCTTGCAGCCATCTTCAGCTTCTTATTTGTGGCCTTCTTCTTGATCGCCTATGGCGTCTCTGGCTCGATGGGTGGCCAGGTGATCGATCCAAACGCGAAGCTGAACTGGGGCCTGCTTTTGAGCTTGGCCTGTGGCGCGATCATCGCTTTTTTTGTGCTCGCCTATACCTTACCTCGCCGTTCTGGCCCCTTATCGCGTACGGCTGTGCAACTTCAGATTGTGGGCAGCGTCGCGGTGGTTGTAGCCGCGCTTTTGGCGATCTTTTTCTCGCAAAGCCGTGGCCCTTGGTTGGGCGGTGGCGCAAGCTTGGTGGTCTTCTTCACCTTGCTGCTCTGGTGGGCGGCCCGCCAAGCGCGCCTGCGTGGCGAACTCACGCTCGTCAAACGCTTACGTTTCTTGCTCTGGTCGTGGGTCGGCCTCGCCGTGGTATTGGGCGCCTTTTTGATCGCCTTCAATACGCTCGATATACCAGCCTTTGTACAACTGCGCGAAGTGCCTTACATCGGTCGTATGGGTAAATTGCTTGAAACCGATGCGGGAACCGGTCTGGTGCGCCGTTTGATTTGGGCGGGCGACGAGTTTGGCAGCGGCACCATCGGCCTAATCACCTCCGATCCAGTGCGCATGGTGATCGGCTGGGGCCCCGAGAGCATGTTTGTGGCCTATAACCCCTTCTACCCACCAGCATTGGCAAATATCGAATCGCGCGGCGCATCGCCCGACCGTTCGCACCAAGCGATCTTAGACGAGCTAGTCAATAAAGGCGTTTTGGGCTTGCTGAGCTACCTGTTTGTGCTGGTGAGTTTCAGCATGCTTTGCTGGAAGATGCTCTTCCGCGTCAAAGAGTGGTATTGGCAGGTCTTTTTCATCGCCTGTTTCAGCGTGATGATCGCCCACTTTGTGGAAGGTATGGCGGGTATTCCGATCGTCGCCACCTTGATGATGTTGTGGGTAACGATGGGTCTTGCAGTGGTTGCTGGTGCTATGGCTGGCGGCTATGTTTTGGGTGCCGATCCGGCTGCCAAGCCTGAAGAAGTCAGCGAAGTCGCTGCTCCTGCTGTGCAACCTGCTGCTAGCGCTGGCAAAGCTGGGCGCAATCGTAGTCAGCAGCGTGGTGCTGCGCGTGGCGTCGCAAGTGTGCGTAGTGCTCGTCGCCAGCAACAGAGCAGCCCGGCGGCTCTGTTGGTCTATGCACTGATCTGTATCGTCTCTTTCGGTGCGATCTGGTGGACCAATCTCAACCCGGTTTATGCCGATATGCGCTTCCAAGAGGGTCAAAGCTATATCAATTCGACCAATGGCGGTTGGACCGAACAGATGTTTGGTGTTGATCGCATTCTCGATGCGATTCGGCGTGACCCCGACGAAGATTACTACTACCTCAACTTAGGGCGCGTCATGATGAATTTGGCTGAAGTGCGCCGTGCTCAGGGCGAAGCTATGGTCTCGCCCGAGAGCAATATTCAGCTCAACAATCTGATACAGCTCGATTCGCCCGAGAAGATTCAGCAATTCATGCTCTCGAAAACGCCGCTTACCCTGATGGCCTATGCCGAAGCGGTGTTGATGCGCGCCTATGAGCTCAATGAGTTGAATAAGGATCACTCGGCTAATCTAGGCCGTTTGAACAACTTCTGGTACAACTGGACTCAAGAGCCAGAGCGTTTGAATAAAGCGTTAGAGTGGTTCGACAGGGCTACTAAACTCGCTCCTCAAGATGTTTCGATCGCTAACGAGAAGGCCAGTGCCGTAGCAACCTTGGCTAGTGTCGCTATGCAGCAGGGCGACCAAGCCCAAGCCGCGAGCTACTATGCCCAAGCTGAAGAGATCCTTAACCGCTCGAAGCTGCTCGACCCCAAGTATAAAGACACAGATGCGCGCTTGGCCGATTTATTGCGCTTGCAGAAGCAGTATCCAGAGGCGACAGACCTGTACATAGGCTTAGTTGAGAGCAATCCTCATCAGCTTGACACCTCTATCGAGCGGATTGTGAGTGACTATCGCGATAATGGCCAGCAAGACCAGTTGAAGCGTTTGCTGCAAGCGTATATAACCGCTTTGGAAGCTAATCCTTCTGACGGCTTGCTTGCTTCGGTCACCGGTTTGGTGGCGGTGCGCGCGGGCGATGCAGAGGCTTCGGTCAAGGCCTATGGCACAGCCGTGGCCAGTGCACCGCAACGCTTAGATTATCTGCGCAACTATACCTTGGTGCTGAGCGATACGCGCCGTTACGAAGAGGCGATCAACTATGCCCAACAGGCCATTAGCATCGCTCAACAGCAGGCTCAGATGGGCTTGACCGATCAGCAAGAGGTCACCATACTGCAGACGCTGCTCGCGTTCTTAAAAGAGCAGCTAGCGGCTGGTTCCTAAACACGTACGAGTAATTGCATCATGTGTCCACTACGAGCGCTTTGCAGAAATCGGCAGAGCGCTCGTATACTAAAGATGGTGGACAAATCGCTCTGATCCGAGAGATGCAGGAAAGATACGAAATCCGGTTGAAGGCTTTGTGTTTTGGTCTTCGGTAGATTTGATAGCAGATTCGCACGGTTGCTTGGCTTTTTAGGCAGCGCTTGGGCGCAGGCAGACGAGCAGCCGGATGTAGTGAGCAACGTGTTGCTAGCCGGAGGCGGACGCGCTAGAAGCCGAATGGAAGGTTGAGACCTCTCCGCCAACCTCATGCATGAATTGAACAAGCGGATGTGATATGAGTGAAATACTTCTGATCTTCCTCACGGCCTTGATCTTTTCAATTGTTGGTACTCCTCTGGCACGGCGGATCGGCTTCGCCACAGGGATCGTCGCTATCCCCAAGGCGCGCAATATTCACGTTGCGCCCGTGCCGCAGTTAGGAGGGGCCGCGATCTATGTCGGCTTTGTAGTAGCCCTGCTCTTTTTTGGGGAACTGGCTCATATCCGCGAACTGATCAGCATCTTGTTGGGCGCAACGCTGGTTTCGCTCTTCGGCCTGTTCGACGACCGCTGGGAGCTTTCGGCATCGACCAAGATGATCGGCCAACTGTTGGCGGCTGTGACCTTGCTGGTGGGTGGCACCCAAGTGATGCTGTTCGAGTGGCAGTGGCTCAACTGGGCTATAACGATCGTGTGGGTGGTGGCGATCACCAACGCTATGAATCTGCTCGACAATATGGATGGACTCTCAGGCGGAGTCGCCGTGGTTGCTTCAGCTTTCTTTCTGTTGATGGCCGCTATGAATCGCCCGCCCCAATACCTAGTGGGTGCCATGGCCGCCGCTCTGATCGGGGCCTGTATCGGCTTTCTGCGCTATAACCTCAACCCGGCCACAATCTTTATGGGCGATACGGGCAGCCTCTTTTTGGGCTATATTTTGGCCGCCTTGGCGATCAAATTACGCTTTCCCGCCAATATTCCTGCTGTAACCTGGATGGTTCCGGTGTGTGTCTTGGCCCTGCCGATTTTCGACACCAGCTTGGTGATTGTCTCGCGTTTGCGACGCGGCCTCAACCCCTTCACGACGCCGGGCAAAGATCATCTTTCGCATCGCCTGACAGCCTTGGGCATGACACGTCGCGAGGCGGTTCTGACCTGCTATATCATCGCAGGGGTGTTTGGTATGTTTGCGACCTATCTCACCCAAGCCAGCACAACCGATGGCTATCTGGCGGCTGCGATCTTGCTGGGCTTTGTGATCGCAGCGATTATATGGCTAGAGCGGATATGTCCGGGCGGAGTGCCGCGTAACGCATCTACAGCTAACCCAGAGAACCAACGCCAATAACCTTGGCTTCTTAGCCTGATCGGTGAATACGATGCCACAAATCAACGAGCTTCCCGAATTGGTTGAAACGCTACCAAGCGAGCTAAAGCACACCTTCGATCAGATCTTTCAAGTCAGCTTGGTTCAAGGCCGCATCGTACCACCTGCTACGATGCGTTCGTGGATCGAGAAGTATTTCGGCGCTCCTGATATCGCAGATCTACAAGCGATTTTGAAGATTCGCAACCGCCTGACCCTTGAAGCGACTCTGTTTAACCCCTTGCGCCGTAAACGTCCAGTTGGCCCTGCCGCATCTGCCGACCTCGATACCTTGATCGATACGACCTTGGCGGCTGGCGATATCTTTCGTGATCCGCTCAACGATACGCCCGCCGATCTCTTCGGACGTATCGAAGGCAAACACTGTATCAGTGCTTCGAACGTCGCCAAGTACGATGCTTGGCACGGCTTGGTGATCTTTCACGAGGCACATCCCTTGCGCTTCTCTCGCGAGCAGCTTCAAGACTACTTCAGCACCGCCTATCGCTGGCTCAAAGCCGCCCACGCCTACGATACGACCGCTCGTTATCCCATGATTACTTGGAATAGCCTGTGGAAGAGTGGCGCATCGCTGGTGCATGGACATTTGCAAACGGCGCTTAGCCACGATGGGCCTTATGTAGAAGTGGAACGTTGGCAGCGAGCTGCCCAAGAGTTACAGAGCCGCGATGGAAGCTCCTATCTGACTGCTTTAGGCGAGATTTATCGAGCGCTCGATCTCTGTTTCTATCAACAAGATGGCATTGAAGGTTACGCCAGTTTGACACCTTTCAAAGATCGAGAATTGTTGTTGTGGGGCGATTTTGGCTCTGTTGAAGAGTTCCCGACCGCTCTGGCCGATGCGACCTTTACTGCCCTGCGCCGCCTGATCGAACGCGAACGGGTGCGCTCCTTTAATCTGGCGATCTATATCCCGCCCTTTGGCGCATCAGAGCAGTGGCTGCTACCTTGGTGTGTGCGGATCGTCGATCGCGGCGACCCTCGCTCGCGCATGTCCGACATCGGCGCGATGGAGATGTTCGGATCGCCTGTGGTTTCAAGCGATCCGTTTGCGGTGGCCGCCGCTCTGCGAGACTAATAACCTTCTGGGGTGCGGTAACGCTCAAGGTTCTGGAAGCTGGTGGTATTGGCGTCGAAGCGCAGAGGCACCACGGCGGTCGGACCGTTACGGTGCTTGGCGATATGGATCTCGGCGATGCCCTTTTTATCGGTCTCTTTATCGTAGAGCTCTTCGCGGTAGATAAACATGACAATATCCGCGTCTTGCTCGATTGAACCACTCTCTCTCAAGTCTGAGAGCATAGGAACGTGCGTTGAGCGACTTTCGACCGAACGTGAGAGCTGCGAAAGAGCGATCAGTGGAACATTCAGCTCGCGCGCCAACTGTTTCAGACCACGGCTGATCTCGCTGACCTCTTGTACACGGTTGTCGGTGCGGCGGCCCTGCATCAGTTGCAGATAGTCGATAATCAGCAGATCGAGGCCGGCTTTGGCGTGCAGACGGCGCGCCTTAGCGCGCACATCGCTGATCGAAAGACCAGCGGTATCTTCGATATAGAGCGGCAGATTCGAGAGCTGACCCAAAGCTTCCATCAAGCGCTGCAGATCGGTATCGCGGATATTGCCCGTGCGCAAGCGCTGCGTATCGATGCCAGTGTGCATAGCCAAAATACGCTGCACCAACTGGTCGCGACTCATTTCGAGCGAGAAGATGCCGACTGTGCCGTTGTTATGCAGCGCCACGTTGTAGGCCAAACAGAGCGCCAAACTGGTCTTTCCGGTTGCCGGACGAGCCGCCAGAATGATCAAGTCGCTGCGCTGCAGGCCGCCCGTCACCTCGTCGAGGTCATAGTAGCCCGTCGGCACACCAACAATCTCGCCACGGTTTTCTTTGAGATAGTTGATCTGTTCAAAATAGGCATCGACAACGCTGCCGATATGCACAAAATCTTGGTTAACGCGCCGTTGCGACACGCTTGCCAACTCAGCTTCAGCTTTTTCGAGCGTGGCATCGATATCGTCGCGTTCATCGAAACCGAGCGCGGCGATCTTACCACCAGCCATAATCAAACGACGCAAAACGGCTGTGCGTTCAACCGCTTCGGCATAATACTCAATGTGTACTGCGGTAGGAACGCTATTAGCCAGGTCGATCAAATACATCAAACCACCGACCTGCTCGAGCCTGTCTTGGCGTCGTAATTCGTCTGAAACGGTTGAAACATCAGGAGGCACGCGGCGGCGATAACACTGCACCATTGCCTCGTAGATCCAAGCGTGCTTCTCTAGATAAAAGTGTTCAGGTTGAAGCCAACTCTCAATAGCTACAATCGCTTCGCGGTTGAGCAGGATCGCGCCCAAGGTCGCACGTTCGGCTTCGATATCACTTGGTAAGCTTCGGTCCATCGCTATTCCCGCATTTCTTCCACGTTAGGTACCCAAACTGTCCCACGGTCTTCCACAGATTACCCACAATCGCCCTAGAAATAACGATGTGCCGAGCACGTCGGCCCGGCACATCATCGCTATCGAGTTCTATTGTATGAAAAAAAGCCTAGATACGCAAGCGCCATAAGCTTGCAAGAAGATGACATCGAGCCTGTTTGGGCTGCCAAGTTTCAATGCTCCCAAGCAGCTACATGTGGCTTTGTATCGCCCTGTATGCTCGCCCGCTACCATACAAAGTGCGTTGCGAGCCTTTGCTTTGGCTGGCCATCGCTTCCTGCGAATCTAGCGCCACAGAGCACAAAACTGGCTCAATAATTGGGCTCTATCTTGTGCTCTGTTGCCAGATCGTTGCCACACATCACGCTGGCGGAGAGTTCCTTTCCATCCATTCGTTGCTTGGCGCGTCCGCCTACGGCTACCAAATCGCCGCCCGCCCACGAAGCTTGTCGCTGCTGTGCTCCAAAATCCTCTTTCCTTACTTTAGCTTGGTTGGCACTTCTACAGAGCCTGAATCTGAATCTGCTCGCTCGCCATGCGCCCTTCAGTACAGATGAAGGCCACGGCCCCGCTGGTGAGAGTTAAAGGCTCATCGCGAATCTCGAAGAAGAGCTGCCCATCGACCCATGCCCTGATCTGATCGCCATCGAACTGCAGGCTCAGTTCGTAGCGTTGGCCCAATTCCCAAGCTAAGTCTGCTTCGGCCAAGACCGTTTCGCCGTCGAGCGCCCGCACCAGTTGCAGTTGACCGCCAGCGACCAACAGCAGAGCATAGTAGCGTTGTAGTCCTTGAACGTGTCCGGCGATGCCGAAACGATGGCTCAAATCGCTAGAGACACTGCTTGTTACGGTGTAGTCGCGCCATTCACGCGTGCCGTGGATCAGCAGGCCGGTGCCACGGTTTTGGGCGATGCAAAAAGCTTGCGACCAGTGAGCATCGAAGCGATCGACGGCATTGACCCAGGCCTTTCGCCAGACCGTCCCGCCCTTAGCTGGGCGCTGCAAGACCAGATTAGGCCGATCATCCCAAGTGAGATAGTCGAGGTAGAGCGTGCCGTTGGCGCGCTGCTTGGCATTGATCTCGACACCGATGTTGGCGATCGGCGCGCCGCCCAGATCAGGAATGCGCCAAGAGAACTCGTGCTCCATACCGGCCGTCAACATCAGATTCGGCCCATAAACTCGCTGAGGTAGGTCGCTCGCATCGAGATAGGCGCTCAAGAAGAGGCGACAATCGACATCTTGCTGGTTTTGCGGGTCGGCGCTGATCAGGGCGCGCACGGTTTGGCCCGGGTAGAGCGTGGGAGAAGCCACCAAGCTATAGCCGGGCATAGTGAGCGCTTCGGGCGGTGTGAAGGTGGCGGTCGATGCGCGCGCGGCACGCCCCATCGCTAGGTTGTGGTAGTGCAAGGCTAGAGCTCGTTGACCCAAACGGCTGTGGCCCTCAACAGATTCGAGGCTGAGCGTGCCGCGCGCCTCGCTGCTTTCGTCTACCACAAAGCCTTGCACACTTCCCGGCAATTCAAAATGGAATCGAGCGTTATTTTTTGGCTGCAATGGCGGTAAATTATTGAGAGCTCGAGCAGTGTTGACGATCTTGTAGCTTTCATTGACCGCATCGCTGATTGCGCGTCCGCCATCCGCCGTCGGCAGATAGAGACGATCGGCGATTGGCCCGCGCCAATCTGGCCCACTTTCTAGCCCTGCTAAACCGTTTTTGATACCGAGCAAACACCCAACGTTGCCTGCGTTGCAGTCGGTATCCCAGCCCGAAGTGTTGACGATCATCTGTGTACGTTGGAAGTCATCTTCGCCGTACAACAGGCTCAAGATGATCAAGCCATGGTTGGGCACCATATGGCAGTTGCCCGGATAGCGATCGTAGCCATAGTGCTGTGCCAATAGGCTGCGGGCGGCCCGCCAATCAGGTTGTTTAACATGCCAAGCCCGAATATCGTTGATCATTCGAGAAATGACCGAATCGCGTGGGATCAACGAGAGAGCGGTGTCGAGCAGTTTGTTCAGATCGCTCTCGACGAAGGCCAGCGCCTCCATGGCGGCGATCACTTGGGCACCATAGATCGCTTCGCCATCGTGGCTCACCGAGGCGGCACGGCCCGCAAGGTCGGCGGCGAACTCGGGGTCGCCCGGCGCAACCATCGCCCATCCATCGATGAAGATCTGGGCACCGATCTGCTCGGCAATGATCTTGCCGTTGTGGGCGATCGAACCGCTGAGCGGGGCAGGCACGCCCTGTTTGAGACGCAAAAAGGCGGTGTGTTCGGTTGAGTTGCCCAAACCGCCCCACCAAAGTATGGTGCGCTCTTCAATAATGTAGTTCAGCCAAGTCTGGCCGATCTGTACAGGAGATAGGTCGCGGCGGTAGCCGTAATCTTCGAGAGCGCGTAGAAAGGTGAATGTACCAGAGATATCATCATCGGTAACAATCAGCGGGACATTGCGTTTCTCATGGACGTAATAGGTAATTTCTCCTAATTCGGCCATGATACGCTCGTAGCTCCATCCTTCGAATGGACGGCCTAAATAGACACCGATAAGTTTGCCTAAAACGCCAGCATAGACTCGTTCAAGATAATCGTGTGGTAGTTGCATGTGACACTCGTATGAGCTTCAGATGATTGACTTTTGTGGTCTGGCACGCTAGAATACAACGAAGGTCAAATCTTTTCTGATTACAGAAGTAACTCGGCCTTGCCCCGTGTTATGAACCTCGGTTACCAGGTTGATTGCTGAATCGGTCTCTGTTTTGTAAGCTTGTCCTTTCTGAGCATACCTTTATAGGTACTCACAGGCGCTCGTATCGTAAGATACAGGTAATTTCTGTGTGGTAGCTTACAGACGAGTGAAGGAGATCGGGCGCTTGCATGCTTAGTGTATTATAGTGTGAGGGCGCAAGTGATGTGCTTTCATAATATATGTTAAGATCTAGTCAATTTTCGTTTGTTTTGTAATGATTATGCTGTATACTATGAGCGTGTGAAAGGTCTCGGTATGGTCTAAGTTCATTCGAGAGCACGCTCTAGATGAGAATTGTACAAACTTGTGTATCTTTTGAGATTTTGAGCTCTTCTCAGTGTAGCTCGGAGGGAGGTTTAACCCGACACAACCTCTGCACAGTCAACAATCTAGTTCATCCAGGAATAGGCCAAAGGATAGCTTAGGCCATAGTCGAGAATAGGACTGAAAACGTATGGACGGCATTCTTGCTCGAGTCATACAGGCGCAACTTTATCATAGGACGTCCCAGTATGTGTCAGCGCACTCAATGTTCATTGTTGTCCCCTTTGGAACGAGGAGGTGATAGTGGATAGCCTCCGTATCCCAATCCTCAAGATAGGCGACGTTTTGATCGCCTCTATCCAGGTCGAGTTGCACGATGCTTCTGCAGTGCAATTTAAAGACGACTTGCTCCAGAAGATTCACGATCACAAAGCTCGCGGCGTTATTGTCGATATGACGACCGTCGAGGTTGTTGATAGTTTTATCGGTCGCCTTATTGCTGATATCGCTTCTATGGCTGGTCTTATGGGTGCCCAAGTGGTTATCACTGGCCTCCAGCCAGCGGTTGCAATTACACTTGTTGAGCTTGGATTAGAGCTTGGTCGCGCACGCACCGCTTTGAACCTTGAAAAAGGTTTAGCTCTAATGAGCCGACAGACGGAGGAGAGCGGCGATGGCGCAGGCTAAGGCGGCGGTAATACGCAGTGACCTCGATATCGTCATTGCCCGCACCCTGGCCCGCGATACGGCCAAATCGTTAGGGTTCGGCGCTATCGACCAAGCCCGCATTGCGACAGCCGTTAGCGAATTGGCCCGTAATATCTTTCTTTACGCCGGTACGGGTACCGTGACGGTGCGGGAGATCGAGAAGAATGGGCGCAAGGGCATAGAGATCATCTGTGAGGACCAAGGTCCCGGTATCTCCAACGTCGACTTGGTGATGCAAGATGGCTATAGCACATCGCGCGGTATGGGCATGGGTCTTCCCGGAGCCAGGCGACTTATGGATGAATTTTACATCCATTCTCAAGAAGGTGTCGGCACCACGATCACGTGCCGAAAGTGGCGAACATAATGGCGTTCAAGCGTCATGTAGGGTACAGCATGCTCCATCCCGTACATAGCTAGAAGCACTATGTACGAGGTGGGGCTGTTGTTGTTCCCGCCTGATTGAGTTGGCTGTTAAGCGAAGATCGCGGAGAAGGCGCTTATTCCCTTGGGAAGAGCGTTTTTTTCTATTGAAAGAGGGAGTAGTCAGCGAAAGGCTGGCTGCTCCCTCTTTGTTATCCTAAATCCGCTTACTTTTTCGGCCTTCGGCAGAGTGGGACTCCACTATTCTCTTTTCCCGTTTTGCGTTTCAAGAGCACAAGTCTTTAACGGATTTGGTATCAGCACTTTGGCGGCTTGGTTTCTACCCCAAAAAGGCTTGCTAGCGCGTCCGCCTACGGCTACGAAGAGCTGAGCCGTAAGCCTAATGTTGTAGTTGTGTGCCGAAAGACCGTCCCAAAATACAACAATTCAAGCGGATTTCATACCAGCCTCTAAGCGGATTTACTGAGATGCATTGTTGTTCGATGAATTGCGACGATATGCCTTGTATTCGATGTCTTCTTCGCTTCGCCCTGCACGCCGTCGTATGCGACGGCGTGTTGGAGGGCGGGATGTTGGTAGCCGTAGGCGGACGCGGTAAGGGACGAATGGAAGCTAAAAGACCTCGCCGTTAGCATGCTAAAGCTATCAGGCAAATGCGCTATGCAGCTCGTTGTTGGCCTATTGTGTGTTGGTAGGTTTCGGCTCGATCAGCTCTCTTTGAGCACATACAACAGGGCTTGGGCATAGGCGTCGCTGGCGCTGGGCGCGACAAAGAGCAGATCGGTGCCGTGGAATACGATCGAACAGTGATAGTAGTCTGGCAGGCGCTGCAAACGGATATTGGGCTGTCCGAAGGCATCGAGCCGCTGTTCGAGCTCTTCGCGCACTTGGGTTTCGCTGGGCAACCAAACCACGTCTTGGGTCAAAATCTGGTCCATAGCCCATTCGGTGCTGCCATGGAACATCACATAGGGGTAACCCTTCATCATTTGCACATGGGCCGCCATAGAGCTGAGCAGAAAGTGCTGCTCTTTGAGATCGCTTTCTGGCACAGTGAAGGTGTCACCTTCGCTGGGCTGCCATACCAAACCCGCCTGTTTGAGTTGCAGCGCTAATTCCACGCTGACCATAGGAACTCCTTTACCATAGAATGGGTATATAGTGTCTATCGCCGAACATGCTGGCCTATGAATTGGGGCGATACGACCAAAGAACCGCAAGCGAAGCTGCCAGCCAAGCGTAGTCGGATTCTTTTACTCTGCCATTGGTGCGCAGCTGCACGCCGCCAATAAACAGACTGGCTGCAAGAATACTACCCGCTAAACGTCCATTACTCCGCTCGACCCGCCCTAAACCGCGCTCTAATTTTTGGAAATCGTTGTGCAGTTGCCATTCGAAGTGACTGATGGAACTGTAGTAACTATCCATTTTGCGAGGAAGAGAGAGCAAGAATTGTATTATAGCTTGAATCTCGTCGTTGATGCGGGCTGGCCAATTGGCTTCGCGCTGTTCCTTGGCTAAAAGCTCTTTGCTGAAGGGTCGTAACGAATCGAAGAGATTGATCTGGGGATCGATCAGAGTCGCCAAACCTGCCACCATGCTGACCGCTCGCCCGAGGTAGATCAGGTCTTGGGGCATCTGGAAGGGCATCTCATAGATCATATCTTGCAATTCATCGATGATCTCCTCAAAATCGAGCATGTTCAGCTCTCTTTGATTTTTATTATAAACAAAACGCAGAACGGTTTGAATACCTTGGCGGATCTGGCGGCGATCGGCGTTTGGCAAGATCGCTTTGATTTGTTCGAGCGCGATGAGAATGCGGTCGGGATTGTTGCTGGCCAAGCCTACGATACCCGCGCGCAGGCCTTCGTTCAGATCGGGGCTGATCTGGCCGACCATGCCGAAGTCGAGAAAGATAAACTTGAAGTCAGCGGACTGGCCGTTTTGGGCGGGCGATACGATTTTGATGAAGAGATTGCCCGGGTGGGGGTCGGCGTGGAAGAAGCCGTCGATGAAGATCTGCTTGAAGTAGGCTTGGTTCAGGCGATTGGCGAGGTCGTTGCGGTCGACGCCCGCGCGGTCGAGCGCGGCGAAATCGCTGATCTTGATGCCGTCGATCCACTCCATCAGCAAGATGTGTTTGGTTGATAGTTCGGGCAGGGTGCGCGGAATGTAGAAGCGCGGATCGTCGGCGAAGTTGGCGCGAAAGCGCTCGTTGTTGCGCAGTTCGAGCTGGTAGTCGAGTTCTTCGTAGAGCACGCGGCTGAACTCTTCGAAGAGCGCTTGCAGATCGGCGCGGCGCTTGATGGGGCGATACTCTTTGATGATGCTGACCACAAAGCCGAGCGCTTGCAGATCGATCGTGATGATTTCGTCGATGTGGGGGCGTTTGACTTTGATGGCGACCTCGCGCCCATCGTGCAGGCGCGCGCGGTGGACCTGGCCTAACGAGGCGGCGGCGACCGGCTTGGGGTCGAAGGCTGCAAAAACTTGATCGGGGTCTCGGCCTAACTCTTGGGCGATGCGCTCGAGGATGTAGTCGCTGGCAGCAGGCGGAACTTCGTCTTGTAGGCTGGCTAATTCTTTGATCACCTCTTCGGGCAAAATATCGGCCCGCGAGCTGAGGAACTGACCCAGCTTGATCTGGACGCCGCCTAAGGAAACCGCCAGCTGATGAAAACGTTTGGCCCAGAGCTGCCAGCGAGTGAGCGCGCTCCGTTGGCTGAACCAGCGCAAGATCGGAAAGCGCATCATAAAGATATCCCAAAGATAGATATGCAGAACCAAACGCAGCATGAAGCTAGCGATGCGCAGAAAACGAATGCGTGGGAAGAGTGGATCTAACGTAGGAATACGCTTTTTGCGCCAAAGCGAGCCTTTGCGACGCTCAAAAGGGGCGAATCTCTGCTGGACATGATCTGATCGATATTTCGACATAGTTTTTGCTGAATAGTGAAGGATTTGTGAACAATGTGGGGAATGAGGGATTTTGATGCTGAGGAACGCCCCTTTGCATTATAGCATACTGCTTTTGAAAAAGATGGAATTGCTCGCTAAAGGTTCTTTTTGAGGTCTTTTATGAAAAAGGGCGATTTTTATAAAGGTTCTAGCCCTTAACATAGGAGCATTTCTCCGCCACTTTTCCTGCGCGTATACGAAACACATCGACGCCGCGAACGTGGCCGATCGTACCGTTTTGATCGATCCACTGATAGCACCAGCGCACCGTACAGCGCTCGCCACTGGCGAAGATATCTTCGGTCTCGAACTGGGCATGGGGCGATGCGGCAAAGAATCTCTCCCAGAAGGCGCGGACGGCGACTTGTCCGACATAGGTTTCGCCATCTGGGGCGGGCGAGGTATTTTCAAACACGCAGTCTTCGCTCATAGCGACCATGATCGCATCGACATCGTGTCGGTTGAAGGCGGCGTTGAAGCGATGAACGATTTCGAGCGTCTCATTGCTTTGCTGAGCTTCATCAGTGCTGCTTGTCATTGGGGGTTCCTCCGTTTTACTGTTTGCCGCTGATAGGGTACGACAACTATAGCACGCAGCTGCTAGGCTGTATAGAGCTTGGATACTAGGGCGGAAGAGGGTATAATGCACGCACGAACGTGCTTATAAGAACATGTAGAGCTTCTACGAAAGCGGGTAACCTTGGAGACACAAGAGATACAGCGCGTATTGCGTGCGCGTTACGGTGGCGTGGAAGCCAGCGATATATTGGTTCAGTTTGCGCGAATGGAGCTTGAGCGGCCCGACGCGCTGGTGATGATGCAGAACGGCAAGTTTTACGAGGTCTACGGCCACACGGCCCGCTTATTAGGCCGCTTGCTCGATCTGCGCGTGGCCGAGAAGCCGCTGATGACGGCTCGCAACGGCCAACCCCTGATGTTGGCCATGACGGGCATCACCATGGGCAGCGAGCGCGAGCCGCTGCAGCGCCTGTTGCGTATGGGCTACCGCATCGCGCTTGGGCGTGAGGTCGAGGGCGAGCGCGATGGCAGCGTGAAGGCCCGCCAGCTCGCCGAGGTGCTGACGCCCGGCACGATCTTCGACGAAGATCTGCTCGACGATGAACGGCGCTTGCTGGCCTCGGTCGATCTGAGCAAGGGCTGGGCGGCGCTGGCGATCTCGGATGTGTCGACGGGCATGCTGTGGTGCGAAGAGTGGAGCGGCCCCGAAGCCCACGATCGGCTGTGGGACGCTTTGGGACGCTTTGCGCCTTCGGAGGTGCTCTGTTCGATCGAGCTGGGGCGCGAAGAGCGCGATATGATCGCCCAGGCGAGCGGAATCTCGCGTTTGGAGGGCGAACGGATATTGCGCCATCGTTCCTTGTGCAGCGAGCTGGGCATCCCTAACAACTATCACGTCGGGCGTATGTCGCCGCTGCCGAACTGGTGGTTCAGCAACGAAGCGGCGCTTGAGGCCCTGCAAAAGCATTTCCAAAGCATTGATCTGCGGCCCTTTGGCCTGCACGAGCGGCCCTATTCGAGCCGCGTATTGGGCGCGTTGATCCGTTATTTGCAGTGGAACCGCTCTCCGGCTCTGGCCCGTCTGCAAGCGGTGCGCTTCGGCGGCGAGAGCCATCTCTTGCGCATGGACTCGACCACGCGCCGCACGCTCGACATTTTGACGGGTGCCGATGGCACACCCTTCGGATCGCTGCTGGCGGTCTTGGATCAGACCCGCACGCCTATGGGTGCGCGCCTGCTCAAAAGCTGGCTGACTCAAGGTTTGCGCGATCGTGAGGCATTGGAGCGGCGCTACGATGCGGTGCAGATCTGCGTTGAGCAGACCTTGCTGCGCGAGGAGATCCGGCGCACGCTGGGCACGGTGGGCGATCTCGAGCGGGTGGTGAACCGCCTGCTGATCGCGCCGGAGCGGGCGACCCCACGCGATATGGCCCGTTTGCGCGATGCTCTGCTGGCGGCTCAGAGCTTGGGCGAGTCGTTGGAAGGCTTGGGCGATTGGGACCTCTTCCGCTTCGATCCGCTGCCCGAGCTGGCCCAGCTCTTGCAGCGCGCTCTCGCGCCCGCGCCGCGTTCGCAGCTTGTGCCGCGCTCCGACGCCGAGGCGGGCGAGCTACTGGCCGAGGGATGGGACGCCGAGCTCGACGAACTGCTGCGCCAAGAGCGCCAAGCCCGCGATGAGATCGAGGTGTTGGTCGAGACGCTCTCGCTGATGCACGGCCTGCGATCGCTGCAGTTTCGGCGCGATGTGCGCACCCGCCAGATCGTGCTGACGGTTTCGGCCGCCGATGCGCGCAAGGTGCCGAGCGATTGGAGCCGAGTCGCCAAAGGTAAAGAGCAGTACACCACCGCCCAGCTGGTCGCGCTCTCGGAAGTGCTGAACGACCTCGAGGATCAGCGCTACGATGTGGAGCGCCGAGCTTGGACGCGGCTTTGGCAGCGCATCGCGCAGGCTGGCGACCAACTGATGGAGCTAGCCCAAGCGATCGCCCAGATCGATCTGATCACCTGTTTGGCTTTTGTGGCGGTGCGCGAGCAGTGGACTCGGCCGCGCATTGTGTCCGAACGCATCTTGCAGATCGTCAACGGGCGGCATCCGGTGGTGGCGCGCACGGTCGAAGACTACATTCCGGCCTCGTTGCGGCTCGACGATCAGTCGCGCCTGATCTTGCTGACCGGCCCGAATATGTCGGGTAAGTCGACCCTGATGCGCATGATGGCGCTCTGCGTGGTTTTGGCCCAGATGGGCTCGTTTGTGCCGGCCGAGCAGATGGAGTACGGCCTGTTCGACCGGATCTTCACCCGCATCGGCGCCTCGGACGACATCGCCAGCGGGCGCAGCACCTTCCTCGTCGAGATGAGCGAGGTCGCGACGATTATTCACCAGGCGACCGAAGATAGCTTGGTGGTGCTCGATGAGGTTGGGCGCGGCACGGCGACCTTCGACGGCATGGCGCTGGCCGAGGCGATCGTCGAGCATCTGCACTCTCAGATCCGTTGTCGGGGCATTTTCGCGACCCACTACCACCATCTGGTCGAGATGATCGGCGATCTGCCGCATGTGGTCTGCTTGCAGATGGGCGTGCACAAGCATGGCGACAGCCTGATCTTTCTGCACACCTTGCAGCCGGGCGTGGCCGAAGGCTCGTTCGGCATCGCGGTGGCCAAGATGGCGGGCGTCCCCGAGCGGGTGCTCAAGCGTGCCCGCAAGCGTTTGGCCGCGCTGGAAGCCGAAGGTCAGCAGCGTCTCTTGCCCGCCGAGCAGATGTTGCTCAACCAAGTGGTGCAGGAGCTGAGCGAGCTTGATGTCGAAGCTCTGCCGCCCGAGCAGCTGCGCGCTGCCGTTATCGAGCTGCAGCGTCTGTGTGCTGCGCTCCGTCAGTAAAACGCGCCTCCCAAAAGGCTAAAAAGGCCCCTTCCGCGATCGATCGCGGAAGGGGCCTTTTTGTGTGCCCGTTTGTTCACTTTTTTGGCGGATGGGCTTCTAGCTCCCATTCGGCATGTACCGCGTCCGCCTCCGGCTACTAAACAGGGCTAGCAGCCCTCATCCCCGACCCTT
>CALGUG010000014.1 GCA_937902315.1 uncultured Chloroflexales bacterium
GCTCGCTGGTTGGTGTAGTTGGCTCGCTGGTTGGCGTGGTGGGCTCGCTGGTTGGCGTGGTGGGCTCGCTGGTTGGTGTAGTTGGCTCGCTGGTTGGTGTAGTTGGCTCGCTGGTTGGTGTAGTTGGCTCGCTGGTTGGCGTGGTGGGCTCGCTGGTTGGTGTAGTGGGCTCGCTGGTTGGTGTAGTAGGCTGACCTGTGGGAGTGGTAGGTCCGCTGGTTGGTGTAGTAGGCTGACCTGTGGGTGTAGTCGGCTCACTTGTGGGTGGGGTCAGCTCGCTGGTTGGTGTAGTAGGCTGACCTGTGGGAGTGGTAGGTTCGCTGGTTGGTGTGGTCGGCTCACTGGTGACTTCTTGGAGGATGAGAGGTAGAAATAGTTGGTACTCCTCCTCCGCAGCTGAGACGTGAAGTGTTGTTAACAGAAGTGTGAGAAAGATGGTCGATAGGAAGAATTTTCGCATGACGATCCTCTCCAAGGCTATAATGTTTAACAGCCTACCTACTAGCCGGTTAGGATAAATTATACACAAAGGATGTGAAATCAAAAGAACCTTCCAGAGCGGATTTTTTGGTTTTCCCTTGCTCTCGATAGTAGCTTGTTGGCGTATGGAGTCTGCTGCGGAAGTTGAGTCGCCGAGCGCTTTCTAACGCGGCTCACCAAACAAAACCTCAGAGCACTCGGATGGTGCTCTGAGGTTTTCTTATTTCTTCGGCAGTTACTTATTCCAAAATGCTAGCATCGCGGAAATCGATATCGTCTACGCTCCAAGAACTCTGAAATGTTGCTGAAGTTGACAAAGCGAATTCGATTTGAACTGTTTTGCCAGCATACTTCGAGAAGTCAACCACTTCAAGGCGATAGTCGTGTTGTCCTGATGAGCAGAAATCAAACTTTGGATAAATGATCTCACCGGGATT
This sequence comes from uncultured Chloroflexales bacterium, assembly GCA_937902315.1. Taxonomy (GTDB): domain Bacteria; phylum Chloroflexota; class Chloroflexia; order Chloroflexales; family Chloroflexaceae; genus CALGUG01. Next base: position 918 of record CALGUG010000014.1, read on the forward strand.
CGAGTCAGATAGGTCATCATCGACCCAAATATAGCCAGCATCTACAAAACAATCCGATAGAACTGATTCGGCTTTTGACCAGAAAGTTAAATAGGGCGCTTCGCTCGGCACTGTGACTATTATCGATATGCTTTGTCGCGTAGTGCCTGGGTTGCCGAAACGAACAAAGTATGATCCAGAATGAGCATCAGTTGGTGAATTGATGATGCTAGCGCCATTGATTGTCCAACCGGCAGCGCCTTCTTCAAAGCCACCATTGGGGATGTACTGAATTGCTGGACTTGGGGTAGGCGTGGTTGGCTCAACAGTAGGTGTAGTCGGCTCGCTGGTTGGTGTCGTTGGCTCAACAGTAGGCGTGGTTGGCTCAACAGTAGGCGTGGTTGGCTCAACAGTAGGTGTAGTCGGCTCGCTGGTTGGTGTCGTCGGCTCAACAGTAGGCGTGGTCGGCTCGCTGGTTGGTGTCGTCGGCTCAACAGTAGGCGTGGTCGGCTCAACAGTAGGCGTGGTCGCTTCACTGGTGCCTTCTTTACGGACGATTGGAAGAAATTGTTGGTAGGGCTCTTGGGCTGATGAGACCTGCAACGATGATAATAGGAGGGCAAGAAAGACGGCCGTTAGAAAGAACTTGTGCATAGTGAATTTCCTCCAAGGCTAGAATGCTTTACACCATATTTAGTTTATGGTTTGGGTAGAGATGATTATACACAAAGAATGTGAAATAAAAAATGGCTTACAGAGTGTGCTTCATTGCTTTTTCGTCATCCGCGATAGTCCGTTTCTGAGGTATGGAGCATACTGCGAAAGTTAGGCCACCAAGCGCTTTCTAGAGGGAGAGAGCGAACTGGGCCGAGGTTTGGCTGCACATTTCAGGAGATCCGAAAGACCGAAATTCCCGATCAGAAAGGCAGACTTGCATAAAATCGAAAATTGTATATAATTTCTGGTGTTCGCGGGCCGCTAGCTCAATTGGCAGAGCAGCTGACTCTTAATCAGCGGGTTGTAGGTTCAAGTCCTACGCGGCTCACCACTTTCTCTATTTTGACAACACATGGCTGTATGGGCCGCTAGCTCAATTGGCAGAGCAGCTGACTCTTAATCAGCGGGTTGTAGGTTCAAGTCCTACGCGGCTCACCATACTCTCCCTTCTGGTTTGTCTAAAAGTGTCGCGACGACCCTTGACAAATACGTCAGAAGGTGGTATTCTTCACAAGGCTGTCGGGGCGTGGCTCAGTCTGGTAGAGCACAGCGTTTGGGACGCTGGGGTCGGGGGTTCGAATCCCTCCGCCCCGACCATTTTCACTCTAGGTGTTTTGCCAGAAGAGTGAGTGATGTGTGGAGTATGGGTAAACAGAACGTGTTGTGGTTAAGATGAGCGGTTTACCCGATGTCTTCCCCCCAAAAACCTTCATTTATCCTCATCTGATCGTATACAGTTTGGTTCTTTGTGATTTTGTCGATTCCCCACGTTAGTGAATCCATCTTAGTCCAGGGCCTGTAGTTATAGTGGTTGGTTTGGTTCGGTTAGGCAGGGCGACGCGTTAGAGTATATTCTAACGTTCAGAAGATGGCGCAACCCCTCTTTATTGGTTTTTCTTGGGATTGCTTCAGTAAAAGTAGAAAAACATTCTATATTGCTCTTGGCTTAGTTTCTAAGCTCGATCATTCCTTTTTGAATGATCTGTTGAAATCTGACGGCTTTCTCAAGCTGTTTCAGATAGCATTTATATTGCCTTTAAACTGGTGTAAAAACACTAAAAAGCAATGCAAATGCTGGTGAAAAACAGAAAAAGACCTGTTTTTTACAAAAAGAGTACTGTACAAGTGTAATCCACTGTGCTATACTCAATCTGTTGACAACGTATGTTGTGCGAGTCTTGCATCCGTGATCCTCGGTCTACGACCTCTTCTCTGGCTGCTAGCCGCATCTTCTTTCGCTCCGAATGATACGTTGCGTACGCTTGGGCGAGTTATACCACCGTATGGATGGGTATACCTAGCGTGCAGGAAGTTGGTCTGGTATATATTTCGACCCAATTTGAATGGTGTCGGTAGTACGGTCCGAAAGAGACCGAGGAGTTTTCTCAATGTCTTACGTAAAATTGTTTGTTGGCAACCTTCCTTGGAGCGTTAACGATGGCTCGCTAGAGGATATTTTCTCCGCTTATGGCGACGTTCAGAGCGCCCGCGTGATCACCGATCGTGACACCGGCCGTTCGCGCGGTTTCGGCTTTGTTGAGCTGAACACCGACGACGTAGCTGGCGCCATCAATAGCGTCAACGGTCGCGAGATCGAAGGCCGTGCGCTGCGCGTTAACGAGGCCGAGGACAAGGAGCGCAGTGGTGGTTTTGGTGGACGCCGCGACAGCCGTGGCCCTCGCAACCGCTACTAATTCCAACAACTATTAAAAAGTAATTCGAGACCCGCTGAAAGCTGTGATGCTTAGGCTGAAGGCTTCAGCGGGTTTCTGATGGCTCAAAGAAGCCGTCGATTACACAATAAACACGGGGCCGACTCCGCTGAGTTCGGCCCCAGAGGTCACAATCCTTTGTTGGATACGACCTCACACCAAGGATGAACCTTAAGCGGCTGCGACCGATTGGCTCACAGTCGTTTGAGACATCCTTTTCTCTGTAACAGAGAAGCGGCGCAGCCGTAGCGCCAGAGTATAGAAACAGCGGCAGCGTACTGATCGAGCATCAGTTACGTTTTTCATCTGTCGTTCTTGCTCTGGCTCTTGCGCCGTCGTTGCATAACTGTTACGAGTGGGCCTGCCATGAGCAGGCCCTTTTTGTTACTGCAAAGGATTTTTATCTTGAGTTTCGATACATTAGGATTGAGTGATACACTACTGGCGCAGGTTAAACGCCAAGGTTATACAACAGCTACTCCGATTCAAACTGCTGCTATTCCGGTCGTTTTAACTGGCCGCGATGTGATCGGTCTGGCCCAGACTGGAACAGGCAAAACCGCCGCTTTTGTGCTGCCGATTCTTCAGCGTTTAATGGCGGGCAAAAAGGGCGGCATTCGCGCTCTGATCATCACTCCGACTCGCGAGCTGGCTGAACAGATCCATACGACGGTGCAGGCTTTGAGTCAAGGAACAGGTCTGCGCAGCGCGACTGTCTATGGTGGGGTAAGCATGATCCCGCAAGAGCGCGCTCTGCGAGCTGGTTACGATATTATTGTGGCTTGTCCGGGCCGTCTGCTCGACCACATTACGCGCGGTTATGTGCAGCTCAATAAGGTCGAGAGCCTAGTGCTCGACGAAGCTGACCGCATGCTCGATATGGGCTTTCTGCCGAGCATTCAGCGCATTCTGGATTATCTGCCCAAGCAGCGCCAGACTCTGCTCTTTTCGGCCACCATGGCGCCCGAGATCAAAGACTTGGCCCTGGCCGCAACGAACAACGCCGAGACGGTCCAGGTCAATCTCTCGATGCCTGCCACAACCGTTTCGCACGGCATCTATCCGGTCAGCGAGCACAACAAAACCGCGCTTTTGTTAGAACTCTTGCGCCGCACTCCCACCGAGTCGGTGCTGGTCTTTACCCGCACCAAACACCGCGCCAACCGTGTGGCTATGCAGCTTGAGCGCGCCAGCTACAAGGTGGCTCGTTTGCACAGTAATCGCTCGCAAAACCAGCGCCAGATCGCGCTCGATGGCTTCCGCGATGGCACCTTCCAAGTGCTGGTCGCCACCGATATCGCGGCCCGTGGTATCGACGTTGCCACCATTTCGCATGTGATCAACTACGATATTCCCGACACGCCCGACGCCTACATCCATCGTATCGGTCGTACCGGGCGGGCGGCCCGCACAGGCGACGCCTATACCTTGGTGACGCCCGAAGATTCGGCCATGGTGCGCACGATCGAGCGTGTGATCGGGCATGCCTTAGAACGACGCCGCCTAGAAGGTTTTGAGGAGACTCCTGCGCCACAACGTAGCGATACTAGGTCGAGCAGTGTTGTGAGCCGCTCAGCGCGTTCTAGCCGCTCTACGAGCCATTCTGCAAGCCGCGAGCGTCAGCCGGCTAGCGAGCGCCCGACGAGCCAAGCTGCCTATCCGGCCCGCAGCCGCGAGCGTTCGAACCTCGACGAGCGTGCCCGCAGCCGCCAAAGCTCAGCAGGGCGCTTCGAGCAGCGTCAGCGTTCGTTCAGCCAGCCCAGCTCTTTTGAGCGCAGCGAGCAGCCCTTTGAGCGAACCGAACGTGACCTACAGCCGAGTCGCCCCAAGCGCCGCTTCGCAGGCGAGCGCCCAGAGCGTGCGACCCGCAGCGATTTTGCAGCTCGCGAAGAGCGTCGCAGCCCGGTTGAGCGCCCGAAAACCCGCGATCGCTTTTACGAACCTGCCAATAGCCGCAGCAGCGTGCTTGATCGTTACGAGCAGAAACGCCGTTCCGAGGCTCGTTCTCGCACCCGTCAAAAAGAGACGATCTAGTCAGCTTGTTTTGGCGCTCTGGCGGCAAAGGCCACTACGCGCAAGAAAGCGCTAACCGCGTCCGCCTACGGCTACAAACGTCTTGTCCGCCAAGCCGACGGCTAGCTGCTGCTGTGAAGCCGCCCCCAAACACACAAACGGATTTTGTGTCATACTAAATCCGCTTGAGGACTTGGGACTTGCGCTTTCGCAATGAGGAATAAACAAAAACGAGGAAAAGAGTTGTGAGGAATTTGTCACAACAACAATAGCCAAGTTCCGCTCTGCCGAAGGCCCAATAGAATGTGAGCAACAGGATTTCGTGTAAATAACGCCAAATCTGTTTAAAGGCTTGCATTTTTGCCACAAAAGAAGGGAAAGACTGCCTGTTAGCAGACAGCTCTTTCCCTTCAGCGGCACCTGCTTAAGCGCGGGTTTGGTGCGAACGAGACCTGAGCAAAGCTCTGCGCTGGTTTGCGAGTTAGCACCTTGGATTCATTTCGTAGCGGAAGCGATGAGCTTATGTCGCTTGGCAGCCTAGATCAAATTGGGGTCGAGCGCGATTCTGATCGCACGTAGGGTGCTTTGTTCGCTTAAACTGACCGCTGGACCTCCGAAGTTGAGGAAACCGCTGCCAGCCGCCTCAGCAACTTGGGTCGCAATATGGATCACAAAGTTGCTATATGCGTTGCACTCTTCCTCGCTGGCGCGCGCCGAGAGCAAGGCGATCGCCATCTGACATAGCTGAGTCGCCTCTTCAAGAATGGTAACGGCTTCGATTTTGGGCGGTGGTGTGCTAAAACGTGGACGCTCTGGATTGAAGTCCTCGACCAATTCTTGAATAAAGATAACGTTTTGATAGAGAGCGCCTCCGTCATGCCAAGCTGTGATAAGGGCTTCGCTTTCGCGTGCGCCATGGCCCGGATCCGCTAGGGCTACAGCGGCGGCCGCCGCTAAGGGTGCGTTTCCAAGGATCGCCCATTCCTGATTGCTAAAATCTGCACGGCGTGTCACATTTATCCTCCTTGCTGAGCTCTGCTTGATTCGTCGTTCCTATCGTAAGCCTTGCTTACGAGTGGCTGGCCCAAGCTTGTGTTTCGCTTTGCACCGCTTGCCCGGTTTGCAGCGCTTGGCTAAGCAAAATATCGAGGTAGCGGTCTTGGCAGGCCTCGGCGAGACTGTAACAAGCTGGCCCACCCTGCACCGATTCGGCCATACGCAACAGGCAGGTGCCAACAGCGATCTCATCGTCTGAAAGCTCGCCCGGAGCCAGCGGATTGCGATAGACCCAGCTTTCGCCCGCCTGAATGCCTTTGAGATAGTTGCCTTCAAGGTTGCCGTTTGGCCCGGCATGGTGGCGTACAAACGAAACCTGAATAGGGGTCGTGCGATCTTGGAGATAAACCGCGTGGTGATCGATAATCTCGCCTCGTTCACCGCGCACCATCAGGCGTTGGTTGCGAATGTACGAGAAGTATTGTTCGCCTGTAAAGTCGAAGATCCCCAAACGATCGCCGAAATCGAAGCTTGCCATAATTTGCTGGGCTGATACAATTTCTTCTGTAGGCAATATTCCACCGCGCCCAGGGCTTGTCATCACTGGAGAATGGAACGAGCGGGCCTGAATGGTGACGTTTTCGAAGGTGACCCCCAAGAAGCGCCGGATCAGGCTGATGCCATGGTAGCCGTGGGCGGCCGAGACAAAAGCTTGGCTGATCGTGCCGAGCTTGCCGCTATGGGCGAAAGCGATGCGCGCCGCATGGTGAGGTTGGGCCCAATACTGTTCGGCGACCTCGATATGGGCACCCTGTTCGACCAGCTTCCAGACCTTATTTAATTCTTCGAGCGATCGGGCTGGCGGCGTTTCTGAGAGGGCCGGAATACCCTTTTCGGCCAGTTCGGCCAGCAAGCCGGGGTTGACATCCCACGGCACGCTTGTCACCATAAAGAGCGGGCGTTCGTAGCCTACAAGCTCATCGACCGTAGCGAAGAGCGGAACGCCATATCGTTCGGCTAGCGCATTGGGGCGGCTCGGATCACGGGTTACCATACCAATGACGCGAAAACGATCAGGGCAAGCGCGAGCGATGCGCAAATAAAATTCCGAGCGCCAACCTGTTCCAACGATTCCAAAGTTGATCATAACAAATATTCCTCGTGCAAACTAGGCCCGAATGGGTCTATTATAGAACTAACTTAGTTTTTTGTTACTGTCGAAGCGAATTTCCTTACTTGACAACTCATACCGAATCGGCTTACAAACAAACATTCTTGTAAGGCGGGCAGACGAAACATGTGGAAAAAGCATTGTGTCTCATCTTGCGCAACTGTGCGAAATCTTATACAACAAATATTGTCATGATCCACTCTGCCAAAAGCCAAAAAGCAATAAAGTAATTAGATTTGCTATCAAATCTGGTCTTGTTTGTTTATAAAGATTACTAGTAAAAATATTATAGACAAGATGGGCGTTTTCTCCTATAATATTTGCCCCATTGGACGTATTGGCACATTTAGTAGGAGCAATACAGTTCTGATCGTGAATGTTGTGATTTCTGCGCGAACTCTCAGCCTTATCACTAACCTTGTCGATAAGCCTAATCTGCTGCGGCGGATTGGTATCGCTGGCTCCACGACAACAAAGGAATGGGATACGAGCTTGTGGCCTTCTGTTGTTGGCAGCTCTTTTTTTATAAAAATAAGGTAGTATCCTATGACGAATGTTCATCAGAGCGCTGATCTAAATCAAATGCAACAGCAGTTGCAAGCGCTTCGACAATCAATCGACGGTGTTGAGGGTTCCTTGGGAGATATAACGCTAATTGAGGAGCGCCTGAAAGAGCTCCGTCACTCGATTGATAACTTTGAGGGAACCTTAGAAGATACCATTTCTTCCTTACAGCGGATGCACCAAAACGATGAGCAGTTTCGCTTATTGGTGACGAATGTAGGCGATTACGCTATTTTTATGCTCGACCCTGAAGGCAAGGTGATAACCTGGAATCGGGGTGCGCGTTTGATTAAGGGCTATACGGCCAATGAGATTATAGGCCAACACTTCTCGATCTTTTATACCCAGGAAGATTGCAAGAACCAGAAGCCCACTCGTGCCTTGCATACCGCCAAAACCGAGGGTGTGTTTCGCGATGAGGGCTGGCGGGTTCGCAAAGATGGCACGCGCTTTTGGGCCAGCGTGATCCTCACTGCTTTGGTCGATGAAGATGGCCTTTTGCGCGGTTTTAGCAAAATAACCCACGATCTAACCGAACGCCGCCAAGCAGAACAAGCCTTAAAAGAACACGAACTGCAACTCGCCTATGAGCAAGCGGCTCGTGAGCGTGCAGAGGAGCTTGCTCGCTTGCGGGATACCTTTTTAAGTGCGGTAGCTCACGAATTTCGTACCCCCATTACCGCTATTTTAGGCTATGCGGAACTCTTTCGCTATGCTTTACCTCAGCTTGATCTGCCCGAACAACTGAAAAAGGCTGTGCATATTATCTCGCTTCAGTCCAAGCGCTTAGAGCGTTTAGCGAGTATGGTTTTGACCAGTACACGCCTTGAATCAGGGACACTTCAGCTCGAACTGCAACCTTTCGATGTTGGGGCGACGGTCGCGGCGATCGTTGAAGAGCTTCAACTACTCTCTCACGATGCAAAAATCCACTTTCAGGCCCCTGATCACGCCTATATAGTGAATGGCAGCGAGGCCCATTTTGAACAAGCGGTCTATAACATCATTCAGAATGCTATCAAGTATAGCCCTGCTCAATCAGATGTTTTTGTAGAGCTAAGGGAGCAGGACGGTAATGTAGTGGTGAAAGTGGAAGACCACGGCATCGGCATCTCAGAGAAAGATCTGCCCCATATCGGTGAGCGCTTCTATCGCGCTTCTAACGGCGAGCGCCTAACAAAAAATGGTTTAGGCATTGGCCTCTTTTTAGTGAAAGAATTTATTACGCTTCAAAATGGCCGGATCGAGATCTCGAGTGTGGAGGGCGAAGGCACCACCGTTCAGCTCATTTTGCCAGCTCTCCAAGAGGTGAGCGTCAATACCTAGCTGTATCGCTAAACCTAAAAAGATCTCGCTAAGGCCTCTCGACTCATTTCAAGTCTCATCGCTGATTTGAACGAGAGCATTACGCTGGCGGTAAGGCTTATAGCGCGAAGCAAGCACTTAGCGCGTCCGCCTACGGCTACAAACAGCCTCCCCTTCAAAGGAAGGGGCTATTGGTGTAGCGAGGCCGCCCCCAACATACAAGCATGCACGCCGCTTGCCTGGCATACCATATTCGTTTATAGGCTTGCAGCGTGGGGAAAAGCGCGAAGACGAAAAGCTGATACCAAATTCGTTTGAAAGACGAGCATTTGCTTAACGCGGGGAAAACAAAACGAGGGAAAGACGTTATGTGCTATTTCGCGCGACAGCGCGAAATAGCACATAACGAAAAGAGGTACGTTCCACTCTGCCGAAGGCCAAATAGAAAGTAATCAACCGAATTTGGTATGAGAAGTGTATTGGGTGCTATTTCGCGCGACAGCGCGACGTCTTTCGAAATCCGTTAGCCTTGTTTTGCTGTAGGGCGGCTGCGACGCACTGCCAACTACCAGCCTGTGCGGCGGGCGGGATGTTGATAGCCGTAGGCGGACGCGCTAGGGACCTTTGTTGGGGCAGGGACCTCGCCGCCTGAATGTTGATACGAAGCCCGCTCTAAAAACTTGCGTTTTCTGAACTCGGGAGAATGACCCAAAGAAAAAGGCACGATCTTGTCACAGATCGTGCCTTCGTTTTTGCGAAAGCTAGGCTTAGCGCGCCGCGACCAAGAGCGAGTTGTTGACCAACTCGATGATCGGGGTCGGGATCAGGCCGAGCAGCAAGACGGCTACGGCGGCAACCGCCAGGCCAACCTTGAGCGCGCGCGAGAGACTGGCCTCTTCGGCGCGAGTCGGCTCGTACATAAACATACGAGCGATGATGCGCAGATAGAAGAAGGCCGAGATCGCGCTGGTGATCACACCGATGGCGGCCAGCCAGACCAGACCACCTTCCCAAGCGGCGCTGAAGATGTAGAACTTGCCGACAAAGCCCATTGTGGGCGGCACACCCGCCAGCGAGAGCATAAAGATCGCCATTGCGACCGCCAGCAGCGGTTGGCGCTGCCAGAGACCCGAGAGATCCTCCAAGCTCCAAGCCGATTCGCCCTGCTTCTCCAAGGCGATCAAGACAGCGAATGCGCCTAGGTTGGTCAGGGTGTAGGCCAGAATGTAGAACAAGAAGGCGTTTGTGCCCAGTGTGGTGCCCGTAATGACCGCTAGGGTAATGTAACCGGCGTGGCCGACGCTACTGTAGGCCAGCATACGCTTGACGTTCAGTTGCTTGAGCGCGCCGATATTACCGACGATCATCGTGAGCGCCGCCAGAATAGCCAAGATCGGCATCCAGATCGCTTGCAGGTTGGGCAGGGCCTGCACCAAGAAGCGCAGCAGCGCGGCGAAGGCGGCACCTTTGGTACCGACCGACATAAAGGCTGCGATCGGTGTGGGCGAGCCTTCGTAGACGTCGGGCGTCCAGTTGTGGAAGGGCACCAAAGCGACCTTGAAGCCGAGTGTTACCAAGATCAGAGCGCTGCCGGCGAATAGGAAGACGTTGTTTTCTGCCACCAGCGTAGCCCGATCGAGGTAGCTGGCGATGCTATCGCTGCCATCGACGCTGAAGAGCTGCACTGTGCCGGTTTGACCGTAGATCAGCGCTAGACCATAGACGAAGAAGCCCGATGCGAAAGCTCCCAACAGGAGGTACTTCATAGCAGCTTCTTCGGAGGTGACGCGCGGATAGGCGAAACCTGCCAAGATGTAGAGCGGGATCGAAACCAGCTCGATCGCCAAGAACATGACGATCAGGTTGGTGCTTTGGGCCAATAGAACCATACCAGCCGTTGCGAACAACACCAAGGGATAGTATTCGCCCTTTTCGATGTCGTGGCGTGGCAGGTAATCGAGCGAAATAACGATCGTGATCGCTGCAGCGAGCAGGAAGATCCAGATCAGGGTTTGGCTGAAGCCATCGAGCTGAACCATCCCGCTGAAGGTATTGCTGCTCTGCCCCCAGCTCGGCAGGCCTACCAGAGCTGCCACAGCAAGGCCAGCGAGTGCTAAATAGCCTGTGACGCGCTTTTGCCCTTCGGCAATGAAGAATGCGTCGATCAGCAGGAGGGCGATGCCCCAGACACAGAGCACAGTCAGTGCTCCGATGACGCTGAAATCGATTTGAGGTGGCTGTATCATAACTATTGTCCTAAAGCAGCTTGAGCCGCCTGAAGGAAGGAACCAGTGATATCAGCAGCCGAGTGCTGCATTGCACCAAAGAGCAGGTTCGGGAAGAGACCGATCACCACAATCGGAATGAGCAACAAGCCGAACGTCAGCAACTCGTTGCGCGAGATTTCGGCGAGCTGAGCGCCTTCGGCTTCGACCTCGCCCATAAAGGCGCCACGGAAGAAGCGCAGCATATAGGCCGCAGCGAAGATCACACCCAAGACCGCGAAGCCCACAAAGCCCCAGCCCAAGAAGGAAGAGGACATTGTGCCCTGCATCAGGGTATACTCACCGATAAAGCCGTTCAGGCCGGGCAAACCGATTGAAGCCAGTACAAACACCAGACTGAATGCACTGAAGATCGGGATCGCCTTCCACAAGCCGCTGTAGGCCTCGAGTTGGTAGCTGCCCTTGCGAGCAACCATGGCGGCAACCACTAAGAAGAGAGCGGCTGTTGTAACGCCGTGGTTGACCATTTGCAGCACCGCTCCGCTCAGCGCGACCGGGTTGAGGGCGAAGATGCCCAAGGCGATAAAGCCCATGTGGCTGATCGAAGAATAGGCTACCAGACGCTTCATGTCGCTCTGGGCATAGGCAGCGATCGCACCATAGAGGATACCGATCACGGCCAGAATGCCGATCGCCGGAGCCGCCCAAGCGGCGGTATCGGGGAAGAGCATCACATTGAAGCGGATCAGACCATAAGTACCCATTTTGCTCATTACAGCGGCGATCATAATCGTCGCTGGGGTGGGAGCATAGCTATAGGTGTCGGGCAACCAAGTGTGGAAGGGCCAGATCGGCACTTTCACCAAGAAGGCTGCCAGGAACGCGCCGAACAGAATGCGCTCGTTGACGATGCCCAGTTCGAAGGCACCGCTGCGAATATCGGTCACGATCTGCGCGATGTCGAAGGTGCTTACACCTGTCGCTTGGCGGTGCAGAATGTAAAGACCAGCGATGCCGAGCAGCATAAAGACCGAACCAGCGAAGGTGAACAGGAAGAAGCGTACCGCTGCACGAACTCGATTTTCGCGCCCCCAAACACCTACCATAAAGATCGCTGGTAAGAGCGCCAATTCCCAGAACAGGTAGAACAGGAAGAGGTCTTGCGCCGTGAAGACGCCGATCAGCATAGCTTCGAAGAAGAGCAACAGCGCCAAGAAGGAGCGTTTGTTGCTTTCGACCATGCTGTCTGTGACCAAGGCGACCACAAAGCTGATAAAGGTGGTGAGCAACACCAGCCAGAGGCTGATGCCATCAAGGCTCAGCGCAAAGCTCATGCCCCAAGCGGGAATCCAAGGGAATTGATCGACGAACTGCATCACGGGCGGTGTGCTTGCATCGATCGTACCCGGATTGTAGTTGAAGGTGATCGGGAGCACCCACGAGATCACAAAGCTCGCGAGTGTGATCGCCAATGTTATCTGTCGCTGAAGGGTGGTGTTCTCGCGTGGCACCAGCAGCAAGATGATGGCACCGAGCACAGGCAAGACCAACAGCATGGACAAAATTGGAAAGCCTAAAGTATTCATCGGTTCACCGCCACAAAGTAGCCAACAATAAGCACCACACCGATTAAGAAGACAAGCGCATAGGTTCGCAAGAAGCCATTTTGAATGCGCCCAATGCCGTTCGATGCGCCGTTCAAGCTTCGCACAATGCCATCGACCAGACCATCGATTCCGCGCGGGTCAAAGACTTGTGCGATGAAGTTCGCAACCGAGCGGAAGGGTTGTACAATCGCTGCCTTGTAGAAGCCATCGAGATACCACCCTTCGTTGAAGCCTTCCCAAATCGCGCCTGTACCTCGATAGATCGGGTCATTGCTATTGGCTCGCAGGCGAGCAGCACGCTCGTTGTAGAAGCGCCAGCTCAGGTAGAAGGCGGCTGCACCGATCAAGGTTGTGACGATCGCCAAGACGATCTCGCTTGTGCCGAAGGGCGCGGCTTCTTCTGCGATCACCGGCTGGAGCCAAGTGTTGAGGAAGTGGCTGCCCGGCAGATTGATCACACCTGCGATGATGGTGCCGACCGCCAGAATGATCAGCGGAACGGTCATTAGCTTGGGACTCTCGTGGGGGTGATAGCTGTGATCACGCTGCTCGCCAAAGAAGACCAGCGCGATCTGGCGACCCATATAGAGAGCGGTCAAGATCGAGGCGACGAACAAGACCCCGAAGACAATGATATTGTGCTCGAAGGCGTGGGCGATGATTTCGTCCTTGCTCCAGAAGCCTGCCAAGGGGAAGATACCCGCTAGCGCCAATGCACCGACCATATAGGTCCAGAAGGTGGTCGGCAGCGCTTTGCGCAAACCGCCCATACGGCGCATATCTTGCTCATCGCCTGCAGCATGGATCACCGAGCCGCTGCCCAAGAAGAGCAGTGCTTTGAAGACACCGTGGGTAAGCAGGTGGAAGAGCGCTGCTGTGTAGGCTCCCAGACCGACTGCAACCACCATAAAGCCGAGCTGCGAGACGGTCGAATAGGCCAATACACGCTTGATATCCCACTGGGCCAGCGCAGCGGTCGCTCCGATGATGGCGGTCAGCGCACCGATCCAGAGGATCCAAGCGCGGGTGCCCGAAGACATCTCCAAGAGCGGCTCGACGCGCAGCAACAGATAGACACCGGCGGTAACCATGGTTGCCGCGTGGATCAGGGCCGAAACCGGCGTGGGGCCTTCCATTGCGTCTGGCAACCAGACCAACAGCGGGAACTGTGCCGACTTACCGGTCACACCGATCAAGATCAGGAAGGTGACGGCGGTCGCCAGAACCATAGGTTGGCCTGGGAAGTTGAAGATAGCGCTAAAGCTGCTGGTGCTATCTAAGAAGCCCGGCAATACCCCTTCACCGCTGGGGTGAGTTTGGCTATAGAAGGTCAGCGAGCCGGTGAGGGCGAAGATCGCCATCATAGCGAGTAACAAACCAGCATCACCGATGCGGTTGACAACGAATGCCTTTACAGCAGCAGCCCTGGCGCTCTTGCGCTCGAACCAGTGTCCGATCAGCAAGAAGGAGCAGAGACCTACGCCTTCCCAACCGAGGAAGAGCAGCAAGAGGTTGTCTGCAAGCACGAGGGTAAGCATCATCGCGACAAACAGATTCAGATACGCGAAGTAGCGCACCGGGCGTTTGTCGCCGTGCATATACCCTATCGAATAGATATGGATGAGAGTGCCAACGCCCGTTACCAGCAGGGTCATTGTACTGCTGAGGGAGTCATACAAGAAACCGAACGGCACGATCAGCGCTCCGGTATTGATCCAATACCAGGTTACGAGATCGAGGTATGGCCGGCTGCCACCGCCCATTGCAAACAGAATAAACGCAACAAGCGATAGGATGAAAGATACTCCAACTGTTGCTGTCGCGATCAACCCTGCTGAACGTTCGTTGCGAATAAAGAGTAGATTCGCAACAAAACCTAAAAATGGAAGCAGGGGTAGCAAAGGAATTATAAAACTTACCGATTCAAGCATCTGTCTCTACCTCAGGTGATACGTGATGCGTGGTGCATTCCATTCTGACACGACATTGTAGAACAGTATGGCTGCTCTACCGTGATTGACCGGCGCCTTGTCTTACGAGACGTTCAAGGTCTTGCAGCAAGACTCACGCACGACTCACCCGTTCAGCGCATGAACCTCATCAACGTCGGTGGTACGTTTGCTACGGAAGATGGCGACAAGCAGAGCCAAGCCGACAGCAACTTCAGCAGCAGCAACGGTAATGACGAAGAACACCAACACTTGACCATCCGTGCTTGCGCGTTCACGTGCAAAGGCAACGAGTGCTAAGTTCGCGGCGTTCAGCATCAACTCGACCGACATAAAGAGGACGATCGCATTGCGCCGCAGAAGGACGCCAAGTACCCCAAGTACAAACAGCGCAGCGCTGAGTAGTACATAATAGGTGGTCGGAACCATAACTCTCTACTCCACGTTTCTCCACACTCTGTGGGCGGCTGGATCATAGGCCAGCCTCTGCCTTGCGCGTCGGCTTCAACCCGATGATCAGTACGATGTGAGAGATACAACAAACGGCTTAAGACACTGTTTTTCGGCGCTGGTTCAAAACAATCACGCCAATGATCGCAACCAGCAAGATGATGGATGTTATTTCAAAAGGCAACAGATACTTCGAGAAAAGGACCTGGCCGATTGTTTCAGGCGCACCGATCTGCTCAGCTTCGGCAGACAGCTCCGGTAGCGCGGCGAAGCCGTTGCGGAAGCTGACAATCAAGGCTTCGATGAAGAGAATGACGCTTAAACCTATTGCCAGTGGTTTCTGCCAAGCGATCGCGTCTCGTTCATCTTCAGCACGTTCAGCGCCCAATAACATTACCACGAATAGGAATAGCACCATAATGGCGCCAGTATACACGATTAATTGGACGGCGAATAAGAAGGGTGCCCGTAGGAGCAGGTATAAAATAGCGATCGCCGCAAAGTTCAAGAGCAAGAAGAGCGCGCTATGCACCGCATTGCGACTCATGATCATTGCGCCTGCGCCCACCAGAGCAATAAGGGCCGTAATGATGAAGATTGCGAGTTCCATATTACCTCATAAGGAACTGAGTCTGCGAACCGTTCATAAGAACGGCTCGCAAGCTCTCTGTTCTTCCTTCGTTTACAAGTCGATCTGAGCGGGCGGGCTAGGTCGGCGGTTCAACTGCTGTAATACCGGAGGAATCTCGCCGTAGCCTTTCTCCTTGGGCACCAAGAGCATCTCTTTGGTATAGATCGAAGATTGTCGATCGTAGAAGCTCAACTCATATTGGTGCTCAAGAACGATGGCATTGGTTGGGCAAGCATCTTCGCAGTAGCCGCAGAAGATGCAGCGCAACATATTGATCTCGTAGGTTGCGGCATATCGTTCGCCGGGCGAATTGGGTTTTTCGGGGTCATTTTCGGCTGGAATGACCAAAATCGCATCAGCGGGACAGGCCGCAGCACACAATGCACAGCCGATACAGCGTTCCATCCCGTTGCCAAAGCGCTTGAGCTCGTGGCGTCCTCGGAAGCGTTCACGTACCGGGCGCTTGACTTCGGGATATTGCACCGTCACCGGCTTGGTGAACATATATTTGAGGGTCGTGCGTAGACCTTTGAACAACTCACCTAACATCTCGCGCTCCTCACTGCTTCGTTGAAATCTGGGCCATCGAGATCGGCTCAACTTGATGCTTGTTGCGTGGCTGACCCAGCGCCGCAGCGCCAACGATCACAACAACGCCGATCACGAAGAGAATGATTCCTTGAATGTATCGGTTGTCGGGAACCAACACAACAACGGCGGCTGTTGCGACTACATTGATTAGCGCCATTGGCAAGAGCCACTTCCAGCCCAAGTTCATCAGATGATCGTAGCGTAGGCGCGGCCAAGAAGCTCGCACCCAGACCGAAATGAACAGGAAGATGAGTACCTTCAGCACGAAGACCAAGAACGACACAATGCCAACTACTGCTGAGGCACCAGCCACGCCGATCATCGGGCTGAGCGTATCGCCCAAGGCTTCAAGCCCGGGGAAGTTCCATCCGCCGAAGTAGAGCATCACGGCGATCGCGCTGACGGCGATCAACTTGAGATACTCCGACATAAAGAAGAGCGCGAACTTCATCGAGCCGTATTCGGTATTGTAACCGCCGGCCAGCTCTTGCTCGGCTTCGACCAAGTCGAAGGGTGCGCGCACCACTTCGGCGGTCGAGCTGATCATAAAGAGCACAAAGCCTAGGAATTGTGGGATCACAAACCACCAGCCACGCTGTACATCCACAATCTCGGTGGTGTTGAGCGAGCCAGCCATCATAATCGCGCCCAGCACCGCCAAGCCGAGCGACAGCTCGTAAGAGACGAGCTGAGCCGCCGAGCGAATGCCGCCGAGCATCGAGTATTTGCTGTTGCTAGCCCAACCTGCCAATGTGATGCCGTAGACACCGATCGAGGTGACAGCCAGCAGGTAGAGTACGCCAATGTTGATATTATTGGCGACAATGAAGATATTCCAGAAGCTATTGGCGTCGTTCTGTTGAGCAGGGTCGAAACAGGCTTTGTAGCTGCCCAAAACGTTCCAACAGCCCAAGGGAATAACTGCCCAGATGATCAGAGCAGGAATGATCGAGATCGCAGGTGCGATCAAATAGACCGGTCGATCAGCCAGTGCCGGGATGATATCTTCCTTGAAAAAGAGCTTGACAGCGTCAGCCAACGGCTGCAAAACACCGTTCGGACCCGCACGATTCGGGCCGATACGGTTTTGCAGACGAGCTAAGGTACGTCGCTCAAACAGTGTCAAATAAGCAAATGCTGTCGTTGCCGCCAGCGCGATAATCACACACTGAACGATCAGAGCGATCAGCCGCATCCAGAAGTCCATACTACGCCTCCACCTTAGTCACACGTACCGACGTTCGTGGCGCGGTCAGGAGGTTGCCCATAGGTGCTGCGGCTAGGTTGCTGTAAGCAACCACAGTGCCTGGCTTGAGCGTGGGATCGATGTTGACACTCAGCACGACCGAACTTGTTACCGAAGCGACCTCGACCTGATCGCCCTTTTGGAGATTGAGGCGCTTGGCATCCTCGTTGCTCACAAAGAGGGTCGGAGCCATCAGACGCTTCAGTAAGAGCGAGTCGCGCATCAGCGTGCCGCCGTTGTAGTTAGCGACCGCGCCGACCAGAGTCAAGCCATCGCCGCTCTTCTGCGGACTGACCTTGGGAACCTCAACAGCGATCGTGCTCTTAGGATCTTCTACCAGCGATGCCAACTGAACGCCCACACCTTCGGTATTCTCGTAGGAGGTACCGTCGTAGTAGACTGGCTCGTTGACTTGGCGACCCCAGTTGCCGTTGCTGCCGGTTGCCGACAACTTGCTGTAGCTTGCAGCGCTATAACCCGGAACCCGTTCCGCCACCTCTGCAGCGATGTCGCTGACAGTGATGTAGTTCCAAGCGGCGCTCGGAGATTCAGCGACCGCGACGGCGGTGCTGACCTGAGCGTTCTTGCCACGGCCCTGTTGCTGGGCGCTCTTGCTCACTGCAGGCAAGGTGATGGTGGTCTGCTCGAGCACTGCCAGCGCGATGTCCTTGATGATGCGCCAGTCTTCGCGGCTCTCGCCCAAGGGCAGGCGCGCTTGGCGGAAGCGCTGTACACGGCGCTCAGCGTTGGTGAAGGTGCCCTCGCGCTCAATGAAGGCTGCGGCGGGCAGAACCACATCGGCCAGCTTAGCGGTTTCGGTCAAGAATAGCTCTTGAACCACCAAAAACTCGAGCGCTTCGATACCAGCTCGGCTGGCGGGGAACTTGCCGACCGGATCAAGGCCCGCGATGTACATACCGCGAATGCGTCCAAGCTGAGCAGCAGTCCACATCTCGCTCGCGCTGCTGCCAGCGCTCGCCAAGGTGCGGTAGCCGGGGCCAGCATCGGGGCGGATACCCATATCGATCGCGCCGCGCGTATTGTTGTGGGGCAAGAGCGGCAACAGACCGTTGTTGGCCCGTCCATAGGCACCGGTCAGAATCACCAAGTTCTCGAGCGCGCTTTCGAGCGCTGCGCCAACTTGCTGGGCTTCGTGACCGTACATCACGATCAGGTTCTGAGACGAAGCCAGCATGCGGGCGGTCTCGCGCAGGGTTTCCTCTGCGATGCCCAGCTTCTCGGCGGCTTGGGCGATATTGATGCTGCCCAAGGACTGGCGCAGGTTGGCGATATTCTTGAAGCGCTGATTGGCGGCTTCGTGAGCCAGATTCTCTTGTACCAATACAGCCGAAAGGGCCTGAACCAAGCTCACTTCGTCGCCATAGCTATAGCGCAGGCGGGTGGTTGCGGCATCGTCGAGCTTGGTGCTGCGACCGTTAGCCACAATCAGGTTGCCGCCACGGCGCTTGATACCGCGCAGGCGTAGCAGATAGACTGGAGCTTCCTCCTCGGGGTCAGCGCCGATCACAAACACGCTGCTCTCTTTGCCGAGCGTGATCAGGTTGGTGCCTTGGCCCACACCCAAGCGATAGCCAGAAGTATTGAGCGGCAGATCTGCTGGGCTACCGACACGCTGGTCGATATTGTTGCTGCCCAAGACCTCGCGCATAAACTTCTGGAAGACGTAGAGATCTTCGTTCGCCAAGTGGTCGCCAGCCAAACCGGCTAGGGCATCGCTACCCTTAGCGTTCTTGATCTCGACAAACTTCTCGCTGACGGTGCGGATCGCCTCTTCCCACGAGCAGGGCTCGAGCTTATCGCCGCGTCGGATCAGCGGCGTGGTAAGCCGCTCTGAGCTGCTCGCGAAGCGGTGAGCGAAACGAGTCTTGTCTGCAATCCAGATTTCATTGACATAATCGTTCTCGCGCGGCATGATGCGCTTGACATCGTTGTGACGCATGTCGACAGTGATGTTTGCGCCTTCACAGCCGTGCGGATCGATGCTCGGGATCGAACGCAGCTCCCATACGCGCGCCTTGAAGCGGAAGTCAGCGCTGGTGAGCGCGCCCACCGGACAGATGTCGGTGGTGTTACCCGAGAATTTGCTATCAAAAACCGGATCGCTCTGTGAGATGATCTCCCACTTGCGACCGCGGTTGTCGAAACCAAGCACAGGGTCGCCAGCGATCTCATCTTCGAAGCGCACACAGCGCGAACAGAGAATACAGCGCTCGCGGTCCAGATAGATCAGATCGCCCAGTTGAATGGGCTTCACGTTGTGGACTTTATCTTCGTAATCGAAGCGGCTGGTGGTTGGGCCCCATCCCATCGTCAGGTTTTGGAGCGGACACTCACCGCCTTTGTCACACACCGGGCAGTCCAGCGGGTGCGAGGTAAGCAGGAACTCGAGAATACCGCGCTGCGTGCCTTGCACTTTATCGGTTTTGGTGCGTACTTCCATACCAGGCGAAACAGGAGTGGTACAGCCGGGCTGGAGCTTGTTCATCATCAAGCCCATTTTCGGTGTTCCATCCTCGTTCAAGATCGGCTGGTTGGTAGCGCGGTCGATCATAGGTGTCCAGACTTCAACCAGACACATACGACACATACCGACCGGGTTCATCTTCGGGTGATAGCAGAAGACGGGAATATCGATATTCGCAGCGCGGGCCGCATCGACAATATTCGTCCCTGCTGGAACTGTCACCGTCTTGCCATCTATAACAAGCGTTACATCGGCCATAACAATTGCTCTCTTCTAAAGGGCTCGGTCTCTCGGCGCAGAGCCAATTTCAAAATGACAAGGAAGCACGGCCTATCACGAAAACGCCCTTCGCTCATCCTCAAGCCGTCAGCGCCCTACTGGTTCAAGCTTAATGGCGTGCTGGCCATTAGCATGCTTGTGGGCGCGAACACGAGTCTCTGCCTCTTTGATCATCTCGTCGAACTCGTGTGGGAAGATGCGCAGCGCACTGCGGATCGGAGTCACCGCACTTTCTCCCAACAGACAGAAGCAGTTCCCTGCCATCTGACCGTAAATGTCGTGCAGTGTCGCGATATCCTCAGGCCGTCCGAGACCCTCTTCGGCCAAGCGATGCAAGACACTGACCAGCCAGTGCGTGCCTTCGCGGCAGGGTGTACACTTACCGCAGCTCTCGTGCTTGAAGAACTCATCCATCTTATAGGCTAGATGGGGCGCTTTGACCGTATCGTTGAGCACGATCACTGCACCTGAACCAAGCATAGTGCCCGCCGCTGCCAACGATTCATAGTCGAGCTTGACATCGAGATGTTCGCCCGTCAGCCACGGGGCCGAAGCGCCGCCGGGGATGATCATCTTGACGGGGCGATCATCGCGCATACCTTGGCCGTAGTCATCACCATAGATCAGTTCACGCAATGTGATCCCAAAGGGAGCTTCGTAGTTGCCGGGACGATTGACATGGCCCGACAGCGAGAAGACTTTGGTGCCCGGGCTGCGCTCTGTACCGAACTGGCGGTACCAATCCACGCCCTTCGAGATAATGCGCGGCACATTGGTGAGGGTTTCGACGTTATTAATAATGGTCGGTTTGCTATACAAGCCTGCTACCGCTGGGAAGGGCGGCTTGAGACGCGGCTGGCCGATGCGACCTTCGAGCGATTCGAGCAGGGCGGTCTCTTCACCACAGATGTAGGCGCCCGCGCCACGGTGGATGTAGATGTCGAGATCGAAGCCGCTGCCCAGAATATTCTTGCCCAAGAAGCCACGAGCATAAGCTTGTTTAACGGCATGCTCAAGCGTGCGAGCCGCGGTAGCGAACTCACCGCGAGCATAGATATAGGCTGTATGACATTCGATGGCATAAGCCGAAATCGCTACGCCTTCGATCAATTGATGGGGGTTGCGATCGATAATCTGGTGATTATTGAAGGTCCCCGGCTCGCTCTCGTCGCAGTTACAGGTCAGATATCGAGGGTAAAGTCCTTTGGGCAAGAAACCCCACTTTACACCTGTTGGGAAGCCTGCACCACCGCGACCGCGCAAACCTGCGGCCTTGACCATGTCGATCACTTCTGCTGGCGTCTTCTGGAGTGCCAGTCGTAGACCTTCGTAGCCACCGTTCGCCAAATAGACATCGAAATTGGCGATATTTGGCACATCGAGGTCGCGCAGCACTACATGTTCAGTGAGTGCCATCTATCTCATCCTTTCAGGTCTCTAACTGTCGCTTAGTGCTTCAGTCGAGCACCTCTGCTTGGCTTGCGCTTACTCAGATTTCTCCGCATCGGATTCGGCTGCTGGAGCCTCGGATTCGGTCTTTGCGGTTTCGCTTGCGACCTGGGCTTTGATCGCAGCTACTTCCTGGCTGATGCTACCGAGATCGCGCACGATCTGGCGCAGACCTTCGGGAGTCGCATCATAATCCTCGGCTAGGCGCCCTGAGATGCTGAGCTTCTGGCCGCTCTCCGCCTGAGCGCGCAGATCGCGCAGCAGTGCATCAAGCTTATCGTCAGAAAGGTTGTAGATATAGTTCAAGTTCGCCTGCAAAACCGGGGCTTTGTTACAGGCAGCCACACACTTGACACGTTGTAAAGTGAACATGCCATCGGGCGTGGTCTGCTCCTCTTCGATCCCGAGACGCCGCTTCAAACCGCTGATCACCTCTTCGGCACCTAGGTAGCAGCAAGGTACGTCATCACAGACTTGCAGTACCCAGCGGCCCATGGGGCGGTTGTAAAACAGCGTATAGAAGCCGACGATCTCGAAAACGTCGGTGTACGGCAGGTCGAGAATGGACGCAACCTCACGAATCGCATCTTTAGTAAGGTGGCCATACTCATCCTGTGCGATATAGAGCAGTGGCAGAACGGCACTGCGCTTTTGGGGATATTTCGCGAGAATCGTTTCGATCTCTGCGGCGTGTGTCTCTAGTAACATACGTTTATCTGGAAGATGGGAAGCGCAGGCAAATCAAGTAGCAACTACCGACATGCTTGCCATTCGCCATCGCTTAGCGATCAACTTCACCCAGAATCGGATCCATACTAGCGATAATAGCCACCAAGTCGGCCACCAAATGCCCGCGCGACAGGCGCGGCAAAGACTGCAAATTGATGAACGAGGGTGCTCGGAAGTGCACGCGGTAGGGCTTGGGCCCGCCGTCGCTCACAATGTAGGTTCCTAGCTCGCCCTTAGCTGACTCGACAGCCGCGTAAGCATCGCCGCGCGGCGGTTTGAAGCCCTCTGTCCACAACTTAAAGTGGTGAATCAGCGACTCCATGCTGCGAGTGATCTCCTCTTTAGGAGGAGGCGCGATCTTACGATCTTTGGTCATATGGGTGCCCGGCTCGGTCTCTTTCAGTCGCTCGAGCGCTTGGCGTGCGATCTTAATGCTTTGGCGAACCTCAGCCATACGCACACGATAGCGATCGAACACATCGCCACGGGTACCGATTGGCACTTCAAAATCGTAGGTCTCGTAGCCGCAATACGGCCGAGTCTTACGCAAGTCCCACGCAACGCCAGCGGCGCGCAGCGCCGGACCAGTCAAGCCAAAGGCCATCGCATCTTCGGCATTGGTCGCACCGATACCGACTGTTCGCTCGAGCCAGAGCGGGTTGTTGGTCAGCAAGTCTTCGTACTCGTCTGCGCGATGGGGCAAGTCGTTGAGCAACTGCTCGACTGCTGGGAAGAATTCGGCAGGAATATCGTAAGCCAAGCCTCCGACCCGGAAGTAGCTTGTCATCATACGCGCGCCCGAAACCAGCTCGAAAATATCGAGAATCTGTTCGCGTTCGCGGAACGAGTACAAGAACACGCTCATGGCTGCCAAGTCGAGCGCTTGCGAGCCGATACACATCAGGTGCGAGGTGATGCGGGTTAATTCGGCCAGTAATACACGAGCGATTTGAGCACGCTGCGGAATCTCACAATCGAGAAGTTTCTCGACCGCCAGTACGTAACTCAAGTTGTTAGAGAGCGGAGACAAATAGTCCATACGGTCGGTGAGCACCACCGCCTTCTGGTAGGTCTTGCTCTCCATGGTTTTTTCAATACCAGTGTGCAAAAAACCGATATCTGGCGCTACATCCACCACAGTTTCGCCATCGAGCTCAACTACGAGGCGCAACACACCGTGGGTACTGGGGTGGTGTGGCCCCATGTTCAACACCATATTATCGGTTTTGCCCTGAAGCGCCGCCTCGGTAAGGTCGCGCGGCGCAGGAACTGCAAGCAGCGTCATAACAACCTCAATGATGCTTGAGAAACCAACGATCGGCTCTTGCCGATCGAATGAGTATCACTCCTTGGCAAACGGCTTGTGAGCATAGATCTGCTCTTGGTTAAAGGTGAATGCCACCTCTTCATAGCCAAGCGGCACATCTTTGCGTTGCGGGTGGCCTTCCCAATCATCCGGCATAAGAATGCGCACCAACGATGGGTGACCTTCAAACACAATGCCGAACATATCGTAGGTTTCGCGCTCTTGCCAGTTCGCGCCAGGCCAAAGCTCGGTCAGAGTCGGCACAGTTGGATTATCTTCAGGCAAACCGACTTTCAGACAGATCCGGTCGTAGGTCTTAAACGATAAGAGGTGGTAAACAACCTCGAAACGAGGATCCCGCCCCAGATAGTCGACGCCACACAGATTTTCTAAAAAGTTGAACTGTAATTGCGGATCATCACGGAGAAATCGCGCGACATCAACAATCGCCTCGCTTTTGACCCGAACGCTCAGATCTCCGCGAAAGACCGTGTGCTCAAGTATCGCCTCGCCAAATTGCTCTCGCAGACGTTCCAGAACTGTTGCATGCTCCATTGATGCCTCTAGTCTAGTGACACGCTTGATTTGAAATCGCTTACGCGATGTAGTCGCTATCTACAACCCACCGCTTACTGCTGAAGCTCGAATTAGGTCAATTCGATCGGTACGGCACCAGCACGGCCACCCACGCGAATCTGCCCTGGCTCTTTAACGCCCGAAAGCTTCTCGCGTTTGACCTTTTCGTGAAGCTGCATAATGCCATCGATCAACGCTTCAGGACGGGGAGGGCAGCCCGCCACATAGACATCGACTGGCACAATCTCATCGACTCCTTGGACGATCGCATAGTTGTTGAACACGCCACCACACGATGCGCAATCACCCATCGCCAGAACCCATTTGGGCTCGCTCATCTGATCGTAAAGACGGCGCACAACCGGAGCCATCTTGCGGCTCACACGGCCTGCCACAATCATCAAGTCGGCTTGGCGCGGAGAAGCGCGGTTGATCTCCATACCAAAACGGCTCAAGTCGTGGTTTGAACCCTGGGCGCCCATCATCTCGATCGCGCAACAAGCGAGACCAAACAGCAACGGCCACATCGCATTGGTGCGCCCCCAGTTGACCACAGTCTCAAGCGAGGTGGTCACAATACCTAAATCGGCGGCTTTTTGTTCTATTCCCATCGGAATGCACCCCGCTTCCAGATGTATACATACCCGGCTAAGAGAATGAGCATGAACACACCAATCTCAATTAAGCCAAAGACACCAAGCTGTCGGAAGACCATCGCGAAGGGGTAGAAAAAGATTACCTCGATATCAAACAGAATAAAGAGCATCGCAACCAAGTAGAACTTTACTGGGACGCGACGGATCGCCTCACCAATCGGTTCCATACCCGATTCGTAAGGATTCAGTTTACGCGTGGTACTCTTTTTTGGACCCAACACGGACGAGAATGCGATGACGAATACTGCAATAAATGCAGCGACCAAGAAGAGGATGAGGATTGGAAGATACGAGGTTAACATACGTTGTCTCCTCGGCACGTTGTTATAGCGACCACATTATCGTATCAACGTCATAATTCTGAGGAATTATTCTCATAATTATAGCTAGAAACGAGATTGTGTCAACTTGAACAAAGTCCGAATCAATTTGTGTAATTAGGAACAATCACTCGCTGAGCCGATTATAAAGCCAAATTCTTGAATGCGCAAATCTGTTCCCCTCGCCTTTCCATCTCAGCCTATAAGTGGCAATTCATCACTCTAGAAGCGAAAAATAACCAATACTACGCAGTTGGTACTATGATATTTTAATGTCAAATCAGCCGAAATATCGCAAAATAACCCAAGATCTTGCTATTTTCTGGCCCATTATACGGAACTTTTTGTTTACATAGAGTAAACATCTCATCACACCTTGTATATTTTTCTCTACAAACATTATCCTGCTATAACCGTAGCGAATGTGTAAATACTAAACATAATGACAATAAACAAAACTCTTTTACGTTATATGAGAAAAATGTTTCAAAAAAACCAAACACTTCGAGACACCTTCCAATCTTTTGAACTCACAGATACAACCCCGAATCATCTTCCTATCGCCTATTAGCCGACGATCGATCGATAAAAGACCGAGCTCGAACCTTCATTTCCAAGGTATAAACCGGATTCTTCTCAGCCTAAAAGCTAAAGACTCACACTCTTGCCACAGAGAAAAACAAAATACTGAGGAATGAAAATTGTCAAGTACCCTTCAGTCGAAGGCCAAAAAACCGAATGCGATTTGGCTATCGATAGCCAAATCGCATTCAAAAGCGCTGATACTAAATCCGTTTAAAGACGTGCATTCTCTTCGCTCAGGAAAACGAAAAGCCGGGAAAAGGCTTGTGTGAGATTTCGCGCTGCCGCGCGAAATCTCACACACCAAAAAGAGACACGTTCCGCTCTGCCGAAGGCCAAAGAGAACCTAATCAAACGGATTTGGTATGAAACCTTCGTGTCGAAGCTTATGTGCCTTAGGCATGGCGCGTTATGCCAACTAACCGAGCCCCAGTGGATCACGCTTGCTAAAGCTGCGGTCGCGCACCTGTTCGCGTCCCACACTGTTAGGATCGTCGTTTAACGGATTCCAAGTCGGATACACCGAACAGAGCTGCCCTAACAGATCGGTCGCTTCATCGAGCAAGATATCGGGGTTGATCTCGCTTCGCAAGCTGCTTAACGCTTGCACTTTTCCGCCTCGCGAAACAAAAACGGTGCGTTTCCACTCGCCCGAGATGAAAATAGTATAGTGGCGTAAGAGCCCTCGTTGGGGTGGCCCAAACAGAGCGAACAAGCGCGTCGCCAGTTCAGGTTTGCCTTGATCGGCCACCCGCTGATCGTAGGCCACCTCGCTATCTACAAACAAATCCATAGCCGGTCGCCCGCGCACTTGCACTTGTAACAGGTTAGCCTCGACCCGGTTGGTTTGCACCAGCAGAGTTCGACTCTGCAGACTCTCACGCTCAATAAACTGGTAAGCCGCATACAACTGATCACGAAAATCGATCGTATGTTTTTGGAGCTTCTCCAAGATATCGGCGTTCTTGGTCATCGCGTCGTCGAGCTGGCGCAGGGCTGCCTGAGTCGCGCGTTGTCGGTCGAAACTAAACATCTTAGGCTCTCCTCTTGCAATGCTCTTGCATAGATCCTGCAAAAGTATACGCTAGAACTCAGTGCCTACGCAACGCCTGTTTTGAGAATGCAAAAAGCGCTTAGCTCTTTACCCTCCATTCGATCTCGACCGCGTCCGCCTACGGCTATCAACATACAGTCCACCCAAACGGGCTGTTAGCTGTCAGCGTCTCTCCCCTTGTTCTGCTAATTGATACGCTTCAGGCAACCTCCCGCTCGTAGCCAGCAGATCGTGCTTAGCCTCTTACAGAGCGTCTTTCCTACTATTCAGTGTTCCTACTCCTGTTCCAACAATCACATACTACTTTTGCTTATGCACAGAACGCTCGATCATGCTCGACGTTTTGAGTGCAAGCTCACAATTGCTTGTACTGAGTGCTCCCTTGCTCGTCCGGACTCTTCTAGCCCGATTACTGGGAAGAGTTTCGATCGTCCGATTCTTCTCACTTTAGTTGAAAAACGGTTATGATTTAGTAGTGATTGTGCGCAAAGGATTTATTTAGTGTTCATAACTTACAGACCAGCGGGAAACAGTTTGAAAATAATGGAAACATGCTGAACTGAAGTAATACAAACTTAAATAAATGGCATTTGGATCACTAAAATGAAAATCCTAAATGTATACGCATCAGTACTGATCCATAGCTAACAGCTTCATAAAATTTGTTAAAAGGCGAAAGTATCTGTTAAGTTGGATGTTAGATGAGGTTAAAAAGAGGTTTATGGCTCGTTTTATAGGGCTATTTTTATTCTAATTGTAATCAAGCTATGCTTGACGGTTCCTTATCTTGGCACTAACTATGCTATGTAGTTAACTACAGGCTGTAAAACTTTCACAGTCGATCTAAACCTTGGTAATTGTCCTAAAACACTTACTCTAAAGCTAAGATCGTTTAAATCGGCAGCGATCTTTGGAATGATGGGGAAAAAGGGGAAAAGTGAGCGTGATCGGAACAAGCACTGTTGATCTAACACAACCACACACGAGGTGATAACAATGGCACTTCTTCCTATGCGCGACATGATCATCGTCCTTCCCGGCATTATGGGCAGCATTCTACAAAAACACGGTCGAGATATCTGGGCACCTTCTCTAAGTGCTGCTGCACGCCTCTTGCAATCTGAAAAGCTAGTACGCGACCTAATCTTACCTGCCAACGACGATCCCGATCTCGACGAGCTCGATGATGGCATTCGGGCGGTCGCCTTAATGCCCAACCTGCAT
Organism: uncultured Chloroflexales bacterium; assembly: GCA_937902315.1. GTDB lineage: Bacteria > Chloroflexota > Chloroflexia > Chloroflexales > Chloroflexaceae > CALGUG01. Next base: position 28,734 of record CALGUG010000014.1, read on the forward strand.
ATGATCCCCGGCTTTTGGAAGATCGATGGCTACTCCGACACACTCGATTTTCTGCTCGATTCGTTTGAGCTCGAACAGGGCTCGATCTTCAACCCTGACCCCCTAGCGAACCTCTTCCCCTTCCCTTACGATTGGCGCCGCGACAACCGCGTGATCGCTCGCCAACTCAAACGTTTCGTCGACCGCCAACTGCCGCTCTGGCGCGAAGCCAGCGGCGCCCACGACGCCAAAGTGATTTTTGTGGCCCACAGTATGGGTGGCCTCATCGCGCGCTACTACCTCGAGGTGCTAGGCGGCTGGGAATATGCTCGGGGCCTCTTTAGCTTTGGAACACCCTATCGTGGTTCACCCAAATCGCTTAACTTCCTTTGCAACGGCTACAAAACCCGTTGGATGGAGGCGACCGAAGCTCTGCGCACCTTCAATTCGGTCTATCAGCTCTTGCCGATCTATCGTGTGGTGCAGCGCGACAATGCCTATCTGCGCGTCGCCGATCTCGATGCTATCGAAGGAATATCGGCTCAGAAAGCCCGCGATGCCTTGGCCTATCACGAAGCCATGCGCCAAGCTGCCGAACAGCGTCGCGCCATTGAGCAACATCGCAATGCCTATCTAACCTTCCCTGTGGTTGGGGTACGCCAAACCACCTTGCAATCGGCCCGAGTCGATGGGCGACGCGTTGTGGTTAGCAGCGAGCAGTCCGAGCGCATGCGCCAGAGCGGTATTCCGTCTGGGGGCGATGGTACCGTGCCAGCTATCTCGGCCGTGCCCGCTGAGCTCGCCAACGAACACCGCGAAATCTTTGTTTCGGAGCTGCATGGCTCGTTACAAGGCCACCCCGATCTGCTCGACCAGATCTATCAACATATCACACGCTGGCAGGTGCCCGATTGGGAATCGGTCTTGGGCACGCTGGCTCCTAGCGACCGCGCACGCACCGGCCAAGCGGCCATCAGGCTCGAGCTTGACGATGCCTATCTCGCCGATGAACCCGTCACGATTCGAGCTCAATTGCTCGATTGTAGTAACGATTCGCTCCAACTAGTTGGCAAACTCAGCTCCTTAGCCGAACCTCATCACACCAGCTTCCATCCCTTTCAGCGCAGCGACGATGCTTGGCAGTTGAGCCTTGAAAACTGCCCAGCAGGTACCTATCGGATCGAAGTCCAAACCAACAAAGTTGCTCCAGGCACTCCTAGCCCGGTTCACGATCTGTTTGAAGTTGCTGCCTGATATCAGCGCAGAGGAGACCTATTGTGTTTTGGCTAGCATGGCCGAAAAGCGATTATCGCGGGATCGCACGCTATATCCAACCCGATGCTGTTGCGGCGCTTTTACCTGCGACTCGCGGGCCTGATCTCTTGTTAGAAGAGGCGGGTTACGACCGAATTCTACAAGCGATCTATCAGCGTGTAACCGAACAATCTATCCAGTACGCTTGGGATAAACCATCGCATGATCACTCTGTGCAGTCTATTCGCACTATAGCTGAGATCTGTGATACGCCTCGCGAGGGCGATTGTCTTGACCTTGCTCTGTTGTTCAGTGCTATCTGCCTCGCCTGTGAATTACTGCCGATTTTGGTTGTTATGTCTGACCACGCCTTTATCGCAGTATCGCGGCGTTACGGTCTACGCGATTTTAATGTGCGTAAACGCCGCATGCAAGAGCCGCTCGATCACGGCTTGATGTCGTGGCAAACCCTAGAATCGCTGGTTGCTAGCGATGCCTATCACGCCCTCGACTGTACAGGCTGTGCGATCGGTTTTGTTGGCGTGGGTCAAGCCGAGCTACGTAAAGCGCAAGGGGGTGTCTTGACCTTTGAGCAGGCCCTTGAGGTTGGGCGCAAGCAATTCGAGCGGCCCGAAGCGGATTTTCGTTTTGCCGCCGATATCGCAACTCTGCATGCGATCGGCTTCACACCCTTCTCGTCCGCCATGCTCAATTTGCCTGCAGCCATCTCCGAGGCCCTGATCGACGAAACTAGCGGGCGGGTTCGTCGCGCTTTGTCTGCCTCCGATAAGCATGAAGCTGTTTTACGTGCTATGGAGGCAGGCTTATCGGCAGCGGTAAATCACTTAACAACCCAAACCATCGATCCTAGTTTGGTGCGCCAGAGCGACCGCGCCCTAACCAGCTTTGCCCATAGTCAAGAGGTTTACGAAGAGCTAGTGCAGTTGATCGAACCTCAAGATGGGCTTGAACCCGATCTCGATCGTTTGTATCGTGCCTTTATCGAGGCGGGTTTCAGCGATAACAAAGCGACCCGTGCGGTGTTCGATGGCATGATGAAGGATTTTATCGCGGCCTATTATCGCGAGGCGCAGCACCAAGAAGCCTTGCAAGATGTGATCGCCTTGCGCATGCTGCACTCCTTAGTCGAGCGTACCAGTGCGCTTGCGCCTGCGGCTGCTCGCACAGCGGATGCTGCCGAACAGTCGGCAGAATTCTTGGCCTTGATCACAACCGATGTGGCCGAGATGCGACGTGACTTTCACGATCTGACCCAAGCGATCAGTGCGGCTTCGATCTCGACGTTTGATGCCTATCAGCTGATCGCGAGCACCTTGGGTCAAGCTGATATCTTGGTTGATATGGATAGTGAGCAAGGCATTTACGTTCGTTCTGACGAAGTGAGCTTGGAACGCAGGGCCTTGCTGAATCAATTCCAAGGCTTGCTGCGTGGCTTTCTTCGCGAGATCGAGCAAAATAGCCGCGATCCCGAATATCTGAAGTTGCTACGCCAGCGTTATATCGCTTTGATCATCGATCAATTCGCCTACCTGCGCCTCGAAGGTTTAACTACCGATATCAAGCCGATTCGTTTGCAGCTTGAAGATGTCTATGTCCATTTGCGCGCGGTCGCCCACGTGCCCGAATCGGCCGATACCTTTACTCCCGAAGAGCAACGCATCTTACGGCTGTTGGAAGAGTCGAGCCAGTTGCGCGATGAGCAGAAAGAGCAAGAGCTGCGCGAAGCCTATTTGCATCTCGACGCGATCAAACGCGAGCGCTGGGCACGTGAACGGCTTGAGCGCTTCCCGATCAGCAAAGTGCTCTCTGACCCGCAACAGCGCGCCTTAGTTATTTTAGGCGATCCGGGTAGCGGCAAAACCACGTTGCTGCAGTTTTTAGCTTTGGTGTTTGCGCGCGGCCCCGAACATGTCTACAAACATCTCCATTTGCAGGGCAAAGATGCCGAGCGCCTGCCAATCTTTGTGCCGCTCGCCAGCTACGACGAGATGCTGAAAGAGATCAACGATCTCAGTATCGCAGACTTTTTGGGGCACTACTATGCGCGACGGCGAGCCGCTTCCGGCTTCGACCAGATCTTTCAGGCTGCTCTCGATGCAGGCGAGGCCTTGGTTCTGCTCGACGGCCTCGACGAGGTGACCGACGAGAGCCGACGTAAGTATGTGGCCGAACAGGTCGGCACCTTTATCAGCACAGTGGTGCGTACAGGCAATCGAGTTGTGTTGACCAGTCGTATTTATGGGTATCGCGCTGCTCCCATCAGTGGCAATATCCCCCACGTGACGGTGCTGGACTTCGGTCGTCAAGAGATCGCCCTGTTCGCCCGCCAGTGGTTCCGCGCTATCGCGGCTTGGGAGCACGATGGTCAGCTTAGCCCGCAACAAGCCCTGTTGGCACAACACAAAGAGCGTCAGCTCTTGGAAGATATCACCAGCAATCCGGGTGTGGAGCGTTTGGCTGTCAACCCGTTACTCTTGACTATGCTCGCGCTGCTTCAGCGTCAAGTTGGCTCTTTACCCCAACGCCGCATCAAGCTGTATGATCTGTATGTCAATGCCTTGATCCAAACTTGGGAGACCAACCGTAGCCGTGGTGCGCGCCAACAGATCGAGCAGCGCATCGATCTGAAGGAGGCTGAGGGTGCGCTGATCACGTTGGCGCTCTGGATGCAGCAGCATCGTCCGAGCGGCACGGCCACTAAACAAGATCTGCTCGAACAGCTCACAGCCTTCTATTTATGGGAAGATGAAGGGCTAGAGCGGGCGCTAGCAACACCGCCTCAGCGTCGCCAAGCCGAACGGCGCGCCGAGCAGTTTATGCACGATATGCGCCACTATTCTGGCTTGCTGGTCGAGCGCGGCTACAATGCCTTCGGTTTTCGTCACCTGACCTTTCAAGAATACTTCGCTGCCCGCGCTCTGGCCCGTATGAAGAGCGACGAGCGTTGGAACCTGCTGCGCCCTCATCTGCATAGCAATCGCTGGCGCGAGCCGATTTTGTTAGCTGCGGCCCGTTTGGGCGTCTCCGACAACCGCAACTTTGAAGTGACCGTTTTGCTCGAGCACATTTTGCACGCCGATAGCGATTTTGAGCATATTTTGCATCGCGATCTCTTCTTGGCCGCCGACTGCGCCGTCGATGACATCGGTGTGCAGCCGATGTTATTGCGTATGATCGTTTCGGCCCTGCAGGAGCTGATCAAGAGCCATATCCCTGCTTTGCTTGAAGCAGCTATGCGGCGCCTCTACCTCTTTACGCGCCTGCATGTGGGCGATCAACTGCGCCTGCCCGATGCGCTTGAAGTGCTCACTTTAGCGCTGCCTATCGACCGCCTCTTCTCAAACTATGTCAGCTTCAATACCTATGAGCGCGAGATCTTTCAGAAGCTACTGGCCGAACACGCTCAATTGCGCGAAGAGGTCACCGCGCGCTTATATGCTCATTCCAAAGATATGCGTCGCGCCGCTATGGAAGCGCTTGAGCCGCTGCTGCCCGAACACCCACGCATTTGCGATCAGATCGCTGGCTTCGTCAACGATCCCGATAGTAGTATTCGCCAAACGGCGATTCGAGTCTTAGCTCCTTTGCTCGCTGAACACGAAGATTTGCGTCAGTTGATCGTGCGTTGTGTGGCAGACCGCGATTGGCGAGTCTCTCAAGCGGCCATCAAAGCGCTCGCCCCGCTAATCTCGAAACACTACGATCTGCTCGATGTGATCGCCGCTCGCCTAGAGAGTAGCAATGGTTGGGGTCGCAGTGCCGTGATCGCGGCCATCGCTCCAGTTTTAGATGTCTACGGCGACCTACGCGCCCAAGTCTTGGCTCTGCTCGAAGATCATGGTGGCTTTGTGCGAGTCGCGGTTGTCCATGCACTTGGCCCGCTGGCTGGCAATCATTCTGAGGTGCGCAGTTGCTTGATCAAGCATCTTGATGATCCCGATGAGGAAGTGCGCGTGTTGGTGGTAGAGCATCTGTCGCCCTTGGTTGCGGCCTTCAGCGAGCTGACACAGCTACTGTTGATGCGCTTCGACGATCCCGATCTCGATGTGCGCAAAGCGGCCGTTGGCGGACTGAGCCCGCTTTTGATTTACGATGCCTCGTTGCGTGCTGAGTTTGTGCGGCGCTTAGACGGTCCTGCGCAGCTGCGTGGCCTCTTGATCAAAGCGCTTGCGCCTTTAATCACTCGCTATCCCGAGCTCTCCGAGCGGATTCTCGCCTATCTAGGTGATCCCGATGAAGAAATCCGGGCTGTTGTGGTTCAAGCCATCACGCCGCTATTGAGCCAACATGCGCAACTGCGCGAGCGAGTTATCGCTCTGCTCGAAGATGAACATTGGAACGTACGGCGGAGCGTGATTCAAGCTCTCAGCACGATTATGATTAGCGATCGTAGCGCTCGAGACCATTTGCAATCGGCCTTGCAACACAAAGATTGGCGCACTCGCCGTAATATTTTGGCGATTTTGCCCGAGCATACTCTCAGCAGTCCGAATGGCATCGCTCTGGTTCAACATGTCTGGAACAACCTCGACTGTGAGGAGTCTGCTTTCGCGCGTGCAGCTGTGATTCGGGCATTGGGGCCGATTATTGCCAACGATGAACAGTTATATCGCCTGATCTCTACACAGATTGACGATGACGATTGGCATGTGCGTTGCGCCGCGATCGATGCCCTCGCTAGTCGGCTGCCCAAATCAGCTCAGGTGCGCCATCAGGTTGCGCGCTATCTGCACGATAGCGATGAGGATGTACGTATGACAGCGGTGCAGGCCTTGGCAGCTATGTTACAGCACGATAAACAGCTTCACGAGCCGATCATCGCTTGTTTAAAAGATACTTCTTGGCGGGTGCGTCAAGCTGCGGTTAACGCCCTTGCGCCTCTGCTGCCCAAGCAGCGCAATCTGCGCAAATATCTGCTGGCCTGCCTTGATGACGGCGACCTTGATGTCTTGAAAACAGCTATGCGGGCGTTTGCACCTTTGTTGCCTAGCTCGAAATCCTTGCGTAAGCGCATCGCTGAGCGTCTCAACGACGAAGCTTGGGATGTGCGCCAAACCGCACTGCAATTGCTCGCGCCGATCTTGTCTAAAGATCCGGCCATCTATCAACAAGTGATCGCTCGCCTCGATGATAGCGACGCCTTTGTGCGCGAACAAGCTGTGAGTGCTTTGGCACCGTTTATGCAGCAGCGGCCCGACTTGCGCGACCTGCTCGTAAAGCGTTTGTACGATAATCAGGAAGATGTCCGGGTGGCGGCTGTGTGGTCGCTGCGCCCATTGCTGGCCCAAGATAAGGCCTTACGCCAACGTGTTATGGCTTGCTTGGGCGACCCTAGCGAGACGGTGCGGGCCGCCACGATCGAGGTTTTGGCTCCTTGGTTAAGCCAAGATCGCCTTCTAGCCGAGCAGATCGTAGGACGTATCAATGATGCCGCTTGGGTAGTGCGCAGCGCCGCAATCGAAGCGATCCGTCCGCTGCTTCGGACGCAACCGTGCATTCGTACTCAAATCGTGGCGCGCCTCTCTGATAGCGCTTGGGGTGTGCGCTGTACCGCCATTTCGGTCTTGACCGCCTTTGTCGAAGAGGATAGCAGCTTGATTACAAAAATGCTCATTTGCCTTTCGGACCCCAATAAGGCCGTAAAGGCGGCTGCTATCAAGGCCATGGCTCCGATTTTGGCCCGCAAAGACGAGCCAGACCTCTATCGCTATGTGCTGTGCTGCCTCGACGATACCGATGTACAGGTTCGTTTGGCAGCCGTCGAGGCCTTAATAAGTAATCTGGCCGATGATGCTAGCTTAGCGGAGCGCCTCTTGCCGGTCATCGCGTCGATCCATAGCCCCGATGCGGTCATGAATATGCAGCGTCGTCAGCGCTTCGCCCAGCAGCTCGTCGACTATCTCGGTTCATGTGTGCGGGCTAATCCGCAACTGCGCCAAGCGATCATCGGGCACCTGAGCGATCTGGATTGGCGCATGCGTGCAGCAGCCGCCCAAGTGGTCGCGGCGGGCGGTGACGCGATTGTGCTTGAGGCGAAGGCGAGCTTGCTGGCAGCCCTGCACGATCATCGCGGCTACGATGTCTTGCCATCGCACATCGCCGCCGCTGAGCGATTGCTTAACCACCCGCTCTACAGCGATCAAGCTATCGATAAGCTCTTGCCAGCCCTGTCGTATGGTCTCAATGCGATTTTGCCCATTCGCGGCGCCGGCGAGATTCGCCGCTCGGCAGCCTTGGCGCTGGGCAAGCTCAAAGCGCTGCATCGGCGTAGCGATGTGATCGAACAGATCGAGCGCTTGCTCAGCTCTGAACGAGATCTAGCTGTGCTTGATGCGCTCTTCCACGCTCTCACCTCTTTGGCCGCCGCCCCCGAAGCGCTTGAGACACTGATGACAGAGTGCTGAAACGGGCACGAAGCTTGAGCCGAGTAAAAGGTTGTACGAAATGCGTTTGTTGGGTTGTGGGCGGCCTCGTTTGGGGGCGGCAGCGATACGACCGCAGGCGGCGGATAAGCTGTTTGTAGCCGTAGGCGGACGCGTTAGCTGCCTTCTTGGGGGAGAAACCCTTGCCGCCTGAGCGCTGAAAAATCGAGCAGAACTGGAGCAGGAAACAGCCTCTATTGATGTGAACACCACACAAAGCGTATTTACAATTGTGAAAAATATGCATATGATAAGCAAGTTCATAGTACGATAAATGGTAGAAGCTGTATGCCACTTGTGGTATCTGTGCCGGAGTGAATGATGTATACGAGTCTTGTATTTGAGCTGTTTGAGAGTAAAGTTCTCGCAAATAACCCTTTAGGTGACCCTGCCACGCGACGTGTACCTATTATTTTGCCGCCCGGCTACGACGAAGACCCTGAACGGCGTTATCCAGTGTTATACGGCCTGGCGGGTTTTTCGGGGCGCGGCCAAACCATGTTAAACGTCAAGGCCTGGGGTCTGAACCTGCAAGATCGTTTAGAACTCCTCTATGCCAATGGTATGCCGCATGCGATTGTGGTGCTGCCCGACTGTTTTACCAGCTTGGGAGGCAGCCAATACCGCAATTCGAGCGCGGTGGGCAACTACGAAGACTACCTGGTCAAAGAGCTTGTGCCTATGGTCGATCAGCGCTATCGCACCATCGCCGAGCCGCGCGGGCGCGGTCTGTTCGGCAAATCGAGCGGCGGTTACGGTGCCTTTATGCTCGCTTTGCGCCACCCCGATGTCTTCAGCGCCTTTGCCTGCCACAGCGGCGATATGGTCTTTGATCTCTGCTATGGGCCAGATTTCCCCAAGGCGGCTAACGCTTTTAGCGCGGCTGGTGGTGTCGAAGCGTGGTGGAAACAGTTTCAGCTCAAGGGGCATAAGAGCACACAAGATTTTGAAGCCATCAATGTCTTAGCTATGGCGGCTTGTTACTCGCCTAATCCCAACGCGCCCTTGGGCATTGATCTGCCATTTGATTTACACTTGTGCGAGCGGCGCGAGGAGGTCTGGGCGCGCTGGCTGGCCTGCGATCCCTACGAACTTGTACCGATGTATACCCAAGCTTTGCAGGCTATGCGCTTGATCTTCTTCGACTGCGGCAATCGCGACGAGTTTAATCTGCACTACAGTGCTCGCCGCATGCGCATTCGCCTCAACGAGCTTGGGGTCGCCCACGAATACCAAGAATTCGATGCGGGCCATTTCAATATCGAATACCGCTACGATGTTTCGCTGCCCAAGCTGCTCGATGTGCTGAGATAAGTCGCATATTTCGCTTGTTGATGGAGATTTCGTAATTTCTTACGGAATCTCCTTATTTTTGCGCTTCTCAAGCCGCCCGATCACTTTCCACTCCAAGCATTTTCTCAGCTTGTTTTGGCGGAAGGGTCGCTTACTGCAAACAAGGTGCTGACCGCGTCCGCCTACGGCTATCAACAGCCTATCCGCCGCAAGTGGTAGCCCTTGCGCTGCTTTCGCTGTATTCGTTGCTTTCGTTGCAGCCTTTGTACGCTCACTGCCCTCCACCGAAATCAATGCACGAAGAGCGTCGTTTTAGGCTGTACCATTCTCAAAGCGTAAGCACTTTAGTTGCTTTCAAAGGAGCTCCCGCTATTGACATAATCGCTTGGATATACTATAACTAGGATATGACCATATAAACATAAACATCTTAGTGTTTATAGAAAGGTTTAGATATGCCAAAAGGCTTTACAGATCGCGAAAAGGCTATCATTCGTGCGGGTATGTACGAGAAGGGACGCGATCTTTTTGCGACCTATGGTCTGCGCAAAACGAGCGTCGAAGACCTAACAAACGCGGTCGGCATTTCAAAGGGCGCTTTTTATCTCTTTTTCGAATCGAAAGAGCAGCTCTTTTATGAACTGATGGAACAGTTCCGCTCAGATTTCCAGACCATGCTTTTCCGGCATATCAACGTGACGAGCGAGTCGCCGCGCGTGCGTATGCGCAAGCTGCTCGCCGAAGCGGTCTCGCTCTGGAAGCGCAACGCTCATTTTGTGCATCTTTCAACCGACGACTATGAGCATCTCTTGCGCAAGCTGCCGTTCGAGCTGCTAGATTTACATAAGAAGAAGGATAACGCTTTTGCGATCGAGTTTGCCTCGGCTTGGCACAACACGGGGGTGAATTTACGGCACGAGCCGCCTATGATCGCGGCCCTGTTACGCGCGCTCTTTTTTGTTAGCTTGCACGAAGAAGATTTTGGGCCAGAGGTTTATCCCCAGGTGATCAGCACCCATATCGAGATGCTGACTCAGGAGCTGTTGCCGAAGGGCTGATAATCTGAGGCATTTGCGCAAAAGGCTTCCCGCCATCGAACGGGAAGCCTTTTTTGTTGGCTAAGCCAGCACGATCTGGGCTAACTCCTTGGGCGTAGCACAGATCGCGTCGGCTCCGGCGGCTTCTAGCTCGGCGCGTGGGCCGTAGCCCCACAGCACACCGATCGAGGCGACACCGTTGGCTTTGGCGGCTTTGATATCGGCATCGCGGTCGCCGATCATCACCGCGCTGGCAGGGTCGATTCCTTCGGTCGCAAAGAGATGGGCCAGCAGATCAGCTTTGTTATCGAAGCGGCCATCGAATTCGGCGCCGTAGATCACATCGAAATACTGCGACAAAGCAAAGTGATCGAGGATGCGCTGGGCGAACTGGCGCGGCTTGGCGGTGGCCACAAACAGGCGTTTGCCAGCTTGCTGGGCGCTGGCCAGCAGCTCGGGAATGCCCGGGTAGACCTGGTTTTCAAACAGGCCGATATCGCCGTAGCGTACCCGATAGAGCCGCAGGGCCTCTTCGATCAGGGCGCTATCGTCGGTTTCGAGCATGTAGGCGAAGCTTTTGCGCAGAGGCGGTCCGATATAGATCGCCAATTCATCCTCGCTGGGAGCGGGGCGCTTCAGCTCGGTTAGGGCGAACTGAATCGAACGGGTAATGCCAGGTTTTGGGTCGGTCAAAGTGCCATCAAGGTCAAATAAAAGGGCGTGGGTTTGCACAAGTCTCTCCTTTGTTCTAATAGCCTTAGCTTACCACGCCCTCGGCGATCGGCCAACTTTGAGCAGAGCCGCTGAAGATGTGCATGCTTGCAATGGGAAAAACACAACGAGGGAGAGAAAAATAGCTAAGTTCCGCTCTATCGGAGGCCAAGAAATCTCACACAACAAAAATGGTCCCTTCCACTCTGCCGAAGGCCAAAAAAGCTTGAAGCAAGCGAGCAGATTTGAAGTACAGAAAATCTGGAGAGGAAGCGAGGCTCCCTTCTCCCGCATTGCGGGAGAAGGGTCGGGGATGAGGGCAGGTTAGCCCGTTTGATAGCCGTAGGCGGACGCGGTGAGGACCGAATTGATGGTAAAGAGCAAGCCGCCAAAGCGCTGAACTCATTAGGTGGATCTGTAGTTAAAGCTCTAGCTCGTAGAGGAACGATTCGCGCGGCACTTGGCGCGGCGCCTTGATGGGGGCGACGGGCGGCAGTGCGCCTTGGGGCAGCATGCCGATCAGTTTGATGCGGTTGCCGACCCGCCCGCCGATGCGGTAGAGAATCGGCATGCCGCGCAGCAGTGCGATGCGGCTGTTGTAGCCCGGGCGGGTTTGGCGGAAGTGTTTGGCGCGTTGAAAGTCTCGGCTAAAGCTGCTTGGGCTAAAGCGAATGCCCTGTTGCAGAGCGCGCTCTTGCAGCCGTTCGAGGAAGTGGTGCGTGACCAGAAAGCCTTGGCGTTTGAGCGCTTGTTGTAAGCCTTTGGCGCTTGGACGCCCGGCTTGCCCGCGCAAGAGTGGTCGAGTTGTAGTCATAACTTCTTCCTTAACTTGCGATTGTGATCAAGCTGGAGCTGGCCCCAGCTTGATCGGCTCGTTTGGATAACTGTGGGGCGCAAAATCATGTTCTGCGCGGCTACAACTCGTATTCCGGTTCGTACTGCCGCCGTGGGCTGGGCTTGGGCCGACCGTTGCGCTTGGCTGGCACGCTCGGTCGCGCTTGGTTCCAAATTTCGCCCGGGCGTTGTGAATTGCGGTCTGCCAGACCGAGCGATTGGGCGCTGGTCAGCCACTCTTCGCAAGGCTCGGCGATCGAAAGCAACATGGCCTCGAACTTGGTGCGCTGGTCTTGCAAGATGTGGCCTTGCGAGAGCCAGCGAAGAATATCGCGGCCCGCCACGGCCATGCGTTGGCGCGGCGAGGTGGCAAGGCGCTCGCGGAAGTGGCGCACCAAGACATCTTCGACCACATCCCAAGCGTTGTCGGCCCCATAGAGGCGTTTGATATCGTCGGAGTTGAGGATGCGGAAGGCCTCTTCGAGCAGTTGCATAACTTCGACCCGCATCACATTCAAGTGACCGAACGACATTAGTTTGAGGTTGTTGCGTAGGTCGAGTCCGGCCCGGCGTACGATCGCCACGCTGCCGAAGCTGGGGTCGTAAGAGCGCTCGCGGATCACATCGGAGACACGTTTGTCGCGCCAGTAGAGCACGACTTGGTTGATAAAGTGGCTGAAGAGTGTGTGGAATTCGCTGTTGGGGCGCGAGCCAGCAGCAACGGGGCCTTGGCCGTAACCAAAGGCGCGTCGATAGGCCATCAAACGGTCGCGACGGGTATAGCGGAGCACTTCGCGGCGGTCGAACTGATAGAGTGCGTAGGCGCCAGGCCCTTCGGATAGACGCACAATACCTGCTCGAAAAAGCTCTTGCAGCTTTTGAACGACTCGGAAGATACCGATCGTTTCGTGTTGGTAGATGTAGTAGAGATCGCCGATAGCCAGCAAGCGTTCCGACATGACGTGCTCGTCGTAGGGTGCGATCTGGTGTGGGAGGCGGGTTTCGCCTAGGCTGTTTGCGGCTTGCGGGCCGATACCAATCAACTGGGCTAGACCGTTATCGGGCGGCGGAGCTTGATTGTTATCGGCGCTTACGACCGCATGGATCATATCGTTGATGTATTTATCGATCGTATCGGCCAGCTCGGGCTTGAGCGCGATCTCGGAGGCCAACTGATCGACCACCTGCTCGCGCAGAGCTCCAATCCGATCTTGAAACTCACGCTGGTCTCGTTCTGTAGTCATAATCTGCCTCGTCACTTCGTCGATTAGGTTGTATTATGGCTATATGACCTAATCTGATGAATTGTTTTCTAGCCAAGCTTGCTTAGTTGATGGTTTAGGAAAGTCCTACTCCATCTGAGCAAGGTTCGTCTCCCTTTACCTCGAAGGAAACGCTGCCCTGATCGGGATTGGTGATGACAATGTGGAAGGGCCGATCTTTTCGGGGAAAGATCGCGAAGATCAAGTTTTCGCTCACAACTTGATAATTCGTAGGACTTACGTCGTTACCGTTTGAGCGTAGCAGCTTGATCTGTAGACTATCTTGGAAGTGTTTGCCAAAAATATGAAACTTCCAACTTTGATCGTCTTGCGCTGTTTCGATAAACCTGATCTCGGGATCGGGCAGGCGGCGCAGTTGAGCGATAAGCTGCTTGACCCGTTGGGTGTGAATCAGCAGATCGTTGAAGCTATGCTGGACGCGAGGTGTGCGCATGCCAACGCTCAGGATATTGCCGTTGTTAGCTCTGCCTGTAATCTCGTCGTACAGTCTGCTCAGCAAGCTCTCCAAACGCTTGACTGTACCAAGCAGCGAGATCACGCCGTCTTTCCCAGCTTCGCGGATGGTGAGTGGCCCTTCTTGCGAGGAGAAGTGGCGAATCCAGCTCAACAGCTCGTCTAGGGTGATACTGTTCAAGCCATATTGTCGAAAGTCGAGACGCATTGTTTGGCGCTCGGCTGCCCCAATAAAGACCGAATCGAGAATCGCTTCGCTTTCATAGACTGTATCGGCCAGCACCGCTAAAGCCCAGCCGAGTTGTACCAATTGCGTGCCCAAAAAGACGTTCGTGCCTTCGCCTGTGAAGAAGTGGCGACGGCTGATCCAGTTCTGTCGGAGTGCGCTGATATGGTCGACCAGAATGTAGAAGTTGGTTAGGTTTTGTTCTTCGGCGATGGTATTGACCAAAATGCGATTTAGGCCGAAAAGCTCGCGCAACCGGCCAAGCAAGCCTTCCACTTGCTCGGGATCGATCGAATTGCTGTCTTCCGGAGAGGAAAGGGCTGGTGTGGGAGCCGGACCCAAGAGCGTTTCAAATTTGCTATCGACCAGTTGCACACGCGGCCCGCCGACGCGCCCCAGCTCATTGACCAGATCGATCAGGTTGCTGCGGATAATGCTGCGGGCGGCATCGCTATCTTCATCGTCGCTATCGCCGCGCAGCGATCTAAGCGAGTCGAGCAGAATGATCGACTGATCGAGGGCAGTTTTGGCGCGTGTATAGATGCTTGCTTGGGCGCCGGTGACTTCGCCCATGTCGGCCTGGACCGTAAAGCTGCGCGGAGACCAGCTCCACTCGGTATGCCCATCGACGTGGTTGATGGTGAAGGCATTCTGTAAGGCGCTCAGAATGCTTTTAGGATCGCTGTTGGAAGGACGGATAGCGAGAATGTCGCGGAAGGCTTGTTCGGTGATCTGCTTGAGATTAGCGCTGCCATTGCCGCTGGTCTGAGGGCTGCCACTGCTGGGCGACAGCTGTGATGTAAGCAAGGGAAAGGCTTGGATGTTTTCAATATCTGTGCCGTTTTCTGTTGCCATAACTTTAGCCTTTTTTGAAGATAGTGATCGGGCTAGCGTCGCGCCAATTCTTTATAGAACTGTTTGGTGAGTTGTTCTGGTGTGGCTAATCCTTGTTCAAAAGCGAGACGGATAGCTCCGATCAGAAAGCGTTCGGGAACAACACCTGGGTCGGTGCCAGCCGCCAAGCGTTGGGCGGCTTCTTGCATCATCTGCTGCTCTTTGGGCGCGAAACGAATCACATCGGCAAGGCGTTTGTGGCCTAGCGACGGATACACTCGGTAGCAGATCGCATCGACCACGATGCGGATCGCCTCGGGAGCGCTGGCGAGTAGCTCGTGTGGAATAGTGCCAGCGCTCGGTCGAGGGTATAAGCGCTTCCAAGCCCGTTGATAGCCTTCGGCCTCTTCTGGAAAGCCCATACGGCGCAGCAGCTCGCAACTAATGAGGGCGCGTAGATAAGGTGTTGGGTGGGGCGCGCCGGGCGAAAAGCGCAAGGTAGCCTTCGGCGAGCGCCCGATCACATCCATCAGCGAGCCGACGATGGGCGGCCCACCCAGTAACAGGCCGGCGAGATCGGCGAAAATCTCGCGGTTCCAGCCCGTCCAAGTCATTGCGACGCTGCGGCTGGCTCCCGCTTGAAGCAGACGATAGGCGATGGTGCGCGGCACGCTGACTTGGAGTTCGAGGTCGTTTTGAATGTTGTGGCAGACCTCGTGCAGAATCGCGCCCAGGGTCCAGGGGTTAACCAGGCGGTGATAGGGCAGTTGTATCAGCGGGAAGGGGTTGAGTTGTTGCCCTAGACGCCGCAAGGGAATGCCTCGCCGAAATGTTGCTGGCGAAAAGCCTGTTCGCATGTAGGAGAAAGGTGGAGGAGCTGGGATCGAACGGGCCGTGCCAAGATTTATGAAAATGTGTTGATAACAATCGAGTGCGATCCGGTCGCACCCTAACAACCATGCTCCAAAACGCGATTGGCGCTGCCCAAACAGTTCGAAATAGAAGTCCCAGACCCGCTCGATCGCTCGCACATGGTCATGTGTACGCTCTTTGTCACTGACGACCGCAGCTAGGTGCGCTTCGTTTGGGGCCTGCAGACTCTGAGCGATGCGCCCGGCCATGCGCTCAGCTTTGCTTTCCAGCGGGGCGCGCAGCTGCTCGATCAAGCGATTGACGGCTTGGATATGTCCTTCGGTCGGCGCTTCTGGGCCACTGCCAAACTCACTGCGTTGAAAGGGGCGTAAAGCAGCGGTGTGACGTAAGAGATTGGTTTGCTGCGCTTCGAGCCACTCTTCGAGCTGGTCCGAGCCTTGGCTGCTTGGGCGCGACGGCCGCGGGCCTGTGTTTGCCATATCGGAAGGCTTGGCTGGGCGCCGGATCCGCCTATTTCGTCTGTTGAGAGCTGTAGCGTGCATGGTCTACCACTCCCGTTGGCAAGCGCTGCTTCGTAACATCCGCCGGTTGGCCCGTTGTATTTGGAGGTGTGTTTTATGGGCTAGGTTCGGGTTAGCGATGACGCGAGCGGTCTGTTTGGCCAAGGTGCGCACGGCCTGTTGGGCTGTGATGGGATGGCCTTGCTTTTGTTGGTGGGCTAACTTGTTTGCCGTGCGCTGTAACGCGGTTGGTATGGTTCTGATCATCTTGCGAGTTTGAGGTGATTGACGCAAGGTATTGGTGATGTTAGAGACACTACGAATAAGTTGAGGCGCATTTTTCAAAATGGCCGAGCCAACTTTGGGAAGGATTTGGGCTGCCAAAGGAACGAGCGCTCCGATAAAGGCTTCGGCTTCGGCATCGTTGGGCGTGCGCGCTGCCGCTTGGGCCAGATGTTCCATCAAGACTTGGCTGGCCAGCGCTCGCGCTTGCGGATTCGACTCATCCTCAAACTCGTCTTCAAATTCGTACTCATCCTCGAATTCAAATTCGTCTTCAAATTCGCGCGCGCTATTCAAACCCGGTGTATTGAGGGCGCGAAGCCCAGCCCGAGCGGCTGCCACGGCGACTTGGCGTTGAGTTTTGGAAGGCTTTGGGTTTGCCTCGAATTCAAATTCATCCTCGTATTCGGGCAGCGCCTGCCATTCATATTCTTGTAGATCGGACATGAACCTTCTCCTTTTTTGCTTTGCTAAGGTCAGGGCTGTGTTTAGCCTCGCATATAAGGGCCGCGCCGCAAGACGCGTTGGCGCGCCATAGACATATTCCTGTAAGGACGAGGATACAAACCGTTGCTGTATCTGCGATTAGCGATGCGGCTACCATAGACATGGCGACGCAACGCTAAGTTCGTGGAACGTGGGTGGCTTAGCACGCGGCGGGTTTGGCGACTCATAATACGCGCTGCGACATGAGGGCTGATTGGACGACCTCGGGCAGCACGCTGCGAAAGAAGGTAGCTGGTGTCGGAGACGATCGACGGGATCAGACGTACGCCTGGGCGGGTGGCGCGGTGGCGGCGCAGAACACGGGTCAAAATGGCGGTACCACGCACCAAATGGGGCAGGATATCGCGCAGTTCGGCGCGTTCGTGTGGACGCAACACGGTCAGGGTTGCGGCACCGATCATCGCCTCGGCCTCGGCTTCGCTTTGGGCTTGGGCTGCGACAGCGGCCATGTACTCGGCTTGGGCCTGCTGAGGTGTGGGGCGGGTATTTTGAGGCAGCTTGCGAACCTCATCCTCAAACTCGCCTTCGTACTCGAACTCGTCTTCATACTCCCCTTCTAGCAGAGCGCTGGCAGCACCTCCGAGAATTGTGCCCAATGGCCCGCCTACTGCTGTTCCAACGATCGGCGCAGCTACTTTTGCAACCGAACGCAATGCGGGGAGGGCGACTTTACCGATCTTGCTGATTGTTCGACCGAGCTTGCCAAGGAATTCTTCACCTTCGAACTCGTCTTCGTACTCATCCTCGAATTCACCTTGGCCGACGGTCTCGAACTCATCCTCGAACTCGTCTTCGTACTCATCTTCGAACTCACCTTGGCCGACGGTCTCGAACTCATCCTCGAACTCACCTTGGCCGAGAGTTTCGTACTCATCCTCGAACTCCCACTCTGTTTGACCATTGTTGATAGCGGTCATGGTAAACACTCCTTTGTTAAAACCGAATCCAAGCAATTACTTGCTGGTTCTTGTATAACAAAGAAGATCTATTCTTGATAGTCACATCTTTAAAGAAGTCCAATTCGCTTAACTAAAATAAGTGACAACTATTCAAACTAGATTGTATATGTCCATTACTCGTATTTTTTTCTGGAATGAGGTTTGATAGTAAAAGAAAATTGTTGAAATGTGTATTTATAAAGTGAAAAATGAATAGAATCGGGCTATAAAATAGAAATAACGGGTGTCACTCAGATGAGTGACACCCGTTTGT
Source organism: uncultured Chloroflexales bacterium (assembly GCA_937902315.1). Classification (GTDB taxonomy): domain Bacteria; phylum Chloroflexota; class Chloroflexia; order Chloroflexales; family Chloroflexaceae; genus CALGUG01. The sequence goes on from CALGUG010000014.1 coordinate 46,455, forward strand.
GCTACAGAAAGAATTTTAGTGAAGATTACGTCTTTGTTCTAAATTCATTCAAACTCGAGAACATATTTGTACTTGAGAAACGTTCATAAGAATGAAAGACATACCATTTCCTACATTATAGCGCATATATTTTTTTGAAATGTATGCTATAGGAGCGTGAAATAGAAAAATAACAACATGCTAGTGCTTCTTCTTGATGAATTGAGTAGCTAACCTTTTAAGGAGGTATCCATGTCCGTAAGCGGTTTACATGAGCAGTCTCCCCATTTTCATCACGAAGCACCCTTACTGCTACCTCAAGAGCTTTTTTGTCATATTGTCGAACACTTGGTGCAACGTAGCTCAAGCGACGTTTCAGAAAACCACCCTGCACCTCAAAGCGATGATGAGATCTTGTATGAAATGCAGTTCAATGGCAAGCGTTACTATATCGCTATGCGTGCCATTCAGGATGTTTCTGACGAAAGTATGGTCAGCTTGAGCCCACGCGAACTCTCCATTGCTCGGCTGATCGCCCAAGGCCTACCCAATAAACATATCAGTCTCATTTTGCAGATTAGTCCCTATACGGTTGCGACACATCTTCGACGCATATTTGTAAAATTAGGCGTTTCTTCGCGGGCAGCAATGGTTGCTCGCCTACACGAAAAACGCCTACTTTATAGCTAAAACGCGGTTTTATTTTGAAGAATCGCCCGTCTGTGAATCTTCCCCGCTTTCGCTATTTCGTGAGACACGCAGGCGGGCGCCGCACGATTCGCGTACGATCAGGTTGGTTGGCAGCACAGTATGAGTGTAGGGTCCGTCGTAGCCTTCGATGCGGTTGAGCAGTAGATTGCCCGTACTAAAGCCGATTTCAACCCGGGGCTGGCCGACTGTAGTGAGCGCCGGGCTGATGTGTGCCGAGAGCGTTACATCGTCGAAGCCGACTAGGGCGAGTTCGTGGGGCACCCTGATGCCGCAGCGTCGAGCCGCTTGGAGCAGGCGTATAGCCAAAAAATCGTTGACGGCAAAGATTGCATTGGGGCGATTGGGTTTTTGGAGTAGCTGGATGAAGGGATCGGATAGTCCGTCGTTTTTTGGCTTTTCGATTTGCACGATCAGCTCTTGGTCGAAGGGAATGTGATAGTCGTTGAGTGCTTGGCGATACCCTGCATAACGATCGTTGACCGAGGTGGTGCGTAAGTCTGCGAGGCTGTCATAGAGAAATGCGATCTGGGTATGGCCTAAAATGATGAGGTGTTCGGTTGCGCGATAAGCCCCAGCGAAGTTATCGGCAGTCACGCGGTCGCATTCTAAGTCGGGGAAGTAGCGGTCGATCAGAACAAAAGGAATCCCCTCGGCTTTGAGTTGCCAGATCGAGCTATCGTAGCGCATATTGCTGACGGGGAAAATGACTAAACCCGCCACCCGGTCGGCTAGCATGCGCTGGATATCTCGGGCCTGTTGTTCGACACGTTCGTCGGCATAGGCGAAGCTGAACTGATAACCGCGTGATTTAACTGCTTGTTCCACCCCAATCAGAATATCGAGTGAAAGTTGATCGCGCATATAAGGGAGTATCAAGCCGATACGACGTTCGCTGCCCTCTCGGTTTGTTTTTACGTTGAGATAGTGATCGCTGACAAAGGTACCCTTTCCTTGAATGCGCTCGACACAGCCTTCTTGCATCAACAGATTCAAGGCTTGGCGTATTGTGCCGCGACTAACCCCATGAGCTTGGGCAAGTTCAAGCTCGCTGGGTAGCTTCGTACCTACTGGTAATTCTTGACCTATGATCTGCGTTCGTAAGCGCTCAAAAACTTCTTTATAACGTGTCATAGGCATCATAAGGTATAAACAATTTTTTGATTTTCTTATGATATCATTGTCTTGTAATGATCGTCAAGGTTGTACACGTTTTAGGACTTAACAGCTATCTGTGTTTCGATCATCTACGTTTTTGCTCAGCCTTCGCTCGATCGGAATACTGTTTTTCTTCTGGCTAGGATACGAAAATCACCCCAATCTGAAGGGAGGATCGCTTCTGCTCTGACCGCTCAAGCGAGGCCTGAAGCGATGCGATGGCGCTAGGGTTGTCTGTCGGAGATGGCGAGGAGTGTAGGTTGAAGTATGTAAATGTCTATACCAATTTTGGACAACCTCCCTCTAATTTCTATACGACTGCTTGACAAACCTTTTTTCAATATGATACATTTTTGATACACACCTGACAACTAAACATACACCCCACATCGTAACCTTGCAACGCTGCCGAGCTCGGCACAGTTACTCCGCCGTATCCGGCACGGTCACTCCATCTACAAATTGTTTGTTATATCGGACGTATTTGTGAGGAGGCAAGACATGGCAATCGAAGTTGATTGTTCTGATGTTACGTTCTCGAGTGGTTCATCGTTGAAGCGACGCCTTTCTCGCCGTCGTTTGCTCAGAATTGTGGGTGCAAGCAGTGGAGCTGGCCTATTGGCGGCTTGTGGTTCTGCTCCAGTTGCCCAAGAAGAACAACCCACTTTGGCTGTTGTTCAGCCAAGTGGCCTTACTCCTGACGCCGCCATTGCTCCAACCAGTGCGCCTGCTCCTACCGTTGATGCCCCTGTAGCGCCTACTGCTGCTCCTACTGCGGCCTCAAGTGGCGCTGCCAGTGGAGAGTTTGTGCTCAATGGTGTGACCCTGCCTTACAATCGTAACGAAACGATTGTGATGGATCAGACCGACTACAGCATTTTCGACAGTTTCAACATCTACATTCCCAACGGTAACGAGTTTGCTAGCGGCTACCAGCAGCAGGTGATCGAATATCTCTGGTACGCTAACTATGTCACTGGCGAAATTACCCCTTGGCTTGCAACCGGTTATAGCTACAACGACGACTACACTCAGTTAACGCTTAAAATCCGTCCCGGTGTAACTTGGAACGATGGCCAGCCTTTCACCGCCGAGGATGTCGCTTTTACCATGAACATGCTCAAGAACGATCCGACCCTTGGTGCTGATGGATCGGCTGATGCGAAGTTCTGGAAAGAAGTGACTGCGCCCGATCCCGAAACAGTATTGATTACCTTTACCGATCCACAGCCACGCGGCCATCAGGTCTTTATCTGTAAAATCTGTACAGGCTTTACCGTTCAACCCAAACATATTTGGGAGAAAGAAGATCCAAGGACCTTCCGCAATAACCCGCCTGTGGCAACCGGCCCTTGGATGTTTGAGAAAGCCTATCCAGAGCAGAAGATCTTCGTTTGGAAGCGCAACGACAACTACTGGAACAAAGAGAAGTTGCCTGCGGCTAAGTATCTGATCTATCGCAAATCGCCGGCGGCCGACCAAGCTTTGCCCGAGGCGATCGCAAATATATCGGATTCGGGTGGGGGCCTCGACTACGATATCTACACCCAAAACGCCGCTCAACTGCGTCAGATCAACCAAGTAGCCTATCTCGATCCTTGTCCGCGCGGTTTTTGGTTCAATTGCGCCCAACCGCCCTTCGATAAAGCAGAGTTCCGGCGTGCTGTTTCGATGTTGATCAATCGCCAGAAGATCGCCGACAACATTTGGGCGCCGCCCTCACAGCCTGCGATTGCACCTTGGGCTGCCTACCGCAACCTCGATCAATACATCAATAAAGAGGCTAACGAAAAGTGGGGCACCTTGACGTATGACCCTGACAAGGCGCTTGAGTTGCTGCAGAGCATTGGCTATAAGCAAGAGAACGGCCAACTGATTGGCCCAGATGGCAAACAAGTCGCCTTCGAGATCATCACCCCCGGCTTTGCTGCTGGCGATAAACCGGCCCGCGAATACTTGATCGCCCAAGATGTCTCGGAAGAGTGCAACAAGCTCGGCATGGCGACAAGTGTTAAGCCTTTACAGGGCAGCACAATGTGGAATACGGTCGATGAAGGTCGCTGGGCTTGTGGATCGTGGTGGATGTGTGGCGCAACCGTTGACCCGCTTGAGCTGTTTAAGAACTTTACCAGCGATCTCGCTCAACCTATTGGAACACGCGCCATCAACAATGCTCAGCGTTTGCAAGACCCCGCCTTCGACGAAGTGGTCAACAAGTTGAAGACCATCACCCCCGATGCTCCCGAAGCGGCGGAGCTCTATTTGCAAGCCTACGACGAATTTATGCGCGCTTGCCCCGGTGTTCCTGTCATTCAAACCATTTACACTGCCTATTGGAACACAACCTACTGGAGCGGTGGCTTAGATCAAGAGAATCTCTATACCGTTCCGTTCAACTGGTGGGGCCAATACCTGTTTGTGACCCTGAACGCTAAGCCGACCGCCGCATAAGCAATGAGCTGTACTCCTGTTTTGTATGGCTTTGCTATACAAAACAGGAGCTCTTCCGTCGTTGTATGCGCTTCGTGACAGCATAAAGGGATATCCTCATGCAGAAGTATAAACGTTTCCTGTTCTATGTGCTCCGCAAAGTTGCCACCTATCTCTTTACAATTTGGGCAGCGTTCACCATAACCTTTTTCCTCTTTCGATCGCTCCCGGGCGATCCGGTCTCTGCATGGGCAGGCGCTTTGCAACAGCGCTATGCCGTCAATATGGCGGGCGGCAGCGAAATGGTCGAAGCCTATCGTAAGCAGTTTGGCCTCGATAAGAGCATCAGTGAGCAGTATTTTAGTTGGATGTACAACGCGATCGTCCATCAGAAGCTTGGGCCATCGTTTGTGAACTTCCCCCGCCCTGTCGAGGAGCTTTTGGCAGAGCGGATTCCTTGGACGGTTGGTCTGCTGAGCGTTTCGATCTTGTTGGCTTGGGTGATCGGCCTACTGTTGGGGGCTTTGGCGGGCTGGTTGCGCAACTCGTGGATCTCTTCGCTGCTAACAAACTATGCCGTGGTTATCTCTCAAGTGCCGCCCTACCTTGTGGCAGTGATGTTAGTGCTCTGGTTGGGCTACTCTTGGCGCATACTGCCAACCCAAGGCGCTTGGGATGCCCAATACACCAAAGGCTTCAACCTGCCCTTTATCTTGAGCGTACTCAAGCACGCTATTCTGCCATCGGTATCGATTATTTTGGTCTCGGTGGCGGGTTGGATCTTGTCGACGCGCTCGCTGATCGTCAATATTTTGGGCGAAGACTACCTGATTTATGCCGAGGCCAAGGGCTTGCCGACCAGTCAGCTCCTGTTGCGCTACGGCTTGCGCAATGCGCTCTTGCCTCAAACGACGGGCTTGGCGCTCTCGTTAGGCTTCATTATGAGTGGTCAGCTTCTGATCGAAACGCTTTTCCTCTACCCCGGCTTAGGTGAACTATTGGCCCGCGCGATCGGCGCTTTTGACTTCAATACGATTATGGGCTGTGTGATGCTCTCGATCGTGACTGTTATGACAGCCAGTCTTATTATCGACCTGTTACTACCGTTAATCGATCCGCGTGTTCGGGCGGTTGTGTCCTAAAGCACATACTTAGTCCGCTTTTCGCGCTTGTAGCATTATGGTGATGCGATGACGTGGCTACGTAACTGCTGGAACACCAGTTTGCGCTTTCGTATGGGTGTCATATTGCTGATCGCTTTTATTGTGTTGGCGGCCATCGGGCCACTGATCTACGGCCCGCTGCTGCGCGGCGAACAGTTTGATATCAACCCTGCAGCGCCCGGCAACTTCAAACGTTGGCAAACTTTTTCAGCAACGCACCCGCTTGGAACCGATGGTGATGGTCGTGATTTGTTGGGCGCCTACCTGCTTGGTATGGCGACCTCGTTGCGAATCGGCCTCTTGTCGGGCTTTGTGGCGACCTTGATAGGAACCATGGTCGGCTTTGCTGCGGGCTATTTTGGTGGCCCTACTGATACTGGCCTGACCATGTTGGCTAACATCTTGTTGATTATCCCCGCTTATCCGATTTTGGTCGTGCTGGTGCTCTATACGCCGCGTATCACGCCCGAGATGATGGCCCTGATCTTAGCGGCATTCAGCTGGCCTTTTGCGGCGCGCACCATTCGCGCTCAGGTCTTAGGCCTCAAAGAGCGGCCCTACGTCGATCTAGCACGCATCTCGGGGGTAAGTTCGCTTGGAATTATTGTGACTGAGCTGGTGCCGAACTTACTCCCCTATTTATTGGTGAGTTTAGCCTTTAGCACGCTCGGCGCGATGGCCGCTGAAGTCGGCTTGGCTTTGATTGGTTTAGGCCCCAGCAACGGAATTTCGCTTGGACTCTTGATCTTTTTTAGTCGTGGTGTGTTTAGCCTAGGCCGCTACGATGTTTTGCTCATTCCTCCGCTTATTTTGATCGCGATCTTTACTGCTATTACTCTGATCAATTTGGGCATGGAAGAATATCTGAATCCGCGTTTGCAGAACGTAACGGGCCGCTAAATGCCGCTGATCCCCTATGGGAGCGCATGAAATAGAGAGGCAGAGTCATGCAAGTTCCTGTCGACCTAGGTTTGCAAGCAAAACCCAAAGGACCAGATACATTAATCGATGTGCGCGATATGCGAATCTACTATGCAACTACGGCTGGCGAGGCCAAGGTTGTAGATGGGGTAGATTTACGCATTTATCGCGATGAAATATTTGGAGTCGCAGGGGAAAGTGGCTGCGGCAAGTCGACCTTTGTTGAAGGCTTATTGCGTTTGATCAAACTGCCCGGTTACATCAAAAGTGGCACTGCGCAGTTCTTTCCCAAAAATGTTGAGGGAAAAGAGCCAGATGAACCTATCGATCTCTTAAAAATCTCTCAGCAAGACATGCGCAAATTGCGCTGGAAACATATCGCCTATGTGCCCCAAGGCGCCATGAACGCGCTTAACCCGGTGATGCGAATCGACGATCAAATCGTCGATGCCATTCACGCCCATGTGAATATGTCGCGTAAAGACGCCATCGAGCTGATGTTAAAGCAGCTCAATATGGTTGGTCTGCCGCCCTATGTCGCAAACCAATATCCGCACGAGCTGAGCGGTGGTATGAAACAGCGCGTCACAATCGCTTCTTCGATCTCGCTCTCGCCCGATGTGCTGATGGCCGACGAGCCCACTACCGCGCTCGATGTCAATATCCAGCGCATTATTCTCCAAGAGCTGAAAGAGATCCGCGAGCGTTTAGGCCTCACGATCGTGTATGTCAGTCACGACATGGCGGTTCACGCCGAGCTGGCCGACCGAATGGGCATTATGTACGCTGGCAGTGTTGTCGAGGTCGGAACAACGATCGACATCTTTAAGCGCCCTCTTCATCCCTACACTCAAGGCTTGATCAAGTCGATTCCCAAGATCGGCGGCCCGCGCGAGCGTCTAGTCGGCATTCCGGGCCTTGCCCCCAGTCCTTTGGCCTGGCCGAGCGGTTGCAAATTCCATCCGCGTTGCAGCAAAGCCATGGACATTTGTCGCCAAGTTGCGCCCCGTTTAGGTGTTGTGGAGGAGGGCCGTCAAGTCGCCTGTCACCTCTACGAAACCCAGCCCAAGGTCGAGAGCGAAAACAGCGAACGGACCCTATCAGAGATCAAGTTGCACGTTTAGGCGCTCTCAGGACCGATACCTAATCCGCTTGATGTGTTCAAAGCATTGGCGATCAGGTCTCTTACCTACATTCGGCTGCTAGCGCGTCCGCCTACGGCTACAAGGCGTTGTTTGCTACAAGCGACTGCTATCTGTGTGCAGAGGCCGCCCGAAAATGCTACAAACGGGTTTCGTACCAGGAGGGTCTGATCTATGTTGTTACCAGCACTGCTCGAAGCCGATAACGTTACCAAATCCTTTATGGCCCGTCGCCGCCCGCGAGTCGGTGTAGGCCAAGCCGATACCCAACGGGCTGGACGGGTGCAAAACAACCTGCGCGACGGTATGATCAATGCGGTCGATGGCGTCTCATTGGCCATTCCCGCCGAGCCGACTCTGATCTCGTTGGTTGGCGAGAGCGGCAGCGGCAAAACCACCCTGTCACGCATGCTCTTGGGCCTCGAAAAGCCCACCACGGGCACGATTCGCTATCGAGGCAAAGACATCTTTAAGCTTTCCAAAGAGGAATGGAAGGTCTATCGACGTGAGGTACAAGCGGTTTTCCAAGATCCCTATGCGATCTATAACCCGTTTTACCACGTTGAACACGTCTTCAAAATGGCGATTAAACACTTCAAGCTGGCCGATAACGCCGAAAAGGCGCGCGCCTTGATGGAAGAAGCGCTGCGGGCCGTAGACCTGCGCCCGCAAGACGTCTTGGGCCGCTATCCCCACCAGCTGAGCGGTGGCGAGCGCCAACGCATAATGTTGGCGCGCATCTATATGCTCAAGCCGCGCGTGATCATTGCCGACGAGCCGGTCTCGATGATCGATGCGGCGGTGCGCACCCTCTTTATGAATATTCTGCTCGACTTCCGCGATCAGTACGGCATTTCCTGCCTGTTTATCACCCACAACCTCTCGACCGCTTACTATTTGGGTGGCCAATTGGTTGTGTTGTGCCAAGGTAAGATCGTCGAGCAGGGCGATATGGACGAAGTGATCAACAATCCGCGCCACAATTACACGCGTCAGTTGTTGAATGCCGTGCCTTCGGGCGATCCAGAGAAGCGCTGGACGACCAAGCTGACACTTGAAGAGCTGAACGCGTACTGAGGCTAATGCTATGCGACGATTAGTAAACCTGCGACGCTACTTGTGTGTGCTGTTGTTCTGCTTTGCCTGTAGCGGCTGCGCTCAGTCTGTGCAAGGCATGCAGCAGGAGCCTGTGCAACCCAGCGTCACCCCAACCGAAGATCCGATCACCTTAAATATCTGTGCCAGCTGCGATGTGCAGCAACGCCGTATCCAGGCTACCGCTGCCGCAGCAAACTAATTTGCTGGTATCATAGCTTTCGAAACTTCGCTCTCCGTGTGTGAGGGTCGGCGTTCTCTTAATCCTCTATTTGTTAGGAGAAGACGCGATGATGCGTATTGCAATGCTTAGTTTCGCCCATGTTCACGCTGCCGGATACGCCAAACAGGTTCAAGATCACCCCGAAACAAGCATCGCCTGTGTTTGGGACGACGACGAGACACGCGGTCGAGCGGCTGCCGAATCGCTCGGCGTTGCTTATGAAAGCGATCTTGATGCGGTATTAAGCCGCGACGACATCGATGGTGTTGTCGTCAATGCGACTACCAAGCAACATACCGAAGTCCTCTTGGCTGCCTGTCGTTACCGCAAACATATCTTCACCGAAAAAGCCCTAACCATCACTACCGCCGATGCCGATCGTGTAGTGGCGGCTGTGCACGAAAGCGGCATCAAGTTTATGATCTCGCTGCCCAGTCGCGTCGCCCCCGAAACCCTCTATATGAAAGAGCTGATCGACAGCGGTAAGCTGGGCAAAATCACCCTCATGCGCGCCCGTATCGCGCATTCGGCCTCGCTCGACAACTGGTTCAAAGGCGGCAGCGCTTGGTTTGGCGATGCCGATGCCGCTGGAGGTGGTGCCCTCTTCGATCTAGGCTGCCACACCGTCGATGTGATGCGCTGGTTCTTGGGCGAGCCGGTCTCGGTGATCGCCAAGGTTCAGAACTTCAGCGGTACCTATAACATCGACGACAACTCGGCCGTAGTGGTCGAATTCAAAAACGGCGCCTTGGGCATCCTCGATACCTCGTGGGTCCAGCGCGCCGGGCCGAGCCCCATCGAGATCTACGGTACAGAGGGCTACGTTGCGCGCGGTACCCCGATCTACAACGGAATCGTACTCAACAGCACCAACACAAATGTCTCGGGCTACATTCTGCCGACCGATCTGCCCAAGCCGCTGCCCATGCCCTTCAAGCAGTGGGTCGATGCTTGTTTGCGCGACACCCCGATGACGATCACGGTTGAAGACGGTCGCAACCTGACGCAACTGCTCGAAGGAACCTATCAATCGGCTAGCAGTGGCAAAGAGTACCGTTTCTAGCCCTTAGCCTAATCACAACCAGTAGCAAATCAGGAAGATTTCAGCACGTTGGCGGCGTGGTCTTTACCCTCCATCCAGTTCTTAGCGCGTCCGCCTTCGGCTACAAGCAGCTTGTCCGCACAAGCAAGGGGCTATTCGTCTGCGATGCCTCTCAGGCTGCGGACAAGCACTGCACAATCCACATCGATTTCGAAATAAGGCGTTTTAGCTAGGCAATCGTGTAACAGATGAGGTCGACGATGACAAGCCCTTCCACAGTTCGAGTTGGTATTATCGGTACGGGTGGTATCTCGCAGTCGCATGGTCGCGCTTATCAACGCATACCGGGTGTAGAGATCGTCGCTGTCGCTGACATTATCGAAGAGCGCGCTCAGAAAGCAGCGGAGCTATGGGGCGCTCGCCACGCCTTCAGCGATTACCGCGAGTTGCTGGCCCTGCCCGAGATCGACGCCGTGAGCGTTTGTACCTTCAACCAAGCCCACCGCGCTCCGGTCGTCGATGCTTTGATGGCGGGCAAACATGTGTTGTGTGAAAAGCCTTTGGCCGCCAAACTTGAAGATGCTTTGGCCATGATCAGCGCCGCCAAAGCCAGCGGCAAGATTCTGCATACCGGCTTTTGGCAGCGTTGGCAGCCTGAAGTTCAGACCGCCCGCCGCATCGTTCAATCGGGCCAGCTCGGCGAGATCTACTATGCCCAGATGATCGGCGGCGATCGTCGACGCATTCCGGGCGGTTCTTTCTTGCGCAAAGACTTCGCAGGTGCAGGCCCAACCGTCGACATCGGCTGTTACGATCTCGACACCTTTATGTTCTTGACGGGCGATCCCCGCCCGGTCAGCGTCTCGGGTATGATTAGCTACCACCTCGGCAAGTCGCTGCCGAATGTGCCGACCGACTGGGGCCACGTCCCCGCCGATGTGGAAGTCGAAGATATGGGCACGGCCTTTGTGCGCTTTGAAAACGGCATGGTGCTGCACTTTATGACCTACTGGGCCGCTCACGCCGATAGCCTTGGCCCAAGCCTGCTGCTGGGCACCAAAGGTGGCCTACAGCTCTCGCCCAAACTGACCCTCTTCCGCGACGAGTTCGGCGTTGTTACCAATGTCGAACCTAAGCTACCAGTTGTGCAAGATCCGCAGCGTATGCACCCTTTGTGCCCCAAGCCCAGATCTTTATCGATGCTGTGCGCGCTGGCGGCCCGACTCCCGTCGACCTCAAAGGTATTTTGTACAGTCAATTGATTATGGATGGTATCTTCCGTAGCGCCGAAGCTGGACGCGAAGTCGCCATCGAAGTGCCCGACGTGCTCTAAAGCTGGTTTTTTTAAGAGGAGGCTCTGTCCAGTACGACAGAGCCTCCTCTCTGTTTGTCTTGACATAATTGGAATATGTTTATCTGCTTGGATTATGGGGGCGCTATCAGCACACAAATAGCAGCCGAATGTAGCAAACAACATTTGATAGCCGAAGGCGGACGCGCTAGCAGCCGAATGTAGGTAAGAAACCTGATCGCCAATGCTTTGAACTGATCGAGCGGATTGCTCTAACAAGTTAGAGGTAACAGATTGCGGAATAGGCTTATCAAAAATTGCTTTGGGAATCATAATCAAGGCTTATCGAATATCAATACTTTAGTATCGTAGCCGCTCGTTCGGCGCTCTTTATACTGAGCCTACATTTCAAAAGGCCCCTAGTCAGATGGTTTTGAGGTGAGAGGTTCATCAATGAAGCGAGTAGTGATTATCGGCGGTGGCTACGCGGGCATGATGGCTGCTGCGCGACTGTCGCGGTTTAAAAATGCCCATGTCAGCTTGGTCGATCAGAGACGTGCTTTTGTTCAGCGTGTTCGTCTGCATGAGCTACTTGCCGGCTCTCAAACACCAGAATTTCCCTATGCTCCGGCGCTTGCACAACGTGGAATCGCCTTCACCCAAGCTGCGGTCGAGGGGATCTTGCCCGAGCGTCAAGAGATTGTGCTGCGCAGTGCCTCCAGAAGCGAGCGTCTCGGCTACGATCGCTTATTGATCGCCTTGGGCAGTAGCACCGGCGCTGATCTGCCCGGCGTGTGCGAGCATACCCTGCGGCTCGACAACCCTAAGCTGATCCGCTCGCAGCAGGCTCGTTTGCGCGAACTGGCCGGACGAGGAGGACGGGTGTTGGTGGTTGGTTCTGGGCTGACGGGTATTGAGGTGGCGAGCGAACTGGCGACTCGCTTGACCGGCCTCAAGGTGACTATGGCTAGCAGAGGCAGCTTCGCCGCTGGTTATAGCCCCGATACTCAAGCCTATCTGCGCGATGTCTTTGCTCGCGCGGGGATCTCGCTTGTCGAGCAGGTGGCTATTCAAGCTGTAAGCGAAGGTCGCGCCCATCTGAGCGATGGTCGTGAATTGGCCTTTGATGTGTGTGTTTGGACGGGTGGTTTCAAAGCGCCTGCCCTGTTGCGCGATATGGGTCTGGTCGTCGATAGCTTGGGGCGGGCCTATGTCACCCCAGAGCTGCATGTGCCGGGCGATCCAAGCATTTTTATCGCTGGCGATAGCGCTGCCTTTGGAGAGGCTGGCTGCACCATTCGTACCGGATGTGCCACTGCTATGCCGATGGGCGTTCAAGCTGCGGCTAATCTGTGCGCCCAACTCGAGAATAAAGCTATGCGTGCCCATACCTTCGCTTTCACTGCCCAGGCCATCAGCTTGGGGCGCAAAGAGGGCCTCGTCTATAAACTCGATCCTCAAGGTCGCTTGAGCGAGCCTATGCTTGTTGGGCGTGCAGGGGCGTTTGTGAAAGCCGCGATTATTGGGTGGACATGGCTTTCGGTGCAGTACGATCGAAGATATGGCCTACCGATCTTCGCTTGGCCGGGCGGGGGAAACTGGTGGGGTTACACTGAATTAGCTCAATAGCTCAGCCTAAAACAAGACGGATGCAACAGTGCATCCGCCTTTTTATCTGTGCGCCTATTTGCGGGCGAAGATCACCTCTTCGCGTGGACCGAACATGATCGCCCACGAAAGGCTGCTATCGAAGAGGTCGATGGTATCGTTGGGATAGTAGAGGTTGTCCCAAAGCGCTAAAAAGACGTTCCACTCGGTAATGATAACGTGGTTATCACCCCAACTCATATAGATTTGCCCCCGATTGTCGATCGGAAGCTGCGAAAACCACTGTGTAATCGCTTGACTATTTTGAAGCTCTGCTTCGCCGAGCCGATGGGTTGCAAAGAGCGCAGCGGGAGACTCTAACAACTTTTGTCGTAACATACAGCCTTGCGCAGAGATCTGTCGCGCTTGCTCTGGCGAGAGCATGTGCAACTTGCGTAAGAGCTCGTTGGAAAGTTTATCGAGAGTCTCATCGCTAATATGCCAAGAGGCATAAGCTGTATGTCCGATAGGCAGACTATCGTCATCGGAGTAGCTCACCATATGCTGCCTCGTGTTGAATGTGCTGTACGGTAGAGTCATAGGATCGCGCCCTCACGCTTCTATTGTACTGATCATATGCAACAACGTAGTGAGCGAGACGTTTTCGTATGTGTCTACACTTCAGTATAGGTCGAATTTTGGATTCTAGAGTGAGAATTCCTTCACGTAGTCTTGCTGAATGCTTACGATTGTTGCAACATAATCTCTTTATTAATGCCAAAACCCTGCTTCAACTCATAAAGAGCCTACTGTTTGCGGAACAAAAGGAAGCTATAGCCTTAGGCGATTTTGTGAGTTGTAGACTAGATCTTTTGTCTTACCCCGCTCAAGGCAAGCGCCAGTGAAGGAAAGTAGTGAGGAGTGGAAGCGTGAGTGAAGACCTTGAAGCGATCGCTTTCTTATCTGTTATACCTGATAGCTATAACCGTATTATTGCTAGATTGCAATAATCGCTTTACATGCTGCTCTCTTTGTTGAGAATGCAGGCTGATCTGCTTCGATCACGGTTGCTGTGTGATTGAAAGATCAGCATAAGAGATACGCAGAAAAGAGGTTTTGGTTTCAAACCAAAATCGTAGGCGTCTTGATCCGAACTCCCCCAAATCGCTCCGCTTGAGAGTGACACTAAATCCATGTAAAGACTTGCGCTTACACAACAGATGAGGTTAACTACGACGTTCGTTTGCACTATCTCTTCTTAAGGAGCCGCGATCTGTCCATACAGATAGCCCTCGCTGTGGCGGGCGGCATGTTGATAGCCGTAGGCGGACGCGGTTTGAGCCTTGTTTGGGCCAGAGACTATGCCGCAAACGAAGCGTGCTGGGGCGAAGTGTGAACCGCAGCCTGAATCTTTCAAGCTGTTGTATGGGTGTAGGCTAAAAAGAGCTTCTTGCCATAGCTGGAGGATATTTCTTCAGACACATTCGATCGATGTGTCGCAGCTTAACTAATTACAAGCTAAGCGAAACATGGAGCAACTTTTTTAAAGAAACGCTTTACGGGTTATGTCACTCATGGTAAACAAATTCGAAGATTACATGAAAAATATTGATACAATCAAATTATATGTTGAGATAATCTATTTATAGCTATTAAATATAAAAAGAAATATTAATTTGTGAAACAATCTATTGCATTTTGAACTTAGATAGTGTAATGTAATTTTATGAAATATAAACATTTAACACTCACCTCTTATCAAGGATTATGAGGAATGGATAATTCTCTTTCTAAGGAAGTTCAACATTTACGGGAACATGTTGCCGAGCTTGAAGCTGCCTTACAAGAGTCACGACAACGTGAAAGAATCCTCCAAGATCTGATTGATAGTATGCCAGAGGTTATGTATGCCAGCGATACGAATGGCGTTTTGCAAGCTGCTAATCACGCCTTTTTTCAATGGGTCGGTCTACCGCCTGATCGCGTGATCGGTAAGCAGCAGAGCGAGCTCTTTCCCGCTGATCTGGTAGCCTACTGGCAAAGTCAGATGGATCAAGTGCGCGAGAGCGGACAAATAGTTTCGGTCGAAGAACAGGTCGCTCAAGGCGATGAGACAGTTATCTATCTCTCGCAGCGCTTCCCTATGCGCGATCAAGCTGGCGAGATCTATGCGGTTGCCGGTACAGCGCGCGATATTACTCTGCAAAAACAGACTGAGCTTGCTTTAAAAACGAACCAACATATTTTGCGCGCCATTATCGATAATGCTCCGGCTGTGATCTTTGTTAAAAACACCCAAGGGCGATTGATTGTTGTTAATCGCCTCTATGCTCGCGTTCTGGGCAAACCCGTAGAAGAGATTATGGGTAAGACCGAGATTGAGCTCTTTCCTGAGGATCTTGTCGCTGAATGGCGTCAATCTGATCAAAATATCTTTGAGACGGGCGAGGCTGTTCATTTCCAAAATACAATGCCCTTGGACGGTGAGATGCACGATTTTCTCACAGTCCAATTTCCGCTGTATGACGATGAGAATAAGCCGTTTGCGGTCTGTGGTATTTCGACCGATGTCAGCGATCTACGCAGAGCTGAACGGGAACGAGCGCGCTTCCAAGAGGAGATCATTCGAGTTCAAGAGGCCGCGTTGCGCGAGCTTAGCACACCGCTTATTCCTATCGCAGACGATATTTTAGTTATGCCGCTGATTGGGGCGATGGATAGCAGACGCGCCCAACAGGTTTTAGAAACGCTTTTAGAGGGGGTCGTTCACCATAGCGCTGATCGCGTGATTCTTGATCTCACTGGTTTAACCATGATCGATGATCAGATCACCAACTTCTTGATCCATGTCGCTAAGGCGACCCGTTTATTAGGTGCTGAGATAACTTTGACTGGTGTTGGGCCTGAAGTCGCTCAGAACTTGGTCAGTATCGGTGCCGACCTGCAAGGTATTACTATCGCTGCTACCTTGCAAAGCAGTATCAGTTCCGCTTTTCGAGAGCGTGCATAATTGCCCTACGTCCATGCTCTACGCTCAAATGTGTTTGAGTTAGTTAGTATTACGGAGAGCAGATCAATGTCGGTCGAAAAGGAAGCAAAACCGCTATCATTGCCACTGTCTGCCCAGGGTTATGCAAAGGCAAACGAAGCATTTCGTCGTTGTTGGCAGGCCGATCGTCCCCAAGTTCTTGCGTTTTTACGCCAAAATCTCCCGTCCTATGTCAATGGCGAGCTAAGTGTGCTTGGCATCGGTGTGGGTGATGGTGAGTTTGATATCCAACTTATCGATTTCTTATACAAAGAGTTAGGTGTTGGGCGCTTGTTTTATAGCGCGCTCGAGCCAAACGAAGCTCAATTGCAGGGCTTCCAGCGCCGGGCAGAAGCAGCGAACCTCAGCACTACTCACTTTGAATATGTTCTCTCGACAGCAGAGGAATTTAAACCAGAGCGCTCGTATGGACTGATCCACTTTATTCACTCGCTCTACCATATGCCCACCCAAGAAGAGCGCTTGATCCTCGACGCCCATCGCTGGCTCGGCGATGGTGGACACGTCTTGATCTCGCTTTCGTCCGAGCAAGGCGGAATCTATCAGCTTATGAATCGCTTCTGGAACAGAATCGATTATAGCTTCTTTACCAGCGGTCTCTTCGGTCAAGAGAGCCTGCTGGCTGTACTCGATCGCAATAAGCTCAACTATCGCTATGAGCTCTATCCCGAAGTGGCTATCGATGTGACAGCTTGTTTTGATCGGGAATCGGAACTTGGACGTGATCTGCTCAACTTCCTACTACAAGCCGACATTCGCAGCGCACCGACCGAGCTATACGAAGATATTCTTGCGGCCCTTGATGAACTAGCCTATAGCCAAGACGACAAGCGATTGCTGTCGCATCCCAGTGGCGTATTCCTCATCTCGGCTTAAACGCATCTCAAACAGCATAGCCTGTTATACCAAATCCGTTTAAAGACTTGCGCTTTTATAACGCAAAAAACCAAAATCTGGGAAAGGGTTGTGTGAAATTTCGCGCGACAAGGCGAAATTTCACACAATAAAATATAGTCACGTTCCGCTCTGCCGAAGGCCAAGTAGAACGTAATCAACCGGATTTGGTATTACAGCATAAACCTCCTTCGTGCATTACCGCGCGGAGGAGGTTATGTTTTTTGATACCAACTCCGCTTGCTGAGATCAGCGTTCTGGCGGTCTAGTCCTTCCCCCAAAGAAGACTCTTGGCGCGTCCGCCTGCGGCTACCAACATCCCGCCCGCCTCAAAGAGGTCGTATCGCTGTGTGGAAAGGCTGTCCCAAAATGAAACAACAAACGGATCTCGTAGGTATTATATTTCTTTTACGTACACACCGCGCCCTGAGGCATAACCGTAGCCCCAAGGTTGAAGATTCGGTATATCGACCCCAAGATGGGTCAGAATAGCGCTGATCTGTTCGCGATGGAGCGTGCCGTGGTGGATAACTTGGGCGAGCACAAGGCCCGCGTAGGTTCGAAAGCTGCCTTGCTCTAACCACAAGACCTGTTCTGTATCGATCCCCCGCTCGAACAAATCTTCCCAATAGTGTTCTAGATCGTTGGCGCGGGCGAACAGCTCATCGAAGTCGCTGCTCTCTGGAGCTTCTGGCCCCCATTCAGGGCAAGCGCCCGAAACAAACTGCTGATAACGAGCCTCGCAGATAATTAAGTGGTTGAACGTTTCGAGGATGTTTCCAAAACTTCCGGTCACTGAGGTGTTGAGCTGGTCTGGAGTGAGGACTTGGCAGGTTGAAAGCAGTTCTTTGGTGGCCCAACTGTTATGCCGAAACATATCACGCAGTGGTCCCTTCACAAAACCCTCCTTTTTGTGCCTTCTCCATGCTTGTGATTATAACATTCAACTCTCAGAGCCAATAGATTATCTATCAGTGTTGCTATTCGCTATTGTAAAAAGATGTTTTGGAGGTTTTGACCGCCAGTTCTTTTCGAACAGCTTCTCAGCTTATGAACCATCAGGGGAAAAGTTATTTGGAATTTCGCGCAACTGCGCGAGATTCCAAATAACAAACATTGTCAAATATCACTCAGCCGAAGCCCAAAACGAGCTAAGCGATTCCTAGATAGCGAGCATCAGAGACGATAATGTGGTTGAGGGTGTCGAGGATATCTCCAAAGCTTCCGTTCGCTTCGCTATGAAGCTGCTCTGGTGTGAGATTGCGACAGGTTGCCAGCAGTTCTTTAGTTGCCCAACTATTATGCCGAAACGCATCCAATAAGAGCTCGTTCATTCAAGCATCCTCCTTCGGTCACATCTTATAGTCTAACGAGAGATCCTGAGCTTGGACGACGGTGACGAGTTGGAATGTTAGGTTCTTCTTACAACTGTGAGAAAATCTAGTAGATCTCAAAACAATTATACACATTTTAGAAAATTTGTGTTACTATGTAAACGTTTATGAGCCTGATCTACTCATTTCTGTGAAGGATTAAGCCATGTCTGACACCTATAAGCCTCCTGGTTATTCGACGGTTTCGCCCTACCTTCTGGTCGAACGAGCCGAGCAGACCATCTCCTTTCTGACGAGGGTCTTCGATGCGGTCGAGCTGCGTAGATACGCAGGCAACGATGGGCGCATCGCACATGCAGAGCTGCAGATCGAAGATAGCGTCATTATGCTCGCCGATGCTCCGTCCAATAAGCCTGCCATTCCCTCGCTTGTGCATATCTATGTGGCCGATGTCGATGCAACCTATCAGCGTGCCTTAGAAGCAGGCGCCGTTTCGCTTCAAGCGCCCCTCAAACAAGATGATCCCGATAGACGCGCAGGCGTGAAACAAGCCGATGGCGTGGAGTGGTGGTTCGCAAGCAAAGTGGAATAGTCGTTCTCGCTCTAAACACCATTGCCCTACCGAATGTTCTGCTCAAAGCGAACACTTTGGTAGGGCAATCTTTTGTATCTATGCTGTCGTTGTGTTAAGGCTTAGCCCGCCTTAAGAAACCGCCTCATTGGCTAACGCGGTGCTGGGCTTCGCTGCAACATGCACACTCCAGTGGAGGGAGATCAGCGACAGCACGCCGATCACCGTCAAGCAGAGGAACATAACGTTGTAGCCGCTAAACTCGGCTACAAAACCTGCCACCAGCGGGCCAACCATCGAAACAGGGGCCAGCAGTGTGTTTGCCACACCGATATAGGTCGGGCGCTCGTGCGGGGTGCTAAACTGGAAGACCAAGGTCATACCAGAGATCTGATAGCCCGCTTGCGCGAAGCCAACACAGATAAACACCGCTACAAACCACCAGATCGAAGGAGCCAGCACGGCGATCACCATGCCAAGCGCGCCCACAAAGGTTGCCAGTTCGAGGATCTGCTTATGCCCCCAGCGATCGGCCAATGCGCCTAGACCGAAGTGCGACAGCGCTTGGGCTGCTAGCATCACCCCCGTGAACAGACCGAGCTGCTCGTTGCTCATTTTGAAGCCTTCCAGCGCAGCCGCTGTGAAAAAGCTATGCCCCACCAATGCCAGTGCAATGCCCGAACGGCAGAGCAGATAGCGTCTGAAAGCCTTATTACCTTTGAGCAGTGGGACGATACTGCTTAGAAATGCGCCCATTGCTTGGCGTGGTTTCACCTCTTGGGGCGGCTCAACATAGCTGGCCAGAAAGAGATACGAGATCATCTGAGCGCCAAAACAGAGCAGAGCTAAGTAGGCGAAGTTATAAGGAAAGCCTACATCTTCCAAAATACGTCCGGCCAGCCAAGCGCTGCCTACCCCGAACACACTGCCCAATCCAAACTGCAAGCCAAAGAAGGTGCCCCAACGTCGGGCCGGAATCAAACGGGCGATCAGATCGTTCCAGGCCGACATGGTTGCGCCGCCGCTAAACGATTGAATGCCGTATAACACAAAAAAACTCACTAATAAGATGCTCGCTGGTAGGGTGGGCAAGAAAAAGAGCAAGAGACCGAGAATCAAAAATGGTAGTCGTTCACCAAGCGTTAACAGCATCACCAACGACTTGCGTCGCGGCCAGCTTGCTACAACAGGAGCGATAAAAAGGGCGGGGAGGGTCCAGCCGGTTTGGGTCAGCATAGGAATAAGCCCTTGCACCCAACGCTCATCGGTCAACTCGCTCACAAACTTGGGCAACACCGTATAGCGCGCAACCAGATTGATTCCGAACATATACGCGGCCCCGTCCAACACCCCCAACGTGAAATTTCGCGGAACATTTCGTTCTATAACTCTTTGAGCCGAAGTCTCAGCCTGCATAAATACTGCCTCTCCGAAAGACACTATAGATAGATGAAAGCGTAGGTTCAAACAACATGCGTGTTAGCAGGCCCTAGATACGCAGAGAGGAGCTATTTGTTGCGCAAAATAGCTTGCCATAAGCCACTAGGCAACTTTGCCATGTGCGTAATAGAGTGCTTATAACAAATCCGTTTGCTTCCTTTATAACTCTGGCGGCGCGATACGTTCCATTCATGCGGTCCTTGGCGCGTCCGCCTACGGCTACAAACAGCCCACCCGCCAAAATGGGCTTCCATCTGTGTGGGGAGACCACCTCAAAATGGAACGATACAAACGGAATTGATATTTATCTTTGCTGATTGGTGCCCTATAATACCATGAGCTAAGCATATACCATAAGGGTGGCCTAAAAGAAGCGATACCAATCACAGACGCGCCTCTTACGATGTGAGACTAAATCCGCCAACAAAAGTCACGATCCGCTCTGCCGAAGTCCAATCGTGCTCTTTTCCCAAGCAGACAACGAGAGCATCCCAATGTGACAAAACAGGGATGAGACAACGAAAAGAGCAACGATCCGCTCTGCCGAAGGCCGATCACTTGTGTGGGTGGATTAGGATCTTGATAGCCGTAGGCGGACGCACCATGGAACGGATGGAAGCCAGAGACCAAGCCGCCAGAGCTAAAAAAACCTGCAGGTTTGCTCTACAACACGCGGGCGCTACTGTTCGCTCTGCTGCTAAGGCTTCGATCTATCTTGAACCGTTGACAAGTGATCTACTCCAAACGAGCACATGTAAAGACAGAAAGCAAGCGCTATGCCCGATGATCTGAAATTAAACAGTTTATCGCGTTATGCCAAACAATTGTCGCGCAATGGATCTCGAAACGCTCTATCGCTCCTCTAAGCCAGATGAAGATGCTCAACCCTATCTGGAGCTTGCCCGTCAACTGCTCACCAATGGCCACGAGCGAGCTGCCGCCAGCGCTTATGATCGTGCCTATGGGCTAGACCCTCATAACGCCACCATCCAAGCCGAACGCAGCGCCTTGCTCGATCGTTTGGCCGTCACAGAGCATGGTATCGTCTTCCGTTATATTCCGGCAGGCAGCTTTTTAATGGCTTCAGAGACGGATGATCCTGATGAGCGCCCCGTTCACCCTGTCCAGCTTGGAGATTATTGGATGGCCGAGACGCCGATCACATGGCAGCAGTATTGCGCTATTTTAGGCTGGCAAGCACCACCTATCGGCCTGCCCAAAGAGCGTGATAATCTCGATTGGGATGTCTCCATCGGTCACCTTTGGAATTCGCCTTCGTCGCGTTGAGCGCAAAGCTGACGAGCTGTCTAAATAAGGATAGGCGCTATGATTGTCGTTCAAGCAACCTCAGCAGACCTTCCTGCATGGCACGAATTGGCGCGCGAAATGGAGCCGCTCTTTGGGCCTATGCTCAATGATCCACAGTTTCACGCTGCGCTAGAGCGTAATATTGCGCGAGGCACAGCGCTTTGTGTGCGCGCCAATGACGCTGCCGCTGGTGCGCCGTTGTGGGGAGCGCTTCTCTATTCGCCCAAATCGCCCATCGCCAAACTCAACTGGCTAGGCGTAACTGCCAGCCAGCGTCGCACTGGTATAGGTCTGCGACTCTTTCAACACATGCGCAAGCAGTTGCAAACCTGCGAAACGATCGAAGTTGTAACCTTCGGTGAAGATCATCCCGATGGTCTAGCGGCTCGGCGCTTTTATCAAAAGCTTGGTTTCGTCGCCGCCGAGTGTTTAGAAGCTGGCCCCGACGGAGGTTCGCGCCAGCTCTTCCGTTTGCAGCTTCGCAGCTTATAGCTTAGCGCTCGCCCACAAGCTGCTAATCCCTTGCATCAGCACCGTTTCTAGCTGCGCGGCGAGCGCTTCAGGCTCGACGAGTGTTTTGTTACTGCAAAGCTGGCTTGTGGCCCCAAAGATCGACCACGCCATCATACTCGCGACCATCTCCAGCGGCATGGACCATTGATGTTTCTCCATGCCGCTGTTCTGTTGCAGCCAGTTTGCCAAGATCGTCTGCAACTCGTGTTGCAAAGCGCGCTCGACGATATATGCAATAGGCGCGTCGGGCCTCATTATGCAGCGCGACTCTTGAAAATAGCTGATCACAAGCTGAATGATGCGCTGCAGATTGTTATTGCGCTGCTTGTATTGCGAATCGCTCAGCCCTTTATCGAGATACGCCCGGAATTGTTCGCGAATCAGCTGTTCTAATAGCTCATACTTATCGCTGAAGTGGGCATAGAAGGTTCCACGATTGAGGTCGGCTCGCTCGCTGATCTGATAGACGCTGATCTCGCTGAATGCTTTCTCTTCTAATAACGCTCGAAACGCTTCGATCAAGGCCTGGCGCGAGCGCAACACCCGACGATCGCGGCGTTTCCTTTCTGTTTCTCGCTCCATCTTCCTCCTCGCCTCTTCAATAATCGACACACTCAGCATATTGTTGGCTATTCAACAGCTAGGGCCGATTGTTGATTGTATCTTCTCATCGCGCTGCGTATAGTGTACTCGAGCCGGCTCCAATCGACTATAGCTCCCCTTCTATCGATCTATTTAGGAGGACACAATGGATCGTCATCACAAAACGATTCTGGTTACAGGCGCGACGGGCAAACAGGGCGGCGCCACTGTGCGTCATCTGCTCGCGGATGGCTGGCGCGTTAGGGCGCTAGTGCGTAATCGTGCTACTCCTCAAGCAGAGGCGCTGTTCCATGCCGGTTGCGAGCTGGCTGTGGGCGATTTCGACGATCGCTCATCGCTCGAAGAAGCCATGCAAGGCGTCTATGGCGTCTTCAGTGTTCAACCGTTCGGCTATCAAGATGAGATCAGACGCGGCACGCAGCTCGCTCAAGTGGCGAAGGCGGCGAATGTTCAGCACTATGTGCATACATCGGTCGGCGGCGCGCAAGATCAGACCCGCTTTCGCCCAGGCTTTAGCAAATGGGAGATCGAGCAGCAGATCGCAGCCCTCGAGCTGCCCGCTACTATCTTGCGCCCCGCCGGATTTATGGATGATCTGATCGGCGATTTTTATGGTGTGCCCGATGGCCATTTTGCAGTGCCCTTTCTGCCCGATGCCTTGCTGCAGGTCATCGCTGTCGATGATATCGGAGCCTTTGCGGCCATGGCCTTCGCAGAACCAGCGCGTTACATCGGTCGCACCATCGAGTTAGCCAGCGCGGCCCTCACGCCCATCGAGATCGCGCAAGCCTTGAGCCGTGTTGCAGGTCGCCCCATTCCTTATCGTCAGATCCCAATCGAGCAGATCCGCCAGCAGAGCGAAGATATCGCTCGCGTTTGTGAATGGCTCAACGAAGGCAGCTATCGTGTCGACCTTGAGGCCGTTTGGAGGCTACGTCCAACCATGATCAGCTTCGACTATTGGCTTGAACACACAGCCGCGCCGCTCTTGCGTCAAAACGAAAAGGCTATGTCAAGCTTATAGCGCCTTTTAGAGTGTTCTCGTTCACGCTTAGTCTTGAAGAGATCTCTCATAGAGAGGTCTCTTTCTATTGTTGGTGAAGCTGATCGTCTTTCAACTATTTGACATGTTATAAAAAAGTGCTACACTAAAATAGTTCAGTGTTGTGAACTATTTATGGATATTGAGTAATTATGAATATTCAGCCCGATGAAGTTCGCGAGCTGCTGGTTCAGTTTGTGGGCGACATTATGAGTTCATCGATCGACGATGTGATGCAATTGCTGCGTCGTGAAGAGATTTCGATACCGCTTATTTCAGTTATGAACCTAGCACATCGTCATCAGAACTGCACGATTTCAGATGTAAGCGCTAAATTAGAAGTTTCGATGGCTCACGCCAGTATGATGGTTGATAAATTGGTTTGTCGTGGTTTAATGACGCGCATCGAAGCGCCCCATGATCGACGTCAGAAGTTGATCGCTCTCACCGACGAGGGTAAACATTTACTTCGCGAGTTTCATCGCACACGAGTTGATGGTATGGTGCAGCATTTTATGCAGCTGCCCCCCGAATTGCTAGCTTCAGCAATCGAGGCCTTACGTCAGGTGAGCCAGTCAAAGGCTTCCCCTGTCTCTTCCGACCCACGCTCGTAATCTTATCCATCGAAAGATGTTCTACGGGCACGCCCAATCAGCTTTGAGCGGGCTTTTGTGTGTGCTGAGGTAGTGAAAAAAGAATGAGGGAGCTCTATGGCTGTTCGTGATAGCGTCGCGCAAGCGATGTCTGCTCAAAGAATCGATCCAACAACCTTGCCGCAGGCTACCAAGATCCAGATCTTGTTTGCGGTTTTGGTAGGTCTTTTCCTTTCGGCCCTTGATCAAACGATCGTTTCGACCGCATTGCCAGCGATTGTCCGCGATTTTCAAGGCATCGATATGGTTGGTTGGGTTTCAACCGGCTATCTTTTGGCAAGTACGGCGACTGTACCGATTTACGGCAAACTGTCGGACATGTTCGGCCGCAAGGTAATTATTCTCTGGGGCATTATCGTCTTTCTGATCGGCTCGGCCCTCTGCGGCATCTCTGGAAGCATGTTGCAGTTGGTGATCTATCGAATCATCCAAGGTATCGGTGCTGCGGCCATCACATCGACCGCATTCTCAACGCCCGCCGATCTATTTGTGCCCGCCGAACGTCCCAAATATATGGGCATCTTTGGTATGGTCTTCGGTTTATCGAGTGTGATCGGCCCGTTCTTAGGTGGTCTGCTCACCGATAAACTCAGTTGGCACTGGGTCTTTTTCGTCAACGTGCCGATCGGTATTATTGCCCTAGTATTTATCTTTTTGAAGATGCCCTTGATCCGCTTCGGGGCTAAAGCGAAAATTGACTGGCTCGGCACGATTCTCCTGATCCTTGCAGTTGTGCCGCTGATGCTGGCCTTATCGCTCGATAAAACAATCTATCCTTGGGGCTCGCCGATGATTATCGGCATGTCTATTCTGGCGATTATCTCGCTGATCGCCTTTATTTGGGTCGAAACCAAAGTCTCGTCGCCGATTATCTCTTTGGCGCTTTTTAAAAATAAACTCTTCTCGATCGGTGTGGTTGTTTCGATCTTGCACGGGGCGGCCTTCTTCGGAGCGATTATGTTCTTATCGCTCTATCTGGTCAATGTGTTAGGTCTGAGCGCGACTCAAGCCGGTACAACCCAAATCCCCTTGATGCTTGGCTTTGTGTTAAGCAGCAATGTTGCTTCGATGTTGGTGCAACGAACCGGTCGCTACAAACCAATTATGGTGTTTGGTTTTGCACTAGCTTTGGTCGGTTTTGTATTGATGGCCTTCTTAGACGCCGACTCGACTGTTTGGGCCGTGATCTGGCGAGAGTTCCTACTTGGTATTGGTATGGGCCCAGCTATTCCGCTTTTGAACTTAGCTGTTCAAAACGCGACGCCCCGTCGAGATCTTGGCGCAGTGACAGCCAACCGACAGTTCTTTCAACAGCTTGGTCAGGCCTTCGGTGCAGCCTTATTCACGGTTGTTTTGGTGGCAACTCTCTCGAGTCAATTGGTCGCGCGCTTTACACCCATCACTCAGGACCTGAGTCCGGCCTTGGCGACCGCCATTAAGCCTGAAGACTTCCGCAATGTCAGCACCAGCGAGGGTGCAGGAAGCGATGGTCTCGATATTAACAATACCATCTCTGGCTCGTTGATCGCTCATCTAGAAAGTGTCCGTGCTCAGACCCAGCTTGCGCTCGGTCAGGGCGACACGAACGCTCGGGCCCAGTTGCTTGCCGATACTCAACTCTCGCACGAGCTGCAAAACCTTATCGCGGGCACAAGCAGCGCCGATCAAAGCGCATTGCAGCAGGCCATGAGCCTGATCGATAGCGAAGAAGCAGCCCTGCATAGCGAAGCAGAGCAGGCCGCTCCCAAAGTTGAACGAGCCGTTAAGGAAGCTTACGCCGCAAGCATCACCAATATCTATTGGTATTCGGCCACCTTAGAACTGATTGTACTGCTGATCATTGTGCTGCTCCTGCCCGAGCTTCCGCTCTCGCGCGCAGTCGATCATCCTCAGCCTGCAGCCGCCGAATAAGCTCCCTCGTTTTGTCTTCCATCTACAACAAGAGGCCTCCCCGCACGGAGGTCTCTTGTTCTGTTCTCTCTCGTCAGTTTGTAGCTAGCTGCTTTACGTAGTGTAGCGCTAATCTTGTTTCCTCATCACAAACCAACCCCAATCGGCATCTCGTCATACCAAATCCACTTGGCGTATTTCGTATTACGGCGGCGAGCTCGCTACCCCAAAGAAGCTTTTAACCGCGTCCGCCTACGGCTACCAACATCCTGCCCGTCACCCTACAGGGGATAGCTGCTTAGACGCAGATACTGAGCGCTCATAGCTCCTGCAGAGACAGAGCATCGTTCTCAGCGCTGCTGCGCAGTTCTAGTCGACTGAAGCGCAGCTCTGGCATAGCTGTTGCGATCTGCAGCGCATGGTTAAGATCATACGCTTCGATTTGCATCACTCTGATCAACTCCTCTTGCTCATAACGAGCGTCGTTATTTTCAAGTATAAGCTCGTCATTTCGCAGTTCGATCCGCAATCCTTCGCGTTGTGGCCCCAGATCGATTTTTGTTATCAGATAACCGCGCTCGGCTAGACTTTCATTGTTGGCTCTACAAGCCTCACGCCACTGCTGCAAAGTTGCTAGACTGTTCGCTTGGTTTTCGACCTTTTTCTGATAGACCAAGATCTGATATTGCATCTGTTTTCTCCGCTCTAGCATCACCCCTTTTGTATCTACAGTTGCCGATCTTTATCAAGATCGCACTGCTTATAAGTTTGTCGAAAGCCTTGTTAGCGAATCGACAGAGTGTGCAGAGCGGACCGAAGACCTGAACTGAGCCGAGACTAGATACCGCTTAAGCTTCGCTGTGCTGCCAAGCGGCAAAGTGAGCTGCTTGGGCCTCTGTGCGGTTTGCGGCAAGCCCAATCTTCCAAACCGGCTTCTCTTGTTCGATCTGCTGGATCTGTAAACCGAACCACTCTAAGGCTTCTTGATAGTCGAGCTCTGTAGCGCTGCAGATGGCATGGCTCAACCACTCCTGCAGCTCGAGACCGCTCACCTCTTCGCATAAGGCCCAGAACTCGCGATGCTCGAAGCCGCGCTCGCCGCCAAAGCGCTGATAAGCGAGGCGCATCACATCGTCGAGCGAACGCTGATCGTTGTTGGCACGACGGATACGCGCGTCAAGCAGCCAGCCAACCACATAGCCTTTGTCATAGTAGCTCACTGTATCGTCTGATGGATTGATGCCCGAAAGGCTGTTGTTCCAAACATTGGCAGACGACTCTTCGAGACTTTGCAACAGCCGTCCGGGCGCGTTTTGGAGCTTGCTGACAACGCGCGTCAGCGATTGTAATAGCCAATCTTGCGAGCGCATATTGGCTCGGCGTTGCAGCAGATCGGTATAGTAACAAGTCAAACCTTCCGAGATCCAGAGGCTAGTTGGGCGCGGCCAATCTTCATAATCAAATGGCCCGAGTTCGATCGGGCGCAGCCGTTTGACGTTAAAGACGTGGAAGTATTCGTGGCAGATCAGGGTCAAAATGGCCGAATAACCCTCTTCGTTGACCATTCGTTCTGGGTTGGCGGTCACCAAGGTCGAGTTTGCATGTTCCAAACCGCCGCCGCCCTTGCGGAAGACCAGCAGAAAACTATAGTTGCTGTATGGCAGACCGTTCCAGAAGCGTGCGTTTTCAGCCACAAAGGGCGCAATATCCTTACAAGCTCGCTCCATATCCCAATCGCCCAGCTCGCCAACTGCTGCGATGGTATGTTGTTTGCCTGCAACCTCGAACGATCCCACTTGAGGATTGCCCAAGAGCAGCGGCGAGTCGAGCAGCGTATCAAAGTCGCTTGCCAATAATACTGCTTGGCGCCTGTCAGCTTCGCGCTCTTGGGATAGACCCGACCAGACCCCAGCCCACTGTTCGGGCAGCTCTATAATAACTTTATGTACCTGCTTTTCAGCGCCAATCAGGCCGATAAAGGTCGCTGGGCCATTCAGAATCGCATATTCAGGTGCGACCCAGTTGGTTGTTACGCTTGTCTCTTTGCAGAGCAGGCTGTAGTGAAAGCGAAGCTCCTCGCTGCCAGCCGTTGCGATTCGCCAGCGATTATCTTTGGGGCGCTCGATGGCAAGCTCTTCGCCTGCAGCGTTGCTAGCACGGAACGATACAACTCTACTGGCGTAGTCTTCGACTTTATAGAAGCCCGGCGACCAACGTGCCATCATGAGTTCGACCTGATCAGACGCGAGCTTGCTGATACGCAGCTCCACATCTAAGCGCTGCTCTTCAAGAGCTGAGAAACGCAGATAGTATTCTAAACACGGGGCATGTAGGGCTGTCTGGTTTGCTGTCGTCATAAGGTTATGTTTTCTCGATATGTACTTAGCGTTTTATCAATTGATGGCTGCATTATAGAGTATGTAGATCGCCGTTTAGCATTTGAACTGCATAACCGACGAAGAGAACAGCGCTACGCTAGCTGTAGGTCAGCAATAAAAAAGCAGCGCGATCAACGACCGCGCTGCTTGGAAGCTATAGAAAGCTCGTTAGTTATTTTCTACATTTTGTGGTGGCGTTGGTGGGCGTCGACTTGGGCGGCGACGTTCAGACTTGCGTTTTAAACCCAACATTTGAACTTCTAGGGCATCTTCTCCATACTGAGCGATGACTTGAATCTTAGCGCCTTGAATGCCGTCGTGAAAGGCATGTTCGGCTTCGGCCACTTGATCACGCAATGTCTCGACCTTTTGCAGGGCACTAATAAGCTCGGATTGAGTTGCAAGCATTTGGCTGTGCAGAGTAGTAAGGTTAGCGATGCTGAAATTACTGTTAGTTGGAGCATAACTTTCCAAACTTTGCAAACCAATCAGCGCATAACGATCTTCTTCAAGGACTCTCGAGGGTATGCGGCGATTTGAGCTTGTGCTCATGGTACGTAACTCCGTCGCTAAATAGTGGAAGGTCGACCTGCAAGTGTTGCAGGAGTACTTCTATACCGTAGCTTCGCTTTGAAAAGATACCGGATTTGTAGTACGTATTACCATAGTTTTACATAAAAACTGAAACTTGATTACAATCAGGACTATGCGAAAGAAACAGCGGGCTATGTGAAGCAAACAGCGGATTATGTGAAAGAAACAGTGGTCTATGTATAGGAAACAGTGAACTGTGCGAAGCAAACAGCGGTTACTGTGAAAGAAACAGCGAGTTGTGCGAAATAAACAGCAGTGACTGTGAAAGAAACAGCGGCTTGTAGGAAATAAACAGCAGTGACTGTGAAAGAAACAGCGAACGCTGTGAAAGAGATATAGGAGGCTGTGAAAGAGACAATGAGAAATGCATGTATAAAAATACTGGTAAGGAGCTTAGCCTTACCAGTATTTTGTTAGTGGATAGCTTCAAAATAGTTACACGTTTAGGTGTTCTTTAAGATATTGGCCTGTAAATGATTGACTGCATTCCAGCAAGCCTTGGGGCGGGCCTGCATAGAGCACTTGGCCGCCTTTATGGCCTCCTTCCGGTCCCATATCGATGATCCAGTCGGCGCTTTTGATCAGGTCGAGGTTGTGTTCGATTGTAATAACACTATTGCCTGCATCGACCAGGCGATCGATAATGCCCATCAGCAAGCTAATATCAGACATATGCAAACCAGTGGTCGGCTCATCGAGCACATAGATGCTGCCTTGCTTGTGCAGTTCGCTGGCTAGCTTGATGCGTTGACATTCGCCGCCCGAGAGGGTATTGAGCGGCTGCCCAAGACTTAAATAACCCAAGCCCACATCGACCAGTGTTTGCAAACGGCGTTCGATCTCTTTGCCTTTTAGAATTTCGCGTGCTTGCTCAACAGTCATGCTCAAAACATCGCTAATTGAAGCGCCATTGAGCTTATAGTTCAGCACTTCATCTTTAAAGCGTTTGCCGCCACACACTTCGCAGGTCAGTTTGACTTCCTCGAAGATGGCCGCATCGGCATAGATCACGCCGAGACCTTGACAGTTCTCGCAAGCGCCTTTGGAGTTGAAGCTAAATAACGACGGACTGACCTTGTTGGCTGCTGCGAAGGCTTTGCGAATATCATCCATAATGCCCGTATAGGTGGCGGCGTTGGAACGGCTTGAGATTCCAATCGCAGACTGATCGATTCGGATCGCATCGGGATAACTGTTCAAGAAGATATGATTGATCAGGGTGCTTTTGCCTGAACCTGCCACGCCAGTGACGACAGTCAGCACTCCTTGAGGGATGTCGACGTCGATCCCTTTAAGGTTGTAGAGTTGCGCGTTGCGAATGGGCATCCAGCCTTTGGGTTGGCGTGGATTTTGTTTGAGCGGCAAGCTCTGGTGTAGATAGCGCCCTGTGAGGGTATTGCTGTTGACTAAACCAGCGTAATCGCCCTGATAAACGATCTGGCCGCCGTTGCGCCCTGCTCGCGGGCCAACATCGACGATATAGTCGGCGATTTTGATCACATCGGGGTCGTGTTCTACCACGAGCACAGTGTTGCCTTTGTCGCGCAGCTTGATAAGCAGTTCATTGAGGCGATGCACATCGCGTGGGTGCAAGCCGACGCTCGGTTCATCGAAGATATAGATCACATCGACTAGGCTACTGGTTAGATGTTTGACCATTTTGATGCGTTGCGACTCGCCGCCCGAGAGCGTGTCGGTTTCGCGAGCCAGTGTAATGTAGTCGAGGCCGATATCGACCAGATATTGCAGGCGTTGTAGCAGTGAAGCGATCAATGGAGCAGCTTCCGGTTCGTTTACATTGCGCAAAACCGCAATCAGTTCACCCACTTCCATATTTGCAAGCTCGGCGATGTTATAGTTGTGAATGCGGCAAGCAAGTGCAGCTTGGCTAAGCCGAGCGCCGTGGCAGAGTGGACAAGGACCCATAGTGATAAAACGCTTCACAAGATTTTGGGTGCGTTCTGCATAGCTCTTGAGGTCACGCAGAATATACTTCCGGGTAAATTTTGTTATCGCACCTTCATAGGTGATATTAATTGCTTTACCTGCAAGAGTCGTTTCGATCTTTTGTTGTTTGCTATTAAGTAAAGCCTCTAGCTCTTCTTGGTTGTAGTCTTGAAGCTTTTTATCCAGATCGAAGAAACCCGTTTCGGCGATGATATTCCATTCCCACGAATCGACCGCAAATTCAGGATAGAGCAGCGCACCTTCACGTAGCGACTTGCTTGGATCAAGGAACCTCTCCATATCAATCGTGAGCTTGCGCCCAAGACCATTACATTCGGGGCAACAGCCTTGTGGATCGTTGAATGAGAAGAGATTAGCCGAGCCAACTTGGGGTTGGCCTACGCGTGAAAAGAGCATACGCAAGATCGAGAAGATATCTGTGACGGTGCCAACCGTAGAGTGCGAGCCACCGCCTAAACGCTTTTGGTCAACCACAATCGCCATGCTGATATTCTCGATGGTATCGACATCGGGTTGAGCATAACGCGGCAAGAAGTTGCGGATAAAGGTGCTAAAGGTTTCGTTGAGCTGACGACGAGCTTCGCTGGCGACCGTATCAAAGACGATCGACGATTTACCCGATCCAGAGACCCCCGTAAAGATGGTAATGGCCTGCTTGGGGATATCAAGCGAGATATTCTGGAGATTATTTTCGCGTGCTCCACGAAGCACAATCGCGTGGTGAGACATTGCTCTTCCTTTGCAACTATACACGATACGCTAGAGACCCAAAGAGACGTACGGGAACTACCCAGTAGAGAGGATAGTAGTTTGTTTCCAAAAGAAGTGGTTTGGAAGCCAACCTAGCCATTTTGGTAGGTTTAGATGGCTCAAGTGTAGCTTGTAGGGTATGCTATGATCTAACTACATAGCTTTGAGCAGAAAGTGAATAGCGATATGTCCGAAACAAAACCTGCAGAGAATCCTACACCCGCACCTCGTCGCCGTCCTCCACCTCGTCGTGCGGTTGTAAGTCGAGTAGAACGTTTGACACCTCGCATGGTTCGGGTGACATTTACAGGTGAGCAGCTTGCGAGCTTTACTTGGAATGGCCCGGGTGCATATATCAAGCTCATTTTGCCCGAAGAGGGTCAGAGCGAACCGACACCACCTTCTCCGGACGGACCACGCCCAACCAGAGTGCGAACCTACACGCCGCGTCGTTTTGATCCGGCTGCTAATGAGTTAGATGTCGACTTTATTCTGCATGGGCACGGCCCTGCATCACAGTGGGCCTCACAAGCGGCTCCCGGTCAGGTTGTATTGATCGGTGGCCCCGGCCCAAGCTATAAGATCGACGAAAACGCTGAGCGTTTTGTGATCGCAGGCGATGAGACAGCTCTGCCAGCGATCGCAACCATTCTGGAAGCATTGCCAGCTAAGGCTAAGGCGACGGTGCGGATCGAAGTGCAAGATGCGAGCGATGAGATTCCTTTGCAGAGCGCTGCGAGTCTTGATGTAGCTTGGGTTTATCGCAACGATCAGCCGGGTTTAGCTAATTGTGCGCTGGAAGAAGCGGTACGCAACTTGCCTGCGCTTGCCGATGCGGAGCGAGTCTATATCGCCTGTGAAGCGAAGGCTGTGCGTCGCGTGCGACGTTTCTTGCTCGAAGAGCGTGGCTTTGCGCCGACTTCGATCGTCACCCGTGGTTATTGGCAGATCGGTGAAGCCAACCACCCCGACCATGACTATGGCAGCGACGATGAGAATGGGCGTCCGATTCCGCCTCAACGCCCTACACCTCCGCCGAGCGCTAGCTAAACACAGTTTGTCAGCTTGAGTTGCCAATATCAAGGGAGGTAGTTGCTTAGATTGGGCAACTACTTCTTTTTGTTATGGGTTTATGGATAGGGTTACTCTTAGTTTAGGTGCGTAGTTTGTACAACATTGCTTGTTCAGCAACGTGTGGGATAGCGACACCAAGCGCTTTTTTACTGTATAAGTCTGCAAAAAGCTGTTGGTTGCTCCTGCTGGGTTATAGGAGGTTTGTAGATCAGCAAAGAGGAGCTTGAATAAGATATAAGCTCTTGAGTTGTTTGTCCTCCATCTTGAGAAGTATCTCTATAGATGTTGTGAATGGTATTAGGTGCTATTTGGCCTTCGGCAGCGCGAAATCTCACACAACCCTTTCCCGGCTTTTCGTTTTTCTGAGCTAAGAGCATGCACGTCTTTAAACGGATTTGGTATAAAGTAGCTAGCTTTTAGCGCGAACGCTTGATAATCCTTTGGCTACAATGATGCTTCTTTGTTGTTGTATGGGGTATCGTGCAATATCACGATACCCCATACAAGTTTGTTATGACCTTGTGTTAGCCGTTAGTTGCTGTTTGGCTGATGGCCCTTCGCTGTTAGCCGCCCGCGATCGCGCCTAAAATGATCAGCGGCTCTTTGCCTGCTTGGACGGCGGCCGGCAATTTGAGGCTGGGATCGTCGTTTGAAATATCTTCCTCACAGGCGAAGAAGCGCACTAATTCACGGCGTTTTTTGTCGTGATGGTTACGAATGTTGCCGCGCAAGACCGGATAGCGCTCTTCGAGCGCGTCGAGAACGCGTTCCAAACTGACGGGTGCAGCTACCTCGACTTCTACTTCGCGGCCAGTTTGGGCTAGGTTGCGCAAATGAAAGGGTAGCTCGATACGAATCTTCATGGCAGTGTTTGCACCTCTACTGAGAGCACGCTCGGAAGGTTTTCGGCGATCGCTTGCCAAGTATCGCCGCCATCAGGAGAGACAAAGACGTGACCACCAGTGGTACCGAAGTAGATACCACACGATTCGAGCTGATCGACGGCCATGGCATCGCGCAACACATTGACATAACAGTTCTCTTGAGGCAGACCGTTGCCGAGCGCTTCCCAGTGTTGGCCGCCGTTACGGCTGCGATAGACACGCAGTTTACCTTCGGGCGGATAGTGCAGTGCATCGCTGGTGATAGGAACCACATAGATGGTGTCGGGTTCGTGGGCATGAACGGCGATCGGGAAACCGAAGTCGGTGGGGAGGTTGTTGCTGATCTCGTACCAGAGATCGCCAGCGTTATCGGTGCGCATCACATCCCAGTGCTTTTGCATAAAGAGCACATCGGGGCGCGAGGGGTGCAGCGCCATATTGTGAACGCAGTGACCGCCTTCTGCATCGGGATCGGGCAGATAATCAGAATGCAAACCTTTCGTGATTGTCTTCCAGGTTCGACCTCCATCGTCGGTACGGAAGGCGCCTACCGATGAGATAGCAACGAAGAGCCGATCGGGGTTGCGTGGGTCTTGCAAGATCGTATGCAGACAAAGACCTCCAGCACCCGGAGCCCATTCTTGGCCTGTGCCGAAGTTGCGCAAGGCAGCTAGCTCCTTCCAGCTTTTTCCTCCATCGCGGCTGACAAAGATCGCAGCGTCTTCGACGCCTGCATAGACCGTCTCGGGATCGTGAATGGAAGGCTCGAAGTGCCAGACGCGCACAAACTTCCAAGGCTTCGAGGAGCCATCGTAATATTTATGCTCTTTTGGGCCTTCATCATAGAGGAATTCGTTGCTGACAGCTTCCCATGTCTCTCCGCCATCGTCTGATCGTTGAACGACTTGGCCGAACCAACCTCCCGATTGAGAGGCATAGATTCTGTTTGGGTTGAGAGGTGATCCTTTCATATGGTAGATCTCCCAACCGCCGAAGAGTGGACCTTGGATATCCCACCGTTTCCGCTCTTCGTCTGAGTGAAAGATAAAAGCGCCTTTGCGGGTACCAACCAATACTCGTACACTGGGCATGGTTCCTACCTTTCTGTTTTCTGCTCAGAAAGAATCTCTTGAGTATCTACCTACATGGGAAGGTAGTAGAACAAATGTGCTTAGATTATAGCATAATTTGCCGAGTTGTGAAGCCCTCTTTAGACGGAGAGTTGTAAATGTAAGAGAACATTTTGCTAGTATCAAAGCGGACAATGTTGGTGTTTGAAAACGGATTATTACGAGCGCAATGTGCACCTTGATTGCAAGGAAGGCAGCGCAATGCAAAGATATTTTGCTGGATGGCGACTTGATAGCCGTAGGCGGACGCGGTTAGGACCGAATGAAGGCTAGTGATTCTACCGCTAGAGTGAGATTGTGAGCGGTGTAGGGTGTTATCTGATCGAAGGAATTATGGAGAAGCTGAGATTATAGCAGTGCAAGTGTTATGAGATGTGGTACAGCAGCACCACATCTCATATAACAACCTGCTTAATACTTCTTGAGGGAGCGATCTAGCTCTTGAAGGTAGGTTTTATTGATTAAGGAGAGTACGCGGACTTTCTAAACGGAGCGGATGCTTATTCGGGACCGTAGAGCTGAACGATCTCGCTAACACCGTCACCGATGATATCGCGGAAGCGTTTGCTCCACTCGATGGCCTCTTCTTCGCTGGCGGTCTTTAAGATCGCAAAGCCTGCGGTCAGCTCTTTGACCTCGACAAATGGGCCGTCGGTAACTTCGAAACGTCCATTTTCGCGCTGGAGGCGTTTGCCTTGGGACGCGAGCGCACCAGTGGTGACCAATACGCCTGCTTTTTGGGCTTCTTGAACGAAGTTGTTGATCGCTTCGTGCAGTTCGGGGCTGGGTGGAGTGCCGTCGTCGGGCTGAAAGATCGGGCTATAGACCAGAAATTGCATTGCCGTTCTCCTGTGTTATCGGCGAGCGCGCCGCTCGCCATACGATTGCCACTGTTTAGCCCTTGAGCTTCGAGCTATCCACTTCACGAGCTGGATGATTCGTAGATGAATGAGCTTCGATCTTGGGCCTTCACAAGATTGTCGTTTCGGGCTGGGCGAAATCGACAGATCGGAGCTAGATTTTTGTAACAGTTTTTGCTCTAGCCTAAAGTGAGCAGCCGTTTTTGCAGAAAGCGCCGTTCTGGCTCTTGATTGGTAAGAGCGAGCGCTTGCTGGTAGGCTTGGCGGGCTTGATCGCGTTGTTCGAGACGCCGGCAGAGGTCGGCGCGAGTGGCATAGAGCAGATGATAGTTGTTTAGTTGACCGCTTTCGATCAATTGGTCGACAAGTACAAGCCCATGCTCGGGGCCGTCGCGCATAGCGATGGCGATAGCGCGGTTGAGTTCGATGACGGGCGAGGGACGCAGGCGCAACAGCAGCTCGTAGAGGGCGACGATCTGTGGCCAGTCGGTTGTTGCGACGCTTGTGGCCTCGCAATGCAGGGCTGCGATCGCCGCTTGAATGCAGTAGGGGCCGATGCCCTCTTTTTGCCAAGCCTCTTGGGCGTGTTGTGTGCCTGTTGCAATCAGATCTCGCTTCCAGAGCGATCGATCTTGTTCTTCGAGCGGAATAAGGTCGCCATTTTGATCGCTACGAGCGGGGCGACGTGCTTCGTGCAGAAGCATCAGAGCCAATAAGCCTTGCACTTCGGCTTCGGGCAGCAGTTGATAGAGCAGGGTCGCCAGACGAATCGCTTCGTTTGAGAGATCGGGACGGGTGAGCGACTCGCCGGAAGAACTGCTGTAGCCTTCGTTGAAAACGAGGTAGATGACTTGCAAAACAGTATCGAGACGTTCGGGCAATTCGGCCCGACTGGGCACTTGGTAGGGAAGCTTAGCGTCGCGGATCTTGGCTTTGGCGCGCACAATACGCTGCGCTAAGGTTGTGGGCTGAAGCAGAAAGGCATGTGCGATCGCCTCGGTGGTCAGGCCGCAGACTTCACGTAAGGTCAGCGCGACGCGCGCTTCGGGCGCGAGCAGAGGATGGCAACAGGTGAAGATCAGACGTAGACGATCGTCTTGTACTTGATCTTCGTCGTCGATCTCAAACTCTTCGGGCGTGTTGAGATCGATCTGGTGGGCGATTTCGGCCAATGAGGCGTCGAAGCGAGCGCGTCGGCGCAAAGAGTCGATGGCTTTGAAGCGCCCTGTTGAAACTAACCAGGCGCGCGGGTTAGCAGGAATGCCGTCGCGCGGCCATTGTTCGAGCGCAGCCCGAAATGCGTCGTGGAGCGCTTCTTCTGCGCGGTCGAAATCGCCCAGCAGACGAATAAGAGTCGCCAAAACACGCCGTGATTCTTCGGCATAGACCTGTTCGATCTGTAGTGTTAGCTCACTTTCTAGCATTGTTGCGCTTTCTAGCTTGCAAAACGTTGAGCGCTACGTGCGCGAGCCTTGGCTGCCTCTTCCTCGCGGTTCTTTTTGGGTGCATCGGTCGTTAAGGATTCAAGCAGAGTCTGGGTCGCCGCTGCGATCGCATCGACTGCGGCATCGAAAGCAGCTTGATTGGCACGCGATGGCTTTTGAAAACCGCTCACTTTGCGCACGTATTGCAAGGCAGCGGCTCGGATCTCGTCTTGGTTAACCGGCGGATCGAAGTTGAAGAGCGGTTTGATATTGCGGCACATAGCTCGTTCCTCCTTTGTCTGCCCATTGTATGTGTTTGTATCGCTTTTGGGGAGTCTAACAGCCTAGAATATCACTATTTACTTATTTGACAAACGATACGAACTTCTATAGACTTACCGTGATCCCGTTATCTCATTCATAAGCGTGATATTTCGCTTTGTTGTAGCTTGTGTGAGGACATGCTATGAACATCGCACTCTGGATATGCCAAGTTGTGCTTGCAGGTATGTTTGGTTTTGCTGGTTTTATGAAAGCGTTTCAGTATGAGCAGGCCAAAGCGAAACTTCCTTGGGTGAAAGACTTTAGCAAAGGCTTTGTGACCTTTGTTGGTATGAGCGAATTACTGGGCGCGCTTGGGCTGATCTTGCCGAGCCTAATAGGTATTTTGGTTTGGCTGACGCCTTTGGCAGCTTTTTGTCTGGCAATCGTTATGCTGTTGGCGATTCTGTTGCATATGAAGCGTGAAGAGATGCAAGTGATCGGTCTGAACGCTGTTCTGCTGCTCTTGAGCGCCTTTGTCGCCTACGGCCGTTTTATGCTGTAGTAGCGAATTCGATTAGCTTGTCTCTTTTTGGCCTACGGCAGAGTGGAACTTACTTATTGTTCCTTCCTAGTATTTTGTTTCTCCCAGCTTGCAAAGACTATACGTCTTTAAGCGGATTTTGCACTACCCAATTCTAGGTTTGCTTAGCTTATACCAAATTCGCTTGATTACGTTCTATTTGGCCTACAGCAGAGTGGAACTTGTCTCTTTTCTTTCCTCGGTTTTGTTTTCTTACTCTCCAAGTGGGCAAGTCTTTAAATGAATTTGGTATCATACTTACTGATGTGGAAACAAGGTATGGCATAAGCTGCCATACCTTGTGCTGTTTGTGCCAGTCGATTATATAAGCACCTAAACGATTGGCCGATTTGGATACAACGCTGTTTCTTACTCGGAACGAGCTCTTTATTAAAGCGGAATGTCTGCTTTGCTTGAGCATGTTTTTAGTTTTATGAGGCCAGAGCCGTCTGTGGTGCGTGGTGGTACTCTTTCGAGAGCGTGCGATAGGCGGAGGTGCGCATAGCGATAAGGGTTGCGATCAGTCCGAGTAAGCCTGCGATGCTAAAGACTAAAGCCATACCGCGCTCAGGGCCGATGCCGTACCAGCTACCGATCAATTCAGCCCCTAATCCTGTCGTCATAAAGGGGATGAAGAAATAGTCGGTGATGGGTCCGATACAAAAGGCGGTGAGCGGTGCCGCCGATAGCTCGACACTTTGGGCAAAGCCGAAGACCCGTCCTTGACGATCGAGCGGAACGACCTTTTGCAAGATGGTTTGCTCGGCTGCTTCTGCGATGGGCATCAATGCCATCCAGAAGAAGATACCGATCGCTAGGAGCGGGATCGAAGATTGGATCGTAAAGAAGATACAGACCGTCCAAACGATCATGTTGATTTGGAAGAGCAGCCGTAGCGGGTGCTTGCCCAAACCATAACGGCTGACAATGACGCCTCCGATAATGAATGCCGTGCTCAGAATGCCCCAGAGCAGACCCCATGCCTGTACAGGCATAAGCGAGAGACCATAGGCGTCGAGCAGCGCCATAAATACACCACCCAAGAAGTTGTTAAAGGTTTGGAAGAAGATCAAACCGAAGAGGCCAGGAATGAGCGAGATCGTGCGCAAGGTGCCGCGTAGATCGAGCTTCTGTGTCTCTTTGTGCGTTTCGGGATGTTGGTGGTGCGAAGCGGCTGGTAGAGCAATCGTTAGCATGTGGAGAGCCAATACTGCCAAGATAATACAAGCAGAGGCTAACATCCAAAACATGCCGAAGAAACCTATGACGACACCGCTGATAATCGATGCGATCAGCATGGCCGAGCCGTTGATGGTGCCGACGAGACCGTTGGCGCGATCGCGCATACTCTCTTCGATCATGATCGTGACAAGAGTCGAGAGCACGATGCCGCGCAAGTTGCCTATGATCGAGCCGAGCAAGATGAGTGTGATGAAAATCCAGAGCACAACACTGGCGATGGTTTTGAAGCTTTCGGGCGAGCTTACAACAAATAAGATGG
Organism: uncultured Chloroflexales bacterium; assembly: GCA_937902315.1. Taxonomy (GTDB): domain Bacteria; phylum Chloroflexota; class Chloroflexia; order Chloroflexales; family Chloroflexaceae; genus CALGUG01. Next base: position 85,898 of record CALGUG010000014.1, read on the forward strand.
CGGCGAGGCCATAGAAGGCGAAGGTGCCGACCAGTGCCATAATGAAGGTTGTTTTTTGTTTGAAGCGATCGACAATCGATCCAAGAAAGAAGCCCGAAACTGCCACGATCACCACATAGATGCCCGCTAAGATCGAGGTAGCGGTGACCGACTGGGTTTCAAGATAGACCCAAAAGGTTACAGCAAACCAAACAGCCGTTGTAATTACATTCGCTATAGCAGCGTTAATCGCTGCGGCAAGAAATGTCTTAGGCATAGAGTTTCTGTCCTTTTTCTATTGCTATCCCTTAGATTTTTGGACGCCGGGTATGCTGTGAAGTAGCTCGATTAGTAACAGCCCGTTCATTCTAGAACGTTTGTTTGATTTATGGATCGTCCAAAAGAACCAGTTTCTACCTGTCTATTTGGGTATTAAAAAGAAGTGAAATCATTAGCCTTGGAAGCTCGTATTTGAAAGATGTAGGGCTTAGCGGAAGGCGCGCTTGGAAGTGGAAACGCTGCTGAGAGAAGAAGGATTGTTAGTAGCTGTTTGCGCTCGTTTGTATTTGTATGAGGAATTGCAATAGCGGGGTGTGACAAAGCCTCTTTGCTCATAAGACGAGTTGTTGTTTAAAGAGGTTTCAGTAGGAGGCGAGAAGAAGGAGACAGGGCAAAGTGGATGCAAGAGCTATCAGGGAACATGAATGGCTTATTCGCGGGGCTTTGGAGTAGAGTTTGAGGTCTTAGCGCGTTGGTAGGCACGTTGAGACATGGATAAGCACTAGCATCAAAGGTATAGCGTACATGCTACGAGATGTTGACGTCATATTCAACATCTCGTAGCTGTTGTATGCTGCAATATTAGGCTTGAGATAGTTCGGCGGAGTAACGATCGGTGATAAGGGGAAGAACTTTGCCGTGTTCGAGGTAGCTTTTGAGGCCAGCGAGCACCAAGGTAAAGCCTTCGCTAGAGCCCAGCGCTTGTTGAAGACGCTGATTGTTGAGATCAACGCCTGTTTCGCTGATGCTGACATAGGTTGAGCCATCGGGGCGCTCGGTGAAGCGCCATTCGAGCTTGCTTATGCCCTTTGGGCTGGGCCAAGCTACAACGAGGCGGCGGTTTGGCTCGAAGACGATGACCTCTACCGTTACCGCAAGTTTGAAGGTGTTCCAACGCCATTGAACGCGGGCGTTGGGAGCGAGCTTTCCGCTTCCGGAGCTGAACCAGAAACGGCTGGTGTGAGCAGGATCTACCAAGGCGTTGAAGACTTCGTGAACCGGTCTGCGGATCAGCATGCCACAGGTGATTTGGGGCGCGTTGGTGTGGTGCTTCTCGCTCATAGGGCCTCCTTGGAACGAAACAATACTCCCCTAGTGACAATGCGGCGATTGAAATGCAAAGAACTAAGAATGAGTATAGTACGAGTCGACGGCATGTACAATCATTTTGAGGTGTAGATTGACATTTTGTTATGCTGATGCTATAAGAGCCGCACCGACGAAACATTCCCAAATGCTATTTGTAGGTTCAGAGAGGAACATGTATGCCAGAGAAGGCACGAATCGCCGTGATTGGCACAGGTTGGTGGGCAACCTATGCTCATATCCCCAGTTTGATCGAGTACCCTCATGCCGAAGTTGTCGCATTGTGCGATTTGAACCCCAAGCGCCTCGGGGCGGCGGCAGAGATCTATCATGTCGATAAAACCTATACCGACGCTGCAACGATGATGCAGCAAGAGCAGCTCGATGGTGTTGTGATCGCTACGCCGCATGCGACTCACTACCCCTTGATTAAGCTTGCGCTTGAACATAATCTGCATGTAATGGTTGAAAAACCCATGGTGCTGTTTGCCAAGCATGCTCGCGAACTGCTTGAGTTAGCCGAGGCGCGCAATTTGGGCCTGATTGTGGGTTATCCTTGGCACTACAACCCGCATATGCGCCATGTGCGCGAACTGCTTGCAAGTGGCGAGCTTGGCCAGATTCAGTATGTGTGCTGCAGCTTTAGTTCGCAGATCCACCACTTTTTGAGCGGGCGTGAGCAGAGCCATATCAAACAGCACTACCCAGTACACGGCCCCGGAAGCGTCTATGCCGACCGCGAATTGTCGGGCGGTGGCTTTGGCCATTTGCAGGTGACGCACTCGGCGGGTGTGATGTTCTTTACAACCGGTCTGCGTATGCGGCGTGTAATGGCGTGGATGCAAAACAATGGTCTGACAGTCGATGAAGTCAATGCTATCACGGTCGAGTTTGAGAACGGCGTCTTGGGCGCAGTCAGCGGTACGGGCAACGGCCATCAACGCAAGCTCGATCTGCTGATTCACTGCGAGCATGGCTCGGTCGATATCGACTTGGTGGCGAATACAACCTGCATTCGACGCTACGACCAGAGTCTTGAGACGCTGGCTGACCTAAGCGATGATGATATTTACCCCTATTATGCTCCATCGCGCAATTTGGCCGATCTGATTTTGGGTCGCGCTGAGGTGCAGTCGCCTGCTGAGGTTGGTCTGCGCACAGTTGAACTGCTGGATGCGGCCTATCGTTCGGCGGAACGCGATGGTGCCGCTGTTTCGCGCGAGGAGCTGTATAGCTGAGGGTGCGATGGTGCGCCTTGCTCGGATAGAAGGCTCTATCTTGGAACAAAGGAGTTGCCGTGAAGATCAGCAAAATCGAAGCGATGCGGCTGAATCTGCCGCGCCAAGAGTACAAAACGCCTCAGCGTCGTGATCCTTGGTCGAAGCACGCTGAGGTGGCTAATCCGATGTCGCGTTATCCCAAGGTGAAGGCTCACCGCAGTATGTGGTTGCCGCGTTGGGAGAATGTCTGGTGCAAAGTGACGCTCGAAGATGGTACATGGGGCATCGGCGAGACAGGCCATGGGCGCGCGGTGGCCGCTGTGATCGAAGATCACCTTGCGCCGCAACTGGTGGGCGAAGATATTATGGCGGGCGAGAAGCTGGCCGATATGATGTTTCGCTTAACCAAGCCCTATGGCACGGTTGGCCTCGCTTCGTATGCGATCAGTGCGATCGACTTGGCGCTGTGGGATGCGCGCGGCAAGCTGCTCGATAAACCAGTTTATGAGTTGCTTGGCGGCCCGCAAAAGGATCGATTGTTTTGCTACGCAACCGGCAACGACGTCGATTGGTATCTAGAAATGGGCTTTCAAGCCTTTAAGCTGGCCTGCCCGTATGGCCCGGCCGACGGCTTAGATGGATTGCGCAAGAACGAAGAGTTTGTGGCTCAGGCGCGCGAGCTGATCGGGCCAGAGCGCGAGCTGATGCTCGACTGCTGGATGGCGTTCGACACCGATTATACGGTGCGTCTGGCCGAGACTCTGCGTCCTTACCGCCTGAAATGGATCGAAGAGTGTCTGATTCCCGAGGATTTCGATGCTCATGTGGCGCTGCGCCAGCGTTTGCCGTGGCAGACTTTGGCGACGGGCGAGCATTGGTACAGCCATGTGCCCTTCCAGTGGGCGATTCGCCATCAGGTGGTTGATATTTTGCAGCCCGATATCAATTGGTGCGGCGGTGTGACGACCTGCCAAAAGATCGCGGCGGCTGCCGATGCGGGCGGCGTGAGTGTGATCTTGCACGGCGGCGGCAATACGGCTTTTGGTCAGCACTTTAGCTATGCTACCGCCTGTGTGCCGTGGATCGAGTGTTTTGTGGGTACACCTCCCGGGGTGCCGCTCGAGGAAGGCTGGCCGATTCCCGGTCTGGCCAAGCCTGTCGATGGCTGGATCGTGCCGAGCGATGGGCCGGGCTTCGGCTTAGAGATTCCAGAAAGCGCATTCGAGCCCTTTTTCGCTTAGGGCGCGTGCTGCTGGCGCGCAAGCGGTCGCAGCGAAGCTGCGAGGCGATAGCACGAATGGCTGCTTAGGAGCTTGATAGCCGAAGGCGGACGCGCTAAAGACCCTCGTTGTAGCAAAAGACTATACCGCCACATAACAAAAGCATCATAAGTAGCCTATAGAGAACGGGCGCTTATGATGCTTTTGTTTGTAGCTAGCTTGTTGAAGCAAGCTTAGCTTTCAGGTGTGCGTTTACAGCTAGTTCTCTTGATTTCAAGAAAGAAATAAACGGATTTATTGTTTAGAATTCTGGCGGCATGGCTTGTAGCCCAAAGAAGGCTGTAAGCGCGTCCGCCTACGGCTATCAACAGCTCGCCCACCGCAGAGACTGCTATCTGTGTGGACAATCCGCCCCCACAATGGAAGTTGTATCGGATCTGCCAGATTGTGAAGATAGGGGTTTTGAGGTGTGGCGGTTTGCTTGTAGACTGGAAGGAGAGCGACCGATGCTGAAAGGAGGCTGAACATGCGAATCTGGAGTGTGCATCCGTGTTATCTCGATGCGAAGGGTTTGGTGGCGCTCTGGCGCGAGACGCTGCTCGCTCAGCATGTGTTGGCCGAGAGAACCAAAGGCTATCGACAGCATCCGCAATTGCAGCGCTTTCGGGCCGCCGACGATCCGCAGGCCGCGATCAACGCCTATCTGCTGGCGGTCTACGACGAGGCCGAGCTGCGGGGCTATCGCTTCGATAAGGCAAAAATCGCTGTGCCGCATGTGCATACGTCGCTGGCCGTTAGCACAGGCCAAGTCGCTTATGAATGGCAGCATTTGCTCGCTAAGTTGCAATTGCGCGCCCCTGAGCTGTACGAACGCTATAGGCATGTGAAAACACCCGAACTACATCCCCTGTTTGTGCTGGTCGAAGGCCCGATCGCCGATTGGGAAGTGATAAAACCCTCTTCAAGGTAGACTATTATTTGATTGAACAAAAATAACCTTGACAAATAAGCGGGCTTCTTCTATAGTAGACAACACCAGTGCAAACGTCTGCATAACCTAACGAGAAGCGAGTAGGAGCATGCGAAGGCGACCATCGATTGAGGATATTGCGCGCGCGGCGGGGGTAGCGAATTCGACGGTCTCGCGCGCCTTGCGTGATAGCCCGTTGATCAGCAGCGAAGTGCGGGCGACTATTCAGCGAATCGCGAGCGAGATGGGCTATACCCCTAACGGGATCGCCCAGAGCTTACAGACTCAACGCTCGAACACGATCGGTCTGGTGGTCGTTTCGATCGCAGATCCCTTTTTCGCCGATGTCGCTAACGGTGTTGAAGAGATCGCACGGGCGGCAGGAATGAGCGTCTTTTTAAGCGCTTCTTCAAATGATCCTTCTCAACAGTTGATGGTGATCGAGACCTTTCAACAGCGGCGGGTCGATGGCATTATTGTGGCCGATTCGCAGTTGAATCTGAACCATCAGCAGCGTTTGATGCGAGTCGATGTGCCGACGGTTTTGATCAATAGCCAGGCTGATCACGCGCCCGATTGGCTGTGCGCTGTGGGTGTCGACGACTATTACGGCGCTTCGCTGGCGGTTTCGCACTTGTTAGAGCTGGGACATCGCAAGATCGGCTATATCGGCGTGAGCAACCGCTTGACCTCGAATCGCCAACGACTGCGCGGCTACAGAGATCGGCTGCAGCAGGCGGGCTTCCCGGCGGAAGAGACCTGGGTGCAGATCGCCCACCCTCCAGTGGCGAGCAGCACGGGCGATGTTGAAGTGGGGCGCAGCTTGCTTAAACTGCTGCTCGATGCAGGGGTGACGGCGGTGTTTTGCTACAACGATATGGTGGCGATCGGGGTTTTGATGGCCTGTCGCGAGCTGGGGCTGCAGGTGCCGCACGATCTGAGCGTGGTCGGCTACGACGATATCGCGATGGCGGGCTATATCTCGCCGCCGCTGACAACCGTGAGCCAGCCGAAGCGTGGTCTGGGGCGGATCGCATGTCAAAAGCTGCTCGATGTGATCGAGGGTAAATCGGTCGAGGATCATATTTTGATGCCGAGTTTTGTGTTGCGCGAGAGCACTGGCCCTCTAGCGTAGTGATTTAAGCGTTTTTTGGCAACGAAGACTAAGACGGGATCGGGCGCAGAAGATGGTATACTAGTAACAAATGCGCTCGCTTCCCTGACCTGTTGTTATTGCCTATGATGCAAACGTTTGCATCATGCTTGTAACAGATCTGACTTGCGGCGCAGCAATATCAGCATACGCGGCAGTCATAGATCAATGGAGAGGTGATTGGGTATGCGTCAATATACGGCTGACAATCTGGTGGCACACCCCGGGAATTCGAGCGATCCCCAAGTGGTGGTCGAAGTAACGCCCGAATTGGCTGGTTGGGAATATATTCGTTTTCAGGTTCGTCGTTTGGCAAGTGGCGAAAGCTGGCGTTTTGAAACCGGTGACTTTGAGCTGGCGATTGTGCCGCTGGGCGGGGTTGTGAGCGTCGAATCGAACCGAGGAAGCTGGCCCCAAGTCGGCGGCCGCCCCAATGTGTTCGCTGGTTTGCCGCATGCCCTCTATCTGCCGCGCCATAGCACCTTGACGGTCAGCGCCGCTCAGCCGGCCGAGTTCGCAGTGGCTTGGGTGCCGAGCGACGAAGATCACCCCGCGCGCTTGGTGACCCCCGACGACATCGCGACCGAGTTTCGCGGTGGCGACCATGCCAGCCGCCAGATCAACAGTATTCTGCCCCCTGGCTTCGACTGTCACCGTTTGGTGATTGTAGAGGTTTATACTCCGGCAGGAAACTGGTCGAGCTATCCCCCTCATAAGCACGATATTCATAAGACCGACGCTCAAGGCAATCTGCTTGAAGCCGACCTTGAGGAGATCTACTACTATAAGATCGATCGCCCCGAAGGTTTCGCACTCCAGCGCATCTATACCATGCCCGAGTCGCCCTTGGCTCAGGCGGGCAAGCCCTTCGATGCAGCTTTGGTGGTGCGTAACGATGATGCCGTAATGGTGCCAGAAGGTCATCACCCCGTTTCGAGCCCGCCCGGATACAACACCTACTATTTGAATGTATTGGCCGGAAGCGCTCAATCGCTTGCCAATGTTGAAGATCCGGCTCACGCTTGGGTCAAAGAGACCTATCAAGGGCTTGATCCGCGAATTCCAATCTACCCCATCAATCGAAGGATCTAATCGGCGCAATGCTGCGCACGCATGTGATGAAGCGGCGAGTAGGAGATCGACATAGCTCGGTTCGCATCGCTTAGCCGCTTCAGCGATAAAAGTTTGACATAACGGAGCGAGGAGGCTTTCTCATGACGAACGCAAACGGGCCATTGCATGAAATGACATTGAACACGATTACCAGCTATTGGACGGACTCGTGTTCGGTCGAAGAGCTCACCTATTCGATTCCGCGCGGCACCACTGGGGCGACCAGCAACCCGGCGATTGTTTTGAATGTGCTGCAGAAGGAGATGCACCTGTGGGAGGATCGTATTCAGCAGGTGATTCGCGATAACCCGACCTGGAGCGAGACCCAGGTGAGCTGGCAGGTGTACAAAGAGTTGGCGGTGCGCGGTTCGCAACTGTTACTGCCACTGTTTGAAGAGAGCGGCCATACCAAAGGGCGGCTTTCGATTCAGACCGACCCGGCGCTCTATCGCAACCGCGATGCCTTGCTCGAGCAGACGGTGGCCTTCTCGCAGTTGGCGCCGAATATGCAGGTGAAAATGCCCGCTACTAGCGCTGGTATCGCGATGATCGAAGAGGCAACCTACCGTGGCGTGAACCTGAATGTGACGGTTAGCTTCTCGGTGCCGCAGGTGCTGGCTGCTGCCGAGGCCATCGAGCGCGGTCTGAAGCGCCGCGAGTCCGAAGGTCTCGATGTCTCGACTATGCGCCCAGTCGCGACCATGATGGTGGGCCGCAACGATGACTGGATGAAGGTGCTCGTTAAGCGCGACAAGATCGATATTAACCCCGAGTATCTGGAGTGGTGTGGTGTAGCTTGTTTTAAACACGCATACCAGATCTATCAAGAGCGCGGTTATCGCACTCGCTTGCTGGCGGCGGCCTATCGCAACTTCTATCACTGGACGGAGTTTGTGGGCGGCGATGTGATTCTGACGATTCCGTGGGAATGGCAGAAGAAGTACAACGAGTCGGATGTGAAGCCAGAGCCGCGCATGCACATTCCGGTCGACCCAGAGATCGTCGAGACCTTGCTTGAGCGTATTCCCGACTATCGACGCGCTTACAACGCCGATGGTATGACGGTGGAAGAGTTCGATACCTTTGGCGCAACGGTGCGCACCTTGCGCTCGTTCCACGAGGCTTGGCATCAGTTTGTGGGCGTGATCCGCGATAAGATGTTGCCGAATCCTGATCTGTAAGTGTAAAGGGAAAGGGTGCTATGAGCGATAAGACCGTGCGCCTGACAATGGCGCAGGCGCTGGTTGCCTTCCTGCGCGAGCAGTATGTCGAGCGGGATGGAATTGAACAGCCGTTTTTTGCTGGCTGTTTCGGCATTTTTGGGCATGGAAACGTTGCGGGTATCGGTCAAGCGCTGCAGCAGTATCCCGACTTCCGCTACTATCAGACTCGCAACGAGCAGGCGATGGTGCATACTGCGATCGCCTACGCAAAGGTGAAAAACCGTTTACAGACCTTTGCGTGTACAACTTCGATCGGGCCGGGCGCAACCAATATGATCACAGGCGCTGCGACCGCGACGATCAACCGTCTTCCGGTGCTGCTGTTGCCGGGCGACATCTTCGCGCGCCGCAATGTGGCTCCGGTATTGCAACAGCTTGAATCGGAACTGTCGCAAGATATATCGGTCAACGACTGTTTCAAGCCGGTCAGCCGCTATTGGGACCGCATTAACCGCCCCGACCAGCTGATCACCTCGCTGCCCGAGGCGATGCGGGTCTTGACTAGCCCTTCCGAGACGGGCGCAGTTACCTTGGCGCTGCCGCAAGATGTGCAGACCGAGGCCTACGATTATCCAGTCGAGCTCTTCCGCAAGCGGGTTTGGCGTGTACCGCGCAACCGCGCTGACCGTGCTGCGCTTGAACTGGCCGCAAGCTGGATCCGCGAGAGCAAGCGCCCTATGATCGTGGCGGGCGGCGGTACGATCTATGCCGAGGCGACCGAGGTGCTGCGCGAGTTCGTCGAGCAGACGGGCATTCCGGTCGGCGAAACGATGGCGGGCAAAGGCAGTATGCGCTACGATCACCCCTTGGCGCTTGGTGCAGTCGGCGCAACAGGTACTTTGGCGGCCAACCGCATCGCTCGCGACGCCGACTTGGTGATCGGCATCGGCACGCGCTACAGCGACTTTACAACCGCTTCGAAGACCGCTTTCCAAAACCCCGATGTGCGCTTTATCAACCTGAATGTGGTCGCCTTCGATGCGGCCAAGCACGGCGCTTTGGGCTTGGTGGGCGATGCCCGCGAAAGCTTGAAGGAGCTGAGCGCGCTTTTGGAGGGCTATCATGTGCCCGCCGAGTATCGCAGTATGGCCGAGCGCTTGGTGCGCGAATGGGATGCTGAGGTCCAGCGGATCTATGATATCCGGCTTGAGCCGCTGCCTAGCCAGGGCGAGTTGATCGGTGCGGTCAACGAGTTGAGCGATCCCAACGCGATTATGGTTTGTGCAGCCGGTAGCTTGCCGGGCGACCTGCACAAGGTCTGGCGCGCACGCAACCCCAAGAACTACCATCTCGAATACGGCAATAGTTGTATGGGCTATGAGATCGCGGGCGGTTTGGGCGCGAAGATGGCCGCTCCTGAGCGCGATGTGTATGTGATGGTGGGCGATGGCTCGTATCTGATGCTTTCGCAAGAGATCGTCACTTCGATTCAGGAGGACCGCAAGCTAATCATCACGCTGTTCGATAACAGCGGTTTCAAGAGCATCGGTTCGCTGAGCCGCTCGCTGGGTCAGCAAGGTTTCGGTACACGCTATGCCTATCCGCAGGACAATGTGTTGCCCGACGATAACGCCGAAGAGATCGGCGAGTTGCCGGTCGATCTGGCGACCAACGCCGAGAGCTTGGGCGCGATTGTGCTGCGCTGCAAAACCTACAAGGATTTTGTTGAGGCCCTGCAGAAGGCCAAGCAGACCGAGCGCACGACTCTGATTTATATTCGCAACGAACGTATGCAGGGCATCGACGGCTATGAAGGCTGGTGGGATGTTCCGGTCGCTGAAGTCAGCACTTCGCCAGATGTGCAGGCTAAACGAGCTGAGTGGGAAGTTATGCGCAGCAAAGAGCGCTATTTCCTCTAATACGCGATCTGTTGCGTTTCGTTTTGGGGCGGTATCGGAACACAGCTAGAAGCCCGTTGCGGCGGGTAGACTGTTTGTAGCCGTAGGCGGACGCGGGTAGTACCTTCTTTGGGGCTAGGGACCGCGCCGCCAACGCTCTAAAGGAAACAGGCGGCTTGCTAGAAGTAGCTTTCGAGATTTTGGGCAAAGCTTACGCAATAAGGAGCCTATCACATGATTCAGGACGGCCAGATCCTTAACTTTATTGGCGGCGAATGGAAGAAGTCTTCCACAACCGAATTCCGCGATGTGATCAACCCCGCGACCGGTGAGAGCATGGTGCGTGTGCCACTATCGAGCGCTGCAGAGGTTGATGCTGCGGTACAGGCAGCTCAGGCTGCGTTCGATGGCTGGCGACGCACTCCGGTTACACAGCGTATTCAGTATCTATTTAAGCTGAAGGATCTGCTCGAGACCCATCTCGACGAGATCGCTGAGCTGATTACCAACGAGTGTGGCAAGACCTTTGCCGAGGCCCAGGCCGAGATGCGACGCGGTATCGAGAACGTTGAGGTGGCTTGTGGTACGCCGATTTTGATGCAGGGCTACAACAACGAAGATATCGCAAGCGGTATCGACGAGATTATGTATCGCCAGCCGCTGGGCGTTGTGGCCGCCATCACTCCCTTCAACTTCCCAGGCATGATTCCGTTCTGGTTTATGCCCTATGCGATCGCGACCGGCAACTGTTTTGTGCTCAAGCCCTCGGAGAAGGTGCCGATGACGATGAGCCGCGTCTTCGATCTGATCGAGCAGATCGGGCTGCCCAAGGGTGTGGTCTCTGTGGTGAACGGTGGCAAAGAGACCGTCGATGCTATCCTCGATCATCCCTTAGTGCGAGCTGTTTCGTTCGTTGGCTCGACTCCGGTGGCGCGCTATGTCTACAGCCGCGCAACCGCCAATGGCAAGCGCGCTCAGTGCCAAGGTGGCGCCAAGAACCCCGTGATCGTGTTGCCCGACGCCGATATGGATGCTGCGACCCGCATCATCGCCGACTCGGCCTTCGGCTGCGCTGGTCAGCGCTGTCTGGCTTCGTCGATCGCGATCACCGTCGGCGAGGCACGCAATACCTTCGTTGAGCAGATCGCCGATGCCGCTGCGAGCCGCAAGGTTGGCTACGGTATGGATCTGAGCAACGAGATGGGCCCGGTTATCAGCACCGAGAGCAAGACGCGCATTGAGCGTTTGATCGGTGTGGGTGCCGATGAGGGCGCTCAGGTGCTGGTCGATGGGCGCAATCCTGTTATCGCTGGTTACGAGAAGGGTTCGTTTGTGCGCCCGACCATTTTGAATGGTGTCGATCCGCGCAGCGAGATCGCGCGCACCGAGATCTTTGGCCCGGTGCTGAGCCTGATGCACGTCAACGATATCGATGAGGCGATCGCCTTGGTGAACAGCGGCACTTACGGCAACCAAGCCTGTCTCTTCACCAGCAGCGGCGCCGCTGCGCGCAAGTTCCGCTACGAGGCCCGGGCTGGCAATATCGGCATCAATATCGGTGTAGCTGCCCCGATCGCCTTCTTCCCCTTCTCGGGCTGGAAGGAGAGCTTCTTCGGTGACCTGCACGCTCAGGGCCGCCACGGTATCGAGTTCTACACCGAGACTAAGGTGGTTGTCGAGCGCTGGCCGAAAGAGTGGTCGCGCAAGTTCTAAAGCCTTGCGAGCAGTTGGCAGCTTAGGCTGCCAACTGCTTCCTTCAAACGAAAGAGGGTGTCTATGGGCAATTCGATTTTGGTAGGAAACGCACCCTGTTCTTGGGGCTCACTTGAATTTGAAGGCTTGGCTGGCGAAGCGATCGGCTATGCGCAGATGCTCGATGAACTGGTGGCGAGCGGCTACACGGGCACGGAATTGGGCGACTGGGGCTTTATGCCAACCGACACCGAGCAGTTGCATGCGGTCTTGGCAGAGCGCAAACTGACAATGACAGGCGCTTTTGTGCCGGTTGCTTTGCGCGATCCCGATGCCCACGATGAAGGTCTGGAGCGGGTCTTGACCGTCGCCCGTCAACTAGCAGCCGTGGCCTCTTCCGAATATCCGCCCTTCCTTGTGTTGGCCGATGAGAACGGTAGTGACCCAGTGCGCACCAAACAGGCTGGACGAATCGGCCCGGAGCTGGGCTTGAAGCCCGAAGAGTGGCGTGTCTTCGCCGATGGCGCGAACCGCATCGCACAGGCTGTGCGCGAGCAAACTGGACTGCGCACCGTCTTCCATCATCACTGCGCTGGCTATGTTGAGACGCCTGCCGAGATCGATACTCTGCTGAGCATGACCGATCCCGAAACGCTCGGTTTGGTTTTCGATACAGGCCACTTCCTGTATGGCAGCGGTCAAAATGATCCCGCAGTTGTGCTTGAAGCCTTGGATCGCCACGCCGACCGCATCTGGTACGTGCACTTCAAAGATTGCCATCCTCAGATCGCTGAGCAAGCTCGCCGCGAAGAGTGGGATTACTTTACAGCCGTGGGGCATGGCGTATTTTGCGAGCTTGGCAAGGGCTGTGTGGATTTTGCGGCCGTAACGAATTGGCTGCGCGAACATAACTATCGTGGTTTTATTACGGTTGAACAAGATGTGTTGCCCGGTATGGGTGCGCCGCGTTTGAGCGCCGAACGTAACCGAGCCTTTTTGCGTACACTTGGATTATGATCTTTGCCGCGCTCTCTTCAGCTCGGCAGTAGACACTAGCAAAAGAGATAGAAGGTATGGATCGTCTCAAGATCGGCCTGATCGGAGCAGGCCGTATCGGGCGTGTACACGCTTCGAACTTAGCGAATCGTATCCCCGCAGCGGAAGTGGTAGCGGTCGCCGATGTATCGCTTGAAGCGGCACAGCAGTGCGCCCAGATCAACCGCATTCCGACTGCAACCAGCGACTATCGCGAGATTCTCGCAGATCCCTCGATCAAGGCAGTGCTGATCTGTTCGGCCACCAATACTCACGCGACTCTGATCGAAGAGGCCGCCAAAGCAGGCAAACAGATCTTTTGTGAAAAACCGATCGCGCTCTCGCTTGAGGCGATCGACAAGGCTTTGGCGGCAGTCAAAGAGGCGGGCGTGAAGCTGCAGATCGGCTTCAATCGTCGCTTCGACGCCAACTATCGCCGCGTGCGCCAAGCGATTGTGAGCGGCGAGATCGGCGATCCTCATATCGTGCATATCATTAGCCGCGATCCGGCTCCTCCTCCGGCCGAATATGTCAAAGTTTCGGGCGGCATCTTCCTCGATATGACCATCCACGACTTCGACATGGCGCGCTTTTTGGTCGGCAGCGAAGTTGAAGAGGTCTACACGGTGGGCGGCGTGAAGATCGACCCTGCGATCGGCGAGGCTGGCGATATCGATACCGCCTTTATTGTGTTGCGCTTTGTCAACGGGGTAACCGCTACCATCGACAACAGCCGCAAAGCGGTCTATGGCTACGATCAGCGCGTTGAGGTCTTTGGCAGCGCTGGCGCTATTCAGACTGAAAATAACTATCCCAACAGCGCCATCATCAGTGACGCAACTAGCATTCGTCGTGATCTGCCGCTCAACTTCTTTATGGATCGCTATACCGAGAGCTTTGTGAGTGAGATGCAAGCTTTTGTCGACGCCGTGTTGAACGATGCTCCAACACCTGTTACAGGCTTCGACGGTCGCGCTCCGGTTGTGATCGGCTTGGCGGCGCGCCGTTCGTACGAAGAGAACCGCCCGGTGCGAATCAGCGAGATCAGTGCTTAGGCCTTCTTAACAAGAGCGATCCGAAGTTTGGATATTTTGCTGTTGCAATTTTGAGCGAAGTTCGTGCATACTAACATATGCACGTTTCACGGAATACAGAGCGATCTCTCCCCGGAATTTAGAGATCGTCGAGTGCCTGGTGCCCGTCCTTATGGCTTCCAGAGCGATAAGGACGGGCCATGTATTCATTTTGTTGCAGAGACGCACTTTATGACGGCGATTACTCAATCTGTCTCGTGGTGGTGTTTTACTCCACGGCTTATGGCTCCCGAAGCCTTTTTGACCGCTGCGGCTGAGGCTGGCTTCAAAGCGATTGAACTTGTGCCACCCGAATATGTCCAGCTTGTGTGTGATTTCGGTCTGAAGATCTCGTCGATGGGCGGCCACAATGGCATTGCTAATGGTCTTAATCGCGTTGATCAGCACGACCGAATCGAACAAGAGATCCGCGCTAAGCTGGAGTTAGCTCAGCGCTGGAGCGTGCCCAACTTGATCTGCTTCTCGGGCGAGCGTAAAGGCCTCAATGACGTAGAGGGTGCTAAAGTGACGGCCGAGGGTTTTGCACGCTTGGCACCTTTGGCGGAAGCTGCGGGTGTTACGCTTGTGCTCGAGCTGCTCAATAGCAAAGTCGATCACCCCGATTACCAAGCCGACCACACGGCTTGGGGCGTTGAGGTATGTAAGCAGGTCAACTCGCCAGCCGTTAAGTTGCTCTACGATATCTACCATATGCAGATTATGGAGGGCGATCTTATTCGCACCATTCGTGAGGCTCATGCTTGGATCGGCCACTACCATACGGCGGGCAACCCCGGACGCAATGACCTCGATGAGGAACAAGAAATCTACTACCCAAGTGTGTTGCGGGCTATTCGCGACACAGGCTATACTGGCTACCTGGCGCATGAATTTTTGCCCAAGGGCGATCCGATTCAGGCCCTCAAAAATGTGTTTCAGCTCTGCGAACCTTATCTTCGCTAAGATCCTGAGCGCATTAGAATCCCAATCCAAGCAGTTGTGCTATGAGCGTTCCTCCCTCTTTCCAACGGCACAGTGAGGTGTTTTGGGTCGATGATGACGTCAAACAAGCTTATCATTCTGCTTTGTTGCGCATCATAGAGTAAGAGCGTTGCGCGGATCGAACGCTCTTAATTTGGTGATTAACAGCTAGCATATACTTGTTTTCGTACAAATATACGAGGGAACTATGAAAGAACTCGCGTGGTCGCATATTGCAACAACGGTGCTGCGTAACGGCAAAACTGCATTTATCCGTCCTCTGGAAGAGGCCGATCGTTTTGAACTCTTACAGTTTGGTCAAAGCCTGCCCCAAGATGATCTACTCTATCTAGAAGACGATTTTCTGAACCCAGATATTATTACGCGTTTGATTAACGCACGCTTCGCCAGCCATTGGCGTCAGTGTGTTGCGACCATCGATAACCGAATCGTCGGCTATGCCTCGGTGCGTCAGTTGCCGGGCTGGTCGAATCACGTAGGGCGAATTATGTTGTTAGTTGGCTCGGAATGGCGGCGCTGTGGTGTGGGGAATGCCTTGGCGCATTCGATTTTCGAGGCGGCGCGTGACTTAGGGGTGAGCAAAGTTGTAGTGGAGATGCTCGAGCGTCAGGCGGCAGGGCGCGCAATCTTCGAACGACTTGGTTTCACGCTCGAAGGCCGGCTGTTAGCGCATGCGCGCGACCGGGCTGGTCAAGACCATAACCTCATTATTTTGGCCTATCATGTCGATAGCCCGACCAGCGGTTCTCATCTCTCGTGATCTAACCTAGATCGATAAACTGTAGCTGCCGTAGATGGTGATCGCCCATCCTTTGGGTTGGGCGACACTGCTAAGGGAAGCAGTAGGTTTAAGGTGATTACACCTCTCTGTTTCAGCGGCGAATCACCTCTCCCCATTAGCTTAATGCTTTACTCAAGCGCCAACAATTAACCCCCGACTTTGTGCGACGATAGCCCAGACTATCGACCGCAGTCTTCGCTATCACAAGCCCCATACCTCCCTCGGGCAAGGTGAAGAGGTCGTCGTGATCCCAGGTTTCCTTCAGTGCTTCATTGGTATAGGCCACACCTCGATCACAGACACGAGCCACAACCCGATCTTCAAAAAGACGCATCGTGATTGTGATATCTCCTGGAGCAGGCAGCGGTGCGTAGGCATAACGAATGATATTGGCGACGATCTCGGCTAGAGCGGTTGTAAAGAGCATGTCCCAAGCCTCGTCGGGCGCGATGGGGGCGATCTCTTTACATTTCTGCCAGAAGCCATTAATAAAAGTGTGGAAGTGTTGCAGTTGCTCGATCTGGGCAGGGAGCACACATTCCTGTTCAAAGAGTAGTTCACTCATAGTGTTCAAGGGCATCCTCCAGGCTGGTGTATGGTTTGAGAATATGGTTAAGGGTGGTCAAGTTTAAGATGACTTCGACTTGTTTGGAGGGACGTGCGATTCGGAGATCGCCACCCTTTTGACGAGCAGCTTTCAGTCCACTAATGAGTGCGCTTAAACCTGAACTATCCACAAAAATGGTATCTTCCAGATCAACCACAACAAGATGAGAATCTTGCCCTACTAAATCTATTAAGTATTGCTTCATCTCAGGGGCCGATTGTAAATCGAGCCGCCCTGATAAATGAACGATCGTAACATGCGAGCTTGGTTGTTCTGCTGTGATATACATCTATTTTCTCCAATTTGCACAGAATAGAAGTAGAGGAGTGACAACCGTTCGTTATATTGTGTTATTTTTCCCCTACCTTGCAGACACCAGTGATACTATGAGAATCGCCCTACTTATGCACAATACTCGTCTGTTTGTGCCTAATCCTTAGATCGTCGGATAACAACAACGGTGATGTCGTCAGGGATCTCGTTTGTTGCTTGGGTTGCAAAGTCGACTAAACGATCGACGATCGCTTGAGCACTTTGGCACGAACGGATTTCATCGGCAAGCGCATAGTGATCAAGCTCGCGATGTTGATGTGCATCGATCAATCCATCGCTGTAGATAATGAGGGCGTCGCCACTCGAAAGCGAAAACTCCTCTTGGCTGTAGGTCTCATCGATCATAATTCCCAAAGGTAAACCGCGTTTCTCTAATAGATCGACTTGACCGTTAGCGCGCAAAATAAAGGCGTAGCCGTGCCCCGCATCGACATACGATAAGCGTTGGGTCTCTTTGTTGAGTTGCACCATAAAGAGCGTCACAAAGCTATCGCTGGCTTCGAAGTCCTTGTCGAGCGTGGTCATCATATAGCGTAGAGCCTCGACGGGTGGGCTATCGCGCACCACTGCGTGAAAGACTGCCCGGACGGTAGCCATCATGAGCGCGGCGGCCATACCTTTGCCCATCACATCGCAGAGGCAGAAGGTTAACAAGCGGTTGTTTGGCTCATCCCAATCGTAGAAGTCACCGCCGACTTGGCGGGCTGGCACACAACGAGCAGCAAATTCGAAGCCATCGACTTTGGGCATTGTGTTGGGCAAGAGCGTGTTTTGAACGCTGGCGGCTCGGCGCAGTTCGGCTTCGAGTTGGCGGCGCTTTTCGTCGAGCTGTTGGCGCAGTGCTTGGTTTTGACGGTTTAAAAGCAGGTGTTCTACGGTGCGTTGTAACACCATGCTAAATTCGCGCGGTTCGAGCGGTTTTCGCAGATAGTCGTTGGCTCCGCGACGTAGGGCATTGATCGCCATCTCTTCTGAGCCGAACGCAGTTGTCATAATCACAGCGCTGTCACGCTGTTCGGCTCGAATGAAATCTAACACCTCGAGACCGTTGATGCCAGGCATTAACACATCGAGCAGGATAATATCTGGCGACAGCAGCGAGAGATAGCTCAGGGCCTCTTCGCCACTGGTGGCAATACTGACGTTATAGCCGTGGGCCGTCAAAAGTGCTTCAAGCAGATGCTGCATTACAGTATCGTCGTCAACAACCAGTGCGTGAAGCGGTCGATCGGCCGGTAAAACAGGTTGAGTAATGCTCTCTGTCATAGTGTGCAAACGTTTCTAAACTGAACATATTGGAATATGAGCGTAAATAGTATAAATTTGATTATAAGTTGGCGAATAAAGTGAAAATTGTGTTGAATATGGTTTATGGCTGGTGATTTGTGCATTTTTGTTTGATTGTTAGGATTATTCTATGTTTTGTAGTGATATATGATACACCCTTTTTTGCTATAACGTAACCGTTAGAACAATTCGAAGGTTACGCATAGAAGGATATGAACTTGGTTTAGAACTCATTACTGTAAAATTGCTTGGAATTCGTTCTGGCTACAAATAATACCAAATCCGACTGATTACTTTGTGTTTTTAGCCTTTGCTAGAGTGGAATGTGACTATTTTGTTATGTATAATTTCGTGTAATAGTGCGGAATATCACACAACACTTTCCCTCGTTTTCGTTTGCTCACATTACGAGAATGTAAGTTTTACGCGGAATTGCTATGGATACTGTGATAGCAATCTAAGTGTTAGCTTTAGAGCTTTGGCGCTAAGGTCTCTGGCCCAAAGAAGGTTTTAACCGCGTCCGCCTACGGCTACCAACATCCCGCCCGCCAATCCGACGTCTCTCTGTGCGCAGAGGCCGCCCCCTAAAACCAACGATTCCAAACTGATTTAGAATGAATTTTTATTTATGAAACTCAGTAGTAGCCCTTTTAATACCAAATCTGGTTGATTACTTGTTATTTGGCCTTCGGCAGAGCGGAACTCAACAATCTTTGTTGTATAAGATCTCGCGCTGCAGCGCGAAATCTCATACAACGCTTTCCCAGTTTGTGTTCTTCTAGCGTTACAAGAAGGCTCGGCTTTGGACGGATTTGGTATAAGAAGAAATAGGGTATACAAGCGTCAAAATTGCTTGTATACCCGTGGATATGAGGCTTCTAGATATGGTTAAGCAGAAAGCAGCCCTGCTCGAACAAGAATATCGTCGAGGGTAGCTTTATCGCTATCGTTGAGCGGCAGGAGAGGCGAGCGGGGGAGACCGGCGGCGTATCCGAGGCGGGACATAGCGTGTTTGAGCCCAGCGACGCCGAAGCGGGCTGTAACAGCGGTGTTAACTTCGATCAGCTTCAACTGGAGGGCACGGGCGCCTGCTAGATCGCCGTCGTTGTAGAGTTTGTAGAGCTCGTAGAGCTGCGGGCCTGCGATATTGGCGAGCGCCATAACGCCGCCGACAGCACCAACCACCAGCGAGGCGAGCAAGAAACCAGCCGAGCCGGCCAAGAGCTGGAAGCCTTCGCGGGTGGTATGCGACATTAGACCGATCTTGGTGATATCGCCGCCACTATCTTTCAGACCGATGACATTGGGGTGTTGCGAGAGTTTGGCGACCGTGCTGGCGGGCAGATCGACACCAGTGTTTGCAGGCACACTATAGAGCAGCACCGGAATAGGCGAAGCGTCGGCGACTTGTTGATAGTAGGCCTCCAGAGCCTCAGGGGTCATTTTGGTTTTGAAATAGCCCGGAGTTACCACGATGGTGACATCGGCGCCTAGAGCCGCGACCTTCTCGGTTAGCTCTAGAGTGCCACGCGTCGATTCCATGCCCGAGCCAGCGATCAGCAGACGGTCTTTGGGGGTGAGCTGGCGAGCAAGTTTAACCACTTCGAGGCGCTCTTCAACACTGAGCGAAGTGAATTCGCCATTGGAACCGCCTAACACATAGCCAGCAAGCGGTTGCTTGTTGAGCTTTTCGAGGTTGGCAGCCAAGCCATCGAAATCGACATCGCCATTGGCCTTAAAGGGTGTCGCAACCGGGGGAAAAACACCTGCAAGAGATGGATGAGTCATAGCTTCCTCATATCTCGCATACGAGGCGGCACATCTGTCCAACGAGGGCAGGGCCTGCCAAGATGCCTTGATTTTGAAATACAACGGTCCTTGTATTATACACGTTGTTGCAGAAGCGCCTCTCGTTGTGTTCTAGAGACAAGCTGCTCGAAGCGTTCGTTCAGCTCACCCGCCTCGTATTCGTAACTGTTGTGTTTGTAGAGCACCGCCGCCATGATCGGCATAATCGGTGTAAGCACAAGCCCAGCTAGGCCTAAACTGGTGAAGAATATGAGTTGAGCGCTAGAGCGTTCGCCCATGTTGAGTGCTTCGATCGGATAGTACAAAACCGAGCTTAGTCCGATCGTAACACTGAAAGCGAGCACAAGAATAAGGCAGCCTGCGACCATAAAGACTAATATGTTGCGTCCGAAATTGTGAAAGAAGATGGCGAAAGTGTGGTTGATGCGATCGCTGAAGCGGATCGGTGCATTGATCAAGCCCTGAAGGCTATAGATTAAGGCCAGAATAGTGCCCACACTTACGATCAGTGAGAGTAACATAATCACTAAGAACAAGAAGCCGATCAGCATGCTTGCGATCAGCCCGAAGATCATTGAGCTGTCGTTATTGCTGTTAGTGAAGGAGAGCGCTGCGCCGAGAAAAACCGATAGAAAGATAAAGAATATGCTAACGGGTAGAAAGAGCAGTGAAGTTACGATATTGGCGATGAGGTAGTTGACGATCGAAAAGAAACTCACGCCCAGCAGATGGAGAGGCGGAATGCTCAGCGCTTGCAGCAGCTGCGCTTGTTGTCGGTTGCTTGCTGACCAAGCAGCCCGCGAGATAGAGCAGATCGTATAGATGCCGAGCAGACCGATCAGCAACATGCCGGTTAAGACCCCCAATAGCGCCCAGACGCTGTTGGTGTCTGAAAAAAAGTGCATGAGGCCGAGGAAGACCAAGATCGCAGGTACAACAAAAAGAGCCGCTAAGATCGTGAAGGTGACGAAGTGGCTGCGGTAGAGCTGAAAGCTTTCATCGAGGATTTGCAGCGAGTGCGACAACTGTGTACGCATAGCGGCGAAGGAACTTTCTATTCTGCTTCAAGCAAACGATCTGCCTGTTTAATTACTTCGAGCAGCTCTTTTTCGCTCAGCTCTTTATGCTGTAGTTTGGCCAGTATCTGTGCG
This sequence comes from uncultured Chloroflexales bacterium, assembly GCA_937902315.1. Classification (GTDB taxonomy): domain Bacteria; phylum Chloroflexota; class Chloroflexia; order Chloroflexales; family Chloroflexaceae; genus CALGUG01. The sequence goes on from CALGUG010000014.1 coordinate 106,749, forward strand.
ATCTGATCACGATCGGGCAGGTTATGGCGTTCGAGTTCGAGCAGAAATTGGCTGTCGTCGATCTTCGGGTTGATGCCGAACGGACGGGCGATGCGACGTTTGAAAGTGTTGTAGAAGTGTCGGCTGATGTAGCTCTGTTTGCCGCCTCGCTGGAACAACTCGGCCATACTCTCGACATACTCACTGCTGCTGCGTTGGGCTAGCTCCTCTTTGAGCGGAATCGGCTTACCGAAGCGGCGTCCTGTCCAGATCAAAAAGATTAGAATGCTGACGAAGGCGAAGATCAACCCTTTGCCCCACGACTGCTGGAGCAAAAAGTTGCGTAGCGACGGTGTTTGCACATAGCCATGGTGGTATTCGTCGAAGAGCACGCGGCCGTAGTCGGGAATGCGCTGCAAAAGGTTGAGAACGAAGCGGGCATTCTCTTCCACCCCAAGCCCGTTATTGCTGAAGGGGTAGACACTGCTTACGACGTACACGTAGCCGAAATCGTAAGGAAAACCGATCATAATCGGGTCTTGTGGGCTGCCGAGCAACTGGGCGTATTCGCTATGCTCGATCTCTAAGCGGCGGGTGGTGCGCACTTCGACTTCTTGAACGGGCGGTAGATCGAAGAAGGGTTGGTTGACGGGCGCTCGTTCGATCTCGATCTGGTTTGTGCTCGGCCCCGAGGTTGTGATCTCGAACTCTTCGAGTAGCTGGTCGATCGGACTGCTGGTTAGTGGGCTGCTATTACTGGCGGTCAACACTAAAATACCGCCGTTGCTGACCCACTCGAGCAGCTGCTCGATCTCGTCGAGGCTGAAGGACGCGCTTGGGTCGAAGATAAACAAGGCCATATCGTCGCTATCAAGCTCAAAAGCGCGATATTCGAGCCGTTCGACATCGTAGCCCAGCTCCTGCATCCACAACAGCAGAGCTTGGGTGCCATAGGGGTTAGTAGAATGGCTGGTAGGGATGCGCGATAGAGCGCCATCGCCATCGTTCGGCAGTAAGCTGATTAGGATAAACATCAGCACGAAGAGGCCCACTAGGATGAATATGTCACGACGCTGTTTCATGAACGAAGGGCCTCCACTTGCTTGCGATACTCTTCGAAGCTCTGATCGTCGATCTCGAGCGCGCCGTACCAGACCCGATCGAAGGTATCGATGATGGGGATCAGGCGCTTGCGTAGCTCGTTATTACCTTGTAGACGGCTCAGATATTCGTAGTTTGTGAGCGTGCGGTCATAGTTGATCAGGCCTCGTTCGTGCAGATGCAACAGGGCGGCAAGGTACATATAGCGCACAGCAGTGCGGTAGTCGCCGCTTTGGGCCGAGAGGCTCGCCTGACTTTTAGCCTCAACCGAGCTTGTGATCTGCTCTTCATGTTCCTGTTTGAGCTTGCTTTCGCGCACGACCTCACGGCGCACATGCGAAGCGACATAGAAGATCAGCGCCACGAGAATAAGCACGATCAAGATGGCAACAATCCAGACAACCGCATTGCCAACCATAGCGAGCGGGGCGCTCGTTCTAGGTGAAGGATCGGGCAGATTGATTCGCTCAAGCTGTTGCCATAGCCAAGTGAGCAGGCGTTCAAACCAGCTCGGTTCCTTTGGCTCTTGTGGCGGCGCTATGCGAGCCAGAATCGTCTCTAGATCCTCTAGTGCGCTGGCTGAAACGGGTGTGAGTGGTTGGTCGAGGATATCGATCAGAGCGCCAAGGCGCAGACTGATCATTTCGAGATCGGGTTCTTCGGCTTGTAGGGCCGTGCGGAGCCAGCTGTTATCGAGCGGGATCTGCTCACCTTCGACCTGCAGAGCACTGCTTGTGTAGAGGCGCGGGGCTACTTCGCGCAGGCCGAGCAGGTCATTACGTTGGGCAGCGCTATAGGCTTCCCGTAGCCAAGCCAGATAAGTTTCGCGGTCGGGGATGCTTTGGGCTTGTGCAGTATGGATCGGCCAAAACAACAGCGTTGCTACAAGCAGTATGAGCGCATAGCGAAAGCGAGATGCCATAGGTATCCTAACAGGCTTATTCGAAACGGCTTGCTTGGCCTTCTTGGCGTTTGCGAAGCTCGAAATAGAGCATAATGTAGGCTGCAAGCTGAAAGGGTGCCAGCACGATCAGGCTGAGATGATAGAGCACACGATCTATGATATGGGAGACTTGGTTATTCTGCAACGCCTCTTGAGCGATAAGGTGAACCACAAACGAAAGACTAGTTGTGGCGATGCTGCTCGCGATCAGAATCAGCATCCAGATCAGCGTTGCACTGCCTAAGACCCGCCAGAGGGCGCTGCCGGTCAACTGCCAACTACGTCGCAAGCTATTGAATATGCCGACCTGTTCAACTACGATTACTTCGGGAAAGAAGAGCAGGCGCAAGAGCAGCATGAGGCTCACAGCCAGACAGATCAGACAGAGGCCGCCTACGAGGAGCAGCCAGAGCAGCGATTGCTGCGGAGTGCTCCAATAGTTGGGATAGATTTGGCTAAAAGCGCTGTGGGCGCCGCGAACCAGCGCGGTAGAGATCCCCATTAAGCCGAAACCGAACAAGACAGCGCAGACACCGGCAGCGAGGCATCTCGCCCAACTGCGCCCATCAAGCACAATCAGTTGGCGAAGCTGTGGGCGGGGCAGCCGTTGGTTCAAGACCAAGATATGGGTCAAGAGTGCAGCGCTGAGTTGCCCTGTGAACATAAAGTGTAGCAGCGCGATCCCTAAGCCGCTGAGCATCCAGATAACGATATGCTCGAGCGAAATGCTGTTTGTTGCTTGTGGCGCTAAAGATGGTGCCAGTTGTGCAACAATAAGATTGAGCAGGCTGCCGAAGCTACTAACCGGAAGTTTGGTAGCCCTGAGAAGTTCCAACACGATAATCGGACTGTGAAGCAGCGCAATCAGTACGACGAGAGCAATAACGTAGCGCTTGTAGAGCATAAATATTTGCTCAAAAACATCGTTTACGATCAGTGGCGATCGTTCCTGATTGGGCGTATCGATGCCGGCCTCCTTGGATAAGAATGCTTCTCGTTGAGCGAAGATGGATGGCGATAGGGTGTGTGGAAGTTAGTATGAAGGCTTGGCACACACCCTCGGCCTACAGAACGAACAGGCTATTTAGGCTTGGGTTGCGTTGCGGAGATTCAGTTCCATATCGAAACCTTCTTTGCGAACACGTAGATCGGTGTAGAGCAGCGTACAGGCGATTACGTTGATCGGAACATAGAAGAGCTGACCGATCGTTGTGGCAAAGAGTGTCAGTGGTTGTAGCCAAGGGTTTGTCGGATCTAAGAGCAGATATCCGGCGGCGATGATTAGAATGGTGGGGATGTAGAGCAGAAGCCCGCCAAGGATCGCGACTACAATTAGATAACCGACTACCCGCCAATAGGACCCTTTAACAAGCCTCCAACTGCGTGTGAGGGCATCGATCGCATTGGTGCGCTCGATACAGATCACCGGAAGATAGAGCATAAAGGGCAAAAATAAAAGAGTGACGCCTAGCGTGAGAATGATCAATACTATAGCGGCGATCAGAAAGATACCAAGCATTTCACTAGGGGAGCTACCGAAGGATGTTCCCGCTGTGCCCAGCGAAGCGAAGAGCACGAAGAAGAATACACATGTGAAAGGCGCAATCACAATCACTGTGGCGACCGAAATCAACAGCGTCGTCAGGGCGAGCTGAAGTACGTTGCTTAAACCAAGTTTAAGGGCTTGTTTAAGCCCAATGGTACGGTCGAGCAGATCGTGCATGCTGATATGCACAATACTGCCTTGCAGCAGCGGAAGGGTAAAAAACATCCTCACAAAGGAGATCAGATAGGAAAAGAGCGACGCACCTAACATACCGAACATCAATCTTGACGGAGAGCTGCTAGGATCGAGGATCATTTGAGAGGTTGTGAAGCTGGTGACGATCGATAAAATGAGTTGGAGCAGCAAAAGCGGCACGTCAATTGTGAGCGTGGCGCTCATGATGGTGGTGAATTTGTTGCGAAAGATGCGGAAGAGCTCGTCGAGAAGATCGCGTAGGTTGAGTTGACGTATACGGCTGGGTGTGTGGCTCATTTCCATGCTATGTTGTCCTCAATGCTATCGTCTAGGCGTTCCGTTGCTTTCTAGTGCTATTGTAGCATAATAGACTTGAAATAGTTCTTACAAAAGCCCTTTGTTATTGCTACAGATTGTCTATAGAACGCTCGCTCGCGACTCCCGATTTGGAAGCGCTTTTCGTTTAGGATACAATTTCTCTCACTTGTGCAGAATATGGAACGAAAGGCGGAGTTGAATCGTATTGTGATTAAGATCTGAGTCAAGTCATACGAAATCCGGTTGAATTATCGGCTATGGGGAGGCCTTTCGGCACGCAGCTACAAGCCTGGTTTGTTGGGCGGGATGTTGGTAGCCGTAGGCGGACGCGCCAAGGACCTTCTTTTGGGGCAAAACCTAGCCGCAGTAATCTGAAAAAGACAAGCGGATTTGCTATGATTAGCCTTGATATGTAGCGGGAAATAGCTTTTAAGACCGAGGAGTGGCTCTAAGAGAGTATGCTACAATCGACAGTACAAACAAGAAAATATCTGTTGTTTATCGTTCTGTAGTGTAAATGTAAATGAGGAGATAGCTACTTTGAGTTATATGCGAGAACAACGTTGCTCCTGCGGTTGCAGCGAGTTCTGTTCCAAAGGAGTTCGGGAGTGACCTATACGTTAATGCATATCTCCGACCTGCATGCAGGTCGTCCATTTCGAGTCGATGTGGCTGAACAGCTTGCTGCTGAAGCGCATGCCCTCGCGCCAGATCTATTGGTGGTATCTGGTGACTTTGTTCAGCGTGCCGATATCGGTGCTCAGTGGGCGGTGATCACTCGCTATTTGCGCATGTTGCCAGAGCCACGTTTGGTGGTACCGGGCAATCACGATGTACCGCTGTTTAATGTTTTTAATCGCGTTTTTCGACCGTATGTCGCCTATAAACGCCATATCTCCGAGAATCTGAACCCGGTCTTTGAGCTGCCCGGCCTGATGGTGGTCGGCGGCTGTACGGCTCACGGTTTGACCCAAGATGGCGGTCGTTTAAGTAAAGATCAGCTCGCCAAGATGGAAGCGGCCTTTCGACGCGCCCCAGCAGGTACCTGCAAGGTCGCTGTGCTGCACCATCATATCGTGCCACCCCCCGGCAGTGAGAAGCGCAGCAAGATCGCTAACGCCAAAGAGGCGGCTGAGATGTTAGACCGTTGTGGGGTCGAATTGATGCTCTGTGGACATATCCATGTTTCGTATGTGGGAACCACCTTGGATGTGATGCCCGGACTTAGCCAAGGGACGATCATTTGTCAAAGTGGCACCTCGACATCGCGGCGCGGCAAATCGCGCGAACACGGCAAAAATTCCTACAATGTGATCGAAATCGATGACAACGCGATACGTATCGGGCAACATCTCTATATGGAAGAGACGCGCCGTTTCGAGACTGTCGCCGAACATGTCTTTCCTCGGCGTTCAAATGGCGTCTATACCCTACCTCGACGCGAACGTATTCTAGATTCTAGCCAGTAGTGGTGTTTCGTCTTAGAGAAGCGTTTCAAGCTCTCGGTTTTCTATAGGCGTATTTGTATTGTTATGTCCAGATTGGAGCAGGTATGAGCCATATGGCTACAGTGCGGCAACTATCTTTTGCGACGAGTATGGTACGGCAGTGGCTGATCATCGGATTGGTGCTAGCTATCGGCATGGTGTTGGCGGCCTGCTCTGGCAAGCCGAGCGAAGCCGATAACGAAGCTGCGATTCAAGTCGCCAAGGATTTTGTTGCGGCCGTTGAAAAGCGAGATCCGAGTGCGATGTTGGCCTTGATCGAGCCGACAGATTGGCGTCGCGAAATCGCACCGGAGCTGCGTTCTTATATGGGGTATGTCCAAAGCATAACGTTCCAAAATCCTGAATATAGCTTGATCGATAATACGGGTGAGCTTGCCCATGTGCGTTTAGTCTCCTCGATGGAATATGCACTTGAAGGTACCGGGACAGCCAAACAAGATGTCGATCTCACCTTTGAACTTGTTAAGCTGGATGGAACGTGGTATCTACGTACCTTCACGCTACCACCAGCGAATCCGCCAACCAATTAAGTGAGATAGAGTCATGAAGCGAATGTTGTATCAAACCAGTTGGCTGCGCTGGGGCATCGCTTTGCTCCTAGCGGGATTCGCCATACCACAGGTGATTTGGGCACAACAGATTGTGCGTTCAAACGATCCATCCTATGAGAAGCAGTGGGCATTGCAAACGATAGGGGCTGAATGCGCGTGGCAGCATACCACTGGAGATCGCTCGATCACAGTGGCTGTCATCGATAGTGGCGTCGATCTGACCCACCCCGATTTAGTCGGCCATTTGCGCGACGATGGCTTCGATTTTATTGATTTTGACGAAGATCCCTCTGATGAAAATGGTCATGGAACCCACGTTGCGGGCATTGTTGCGGCGACCTTAAACAACGCCGAAGGCATTACTGGTCTGGCTCCCGATGTGCAGATACTGCCCATACGCGTGCTCGATGCTGAGGGCAGTGGTTCGAATATGGCGGTTGCGTTTGGTATTCGCTACGCCGCTGAACAGGGCGCAGATATTTTGAATCTGAGCCTTGGGGCCACCTTAATGCTTTCTGTAGATGATGTGTCGCCCGAGATCGAAGATGCGATCCTTTTTGCTCAAGAACAAGGCGCGCTGGTAGTGGTGGCCGCTGGCAACGACTATGTTCCACTGCCCAACGCCGTTGGTGGCGCCAATGAAGATGTGGTTGTGGTTGCCGCAACCAATGCGCGCGACCTAAAGACACAGTTCTCGAATTCTGGCCCCTGGGTTGATGTCTCCGCTCCGGGCGAGCATATTCTTTCGACCATGCCGACCTACGAGGTCTTTTTGACTAGCGACGCTTTGCCTGCGGAAGAGCGCTTCAGTCGCAACTACGATTATATGAGCGGCACTTCCCAAGCGACGCCCTATGTTTCGGCTTTGGCTGCTCTGCTCTGGTCTGCCAACCCCGATTGGACCGCCGACCAAGTTCTTCAGGCTATAAAAGAGGGCGCGGTTGATATCTACGATAAACACCCCGAGCAATTTGCCGAGATGCAAGTGCTCGGAGCTGGACGTATCGATGCCTGTGCCTCTTTTGGTGGCCCGCTGATCCCCATTCCCGAGCGGACAGACACGGCTGAGCCGGTTGACATGCAGTTTGCTTTGATCGGTATCGGCGCGTGTGTCATTTTGTTGGCGCTTGTGCTGGCAATGCTTATTTTGGTTGTGATGCGACGTCGCAAAAACAAAGCCCAAGTTCCTGCACCTGCAGGTGGCTATGCACAGCCGCAGCAGCAAGGCTATGTGCCGCCACAACAACAAGGTTACGTACCGCCGCAGCAGCAAGGCTACGTGCCACCGCAACAACAGGGTTACGTGCCGCCACAGCAGCAAGGCTATGTGCCGCCACAACAACAAGGTTACGTGCCGCCGCAGCAGCAAGGCTATGTACCGCCGCAGCAGCAAGGTTATGTACCGCCGCAGCAGCAAGGCTATGTACCGCCGCAGCAGCAAGGTTACGTGCCTCCTATGGCGGGTGCGCCCTATAACCAGCAGCCTAGTTGGGGACGTCTGGTGATTGTAAGCGGGCCGCTGCCGCCACGCACCTACGACTTGGTTACTCCCGAGATCATTGTGGGGCGCGCCGAGGGTGTAACCATTCAGCTCTCTGGCGATGGAACCGTCTCGCGACGCCATGCCCGCATTACACGCCAAGGTGGACAGGTGGTGATCGAAGACCTAGGCAGCGCCCATGGCACCTTTGTGAACGGTCAGCCTTTAACGAGCGCAGTCTTGTTGCGCCCGGGCGATATCTTGCGCATCGGTCAAACCAGCCTGCGTTTTGAGGTGTAATACCATGTCCGCTTGATCAGGCTCTGTTTGTAGTCTGCAGCAGAGCGGAACGTACCTAGCTTTGTTGTGGGGGATTTCGAGTGATCGGCGAGATCCCTCACAACGTTTTCTCTAATGGCTCGCCTTGCTGGATTTAGCATTAACAACCGTTCGCTTATGCGAGATAAGCATCTATAGCGCACCTATCGATGAAAAGGCGGAATTCCGCTGGCCTTCTGGGCTTTTGAAGGTGTTAACACCTTCAAAAGCACACAAATAGGCTGAATCTCGCTGTAGCTTTGAAGACGAAACGCCGAGTGCCTGATTTTGGCCTTGGTGTTTCGTTTTTTAGAGCATAATTGTGTATACTACATATGCACTGATGATCCTGATGGATGCGAGTATTTGCGTTGTTTATACGAAATCCGTTTGTATCGTTTCATTTTGGGGCGGCCTTTCCACGCACAGCGATACAACCTCTTTGTGGCGGGCGGGATGTTGATAGCCGTAGGCGGACGCGCTTAGGACGTTCTTTGGGGGAGAGACTACACCGCCAGAAGGCTGAACTCGGCAAGCGGATTTGGTATGATACGATTGATGGTAGAGTCTTCTATTGAACATAAGATCAACTAGGAAGGCGCTATTAACTTTATATGATGGTTTTATCACGCGAACTTGTGCAGCGTGCGCTGGCTGATCCAGAGCCGCTCGCACCCGAAGAACTGTTGATTATGCGCGATCAGGAAGGGCGTAGTCTTCGCCCTCTGCATCCTCCCGAAGGCGTGCAACCGCGCGAATCGGCAGTGTTGTTACTCTTGATCCCCCACGAAAACGAGTATCTGATCCCGTTAACCGTGCGTAGTTCGCGCCTTGCCCACCATAGTGGTGAGGTTTCGCTGCCGGGTGGGGCCTGCGATCCCGACGACTGTTCCTTTGAAGCGACGGCCTTACGTGAATGCAACGAGGAATTGGGCATTCCCTCTTCCTTGGTTGAGATTTGGGGCGGCCTTAATCCAGTCTATATCGCGCCGAGCAATTTTCGCCTGCATCCTATCATCGGCTTTACGCCAACTATGCCCGAGCTCTACCCCAATGTTGATGAGGTTGAGGAGGTGTTGTTGACACCGCTCAGCCTGCTACTCGACCCTCATACGGTGCGCGTCGAGCAGTGGGAGCGGCGCGGAATGCTGATGCAAGTGCCGTTCTACGCTATTCAGGGCTACACCGTTTGGGGCGCGACCGCGTTTGTGCTGAGCCAGTTGGTTGCGCGCATTCGCCGTGCGATAAGCAGCTAGCTGTTTCGCAGCGTGCCAGGACTTTTGCCCGATCTTGATAACATGCAGAGTAGAGCGCTTTGACCCTTTCGGTCTGGGCGCTCTTTTTTGTCTGAAAAATGTTGAAGAAATTTGGAAACCTTTGTAAGCGACGCTCGTATAGTACAGTGATTTGTGATCATCTCTGAAGCTACAATTGGAGGACCGAATTGTTGCGTAGAATCTCTTCAACTCTGACATTGGTGTTGGCTCTGGCGTTGTTAGCGGCTTGTGGCGGCGGCGGCGCTGCAAAGGAGGCAGAGCAGGCTGCTGTTCAAGCCCCGAGCACCTCGGGTGGTACAAGTAAGGAGACAGCAAGCGATCTTGAAGAAGTTGCTGAGGATATCGAGAGCGCTGAAGATGCCGACACAGGTGCGAGTGAAGAGAAGCGCTCAATTAGCGATATCATTGGTAACTTGGCCAAACTTGATAGCTACGAGCTGAGCTACGCCTTTGTCTTTGAAGGGACCGATGACGATGGCAACCCTGTATCGAGCAGGATCGAATACTCGCAGAGCGTGATCCGCGAACCCTTCGCTTCGTATACCAAGACCTTTATGTCCGATAACGACGCCGACTCTAAGGATATGTTGGTCGAGTTCTTCTACCTCGATGGAAAGACCTATCTGTTTAGCGAGAATGACGGCGAAGCAGGTTGTATCTACTCGGGCGACCCTGATAACGATGGCAGCAACATGCTCTTCAATCCCAGCAGCCTCGTTAACGGCCTCGAATCGGCCAAGCTGGTAGCGCGTGGCGAAATGGTCAATGGCATCAAGACTGATCGTTATAAGGTCGAAGAAGTTTCGGGTGGTCTGTTGATCTCGGGCGAGCTATCTGCCGAGGCTTGGATCGCTCAAGACAGCGATCTGGTTGTGAAGTATGTTGGCACTGCTACGGGCAAGGGTGGCTGGATCAGCTCGTCGAGCAAGGAGGGCAAGGTCACTTGGGATTACGAGCTCTCCTCGGTCGATTCGCTCAGCGCCATTGAGTTGCCAGCAGCCTGTCAGGAGACCGGTGCAGCGAGCGACATTCCGGTGCCGAACAACCTGCTCAGTGATTCGAGCTTTGGTGGAATGACCGTCTACACCACGAGCGATGCGCTGGCCGATGTTGCGAAGCTCTATGAAGAGGGCTTGCCTGCCAACGGTTGGAGCGTCGAGAAGGTCGATATGGGCGTTGAGATCGACACTTTAGTGCAGTTGAAGGCCACTAAAGATGACCGCGAGATCAGTGTGATGATCACCTACGACGAAGAGGAAAGCAAAACAACCGTGATGATCAGCGAATAGCCTGAACGAACGCAACGCAAAAGCAGAGTGAGGAGAAGCTTCCTCGCTCTGCTTTTTTATTCCTTAATTTTGCTATGAGCACTTGGCGGTAAGGTCTGTAGTGCAATGCGGTCTTTGGCGCGTCCGCCTTCGGCTACCAGCATCCCGCCCGCCGAACAGGGGGATAGTTGCACCCCAGCGCTCGCGGGCAAATCGCAAGTTAGCCGAGCTTTTTAAGCTCTTCGAGGACGCGAACGCCTGGCATCTGGGGCATGCCTTTGGGAATGATCAAGTTGTAGTAGTCGATCAGCTTGGCGAGGTCGCGCAGGCGATCGCGATAGTCGTTGCGTATGATCTCGCGTTGCTGCTTTGTGGCGCTGGGCCAGCGCTGTTGGGCGTTTTGCAACCACTTCTCTAAGGCCGCTTGATCTTCAAAAATGCGCTTTTGCAACTCGATCCAAGGTGGGGCATAGCCAGCATTTTTGAGGATGCGGAAGGCCACTCGATCCTCTTCGGGAACGAGCGAGTCGTCGTCGAGGTGGAGCGGTTTACCCGTGCCGGGCAGGTTGCGAAATAAGCCTTGAGCTTCGGCCTCTGCGATTTTTTGCTCGACAATGCCCATATAGGTGCGCCCAGTTAGCACAGACGGAATGCGAGGAGGCGCAGCATCATCGGGGTTGGGTTTGGCTGGCTCTTGCGACTCTGCCGGATTTGCTTTGTTTGGATCTTCATTCATAAGCAATAGTGCAAACAGCGGCAGCTTAGATCTTTGTCGCTGGAGTAAGCGGCTTGAAGACTAAGGTACACTGCCGCTGGCCGTTGACATAACGAACGTGCCAGATACCGCAGGTTGGGGCGGGGTTGTTACCCGGGTAAACATGTTTGCTCAGATCGATCTGCCCTTGGGTGAGGTGCATAAGTGCCTCGCGTATAGGTGAGCCATGCGAGACGATGCCGATGCGCTGCAGCACGCCCTTATCGAGGGTGTCGAGCAGTGCGCCTATACGTGCCCGAACATCGCTGCTATGTTCGTCGAGGGCATGTTCGGCAACCGCTTGGGTGAAGGTCGCATCGATGCCGAGTTGATCGATGATGGCTTCGGCGGTTTGGGCCGTGCGATCGAAGGGCGAAACAAAGAGGTGTTGAATATTGGTGATAGTGAGAAAGGCGGCAGCCGCTTTGGCTTCGGCGCGCCCTAAGTCGCTGAGTGGAGGGCCGGGCAAGGTATGGTACGGGATCGAAGGGTTATGTATAGGTTGCCCGTGGCGAATCAGATAGATGTCAGTGAGCAAAACGATCTCCCGAATTTGAAATGCATAACTAATCCTCAGTGTGATTATACCACGCCTGTTTGGCATGCTTAGCTAGCGTTCCTGCTAGTGGTACGCTTGCAAACCCCTATTTTTGTGGCACAATAGGCATCATTCATTTTTCGCTTAACGTTTTGCTTGAGGTGTTGTATGGCTCCTGTTTCTTTGCTGGTAGTAGGTGCTGGTGGGCGCGGTTCGCGCTATGCCGAATATGCGATCGAACGGCCCGATCTGGCGCGAATTGTGGGTGTAGCCGAGCCGCGTCCGGTGCATCGCGAGCGGATCGCCGAAAAACACGATCTCGCTGTGGAAAACACAGTGACCGATTGGCGCGAGTTCGCGGCGCGCCCGCGCTTCGCCGATGCAGTGATCATTGCAACCCAAGATGCGATGCATATCGAGCCAGCCATTGCCTTTGCCGAGCTTGGCTACCACATTCTGCTCGAAAAGCCCATGGCCCCGAACGAAGAGGACTGCCGCCGCATCGCCGAGGCTGCCGAGCGCAACGGTGTGATGCTGGCGATCTGCCATGTGTTGCGCTACACGCCCTACACCGAGCAGCTCAAGGCTGTGCTGAAGTCGGGCCGCATCGGCGATATTGTGAGCATTCAGCACCTTGAGCCGGTCGGTTACTGGCACCAAGCTCACTCGTTTGTGCGCGGCAACTGGCGCAACGAAGCCGAATCGTCCTCGATGCTCTTGGCGAAGTCGTGCCACGACTTGGACTGGATCCGCTATATTATGGATAAGCGCTGCGTCGAAGTTTCGTCGTTTGGCAGCCTCAAGCACTTCCGGGCCGATCAAAAGCCCGAGGGTGCGGCCGACCGCTGTCTCGATTGCCCGATCGAGCAGCAGTGCGCCTATTCGGCCAAGCGCCTCTATCTCAGGCAGGTGCAGGAAGGCCGCTATGGCTGGCCCGTCGATGTGCTGACGCCCGAGAATAGCGAAGAGAGCGTTTTGGAGGCTCTGCGCACTGGGCCGTATGGTCGCTGCGTCTATAGCTGCGACAACGATGTGGTCGATCATCAGGTCGTCAATATGCGCTTTGAAGACGATTCGACCGCCAGCTTCACCATGACCGCTTTTACGGCCATGCGCCAGCGCGAAACCCAGATCTTTGGCACCAAGGGCGAGATTCGCGGCAATAGCGAGACGATCGAGATCTTCGACTTCCTGACCGAGACCAAGGAAGTGATCGACACCACTAAGCAGCGCGCAGAGGGCGCTTTGAGCGGGCATGGCGGCGGCGATGCAGGCATCATGGCCAGCTTTGTAGAGGCGGTGGCCAACAACGATCCCAGCCGAATCCGCTCTGGCCCGCGCGAGTCGCTCGAAACCCACCTGATGGTGTTTGCAGCCGAGCGCGCGCGCCGCGAAGGCCGCGTGGTCAAAGTCGAGCTTTGATCGACGCTGGACTGCGACCGTCATTAGCTTGTCTGCCGCTCTGTTCGTGTACAGAAAAACTGCCTCGATTGACTTCTTGTGATGCCAAATCAGGCTATACACTTTGTGTTTTTGGGCTTCGGCAGAGCGGAACTTGATAATTCTTTTTTCCTTTTGGCAATGAGAGCGAGTGATCGTACCCTTGGCTTAGGGTGCGATCGCTCTGATGGCGAAGAGCACGGCGCGCAGCTAGCAGCCCAGTTTGTTGGGTGGACTGTTGGTAGCCGTAGGCGGACGCGCTAAGGACCAAATGGGCGGCTAAAGACTTCGCCGCCAGAATGGTGAATGGCTATAGGCCGATGATGGCAGAAAGCTGCCGCAAGTCGTCTAGCATGCTGTTGCTAGGCGACTTTTGCTTGAAAACGATAACCAGAGAGCGGGCCTAGGCCGGAAATGATAGCTCATACCTATGGTACAATCGACAACAGTAAAGAGACTTTACGGCTGCTGACGGCGATGCGCTGTTATGGGTCGGAGTTTGCTGTGACGGTGAAATAAATCGTGCGAGATGAACGATTGCGCTCGGAAGGCGAGGCGACTCGAGCTTGGCGAGAACGCCTGTTGAATGTGCTTCCGGGTTTGTGTTTGCTTGGCTTTTTTGGAACGCTTTTGGCGGGCGCAAACCCTTTAGGGGGTCTCTTGCGCCTCCTTTTGTTGCTTGGTATAGCGACCCCCGTGTGGCGCTGGCTTTGGCAGGGTGGTCTGACGCGCCTGCGCGAGGGCGTGCACGCTGGGGTGGTGGCGGCTGTCTTGTTTGCGGCTCTCTTTTTGCGTCTGCAAGGTGTCAGCTTCGGTTTGCCCTATTTCGAACAGCCCGACGAATGGAATACGGTCGATTGGGCCATCGAGATGGTACAGACCGCCGACTACAAGCCGCGTATGTTCACCTATCCGCCAGCCTACACCTATCTGCAGGCTGGCATGGTGGCGCTGCACTATCTGCGGGGCGCTAGTGCGGGGCTGTACGAAACCGTTGCCGATATTCAGACCGCGCTCTACTATCCGTGGGGGCGCAGTCTGACCGCTCTGCTGGGCACAGGCAGCATCTTCATCACTTATCTGTTGGGGCGACGGATCTATGGGCGCGAGGTCGGTCTTTTGGCGGCAGCGGCCTTGGCCTTTTTCCCGCCTCATATGCGCGATTCGCACTACGCCACAACCGATATTCCCCTGACCTTCTTCAGTGTGCTGGCGCTGTTGAGTGCGACTCTGCTGCTCTATCGCAAGGCAGGCCTATGGGGGCGTTTGGGCCAAGTGCTGCTGACGGGCGCGCTGATCGGCTTGGCGGCAGCCACCAAATACACGGTTGCTACGCTGCTGCTGCCCTTGGTCGTCGCGGCCGCCTACGCCGCCTTCGACGATCTCGCTAGTCTGCCAGCGCGGGCTTGGCGACTGCTTGGCCTGCTGGGGGCTGGCGCTCTGGGGGTTGGGCTTGGCTTTACGCTCGGCAATCCTTACTGGCTGGCGCTGCTGCCCCAAATGCTCACCGATGTCGGAATGATTTTGATCAACTACAAGGTGAGCGAGCCGCAGTATCAGTGGGAATTCTTCTGGGGCATCGCGCGACAAGACGCCGATTGGCTGACGATCTGTGGTGGCATCGGTATCGCGATCGCGGCCCTGCGCCACCGCCGCGGCGATCTGCTGCTGCTGAGCTTCTTCCTGCCCTACTTGGTTCAGATCGCCAATGTGCCGATCGTCTTCTTCCGCAACGCCCAGCCGATCGTGCCCTTGCTGTTTATTTTTGCGGGCCTGACGATTGTGTCAGCGCTCGATTGGCTGCGGGAGCGCGCTTGGCTGTCGGCTCTATTGGCGCGCCTTCCTTCCAAACAAGCCGTATCGCGCCTCGCTGCGGACCGAAGGAAGGCTCAGCCGATTGTGCTGGGCTTGCTGACGCTCGCCTTCTTGCTGGGCGCTTTTGTGCCGCCCGCCCAAAGCTCGATCATTCAGAGCTATGCTATGGCCCAGCCGACCACGCGCATGCGCGCGACCGATTGGGTGCTGGCCAATGTGCCGCAGGGTTCGCGCATTTGGCTGGAAGATCAGACTTTGATCTTGCCGAGCGATCAGTACCGCGTCTCGGGTGGCAAACCGATTCGCCAACAGCCGATAGAGTGGTATGCTGAACAGGGTTACAGCTATTTGGTGGCCAATGTGTCGCGCACGCCCAGTAAATATCGCGACGAATTGCGCGCTATAATCTCTCGGGCTGGTGTAACATTTAAGAGTAGCCCGAGTAGCTTGGGCGAAGAGTTCGCCGTGATTCAGCTCGCGCGTTTGGTCGAGCCAGCCAGCGACGCCACTAAGGTCGATATTCCTTTTGGCTCGCCCATCGTGCTAGAGGCTTACAAACACCCGGGCGAGGTTCAAGCTGGCGGTGTGCTGCCTTTGGCGATCTATTGGCGCTGTATTCTGCCGGTCGGCCCGGATTATACGGTCTATGTTCACTTGATCGATGCTGAGGGCAATAAGTTGGCCCAGCGCGATATCAAGCCTTTGGAGGGCACTCGCCCGACCCCGACCTGGCAGGTGGGCGAGCTATTGCGCGACGATCAAGATCTTTTTATTCCAGCTGAAGTGCCGCCCGGAACCTATCGACTTGAAGTCGGTATGTATCTGGCCGACACCTTCGCTCGTCTCAACGAGCAGCCCGTCTATTTGGGCGAAGTTATCGTCAAGTAATCGGTTGGACCCTTGTGCGCTCGACCGTTACTATATTTCGTCTGTTTAGCCTTATCACAAAGGAGCTGATATGGGTTATCGTATTGAAAAGGACTCGCTCGGCGAAGTCCAAGTACCCGAAAATGCGCTCTATGCAGCGCAGACACAGCGTGCTGTGTTGAACTTCCCCGTGAGCGGTCAGCGCCCTTACCCGGCTTTTGTTTGGGCTCAAGCGCTCGTTAAGCGCGCCGCCGCCGAGGTCAACCGCGACCTTGGTCTGCTCGATCCCAAGTTGGCTAACGCCATCATCGAGGCCGCCGACGAGGTGCTGGCTGGCAAGCATGCCGACCAGTTTGTGGTCGACCCCTTCCAGGCGGGCGCTGGCACCAGCCACAACATGAACTTGAACGAAGTGATCGCCAACCGCGCAAACCAGATTCTGGGCTATGCGCTCGACGATCCCAAGAAGCCCGTTAACCCCAACGACCATGTGAACATGGCTCAGAGCACCAACGATACCATTCCGACCGCGATTCGCATGGGCATTCTGTGGCGCATCGATGAGCTGTTGGGCGTAGTCGATGGCTTGGCTGCATCGTTGGAGAAGAAGGCTGTCGAGTTCGACGATGTTGTGAAATCGGGCCGCACCCACCTGCAAGACGCTGTTCCGGTGCGCTTGGGCCAAGAGTTCGGCGCCTACGCTTTGGCTGTGCGCAACGATAGCGAGCGCATTCGTGTTTCGGCCGATCGCGTTCGCCGCTTGGGCATCGGCGGTACCGCCACTGGTTCGGGCTTGAACGCTCACCCCGAGTATCACGGCCGCATGATCGAAGTGCTGGGCCGCCTCTCGGGTCAAGAGGTGCGCAGCAGCGGCAACCTCTTTGAGAGCATGCAGAACATGGCCGATATCGCCGACTTCTCGGGCAGCCTGCGCACGCTCTGTCTGACCCTGACCCGCATCGCCAACGACTTCCGTCTGCTCTCCAGCGGCCCGGCCACTGGTCTGGACGAGCTGCGTCTGCCGGCGGTTCAGCCCGGTTCGAGCATTATGCCCGGTAAGGTTAACCCCGTACTGGCCGAGATGCTCAACATGGCCTGTTTCCACGTCATGGGCAACGATTACACCATCGCTTTGGCGGTTCAGGCTGGCCAGCTTGAACTGAACGTGATGATGCCGATCATCGCTCACAATGTCTTCGAGGCCATGCATGTTTTGATCGGTGCGATCAGCGCCTTCACCACCAAGTGTGTCGACGGTCTGACCGCTAACCGCGAGAAGGCCAGCGGCTGGTTGGCTAAGAACGCCATTCTGGTCACCGCGCTCAACCCGGTGATCGGCTACCTGAACGGCGCTGCTGTCGCCAAGGAAGCTATGGCGACCGGCAAGACCATTAAGGAAGTTGTGGTCGAGAAGGGCCTGCTGCCCGCTGAAGAGGTCGATAAGCTGCTCGATGTCTACTCTCTGACCGAGGGTGGTATTCAAGGTGGCATCGGCGCTGGTGGCGGCTAAGCGCTCATTGTTAACATAATCAAAGCGGTGGATGATATTGCTCATCCGCCGCTTTTGCTTTGCAAAGCAAAAGCACTGTACCCAGAGTTGGGACAGTGCTTTTTGAATCTCCTTCATAGCGGGAAAGTGGTTGAGCGATATGGCTGCCGTGTCCCTTCGACAGGCTCAGGGTACGGCAGCTTGGTGGCTGAGCGTGTCGAAGCCCAATCCCCTTCAAAGCGGGGCAGTGGTCGCTTGTGATTGCCCAGCTAAAGTCGCTTCCCATTGCGGATGCTCTTTCGGCGCGGGCAGATAGCACCCCTATTGTTGGGCAGGATGTTGATAGCCGTAGGCGGACGCGGTGAGGAACGAATGAGGGCTAGACGCCTCTCCGCCAACGAAAAAAGAGACGAACTGGTTAGGCTTGGCGATTTCGGTCTTTAGATGGAGTTTCTGCCTTACGAGCGTTTTTGGGCGATAGTGCTTGCAACAAGCCATATCAGTTCAACGTCTAGTTAGCTGTTCGCCCCTTGGCGGGCTTTGTAAAAAGATTATCAAAGATGTGAAGGTAACGATATGGATCACCAGCAGCAGAGCCAGAAGCAAGATTATGGTTTTGGCGTAGCAGAGCAGAAACTTCCTGCCGAGGCCTATTATCAACGACCGCGCCAAAACAATCGTAATCTCGCCGTTATTTTGATTATTGTCGGTGCATTGTGGTTGGCGATCGAATTGATGGGGAATGGTTTCTTCTTTGGAGCGCGCTCTCAGTCGAACCTACAACGTTTTCCTGCCAGCAGCGAGCAGATTGTGTTTGATCTTGGTTCGGCAAACCTTGTGCTTGAAGTCGAAGAGCGCGACGATATTGTAGTTGAGTTGGTCGAGCGGGGCTTTTGGGGCAGCAACACAATGGTCAGCGAACAAGGTAGCCGTCAGCTCACCATTCGCAACCGGGCTTCCGGCCTCTGTTTCTCCAATTGTGATGTTTCTTATCGGGTTGTGATGCCCGCCGATCTCGCGCTCGAAATTCAGACCGATAGTGGTGATATTCAGCTCAAGGGCGACCTTGGCCCAGTGGTTTTGAACACCTTGAGCGGCGATGTAAAGATTCAAGAGAGCGATGATCCGCTTGAGGTGAGCAGCGGCAGCGGAGAGATCGTGCTCGAACGCATTACAGCTGATATCAGCGCCCATAGCAACAGTGGCGATATTTGCTTAGACACGATCAACGCCGAGCGAGCCGAGGTCAGCAGCAACAGCGGCGAGGTACAGCTCAAGGCTGTCGATGCCCAAGTTGTGCAGGTGACAACCAGCAGTGGCGATATTAGTTTTGCTGGTTCGGCTGAGCAGCTAGAACTGCTAAGCAGCAGCGGTCAGATCAAAGTCGAGAATGAGCAGGCCCAGAGCCTCAATCTGGAAACGGGCAGCGGCGATATTCGCTATCGTGGCGGGCTGAGCGGCCGGAGCAGCATCGCCAGCAGTTCGGGCGATGTAGAGCTCAAGCTGAGCGATCCGAGTAACCTGCGCGTCGATGCGAAGACAAGCTCGGGATCGATCGATAGCAACCTCAAGCTCACGCTCGAAGAGAACAGCGAGCATGTCTTGGTTGGCAGTATGGGCGATGGCAGCGTGCAGCTGTCGATCACAACCAGCAGCGGCGATGTGCGCATAAGCAACTAGCCTGCTGGAATCGCTCGTAGTTGTAAAGCGAAACCGATCAGTTGAGTGCAAAGCTCAATTGATCGGTTTTTGTTTAGCGCTTGAGCGCTTGGGCTTGGAGCACCCGTGGTACAACCTTGATCTCTTGGCTGAGGCGCTCGTTGACGGCCCAAGCTAGATCGATCTCGGCGTAGAGCTGCCAGCTGAGCTGTAAGAGCCGACCGGCATAGCTGACCGGCCCGATGCTAGGGATCGAGAAGCGAAACGAGAAACTGTAGGTTTGGCCCGCCACCAGCGGCTCGGGCGCTGTGAAGCTCTCGAATTGAGCAGTGCCCTCATCGCGCAGTCCGCGTCCGCTGCTATGCCAATTGAGCCGAACGCTGATCAGCTTGGGCTGTTTGTCGTCTTTCGGCGTCCAGAGCAGCCTGCCTTCCAATTGGCTGCCCGTCTCGTACTCGCCTGCGTTGGCCAGTTCAAACCAGATCATATCAGCACCTCGGGTAGCACTTGTAAGCGATAGCTATGCCGAATATTGCCCAAGCCGCTGGTCTTTGGCTCGATCTCGATGCGCCAGATGATTTTGTTGTTGGCGGCCTCGAACGAGGGCGGAAGCTGATGCGGCAGTAGCACTTCGTAGTTCGAAACGCTAAAGTCATCTAGGGCCACATCTTGGCGCACGACGGGCAGGGCTTGCTCCCAGACGACATGCTCTTCGATGATGTGCCGTCGTTTTCTTCGCGGTCGGCGGACCTGCTCGACACAGCGCACGAAAGCGCGCACTTGGGCGATCTTGGCGCGGCCTGTGGTACGCAGGCGGTAGCTAAGCTGCAGCGTTTGGCCCAGCCGTTGGGGCGAGTCCAGCAAGATCAGCTCGGCACTTTCGGTGTTGACATAACCGATCAGCTTCATCAGGTTGGCCCAGAGCATGCGCAGGCCGTAGAGCAAAATGGGCAGCGCGATCAGCACTCTGACCAGCGCGCTGAAATGGATGCCTTGTTGGTCGATAAACAACAGGATCGGCTGTGCGGCCAGCCAAGCTGCGACTCCGCAGAGTATAAGGCCGTAGAGCGCCAAGACGGTGGGCAGTTTGGGCAAGTCGCCCTTTAAATCGGCCCGATAGCCATGTTCGCTGCGGTAGGCCGTGGCCTCGGGTTCGAGCCAGCTCTGCCAAAACTCCTCAAACATTTCGCTGGGATTGATCGGTTCGGGTTCCCTGCTCATACGACCTCTTCTGTTTCTGGCTACAAGCGACGCGTTTAGTGTTTAGAGATACGTTTATCGCCCGCTTTTTGTTTCCCGAACGCGCTAGCCTGCAGAGCTCGCGAAAAAATCGAGTATCCTAGAGCCAGGCCCGATCTTGTGAAGGAGTTGAAACGCCATGCATCCGCTTACCCGCCTTTGGCTCTTACTGCTCGTATTCTGTGTGTGTGGCTCTGGCCTCAGCGTCGCGCCCGTTCAGGCTGCTTCCCAAAGCGAATTGGCGGCTGCCTTCGAACAAGCCCTGCACGAGGGACGCGCAGCGATCGGCGCGCCCGGAGCGACGGCTTTTGTGCTTGTGCCGGGCGTCGAAGCTTGGAGCGGCGCCTCTGGTTTGGCCGAGATCGGCGAAGGCAGGCCCATGCAGGCCGACGATCAGCTACGCATCGCTAGCGTTAGCAAGCTGTTTGTGGCAACGGTGGCGCTGCAGTTGGTGCAAGAGGGCTGGCTGCGCCTCGATCAGACTGTCGAAGAGTGGCTGCCGGGTCTGCTGCCCGACGGCTCCCGCATCACGGTGCAGATGCTGCTGCAGCACCGCAGCGGCCTGCCCGATTACCTCACCAACGGCATGGTCGAGCAGGCCCGACGCTCGCCCGAGCGCGTTTGGTCGCCCCAAGAGCTGGTGCAGCAGGTGGCGCAGCGCAGGCGTCTGTTTGCGCCCGGCCAGGGCTGGTCGTACAGCAATACCAACTACATTCTGCTCGGTATGATCATCGAGCGGGTAACTTCGCATTCGCTGGAACATGAGCTTCAGACGCGTATTATTGAACATTTGCAGCTGAGCCGCACCCAGCTCGCTCCAGCGAGCGCCGAGGTCGGCTCCTTAGCGCACGGCTATGTGCGCGGCCAAGACTACAGCGCGCTGAATATGTCGCTCGCTTGGGCGGCGGGAGGCATCAACTCCAGCGCGGCCGATCTAGGGCGCTTTTCGCAGGCGCTCTTTTGGGGCGAACTGCTCGATCAGGAACACTTGGGTCTGATGCAGCAGTTTGTCTCGACCGGCGGTTGGGGCAGCCCCGATCTGGCCTACGGCCTGGGCCTGATGCGTCGAACTTTACCAGCCAACAACCTCAGCCCTCAGGCCCGCCTCGCGCTCGGGCATACGGGTGCGCTGAGCGGCTATCGCAGCTCGTTCTGGTATCTGCCCGAATCGGGCATTACGATTGTAGTGCTGGTCAATCGCTTTGAAGCGGAGCCGAATCGGATCGTCACGAAGCTGCTGGAGGCGCTGGCTGCCCACGGCCTCCTCCACTAACCCAAGCCGCCTGCTGGCGGTAAGCTTTCTGCCTTCCATTCGGTTCTCTCCGCGTTCGCCTTCGGCTACCAACATCCCGCCCAACAAACGGGGCGTCTCTCTGTGCTGCGAGGCCGCCCTCACGATACAAAAACGAATAAAGCTGAGGGGATCATCTAAGCGGATGCATAACAAAAACGGCCATTCCCACCACACTTTGGGGGAATGGCCGCTTGTGCAATTAACCGACGCGGTTGCCGCAGTTCGGGCAGAAGAGCGCTGTTTGCGGCATCTGGAAGCTACAGTTGGGGCAGGTCTTCTCGATGCCGACCGCTGGGCTTGCCGGGCTGGCCGGAGTAACCGGACTGGGCGGAGGTGTATAGCTAGCCGGCGGGGTATAGCTCGGAGCGCTGTTTTCGGTCTGAATCGGCACCGACTGAGGGCCGGGCTGCGGTTTAGCTGCCGGAGTAGACTCGACAAAGACCTCGTTTTGGGCTGTCTTCAGCTCTTCCTCTTTCTGCACCATCAGGTTTTTCAGCTGTTCCAGTTCGCTCGAGAGCGCTGCGATGCTGGCGGCCCCGATCTGGCCGGCGCGATAGAGCTCGTAGGCGCGCTCGCCGATCTCTTTCAGTTTATTTTCGTGATCTTTTTTGATCTCATTCAATTCGCCCTGAATGCGTGTGGTGCGCTGAAATTTTTCAGCCTCAAACTTGGCGCGGTCGACACCTTGGCTGATACTGCGTGTAATATTATCAAAAAAACTCATTTCATACCTCCCGGAAGGAAACCTCTCGGATCCTAGCAAACATTTCTGCTACACTATGGTACGAACAAAAAGGCTTTTAGGGTGCATAATTCCATTGTATCATGGCCAAATAGAGCGAACAGACCTTTAAGAAGCCTGGTTTGCTAGAAGAAGGAGCGATTATGGGTTCGTGGGGCGAACTAGATGCGGACTATCCGGCTGGGAGCCTAACCCCAGCCACGGCCTTGATCTTGGCTTTGGCCTATCTGCGCAAGGAGAGCACGGTCTATGCCGCCGACGGGCGCAGCCCAGCCGCTTGGCTGCCGGTTCAGCGCCTCGATGGTGTTTCGCCCGCGCAGCTTGAGCGCGCCGAAGGGCTGCTGACCAGCCTCACTTTTGAAGAGTTTCTGGAGCGCGCTGCGGCCCTGCTCTGGCCGCGCCAACGCCAAGCGCTGCTGCTAATGCTCTGCAACCATGTCTTGGTCGAAGGCGGTCGCCGCCCCGAGCAACACCCAGTGATCCAAGCCCTCTTGGGCGCCTTTGAGCTTGATCGAGCTTGGTTAGAGCAGCATTTGCTCAGTTTGCGTCTGCTCAACGATTATGCCGCCTTCCCGCAATAGCAAGCTATGCACTTGCAGCGCCCAATCGCCGACCTCGAGCATCTACGGCCACGATCGCCCGTTATAGCCCAAAGCGTTCGAGATGGAACGGGCGTTGGCTGCCCTAGCCCCCATTCGCTGCTTGGCGCGTCCGCCTACGGCTACCAACAGTTCATCCATCAACAGAAGGGGCCAGCTTTCTGTTACGAAGCATTATCTGCCGTGAGGAGAGCTTGTTCGCATGCCAATGCCAAAACGAGACCCTTCTAGAGCGATAAACGCGTGCTTAGCTCTCGGGCTGAGGATCATCGCCAAGCCATTTGTAGTATTGCACGATCGTCAAGGAGCGATCGAAGCCTGCCTTCTCGTAGGCGGCGCGCGCGGGTGCATGGCCCGGATCGCCTCCGGTGCTGACGAAGGCCAGCTGCATGCCCTCTTTGCGGAAGATCTCGAGCGCCGCGCTATTCAGCCGCAGCGAAAGCCCGAGCCGTTGGTAGTTAGGATCGACCGCCAGCAGTTGGATCTCACCTGTGCGCGTCTCGCGTTTCAGCTCGTAGAGCAGAAAACCGCCCACCACCCCATCGACTTCGCCGACCAGACCGCTGTATAGTTCGCTGTTGCGGCACATGCTTTCGACCACATTGGCTTGGTGGCTACGCCATTCGGGGAAGATATGGCGATAGATCGCCTCGCCGAGCACATTCTTGAATGACTGGTAGACCGGCTCCCAAGCGCGCAACGAGAGCGCGACGATGGCTTCGATGTCGCCTTGTTGCATGGGACGAACGGAGATATGCCTCATAGAAATGCCCTTTCTGCTAAAGAGGATCGGCTTATCATACCAAATCCGCTAGATCTTTCATTTGGCCATGTGCGCCTGACCGCCTATCTGTTAGCCCCAGAGTGTATCCCCACTGAGTTGGAGGTCATTGCGGGTTTCGCGCCAGAATGCGCGCTGATCGAAGGAGTATGAGCCAAGCTCCCAGCAATCGCTACTTCGGCAGAACGGATGCAGAAAGAGGTTTTGCAGTGGTGAGTGTTTGGCGATGAGGGGTGGGGCGCTGAGGACGAGAAAGCCTCGCTTGTTGGGCGGGATGTTGGTAGCCGGAGGCGGACGCGCTAAGGACCGCATGGGGGCTAGCCGCCTCTCCGCCTGCTGAAAAGCAATGGCCCGCAGAGGAAAATGCGGGAAGCGGAGGTTGTGGCAAACAGTAGGCAAAACAGTGTGCCTCTTGAGCCTTCAAACTCAAGAGGCGCGCTGGAACTTTTAGTTGCGGATGAAGGGAAGGAGAACGCTGTGGCTGCTGCTGGGCTGTTCAGGAATGAAGGGCAAGCCCGTTCCTCCGGCGCTCGTGTCGCCGCTGCCGGGTTGCGGCGTGTTGCGGGTGAGATTGCCCGCCCCATCTTGGGCCTCGACGATCACCTCGGGCAGCTCGCCGGAAGCAGAGATGGGCAGCTCGACCTCGTAGAAGCCCGCATCGGTGCGCTGCATGGGCACGCTCTTCCACTCACCATTTTCTTGGTAGAGCGCGTTCACTTGGCTGATGCCCGTATTGCCAGAGTTGGAGTCATCGGCCACAGCAGTTACTTTTAAGAGCTTCAGGCCGGTCAGACCTTTGACAAGGTTGGATACACTGGCGACCAGCGGCGAGAGCAGATCGTTGCTCAAGCTGGGTGGGGCGCTTTCCTCTGCGATGTAGCTGACTTCGAAGACGAGTTGATCGTAGCGGCGCAATTTGCCCTGCACCTGATCGCCGAACTGTTGGTATTGCACCGGATTGATCTGCAGCAGATCGCGCCAGGTTTCGACGTTGTTGATCTTGCCGTCGCGCAGGCGAATGGTCGAGTAGAAGAGATCGGGCTCCCACGTTCCATCGCCCTCGAAGCCGATCTCAGGCTGAGCTGTATTGAGGGTGTCGCTTACGATCACGGCGATATGGGGCTCGAAGCTATGTTCGTGCGAGCTGGCCCTGACCAGACGAACCTGCTGTACGCGCGGCTGTTTGCTCAGGTCGTGGAAGGCGCTGAGCGACAGATCGTAGGTGACGAGCGGCAACACCGGACGTCCGGGATTGACCTGATCGCTGCTGTGGATCGTTTTAATGCCCGGGCTGAACGAGTCTTCGACTTGCGATGTGCTGCGCGTGAGTTTGCCGCTGCTCAGAGGGACCTCGTCAAAGCTATTGGTGAAGGTGATCAGGCGCGTGAAGCCTTGGCTGAGCTGGCTGGGCGCGATCAGATTGCTGATGTTGAGCAGCGTCTCTTGCAGGAAGGGCACGCTCGAACCCGGCACCTTGACCCGAATGTTGGGCAGGCCGTAGAGCGTCCATTCTAGCATGGCCTTTTCGGCGTAGACATTCAAACCGCCCGGGCCGCTGCTGGCGACAAAGCGCTGTTTGGCGCGCTGCAGGGCTTCGCCGACGCTCACGCCGGGCGAGTTGCTCTGTTGGTTGCAGCCATCTTGGGTGCAGCGGGTCAGCTCCTCTAAGAAGAGCACCGACAAACGCTCGCTGTAGGCGATCAGCTCGCTATCGCCGTAGCCATAGCCGGTATTGCCGATCCAGATGCCGTGGTTTTGCAAAATGCCCTCGGCAAAGTCAGCGGCATATTTGTTTTCCACTCCGGCCGCCAGCTCGCTTGGCAACACGTTTAAACCGCTATGGCAGCCGATCGAGAAGTTGAGAGTGTTGGCGTAGTAACCGCTGACTGGCAACAGTGGCGATAAAATGCCCAGAATCGGCAGGCTCGGGCGGCGCGAGGTAAATTCCTCGGCCAGCAGCCCTTCGTCGTTATTGGCGGCGGGGATGGCGCGCCAATGTTGGAAGTGACCGTTGATGGCGTTGATGCTCTGGCCTTTGCTCAGCAGATTGAGGTACGAGCCTTTGGGCAATTGCAGCAGACCTTGGCCCCAATGACTCTTGAGCTCGCTGCTTTGCCACGAATCGTTGACCAAGCTCGTGATCTTCGGCTTGCCAGTCAGCAGCGTGCCAAGGTTAGGATCTTGCGTGCTAGCCTGCACCAAGGTGTTGATCAAGGCGTCGGCTTGGTCGGTCAGGAAGTCGTAGCCGCTAACGAAGGCCCCGTTTTGGCCGTTAGCAAGATAGATCGTTGTGTCGGCCAAGACGTAGTTAGTTACAAGGCTCTGAATATCGCTGGGATGCTCGACCAAGCGGCCGACCGGGAATTCCGGCACATACAGCTCGCGCCCGCGCCATTCGATCGGCTTGGCGTCGGCGTAGGGGTTATCGCTGCGGATCATGCGGTAGAACATCGAGCCGTAGAGCGGCGTATCTGTTTTGATTAGCCCGGTCGCGAGGTAGTCGGCCTCGTTGGCGATCTCGGTCTCGTCAGGGATGCGGAAGAAAGGGATAACATTGTCGCCGCCCACCAAAACGATACCTTCGGGTCGACACGTGCTCTGGTTCAGTGCGCTCAAAATCACCGAGCGGATCGCTTGGGCAACCCAGTTGGCGTAGAGCGGGTTGCCACGATTCTCGGCTGCGTCCCACTTGTTGTAGAGTGTCGTGTTAAAGTTCGTTCCAAGCGTGGTGTCCTTGGAAAGATCGAGGATAACCGATGTGCTGCCTAGGTTGTTCAGCTTCAAGGCAGAGATCATGCCGTTGGTGCTGGTTGCGCCATAGATAGCGCTCATACGCGCTGAATTGACCACAAAGATCTGCTTGTGGTTGGCGAGGCACTTCCACGAGCTAGCTACGTTCGGCAGTTGAGCTGCTTCGGAGACAGCTTTAAGCGAACCGAGTTCGACTTCAACATCGAGGCGATAGCTTTGGTTAGGTTGAACATCGCCGTTGGCAGAATAGACGAGGATATAGTAATCGCCCTCTTTCCAGACAAAGCGCTCGATCGATTCGGGTGTGGTGCCTAGGTTGGTGCTGATCGAGTTGAGGCGGCCGATCGAGTTTAAGCGTCCGATCGAGTTTAAGCGGCCGATCGAGTTTAAGCGCCCAATCGAGTTCAAACGGCCGATCGAGTTTAAGCGACCGAGATCGGTGATACCATCGACGTTTTCGTCAGGATTGATGCTAGCGGGTTTGAGATCAGAGAAGAGCGCGAGATCGTAGTCGGCGGGTAACTGGCTCAGATCGATGCGAATCGTCGAGCCAGGCTTAGCGACTCGAAAACGATACCAGTCGGCCTCGTTAGCGTGTTCGAGCTTGCCCGATCGACAGACGGCCTGACTCAGCTCGCCCAAATCGTTGGCAGACTGAAAGGTGTCGTTCGATTCGATCTCGGCGTTAGGACACACTGTAGCATTTTGAGCTTGTGAGCGCAGTGTCGTCTGAGACAGCGGGGCAGCGTGACTCGAGCTAGGGAAGCTAGCTGATACCAGTAACACAACGATCCACATAATTAGAGCTGTTTGACGATGAAGACGATGTTGATCTCTCATAATGCTGTTCTGCCTTAGGCTTAAAATACTGATAAATGTTAGGGTAATTACTTGATACGAAAACTTCTCAAGGCATAGTTGTGGATTACGACGTTAGTGTAAGTTATTCGCTCCAAGAGACCCTTTTTTTGATCGGCCGTTACCCTCTCTTTCTCTTTTCTATACACCGTTGAGTATAAAGTTCAGAAACGTCACTCTGAAAATTATAATAAATTTAAATTAACAATAAATTATTACTTAGTCTGTCACTCATCAACGGTGAGAGGGGAATGGTGAAACTAGAGTAAGCACAAGCTATGCCAGGTTTGAGTCTTCCCATAGGTGTAGCGCTGCGCTTGTAAGCTGCACTGTAGTAGCTTGTACGATTACTCTTTTTTCCCCTCCGAAGCAGATAAATAGCGATTTGGGTGAAATCATCCACTAGCTCATAACGAGTCTTTAATCTCAGTGTTGCATAGCCCCTATGGTTAAAAAAATGTTATGCAACTTGTTCTACGCCCGCGCGAAGGCTCCGACCGAAGCCTACACACGGCTGGCCGAAGCGCTTTAGAGCTTCGCTATGCTGAAATGCGCCTCTTAGAGCATCTCTATGAAGTTGGTCTGCTTGTTCAGCGGCTGATCGTTAATCGAGCAGGGGAGCAGGTGAGCCAATTGAGCGATGACACGTTCGTCACCGCATGCTTGAAGCGGATCTTCAGGTCTTTCAGTCTGAGGAATAGGTCAGTCTAGAGAGCGCTCTGGCTTGCGTTCGCGCTGCTTCAAGCCGAGAGCGCTTCCGATAACAGATTCGCTTGTGCACTTCAGGTACTGTATTCGTTGGCAGAGAGCTCTCAACCTTCCATTCGGCTTCTAGCGTGTCCGCCTCCGGCTATCAACAGCTTGCTCACTACATTCGGCTACTCGTCTGCCTGCGCCCAAGCGCTGCCTCAAAAGCCAAGCGTGCGGAATGTGCTATCAAACCTGTCGAAGCTCAAAACACAACCTGTTCAACCGGATTTCGTATGCGCTAACTTTCGTCGCGCGGCCACCAATCGCGCGGCGCGCCCTCGTCGCACTTGACGCAGTTAAGCGCTAAGCCGAGCTTGCTGGCGCGCCCTTCTGCGCTTTGGGTCCAAGGGCGGTCGCTGAGCGGCGGATTATGGCGAACATGCTGGTTGTGGCCGCAGGCCAGTTCGGCGACCCAATGCCCTTCGTGGTCTTGATGGAATCCGACGATCACTTGTTGCATAAGCTTGCTCGTTTCTAACTTGAAAAATCGGCTTTGGCCGATGAAGACTTGGCGCTGCTCGCACAGCGGCAAGCGATGCTCGATAGGCAGTTGCAGAGTGCTTTTTGTGGACGCTTTGTTGCAGCTTCAGCACGCCTAGCATCTGGCTGCATAAGGTGTGGGTGTGCATCGCTCGGGCGCGGATCGACGCTACAGGCCCAGATCAAGGCGCTGCCTGCAAAGCGATGGGCCGTTTGCAAGGCCTGTACCGCCTGATATGGGTTAGCAGCTAAGGCTATTTGGGTTTGGTAGCAGCTCTGGCCCAGACGCGCTGGGATGCGTTCGAGCGCTGCCTTATCGCGACAGATCAAAAGCAGTTTCAGATGGCTGCCCTGTTCGATCAAGGCTTGCAGCTTATGCCAGTCGCTCTCTCGCAGCTTTTCGGCCTCCAGAACGCCCCAAATCTGCTTGGGAATCAACTGATCGGCTTGGGCCAAAAGCTGCACATCCTCTGACGAAGGATCGGGATCTTCGGCGATTTGATCGGCCAATTGGCGTTTGAGCTGGGCGACGGCTTGGCGCAGCGCTTCGGGCCGCTCCTGCTGCTGTTCGAGGATCTGCCTCAGCGCAGCGGCCGCTTGCAGCGAACTGGCGGCCAGCAGAGCGCGGGCGCGGGCCGTTTGGTGCGCTAGACATTCGGCCAGGTGATGGCACAATTCGACGGTCTCAGACCAGTGGCAGGCTAGCCAGCTCGGCCCGCGCCCGCGCGCATCGCTTTGCCAGGGCGAAAACGGCGCATTCAGTGAATGCAAAGCCGGATCATAGACCAGAATCGCCTCTTGGCCGCCCAGTTTGCTCAACAGATGAAGGCAGGCTCGCAGCGCGAGGCTGGCCTTATCGGCGGGCGCTTTCAGGTAGCTGGCTCGGAATTGAAGCAGCTTGAGCGTGTTCTGCTCGGGCAACGTGGGCTGATAATCCGGCAGATTCTGGAATGCGTTCCACTTAATCCACTCTTCTGATCTGTAATCTGGCTGTAATCTCAGCTCCAGGCTGGCGTCGGGGCAGATCTCGACACACAGCCCGCAGCCATTGCAGAGTTCGGGCTGAACCTGCAAGATATATTCGTAACCCTCCAAGCCCTCGAGACGGGCCGGCAGCGAGCGCATTTGGCTCGGCACTTGTTCTAACTGTTCGCTCGCTACAAGCTTGGCCTGCAGCGCGCCTTGGGGACAGATCGCGCTACACAAGCCGCACTGGTTGCAGTTTTGCCCGTTCCAAACCGCCACTTTGCTAGTTTTCTCATCTAACAAATAGACGCTGCTGCCCGCTGGGTAGCGCCCATCGTTGGGCAGGGCGCTGACCGGAACCTGCCAACCCTTCAGCAGGGCCTCGAACAGCTCGTCCGCGTCGTTGCGCTGGGGCTGCGGGCGATACTCGCCCTGCTGCGTTAAGAGTTGGCGGCGCTCGACCCGTTTCAGGGCCGCCTTCACCCGTTGATCGCCCTCGGCCAGCCCGCTGATGCTGCAAAAGGCCAGCCAGAGCAGGCGCTCGACCGTTTGCCCGCTGCGCTCCGCCAGATCTTCCGCATCGAACACCAGCAGCTCTTGTTGCTTCAGCCAGAGCTGTTCGGCCACTTGGGGTGATAGGTGCTGAATAAGCTGCTCATCTTCGTAGCGGCTTATCAGTAGCACTCTTCCGCCTTGGGCCAGCTTGTCGTAATGCTTCTCAAGCGCCTCGAGCGAAGGGCAGATCAGCAGCTCGGCCTCGTCTATGCTGGCTGGCAGCGCTACGCCCTTCGCGGCCCATTGCAAGCCATAAGCGCCCTCGTCGGCCAGCCGTTGGGCCTGCAACTGAAGCTCGCCTTCGGCCAACTCGTTGCCCATAACCGCCAGCGCCTCCAAAAGCGCCGCCTCTTCTAAGCCGTACCAGAAGGCCGAGTGTCGGGCCACATCGGGCTGCGGCTGCCAAGCATTTAGGCGCAGGCTGCTGCCCAGCAGATCGTCCTCGATCCCTAGGCTAAAGTGCTGTTTGGGCAGGGCGCGCTCGAGCTCCGCGAAGACAGCGCCGATCTGAGTTTGGCTCAGCGCTTTGCCGTAGAGGCCGTAGATGCCGCTGCAGAGCGTGGGCAGCGCGCCCTGCCAAGCGCCGTTTTGCAGCGCCATCAGCAAACAAGCGCCGATCTCCGAGCAGAGCGCTGGGGCAGGGGCGCCCGCCTCGTAGCTGCTATCGAGCACGGCCAGTCGCTTGACGCTGGACGGTAGGCAGGCCAGAAAAGCCTCTTGTGGGAAGGGGCGCAGCAGCCGGATCGTGATCAAACCGACCTTTTCGCCGCTGGCTTGCAGCGCTTCGACGGCGGGGCGCGCCGTTTGGGCCGCCGTCCCCATTGCTACCAGCACCCGCTCGGCGTCGTTGGCTCCGACATACTCGCATAATCCGTAGGCGCGCCCGGTCAGCTCTGCAAAACGCGCAAACAGCTCCTCTAGCACAGCGCTGCACTGCTGATAACTGGCTCGGCTGGCCTGCAGGCTCTCGAAGCCGAGTCTGCTGTCGAGCGCGAGCAGGCGCGCTTCGGGCCGCTCGGGCGTGATCGCGGTTTGACGCTGGCTGAGCAGCGCCCAAGCGTCGATCAGGCTGCGGAGCTGTTCTTCGGAGAGTGCTTCGATCAGGGCCAGGCTGGCCGAGGCTATCTGAGCTTCGATCGCGTGGAGGAAGGGAATGCGTGAGTAGAGCGCCGCCGCGTGGGCGATCAGAGCGAGGTCGTGGGCCTCTTGGACGCTGCCGCCCACCAGCAGGCCCCAGCCCGCATTGCGTAGCGCCATCAGCTCGCTAAAATCGCCGATCTGGGCTTTCTCGGGCTGTTTGACAGTGCTAAGGTGCACCACGGCTGGCAGTTGTTCCAGAGCGATCGTGCTGAGCTGGTGGTAACAGGCCATAAGCTGCCCAACTGGCAGCAGTGCGGAAGCGAATCCTCCAGCGTGCAGGGTGGCCCGTAGCGCCAGCAGCGCCTCCGGTGCGCTCGCATCGCTTAGCAGCTTGGTCTGCTCGCCCCAGAGATTGCCTTGCTCTGAAGAGTCTAGGCCGAGCTCATGCCTTGAAAAGGTGCTTATGCAGAGAAGATCGCTGAGCTGATAGGCCACCTTGGCAGCAGCTTGCAATCCGGTCGTGCAGACACGCGATCGAAACATAGAAACCTCCAAAGATACGACACTGTATATGCGCGCAATGCTGCGGAGCTGAGGTCTACAATCGTGGTCGCTTGGTTCTGATTCTTTAAAGAGTGTATTGCTCTAAATATAGTTGAAGAACAAGGATTGTGAAACAGCAAAAAGCCCGACGATCCTATCATTCTTCAAATCGAAGTCGTTTTGTTGCATTTTACTGGCGGGAAGGACTCTTCCCTCAAAAAGGGCCTAACCGCGTCCGCCTACGGCTACAAAATCGCTTTCCCGAACCAAACGTCTGCTCATCTGCATCGCTGCTATCACTGCTATCACTGTGCCCGCTGCTTGCAGCGAGCAGCTTGAAACGCTGCATTTCGCTGCCGAATACCAAATCCGATTGATTACTTTGTATTTGGCCTTCGGCAGAGTGGAACGTGACTCTCTTTCTCCGGTTTACGTTTTTCCTTCGTCAAAAGAACACAAGTCTTTAAACGGGTTTGGTATAAAGTCGTCCCGAACCTTCTCGCTGCGAAGCTGCGGAAAGCTGAGTGCTAAGGACGCCAGTTTGGAAGATCGCGAATGCGCGGAAGCGCATACACCCTTCTCCCGCCTTTGCGGGAGCTATGCATTACCCAAAAGTCGTGTCGGCAGCAAAAGGCGATCGTTCGCATACCATCGCGGGAGTATCCTTGAGAGCACAGAACGCAGAGAGCTTGAATCATGAGTCATCCCGAACTTTTTAGGGGAATGGTCCCCGGAGGCGGGAGGGCAGCA
>CALGUG010000015.1 GCA_937902315.1 uncultured Chloroflexales bacterium
ACGATGTCAACAACAATGGCGTCGTCGATGCGGGTGAAAGCGGTATCAGCGGTGTGACCGTACGTCTGTTGGATAACAGCGGCAATGTGATCGCTACAACAACGACGGACGGCAGCGGTAACTATCTGTTCGATAAACTGCTTCCGGGCGACTATATGGTCGAGATCGATCCTCCGGCGGGCTATGTCACCAGCACTGGAACCAACGGCAGTGCAACTGGTTCTTACGAGGCCGCTCCCGATCCCGACAACGACGTCAATAACGACGATAACGGTACGCTCAACGGCAGTGTGATTCGCAGCGGTGTGGTCACGCTCAGCCCCAACAGCGAGCCGACCAACGACGGCGATAGCAATCCCAATAGCAACCTGACGATCGACTTCGGTCTCTTCCAGCCAGCCAGCTTGAGCAATAAAGTCTGGCACGACGAGAACGAGGACGGCATTCAGGATCCGGGCGAGCCCGGTGTACCCGGAGTGACGGTCACGCTCTACGACGGCTCTGGCAATGTTGTGGCAACCACCACCACGGACAACACGGGTGGTTACAGCTTCGACATCCTGATCCCGGGCAACTATAGTGTAGGCTTTAGCAACCTGCCAACCGACACCAACACGTTTAGCCAGCCCAAGCAGGGTAGTGACGATGGTGTCGATAGCGATGCCGACCCCACCACGGGACGCACCCAGCCGATCTACTTGGGTCCGGGGCAGCACAACTCGACCTTGGGTGCAGGTATTCACAAGCAAGCGCCAAGCGCCATCACCTTGAACGGCTTCGAGGCCAAGTGGCAGGCAGGCAAGCTGGTGGTGAGCTGGATCACTGGCAGCGAACGCGATACCTGGGGCTTCAATGTACTGCGCAGCAGCGACGGCTCGCGTGCCAACGCCACACGCGTACACTCGTCGATCGTACTCGGCCAAGGACGCAGCGGCCTCGGTGCCAGCTACCAATTGGTTGATGAGAGCGCTCAAGCGGGTGTGGTTTACACCTACTGGCTCGAAGAGATCGAGCTGGATGGTAGCCGCCACATCTATGGTCCGTTCAAGCTGGAGGGCGCTCAGCCAGCAGGCAACTACACCGTTCTGCTGCCATTCGTCAGCCGCTAAGAGCTAGTCTAAAAAGCGAGGTCTTGTTGGAACGAGAGGCTCCGCATGCAAGTGCGGAGCCTCTCGCTGTGTGTATATGTGGCAAGAGAGCAAGTATACTGCGCGCTCAAAATAGCTACTTGTATGGCTCTGGCGGAGAGGTTTCTAACCTCAAAAAAGTGCTCTAGCGCGTCCGCCTTCGGCTACCAGATGGGCTAGCCTGCCCTCATCCCCGACCCTTCTCCCGCCTTGCGGGAGCTGTACATTAGCCACAAATCGACATACGGTCAGCGTTATCGGCCCTCACCCCCCGGCCCCCTCTCCCGCACTGCGGGCGAGGGGGTGAATGCACCCCGTTCTGTGCTCTCAAGGATACTCCCGCGATGGTATGCGAACGATCGCCTTTTGCTGCCGACACGACTTTTGGGTAATGCATAGCCTTGCGGGAGAAGGGTCGACTTGTTTACTTTTTATTTGGCCTTCGGCCGTGTGAAACTTGACTATTTTTGTAGTTCTTTCCCCGGCTTTTCGTTTCCTGTGTTGAGAGAATGCGCGTCTTTAACACAAACTTAGTATGAGTTATACACGGATGCGGCGGCGCAGCAGCGCACAGCACGGATGGATGGGCGAGATGTTGGTAGCCGTAGGCGGACGCGGTTGAGACCGAATGGAAGGAAGAAAGCAAGCCGTCAGAGCACTGAAGTGATCAAACAGGTTTGGTATAAGCCTCAATTGTGTCTTCCTTCTTGGCTATGTAATAGTGTAAACAAAAAAAGTTAAATATTTTTAAGTCGCATTTATTTAAAAAAATAATAGTATCTTAGATTAGTGGGTTTACGGTTATTAATATTGCAAGAGCTTGTGCTCCTCACTATGGAGTGTTTGAGTAAAAGGTCCTAGTCGGTTGTTACTGCATCTATAACATTGTAAAACTGGTCCAAATCATTTAAGGAGTCTTTATGAAGCGTCGAAGCCTTCATTATCAAACATTCTCTCTCCTACTCCTAACTCTGGCCTCATTGGTATCGTTATCTGTTGCTTGGCCCAAGAAGCTACAAGCTGCAGGCCCGATTAGCGGCACTGTCTTTCGTGATTTTAATTCCAATGGGGTACGTGATGCTACCGAGCCAGGCATCGAAGGTGTAACGGCTACCGTCTATGATGCGGATGGTAATTTTCAAGGGAGTGCAAGTTCACAGTCAGATGGCAGCTATAGCATCAATGCTGGAGGAGATGGACCATATCGCTTGGAGTTCAGTGGCTGGCCGAGCTATCTCCAACCCAGTGCATATGGCTCGCACAACGCGACGAGTGTCCAGTTTGTGTCAGAAGGCACAACGACAGCAGATTTCGCGTTGTTGAACCCTGCCGATTATAGTCAGCCAAATCCATTGGTGGCGATCTCGCAGTTGCACAACGGGCAGGGCACAAGTGCTGGGACAGGCAACTCTACAAAGCCCGGTGTAGTGGCATTTAACTATAATGCGTCGGGCTCAGCTGCTCCGATTATAAGTGCATACTTACCCGAAGTTGGTGCTGTCTGGGGAAATGCCTATCAGCGAGAGAGCCAGTTTCTCTTTACAAGCTCCTTCCTTCGCCGCCATGCAGGATTTGCAGATGGTCCGGGCTATATCTACCTCTTGGACTATAGTGGCGGGCCAAGTGGTACGCCCGTTGTGAAGTTAAATCTTCAAGGTATTACGCCTGCCAATGGGGGTGTAGCAATCGACCTTGGAAGCGTTTGCCGCAATAGCACTACTGGTGGTCCTGGTAATCCAAACTGTGTATCAGTGGTAAATGGTGGTACTGGTTTGGCAAGCGATTATCAGCTGCCGATCGAGGCATCGCAGCCTAGTATCGATCTTGATGCATTTGGCAAAGTAGGTCGTATCAGTTTCGGTGGTATCGATCTCAGCGAAGATGAGTCTACGCTCTGGCTTGTGAACTTGAATCAACGAGCGTTGATTAGTGTCGATGTGAGCGCTGTTGATAACAGCGATAATACCGCTTTCGCCAATAGCATCGGTGATGTTAACCAATATTTACTGTCGGATCTCAGTGGCGTTCCCAGCTGTACTGATGGAGTGTTTCGCCCTTGGGCGATCAGCTTCCGTGATGGAATGGGCTATTTAGGTGGTGTCTGTTCTGGCGAGAACGAGACTACCATGGTCAATAACCCGCCGAACTCTATTACTTCAACCTCTGTAAATCGTAGGGATAATTCAGATCTCGAAGCCTATGTGTTACAGTTCGATCCAAATGACATCATGGCGGGTTTCAGCACAGCCGTCCAATTTCCATTGAACTATAACCGCGAAGGACATTCGGGAGGTGCTCTTGGCGATACCACTTCGATCTGGCAACCTTGGGCCTTACAATGGAGTGATTTTGTTGACCTTACAACAGGCCCCTCTACTTATAGTAGTTATGCTCAACCCATCTTAGCCAATATCGAGTTTGCTGATGATGGTGCTATGATCTTGGGATTCGCCGATCGTTTCGCTTTTCAGTTAGGTCTTGCCAATTATGCGGCGATCTCGGGGGCAATGGGGGCGGGTTATTATAGCGCTTCGGCAGGCGATATCATCAAGGTCTGTTCAACAGGTAGCGGATGGGTTGTTGAGGGTATGGCCCCCAGTTGTCCTGTAAACGAACCCGCCGACCCCAACTTGCTCCCAGATGATGGGCCGAGCAATGGCGGTGAGTTTTTCTATAACGATTACTATAATGGTGGAGGTGCCAACCACCGCGAAACCGCACAGGGCGGCTTAGCCTATTTGCCTGGCTCGGGCGAGATCATGTCGGTCGTTATGGATCCGATCGGCGCTGGCCAAGGTGGTGTGCGTACGTTTGATACATCGAATGGCGCTACCGTCCGCTCATATCGCGTTTATGGAGGATCGTTTTATGATCGTCTGACCTTCTATAAATCGAATGGCTTAGGCGATATCGAACTGCTTCGGAATCCTGCGCCCATCGAAATCGGTAATCTTGTTTGGCTCGATGTCAATGGGAATGGTCGCCAAGACCCCGGCGAACCGCCCATCGCAGGCGTGACCGTGACGCTGCACGATGCCAGCGGCACGCAGATCGCCAGCGCGGTGACCGATGCGAATGGCAACTATCTCTTCTCCTCGGCAACTGGCACCAGCACCGCAAGCTTTATCTATGGCCTAACGGATCTCACGCCGACGACGGATTTCTCGGTGCGTATCGATACCAGCCAACCTGTACTCAATGGGTATGTACCGAGTGTTGTAGACTTTAATGGGAGTGCAGGCGATCATCATGACTCGGATGGCAATCCCGCCCTCAACCCTGGGTTTGTCACTGCTCCGCTCACCACAGGCGCAGCCGGTCACAATAACCACACCTACGACTTTGGCTTCGTGCCCTTCTCGCTGGGCAACCGCGTCTGGTTCGATACGGACAATGATGGCCAGATCGATGGCACTGAGCTCGGTGTTGATGGCGTCTCGGTGAGCCTATTCCTGGATGCGAACGGCGATGGTGTGCCAGATAGCGCCACACCACTGGCGACCACCACCACTGCCGATGGCGGCTACTACCGCTTCGACCTGTTGCCCGCCAACACGTATGTGGTGCGCATCAACCCGCTCAACTTCGCCCCCGGAGGTCCGTTGGCTGGCTACAACTCCAGCACCCCCACGGAGGCCGATCCTGATACCGACGTCGATAACGACGACAACGGTATCGATAGCGCGACACCTGCCACCAATGGCATCTTGAGCGGCCCGGTCACGCTCGGCCCCACCGCCAATGAGCCGACCGGCGAACTCGACCTCAGCCCGTCGGGTCAAGGGGTGGCCGATGAGCAAGCCAATATGACGGTGGACTTCGGCTTCTATCGCTTAACTGTCGGCAACCAGTTGTGGGTGGACGCCAACAACAATGGCGTGCTTGATGGTGGCGAGAGCGGCACGGCACTGGCGGGCGTGCGCGTCGAGTTGTACAATGGCGCAACGTTGGTGGCGGTCACCACCACCGATGCCAATGGCGCCTATCTGTTCGATGGGCAGACCGATAGCAACGGTGTGCCGAACGGCTTAGGCTTGGCACCCAGCACCAACTACACGGTGCACATCCCGGCCAGTGAGTTCGCGCCTGGCGAGCCGCTCGCGCCGTTCCACTCCAGCACGGGCGCAACCAGCGGCATCGATAGCCAGGACAACGGCGTGGACGAGCCGGATCTGGCGGCGAACGGCATCAGCAGCGCGGTGTTTAGCCTGCAGCCGGGCAGCCCCACGGGTGGCGCCAGTGTGGATAACGTCACGGCGACCACACACAATCCCACGCTCGACTTCGGCTTCTACACGCTCAGCTTGGGCAACTTGGTCTGGTACGACACCAATAACAATGGTGTGCTGGATGGCGCCGAGAGCGGCATCAGCAACGTGACCGTCAACCTGTACCGCGATAGCAACAACGATGGCATCCCTGACGGCGCAGCAATCGCCACAACCGTCACCAACGGCACGGGTCACTACCTGTTCACGGGCCTGAGTGCCGATACCTACATTGTCGAGATTGTGCCGCCTGCGGGCCATATCAGCAGCACAGGTACCACTGGCAGTGCGACTGGCAGCTATGAGCCAGCGCCCGATCCTGATAATGATGTCGATAGCGACGATAACGGTACGACTAGTGGGGCGGTCATTCGCAGTGCACCCGTCACGTTGACGGCGGGTGGTGAGCCAACGGGCGAGCCAGCCATCCCGACGCTCACCGATCCCGCGCCGGATGCGTCCAGCAATCTAACGGTGGACTTCGGTCTGTTCCGTCCGCTGCGCTTGGGCAACCTGGTCTGGAACGATGTCAACAATAACGGTTTGGTCGATGGTGGTGAGACGGGCATCGGTGGGGTGACGGTCGAACTACTCGATAGCACAAACACCGTGATCGCCACCACGACGACCGATGCGAATGGCAACTACCTGTTCGACAACCTGATCCCGGGCGACTACATCGTACGTATCCCGGCCAGCAACTTCGCAGCGGGTGGCCCGCTGGAGGATTGGGTCAGCAGCACGGGCACGAATGGCAGCGCAACTGGCCTGTACGAGGCCGCGCCCGATCCCGACAACGATGTCGATAACGACGACAACGGTTCATTCAACAGTGGCGCAGTGGTGAGCGCGCCGATCACGTTGAGCTTGAATGGGGAGCCAGATACCGCCGTCGATGGTGATGACACCTACGGCAACATGACCGTCGACTTCGGCTTCTTCGAGCCAGCCTCGTTGGGCGATTACGTCTGGTACGACACCACACTCAATGGCGTGCAGGATGCGGGCGAGAGCGGCGTGCCCGGCGTGACCGTCACGCTGCACAACGCAGCCGACGATAGCGTGGTGGCCACCACCACCACCGACGCCAACGGTGCGTATCTGTTCGACAACCTCATCCCTGGCACGTACTATGTGGTCTTTAGCAACCTGCCCGCAGGCTACGCCTTGGTGTCGAACGATCTGGGCGGCGATGATGCGCTCGACAGCGATCCCGACCCATTCTCGGGCCGCACGGGCAACTACACGCTGGTCCCCGGTCAGCACGAGCCGACGGTTGATGCGGGTATCACTCCAAGCAACCAGTTGCGCTTGGGTAACCTGATTTGGGCCGACTACAACGACAACGGTGTGGTCGATCCCGGCGAACCGGGCATCCCGGGCGTAACGGTTGAACTGCTGGATGCCACGAACAACACGGTGCTGGCGACCACCACCACCGATGCCAACGGCAACTACTTGTTCAGCAACCTCGACACGGGCAGCTACATCGTGCGTATCCCAGCCAGCGCATTTGGTGCAGGCGCGGTGTTGGAGAACTGGTCGTCGTCGTCGGGTGGTGGCACCTATGAGCCAGCCCCCGACCCGGATAACGATACTGATAACGATGACAACGGCTCGACCCAAGGTACGGGCGAAGTATTGAGTGACCCGATCACGCTCACGCCGCTGGGCGAGCCGGATGTGGGTGTCGATGGTGATGACACCAACGGCAACCTGACCGTAGACTTCGGCTTCGTGCCGCAACTGGCCAGCCTGGGCGATACGGTCTGGTACGACAGCATCCGCAACAACGTGCAAGATCCCGGTGAGGCGGGTGTGCCCGGGGTGACTGTGCGCCTGCTCGATAGCACTGGCACCGTGATCGACACCACGACGACCGATGGGAACGGCAACTACCTGTTCACCGACCTCATCCCGGGTGTCTACTCGGTGGAGTTCGACATCAGCACGCTGCCACCGGACTACCGCTTCGTCAGCCAGGACGTTGGTGGCGATGATACGACCGACAGCGATGCCGACCCGACCACGGGTCGCACCATCCAGACCACGCTCACGGCGGGCGAGAACGACCTGACCTGGGACGCGGGCATCTACCAACTGTCCAGCATCGGCGATACGGTGTGGTACGACGCCGATGGGGATGGGCTGCAGGATGCGGGTGAGCCTGGAGTGCCCGGTGTGACCGTGCATCTGCTGGATGGCAGTGGCACTGTGATCGATACCACCACCACCGATGTGAACGGCAACTACCTGTTCGAGAACCTGGAGCCGGGCGACTACGCCATCGAGGTGGTGCCACCAGCAGGCTACGCCTTTACCACGCAGGATGCTGGAGGCGACGACACCATCGATAGCGATGTGGATACCACCACGGGTCGCACGATCGTGACCACGCTTGATCCAGGTGAGAACGACCCAACCTGGGATGCGGGCTTGGTCGGCATCATGAGCCTGGGCGACTTGGTCTGGAACGACGTCAACAACAACGGCGTCGTCGATGCGGGTGAAAGCGGTATCAGCGGTGTGACCGTACGTCTGTTGGATAACAGCGGCAATGTGATCGCTACAACAACGACGGACGGCAGCGGTAACTATCTGTTCGATAAACTGCTTCCGGGCGACTATATGGTCGAGATCGATCCTCCGGCGGGCTATGTCACCAGCACTGGAACCAACGGCAGTGCAACTGGTTCTTACGAGGCCGCTCCCGATCCCGACAACGACGTCAATAACGACGATAACGGTACGCTCAACGGCAGTGTGATTCGCAGCGGTGTGGTCACGCTCAGCCCCAACAGCGAGCCGACCAACGACGGCGATAGCAATCCCAATAGCAACCTGACGATCGACTTCGGTCTCTTCCAGCCGGCCAGCTTAGGCGATTATGTCTGGCACGACGAGAACGAGAACGGTCTGCAGGATCCGGGCGAGTCCGGTGTGCCCGGTGTGACGGTCACGCTCTACGACGGCTCTGGCAATGTTGTGGCGACCACCACCACCGATAACACGGGCAAGTACCTGTTCGAGGGTCTGATTCCAGGAACCTATAGCGTAGGCTTTAGCAACCTGCC
Organism: uncultured Chloroflexales bacterium; assembly: GCA_937902315.1. Lineage (GTDB taxonomy): Bacteria > Chloroflexota > Chloroflexia > Chloroflexales > Chloroflexaceae > CALGUG01. The sequence continues at coordinate 8,470 of CALGUG010000015.1, forward strand.
GCCCGAGCTCGATCAGTTTACCAAGCGCGATCAAGGTAGCGATGATGGGCTCGACAGCGATGCCGACCCCACCACGGGGCGCACTCAGCCGGTCACATTAGGGCCGGGCGAGCATAATCCCACCCTCGACGCCGGCATTTACGAACGGTCTCCCAGTGCTATTGCGCTAACCTCGTTTGAGGCCAAGTGGCAGGCAGACGAGCTGGTGGTGAGTTGGGTAACTGGCAGCGAACGCGATACCTGGGGCTTCTACGTGCTGCGCAGCAGCGACGGCTCGCGTGCCAACGCCACACACGTGCACTCAGCGCCTGTGCTCGGTCAAGGGCGCGGCGGTCTTGGTGCCAGCTACCAAATCGTCGATGAAAGCGCCCAAGCGGGTGTGGTTTACACCTACTGGCTCGAAGAGATCGAGCTGGATGGTAGCCGCCACATCTATGGTCCGTTCAAGCTGGAGGGCGCTCAGCCAGCAGGCAACTACACCGTTCTGCTGCCATTCGTCAGCCGCTAAGAGCTAGTCTAAAAAGCGAGGTCTTGTTGGAACGAGAGGCTCCGCATGCAAGTGCGGAGCCTCTCGCTGTGTATGTGCTAGCTGTTAACAGAATGAAATAGAGCGCAATCTTCCCTTCGACAAGCTCAGGCTACGATTGCGCTCAGCGGAACGCCCTTTTCGATGTTCCAGCATTACGAGCGCGAGTAAAACACTTCCAAAGCCGCTTCAAGCTGCTCCACATGTTCGTTGAGCTGAAGGTAGGCAGATTGTTCAAGCTCAGGGTTGGCATATTGACGATAGCGGCTCTCGACCTTTGTTATCAGAAAAAGATAGACGTTGTAGAACAATCGTCGCAGGTGTGCGCGCGGGCCATCGAGCGGCGAAGGACCATACTGCGCAAAGAAAGCGGGCGACTGACCGAACATAAATTGGGCCTCCATCAAGGGATCGCCCCAGAGCGCCCGTTCAAAATCGATCAGACCTGTGACTCGCTTGGTGGTTGGATCGCCAAAAACATTGGCATCCCACAGATCCCCATGCACAAGCTGCGGCGTCTGTACATCGTCAAACACTGGCAAAGCGCTCTGCAGCAGCTTTCGGAATTGTGCGTAGGGGCGCGGCAAAACGACCGATTTCGCTTCGGCATCTAACAACACATTCTCAAGCATATTGGCGAAGGAATCTGACCAGCGCGAAAAGCGTGGGGCGCTCGCTGCCGCATAACCAAACGAATCATTGTGAATGGCGTTGATCTGGCGCAGATAGCCGCCGACCGCGCCGTCGACCATCGCTTCTTCCTCTGGGCTCAAGCTGGCGCGCACCTGCTTCAACGATCGACCAGGCACCCATGTCATCAGAAAGAAGGGCGAGGGCAAGAGCCTACAACTCGTATCGTAGTGAACAACTTCAGGCAGGGGTACGCTTGTCTGCTGCTGCACCAAGCGCATCACCGTCACCTCGGCGTCCATCATATCGCGCTCATAACGCAGCACTTCCACCTCGGCGGACGGCGCGACCTTCAACACAAAACGGCGGCCATCGCTCAATTCAAGCGTATAGGCCGCATTAAACCAGCCATCCGTCAATTCATCAAAGCGCAGGAGTTGAATGCGATCAGCAAACAGCTCAGCGACGATCTGCTGGGCCGTAGCGAGGTTGACCACCGTTTTCGAAATGCTTTGCATGGTCCCTCCAATCACAAGCTCGATCTGCACACCTTATTGGGACGCTATAATGGCAGTTTCTGTTTCAGAACAAGCTCTCCATCATTCTGTATGTTCTGCTGTGTAATCAAACTTGTTAGTTGTATAACTTTGGCGGAGAGGTCTCTAGGCTCAAAAAAGTGCCCTAGCGCGTCCGCCTACGGCTACAAAATGGGCTAGCCCACCCTCATCCCCGACCCTTCTCCCGCAATGCGGGAGCTGTACATTACCCACAAATCAACATATGGTCAGCGTTATCGGCCCTCACCCCCGGCCCCCTCTCCCGCACTGCGGGCGAGGGGGTCAATGTTGATGTTGTATGCGAACTATCGCCTTTTGCTGCCGACACGACTTTTGGGTAATGCATAGATGCGGGAGAAGGGAGCGTGAGCGTAGCAGAGCGTTGAGTTATTCACAGATACGGCGTCGCAGGCAGCGCGCAGCACGGATGGATGGGCGAAATGTTGATAGCCGTAGGCGGACGCGGTTGAGACCGAATGGAAGGAAGAGACTCTAGCGCTAGAGGCGACTCAGACATGCGAGAAAGCGAAAACGCGGTGTTAATGTAAAGGGATCTGTCCACATGAGACAGATCCCTTTGTGATCGATCAGAAGAGGTTTAGCGAGCGGTCCAGCCGCCGTCGAGCACGAGGGCGCTACCGGTGACAAACGCGGCGTCGTCCGAGGCCAAGTAGAGGGCAGCGGCGGCGACTTCTTCGGGCTTGCCCAAGCGGCCCATGGGCTGGCGAGCTTCGAGCGCGCTACGAGCCTTTTCGGGATCGGCTGTGCCTTGCAGCAGGCGACCAACCCAGGGCGAGTCGACGGTGCCGGGGCAGACGCAGTTGCAGCGAATACCCTTTTCGACGTATTCGACGGCGACCTGCTTGGTCAAGGCGATCACGGCGCCCTTGCTGGCACAGTAAACAGCGCGCTCGGGGATGCCGATCATACCCGCTACCGAAGCGGTGTTGATGATGCAACCGCCGCCCTGCTCGATCATAATCGGGACAGCGTACTTGCAGCCCAAAAAGACGCCCTTAGCGTTGACCGTCATAACACGATCCCACTCATCGGGCTCGCAATCGACAACAGTGGTGGTGCTGCCGATACCTGCATTGTTGCAGAGAATATCGAGTTTGCCGAATTGGTCGAGGGCCACTTTGAGCATGGCCTGAACCTGCTCGGGGTTGGTCACATCGACGGCAGTGCTGGCCGCTTGGCCACCTTGGGCGCGTACCAGTTCAGCAGTTTCGGCAGCAGCTGCAGCATTTACATCGGCAGCTACAATCTTGGCGCCCTCGCGCGAGAAGAGCAGCGCCATAGCTCGACCAATACCTGAACCTGCGCCGGTGATAACGGCGACACGATCTTGAAGCTTCATCGCTTATCCTTTTCTGTTTTGAAAGGCCGCGTGCTGCATCTCTTGCTAAGCTGTATGCACAACGGTCATATTCATTCGATACAAGAACCGCTACGGTTTAAGCTTGTAACCTATGGGGTTCGAGTGCAAAGCATACCACAATCAGCCAGAAATGCGAAACGCCACGGAGCGCATTAGAATGGTCTAAGCCAAGGTTGGGCGATCGTGTCGGAAGTAGGAAAGCGCCACGGGCGCCTGACCAGTCGCCACGGCCTCTGCTACGGCCGGACCGAGACACATACCGAAGGGCATGCCGTGACCCGAGAAGCCACCCACAAACCAAGCGTTGGCCAGACCAGGCACACGGTCGGCGATCGGGGTGTAGTCTTTGGTAAAGGCCATGGGGCCAGCCCAGCGGTGAGCCACTTCTAAACCCTCTAGCTGAGGGAAGAGGCGCGGGAAGACCTTGTCGATGGCGCTCTGAACGGTTTCGTTGAGGGCCAAGGGCAAGACATCGACCTCTCCATCGGGCGCATTAGCGCGGCAGCCGCCCAACACAATGCTACCATCGAGGGTCTGCTGCCAATATTCGCCGGTTGGGGTCAGAGAAGCGCCCATGCCGCAGGCGAAGACGGGTTTGGTCGGCGCATAGGCCAAAACTTGACCTCGCACAGGCCGGATCACACCCTTCAATTCGGGGATCAAGGTCGATGACCAAGCGTTGACCGCTACAGCCAGCGAGCCTGCGCGCAGCGTGCCTTGGTTGGTTTCGATTAGCACGCCCTCGCCGTCGCGCGAGATCTTTTGCACCTCTACTCCGGCGCAGAGCAGAGCGCCTCGGCGCTGGGCAGCGGCGGCCAAGCCGCGCACAAACTTAGCCGAGTGCAACTGACCGTTTTCGGGCTTGTAGATGCCGCCCGTGATCAGATCGCCCAAAGGCGTAAAGATCAGGTCTTGCAACTGTTGGCGGTCGAGCAGCTCAGCGGCGAAGCCATCTTTATGCAAAGCCTCGACTTCTGCGCGATCATCGGCTAGCTCTGCTTCACCCAAAGACAGATTGAGATTGCCATGCTCACGATAATCGGCGTCGATCTCTTCTTCGGCCAAAACCTGACGCAAGGTAGCGCGGCTATCGATCGTGAGCTGCAAGATCGCGCGAGCGGTCTCGTGGCCGAAGCGTTTGATTGAGTCGGTGTAGGATCCGGTGGTGCTGGCGATCATCAGACCGCCGTTACGACCGCTCGCACCAGCTGCGATCACACCACGCTCCAGCATGGCGACCTTTACACCACGCCGTGCCAGCCAATAGGTAATCGAGCTGCCAAGATAGCCTCCGCCGATGACAGCCACATCAATTGTAGCGGGCAGGCTATCGTAGCGTGGCTCAAATGAAGTAGAACGGTGCCAGTAGGAAGGAAGTTCGGGAAGCGTGCTCACACATGGTCCTTTCTGATTTGTTGGAGACGAGCTTGGAGATCGGCGATCTCGGCTGCCGAGAGCAATTCTTCGGCGACAAGTTCAGTTGTTTCTAGCAATTCCAAAGCTACTTCGCGACATGTCAGCCACTCTTGGCCCGCTTCCATGCTGGAACGAGGGTGGGGCACAAGATCTGCGGGCTGCAAAGGCTCGGCAATTCGATAAAGCCAGCCGGGTTGAGTGCCCGAATGTTTGATCAACAGGCGACCTTGAGCGTCGTAGTCTTGCACAACCATGCTTGGTTTGTGCGAAAAGATTCGCGCTAGATCACGATTAGGGCTGACGGTACTGCCGCTGCGTAGTTTGGAAAGTTTTAAGGGCGATCCATGATACCAAGTTTTTGGAAATGCGCGAATAGCTGAATCGTCCATAGCAAACTTGTTATGTCAATTCTTGATAGCGCTGCTGCCACGGCTGAAGCTGCTCAAAAACGGCTCCTGCTCGCAAAACCGAGGCTTCGTCGTAGCGCCGCCCGACGATCTGCAAACCGACGGGAAGGCCCGATTCGCTCCATCCGGCAGGAATGGTCAGGGCCGGTTGGCCCGTCAAATTAAAAGGATAGGTGAAAGGAGTCCAGCCAAAGCGGCGCAGAGCACGCCCTTCAAGCTCGCGTGGGCCTTCTTCGCCATTTGTGAAGGGCAAAACGGCGATCGAGGGCGTGAGCAGCAGATCGTAGCGCTGGAAGAAACGCTGGCAGGCCAGTGAAAGCTCTTGGCGTACCATCTGGGCCAAGGCCCAATCGATGGCGCTTTTGCCTTGTGTCTCTTCTTGGCAGGCCCGCAGCATCTCGGGGTCGAGCAGTTCGAGCTGTTCAGGGCTGAGGCCGTGCAGATTGGCGCCAACTCCGGCATAGAAGAGTAACAGTTCGCTCTCGATCGGGTCGCTAAAACCGGGGTGAGCCTCTTCCAGCTCGCAACCCAGATCGCTGGCGAAACGTCGAGCGGCTGCTTCGCAGATGGCAGCGACTTCAGGGTCAACCGCCGCATAGCCAAGGTCGCGCGACCACGCCACGCGCAGACCGCGCAGATCGCCCTCACAGGCTTGCAAAAAGGATTCTTGGGGCGCAGGTAAGCTGAGGCGGTCGCGATCATCTGGCCCAGCGATCACGTCGAGCAGCAAGGCCGAGTCGCGTACGGTGCGGGTGATCGGCCCGAGATGACCGAGCGCTTCGTTGGCGCTGTTGGGATAGATCGGGACACGCCAGAGCTGGGCTTTAAGGCCAACCGCCCCACAGAAGGAGGCCGGAATGCGGATCGAACCTGCCCCGTCGGTGCCGAGCGCAAGCGGGCCCATACCGGTTACGACGGCAGCCGCTGCGCCGCCGCTCGATCCGCCAGCGGTTTTGCTCTGGTCCCAAGGATTAGCGGTCGGCCCAAAGAGCCGATTGCCGCTATCACCCTTCCAGCCGAATTCAGGCGTGTTGGTTTTGCCGATCACAATTGCACCGGCTTGCTTGACGCGCTCGACTGCGGGAGAGTCTTCGTCGGAGATATAGTCGGCATAGAGCAGCGAACCTTTGGCAGTGCGCACACCTTTGACAGCGGTGAGATCTTTCACCGAGATCGGCACGCCCCCTAGCGAGCCAAGCGGCTCGCCGCGCATCAGGGCGACTTCAAGCTGGCGAGCTTGTTCGAGTGCAAGCTCGGGTGTAGGTGTACAGAAGGCATTGATCTGCGGGTTGAGTTGTTCGATGCGGTCGAGTACGGCACGAGTAACTTCGAGCGGGGAGACGGCTTTGGAGCTTACAAGTCCAACTAGGTCAACAGCTGAAACAAAACAGAGATCGGTCGCATCCATGCGAATATCTCCTTAAACTGAAGACTGACAGCAGAACAGATCGGGCAAGTGTGGGAGTGAGTATACCACGCAAACAATTGGCTCCTAGAGTTTACAAATGATTAAAATTTCGTCATAATAGCCAAAGTTGTAATCAATAACTCATACAAGGGAGTACAACTCAGTCACAAAGTACCCGTATAATAGGCCCAATTAGATTTACTAGCCGCGCAAGAAGAAAAGACAAATATAAGGTTTATGCGATCTACACAACGACACACTAAGAATAGATTGATGAAGGGCTTCAATCTGCTTATACTGCTTGGCTTAGCCCTACTGCTTGTAGGCTTACCTCAAGCCCAAGCTCAAGAGCCTGCTGCACAAACCTACAAAGTCTATCTACCCTATGTAGTAGGAAAGCCACTTCAACCACTCGGTTTTAATATGCCGTACTACTACACCAACGCCTCAGCTCTTTCTTATACAGCCTCACTTCAATCTCAGTGGGCTCACGGAGCAACTATTTCGTGGAATCGGTTTGAACCCAGCCCTGGCAAGTACCAATGGGAAGAGTTAAAGCTAATCGAACACTCGATTCGCCAGTTGCGAGCTGCAGGAATTGAGCCGATTGTAATGGTAACTGATACACCAGTTTGGGCACGTAAATACCCAGAATGGGTCTGCAGCCCACCCGATACGGTCCACTACGACGCTTTCGCCCGTACCATGCACACCTTGGCGAAACGCTACTCTAGCGGCGATACGGCCATTAACTACTGGGAGATCTGGAACGAACCCGACGCTTATCGCACCGATATTCCCAAACATGAGGGCGGTATCGGCTGTTGGATGGAGGCGGAAGATCCGATCGGCAGCGGCAAACAGTACGGTCAGTTACTCTATAAAGCTGCCTTTGCGATCCGAAGCGGCAACCCCAAAGCCAAAGTTTTGGGTGGCGCCTTGACCTATTGGGATAGTGGTAAGCGCGAACAAGATACTCTCAACTTCCTTCGTGGTATGACTGAAGAGCATGGCCAGTATATCGACGCAATCGATATGCTAAGTTTTCATGCCTATGGCTCGGGCAAAAACGAAGACTGGCTCTCGTATAAACTACTCAAGATCCGCAGCATTCTGAAAGAACGTCGCCTTGATCTCGAATTCAAGCCCATGATTGCAACCGAGATTGGCGCGCCCTGCCCGCAAGGCCAGAACGTCTGCTCCCCCAATAGCAGCATAGGTGTGCAGTTTATGAACACCTATCAGGCCCAATATGCAGCGCGCATCCCCGCGATCACCATGGCACTTAACGAGTATCTGAACCTGCAAGGCGCGATCTGGTACCCCTTGGTCAACCAGTCGCCAGGCTTCGCCGAAAGCCATCTGATCGATCTGAAGGGCTCGCAACTCCAACCCCGTGCAGGCTACTATGCTCTCAAGAATGCGCTCTCGATCTTGCTTGGAGCGAAATATGTTGGTGCTCCGATCACGATCATCACCGATAAAGACAGTCGCCAGGAACGGGTCTATAGCTTCAAGAGAGGCAACGACACAATTCACGCAGTTTGGACCTTCCAAAGCGACTTTAGCAAGGATGTAGCGATCACAGTCAAAGCTGACGAAAAGGCGATCTGTTGGAGTGATCTGGGCAAAGCCAACCCGAGCATTCGAGACTGTACACCCGAATCTGGCAAGCCTCTGACGATCAAGGCGACAATCGATCCGCAGTATATTGTGATCACAAAGCGCTAGCCTATCACCAAGAGCTCGCAAGGGCTGAATACATTTAGAACAATGGCCGTTTGCAACCGACATGCAAACGGCCATTCTGTTGCATTGCGAATCGAGAAAACGGGCTTCTGGCAATTTTCGCATTTTCTGCTACAATCTCTGTTCGTGCAATATAAAGGTAGTAGGAGAGCAAGCCGTGCTGGACAGCAGCGACGACCTGTTGTATTTTCTTTTGTCCAGACAGCGCTAGATTGAGATTATGGCACGTTCTTTGTTGGAACGCACACCTGCGACACCTTCTGTCGCATCACCACTATCCCAAATATCATCTCGCAGCCTGTGGCCTTTTGGGCTTTTGGCGCTGCTTACGTTGGTGGCACTGATCGCTGCCTACTCCATTCGCCCAAGCGTTTCGATCGATATCGGCGACTATTACGATTCGGCCTTTGTCGAGAATTTTCACGGGCGCGAGGTCGATACCACAGGCGTCGGCCCGGAATACACTTGGCCGAGCGATAGTCGCACCCTGACGATTCCCGGCGGACATCAAGGGCTATGGGTTGCGACGCTGCACGCCAGCGACGGGCTTGGAGACAGCGCTCTCGATGATGTAGCGGTTTCGGTCAACGGTTCGCGAGCGAATATCCCGCGCCGACCGCCCCGCCAGTTGGTGGCTTTTATTCCACCGGAAGCGGCCAGCGGCGAACAGATCACTATCGATCTGGTTCCACCGATCGAAGGCAACCCACCAGTTGCGACCGGTTTAGTGAAGAGCGTTACTCTCTCGCCCGCCCGCACCTATCGCTGGACGCGCGATGAGAGCGTTCTGCACCTGCCAGGCCTAGGTGGCGGCGACTGGCGCCTCGATATGACCGTGGTGACGGCTAACCCGGCCAATAAAGCGATCAACGCCCGCATCTCGGCCAACGATACACCGATCGTAACCCTACCCGAGGGGTTAAGCGATCGCCGAATCGGTTTGTTGATTCCGGCCGAAGCGATGATGAGCGGTGATCTCGATTTGATCATCTCGACCGATCCCTTCACCACAAGCTTCGACCCGCGCCCGCTCGGCATCTTTATCTCGGATGTATCGCTCCAGCCTGCCGGAAACGGTTCGCTGATTCCGCCGCTTGCCAATACGCTCTGGGCCTTGGTGATCGTACTGGGCGTCTATTTCTGCTTGAGTCGGATCGGCGATTCGGCTTGGCTCGGCCTGATCGGTGCGCTAGCAGTGCTCGGCCTTGGCACATGGGCGTTGATCGTTTACCGCTTCCCAAGCAGCTTCATGCTGCCGCGCTTGGGCGGTCTGGTGCTCTGGAGCATCGTAGCCTTGCTGCTGCTCGAACGAGCCTTAAAGTGGCTACTGCCCGCCGAAGAGTATGTCGAACCAAGTACGCAAAAGACAGTAAACAATCCGATTCTGGCTTGGGCTTATCGGCTGAATATCACGCAAGTACTGCTATTAATCTTTGTGATCAGCTACTGGATCAAAGCTGGTGGCATGCTCTACCCCTACTTTATCGGTATCGATGTGGCCTGGCACATGGATCGGGTCTTGTGGCTACTGAACGGTAGGTTCCTTGAGCTGTATGGCACCAACAGCCCGCTCAACGAATCGACCATGCCTTTGGCCGAATGGGGCAATACCAAACCTGTTATTCCCTATTCGCCCTACTTCCACATCTTTGCGATCGCTTACACCATACTGCCTTTCCCGCTCTCGCTCACGGCCAACATGGTCAGCGCCTTTATCGACAGCCTGCGCATCCTTTTGATCGCATTGATGGCGGTCTATGGAGGTTTAGGCAAACGCACAGCGCTCTTCGGCGGGTTGCTTTACGCCGTGTTGCCTGCCATGTATCTGCTCCACTCGTGGGGCAATGTACCAACCACAACTGGTCTTTGGTGGACTCTGGCGAGTTCGACCTTTATGGTGGTATTCTGGCAACGTTTAGGCGAACGCTGGGCTTTGATCTGCCTGACGATTCTTATGCTGCTCAGCATGCTGGTCTATACCGTAGCGGCCTTCTTTATGGCTATCTTTATGGTCTTTTTCAGCATAGGGATCTGGTTCTGGGGGCGAGAGCTACGAGCGGGGCTAAAACCGCTCTGGATCGCGACTCTCAGTGCGTTCGGCATAGCACTGATCATCTATTACGGTCAGTATATTCCGCCGATCATCGAGCGCACTATTCCCTACTTTATCCAGTCGTTTACGAGCAGCAACGAGAGCATCGGAAAGGCCAGCGATACTTGGGGCGCCTATATCGCACGCCACACCCGTTTATGGAATTACGGTTTCGTTGCGCCATTGATCTTCAGTGCGCTCTATTTCGTACTTAACAAACCCATCGACCGCGCGCTTGCACCCTTAGCACCGCTCCCTAACCGTGAGCTGGGTTTCCGCCTAGTGACGATTATGATTGGTGCTTGGTGTGCGATTATGGTATTGTTTATCCCACTAGCATACAAAGTGTCGATGGTTGACAAACACTTCTTCATCGCAGTACCCTTTATGATGTTAGCGAGTGGCGCGGTATTGACATGGCTTACGCAACGCAGTTGGTTGTGGCGCGGCGCTGCACTCGTACTGTATGTTTATCTTGCGGCGTCAGCTATCGATCTATGGCTGACTCGCATCGCCATCGTGAGGCAATAATGGCTACGCAAAAAGTAATCGTGGTGATGCCTGCCTATAATGCAGCTCGCACCCTCGAACGCACCTACAACGATATCCCGCCCGGTGTGGTCGACCATGTCATCTTGGTAGACGATGTTTCGCAAGATGAAACTGTCGAAGTCGCTCGCCGTCTCGGTCTGGAAGTTGTGATCCACGTACAAAACCGTGGTTATGGTGGCAACCAAAAAACCTGTTACCTTGAGGCACTCCGCAACGGGGCAGATATCGTCGTGATGCTCCACCCCGACTATCAGTATGACTCGACCTTGATCCCCCAAATGATCGCGCCGATCCAAGAGGGCCGCTGCGATATGGTGATGGGTTCGCGTCTGCTGCGCAAGCCCGGTCAAAAGGGCAATCCAGCCCTGCAGGGCGGTATGCCAATTTGGAAGTATGTCTCGAATCGCTTTTTGACCATCACCGAGAATCTGGTTTTGGGTCAGAATCTTTCGGAATGTCACACTGGCTTCCGGGCCTACAGCCGCAAGCTCTTAGAAACGATCCCCTTCCTACTCAACTCAGACGACTTCGTCTTCGATACTGAGGTGATCGCCCAAGCAGTGGCTTTCGGCTTCAAGATCGAAGAGATCGCCGTGCCGACACGCTATTTCGACGAAGCATCGTCGGTCAACTTCCGCCGCAGTGTGGTCTATGGCTTGTCGACACTCAACGTACTGCGCCGCTACATCTTGCATAAAACAGGGATCAAACGCTCTCCGCTCTTCTCGAAGAAGCTGAGCGATGTGATCAGCCGCTATCATAGTGAAGCGATTTTGAAAAAGTAGTTTGGTCTTGAGAAACGCCACCACAAGTTACCTTACCCGAATTGTTGTCGGTGCACTTCTGTTGGCCGCCTGTGCCTATCTGCTCAGCGCGGCCCTTCGTGCGCCCGAAACATGGACGATCCAGATCGGCGCAGAAGGTGACAATCGTTTTAGTACAGGCTTCTTTCTGCGCGAAGAGAGCGGCGGTCTGCCCTTCCGCTGGAGTAGTCCCGACGCTAGATTGATTTTGCATGGAGCCGATGCATCGCCCTTAGCGATCGAGTTGCTAATCAACGGCAGCCAGATCATCAAAAGCGGCGATCCGCACCTCAGTATTGTGGCCGAGCAGCCGAGCGCGAGCGGGCCGATCTCGACCACCTTCTCAGTGAGCGAAGGTTGGCAGCGCTACCGCGTGTTACTGCCGCCATCGGATGCCAAAGGCGCAGCACCGAGCTACGCCTTGGTGAGCGGCACCAGCCGCCCGGGGCCACAAGACGGGCGCGATCTGGGCGCGGCTCTCAGCACTGTTCGCCTGATTCCGATCACAGAAAATAGCAACCCTTGGTGGCTGCAGGGCCTACCTCTTCACCCGCGCGCGCTCGCTTACACCTGGCTGATAGCAGTGTTGGCCTGCGCCGCTGGCAAAGGTGTGAGCTTGCTGCGCACTTGGCGAAACAGCACCAAAGCCAGCGATTCTGGCTGGCATTGGCCGATCGTTCTGCTTGTCGGCACCGTCGTCACGCTCGCGTTAGTAGTCTGGGCACGCTTAACACCCTATAGCCTCGCCTGGGTTCTACCTCCCTTACCTTGGTTTCTGAGTGTGGCAACGGTCGCACTGGTGGCCAGACCGCTCATCAAGCTGCTCAGCCAACTGAGCGGAACGCTCCCCTATCCCTACCTGTTGTGGGGCGGTGGGCTGCTTTTGCTGATCGCCCAGGGCTTGTTTAACGCCCAAACGTTTCTAATCGGCGCAATCGTGCTGATGTTGCTTGCGCTCAGTCTGATTGTAGTGGCTGAACGACGGGCAGCAAACGACAAAGAGCTCAATCAACACAAACTCGCATCCATCAAACATCCGCTCTGGTGGCTGGCAGGCATCTTTGTATTGGCGCTCGGCCTACGCTTTTACGACCTCGCCAACCTGCCCTTCGGCCTCTGGCGAGACGAAGCGCGCCACGGTCTTTACGCCCTACGCATTCTGGAAGATCCGAGCTACCGCCCAGTCTATATCGCCGAGGGCGGCGTCAATATGCCCGCGCTGACCTTTTACTTCTTCGCGCTCGAATTTAAGTTGTGGGGCATTCACGCTTGGACCATGCGGCCTTTTACAGCGTTGGCGGGCGCACTCAGCGTATTACCACTCTATGGCCTAACGCGACGCCTCTTTTCCGAACGGATCGCCTTGCTGGCCGCCCTGCTCTACGCCTGCTCGGCTTGGCATATCACGGTCAGCCGCTTCTCATTCTCGACCGTCTTCGATCCGTTCTTCGGCCTGACAGGCCTCTGGCTCTTGAGTGAAGGCTGGCATCTACTCAAGCGCGACCCACAACAACGCCGCTATCAGATTCAAACCTGGCTGCTCTGGCTATTGGGGGGCATCTTCGTCGGTCTGGCGATTCAAACCTATCATACTGGACGCGTTGTTCCCGGTGTGGCTGGCTTGTTGGCTTTGGGCTACTTGTGGCAGATCTGGTACAAGAGCCACAAAACGCCTGATAAACGACCCCGCTTCGAGCTGACAACGCAATGGCTGATCAGCGTGGTAGCGCTCGGTTTGGGCGTGCTGATCGCTGCTGGGCCGATGTTGTGGTATGCACTCACCAGAGAGGCCGAGTTTAACGACCGCGTAAGCGGCGTCTTTCTGCTGAGCGAAGATGCCCTCAAAGGCGGTTCTCCTTTGGCTGCGCTCGATACAACGCTTGGCAAGCACTTACTGCTCTACAATGTGCGCGGCGACGAAAACGGACGCCACGCGCCGCCTAACCGCCCCGGCTTCGACTTTGTAAGCGGCTTCGGCCTGCTGCTCGGCTGCGCCCTGATCGCACGTCGCGCGCCCAACGGTACTTGGCCCGGCCTCGGCTGGCGCGGCCTATTCCTGATCGGTGCGATCGGTATCAGTATGGTGCCGAGCGCCTTCGCGGTCGATGCGCCTCACGGTATGCGCAGCGTAGGCTCGATCGCCTTTGCCTGTGTGGTGGCAGCCCTAGGCTTGGAATGGTTCTTGCGTTTACTGCTCAATAGCAAACTAAGTCTGCCACAAGCTATTCTGCAGGGTGCAGCCGCAACGTTGGTTTTACTAGTCGTCGCGTTGAACTACTCGACCTACTTTGTACAGATGCGCCAAGATCCGGCTGTTTGGGTCTCGTTCTATCCGGTACACACCAAAGTGGGCGAATATGTCCGCGAGATCCATCAGACTGATCCCGACCGCCAGATCTTTGTCGCTGCGGGCATCGCGACCAACCCGGTCTTCGTCTATCTCAACCACGGCTACTCGATCCAGACCTTCGATGCAGGCGTCGCTTCCGAGCCGATCAGACCGGGTGCGATCTTTGTTCTTTCCGGCTACACCTACGAAAAAGATCGCGAAATCTTGGCAGACTATCTCGGACAAAATCCGCAAGCGCTTGCCACGGGAGTCGACTTCCCCGACGGGCGTAGCCCTTCGTTTGTGGTATACGCAGCTGATCCAAGTGCGATCCAACCATGAGTGTGTCACGTTCAGAATCGATCGTCCTCGACCGAGGACGCGAGCTAGCCAGCAAAAGTTTGGTTTGGCTCGAACGAAACGCGCGCAACCTGCTGATTATCGGGGTAGTGGGTTATATTCTGGTCTTCGGAGCTGCCGCCTGCTACAAATACTGGGCCTCGTGGATGGGCTTCGACCTTGCGGTCCATCTCCAAGTCTTGTGGAACACCGGGCACGGACGAATCGCGGCTTCGTCGCCTTCGGCGGGCACCTCGTCCTACTTCGGGATCGATATCATCATTACCGAGCTGCTGCTGTCACCGCTCTACCGCCTGATACCAAGCCCGTACTTTATCTTGCTGCTGCAGACAGTGGTAGTCGGCCTCGGGGCGCTGCCGATCTACCACTTCGCGCGCGTTCGTCTGCTCAACAGATTCGCGGGCGTAGTCTTCGCCGCCGCCTATCTGCTCTATGCTCCGGTTGAATGGACCAACCTCTACGAGTTTCAGATTCGCGCCTTCGCAACCACCTTTATGCTCTCGGCGCTCTACTGTTTGCAATTGCGCCGTCTGGGTTGGTTCTACCTCTGGACTCTGCTGGCGCTCGGCTGCCGCGCCGATGTAGGCATTGCAGTTGCCGGTATGGGAGTGCTCTTTTTGTTAGGCGAATGGCCGCATTGGCAGGCCGCAAGCGATAGTCGCCATTTTTTAGCGCTGCACAAAAAGCCTTTGCTGCTCTATGGCCTGCTGCCGATTCTGCTCGGCCTGAGCTGGATGTTGCTCTGCGTCTTAGTGTTGGTGCCGAGCTTCCGCAGCGATGGCGAGTTTCTCTACACCAGTGTGATCTACGGCTGGCTGGGCGATTCGCCGAGCGAAATGATCTGGCGAATGCTGAGCGATCCGGGCTATGTACTTAACTACGTCTTCGGCTCAAACGATGGCATCAAACGCATGCGCTATCTGCTCGAAATGTTCCTGCCCTTCGCTTTCCTACTCTTTTTAGCGCCGCGCTATCTGCTGCCGACCCTGCCTTTTTTTGCGATCAACCTGCTGTCTAACACACCACAACTGCACGCCAGCACCCACTACCACTATCAAGCGCTGATCGTGCCGTTTATGGTGATCGGTTCGATCGAAGGCATGCGTTGGCTTCAGTATCACGTTTTCGCAAGCCAAAGCAATAAAGATCCCCACCATCGTGCCCTACAATCGCAGAGTCTGCTCTTCTTCCTTTTGGCTATGGCGCTGGCCTGCAACCTGATCTTCCGCAATCCACTCTTCAGCATCGTCACGCGCCCGGTCATGCACGAGCGCAACCAGATCGCGGCCGAGCTGATGCGACATATTCCCGCCGACGCCGCCGTAGCAGCGACCAACAGCTTCGGGCCGCCGCTCGCCCATCGCCAAGAGCTATACGTCTTCCCAGGCGATGACATCATCTATCCGGTCGCCTACTCGAGCCGAGCCGAATACCTTATGGTCGACACCGGCCAGCTCGACGCCGACGATCTGGCTTACTTCGATCAACTGCGCGCCAGCGGCCAATACGAGCAGATCGAAGCGCGCAGCTACTTCAACCTCGACCGCAAAAGTCAAGAAGAGTTATCGGTCTGGCGCAAAAAATAGTCGCAGCTAAGTCGTAACGACATAAGGCAAAAAGAGCCGACGTTGCTGTTCGATAGGCAGCGTCGGCTTTACCGTTGGCTCGTTTGGTACAGTCGGTGTGGTCGGGGTCAGCGGGCTTGTCTGTTCGGCGCAGGCATGATCGCTGGGATTGCCGCCTACACCGCTCAGATAACACCAAGCTGTCTTTTCAAAACCCGATGGCACATGTCCGCCTCCTTGCACGACGTAAAAGGTGAGATCGAGTGCACAGCGCTGAGCAGGTGTAGCGCTCGATTGGCTAAAAGCATAACTCTTCACAACTTTGCCATCGACCGTATAAGGCAAGGTCTGTTCTGTGATCGAGCGTACCTGTTCGGTATCGCAGCCAGCCGCATCGCCCCAACCAGCCCAAGTGCTCGCCGCCCACGAGGTATCGAGAGCGGGCGGAGCCGTGTCTGGGAATTCGCCCGAGCTGATCTGACCGTGAATATCGAGAATATGCGCTTCGCGAGTTACATTGGGAGCGCTGAAGAGTTCAGGACGTGGCCCCCACCAACCGTAGGGCTCTATCTTGCCGCATACCATATCGTTGCCGGGCGCCGGAGCAGCATCGGCCTCACCTTCGTTCAAGCCGACGCCATCACAATAAAACGTGCCCGAGATCGGTACAATCGCACGAATCTTGTTGCTTGTGCGTGGATCGGCGTAGAGAAAATAAGCAAAACCTGCTCCGCGCGATTCGCCCACCGCATAGATCTGAGCGGGATCGATCGGCGTGTTCAAAAGGTTGTTATTCAGGGCAGCATCGATTAACTGGTTGATAAAATCGATATCGTCGTAGGGGCGACCCGCCTCATCCATACGAAAGCGCCAAGCCGAACCATCGATGGCGGCAGCATCGGGGATAGTATTGCGCCCATTGGCCGATAATAAAACCGCGCCGTTATCATCGTTCAGAACCGCATCCTTCCAACGAGCCGAAAGCGACATACTGCCGCCATCGCCATGCAGATGGATCACCAACGGACGCCCACTAGCGGGCGCAGGGTGACTCGAGACAACATATTTGAAAGAACGCTCTACACCGTTGATCATTAGAGAAGCTGTAATCTCTTCAGGCTGAGCAGATGCGATCTCGCGCCGATGCTGCATGTCAAAGCAGGAAAAGGCCAACAAGCCTAAGCACACACAGAGGACGGGAAGATAATCCGAGCGAGTTTTCATAGCCTCTTCTCCTATCTTTCTTGTCCCTTATATTCGCTGGCAGCCTCAATAAACAGCTTATTGCAGCCTATAACAACGACGGATCGAGGGCAGAGAGCTTTCCATATTGCAAGTGATTACGATCGAGCGTAATCAAAACCCGTTTCATACCAAATCCGTTTAATCAGTTCAGCACGCTGGCGGTTTGGTCTCTTCCCCAAAGAAGACTGCTAGCGCGTCCGCCTCCGGCTACCAACAGCTCGCCCGTAACCACGCTGTGGTAACTGTGTGCCGAAAGACCGTCCCAAAATACAATGATTCAAGCGGATTTCATAGGATCTTTCGGATGTGCTATCGGCGCTTGGATGGCGAGTAGAAGTCTCTGGTTCTGGCTGAACATGTTAATAGCCGGAGGCGGACGCGGTCGAAGCCTACTTTGAGGTAAGGAACAAACCGCTAGAAGGCTACATAGAGCAGGCGTGAATGTGTGATGTAAAGTTTGAGAAGGCAAAAAGGCCGTTGCTCTTATTTGGGCAACGGCCTGTAGAGAGCTGGCTTAGTTCGGCTCTTCGACCGACCACGACTGCACGCCATGGTTCACAAACGAGAAGGGGCGAACCTGAACGCCCGCATTGGTCAAGACCTTTTCTAAGTGGAGGCGCTGCCCAAACGGACAGGCAAAGACCATAAAGCCGCCACCGCCTGCACCGGTGATCTTGCCGCCCCAAGCGCCGTTGGCACGAGCCAACTCATACACCTCATCGACAATCGGCGGCGCGATATGGGGCGAAAAAGCCTTCTTTACCTCCCAAGCATCGTGCAGCAAACGCCCGAAATCGGCGATTCGCGACGAACGCAGCAATTTAGTAGCCTCATCGACGAAGGCTTTGGTCTCGTCGTGGTAACGTAAAGTGTCGCCCTCGACCAAGCGTCGCACTTGGTCTTGCATCAAGTGGTAGCGCAGCAGCTTGCGATCACCGATATAACCGATGATCAAGCAGCTCTCTAGCTCAAGCAGAGCGGCCGGATCGGTGATCACTGGCTCGACGATCACGCGCGGGCCGCCAAAGTGATAGACCGCCATACCACCGAAGGCGGCAGCGTACTGATCTTGGCGTCCTCCCGGAATGCCCAGATCGATTCGTTCGATCTTATAGGCCAGTTCCGCCAGCTCGTGCATATCGACCGGAATGCCGTAGGCCATATAGAGCAGCTTGAGCATGCTCACAACCAAGGCCGATGACGAGCCAAGCCCACTTCCCGGAGGCGCATCGCTGAACATGGTCAGCTCAACACCTTCGGGCAGATCGCCGCGCGCCTCACGAACCGAATCAAGCACCGCTTGGGGCAAAGAGAGACGCCCATCCCACTCGCGGCCCGTCACATTACGGCTCACCTCTTCTAAATCGAGCGAACGAATCGTAATGCCTGGCGTGGAGCTAGGGCGCATCATACAACGCACAAACAAATTAATTGTACAGTTCAGAACTTTGCCACCATACTGTTGGTCGTAAGGGCTGACATCAGTGCCACCTCCGAAGAAGCCAATCCGCATCGGGGCACGCGCTTTCCAGATCTTCATATGTTTCGTTTGCACACTTGCTCGTCGCCCATGCAAGGCACGAGTCGGGGTGCGTCCTTTCTACTGAACTCACAACCGATAGATCGGCTCGAAACTGCAAGCTGTAGCTCCGAGCGCGCTTCGCCAAACCAACAGGTGAATAACGAGTGCAAGACTGTTCTCCGGCTCGTCGCACGCTCTACGCCACAATCCAACAAGCTTCAAACTATCCTCATCATATGCATTATAGACGATTCTGCATGCACAACTTCAGGAAGCTTCGCTCTAGCCACGCTTCGAGCTGCAAGCACAATCGGCCTGTTTAAGCAGCGATTCGCACCACCGGAACGGGTTGATCGATCCCTTTGAGCTGGACGCGTTCGCGCTCGATCGGGCGTGCTCCTAACAGGTCGCGCGCCTCGGAATCGTCTAAAATCGCCTCCGTAAAGACGATATCGTGGCCGCGCGAGAGGCCTTGCACCCGCGCCGCCGTATTGACTGTTCCGCCGAAATAGTCGGGTTGATCGTTGAGGGTCACGCTGAGGCAAGGGCCACAGTGCAGACCAACCTTCAGTATCAAGCGCTCATCGCCTTCGAGCTCGGCGCGCTGATTCAGATCTGCGATCGCCTTTTGCATCCAGATCGCCGCCTTGAGAGCATCGGCCGGAGTTTGAAAGGCCGCCATCACCGCATCGCCGATCGTCTTAATCATCAGGCCGTTGCACTGATCGGCGACTCGAAAGAGCTCATCAAAATGCATGCGCACCAACGAATAGGCTCGCGGATCGCCGCGCCGAGCATAGATGGCCGTCGAGCCTGCCAGATCGGTGAAGAGCAGCGCCACGCGGGTGACTTCGAGGCTCTCATCGGGCAGAATGCGCTGCTGCGGGAAGATACGCTGAAATTCGGGCACCAACAGCAGGGCATGGCCCGAAACCACGCCCAAGCGCCGATCGAGCTCGGCTCGATAGGCTGGATCGTAGCTGGCTGGGCGCGGCCGCAAACGCTGAACCAAGCTAAAGGTCACCCGCACATCGCGGTCGAGTTGAGGAGGGAAATCGCCTTGGCAAGCAAGACAGGTCATATCGTGCTTGAAACTGCCCAACTCGTGAACATCGCTGGTGAGCTGGCCGCAGTGCGGGCAGAGCACCTCCCAATGCAGGGTTACCAAGCCTGCCTTGAGGGCTTGCAACAGCAAACGCAAACAGGTCCGCACATCGAGGCCCATCCGCTCAGCCAGCAAATGCGGATTAATCAAAACCAGATCGCGCGGCTCGGCGCGCAAAAAGTAGTCTGCTAAACGCTCGGCTTGGTCTGCTGAGATCCCTTGTTCTTCCAGAACTGCAAAAGCTCTCGAGAGGTCTGGCTTGCGGCTAAGACGTAAAAACATAAAAGAAGCTCCTCTCTATCGACGGCACATGTCATTGTAGGTACAAACGCAGCCGAGCGCCACAACTCGCAAACCTGCAAGCAGCAAGCAGCGAAATCGCCCCACCCAACCAAAGGTCGAACGAGATGGTATACTAGCTTGAGAGAGTCATATACACAAGGATAGCGCGGTGTGGTCACTTGTTCGTCAAGCACGCTATTTAGGGCGGTATCGTGAAATCGCTACCGTTCTCACTTCGCACGGCTTCGGCTGGGTCATTCAAGAAACGGGCCTAGCCAGCGTATTATCGCTGCCCCGCCGGATTCTGCGCCAGAGTCCGTCGCCCAACCTGACCGTAGGCGAGCGCCTGCGCATGGCCATGACCGATCTTGGGCCGACCGCTATCAAACTGGGCCAGATCCTTAGCACCCGCCCCGACTTAATCCCGGCCGATATCCTCGAAGAGCTCAACAAACTGCAAGATACCGTGCCGCCCTTCCCCTACGAAGAGGTCGTCGCCACCATCGAGGCCGAGCTAGGCCGCCCGCTCGACGAAATCTTTCAATCCTTCGAGCGCGAATCACTGGCAGCCGCCTCTTTGGGACAAGTGCATGGCGCGGTTCTACGCACAGGCGAACAGGTCGTCGTCAAGGTTCAGCGCCCCAATATCAGCCAAATCATCAACACCGACCTCGCCATTTTGACCAACTTAGCAACCCTCGCCCAAGAACACACCGCCCTCGGCCAGCAATACGACTTAGTCGAGCTCGCTTGGGAATTCAGCACCTCGCTGCGTGGCGAGCTCGACTACCGCCGCGAGGCCCGCAACGCCGAGCGCTTTCGCAGCAACTTTCGCGACAGCGACGAGATCCACATCCCCAAGATCTTTTGGGACTACTCCAGCACGCGCGTCCTCACCAGCGAACGGCTCTTCGGCGTCAAAATCAACGATCTCGCAGGCTTGTCTCAGGCCGGGCTCGACCGCCGCAAACTGGCTCGCAACTGCGTCAAGCTGATCTTCCAAGAGGTTTTTGTCGACGGCTTCTTCCACGGCGATCCACACCCGGGCAACTTTTGCGCTCTGCCCGGCAATGTGATCGGCGCCTTCGACTTCGGCCAAGTGGGCATACTCGATACCAATGACAGCACCCAACTGCTCTTGCTCTTTCAAGCCATCAGCACGCGCAACCTCGACGCCACGCTGCGTGTTCTCGAGCGCCTAGGGGTCGTCTCGCGCTACGAAGCCTCACCCGCTCTACGCCGCGATCTCTCGCGTTTTATCGATCACATCGTCGATCAGCCGCTCTCGGAGCTTTCTGCTAGCGCTACCGGCGGCGAACTCTTGACGATCTTTCAGCGCCACCGTCTGCGCCTGCCACCCCAGATCGCCCTGCTACTCAAAGCGATTATTATGATGGAGGGCGTGGGCGTCCAGCTCGACCCTCAACTCGATATCTTCACCATCGTTCAACCCTACGTAACGCGCGCCGTCAGCAACGCCCCCAAACTGATCGGCAGTCAAGCCCTGCACGAGATGCGCGACGTCGCCGAAGCTCTCATGGCCCTGCCCCACTACAGCAACAGCGTTTTACGTCAACTTAGCGAAGGCTCACTCAGCATCCAAACCCACAACAACGAAGCTCTCCGCAACGCCAACGCCATCAGTCTCGCATCGGGACGCCTCAGCCTCGCTCTGATCGTAACGGCCTTGGTGTTAGCCAGCAGCGCGCTCGGCATCGTCAGCTCGCTTGGGCTGGGTGGCACCTTGGTCGTTGTGCTCTTTTGGCTGGCCATTGGCCTGGTTTTGGTCTTTGGCGCATGGCTTATTTTGCTGCTCCTCAAGCGTCAATAAGCTCATACCATCCCTGCATACACAATCAGCTTCCTGCTTTTCATTGGCATCACACAGGCGGCGAGGTCTTTCACACCCATTCGTTCCTCACCGCGTCCGCCTCCGGCTACCAAATCAGCGCCCATCCATCCAAACCTTCAGCATTTCATACCAAATTCTGTAGCTGACTTACTTTTTGGTCTTCGGCAGAGCGGAACCTGTCTCTTTTTGTTTTTCCCCGGTTTTTGCTCTCCTGCGTCTAATCGCTGCATTTCGCTGTATTCGCAGCGTAAGCAGTGCAAGCCCAAAAACAAACCGAAGAGCCTCGCCCATGGAGTGCTGTCCATGGACGAGGCTCGTAGGTGAGAACATTGTGCTCACACAAGAGTATGACACACAGCCAACCAGAAACCAAGCTATAGAGATTACACCTTGGTTACGAGGCTACAAAGGCCATACTGAGCACAGTTTAGTCGGCTACGATCCGATAACCGATCTGGCGCACATTCCTGATCAAATACTTGCTGGTCTTGCGCCTGATATTCCGCACGTGCGATTTCAGCAAGACATGCGCATCGATATATTGCAACATGTCTTTATGGGTCTCTTTCACAATATCGATGTAACTCACTACTCGCCCTTCGGCCTGAATCAAGCAGCGCAAAAGCTTGTGCTCGATCGGCGTAAGGTGCAAAACGCGACCTGCATAGGTGGCTTTATTGAGCGTTTTACTTAAAACCAGCTTACCAAAGCGCAACTGGTTCGGTATCTCTGAAGGCGATGAGTTGTCCATACGCGAGCGCGCATGGGAGGGGAGGGATTCTGAAATATGTTGCATCGGACTCTCCCTTGTAATCGTTTGGTATCCTTTCAGGATACTCTCTTGTGAGATATAGAGACTGCGCTGATGCAAAGCTTGATCGAGGCGTTCGAGTAAGGTCGTCGGCACGCAGGGCTTCAACAAGTAGTCATTGGCTCCCGCCCGCAACGCGGCGATCACATGGTCGAGACCTCGATGACCTGTAAGCAACAGCACGGTTGGTGCTGGAGCCTGTTTGGTTGCAACCCGCAACACTTCAAGGCCATCAATATCGGGCAAAAAGATGTCGCTTACAACGCCATCAAACGTTTTATGCGTTAATTGCTCAATTGCTTGTTGACCCGTTGCCACACTACAAACATCGTAACCAGAGACAACCAGAAAACGATGTAAGATTGCGCGAGCAGAATCGTCGTCTTCAACGAGTAGAATGGAAGCTTCCATGGACCTATTCTCGTTATACTACTGAAAAGTTATTCCAAGAGCGTAACGTCAATAAGCTTACTCACTCTGCAGAATGAGATACAGCCAACGGCTTTCATATTCTAATCGAAGGAGATGGGTTGCCAGATTTTGAGCACAAGAAAACGACATATCGATTGAAAAAGATAATTTATTCACCTCATCGTGGCTAGGCCAAACTTCAAGCATAAGAGAAGGTTTTAAAATAATATCTTCAAAACGCGACTCTCGACATAGTTCGATGATCAATGGCATCAAATAGTGCGCCTGAGATGGCGTTATACCAGCTCGATGTTCGAGCACGGGCTTCAAGCTATTTGCGATCTCGCGCGCAATCGAGCCAAGTGCAGCGTAGCCGAAGGTTGCACCCGTTCCAGCTAAATTATGTACCGCACGATAAAGGCTTTCGAATACATCTGCATCCCAAGCGTATTGCAGATGGTTCCAGTTCTGTACGATAGTGCATAATTTCGTACGGAGCTCATTAGAGTAGTTTTGGCGCAAGCGTTCAAATTTGTGCTGAAACCGAGGAGGTAAATCGGTTATCAAAGAGTCATCAAGACCAGTATCAAGGGTCGTCAGGTGGGAAGTACGCATATGATTAAACCTGCCGATCTAAGGTACTTAACTGTTCTCCGACAGTTAAAGGATGTTGATTCCGTTGTTATGCTCTTTAGCAACTACCGTTCCTCCAAGGAAATCTAAGTATAAAGCTTGGATAATAACAATGAAGTTCTTTGTAGGTAATTATTTGGTAAGTTCAGCCATTTCTCCCCTAGTTATGAAAAAAAAGTAGTGTACAATGGAATAACTTGATTCATCTTGAACTAAGGAGTTCATCCCATGGAACAACTGGTTAAACTTGTTTCCGAACGCACTGGCCTTTCCGAAGCGCAATCCCGCGAAGTCATCACTTTGGTTGTCGGTTTCATCAAAGACAAGTTGCCCCCCAACATCGCATCACAGCTAGACTTGTTGATCGGCGCTAACACAGCCAGCAGCACGGCTCAACAAGCGCTTGGTGCACTCGGCAGTCTGTTCGGCAAGAAAGACTAGTCTTCCATTTCTCCGATAGCAACAAAAAGAGGTAGCCCTAGTGGGCCACCTCTTTTTATTACAACTCATTTGATTGATCACTTGTTATGTTATACGAAATCCGGTTGATTAGGTTCTCTTTGGCCTTCGGCAGAGCGGAACGTGACTCTTT
>CALGUG010000016.1 GCA_937902315.1 uncultured Chloroflexales bacterium
TTCGTTTTTCTGAGCGAAGAGCATGCACGTCTTTAAACGGATTTGGTATTACAGGGCAGATTTGAGGGTCTGCCAAGTCCTCATGCGAGCCAGCAAATAGTCTAAGTCCCCTTGCGCTGAACAGTTGGCGCTGGGCTGCGCGCCCGATCGACGAAGCTTGAGGCTTGATAGAGCTTTAGAGAAGGTGATACGTCTCGGGGGTTTTGAGGGACCATCATCCCCGGCCCATCTCCCGCCAAAGCGGGAGATGGGCGTCAACTGCTGATAGCCGAAGGCGGACGCGCTAGGAGCCGAATGGAAGGGAAAGACCTCGCCGCCAAAGCGCTAAAGACATCAAAGGCTTTGGCTAGCAGCAAGAACACGGTTTCGCGCTAGCCAACAGCGAGCAACAAAGAACGGTGGAAGCCCGAATGGTCTGTCGAGCCTCCACCGTTCTTCATCTGCACATTCAACCGTGTTTAGGCCACATGTTCCTTCTTAAGATTATTGACGACGGTATCGATCATATGAGCGGGCACATCTTCGTAGTGGTCAAACGTCATGGTGAACTGGCCGCGCCCTTGCGTGATCGAGCGCAGATCGGTCACATAACGCTGACATTCGGCCAAGGGCACGTGGGCCTGGATCTCGGTCTTGCCGTTGCCATAGGGCATCATACCCATCACTCGCCCGCGCCGTGTGTTGATATCGCTCATCACATCACCCGCATATTGATCGGGCACTAGGATATTGAGCTGATAGATCGGCTCCATAATGATCGGCTGAGCCTTGGCTGCGGCGATCTTAAAGGCTTGGTTGGCTGCAGTCTTGAAGGCGATTTCTTTGCTATCGACGGGGTGCTCTTTGCCGTCGTAGAGCGTCACCTTTACATCGACGACCGGGTTTCCAGAGAGAAGCCCTTCAGCCATGGCTTCGCGTATGCCCGCCTCTACCGCTGGAATGAAACCTCTGCTGATGACGCCACCAACGATGTTGTTGACAAACACCAGCGGGTCTTCCCGTTCGGGATCGGGTTCGAGCGGTTCGACCCGTATGGAAACGTCGGCGAACTGACCGGCACCGCCAGTCTGCTTTTTGTGGCGATACTGCGCTTCAGCTCGACCACGGATCGTTTCACGATACGGAATACTCGGCAACGTAAGGTCGATCGAGACGTCGAACTTACGCTTCATACGTTCTGCGACAATGGCGAGGTGGCTTTCGCCCAAACCCGACAGCAGGGTCTCGCCCGAGTGGCTATCGCGCGAGGTGTGCAGGGTCGGGTCTTCTTCGATCATGCGATGGAGCGCTGCTGCAAGTTTATCTTGGTCAGAGCGCGTATGCGGCTTAACGCGGCTGGTAAAGTTGGGCTGCGGGAATTGGATCGGTTCTAGCTGAACCGGATGTTCGCTGCTACAGAGCGTATCGTTGGTAAGTGTGTCGGCCAATTTGGTGGCGACACCGATATCGCCCGGGCCGATCGTTTGAACAGCCGTCTGTTCTTTGCCCTTCATTAAATAGAGGCTTCCGATGCGCTCTTCTTTACGTGTACGTGAGTTGTAAACCGTGGAGTTGGCATGGAGACTGCCACTATAGACCCGCACATAACTGATTTTGCCATAGGGATCTGCCAAGGTTTTGAACACAAGGGCGCTGAGGGGTTGATCTTCGCTGGGCTGCAGGGTGATATCGTTGCCAACCGCGAGGTCAACAGCCTTGACCTCTTTGCGACCAGCGGAAGCAATGCTATCGATGATGCCATTGAGCAACTGGGCCATGCCCGCTACTTGGATAGCGCTGCCACAGAAGACCGGCACAATACTGCCGTTGGCGATGCCCGCCCGAAAACCGAGCAACAGCTCTTCGCGCGTTAAAGCATCTTCGCCGTATTCGAGATACTTTTCGATCAGATCGTCGTTGGCGGCAGCGATCTTGTCGATCAGCTCGGTGCGCCATTCGTGCATCTGAGCTTCGAGTTCAGGCGGAACGTCGGCTTCTATGTAGCTGCCATCGTGTTTGGGGCTGTTCATCCAAGCGCGCTGCTGGCGCAAGGAGATAATGCCTCGAAAATCTTTCTCAAGACCGATCGGGATCTGCATCGGAATAACGGCGGCGTCGAGTTTCTCGCGCGCCTCTTCGATACAGCGGAAGAAGTTAGCGTTCTCGCGATCAAGCTTGTTGATGAAGATCATGCGCGGTACCCCCGCCCGCACAGCGAGATCCCAAGCTTGCTCGGTGCCGACTTCAACGCCTCCCGATGCGTCCATTACGATAATCGCACCATCTAAGACCCGCATTGCTGCGGTCATGTCCCCCACAAAGTCCGAATAGCCAGGCGCGTCGAGCAGATTGATTTTGTCGTCGTTCCATTCGAGCGGAGCTACACTGAGGTTGATAGACATACGTCGCTTCTGCTCGTCGGGGTCGTAATCGCTAACGGTATTCCCGTCCTCGACACGTCCTGCTCGCGTGATGCCATGGGAGGTTAGCAATAACGACTCGACCAGCGTCGTTTTGCCTGACCCACCATGGCCAAATAGGCCGACGTTGTGAATCCTCTCGGGTCCATAGGATCGCATAGTTGTCCTCCTTGACAGACTACCTAATAATCCAGATGGCTAGGGGTATTTATGTGCAGAGATAATAGTTATTATAGGTTGTTTCAAAGGAGAGTCAACGCCGATTTCGTTAAGATCTGCCTCCTTTAAGCTAGCGATTTCTTTCTTCAAGCGCTTTTTTAGCGCATCCACACCACTATTTACGACTTCCAGCGAAAAGCTTTTAATCCAGATAATCGCTCAGTTCTATCAAATAGATCCCTACATTCTCTCAAGTCTTGAATAAAAGAGTCGCAGTGCTTCCAGATAGAGGCCTATAGTTCAAGGAAGCAACGAATTTGACTCGCTTCAATCGCCGACTTACGTCAGTCCTCAGCCGCATAACTGAAAGTTAGACCTCGGCAGAGTAAGAAGAGTCCTTGTTCGCTACTCCTAGCTCACAAAATATTTGCTTACATTAATCAAATATGATATAAACGGTTTAACATTTCAAAGTCGGTAGTTGGTGGAAACTTCAAAATCTGCGAGAGAATTCGGGTCCAAAGGAGACTTTTATGCGATGTGCACCTCTCGTCTATTACGTATGTGCCATTTTTATCATAACGCTCATCAGCCCGATCCAAGCTCAGCCACAAGCTCTCCTAGCACAACAAGAGACTAATCACTCTATCTACCTGCCTTTTGGTGTCCAACCGCTACCACAACCAAACATCAAGTTCGAAAGTAATGAAGGGGGAGCGCTAACTGCCTTCGAAGTCTCAGGCAATTATGCCTACCTTGGAGAAGGCGTTAGTTTAAAGATCCTTGATGTTAGTGCAGATAGCGATCCCCCAGTTGTTGGTCAAGCCTTCATTCAAGATCTCGGCCAGATCAGAGACATCGCTATTGTTGGAACAGTAGCATTTGTCGTCAGCGACTTTCACTTTGCTGCCTTCTCAATCGCTAATCCAGTCGCGCCCAATCTACTCTCGCGTGTAGCGATAGAGAGCGCCAATAATATTCAGATCATTGGTACAAAGGCCTATGTCGGCACCAAGAAGCAGGGTATTGTGGTGGTCGATATTAGCAATCCCCGTGATCTTCGGCTGCAAGCTGATCAAACAATCCCCATCAATGCCTCCAATCTGCGAAGTTCTGGAACGCTGTTATTCGCATTTGCTTTCGATAACACTACAAAGCTCATCGACATCAATACTGGAGCGGTGCTCAGCAGCATTACACCTCCTACTCCCAATCCTCCATCTAGGTCATACAGACATTCGGATGCGATTGTTCGTGATGGCATAGCCTTCTTATTACATGATGAAAGACACTCTCAAGCCCAAGTCGCAGTAGGTACAGATCCTTCAAGACAGATTCCAAAAGGCTTCGATGTTGTTGATATCAGCAATCCAAGCGCACCTGTTTTGCTCAGATCCTTCGGGCTTGAGCTTCCTATGAATCCAAGTTTAAGTGGGTTCTTCCTTGAAGGAAATACGCTTTATCTTAATACGGGGAGCGACTTAAGCCGCTATGATATCAGCGACCCGAGCAATCCCATCCCACTAGACACACTTATTGTTAACCAAGCGCTAGGTGAATTCGTTATTGCCAATAACCGCATCTACGCTTTTTATTTTGATCAACTTTTCGGAGCCAGTGGATATCTCCATATCATTGCCTTTAATCCAAATGCAGAGTCGGGTTTGCCCCTGATTGGCAAGTACACACAACAAAATCTAGCTGGCGAGAGTAGTCTCCAAGTTATTGGAGATAAGCTTCATTCGCTCAACAGGATCTACGATATTTCTACACCGACGCAACTGAAACTACTTGGCTCTATGCCAATAGAACCTGATGTTCCAGAGTATTATGTCATCAGCGATACCCTAAGATACGTAACAGCAAATGACTTCGATAAATACCACTTCTCAATCTACGACCAGAGCGATCCGTCCAACATTAAGCTAGTCGCAAGCACAATCATTAGCGGTACCTTTAGTTACGACATAGATATCGCAGGAAAATATAGCTTCGTCGCCAGCGACCTAGGCTTACAAGTGATCGATCTCGGCAACCAAGCTAATCCACATCTAGTAGGAACCATCCATAACGGTACAAAGGTGTTTCAAGTCGAGGTCGAAGGATCGCTCGCTTACCTAATTGACGATCAGAAGAAACTGACGATTTATGATATTAGCGATCCGCTCAACGCCACTGCAGTTGGCTCGATCACGCTTCCCTTCGCCGAAGCTGCACTACTTGTGCAAGATGGTTATGCCTATGCCTACGCAACGAGCGAACAAGGCGGTGGTATTCTAGCCATCGATATTAGTCAAGCCGCTTCCCCAACCATCGTAGGGCATTTCGCTAACAAAGATGGATCTGCCGAACGTATAGTTGATCTCGTTATCAATGGATCGCGTATCTTCGCGCTCACCTCAACCGGCCTATCTATCTATGAACGATCCGCTCAAGACTTTGCTCAACTTGTTAGCGAGATTCCACTTTTAGCAGAGTCATACTCGCAGGCCAATAACAATGCGATAGCCTACCATAACAACTATCTCTACTTGTATAGCTACTATCTGGGTACGATCGTTATCCGAGTGGACTAATATCAGATCCGCTTGCTCACTTCAGGTGGTTTATTAGCTTGGCGGAGAGGTCCTAACCTCCCATTCGGCTTCTAGCGCGTCCGCCTCCGGCTATCAAAGCGGCGCTCCTTCCATTTGGTTGCTCGTCTGCCTGCGCCCAAGCGCCCCCTGAAAGGCCAAGCGTGCGGATTTGCTATAAATAAATCTAGCCTCGTATGACGAGAGCGCCAGCCTGATCGATCAGACTGGCGCTCGGTACATATGGGATAGAACAACTTGAAAATTAACGGTTGGCGTTGTCTTTACCCAAGACCACCACAATATCAGCGCTGCTCTCGGCGCCTTCGGGCAGCGGCCCATTGCTGACGCTCGCACCCAACGCTTTGGCGATCTGCCGTGCTGTGACAGGCTTGTTGTTGAGATCGTAAACTACAGTCGTTTCGATTGGGCTGCCATCGGGCTGGCTGGCATTGCCCGCGATGGTGACGCGATAGCCAGCGTTTTCAAGCTCGCCCGTGACGCGGCTGCCCAAACCGGTGACAGCGGTGCCGTTCAAGACCTGAATCAGCGCATTCTCGTCTTCGGCTCTGGGTTTACTGAGCAAGCGCGCACTCAGTTGGCGCACCTCTTGCTCGTCCCACAGCAGATTACCGCCATAGGTCTCGGTCATGCTCACCACATCGGGGCTGAGGCGCAACTGGCCGATCTCGCTGGGGTCGAGGCGAGCTGCCAGCATCAAAATGCCCAACAGCACATCGGGACGATCAAAGGGCAAGGTAGTGGTCACAGTGCCTTCCAACGCGCTTAATAGACCGGGCACCGCGCCGATTCGCCCGATCAAACCGCGCGAGCGAAACTCGTCGGCAATGGCGCGAATGACCTGCTGCTGGCGAGCGTTGCGGTCGAAGTCGCTCGAACCGTGACGGGTGCGCGCGTAGATCAGGGCGGTCGCACCATCCATGCGCTGTGGGCCAGGCTGGAACTCAACCCGCATCACGCCGAAATCGGGCGTGGGGTACTCATCATCTACAATGTGGTATGGCACATCGATCGTCACACCGCCTAGCGCATCGACCAGCGAGGCGAAACCATCGAAGTTGACTTGGGCGATATAGTCGACTCGCGTGCCTTGGGAGCGCAGGCCGAGGAACTCTTCAACCTTCTCGGCGGCGCGCGCCATACCAGCCTGCTGGCGGGTTGTGCCCGGGCCATAGAAGCCTTCGGGATCGAGATAACCTTGGTAGTAGGCTGTATTGATCTTGGTGATGCCAATACCTTCGAGCTCGATCTGGGTATCGCGCGGGATCGAAAGCATATTGGCCCAAGCGCCCGCCGTATCAACATGAGCGAGCAACAGAATATCACTGCGCACGCCTTCTTCGGGGTGATCGGTGCGCTCGTCGACGCCAACCAGCAGCACGTTAAAGCTGCCCAAGGTTGAGGCCAGCGGCGGATTTCTACGCACATCATTCACCACAACATCGTCGGCTACGCCACGGATCTGCAGATAGACTAGCACTGTACCGATCAAGCCGAGCAGCAGCAAGACCAAGATGACATTGCGCACAATCGGCCAATACGAGCGTTGGGCAGGTCGACGGCTTGGGCGCGCGCTTTGAGAGCGAGGGCCAGTTGGTGGTGGCGGAGGTGGCCCTAACGGTCGTCGCGGCTGAGAGCGTTGCCCGCCGGGACGCTGGCCGGGCTGCTGATCTGGCCGCCGCTCTGGACGCCGCATAACCAAGGTTTCGTCAGTATATGCCTCTCGGCGAGGTTCACGGGGTTCTTGTGCCACAATCACTCTCCATGCGTAAATCTTTTATCGATTCTAGTATACCAGCCACTGAGACAGTTGTTCTATGCAAACAGGCTGAAAGCTCTCTGAAATCGAGGCGCTATGGTATAATGCAGAACGGCGATTATTCAGATGATGAGATGGATGTATGAGTTTCCAAAAGCGAGCTTCCGAACGCCAAATACAGCCTATCCGCTGTGCAACTTGTGGGCGTTTATTGATTGGCCGTTACTATATGTTTCGCGGTCGCTCGGAAGGCTTTTGTGCCGACTGTATGGACTTCCGCTCTCGCTGTTCGAGCTGCGGCGCGCCCCTCGAAGACAACCACTGGAAATTGCACGATGGGCGTCAACAGTGCAACCGCTGCCACAGCACCGCAGTCTACGATGTAGCGGAAGCACAACAGCTCTATGCTGAAACCGTAAAAGGCGTCGCGCAGCAACTCGGTCTGCGGCTGCAAAAACCGGTCGAATTTCGTTTGCTCGATGCACCAACCCTCAGCCAGCTCCACCGCAGCGGCAACACATCGACTCAGCTCGATGAGCATCCCCTCGGTTTATACTACTACCACGGCTCTGTACGTGCGATCTATATGTTGTACGGTTTACCCAAGCTGATGTTTCGCATCACGGTTGCGCACGAATACGCGCACGCTTGGCAAGCCGAATACTGCCCAACCCTCAGCGACAATATCTTTCGCGAAGGGTTTGCTGAATGGGTAGCTTACCACCACCTCCTCTGGCTCGGCTGTTCACTAGCGGCTGAACGAATGCTCGAAGAAGAACATCCTTATCGGCCGGCCTTGGAACGTGTGCTCGAACTCGAACGTCGGACGGGGATCCCTGGTGTCATTGCTAGTATTCAACGAGCGTAACAACTTATGACTGCAGCACTTCGTATCGGCATCATCGGAACCGGTGGCATGGCCCACTGGCATGCTCGCCAATTTCTTGCTCTTGGAAACACCCAAATCGTTGCAGTCTGCGATATCGACGCAGAACGCGCAGCAACTTTCGCCAAAACCTATAACGCCGAGAAGTTCTATAGCGACTACAAAGAGATGCTGGCCCAATCGCAGCTCGATGCGATCAGCATCGTAACCTCCAACGATGCCCACCACCCGATCAGCATGGCCGCGATCGAGGCTGGCATTCACGTGATGTGCGAAAAGCCTCTGGCGCTCACCGTCGCTCAAGCCCAAGAGATGTACGATGCTTCGCTCAAAGCAGGCGTGATCACGGGCGTGAACTTCACCCATCGCAACACGCCATGCTTCAGCTTGGCCCGCAAAATCATCGCCAGTGGTCAGATTGGCAAGATCTACCATGTGCAGTGTAACTATTTGCAAGACTGGATGCTAGGTCTGGCGCGGCGCGGCAGCGACACCGTTGTATGGCGCACCGATAAACGCATCGCTGGTAGCGGCGAACTCGGCGATCTCGGCGCGCATATCATCGACCTGTTGCACACAATCGTCGGCGATATTGTGGCGGTCAACGCCCTCTTGCCGAACTATCCCGAGCTGCACAACCAAGCCTTGCCGCACGAAGCGATCTCGGACGACATCGCAGCGCTGCAGCTAGTCGCCGCTAATGGCAGCGTTATCCATGCCACTGCCTCGCGTGTCTCGACCGGCCTGGGCAACCAAATGACGCTCGATATCTATGGGCACGAAGGCGCGATCAAGACCGACGATCTCAAAGAGAGCCAAGCAGAAGCCTGTATCGGCAGCTTCCAAGTCGCGCGGCGCGCTTGGTCAACCTTTAGCATCAGCGATAACGAGCGCGAACCAAACCCAATCGAGATCTTTATTAACAGCATTCGCACAGGCCAACAGTCGGACATGGGCTTTGCATCAGGTCTGAGAGTACAAAAAGTACTTGAAGCCGCCGAACAGAGCGCCGCAACAGGTCAACGGGTGAGCCTGGTATAAACCCTTTTGAAGACAAGGTGAAGGAGAAGAGAGATGGCTATCACACTCAAAACGGCTCGTCAGATCGGGCTTTTGCGCGAAGCAGGACGCATTGTTGCAGTCGCGATGGAGGCTGTGAAACAAGCGATCGAGCCGGGCATTACAACTGCCGAACTTGATGCAATCGCCGAGAAAGTGGTGCGCGATATGGGCGCGATTCCCTCCTACAAAGGCTATCGCGGCTCGTATGGCGACCATCCTCCCTTCCCCGGCACCATCTGCGTTTCGATCAACGAAGAGATCTGCCACGGCCTGCCCTCCAAGCGCAAGCTCAAAGCGGGCGACATCGTCAGCGTCGATATCGGCTCGATCTACGAAGGCTGGTGCGGCGACACCTGCGCGACCTTCCCGGTTGGCGAGGTCAGCGACGAAATGAAACAATTGCTCGAAGTGACCGAAAAAGCCATGCAGATCGGAATCGACGCCTGTTGGCCGGGCAAGCGTTTAGGCGATATCGGCGCGGCCATTCAAAATTATGTCGAGCCCTTCGGCTATTCGCTGGTGCGCGACTGGACTGGCCACGGCATTGGGCGCGAGCGTCACGAGGCTGACCCAACCATTTATCACTATGGCAAGGCTGGCACAGGAGCGATGATGCGCCCCGGTATGGTCTTCACCATCGAGCCTATGGTCAATATCGGTGGGCCGCGCACCAAAATGCTTAAAGATGGCTGGACGGTTGTGACCGCCGACGGGTCGCGCTCGGCCCAATTTGAGCATACCATCGCGATCCGCGAAGACGGCGTCGAGATCCTTTCAAAGCCCTAAGTAACACCAGCCTATGGATTTGATGAGTTCGTCTCTTTTTGGCCTTTGGCAAAGCAGAACCTGACAATTCTTTGGGAGCGATTTCAACTCAGGCGCCATTAGCCCCGCTCTTTGATGGGCGAGTTGTTGATAGCCGTAGGCGGACGCACCATGGAACGCATGGAAGGGAGAAACCTCGCCGCCTGAGTTTTAAAGGCATCAAGCAGATTGCTAGAACAAGGTGCTGATTGAGGTTTCTGAAAAGCGGATTTGGAAGGGCAAACTGGAGCGGCGAGCACGAGGCAGACTATGGAATTCACCCTCAACCAACTAAAGGCGATTAAAAACGAGGGCCATCTGGTGGTGACGGCAGGCGCTGGCAGCGGCAAAACGCGCGTCTTGGTCGAGCGTTATCTGCGCCTGTTGGAACAGGCCAGCCCCGAGCAGCTTTTAGCCATCACCTTTACCGAAAAAGCGGCCCGCGAGCTACGCGACCGTGTTCGCCAAACCATCGAACAGCGCGTGAGCGAGGTTTTGAGCGATCCAAGCTCGCCAGCCGAACTGCGCGCCAAGTGGCTGGAACGCAGCAGCACGGTTGAAAGCGCGCGCATCGGCACCTTCCACAGCTTCTGTGCCACTCTGCTGCGCGCCCACCCGATCGATAGCGAGATCGACCCCGCCTTTAGCGTGCTCGACGAGGTCGAAACCCTTCTGCTGCGCAACGAAGCGATCGAAGAGACACTCAGCCAAGCTGTCCAAGAGCCGCTGGTGAACGATCCTCGCGTGGCCGCCTGTCTGCGCGAGTGGAGCTTGGACGAGCTGCGTCGTATGCTGCTTCAGCTTATGCAGCAGCGCTCCGATGCCCGACAGATCCTGGCCCGACCTAGCCCGCAGTTTGAGCCTAACGAGCTTCGCCGAGCCGTCGACGAAACCTATGCCATCTGGCAGCGCAGCCAAAACGAGGCCGCCCAGATTCTGCAAAGCTCAGCGGCGTGGCAACAAATCTGGGGCGAGCTTAGTATGCAAGCACGCCGCGCACGCAGCGACGATAAACTTGGCCAACAAGTGCTCGATCTGGTGGCACTTTACCGCTCTTGGCCCGAAGCATGCTCTTTGGAAGAGCTGAAACGGCTACGGGCCCAGATCGCAACGATCGATCTGAAAGGCGGCAGCAAAAAGTTTTGGCCCGACGACTCGCTCGCCAGCACCAAAGAGGCTCTGCGCCAGCTGCGCGATCTGTCGAAAGCTTACGCGGCCTACCTCGATAGCAACTTCGATCGCAAGCTCGAAGAGCGAGCCGCTATGCTTGTGCTCGGGCTCAGCCTGCTCTTCTGGCAGACCGAACAGATCTATGGCGCCGCCAAGAATAAAAACGACCTGCTCGATTTCGACGACCTCGAACATAAAGCGCGCGAACTGCTCGAAAAACAGGCCCACGTGAGGCGCCACTGGCAAGACGAGCTGAGCGCGATCTTGGTCGACGAGTTCCAAGATACCAACGACAACCAACGCGCTATCGTCTATGCTTTAGCTGGCATTCCAAACAATCAGACAGGGCCGAGCGAACAGCAGTTGCCGCTCTTTATTGTGGGCGACGGCAAACAGAGCATCTATCGCTTCCGTGGCGCAGATGTGAGCGTGTTCCGCAATGTAGAGCAAGATATCGCTCGCATCGGAGGCCAGCCGATCGCGCTCGATACCTCCTTCCGCAGCCATGCTGGTCTCGTCGAATTCTTTAACACCATCTTTGAGAAGATCTTCGAGCGGCCGGGCGGCTACCGCGACTACGAAGTGCCTTTCAGCCCACTGCTGGCCCATCGCCCTCAGCCCGACCACGAGCTGCACTGCCAGATCCACATCCTTCAGCCCCAAAAAGATGAATCGACCAGCGAGCTGCGCGACCGCGAGGCCGAGCTGTTAGTCGAACAGATTCAGAATTTGGTGCATGGCGATCGACCGATCGTCTTTGAAGGCGGACAGTGGCGACGGCCTAACTACGGCGATTTCGTCTTTCTGCTGCAAGCGTCGACCGTCTTCGAGCACTACGAGCGCGCCCTCGAACGAGCTAACATTCCTTACCAGACCACGGCAGGGCGCGGCTACTACGGCCGCAAAGAGGTGCTCGATCTGATCCATCTGCTGCGCGCGCTCGACGATCCTAACGACGAACTGGCTTTGGTTGGGGTGCTGCGCTCGCCGCTCTTCGCCCTGAGCGACGCCGATCTGCTGCGTTTACGCTTGGCTCATTCCTCCAGCCTTTGGCAAGCTCTGCAAACGTGCGAACAGATCGAAAACGCGCCCAGCGACTTTATCAGCCGTTGCGACTTCGCTCGTGATGTCTTGAATAGTCTGCAACAGCAGCGCGGCAAAGTGCGAGTGGTCTCCTTGCTGCGCCAAGCGCTCGATATGACCGGCTACCTCGCCACCATCAGCCGACTAAGCGATGGAGATCGTCGGCGCGTCAATGTCGAGAAGCTGCTGATGGCGGCGCGCAACGCTGGCGGTAAGGGTCTCAGCCAGTGGAGCCTCTACCTCGAGCAGCTGCTGCGCCAAGAGCCGCGCGAGAGCGATGCCCCGCTCGAAGCCCAAGGCAGCGTGCGCCTGATGACGGTTCACCGCAGCAAGGGTCTTGAGTTCCCGATCGTTGTGCTGCCCGATCTGGGCCGCGCGCCGCATAGCAATACCAACACTATGCTGCTTAGCCGCAACTATAAACTCAGCCTCAAGCTGCGTAACAGCGAAAACGATTTTGAGCCAAGTGTCACCTTTCAGCTTGCCCAGATCGCCGAGCAAGAGAGCGATCAAGCCGAGCGCCAACGTCTGCTCTACGTCGCTCTGACCCGCGCCCAAGACTATCTGATCTTAAGCGGGCGTAGCAGCAACAGAGGCGAAAACGACTGGCTCTCGCAGATGCGCAAGGCCCTCGAGAAGAGTGGCTATAACCGAGGCCTGGCTATCTTTGAGCACTAGTAAGCGCTCTAGAAGCCGCAATATTATGTCGACTTGCATAAATCAGGATTTTAGGTATAATAACCAGCGTTGTGAGCGGGCTGGTAGCTCAGTGGTAGAGCAGGGGCCTTTTAAGCCCAGGGTCGTGGGTTCGAGTCCCACCCGGCCCACCAAGAACGCCGGCTCCTTAATTTTTGCCCAGTTTTCTGGTGCCGAAAATTAAGTCGGCAACACAGGTCGCAGGCTTAGGCTTGCGACCTGTTTGTTTTTCTTCAAGTGCGCCTCAACCAATCAGCATATCCTCAAATCGATCTCGATCAAAATAGTCCAAATTACAAATTTGACAAGAAAACATAGTGCTTTCTCTTGCAAGAATTCTTTGCCTAAAACAGGCACAATAATATCTGTCAAAAGCTCACAAAATTAACTCTATATATATATTTACAACAACCCCAAAAAAATGCTACAATATTTTTCCAAAGAACAGGGATCTTCTACTATCATGTCTCATATAAGCTGACTGTTACTAATCAATCCTACTGTTGGAGTTTTGGACACTAGGAAACTTCTACTCTGTTATATACTATCTTAGATAAACACTACAATATAGACGCATCATTTTATGTTAATTGCCCTTCGTCATTATGTACAGGAATACTGCGGGCATAAAGTTGTGAATGCACATGTCACACATATGTTCTAAAATATATCTGTGTGACCTGACACAACAAAAGTATGGAGGTAAATGATGCCAGTAGTAAATCCTGCTATCTTAAAATGGGCACGAGAAACAGCTGGTCTTACGTTAGAAGAAGCAGCAAAGGCCGTGAATCTTAATGATACAAAAACGGCAACAGGAGCTGAACGGCTCGCTCTCCTTGAACAAGGAGAAGAAGAACCTTCACGAAATCTTCTTCTGCGCATGTCAAAGCAATACCATCGCCCTTTGCTGGTGTTCTATCTAAATGCTCCTCCTCCAACTGGAAATCACGGGCACGATTTTCGAACATTACCTGAAAACATCTTACCTATCGAGAATTCACGCGTTAATACTCTTATACGCGACATACAAGTACGACAAAATATCATACGATCTGTTCTAGAAGAGGAGAATGCTTCACCAATACCTTATATCCATTCTAAAACTATAGAGGATGGAATAATAGAGATTGCAAATGACATTAAAACCGCAATCGGATTTGACTTACAAACATTTCGCAAAAAAACGCAAGACCAAAGATTGTCGTATGTTCGGAATCGTATTGAGAGCATTGGTATTTTTGTACTTTTTCTAAATGATCTTGGAAGCTATCACTCTGCAATTCCAGTGGAAGCATTTCGCGGCTTCACAATTGCAGATCCAATCGCACCATTTATAGTCGTAAACCATCAGGATGCAAAAACCGCTCAAGTTTTTACTATATTCCATGAAGTTACGCATCTATGGCTTGGAACAACAGGAATAAGTACTGTTATAGGGAATTCGCCTATTGAAAGATTTTGCAATGATGTAGCAAGTGAGATACTACTCCCATCGAGCGAAAATTTTCAAATATCAATTAATTCCACTTACACCTTTGAACAGCTTTATGCAACTATTGAAAATGCTGCTTCAGAACTAAAATTGAGTGCCACAATGATCGCTTATATTTGCTACCGTAAAAATTTTATTTCTGAACAGCAATGGTTAGATTTACTAAACTACTTTCGCACAAAGTGGCAGGAATACAAACTTCGTGAAAAAGAAAACAAGACTTCAGAGAGTGGGCCAAGTTACTATAAAGTATTACGTTATCGTCTGGGAGAGCCTCTTCTCAATCTAGTCAATCGTTCTCTTAATGATGGAACACTTACTCCAACTAAAGCAAGTAAAGTGCTTGGAGTAAAACCTTCTGCTGTTATGCGTTTTCTAGACAATTCATAGAAATAAGGTGGCAAGTAGTGCTTCACCTCCTTGATGCCAATATTCTTATAACAGCACATAACACATATTATCCAATCGAAAGAGTTCCTGAATATTGGGAATGGATACTATATTATGCAATAAATGGCTACATCAAAATGCCATTAGAAATGATTGAAGAGGTTGCTGCAGGTAATAAAAAGGAGGATAAGCTTGTTGAATGGTTGAGTATTCCTGAACACAGAACTGCACTCTGTCTTGATGCTGTTGCTAACTCTAGCACCGTTCAATATGTTATTGACAACGGTTATAACTATGAAACACACGAACCTTTTACCGATGAACAACTAGAAAGACTTGGACGAGATCCGTTTTTAATTGCTTATGCTTTAGATTTAAAGTGTGCTGTAGTTACGAATGAATCCCGTACTGGAAAGAAGCGCTATAATCAAAAGATCCCAGATGTTTGTACAGTATTAGGAATACATTGGTGTAATACATTTGAACTAAACAGATATTTTAACTTCTCTACATCATGGAAAAGATTCTTATGTTAACAAATATAATGACACCACATTAATTAATTAACTATCTCAGAAAGAACACTGAAACGCTATACAAAAACTTTCATGTCTTAGTCAACCCTGTTTTAGAGTATAAAAGAAAACCAAGAGTTTGGTATTTTCTGCGCGTTCCTGAACCTCAGCGGTTTCATAGCAATTGTTTAGAATACACCTCCACGAAGCAAGCATTATAGAGATAATTCGCAGGGTTATCTCCCTCCCCAAAGATCTCCGACGACCCAACCGAGAATCTCGCGCCTATGCTGGTCGAACCACGCCGAGCCGCTCCCCAAGCCAAGATCGGCTCCGATCCAGTGCGCCTCCCGTCTGGATTCGCAATCGAAGTCGACGCCGAATACAAGGGCTGGCTGCATATCGTTAAGCCCGCTGCTCGGGGCTGGGCCGAAGCCAATCTGTTTAAAGCCCTCTAGCTGCCTAAGTCTCAACTACTCCCACACTGTTTAAAAATTTTAATATTCGATACCCAAATTTAATAGATTTGTACAGTTTAATACTATAGCTTAGCTTCAACCCTCACAAGCATGCTCTTTTCAGATCGGCTAAGCGATCGGTTTAGCTACCCACACCCCTTAGATCTGAGAGGATGTCGCCATGGATTTCAGTGATCGTATTCGCGAACTTGCCGCTCGTATCCCTCGTCAGATGGAGCATATCCAAACAGAAGAGGCCACAAAAAACGCCTTTATTATGCCTTTTATCGCCGCGTTAGGCTATGATGTGTTTAACCCACTTGAGGTAACACCCGAACTAAACGCCGATATCGGTATTAAAAAGGGCGAAAAAGTAGACTACGCCATTCTGCGCGATGGCAAACCGATGATCTTATTTGAATGCAAACACCATCAAGCCGATTTAGCCAAAGAGCATGCATCGCAGCTCTATCGCTACTTTAGTGTCACCGAGGCGCGCTTTGGTGTGCTGACAAACGGGGTGGTGTATTGGTTCTATACCGATCTTGAAGCGCCCAACAAAATGGATAGCAAGCCCTTCTTCGAGTTAAACATGCTCGATGTGCGCGATCAAGATCTGGAAGAGCTGAAAAAGTTCACCAAAAGCGCCTTTAATGTAGACGATATCCTCACAACTGCTAGCGAACTAAAATACACTCGTGCGATCAAACAGGTTATGGCCGCCGAAATGCAAGACCCCAGCGACGAGTTCGTCAAATTCTTCGCCGGTCGGGTCTATAACGGCAAGATGACCGCCAATGTACGCGAAAAGCTGGCCCAGACCACAAAACGCGCGCTGCGCCAATTTATCACCGACCAGCTCAACGAGCGCCTAAAAACAGCGCTCGGCACCCAAAGCCCAATCGTTGATGAAGCGGCGGCAAGCCCAGCGGCGACAAATAGCATTCCCCAACCTGATGCGGCCCTTAAAGAGAACGAGAAGCCCAGCATTGTCACCACCGACGACGAACGAGAAGCCTATATGATCGTGCGGGCGATTTTGCGCGAAGTTATCGATATAAAGAGAATAGCGCTTCGAGACCAACAATCCTACTGCGGCATTCTGCTTGATGACAACAATCGGCGACCTATCGCGCGCCTCTACTTCAATGGAAGCAAGAAGAGCATCGGCATCTTCGACAAGCCGGATCGCAAAGAGGAGCGGGTGGCGCTTCAAAACCTAGACGAACTCTATAAGCTAGCTGATCGTTTCAAAACCAGCGTCGATCTTTATACCAAAAGCCTAACCGCCAAAGCCTAACAGCACATCTGCAAGCGGTCTACGCACACAGATAGACGCCCATTTTGGAGGGCGGGATGGTGATAGCCGGAGGCGGACGCGCCAAGGAACGAATGGAGGGTAGAGAACAAACCGCTAGAGCGCCAAACTCTTTAGGCCGCTTGGTAGCGAGCAAAAGATTAAGAGTTGGTTAGAAGAAGCAAGAAATAGGGCGACAGACCTCTTGAAAAATCGCGATCTGGTTATATACTTTATTTACAATTTAACAAGTTCCGGTTTAGCAAGCCGAAGCGGCCTAACAAAGAGAGTAACTACTCGGTAACCAAGAAAGCGAGCAAAGCAATGGCGCTCCTCGAACACACTCAGTTACAAGATGTAGGAACTGACGGCTCTGCACATCGTTGGGAAGAGTCTAAGCAGACGGCCAAAACATCGCACTGGCAGAAGGTGATCAATCGCCTAACCAGCTATCTGCAGCGTAGCGAGCTTGTGGCTGCTTCGGAAGCCAAAGAGCTAGAGCAACAACCCTCGCTCTAGATGCTCCCAATCAATCGAAAGTGTTGTGCAAACAGCGAGACCTAGATGTATTCTGGCATCGATACATCTAGGTCTTTTGCTTGTACAAGTCTCTCGATCGCTTGTTTTGCAGGCTTGTCTGATGCATATGGCGGAGAGATCTCTCCCTTCCATTCGGGCCTAACCGCGTCCGCCTACGGCTACCACCATCCCGCCCCACAGGATCAATGCCCTTCGTCGCTTTCGTTGCTTTCAGTGCGACCTGTCTGGTGCAAGCAGCAAACCGGTTCACACATTGCGTTTCGCCGCCTAACGCTCTCCAAAAGCATGCCAAGATTTTGGCTTATACTGAATCCGCATATAAAGGCTACAATAGCTAAAGATCCAGGGTTGTGAGGAGGAGCTATGAGAACGATTCGAGCGAGTGAGATCGGGGAGTATTTGTATTGCGCTCGCGCTTGGTGGCTGCACCACGCCTTGGGGCTGGAGCCGCAGAGCCAAGCGCGTTTGGTGGCGGGCACACGCGCTCACGCCCGCCATGGCGCTAAGCTACTGGCGAGCAGGCTGTTGTTGTGGTTAGCTCTGGCGCTGCTGGCCGCCGCACTAATCTTTGGGCTGTTATGGGGCTAAGTGTCGCGCTAGCGCTCGCTTTGATCGGGCTGGTTCTGCTCTGGTATGCGCTGAAGTTGCGGCGTAGCACGGGCATTCCGTGGAGCCGAGTGCGCAGCCAAGATGTGCGCGGTCGCGAGCTTGAGAAGCCGCTCTATGCGCGGCGCTACGGTCTTGCTGGCAAACCCGACTATCTGATCGAAAAGCGCGGCCAGTTGATTCCGGTCGAGGTTAAACCGACGCGCCGCGCCTCGGAGCCATATGAGTCGGATCTGATGCAGTTGGCCGCCTACTGTCTGCTGGTTGAAGCCTGTTATGAGCAAACCCCGCCCTACGGCCTGTTGTGCTACGCCGAGCAGACCTTTCGGCTCGAGTTCGACGATAGTGTACGCGATCGACTGCTCGATCTGCTCGATGAGATGCGCGCAGCCTTCGAGGACGACGATTGCCCGCGCAGCCATCAGCAGTGGCAGCGCTGCGCCAGCTGTGGCTTCCGCGAGCAGTGCGATGAATCGCTGGTTGATTCTTAGGTTTTGCATAGCGAGCTTGCTGTGGTGTATACTTAGTACAGCAAAAAGAAGTAATAGATATAGAGCACCCAATAACCGCTATGAGCGACGCCGAATCTTTGGCCAACGATAATGCAGAGTTGCCGCTACTTACCCGTGCCGACATTGTGGATCAACTACGCGCCTGTCGTGCAGGCACGTTGTCTCAAGCTGCGCTCGCCGCTTGGGCGTTCAAACAGTTCTACGATGAAGATCTAGAGCTGCTTGAATTCGAAGAAGAGGCTGATGAGGAGATTCGCGACATTCTAGATACCTTAATGTTCTGTGATGATCCACACTTTGCGTTAGATGATGCGGCCTTGGATGCTTTAGTGAAACAATTACAAGCATGAAAATAGAACAACATCCCCGCATGCGCGATATCGATGTTGGCGATGAGGTCTATTCTTATCAATATAATCTCTTCGCACGGGTAGAGGAGGTTTTTCCGGCCGCTGTCTGTGTCAAAGTTGGAAAGCTTTCTTTACAACGTCATCTCGATCTGCTGATCGACCCGCAACTTTGGCGAGCCGACGACATCGAGAATCTGAGTGTTTGCCGTTATTGTGGCAGCCGCCACGAATTGCATGTCGAATATGGCACGGGCATTCCATTCCGCGTCTGCAGCCAGTGTCTCAGCACTCCGCCTCGTCGTCGCATGCCTCCGGTAAGTTAGCGGTTCCAGCACGCTTTAGAAGTTTCTGACCAAGAAGGAACCTATGCAGACCAGCTTCAAGCGGATCAGCATCCTTGGTGTGCCGATCGATGATATCCTCCTAGACGAGGCTGTCGAGCGTATCGAGCGTTTTTTTCGCGATGGAGGCTGCCATCATATTGTGACGGTCAATCCCGAGTTTGTGATGGAAGCCCAGCACAATCAGCGCTTTCGCGAGGTATTGCAGTCCGCTGATCTTGCCACTCCCGATGGAACCGGTTTGGTGTTGGCCTCGCGCTGGCTCAAAACGCCCCTGCGCGGACGGGTCACAGGTGTTGAACTCTCCGAACGGCTGGCTCAGCTCTGCGCCACCCAAGGGCGCTCGATCTTTCTGCTCGGTGCAGCCGAAGGAGTAGCCGAACAGACCGCCGCGATCTGGCAAAAACGCTATCCGGGCCTCACAATCGCCGGATGCTTCGCAGGCTCGCCCAAACCCGAGCATGCTCCCGCGATCTGCCAACTGATCGCAGCTAGCAAACCCGATCTGCTGCTGGTCGCCTACGGTCATCCAAAACAAGACCTTT
This sequence comes from uncultured Chloroflexales bacterium, assembly GCA_937902315.1. Taxonomy (GTDB): domain Bacteria; phylum Chloroflexota; class Chloroflexia; order Chloroflexales; family Chloroflexaceae; genus CALGUG01. The sequence goes on from CALGUG010000016.1 coordinate 19,662, forward strand.
GGATCGCTCAATACCAAGCTGAACTTGGGGTGCCCGTCGCTATGGGTGTGGGCGGCGTCTTCGATTATGTTTCGGGGCGTGTGCCGCGCGCTCCGGCTTGGATGCGGCGTCTCGGACTCGAGTGGCTCTATCGCCTGATTCGCCAGCCCCAACGCTGGAAGCGAATCTGGGTGGCCTTCCCGCTCTTTAGCTGGACCGTGCTGCGCCACGGTCGACGTTTTATGCTACCATAAGGTCACTAGCGTTCGTATCCCTGGTGTGCACTAGCGCACACTCTCTATTCTAGCGAGCAAGTACTATGCTGACGACGAAGCAGCAAGCGACTCTGTGGGCTGTTATTGACAGTGTCATTCCACCAGATGAATATCCGGGAGGATGGGAGGCAGGTGTAGGAGATTTCATTCTCAACCTGCTGGAGCACGATGCCCGCGAGCTTCAGCCAAGCTACGCAGCTTGGCTCGACGGCGTTGAAGCCGAAGCCCTTGTCCGCACTGGCCGATCGTTTAGCGAGCTTGATGCCAGCCAACAGACCGCTCTGTTGCAAGCCATCGAAGCCAACGATCTTCGTGCCGATTGGTCGACCGATCCCGCCTTTTTCGCCCAAGTAACCGAGCATTGCGCCGAAGGATTTTACAGCGACCCTGGCAATCTCGGCAATCGCGATCAAGTCGCTTGGCAGATGATCCGCTTCGAGGTGAATATATGAACCACTACGACGCCATTATTGTTGGAGCGGGGGCCGGAGGCGGCGTTGTAGCTGGGCTGCTCGCAGAAGCTGGAAAACGCGTGCTTGTGATCGAACGTGGCCGCGATCTCTCGTTTGAAGAGATCGGACGCGACCATCTGCGCAACCATCGCTTGGCCCACTACGGCCACAATACTGGCCCAGAGCTAGAAGGCAACCAGCGCGAATTCGTCGAACCCAACGGCGAGGTGCATGTGGCCAAGCCCCATTCGTGGCGTTTCAACAACAACGCCATGGCGGTTGGCGGCGGAACGCGTGTCTACGGCGCTCAAGCCTGGCGCTTTCTGCCCGACGATTTTCGTATGGCGAGCCGCTACGGCGTACCCGCAGGCAGCTCCTTGGCCGACTGGCCGATCAGCTACCACGAGCTAGCGCCCTACTACAATCGGGCCGAATGGGAGATCGGTGTCGCAGGCGATAACGAAGGCAGCAACAAGCTATGGCCGCGCGACAAACAGTTCCCCATGCCGCATCTGCCGCTCAATCTGCAGGGTCAGACCGTACGCAAAGGCCTCGAAAAGCTGGGCTGGTCGGTCTTAGCGCCGCCTGTGCTGATCAACACTGTGCCCTACAACAACCGACCCGCCTGTGCCGCCTGCCAACACTGCGTCGGCTTCGGCTGTCCGGTCGATGCCAAAAACGGCAGCCAAAACACCATGCTGGCGCGCGCATTGGCCACCGGGCGCTGCGAACTACAAACCGAAGCGATCGTCGATCAGATCACAACCAACCAGAGCGGCGTGGTAACAGGCGTCAGCTACTTCGACCGCGACGGCCAGCATCACGAGGTTCATTCCGATATCGTGGTGGTCTCGGCCGGTGCGATCGAAACGGCGCGTCTCTTGCTCAACTCGCGCTCGAAACAGCACCCCAATGGCCTTGGCAACCAATACGACCAAGTTGGGCGCCATCTGCAAGGCCACTACTATCCGGGCGCTTGGGGTCAATTCGACCACGATGCCTTCGATATGCAAGGCCCCGGTATCTCGAGCGCAACCTGCGAATTCAACCACGGCAACGATGGTATTATCGGCGGGGGTATGCTCTGCGACGAATTCATCGTGCTGCCGATCATCTTCTGGAAGCGCATGCTGCCGCCCGATGCTCCGCGCTGGGGTGCCGCGAGCAAGCAATTTATGCGCGAAAACTATCGCCGCATTATCCGCATCACCGGCCCGGTTCAAGAGATACCGAGTCCTGAAGCGCGCGTAACCGTTAGCCCAAACCAGCGCGACCGCTGGGGCATTCCGGTTGCGCGTCTCTCTGGCACCACCCACCCCGAAACAGTGCGCAGCGCCGAGTTTATGCGCGACCGCGCCGTCGAGTGGATGCGTGCCTGCGGTGCCAAGCGCGTCTGGACCAGCGATCCTCAGCTTGGGCTGAGCGCTGGCCAGCACCAAGCGGGGACCTGTCGCATGGGCGATGACCCGCGCAGCTCGGTCACCGATAGTTGGGGACGTGTCCACGGCCACGATAACCTGTTTATCGCCGATGGATCGCTCCATGTCACCAATGGTGGCTTTAACCCTGTATTGACAATTCTGGCCTTAGCCTTCCGCGTAGGCGAAGGTATTATCACTAATCACTAAGAAGGATCGCCCGTGACTCAGACCACTGCCGATAAAATCGCCGAACTTCGCAAACGTCGCGAAAAAGCGACAACAACTGACCCCAAGGCTGCCGAGCGCCAGCACGCCCGCGGCAAACTAACCGCTCGCGAACGAATCGACATGCTGCTTGACCCAGGCTCATTCGTCGAACTTGATGCGCTCGCCGTGCATCGTGCCACTGGCTTTGGCCTAGACGCTCGCAAACCTCTCGGCGACGGTGTGATCACCGGCCATGGAACGATCAACGGGCGACCTGTCTGTATCTTCTCGCAAGATTTCACGGTGTTTGGCGGTTCGCTCGGCGAAGTCTTCGCCGAAAAGATCGTCAAAGTGATGGATCTAGCCCTACGTATGGGTGTGCCCTGTATCGGCATCAACGATAGTGGCGGCGCTCGCATTCAAGAAGGCGTTGTGGCGCTGGGTGGCTACGCCGAGATCTTCTACCGCAACGTGATGAGCAGCGGCGTTATTCCCCAGCTCTCGATCATCGCTGGCCCCTGCGCTGGTGGCGCGGTCTATTCACCCGCCATGACCGACTTCATCCTGATGGTGAAAGACATCAGCCAGATGTTCATCACTGGCCCCGATGTAATCAAAACCGTCACCGGCGAAACGGTTGGCTTCGAAGCCCTGGGCGGCGCGATGACCCACAACAGCCGCAGCGGCGTGGCCCACTTCGCCGCCGAAAACGAAGAAGAAGTGTTTGAGCAGATGCGCACCCTGCTCAGCTTCCTGCCTTCCAACAACCTCGAAGATCCGCCCTACGAAGCGCCTAGCGACGACCCCAATCGCATGGACGAAGCGTTGCAGACGATCATTCCCGATAGTCCCAAAAAGCCGTACAATATCATCGATGTCATTCAAAGCGTCGTCGACGACGGCTTCTTCTTCGAGGTGCAAGCCTACTGGGCACGCAACCTTGTGATCGGCTTTGCTCGTCTCGACGGGCATGTTGTCGGTGTAGTCGGTAACCAACCGGCCCACTTAGCCGGTACACTAGATATCGATGCATCTATTAAGGGAGCGCGTTTTGTGCGCTTCTGCGATGCATTCAATATCCCGATCGTCACCTTCGTGGATGTGCCCGGCTTCTTGCCCGGAACCCAACAAGAGTACGGCGGCATTATTCGTCACGGTGCCAAGTTGCTCTACGCCTACTGCGAAGCGACCGTACCAAAGCTCACCGTCATCACCCGTAAGGCCTACGGTGGAGCCTACGACGTAATGGCCTCCAAACACATCCGAGCCGATTTCAACTTTGCTTGGCCAACCGCCGAAATCGCCGTGATGGGTGTCGACGCGGCAGTCGGCATCATCTTCCGCAAAGAGATCGCCGAGGCAGACGATCCGGTTACCCGCAAGGCTGAATTGGTGGAAGATTACCAGCGCCGTTTCGCAAACCCTTACGTAGCCGCAGAGCGCGGTTATATCGACGCAGTTATCGAACCACGCGAAACGCGCCCGCAACTGATTCGAGCGCTCGCACTGGCGCGTAACAAACGCCAGACTCTGCCAGCGCGAAAACATGGTAATATTCCACTCTAGGCATACCTATAGTTTTATGGCAACGTGGAAGTGGCGTAGATCAAAGCCGTAGCTACGCAAACTTTCCAGTCTACTTCCATCTTTTTACCTATTGCACGGCTTCATATTGGTATGTTAATATGGTAGCGAGCCAGCACAAACAGGTAGCACAGATAGGTAGCGCAGTATGTTAAACAAAAAATCTGATAACGATCAGAACAAAAAAGAGATAGAACTGCGACTGCCAAGCAAACTGGGCTACGAAAAGGTTGCGATGGATACAGCCTCGTCCCTAGCCCGGCGTATGGGGTTTGATGGCGATCGTGTTGAATCGCTGAAAACCGCAGTCAGCGAAGCGGTGACTAACGCCATTGAGCATGGCAATCAGCACGACGCCGCGATGAAAGTCGTTGTACTTCTCACCGTCCATGATGATGAGCTCGTCATCAGTGTTACAGATCAAGGGCGTCAGGCTTTGCAAGCCGACCGCACCCAAGACGTACCCAATCTTCCCGAGATTCTGCACCAAGCATCACTTAACCCCGGTGCCGATAAAGGCGGCTGGGGTATTTGGTTCATCCGTGAACTGATGGACGAGGTTGAGTTCACCACTGCGCCCAGTGGCGGCAATCAAGTACGTATGGTTATTCACCTAGAACAACCGTAACCATAGACTGAAACCTCCATATGTGTGCTCAGGTGCCAGACGTGTTGGTATAGTGTCCTTACTGCGATCTTTCAGCGTTCTACACTGCTAGAATGCTATGTTGTACAGGCCGCCGCATCCACCTGTGGCAGCGCCCAATGTACTTGTGCAAGGGAATGGCGAAATGCTCGAAGACGAACTAACGGTAAGTACCCGTCAACGAGACGATGTAGCGATCATCGATCTCGTGGGCGATGTTACAACATTTGCAGAAGAAAAAATCAACAGCGCCTATCAAGAGGTGACAGCCCAAGGCGCCAAGCAGATTCTGCTTAACTTCCGCCAAAATGATTATATCAATAGTGCTGGTATAGCCATTCTTATCGGCATCGTCACCGAAGTAAATCGCAACAATCAAAAGTTGGCTGTCAGCGGTTTATCGCAACACTTCCAAAAGATCTTCCGAATGGTTGGTTTAGCCCAATATGCAGACATCTACCAAGACGAAGACGAAGCAGTTGCAGGCTTTGCCAAATAATCGCTAGCACTCACCTCAGGTACTGGGGCGCTTTGTAGCATAAGCAAGGTAGGCGTGATGATGCGTCACGGCCTACCTTCTTTTTCCTATGCGCCCAAACCTCTCACAAACCCTTTCCTTGCCTTCAGCCTACGCCCTCTATCGCTCTAAGGGCGGCAACACCTCTCCCATCCATTCGTTCCTTAGCGCGTCCGCCTACGGCTACCAGATTCTCTTCCTCCCATGCAAACCATCGCGCCTTCGCTGCCCTCGTTGCAAGCAGCCATGCACAAGCGCCGCATAATAGCAAATTCGTTTAAAGACTTGCCCACTTGTAGTGTAAGAAAACAAAACCGGGGAAAGGCGCGGCAGCGCGAAATCTCTCACAACAAAAAGAGACAAGTTCCACTCTGCCGAAAGCCAAATAGAGAGTAATCAACCGCATTTGGTATAACATCGTAAAACCCACTGAAAACAGGCCTTGCTATTTCGCACCGCAAGCGCGAGATAACACAACAAACCTAGTTACATTCCACTCTGCCGAAGGCCACACACAGAGCAATCTTCTTCAAAGCCTTTGAAAATTCGCCGGCCTCCTCGCGGCCTGCCACGCACAAACGCCATATCTCAAAGCAAAGCCCGGGGAAAGAGTTGTGAGAGATTTCGTGCGGTAGCGCGAAATCTCTCACAACAAAAAGAGACAAGTTCCACTCTGCCGAAGGCCAAAAAAAGCTAAGCGGAGCACCACAGGCAGGTGTCCGCTGCGATCCGCATTCTAACCCCTCAAAAAACCCTCAGCCGCTCTGAAATCAGAGCTGCTATCGGTGTTACAATAGGGCACGTTTTGTGGCGATAGAAAAGAACATACACCGATTAGGGAGTTTTTATGCATAATACAGCCTTCTTTACCAAGCCGCATCGTCGTCTAAACCTTCTGACGGGCGAATGGCTGCTGGTATCGCCACACCGCACGCAGCGCCCGTGGCAAGGACAGGTTGAAGACACGCCGCCCGATACGCGGCCTCAATACGATCCGACCTGCTACCTCTGTCCGGGCAACACCCGCGCTGGTGGTGTGGTCAACCCAAACTATAGTCACACCTTTGTGTTTGATAACGACTACGCCGCCCTGCTGCCCAATACCGAAACAGACGAGTTTCTGTTGGGCGTCGACCAAAGCAGCAAGGCCCCGCTCTTGGTGGCTCAAACCGAGCGCGGCATCTGCCGGGTGATCTGCTTCTCGCCCCGCCACGACCTAACCTTGGCGGGCATGGAAGTGGCCGATCTGCGACGAGTCGTCGATACATGGGTCGAGCAATACGAAGAACTGGGCGCCATTCCTTGGGTCAGCCATGTGCAGATCTTCGAGAACCGTGGCGCGATGATGGGCGCAAGCAACCCGCACCCCCACGGCCAGATCTGGGCCAACGAGCGCATTCCCAACGAATCGGCCAAAGAGATCAAGCAGCAGCGCGAATACTTGGCGCAGCATGGCCGCACGCTCTTGGGCGACTACCTCGAACTAGAGCTGAAACTGGGCGAGCGCTTGGTCTGCAGCAACGATCACTTCGTTTCGCTGGTGCCCTTCTGGGCGGTTTGGCCCTTTGAAACGCTGATCATTCCGCGCGAACATCGCGGATCGCTCAGCGACCTGACCCCCGACGAGCGCGATGGCTTGGCCGATATTCTGCGCCAAACCACCCGCCGCTACGATCGGCTCTTTAACGTCTCCTTCCCTTATAGCATGGGCATTCACCAGCGCCCAACCGATGGTGAAGCGTACCCCGAGCTACGCATGCACGCCCACTTCTACCCGCCGCTCTTGCGTTCGGCCACCGTTCGCAAGTTTATGGTCGGCTACGAAATGCTCGGACAAGCTCAACGTGACATTACGCCAGAAAGCGCAGCCGAACGCTTGCGCTCTCTAGGAGAATAAAGAAAGAAGACAACAATAGGAGAATAAAGAAAGAAGACAACAATGCTCAACGATGCGCAAATTCGCGCTGGTTTCACTCGTATTTTTGGCGGCGAGCCAAGCCAAATCATCTTCTCGCCCGGTCGCGTCAATTTGATCGGCGAGCACACCGACTACAACGACGGCTTTGTATTCCCGGCCGCTCTGACTATGGGCACAAGCGTCGCCGGACGGGCCCGCAACGACGGCATCTTGAAGGTCTATGCCGAGCGCATGGGCCAGAGCGACGAAGTGCCGCTCAGCGATCTGCGCCCCAAAGAAGGCCCCGACTGGACGCGCTATGTACGCGGTGTGGCCGCCTTGCTGCTCGAAGAAGGCTACGAGCTAGTCGGCGCCGATCTCTACATCGACAGCGATCTGCCGCTCGGTTCGGGCCTCTCCTCGTCGGCCTCGATCGAGATGGGCGTAGCGGTCTCGCTGCTCAACCTGATCAAAGCGCCCTTCGACCGCGTGAAGCTGGCACGTTTGGGCCAGCGAGTCGAAAACGAGATCATCGGCCTGCAGAGCGGCATTATGGACCAGCTCTCGGTTGCCAACGGCGTCGAATCGCACATTCTGCTGATCGACTGCCGCGTCTACAGCGTCGAGCCAGTTTCGATCCCGACCAGCGTTAGTGTGGTGGTGCTCGATAGCGCTGCCCCTCGCACCTTGGCCAGCTCGGCCTACAACGAGCGCCGCGCCCAGTGCGAATCGGCCGTCAGCAAGCTGCAAGCGGTCGACCCCAACATCCGTGCTCTGCGCGACGTCTCGATCGAACTGCTAGAGGCCGAGAAGGATCGCCTCACCCCGATCGAATACAAGCGCGCCCGCCACGTGGTGACCGAAAACCAGCGCGTGCTCGACAGCACCGAGGCCCTCAGCCAAGGCGATGTGAAGCGCTTTGGCGAGCTGATGAACGCCTCGCACGCCAGCATGCGCGACGACTATGAGATCAGCAGCAAAGAGCTAGATACCCTAGTCGAGATCGCGCTGGCCACTCCGGGCGTCTTGGGCGCGCGCCTCACGGGCGCGGGCTTCGGCGGCTGCGCGGTCGCGCTGGTCGAATCCGACAAAGCTCAGGCCGCTGGCGAGCATATCGCCGCCGCCTACCGCCAAGCGATCGGCCTACCCGGCAACGCCTACATCTGCACCCCCAGCGCTGGCACCTACGTGGTCTGGGAAGCCTAAAACAAGCGACAGCCTAAAACAAACGGCTTGGAAGAGCGTTCTTCCAAGCCGTTTTCTTATGTCAACTTACCCACCGATCACTCCCCTTAAAGAGCCGCTCGCTCGCAACCTGATACTAAATCCTGGGAAAGGATTGTGAGAGATTTCGCGCTGCCGCGCGAAATCTCTCACAACAAAATAGTCAAGTTCTACGCTGCCTAAGGCCAAATAGCAAGAAAGCGACTGGATCTCGTATGAGGAAAGGCAAAGCGAGACAAGTCGTCCGAAGGCCGAAAACAGGCGGAGTTTGAAGCTGCCAGGCGCTCGCGCCTGGCAGTTCGCTGCGCAAGCAGCGAGGGTAGCCGCCGAATGTATGGAAAGGATGTTGATAGCCGAAGGCAGACGCGCCAAGGAGCGAATGGGAGAAAAGAACCTCTCCGCCTTGATAAGCGAGCGCAAAATGGCGGACTAACTACGATCGAAGACTAACTCGCCGTTCGGGCCGCTCAAAATCAGCTGGTCATCTTCGATGCGATAGGATTCGCTCTCGACCAACAGGGTGGTAAAGATGCGCTCCTGCTCCATCAAAGGCGGATCGCAGGCCATCTCGGTCTGGATCGGGGCCGTGAAGCTGATGCTGTTGCCGCTCTTGGTGTAGTCAGAGCCGTAGCTGTTGCAACTGGTGCGCCCCGAAGCGCGATTCTCCTCGAACTTAATCGAGCCGCCCGGCAAAGCGGAAGAACTCTGATCGCCCTGCCTGATCTCACTTAGGCTCCAGCTGCTGCCTGCAAGCTCGTCGTCGGCGGGATCGGCGTCGGGCGGAGCGGCGTTACTGGGAACGTCGCTTGGCACAACGATCGGGTCTCGATCGCTCGCAATCGGTTGATCAGCGTTTGTGCTCGGCGCCGTACAGGCCACCAACAAGGCCAAAACAAAGGCCGAAACTATTCCAAAACGTAGCATACTCGCTTCCTTTCGTTTCAAAGTTGCACCAGCAGAGCACAACACAACGAGCGCAGGAACTGATTAGGCTCCCACGCTCTGCCGCCTTACGATTAGGCCCGTACAAAGCTTAGGCTGCCGCTGCTGGTCACAATCGTGAGCGTATCACCAGCGATGCTATAGCTTTGAGCATCACGCAACAGGCGCATATAGTCGTTCTCTTGCTGCATAACCGCCTCGTCGCAAGCCATCAAGGTCTGCATAAGCTCGCCGACGCTCATTTGTTGGCCGTTCAGCTTGTAGCTGCCGTTGAAGAGGTTACAACCGCTTGTGCCGTACAAACCACCTTCGTCATTAAACTCGAGGGTTGGCCTCGAACCCTCAACGGTCTGCGAATCTGTGCCGTTTTCGCTCCAGCCTACCAAATTCCAGGCCGTTCCTGCTAATTCGGGCTGATTATTCGCGTTTCGTGAAGCCATTACTTGAGAACCTGCAAATATAAGCGCTATAACAACAACAATAAGGGCGATTATTCCGATAACGCGATATGTATTCAATTTCATTAGGAATGACCTTTCTTTGCTTGCAAAACGTTCGATTGCATCGATTCATTCAGCTATCACTATCGCACAAAAGAGCGGAAGCAGGATCTTCACTATTTTCACAATCACTTACTAGACGCCACTGGCTTTGAATTAGTTCCCATTCATTACAAATATTTCTTGACGTGATTTTTGTAGCTAGTTGTGGTACTATTTTTACTTAGGGAAGACAATTGTTACACTCAAATTTGTTCGTCGTTTTACTACACTACTCTCCATTATCCCCTCTTTTGTGTAACAAATTCCCCGATTCGCTCTGAAATACATCAAAAGACCTAGAGCAAAGATGGATCGACAAAATCGTATCGGTCCTTCATCAGCGCAACGGGGAATAGCAAACAAAGGAGATATTCACATGCGAAAGCTGTTCGGCGGGCTGATGGTGCTGCTCCTATTGGGAGCATTTGGCGCAGCGAAGCCCAGCGCGGCCCAAACAACACGCTGCTTTGGCGAAACAGGCCACTGTATAAGCGGGCGTTTGCTGAGCTTTTGGGAGGAGAACGGCGGCCTGCCGGTCTTTGGTATGCCGATCACAGCCGCGCGCTATGAGATCAACCTCGAGACGAATCAGAGCTATCTGACCCAATGGTTCGAGCGTTACACCCTCGAGCTGCATCCCGAGAACGCCGCGCCCTACGATGTGCTGCTGCGCCGCCTGGGCACCGCCAGCCTGATCGATGGCGCGCCCGCCGAGGCGCTGGCCCAAGAGCCCGAGGCGCTGGAAGGTTGCATCTGGTTCGCAGAGACCGGCTTCAATGTCTGCGACAATCAAGGCGCGGCCTTCGCAAGCTACTGGCGCTCGCATGGTCTAACCGGCCCGGGCATGGATAGCTATCAGGCTAGCTTGGCGCTATTCGGCCTGCCGATCTCGCGCCAATTCACCCTCGAAGGCGATAGCCCGCGCTACGTTCAGTTCTTCGAGCGCGCCCGTTTCGAATGGCATCCCAACAATCCCGAGCCCTACAAAGTGCTCTTGGGCCTGCTCGGCAACGAAAACTACAGCGCACCCCAAGATCAGCCCGGCTGGTTCGAAAACCGCGACACCTCGGTCGATCTGATCGCCTCCTACTACAACGCCATCAACCGCCAAGAGTATCAGCGGGCCTACAGCTATTGGCGCAACCCGCCCAGCAGCTACGAGAGCTTTGTAGCGGGCTACAACGACACCATCAACGTGCGAGTGATCGTACAGCCGCCCGAAGCGATCGAGGCCGGAGCTGGCAACCTCTTCCAAAACGTCACCACCCTCTTGCTGGCCCAGCAGCTCGACGGCAGCTACAAAAAGTTTGTGGGCTGCTACAACACCCACAAAAACAATACCGAGCCAGACACGAAGTGGGAGCTTGAGAGCGCCAATATCGTTGAAGTGCCGATCGACATCACTATTTGGGACGCTCTAGCCCAAGCCTGCGCCCAGCAAACGGGCGGCGTGTTCGACAACACAGACAGTCCGCTCGATCTGATCACCTCCTACTACAACGCCATCAACCAGCGCGATTACGAGCGCGCCTATAGCTACTGGCGCAACCCGCCTATCGAATACGGCCCCTTTGTGGCGGGCTACCAAACCACCAGCAGCGTCCAACTGATCGTTCAGCCGCCCGTGCACTACGAAGGCGCTGCCGGCAGCCTCTACGCGACCATCCCGATAATGCTGGTTGCGACCCATACCGATGGCGCCATCAAGGTCTTTAGCGGCTGTTATGTGGCCCATATCAACAATCTGCAACCGCCCGATATCCCCGAACGCGACACCTGGCATATCTACAACGCCGCGATCGAAGAGATCGCCGACGGCACCGCTCTACCGAGCGCCTTAAGCGAGGGCTGTTCGTTTCCAAGCGACTAAGATACGATTCGCTTCGGACAACTTGTAAGCTACAAACAAAGAGAGAGTTCGCGCACTGTTGCGAACTCTCTCTTAATCAGGCGGAAGAGCCTCTCTCCCCAAAAAGGTCTTAACCGCGTCCGCCTTCGGCTATCAAATTCCCTTCCACCCATCCAAGCTGTCGAGCGCAGCGCGGGTAGCTCATAGCTTCCCTCGCAAATCAACGAAATCCGAGCGCTTGAAAGCTTTAGAGCTCGAGCTTGCGCACTTGCCCTGGAACCTTGGCTTCGCCGCTGTGGCGGCTGGCGATCGCCGCAAATGCAAAGGCCAAGCTAGCAAGGTTGGCGCGGGCGCTATGCTCCGGCTCGCGGCCATCTTCGAGGGCACACAGCAGCTCGGCCATAGCACCGTGGAAGCCATCGGGAAACCACGAGCCTTCCAAGCTCGGAGAGATCTTAATGCTATCGAGTTCTAAGGTCACGGTCTGCTGATGCAGGGCGGGGCCAGTGCTGCACAACGAACCTTCGCTGCCCACAATCAGCGTATGATCTTGGGTATCGGGACGCGCAAAAGCGTTGAAGAGCAGCGAAGCTTGCGCGCCGTCGTAATCGGCGATCACCCGCGCCAGCAAAGGTGTTTCGAGCGGCTGGCCCTTGGCCTTCTGAGTCGAAGCATAGACCTTGGTCGGCATTGCAGCGCCGAAGAAACAGGTCACAATATCGAACCAGTGAATGGCGAAGTCGTAGAGGATCAGATCGCGGATATGCTCGAAAGGCGTGCCGACCACCCACGAGTGATCCCAGGCCACCAAGAGGTCGGCGCTCAGCAGTTCGCCGATCAATCCGCTCTGAATGGCACGGCGCATATACGAGAAGTGGGGCGCCCAACGCGCATTTTGGTTCACAGCCAGCGTCAAACCTTGTTTGTCGGCCAGCTCAAGCAAACGCTCGCCGGTATCGAGATCGAGCACAAAAGGCTTTTGCGACAGCACATGCTTGCCCGCCAAAAGCGCCTTTTCGATCAAACCAGCGCGCTCGGCGGGGTGAGTCGCAATATCAACAACCTGAATATCGTCGCGCTTCAGCAATTCATCGACATCGGTATAGGCTGTTGCCTCGGGGTAGAACTCTGTGCGCCGCGCTTCGACCCGAGCCGGATCGATATCGCAGAGCGCAAGCACCGGATAGCCAGCCTTTTTATAGGCCGTCAAGTGGTGTTGGGTGATTCCACCACAACCGATCAGGGCGATATTCGGCACAGGGCCTTTAAGTACAAGCGGCTTATAGTCGAGATTGGCCGCCGTCATCAGCTTTGAAGTTTGTACCTCGTTGTTCAAGCTTCACTCCTTATTCTTTAAGGGATGGCGATACTATACCATAGAAAACAAGCGGGCCGATTTGCGCCTAGTCAGCGTTGCTATCCAATAACCTATACCAGCAGAAGCCCGAACTCAACCCAAGAGCAGTCTCCCAAAACCAGCAACAAAACTTGACAGATTTTCACGAGCGTGCTATATTTTAGGGCGTTGCGGGGCAACGCAATTAACAAACGATGTTGGGGTATAGTTTAATGGTAGAACGCCTGACTCTGGATCAGGTAGTTGGGGTTCGAATCCCTGTACCCCAGCCAAATATTGGGATATAGTTTAATGGTAGAACGTCTGACTCTGGATCAGATAGTTGGGGTTCGAATCCCTGTATCCCAGCCACGCAAATAAGAAACCCGTGCTACGATTGTGTAGCACGGGTTTTTGTATGCTTGTAGGTTTAATCATTACATTCTATAATAGTGCTCTACCAGTAAATGCCAGCGCCGCTTTAGGCAAAACTATGCAAGCAGTATTCCTCGCCCTACGCCTTCCTCCACACTACTGCAATAGTCTTTCAGCTCTCACTCACAATTCATATCCTTTAACTCTCAACTAATCTTAAAGGTAGAAGGGAGGGATTTGAGGAAGATGCAATTCGAATTTCAAGTAACAGAAGATGATTTGCTTGGCTTCAATAATTACCACTACAAGCACTCGCCTGCTATAAAACGCCACATTTTCTTAACAAGATCCATATTAGCGCTGAGTTTTGCCATTGCAAGCATACTCATCAATCTGATCATAACTGATGGTATGGTATTGCTTGCAGTTGCTATTGGCTTGTGTATTGGTCTATTCATGTTTGTTATAACCCCACCCCTGATGTATCGGTCCATGCAGCGAAATGCTAAAAAAGTCTTTCGTGAAGGGAAGAATACAGCGCTCAATACCATCAATCGTTACGAATTTACCCCTGAAGGCATCACTCATCATTCGCCTATAAGTTCGGGCAATATCAGTTGGCAAGCGATCGAGAAGATCGAAGCAGATTCTAAAGCGATCTATCTCTATGCCGGGGCTGTCTCTGCTCTAGTACTACCGCGTCGTCTGTTTAGCAACGATCAGGAATTTCAGGAAACCTTAGGTCAATTACAACGTTATAAAACAGCAGCAGCCTAGTTCCTCGATCGAGGCTGTATCTTCCAAAGAAACAAAGCGGCGTTGCCCATGCTTAACGATGCATAAACAACGCCTCATCGCAAAACAGACGCCCTCATCACTTCACACCTCAGCATAGACACGCTCCAAAACCAATGTGATTAATAAGAAGAAAATGCTAATGGCCTGGGAAACACTAAAGCTATGGGGCGATGATGTCGTTCGCATCGAAGCGCTGACGGGCGGCGTGGCCAACGATGTCTGGAGCGTGCGCCTGAACGGGCAGCTCGCAGTGGCGCGGCGCGGCACTCGAAGCGACGCTGATCTGGCTTGGGAGACCGAGCTGCTTGTGTGGCTCGACCGAAATGGACTAACCGTGCCGATGCCGATCCCAACCAAGGATGGTCGCTTGTTCGCCGACGGCATAGTAGTGATGAGCTATATCGAAGGCGAAGCGCCCACGACAAAAGCCGATTGGCTGCGCGTAGCCGAGACGCTTCGTCAGCTCCATCGCTTGACCTTGGGCTGGCCGCAGCGCCCGGGCTGGCGCTCATCGATCGATCTGCTACAGGTCGAGAAGGGCACCAAGGTCGACCTAAGCACGATGCCAGCCGAGGGTGTTGCTCGCTGCCGAGCGGCCTGGGCGCGCCTAGCTGGACGCCCAACCTGCGTTGTCCACGGCGATCCCAACCCACGCAATATCCGCATCACCACAGATCGAGTCGCGCTGATCGACTGGGACGAAGCGCATGTCGATGTGCCCGACCTCGACTTGGCGCTGCCTTACAATGCCGCAGGTCTCGATGCCGAGGCCTATGATATCGCTGCGCAAGCATCGGCTGCTTGGGAAGCCGCCGTCTGCTGGAACGACGACTACTCACTCAAGCGGCTTGCCGAGGTTCGGGCGCTCTAAACAGTTGTATTTGGAACAAAAATGGGTATCAAAAACTATCTTATCGACGGCGTCTCCTGCGCCGGAAAAACCACAGTCTGCACTGAACTCCAGCTGCGCGGCTACCACGCCATCCACGGCGACCGCGAACTGGCCTATTGGGGCGATCCACAAAGCGGCGAGCCTGTTCCTAATGACGCCGAAACAAATCGTGCTTGGATCTGGGATCTTGAGAAGGTCAAAGCCTTAGTGGCCGATCACAGCCATCCTATCAGCTTCTTTTGCGGTGGTTCGAGAAATTCCGAGCGTTTTATTGAGCTGATGGATGGCGCGTTTGTGCTCGAGATCGATCTCGCTACCCTGAATCGACGGCTCGCCGCCCGACCGCAGGACGAGTGGGGAGGAACGGCAAGCGAAGGAGCCGACTTTGCGCGCTACCAACACGCAACCAGAGCAGGGCTTCCTCAGAATGCGATCCCCATCGACGCCACAGCACCCCTCGCAAGCGTTGTAGAAGCCATTCTTGAAAAGGCCAAATAGCTTATTGATTAACGTGATAGCGTAGTCAAGACGGCTAAACCTTGGAGGATAATAGATGAGTAACGAACAGGATAGTAATTCTTTCTATTGCGATATGACGGCGCTATCTCCACAAGAAAGGGCCAGCCATCAGGAGCGACTTGCTCTGCTCTTTGGGCAGCTTGTGCGAGAGAAAAAGGAGCTAGCAAATGGCTTTGCTTTCCGCTTTGAAGGCCAAGAGTATACCCAGCTAGCGGAGTTTATTCGCTTTGAGCGAAAATGCTGTCCTTTTCTAAGCTTCGAGCTCGAATTAGCACCCCACAATGGCCCGGTTTGGCTGCATCTCACAGGGCTAGGGGATATAAAGCCATTTCTAGAAGCGGAATTCGGCTTATTATAAGCAGGATAAGTTGAGGGCAGGCTGCTAAAAACTCAGACACAATTCGAACGGCTAGAAGGATCTGCTCAACATTATTGAGTGCCAATAGCTAAAAATAGGATTAGGGGTTTGTTTTTGAATAGTATTAGGACTTATGCAAAAAGAGGGTGTAATCGAAGTATGATAGCACCATACATTTGAATAAAAGCGATTTTTGCTGAAAAGTCACAATCCAGTTAATCGCACTATCTGCGTAACAAAAACTGCCGTACAAATACAATGAGAATCAGTTCGAGATAGGATAACGCCAACAATGTGCTAGAATAAGCCGCACCCAAGCTATACACCTCCAATAGCCAAATAAGAAAGGTTTTTACAATGACCGTACCAAGCCTTCGCCTCAATGACGGGCACAGCATACCCCAGGTCGGACTGGGCACCGCCTCGCTCAACGACGAAACCGTCGCCTCTGTGATCGTAACCGCTATCGAAGCTGGCTATCGACATATCGACACCGCCTACCGCTACGGCAACCAGCGCGGCGTTGGCAAAGGCGTCAAAGCTAGCGGCATCGCGCGCGAGGAGCTGTTTATCACCACCAAGCTAGACGGCGAGTTTCAGGGCAACGACCGTGCGATCGCCGGACTCGACGAATGCCTCAAGCAACTCGATATGGATTATGTCGACCTGCTCTTGATCCACTGGCCGCTGCCCCAGCGCAACGAATATATTTCGACCTGGAAGACCTTTGAGAAGCTGCGCGAAAGCGGCAAAGTGCGCTCGATCGGCGTCTCGAACTTCAAGCCCGCTCACCTCGAGCGCCTGCTGGCCGAGACCACCATGCGCCCGGTCGCCAACCAGATCCAGCTCAGCCCGCGCATCACCCGCACCGATCATGTCGAATACGACCGCGCCCACGATATTGTGACGGTGGCTTGGAGCCCCTTAGGCCAAGGCAAAGATCTGCTCAACGAGCCGATTTTGGCCAGCATCGGCGCCAAGTACGGCAAGAGTCCCGCTCAAGTTGTGCTGCGCTGGAACATCGAGCTCGGCATCGTTACGATCCCGCGCTCGTCGAACCCCGCACGCCTAGCCCAAAACCTCGATATCTTCGACTTCTCGCTGACGCCCGACGAGGTCGCGGCTATCTCGGCGCTCGACGATGGCAGCGAGAAGCGAGCCGACTCGGATGTGGGCGGACACTAAAAAATCGACGGGGATATGGTGGCGCTTAGGCATCACCATATCCCCGCACTTTTTATGCTCTCTACTTTAAAACAGGCCTTCGGCAGAGCGGAACTTAACTTTTTCCCTTGTTTTCATTGCCTATCAAGGAGAGCGTTAAAGTATCTATCAGCCTTTAGCTAACGGCGCGCTGCACCAAGGCGCTGATGCGCTCCTCTTCAAGCGGCGTCAGCTCCGTAAGCGCAAAAGCGGTCGGCCACATATTACCTTCATCAAGACGTGCTACATCGTTAAAGCCGAGCGTCGCATAGCGAGTACCGAATTTACTAGCGCTCTGGAAGAAGCAAAGCACCTTATCGTCTTTAGCATAAGCGGGCATACCATACCAAAGGCGCGGCATCAGGCTGGGCGCAGCCTGCGTAATGATCTCGTGGACGCGCGCCGCCATCTGGCGCTCGCCTTCGGGCAGCTCGGCGATCTTGGCTAACAGATCGCGTTCGCCCTCGGCCCGGTTCTTTTTCGCTCGCGCCTCGGCCTTCAGCTCCTTGGCGCGCTCTTTCATAGCTGCCCGCTCTTCGGCCGTAAACCCTTGGTTACTCTTCTTTGCTGTCTGGCTCAAAACGATCCTCCTGATCAATCAGTTAGGCGTTGTCTTAGCTTCACATCAGCTACAAACCCTAAACACACTGTAGCGATCTTGAGCGAACCTTAGCAAGAACGTTCTACAGCACTTATTATACGTGACCAATAGGTCACATGTCAAGAAGAATCTCAAACAAATTTGCTACAAAAATCGTTCCTCCGACTGGCTCCGCTCGGCAGCCGATCTGCTAGATTGATCGTATCGCACTAGGTTTTAGCGCTCTAGACAAGCCTTTTAGCGCAAAGAGGAGTACACTCGATGATCGCTCGGATTTGGCATGGTGTGGTGGCGCTCGAAAACGCCGATAGATACTATGAGTTCTTGCTGCACAGCGGCATTCCCGACTATCAAAAGACGCCCGGCAATCTGGGCGTCCAGCTTTTGCGCCGTATCGAAGGCCAACAGGCCCACTTTCTGCTCACGTCCTTCTGGGAGTCCTTCGAGGCGATTCGCAGATTCGCCGGCGATGAAGTTGAGCGAGCCTACTACTACCCCGAAGATCAGGAGTTTCTGCTTGAGTTCGAGCCGTTCGTCACCCACCACGAGCTGTTAGAGCTCCATGTAGGCGCGCCGCTCCAAAGCTTTTCAAAGAACTGATTGCATTCGCTTAAATCTTAGGCTATTACACTCGTTACAACGCTGGCGGAGACGGCTCTAGCAGCCATTCGATCCCTAACGCGTCCGCCTACGGCTACAAACGGCCCCTCCTCTACAAAGGGCGTCTACTCAGTGCGTTGCATCAGCGCTGTCGCCCATGACGGCTCCGAGGACTTTCAGTGCAGCACGCTGCGCCTCGCTGATGCCCCTCGCCCCAGCGATGTTCATGCCCGCATAGGGGCCTTCTGCGCTCAATACGCCTAAACAAGCGCCAGTATGCGGGTCCCATAACCTGATCGTTTCGTCGTCGCTGCCGCTGGCGAGCAGGCTACCATCGGGGCTGAAGGCTACACAGCGCACGCTGGCACGATGACCCTGCAGTATCGCCAGTTCGCTGCGAGTCTCGACATTCCACAAGCGTACTGTTTGATCGGCGCTTGCACTAGCAAGCAGGCGTCCATCGGGGCTCCAAGCCAGCCATGTCACAGTATTGCTATGTCCTGAGAGGATGCCTACAATCACATTGTCAACGATATCCCACAGGCGCACGGTTTGGTCAGCGCTGCTACTTGCCAGACCTGTGCCCGCTGGATTAAAAGCCACACAGCTCACACTTGCTGTATGGCCTTTCAAGACCGCGCGTTGTGTATAGCTCGCCATATCCCAGAGCCAAATCGTTTGATCATCGCTGGCGCTCGCCAATATCGTTCCATCTCTACTAAATGCGACGGCTTTGATCCAATCGTTATGTCCAGAGAAGAGCTGTTGGGTTGCAGCAGTCGCCATATCCCAGATCCGTATAGTTGTATCTTGGCTGCCGCTGGCGAGCAGCTTTGTGGTCGGGCTGAAGGCCACAGCGGTCACCCGCGCCGTATGCCCTCGTAGATCGGCGTACAACTGACCGCTAGCCACATCCCATAGCTGTACCAGGCAGTCGTTATTGGCGCTGGCTATAAACCTGCCATCGGGACTGAATGCCAGCGACTCGACCCAACCGATACGATCGCGCAGCGTGGTTACGATCTGGCGTGTCTGGATATTCCAGATCGTAACCTCTTTTGCATAGCTGGTGTTCGCCAGCTTTGTACTGTCGGGGCTGAACGCAAGCGCACGAATGCCCTGGGTATAGCCTTGAAAGCGTTGGCGGGTGAGGCCAGTCCTGATATCCCAGATGCGCACGGTGTGGTCTGTACTATCATTACTGGCTAACCAAATGCCGCTCGGATCAAAGGAGAGCGATACAACTGCGCTGGTATGACCCAACAAAACGCGCTGGGTTTGCCCAGTTCGCATATTCCAAAGCCGAATCGTCTGGTCGTCGCTCGCACTCGCCAAGATTGTGCCATCGGGACTAAATGCCAGCGCTGTGACCCAATCTTCGTGCCCCCGCAAGATGTGGCGTAGCTCGCCACTGATCACATCCCATATCCGCACAGTGTGATCGGCGCTTGCACTGGCTAGGGTGGTCCCATCTGGGCTCCAAGCGACATCGCGTACCCGACTACTGTGGCCGACGAGGATGTACCGCACCTCGCCACTGATCGCGTCCCATATCCGTACCGTATGATCGGCGCTTGCACTCGCCAAGGTTGAACCATCGGGGCTCCAAGCCACCGCGCGCACACGACTGCTATGACCACGCAGCAGGTGTCGCATTTCACCACTTGTAGCATCCCACACTCGCACCGTATGATCATCGCTAGCACTGGCAAGCAGGGCGCCGTCGGAGCTCCAAGCCACTGAACGCACCCAGCCTTGATGCCCGGCAAGCACCTTCCTAACCACTCCGCTTTCCGCATCCCAAATACGAATCGTTTGATCTTCGCTCGCGCTCGCCAGCCAGCTTCCATCAGGGCTCCAAGCCACCGACCAGATCGTCATCGTATGAGGGCAGAAGCGGCTGATCACCTGCATATCAGCAGCCCGCATGATCTGCACCATGCCCATATCGGAGTAGAGAGCGAGGAGCGTGCCAGCTGGATTGAAGGCAACACCTTGAATCGAATGAAATGAATCGGTAAACACCGATCCAGTGAAATCAGCTCTGGCAAATGTCGCATGATGGACATGCGCCCCGCGAAAGTTGGCCTGCCAAACGCACAGGTTCGAGAAGTCATAGCCCTGCAGATCGTAACCCATCTGAAGCAAAAGGTTTACGATATTTCCGGCGGCGTAGCCTGGCCGTCGTACACCTGTTGCTTGCAGACGAGCCAAGAGCCGTCGACACAGCGCGGCAACGCTCTCCAGACCCATTTCTGCCCCCAGTTGCCGTACAACTGGCTCGAGGATCATTCGCACCTGACTTTGGCGTACATCTTCATGCGCCTGGGCCTTGATCAAGGGATGGGAGTTGAAACGATAGATCGTTTCAGCCATCAACTCCTCAACAATCTGCGCTACAAATCGGTCAGTGACGTATTCCAAGACCACATTCTGCAGCGTAAAGCCATCGCCGACCTTTTCAAGCAGTGAGCGACGTTGAAGCGAATGAAGCGCCTCCAATAAGGTGTGCTGCATAACGGGTTGAACGAGATTCGCACGCAGTTGCTCGATTGTAACCGGCTCGCGTTCAATCGCTAACCAGATCACGATCTCCTGTTCCAAGGGGAACAGGCGTGCAAACTGCTGGTCCAGCACATCACGAATATCATCGAAGATCGGCGTTTGGTAGTGCAAAAATGCAGTGATATTGCCTGCGAACAGATCGCGAATCGTATCGGCAACCAAGCGCAAGGCCAGCGGATTGCCAGAATAGCGTTCGATCAGCGCCTGCTGATTGCCGTTGTAAGTGAGCACACCTTGTTCGCGCAAAATGGCCTGCCCAGCATCTGAACTCAGGCCAAACAGCCTAAATGAGCGCACCGTCAAAAGCTCGCGTTCCAAACGCACCAGATCGAGGGGACGCTCACGGCTGGTTATGAGCAAGCAGCTTTGATGGCGAGTTTGAGCGATACGCAGAATCAGTTGCCCGTAGTCCGCATAGCCTTGGCGAAAGGTGCCAGCCCGATCACCGCTTTGGAGGATGCTTTCAAAATTATCCAGCACCAGCAGAATGCGCCACTGATGAAGCGTGTCGAGGACAAGATTAAGTCGTGCATCAAGATCATCAGGAATATGTGTGAGCGATCGTTGGGTGAAGGTTTGCAGCAGGTCGATCAACAAGGTTTCCAGAGGCGGTGCGTTGAGCAGCGAGCGCCAAATCACGTGTGTGAAATCGCGTCGGCATGAGGCGACCAGCTTAGTGGCGAGTGTACTCTTACCGATACCGCCCATTCCAAAGAGCACTACAACCCGACAGCGTTCGTTCATTATCCAACGCTTAATGGTCAAAAGCTCATCTTGGCGACCATAGAAACTGCGCGGGTCGGGCGGCCCATCCCAATACATATCGGCGGCAGTGTGGGATTGGCCCAGTGCCAGTTGGATAGCATCCGGCCTACCAACCTCTCTATAGAGTGTGCCCGCACGGATTTGTTGATACAGCTCGCTGGTTTCCACAGCGGGGGCGATGCCAAGCTCAGTGCTCAATAGCCGACTGAGTGTTTCATACTGCATCAATGCCCTGTTGCGCTGCCCACTGAATGTTAGGTTACGCATAAGGCTGCGGTGCGCGCCTTCGTTCAGTGGTTCAAGCGCGATCAAACGTTGGGCATAGTCTTGGGCGCGCTCGAAGGCCCCTTCTTGTTCGGCATACCAAGCAAGCCGTTCAAGCGCCTCTGTCACCTCGCGCTGCAACTGCAAACGTTTATTCTGAACCCACTCATCGAAAAGATCGCTGTCATCGAGCGAAAAGCGCGCGAGGAAGGGACCACGATATAGTGCAACCGCCTCATCTAAACGCTGCATGCAGGCCGCACAGGTGGTAAGGTCACTATGCCCATGCGACTGAACGGCTGCCAGCTTGTCGCTCAAGGCAGTTACATCGATCCAAGCACTACTTGCTTGGTTGAATTGGATTGTTTGGCGTGATGTAAGGACGAAGGTTTGCATGGCGTCCTGCCCTCCAAGGGCCTGGCGGAGATAGAGCAGGGTCTGACTCAAATTATGCAGCGCCATTCGCTCCGGCTGATCGGGCCAAAGCAGCCCAGCTAGCTCACTACGCGTATGAGGACGATGCGCCTCAACCGCGAGATAGACCAGCAATGCTTGAGTTTTGGCGCTACGAAAGTTCATGATTTGCCGATCGTCCAAGCTAACTTGGAGCGAATCAAGCAATGTGAGGCGCAAGCGACTCATGCAATTCCATCCTAGTACAAAAGCTCCCTATACCATACAAAAAATCTTGTCTTGGAGCTGCTGATGATGATGTGATGATAGTTTGAGGATAGAGCCTAACTATTATTGCACATACAACCAAGCACAACAAGACCATTTGTAGTGAAATTTAGAAAGGATCAGGGCATGATTAGCTACAAGATTTCACCCAAATGTGTCACCCCTAGCGGAGAAACTCTGTATCTGACGGTCAATAAACAAACCAAACAAGTGGTTGTATGGACCGAAATGGCCGATAACGATTCCGCGCAACTTTGGACACCGATACCCTGGATCAATGGCAATGGCATTCAGGGATTCGTGCTGCTAAATCAGATGACGAACTCGATTATTGCTGCTCCTAATAACAACGCTGAGGTGACGCTTATTGACCCCAAATATACAACAATGCAAGAGCAACGTTGTTCCTGGAACTATAGCGGCAGTACCGAGCGCCATGACGCGTTACAACTCTATCAGAACACGGACATGAACCTGAACGTAGCTGGCGGAGGATCATGGAACAATAATACGCCAGTCTTAGCCTATAAATGGGGCAATAATCAAGTTAACGAGTTGTGGAAATTCATACCAGTTTGTCAATAGAGGTATGACTACGCCTACCGACCCACAGACTCACGCAAGACTTGCAGAACGCTTTGTCCCATTTGTATGGATTTAGTCCAAAGAACCAAGCCAAGCTAGCAGCGTCGCCTAGGCCTTCACAAGCGCGCAGCTATGAAATGCGGAGTTTTCACCTATAGCGTAGCGCTTTGCTTTCCCGCATATAGCGGCCAGCACTATGGCGATTCAGGCGACCATCTATATGTTCTTCAATTCGGTCAAGGCTATAACGCTTTGATCGAACGGTTAGTAGCTATAAGTGCGTATAAGGGCGATCGGAAGCCTAATAAATGCCGCAACATACAAAACGGACTGGAGTGTGCTAATTAGTGCAGCAATCAGTTACTGATGCTGCCCATTTTTGTACCTTTCAAAACGATCAATCTGACAACTCATAGGATTATCTATTCGGACTGCGTGTCACATTCAGCATTATTCCAGCTTGGCTGAATAACTGCCGCGCAGTTTTAAAAGCAGGGTGTAGCTAAAACTTAGCTCACATATAAAGTTCTCGACTTTGGCTGTATCGAAACTCGCATTAATAAGAGATAGAGGTGCAGATATGTGGAGGCACTGATAGAAGTTCTTTTTTGGCGGGCGGGATGTTTGTAGCCGTAGGCGGACGCGGTTAGAGCCAATCTTGGGAGAGAGAACTCGCCGCCAAAGCTTGAAGGTAATCAATTGGGTTTATTTTCACTGTACCGCTGTGGCACATACTGTATCAAACCGTAACCTGAACAACCGATGCTGGCTATTCTAGTTAAAACTCCGAGGAAGATTAGAACTAATTTTTCCTAGACAATACGAGGTCTCCATGCAGACGCTTCCCACGGTTCCGAATCAAATGACGGTACACACCTCTCCCGACGACCAAACGCTGTCATTTACCTTTAGTCTTACACCGCCCGATCAGCAGATCGACGTTGTGTATCTAGATCGCGTCCATGAAGTCCATGTCAATCTCGCCCTTGGGCGACTATGTACGATTGGCTGCCGCGAATGTAGCGCAACAAAGATCGGTCGCATGGCCCCCGCCGCGCTACGGGGGAACCTTTCGCCTGAAGCAGTGGGGCAAAAGGTGAGGGATATCGTTACGCATCTAGCGCCGATGCGCTATGGTCGATCGCTCGTCATCAGCACGATGAATGACGGAGATCCTCTCACTCGCCCCGTAGACGACCTTATCAAAACGGTACAGCAGATCCAACAAGTCTGCGCCGATAAAGGTGTGCTTTTGGATCGTATCAACCTGTCTTCGTCGCTGGTTGCAAGCAAAAACGAGAAGCTTATTGAGCTTGCAGATCGCTACCAAGAGGCTTTCGGATCGCAGCTTGTACAGATCCAAGCTAGTCTATTGGCAACCAGTGTTAAACGCAATATTTTCGCTGGCGACATAAGCCAGCTCGCTGTGATAGCCGAAGCATTGAACTATTATCGCGAGGCCATGCGTTCAGCGACCGGGCGCGGCGAGGTATGGGTGAACTACGTGGCTGTAAAGCAAGGCGATTTTGGGCGTGCCGATGGAGCAGATCAGCTTGAATCGATCGCGCGAGTCGCCGACACCCTGCTGCGGGCCGGGCCTCAAGTCAAGCTAAAAATCACCCGCGGGACGGTTGATGATCTTGATGGCTGGCAGCAGCTTGATGATGATGCCTACGAGCATTTTATTGATGCCGTCCTTGAGCGTTGGGGCGCACAGCTCGCGATTTACTGCCCTGATCGCAGAGCATGGCCATCTGTCCAACATCGCTGTGGCCGTATTCAAGGATGAATTTGCAAAAGGGAGGAATGTTGTATGGCCACGTTGATTGTGATCTCCTTAACTGCGTATATCGCAATTGCCTTACTGTTTAAGGCAGCCTCGTCCCACACACGGCCAGACCACTTAGTCATGGTTGCGCTCAGCAGTGTCGCACTGATCTCGGCGGTGATGATGATTATTCGCGGCGAGTGGGGCGGGACATGGTTAGGCGCTCTGATAGCAATTGTTTCTGGAGCACTCTTCTACTTCGCCTCGATCTTTCGCGTGCGCGCCCTCGCGACAACGCCCGTATCGCTGGTTTTCGCTGTAACCAACCTCGATCTTGTGGTATCAGGCACCTTGGCGCTGCTCATTCCGATCTTCGGACAGTCGCTCACCATCTGGCAGGTGCTCGCGCTTATCACCGCTGCATCTGCCATTCTGATCGGTGGACACATCCGAGGCGTCGATCATATCTCGGCCGATACATTTATCTCGCTGGCGCTGCTTTCCGGCGCATCGATCGGCTTTGTGCTCTACGCATATTTCTTTCCAACGGCCTTGCTCTTCTTCATCCTGCTCGATCATCTGGCCGGCGTGGTGTTCAATGGCCGCACACTGTTGAGTGTGCAGCGCTCTGAAATCGGCTGGGGCCTTGTTGTAGGCATCTGTATGTTTGTTGGCTTCTGGTCGCTCTTGCAAGCCATAACCTTAAGTGCCAACAACGTGTCATTAGTCTTGCTTGTGTTGAGTTTAAAGACACCGTTTATCGCTCTGTTAGCCGTGCCGCTCTTCCGCGAACGTGTCACCTGGGCGAAGTTCGGTGCCGTTATCTTAGCCACGCTCTCATTGGTCTTGTGGGAAGCTGGAACATACTTTTAAACCTATTCTTCGGTCATAGCAAATTCCCTTGATAAGTTCTGTCTAGCGCTGGCGGCTGAGTCCCAAGCTTCCATTCAGGCTTAAACCGCGTCCGCCTTCGGCTACCAACATCCCGCCCAAAAAAGGCAGGTGTTGCCTGTGCCGTTAGGCAACCCCAAAACCTAACAAAACCCCATTTTCATAACTCAACAAAAACGAGAGCTTTCGTATACAACTACGAAAGCTCTTTTCTATTCAGCCTTAGTTAGAAGACTTTTTATTGCTTTACAATCGGCAGATAGAGATCCGAGCGCGTTAGAGTAGGCGTGCTAGAGGGGAGCGGCCCACCCGTCGCTGTAAGCTTAAGGGTCGCAGTTGCTGTTCTGGTTGCTTTGCTAGTGGCGCTTGATGTTTGGGTCGCCGTAGCGCTGGGTGTTTGGCTCGCTGTGGATGTGAGACTGGGCGTCTTGCTTGCGGTCGCGCTGGGCGTTTGGCTCGCTGTATGAGTTGGGCTTGGTGTTTGACTAGCCGTATGAGTTGGGCTTGGTGTTTGGCTCGCTGTTGGCGTATGGGTGGCAGTGCGTGTAGGGCTAGCGGTTTGGGTAGCCGTTGGCGACGCGGTATGAGTTGGGCTTGACGTTTGGCTCGCACTTGGTATCTGCGTTGGGCTTGGCACCACACTGTTATACTCGAACGCGCCGCTATCACAGCCCGCGCCCTGCGGTCGAGGCGCGCCACGTTGGTCGCTACTCAATACACAATCGGCACTGGGAATGCGGTTAATCGCCGGGCTTCCACTTTGCAAGGCGTATGTTAAGCTTGGCCCGCCGTTGTCAGCCAGTGGTCCAAGCAGCGGATCGATGTTATTAGCCGATGTTGCTGCCGAGAAGAAACAATGGTTATCACTGGCAATGTTGCCGCCACCATCAATCGGGATGGGATTCGCATTACAGTCGCCTACCTCAGGGTTATGTAAAATCGTATTTTTGACGCTTGCGCTGCCCCCAGAAACATTGATTCCGCCCGCATACTGCCAGCCAAGGTTATCAGCGATCGTGCTATGGGTAATTTCAAGCTGGGCATCTTGGCTACCTACACCAGCACCATAGCTTGCACTGCTATTGCCGCTAATCGTGCTGTTGATAATAATCGCTTTGGTGATGGTGGGATTGCCAATATTAAAGATGCCGCCACCTGCCCCACCTGCCGTATTGCCAACAATCAGGCTATTGCTAATTGTGTTGGTGCCATTGTGGAGATAAATACCACCACCTGAGCCACTCGATGTATTGCCACTGATAGTGCTATTAGTGACATTGATAGTGCTACCGATCCACGAGTAAATCCCTCCACCATTGCCTGCATGGCTATTGCTTACCACGCTGCGATCTAAAAAGAGCTTGCTATTGACATCATTCATGTAAATAGCGCCACCTTGACCACTCGGATTGTATCCAGCGGTCAAGGTTAAGCCGCTGATATTCACCGTCGCGCCAATATTCAATACACGCACTGCGTTATTGCCGCTAATGGTTAACAGTGAAGCGCCCGGACCATTGATTGTGAGGTTTTTGTAGATTGCCAGTTCGCTCAATAAAGTAATGGTGCTGTTGGCGGGCAGATCAAACCTGATCGTATCGCCCGGCGCGGCATCGGCGATGGCTTGGCGCAAGGAGCCAGGCCCGCTATCGTTAGTATTGGTCACGATCAAGCTCGCGGCAAAAAGGCCTTGGAGGGGCGCAAGCATTGCCAGCAGCAGGAGGGCAACAACAAGCAGCACGCGCCATTGGCTACCCAAGCCCGGAGTATCCCTTCGGTTCATAAACAGCTTTCTAGATAGATTGCGGAATGCAACGATTGAAACCGTGTGATACTCCACTCAGCAAACTAGCCATAGCAAATGACAACGATCCGTATCACAAATAGATAAGCGAATCTCACAACAGCTTTGGCTTTATACATCATCAAAGCCAGAGATAGGCTGAGATGCAAGAGTCACGCGATGCTGCACTATACCACAATAAGCTAGACAAGTTATTGACCAGTGCTAGAGAGCGCAGTACTACTAAGCAACAAGCCAAGCAGCCAATGCCGCAGCGCGAGCCAAGGCTCGGCAATAAACGCTCGGTGCACACCAAGCCCACTGAAAACCGCAATAGCCCAATCAACGCCCACCACTCCCCGCATTAAGGCTCTAAGAGTAAGCATACTACCGTGCCTAATTTATAAGTGTTAGTGTTTCATAAGAAGATGACAAACACGAACTTAAGGACTTCCCAACTAGATATTTAAATGATATAGTTCTAATAACATTGAATATAATATTCTACAATAGAAAGGGTAATTCATGGCTTTATCGCTTATCAATTTAGATGAAAAAACCCGAAAATTTATGATTGAAGAGATAGAACTAGATATCGAAAATGATGCCTTATATCTCAGCGAACGTTTAAGTACCATAGGTCATAACGAATATCCAACTTTGCTCAAGCAAGCAGCACAAAGTTATAACGACACTTGACTGGCACAAAATCTTCGTAGTAATAATAGGATGAATTCTCAGGAACAGAAGCGAACTCGAAATGGAGGCACCACTTTAGCAAAAGTACCTATAACAGCACCTGACACTCTTGCTGAAGGGGAATTTAATCGTTTCTATATTCGTGGATTATGTCGACGAGCAATTGAAGAGCAAATTCCTAATCTCGTTATTTATCGCGCTAAAGAGGTTAGTAACCCGCGTCCTGAATCAGAAGAGAAGATTGGAAAATCGATATCAGCCCAAACCTTACTTACTGATCTACGAACCCATCTTGGTATTGATACTGTTTTAGGTTTACCAGCTGGTCCTAACTCTGGTTTGAGTGTAAAACTCCCATAATCCGCACCTGCTAATAATACTGCACGTTATAAACTTAAGATGGCCGGAAAGGCGAAACATATAAAGCCCTGCCATCACATACTAAGCCACATTTCGGGCTACTGGTTTGGAATTCGATTACTCTATAACCGTAACTTGCTTGACAACGTGTAGCTACTATTGGATCTAGGTATCTTGCAATCTACAATAATTTCATTCTATAAGTAAAATAAAGGATAAAAATGCAACAGAAAGATCTTGTCATCCCCATTTATATTGATACGAATGCTCTTCTTGATCTATTGGCTTCTATAGAAGACGGGTTTAGCGTTGTTGAAAAAGTTACAACTCGTAATTCGGATTCTAAAAATATCAATAGAGAAGTTAAGGCAGACACAGGCACTGAGTTTGGTATACCAAATGTATTGAGTATGTTGAAACTAAATATTGGTTATTCTTCAAACTGGAAAAAAACTAGAGAGGATGGCAAGGAATCCCAAACAGATCGATATCATACATATGGTTCTTTATTTTATCGACTACGGGAGTTCCTTGAGCAGAATGAACTAATTAAATATCCATCTCAAGACCATATAATTTGGGAAGATATAAAAGCTTCGGATTTTATCGAGATTCATGGCATATTCCGACCCAATCCGCTTTCAGATTCTCTGAAAATTCTGTGTCGGACACTTGATCTATTTATGATGATGTCAGATTATATTCCAAATAATTCTTCAGTAAATATATCAAATTCACGTCTGTCAAAACAACCAGCGCGTAATCAACAAAAAAGCAATACACCTATAGCGAACTCTCGCAATTCCTTTAATCAAGAACAATTAAAACAAATTGAGCAATTTAAGAATTTCTTTATAGGAATTCTTAAAGATATACAAACAGATAATGTTTTCACCTTTGTAACTGATATACATGATATTCCAGAACACCAAGCAGTGTCCTTAGTCTACTCAGATTATCTACGAGATCAGACAATAAGAGAAATTAGCCACAAAGAATATAGGATGTTGGGGAAGGTTGTTCGAAAAATCGATAAAGAAGATAGCGAGACAATAGATCTGTTACTTGGAACTGGTTTGGGCGGAATCAGTAGATCCGTTTTAGACCAAATTATTACAGTGCTCGGTATAATTCCCGGAATGAATTTGCCTAAGATTCAAACTGAAATTAAAGGTCCAGCACTTGAAATTGTGCCAGTAGCAATATATGTTTAAAAATGCAGTCAAAATCATATGAAAAGATATCATTCTTGATTGGGATATTGTTGAGGAGCCAGACTATAGTTGCAAGCTGGCTGGTTTTGAGTCATGGCGCATCGAACTCTATAGCTCGGCCATTGTAATAAAGCTTGGTTGTAAGTTTCTGCCTCAGCTCGCGATCAGAATATCTACTGCTTTGGGCAAGATGTTGCTCAGCTATTAAACGATGCCCAGATTATCCTCCAGCATCTTGCGTTGATTGCATTGGAAACCCAGAAAGACCAAGAAGGCATTGCATTTCGCGTTGGCAATATCCGCGCTGCGACTGAGTGGGCGCTGGCCAAGGGCGGCGGCCTTGTGATCTGAAAGTCTGTCTCCTCAAGCACCCCTAACATATCTCCATAATGCAAAGTGAAGAGCAACTTTTACATCGCGCTTGCCCATTGTGGCTATAGTTGTCGCAGATGGGCGATAGACTATAGTCAAACCGAGCCAGTTTGCTAAGCCAGCTTGCTATTGTAAGCTTGGAACCCGCCATCGAGCCGACCTCAAATTACTCTGATGATCAGAGCTACAAAGCGTAAGGCGCAGAAGCACATTGTGTTTTGCAGAGTCAAGCATTGCAATTCATCGTAGGCATTGATGTAGGCAATGACAGACCGCGAAACCAGCGCGAGTTAGGCTGCTATTACTGGGCGAGATGTTTGTAGCCGTAGGCTGACGCGCTTAAGATCGAATTGGAGGAGAAAACTAAGCCGCTAGATCATTGAACTCAGCAAACGAATTTGGTATTATCAATTGTTGCGCGATCAAATACATGTTGCAGATTGTTAGGCGATACAGTTGATAAAGGCAGGGCTATGGATGGAGATAGAAGGCTGCGCGAGATCAGAAGATTGCTCGAAACCGCTCTCGACAATCAGGAAGAGTATCTCTACGAGGGCGAGATGAGCTCGTATATGCGCTCGTATGCGGGCGATGCGGCGCGAGAATTGCAAACGCTCTTTCAGCGCGCCAGCCCAAGCCCAAGCGAGCTCGAACTCTGTGTGGCGGCGCTCGCTCAGCCCGAACGGATCGCCAATGGGCGCTCCAAATGGCTGCTGGCGCGCCTGCACGAGCAAAGCCACCCATTGCTGAGCGCCTTGGCCAAGGCCGATGATCCTCAACTGCGCCTCTTTGCAATCGAAGCGGCCAGCCAGCCTCTTGGCCAAGCTCATTTGCATGGCTACAGGCCGCGTGTCTTATGCCCACTGATCGCGCTTGTGCCAGAGTTGCTCGATGACCCCAACGACGAGCTGCGAGCGGCGGCGGTCGCTAGCTCAAGCTGGATGTGGAGCAATACTGCTTTTATCGAGCAACGCGCTCACCAACAAAGCGATCAGATTGTGATTCGGATTTATCGCAAGATCCTCTCGCTGCTCGATGATCCGGCGGCCAAGGTGCGGGCGGCCAGCGCAACGGCACTAGGCGATTGGGCAGCCAAGCTAGCACAGCCCGCTCTAGCGCAGCTGCTTGTGCACGAAGATGATCCAAGTGTGCGCGCTGCGCTTAGCAAAGCGCTAGAAGACAAAAACTAGATTATGCAAAACTCAGCCATCGTTAGCAAGTTTTACCATGCCTTAGATGAACTCCTGATTGTTGCAAAACGCGAAGCTGATTCGCTCTGCCAGCATAGATCTACCCTATTTAAGTGGCGATTTTAGCGATCTATTGCTTCCAGAAGAGCATATCTATCCGCTCGATGCCAAAGCAAAACAATCACTCGGAGTGGAGTAAGTCAAAGAGCTTATCTATTTGGGTTATTGCTATGAAAGATACAACGAAGTACAATGAAAAGAGTAGCAGATACGAAGGAGAAGATTATGAACCAAGAACTAGGATTTGTGTTATACGCTCACGCCCTTCTCGCAACCGATTAGAAATATTGCTAGCTATTACTCAAGTTCTGCAATAAAACTCCCTTCCAGCCTACGAATCCCCACATCCAAGCTATAGAGCAAGCTATCTAGGCGGCTTTTGCCGGGCTGGCGCGCTGGCATGTGCAACAAGAGGGCGCGTACTGCGGGCCTGACATGCTCGATCGCCCAGCGCACTTCAGCATCGCCAAGCGAGACAGCGCTAGCCCCATTCAGCTCGTGTGCCAAAGCTGCGTAGGCCGCTGGGCCGAGAATATGCTTGGTCTGTTTAATATCAACCAAGGGATGAGTGTAGGCGCTGGCCGCTGCCATACTGGCTGCGTGGGCGGCGGCAGAAGCGGCAGAATCGCCTGCCTCGCGCGCGGCTGCATAGGCCGCCCAAGCCAAAGAGCGCAGTTTAGTGCTGCGCTTAGCTCCGCCCGCAAAACTCCGAATACCTTCGATTGCGGCGCGCGGCCGTGGATCGGTGGTAGCATAGGCCTCAAAGATCGGCAAGGCTCGTTCAGCGCAATCGGCAGCCCAAGCGCCCAAAGCCCGCAAAGTCTCCATGCTTAAGTCAAAATACTTGCTCGCTTGGCTCATTAGGCTACTCCAACTCTAGTTCATTTTCCTAAAAATGGCTCTGAATGCTTGTCCCAAAGCAAACAATTTATCTTTGAATATCCATATCTTATACCAGATCTGGTTCTTTGCATAAAGTGTTACTTTTAGGGTGCACAACAGGCCTTCGGCAGGTGGAACTTCTCTTTTTGGTGTGTGTTGAAAAAGACTTCCTGCAAACGGAACAGTGTAAATAATATAGAGCTGAAGGGATAACTGGAAGAGCTGATGCAAATGGAAAAAAACTATTGCGAAGAGTGTGGCGCAGAACTATCAAATGGTTTAGATTGTTGGAATACGTTTGGAGCGGTTATCGCTTGGGAGGCGCATGATCCCGAGCTGGTGGCTGAGCACTTTCTAACGGTGGCGAGCTATAATTTGCAACACCCGTCCCAATTCGCCGATGGTGTGATTGCCCAATTACAAACCAGCTTTGTGGGCTATCTTAGCGGCACACTCACGCTCGATCAGATCCGTAGCCGAACCCGCAAAGCCTTCAATGGATCGAGGCGTGTGCTGCGACCGATCGAAGAGCGTCGCCCAGTCTTGCGCCGCTGGCCAATGACGATCGCCGATGTCTATTTGGGCGATCAGCCCAAAGGCGCTGCCGAGCGAGTGCGAGCTTGGGCTGCTTCCATTCGCCAAGAGCTTGCAAAAGTGCCCAGCCTCGAGCAAGCAAACGCCGCCAAGTCAACTCGTCGTAAGGTCAAGCGCTAACGGTGTATAATAGCAAATCTACTTGCTGAGCGCAGCATTTTGGCGGCCTAGGCTATTCCCCAACGAAGGTTTTAACCGCGTCCGCCTACGGCTATCAAGGTCCCGCCCGCCCCGAGGAGCTGCTAGCTGACGGTGTCGCGAAACCGCCCTCCAAACCCAACGGTACAAACGTATTTCGGATCAGCATTAAAAGGATTACATTATGTCGAGCTCAACTGAAGAGCAAATCGCGAGTTTGGTTTCACAATACGGCAGCGTTCCGCCACCTTGGGCGATCTTTCCCGATAAACATCCCTACAGCGCCGCATGGCGTATGGGCGATGGCGAGTCGCATATGATGCTGTGGTATCAGTGGTGGGAAGAACAAAACCTGCCTCATCAAGAGCGGATCGACTATTTTCGCGCTTGGTCGCCGCCCGCCCGCTGGCTTGAATGGGTTATTTCAGCGATCTGGGATATCGACGACCCTGAAGAGATCGACGACGGCGATTATTTTGAGCAACTAGAGGCGCTCGGCTTCGGCAGCCAAAATGATTTCGAGCAAGACTTCGACGATCCAAAATGGCTAGAACTCGACTAAGAGAGTGTTATGTTAATTGAGCTTGTGATCGGCGATGCCTACCGCACAGCCTTTGAAGGCGTCAATAGCCAAAGGAACACAGCGTTTCAACCTGTTTGGTGCTTGCACCAGACAGGTTACAGCGATTACAACGCTTTCAAGTTCTGCTTTCCGTAGGAGCACTTTGGCGACAAAGCTTGCCACTGCCAACAGCGAAAAGCTTTGAGACAGCGTTAAGCATCGCAAGGCAGCGAGCTAGACAAGCCTTATTTCAGGGCGGGAGATTTTGTAGCCGTAGGCGGACGCGCTAAGGAACGAATGGGAGCTAGAGCCGTTTCCGCCAACTGCAAAAAGATGTTTCGCTAGCGAATCAAGCTGCACCTCAAGTGAGGGATTTCAAAATCTCCTTCTTTGGTCTGAATTGACATCGCCATTATTGCGTGGTAAGCTTGCAAACAATACAGGCTGTGATGGGGACCAGTAGGTTGGCGAAACGGAGCCCAGCGAGCTGCAGACGGTGAAAGGCAGCCTTACGAAGCCGATTGAAGACACCCCAGAGCCGCGACCTGAACCCGCAAGGTAGTAGGGGAAGCCGGGTGCGCCCGTTCTAGCGCAGGGATATGAACACGTATCCTGATGAGGTTGTATGCGTGAGCATACAGCGAATGAAGGTGGTACCACGAGACCCTCGTCCTTCTTAGGACGGGGTTTTTTGCATTTGTAGCGCAATACGCCACCGATGCTCTGGCCCCACAGCTGTACGTGCGAAAATTTTGATAGGAGAAGACAATGCAACGGACCCGAACAACAGAAGCAGCTCAGCATGTGGGAGAACAGATCGTTTTGCAAGGCTGGCTGCACCAATTTCGCGAACTCGGTAAAGTTAATTTCTTGATTGTGCGCGACGGTTGGGGCACATTCCAAGCCTTTGTCGACGACCCAGAGACATTGGAAGTGCTGCGCAGCATGCAGGTCGAATCGGTGATCGAAGTCACGGGCCGCGTCGTCGCCGAGCCCCAAGCGCCGGGCGGTGCCGAGCTGCACGAAACTCGTGTGCGCCCGATCGTAGCGATCGACGAGCCGCCGCCGCTCGAGCTCAACAAAAAAGAGATGAAGGCCTCGCTCGATGTCTTTTTAGAGCACGCCCCGATTGGCCTGCGCCACCCCAAACGGCGCGCTATTCTGCGCCTGGCCGCGGGCGCGATGGCAGGCTTCCGAGCCAGCTTGAACGCCGAGCACTTCACCGAGATCCAGTCGCCCAAGATCGTGGGCACCGCCACCGAGGGCGGCGCGAACGTCTTCGAGGTCAACTATTTCGGCCAGCCCGCTTATCTGACCCAATCGCCCCAGTTCTACAAACAGCTGGCGGTCGGCATCTTCGAGCGCGTCTACGAGATCGGTCCGGCCTTCCGAGCCGAGCCGAGCGCAACCACGCGCCACCTAGCTCAATACAGCAGCCTCGACGTCGAGTTCGGCTTTATCGAAGACCACCGCGATGTGATGGCGCTGCTGACCCGCGTGCTGGCTGGCATGTTGGGCTTGCTCGAAAGCGAATATAGCAACGAGCTGAGCTTGCTCAAGGCCGAGATGCCCAAAGTGCCGGAGGAGATCCCCAGCATCTACTTCCCCGAGGCTCAGGAGCTGCTCTTCACCAAATACAAGATCGACGCGCGCGGCGAGCCAGACCTCGCGCCCGAGCACGAGCGACTTTTGGGCCAGTGGGCCAAAGAGCAGTACGGCTCAGACTTCCTGTTTGTAACGGGCTATCCGTTGATGAAGCGCCCGTTCTACACCCATCCCAACCCGGCCGACCCGCGCTTCTCAAACTCGTTCGACCTGCTCTTCCGGGGCGTCGAGCTGGTGACGGGCGGTCAGCGCCTGCACCGCTACGCCGACTATCTCGCGGCTTTGCAGCAGCGCGGCATGTCGCCTGAACCGTTTATGGCCTATCTGGAAGGCTTCAAATACGGCATGCCGCCCCACGGCGGTTTCGCGATCGGCCTTGAGCGCCTGCTGATGCAGCTACTCAATCTGCCCAACCTGCGGCTGGCTGCGCTCTTCCCACGCGACCTCTCTCGCGTCACGCCCTAATCTGCTTAACCTTCGCCGAGCTTTCCTCGCTCGATAAGAGAGCGCGACATCGTTGCCCAAAGCTTGTTGCGCTCTCTCTCCAACAATCTTGACTACTCCAGCACTTTGGCGGAGAGATCTCTCGCTTCCATTCGTTCCTTGGCGCGTCCGCCTACGGCTATCAACATCCTGCCCACCCATTCGGGTGCTGTTTTCCCCCTGTGGAAAGGGCCGCCCAAAAACGAAACCCCCACCGAAGACCAAAAGACATAGCACTATCGAACGCGGTATCACACCGAATCCGTTTAAAGACGTCCATTTTTGCAGGCGGTAGAACAAACGGGGAAAGAGATGTGTGACATTTCGCGCTATCATGCGAAATGTCACACATCAAAAATAGTCAAGTTCCACTCTGCCGAAGGCCAAAGAGAACGAACCCAACCGGATTGAGTATCACAGCCGAAAAGCAGACGATAGGAGTATAATAATTGTAAGTGAGTTGTGCGGTGCGCAGCGCGGATGCATAGCAGCATTCTCGCTGTTGCACTTTTTTAACGCATACTTGGGTTTTGGAAGTATATCTCGGCTCGGCATTCGTAGGCTGTAGCCGCTGAAGCAGAGCGTTCGCTCTCTAGCACAAGCGTTAGAGAGAAGCGCCTAAAGGCAAGCATCAGTGAATCTGATCTATTTACAACGGATTTTAACTAGCCGTGTGTATGATGTTGCGATCGAGACACCCTTACAAGCCGCGCCCCGTTTATCGCAGCGTCTCAACAACGAAATCTTCTTCAAACGCGAAGATCTGCAACCGATTTTCTCTTTTAAGCTGCGCGGCGCCTACAACCGTATGGCCCAACTGACCGCCGAAGAGCGCGCGCGCGGCGTGATCACCGCCTCTGCGGGCAACCACGCCCAAGGCGTAGCTTATTCGGGCAAGGTACTGGGAGTGCGCACCGTGATCGTCATGCCAGCCACCACGCCCGATATCAAGGTCAACGCTTGCCGCGCTCACGGCGCCGAGGTGGTGCTGCATGGCGACAGCTATAGCGATGCCGAAGCGCACGCCTTCGCATTGCAAAGCCAACTGGGCCTGACCTTTGTACACCCCTTCGACGACCCCTATGTGATCGCAGGCCAGGGCACGATCGGCCTTGAGATCTCGCAGCAGACCCGCGCCACCAGCTACCGCGTCTTTGTGCCGATCGGCGGCGGCGGTTTGGCGGCTGGCATCGCGGTCTTTTTGAAGAGCATCAATCCCGCTATTCAGATCATTGGCGTCGAGCCGGCCGATTCCGATGCGATGTATCGCAGCATTCAACAGGGCGAGATCGTTACGCTCGATCAGGTCGGTATTTTTGTTGATGGCGTGGCGGTGCGACGGGTGGGCGAGCGTACCTTCGATCTGGTGCGCAACTATGTCGACGACTTTGTGCGCGTATCGACCGACGAGGTCTGCGCCGCCATCAAAGATATCTTCGACGATACCCGCTCGATCCAAGAGCCAGCAGGCGCGCTCTCGCTGGCTGGTTTGAAGCACTATGTGCGTGACCACAATATCACGGGCGAGACGCTGATCGCACTGACCTGCGGCGCCAATATGAACTTCGATCGTCTGCGTTATGTCGCCGAGCGCGCTGTAGTCGGCGAGCACCGCGAGGCCTTGATGGCGGTCAAGATCCCTGAAGTGCCCGGCTCGTTCAAGAGCTTCTGCCGCGCCCTCGGCCCGCGCAATATCACCGAATTCAACTATCGCTATGCGCCGCGCGCCGAAGCACACGTCTTTGTAGGCGTACAGATGGAGCACGAGCGCCAACTGCCCGATATCATCCGCCTGCTCGAAGATCAGGGCTACTCGGTCACCGACCTGACCTACGACGAGCTAGCGGGCAACCATGTGCGCCATATGGTCGGCGGGCGCGCCCCCGAAGCTACCGACGAGCGGCTGCTCAGCTTCGAGTTCCCCGAGCGGCCCGGCGCCCTCTTGGCCTTCCTCGAATCGCTCGACGCCTCCTGGAATATCAGCCTCTTCCACTTCCGCAACCAAGGCAGCGCCCATGCGCGCGTGTTGGCTGGCATTCAGGTGCCCGATGCGGATCTTAAGCGCTTTTACGCCTCGCTCGATAAGTTAGGCTACCCCTATCGCGATGAAAGCTCCAACCCAGCTTACCGCGCCTTCTTAACCTAATACCAAATCCATTTAAAGTCTTGCATCCTCATTAGCGCAGGACAACAAAAAGACAGGAAAAAGGAAAAGAGTCAAGTTCCACTCTGCCGAAGGCCAAATAGAAAGCAATCAAGCGAATTTGGTATAAATCAGCTTATCTAGCTGAAACAAAGGGAGATTTTGCCATTGTAAGCAAATCTCCCTTTAACATATCTCCACCTCCAAAACCTATACAGGTCGACTTCATTTGCTATTCTTGTTTTGAAATTATAAAGATGATCTATAAGGGTGTTCTTCGATATCGATGCCTCGATGGCAGCATTCTTCGAGAGCACAGCGAAGAGCATTGGTCTGAATAGCCCTAGACAAAAAGCGAATGTTCCTCAGCTTCAAAACACATGGCAGTGATAGGGAATCCGCTTAAATCATTGTATTTTAGGAGGTCGCTCGGCACACAGCTAGCACACCAAGGTTACGGGCAAGCTGTTAGTAGCCGTAGGCGGACGCGGCGAGAACCTTCGTTGGGGAAGAGAGCAAGCCGCTAGAGTGCGGAAGCGATCAAACGGATTTGGTATGATACCAAATTCGGTTACATCGTAAGATTTTGTGTGCGAGGCCACCAGTGAAAG
>CALGUG010000017.1 GCA_937902315.1 uncultured Chloroflexales bacterium
GCATTGCGGGGGAAGGGTGTACGGCTGATCCTTAACTAGGGTGGGCTAAAAGGATGACTAGATCATTGGTGCACATTTCGTGTTTGTAGTACAGTTATTTCTCACACAAAGTGCGAAAATCCTTATCAAAACTCTGTGACTCAGTGCCTGGTGTGGTGAAAAATGTGTTCCGTGCCTCGTGTGGTGAATGTGTGTTCAGTGCCTTGTGTGGTGAATGTGTGTTCAGTGCCTGGTGTGGTGAAAAATGTGTTCCGTGCCTGGTGTGGTGAATGTGTGTTCAGTGCCTGGTGTGGTGAATTGCGTTATGTATTGATTAGGAGCGTTCTTTTTGGTATAAAAGCTGCTATTTAGGCTTCTGCAAGGTCGCTTTAAGGCGCGCTTTAGGCCCTAAAGATGCCCAAAGTGGCGGATCTCAAGCAATGCAAAACTTGCTATAATAGAAACGTTGCGAATCGTGTATAATGCTGAACTTACAATACACGGGACGCTTTCCAATACGTAAAGGATTGTACTGGTCGATTGCAGTACAAACGATATGTATGAAAGAGATTGACCGCGTTTTTGTCAATCATTTTCTATATATGTAGGGGTTCCTGAGGCTCAAATCATTATGAAGTCTACACCGATTGCACTCTACACACCACCAGCCGAGCTGCCGAAGCTGACTGTTTCGCCCGATGCTGCTGTTACTATCCGCCGTGCTCGCGTCTCCGACGTGAACCGCCTCTATGAGATGATCCGTTACTATTCTGAGCGTGGCGATATGCTGCCCAAGACGCTCGATCAACTCTATCACCGTATTCGTGATTTTAACGTTGCTGAGGCTGACGGTGAGGTGATCGGTTGCGCCGCCCTAAAGATCACATGGCGCGATCTGGCCGAAGTGGTCTCGGTAGCGGTTCACCCCGATTTCCATGGGCGTGGTGTGGGTAAACGTCTTGTTATGCCTTTGTTTGACGAGGCTCGTGCGCTTGGTATCCCGACCCTGTTCACTTTGACCCTGCAGGCGGGTTTCTTTAGCAACCTTGGCTTCCGCGAGATCCCCAAGCTGCGTTTGCCCCATAAAATTTGGCAAGATTGCGCCACCTGCTTTAAGCAAGATCGCTGCGACGAGATCGCAATGATCCGTAGCGTGTAGACCTTCCTAAAGTCTTGGGTGCCGTCGAGCACATACAAACAGGAGAGCGCCATAAGCGGCGCCCTCCTGTTTTTGGTGGAATGAAATAGCTTAGATTGCGCCCGACATCGGGTGGTGCAGCGAGCTATCGTTTTTAAAGCGGCGCAGACGGAAGGCCAGCATCAGCGTTAGCACCCCGAAAATAATCGCGTAGCTGCCGATAATAAAGGCGATCGAGATAACCCCGGCCATGGGGAAGATCAGCAGCAGCAAGCCGAACAGCACCGAGAAACTACCTGCCACAATCAGCGACCATTCATTGTCGATCACTTTGCGCAGGCGCAGGGCGGCAAGGATCTCGATCACGCCTGTGATAATCGACCAGATTGCGATTAGCGAGAGCAGCAAGAGGCCAGTGATTTCGGGCCAAAAGAGCGTGAGCGCGCCGAACAGTACTGTGGCGATGCCTTCGATCAGTTCGAGCCACCAGAGTTGCACGTTATTGCGCATAACGATGCTATGGGCGATGGTTGTAATACCGTCGATAAAGAGATAAGCCCCCAACAACATAATCAAGGCCGACAGGGTCGCTCCGGGCCAGACAAAGGCGAGAATGCCGAAGAGGATACCAGCTGCACCGCGCAGTGCCACCAACCACCAATTGCGAGCTAGTCCATACAGCATAGTTTCTTCCTTTCGTAGTAGCCGGAAGAGAAACCAAATTACGCGCTCTTCAAGCAGCGAATCCAGCATATTTCATGCCACAACCCCGCTGGATAAGCTCACAACGGGGTTGGTAGAAGCTAGCTTTGTGAAGTATGCTTATTTAACGTGGGCCACCGCGATCAAACGCTCGCTCGATGTGCCGTAGTCGTCGAGGTAGTAGGAGCCAAAGAAGGCTTCCATCTCGTAGCCGGCTCGAATCAGCAGATGCTCAAGCTCGTAGCGATAGAACCAGCGCATGGTCAGCGGCATAACGCGCCGAATCACCTGCCCATCGGGCTTGCAGCGATCGTAAATAAAGGTGACGTAGTTTGTTTGGGCCGCGATATCGGTGCTGGTCGAGACAAACTTCAGCACCTTGTCGCCATCTAGCTCGAAGGTATTGGCCAGTACGGTATGGCCGTCGGCTTGCACCAACTCATGTGGGTTGGGGTTGAGCACATCGATCACCAAAAGGCCGTCGTGCTGCAAGGTCGAGCGAATATTTTCAAGCGCTTGGATCTGATCCTCGACCTTATCGATATGCATAAACGAGTTGGCGGTGATAAAGGTTAGCATAAAGCCGCTCGGCAGCTTGTCGGTGCGAATATCGGCCTGCACCAGCGTGACCTTATCTTGCAGATTGGCCTCGTTGACGCGCTGCTGAGCCAAACGCAGCATATCGCTGGAATTATCGACGCCGGTAACATCGAAGCCTTCTTCGGCCAAAGGCAGCGTCACGCGCCCGGTGCCACACATCAATTCGAGGATCGGCCCGCCCGTGCGGCGCGCTAACTCGACATAAAAACCGATGTCCTCACTATAGTTGGCGAAGTCGGCTTCATACAGTTCGGCGAATGTATCGTAATCAACAGACATAAAATCCTCAGTTGTGTAAAATCCTGTCGGCTATTATACCAAATCCAGCCGATCGCTTTAGATTATGTTGTGTTAGCCCTTGATAAGGCGGAGAGGTCTCTAGCCCAAAAAGGTCTCTAGCGCGTCCGCCTACGGCTACAAAGTCGGCCGTCCGCCACCTAGCTGGGCTAAGCCCCTGTGGGAAGAGCGCGCTATAAGCCAGATTTTGGCCTAAGCACCATTGCCCGTTGTTAGAGCGCTGCCAGCGCTTGAGCCACAAACTCAGCGAAGCGCCGCTTGAAATGGGCGGCACTCATCTTGGGGTGGCCCTTGTCGTGGAAGAACGCGACCCAACCGTTGAGATCTTCAAGCGCCATTCTAGCGATCCGCAGGGCCGCAAACAGATCCCAAGCGGCCAGATAGCGGGTGTTGATCGGATTGCGCTGGAGATAGTGTTGTGTGAAGCGCTGCATGGTCTCGGGGCTATCGATCCAATAGAGATCGAAGCGGCTGATCGCCAGGTCGATCAAGGGATCACCCGTGGCGGCGTCTTCCCAGTCGACGATAGCGCGCAGCCTTTTAGCGCTCCAGAGCAGATTGCCGGGCCAGAAGTCGCCGTGTAGCAAGCCGCTTGGGTTGTTTGAAGGGATCGGCCAGATGCGTGCGAGGTTGCGTTGGGCCTCGCGCAGCTTGGGCAGCCGCTGATTGTGCTTTGGCATGTGGGGCAGCTCGGCTTGGTAGGGTTTCAGCCAAGGGACTTCTCGAAGCAATCCCGTGTTGTGGTGGAGTGAGGCCAGCGCGTTCGCGTACTGCTCGGCAAAATTGGGAATCGCCGCGCTGTTATAGCAGGGTGTGCCGCGTAGCCACTCCATCACCACGCTCGGCCGCTCGAGTCCCGCTGAGTTGGGCGAGAAGTAGTAGGGTTTTGGCACTGGCAAGCCCGCATTATAGAGCTTGGTCAGCAGCAGATATTCTTGCGAAGCGGCCTCTGGATTGCTCGCTAGAAGCTTGTGGTTTGCTTGGCGAATCACATATTTGCGCTTGGTGCCCTCGAAAAACCGCAGGGTGGCGACGTACATATCGGCCGATAGACCACCCTCTAAGCGCTCGATCTTGATCGGGTAGGCATCTGGCTCCAGCTCTTGGA
Source organism: uncultured Chloroflexales bacterium (assembly GCA_937902315.1). GTDB lineage: Bacteria > Chloroflexota > Chloroflexia > Chloroflexales > Chloroflexaceae > CALGUG01. The sequence continues at coordinate 3,825 of CALGUG010000017.1, forward strand.
GCAGTTTTGTAAGATTTTCGCTGAACATGCAGGCACCTTTTCTGCTTTGATTTCAACAATATTGGTCGCTTGAAACTCTTTCTGCTCGTGGTATAATAGCGCCAATTAGATAGTTGAGTGACTGGCGAGAGACGTGGATGTACCACGAGGAAGCTCAACTTGTTTGGATAGACAGCCGCTCGCCTGGGCTGGGGCACGACAAATCAGTCGAGGCCCTTTTTTGTTTGCTGAGCGGGGAGGAACCTTGTCTATGGACCGCATTTTAGTTACAGAAAAGATTGCACCAGAGGGCATCGAAGCGCTTAAGCAGGCTGCTGAAGTCGATGTGAAACTTGATCTGAGCAAAGATGCTTTGATTGATATTTTGCCCAATTATGATGCGCTAGTGGTACGAAGTGCAACCAAAGTGACAGCCGATGTGATCATGGCAGGCACGAAACTGCGCGTGATCGGTCGTTCTGGCACGGGTGTCGATAATATTGATGTAAAGACCGCCACCGAGCGCGGCATTATCGTTGTGAACGCGCCCGCCGCCAACAGCGTCGCAGTGGCCGAACTGACGATCGCCTTTTTGTTAAGCCTCGCTCGTCAACTGCCTCAAGCTCAAGCCTCTCTGCGCAGTGGCAAGTGGGAACGCAGCAAGTTTATGGGCTGGGAAGTGCGCGGCAAAACCCTTGGCCTATGGGGCTTCGGTCGCATCGGTGCCGAAGTGGCTCGGCGCGCCCGTGCCCTCGATATGGAGGTCTTGGCCTACGACCCAGTGATGTCGCCCGAGCGTGCTGCCCAATATGGTGTGACGCCTGTTTCGATCGATGAGTTACTTGAGCGCAGCCATGTGATCTCGTTGCATATGCCCTTGCTCGATAGCACGCGCAATATCGTCAACGCGGCCCGCTTGGCTCAAATGCGTCCGGGCGCCTTTTTGATCAACGCCGCCCGTGGCGCTTTGGTCGATGAGACTGCGCTCTACGAAGCGCTCGAGAGTGGCCATCTGGCTGGCGCGGCCCTCGATACCTTCCAAGTCGAGCCGCCTTCTCCCGATAATCCGCTGCTGCACCACCCCAAAGTGATCTGTGTGCCCCACTTGGGCGCTTCGACCGAAGAAGCTCAGACCGTGGCGGGCGTCGATGTGGCCGAGGGTGTGCTGACCGCGCTGTCGGGAGGAACGCCGCGCTACGCTGTGAACGCGCCGTTTGTGGCTCCCGAAGAGTGGGCGCTGCTTGGCCCTTACGTCGGTTTGGGGCGCAAGCTCGGCGCGCTCTGCCGCCAGATCATTCAAGATCCGATCTCGCGCTACGAGTTCGAGTATGCTGGCGAGCTGGCCGATATGAATACTCAGCCCTTGCGCTTGGCCATGATCCAAGGCTTGCTGGAAGGCACCAGCGATACGCGCATTACGCCTGTGAACGCGCCCTTGATCGCGCGCGAACGCGGTATGCGCTTCGACGATCGCACCACCAGCGAACTGCAATCTTATTCGAGCCTGCTGCTGTTGCACGCGATCAGCGCTGATGGCACGGTCCATACCTTCGCTGGTACGCTGCTGCGCAACGAAGCCCACATTGTGCAAGTCGATGGCTACTGGGTCGACTTTGTGCCCGATGGCCCGCTGCTCTGCACCTACCACCGCGACCGCCCGGGCATGATCGGTCGGGTGGGCACGCTTTTGGGCAGCGCCGATGTCAATATCTCGGGTATGTATGTTGGCCGCCTCGCCCCGCGCGAGCAAGCCATGATGGTGCTGACGCTCGACGAGCCGGTGCCCGCCGAGACCTTGAAGCTGCTCAACAGCGAGCCAGATATCGCACGCTCGTATAGCGTTACGCTCTAAGCTATACCAAATTCCGCTTGATTACTTGCTCTTTTGGCCTTTGGCAGAGCGGAATGTGACTATGTTTGTTGGGTGACATTTCGCGCGACAGCGCGAAATGTCACCCTTTCTTGAAGTGGATGTGGTGTAATACGATATCGTTTCATTTTGGGGCAGCCTTTCCACACACAGCGATACGACCTCTTGTGGCGGGCGGGATGTTGGTAGCCGTAGGCGGACGCGGTTGATGACCAAATTCGGTCGATTAGGTTCTCTTTGGCCTTCGGCAGAGTGGAACTTGACCATTTTTGTCTTTTTCCGTTTTTGCGTTACAAGAGCGCAAGTCTGTAAACGGATTTGGTATGGGATGTTCTTGGGGGAAGGACGACACCGCCAGAGCGCTGAACTCAGTAAGCAGATGTAGAGAGCTTGTTGAAAGACTTCGGCATTGCCGGGGTCTTTTTGATTCCTACTTTTATCAACGCTCGTTGTTTCGCTTTCGGCGAAGAAGCTGCTCCTTTATTGGATTTGGTAAACATCTGATACCAAATCCGATTATGTTGTTGCTATTTGGTCTTCGGCAGAGTGGAACTTAACTAGCTTTTGTTATGTGAGATTTCGCGCTGCTGCTGCGCGACATCTCACACAACTCATTCCCTCGCTTTTGGTGCGAGTATGCACATCTTTAAACGGATTTGGTATGAGAACCAAACAGCATCTTTTGTCTTTAGCGGAAAAACTATATAATAGAGTAGATGCGCTTTAGGCGTGCTAGGACTCGAAAAAAGCGCATCATCTTTTATGCTCTTCGGCTAGGCATGCTGTGTGCTCAAACGATTTGTCGCATATGTCATAATATGCTTGGAGAGAGCGCATTTAGGGTGTACGAAATGAGCCAGTTGCGCGTATTCTATTCATCCTAAACTACAACCTGCGAAACGCCTATGACAGCTCACACATCAGTACAACAGCCTGCGACCCGTGACCCTCGCACGACCGTTCGCGCTTTGTTGGATGCGATCCCTGATCTTGTCTTGCGTGTGTGCGCCGATGGCTCGATCTTAACAGCCTCAACAGCTGCGACCTTTGCCCAAGCACTCGGTCACGAGAGCCATATCGATCGGCTACAAGATTTTCTGCCCGTAGCGGTTGTCGATGATCTGCTCGATGCGATCTCTCGCACTCTTGCCACCTACCAAAATGCTATCAAAACCTATAAGTTTGAAACAGCGACCGGTCCGCACAGTTTCGAGATCCGTTTGGTAGCCCTCGATGAACGAGAGGTCGCCTTGATTGTGCGACCGAGCGATGTGCCGGATCTAGAACAGCGCCGTTTGAGCGAACAGGTTGAGGCCCAGGCCGAAAACCTGCGCACGGCCAACGCAGCCTTGGCGCGCGCCGCCCGTATGAAAGACGAGTTTTTGGCCAGCGTTAGCCACGAACTGCGCACCCCGCTCAATGCGATTTTGGGCCTTTCTGAAGCGCTGCAAGAGGAAGTCTATGGAGCGATCAGCCAAGCCCAAGCCCAAGCGCTGCACAGCATCGAAGAGAGCGGCCGCCATCTGCTGGCTTTGATCAACGATATTTTAGAGCTGTCGAAGATCGAAGCGGGCAAACTTGAGCTGCAGATCGACCGTGTTTCAGTGACGCAGGTTTGCCAGGCTAGCATTCGTCTGATCGAGCAATCGGCACGCAAAAAACGCCTCAATATCGTCACCAATTACGATGATCGCGTCAATGTGATTCGGGCTGACGAGCGTCGTTTTAAGCAGATGCTGGTCAATTTGCTCTCGAATGCGGTCAAGTTCACCCCCGAACGCGGCTCGATCGGGATCGATGTGATAGCCATGCCCGAGAAAGAGCTGGTGCAGTTTACGGTCTGGGATACCGGAATCGGGATCGATCCCGAGCATATCCCACATCTGTTTCAGCCCTTTGTGCAGCTCGATAGCAGTCTGGCGCGCCAATACGCGGGGACGGGTTTAGGCTTGGCGCTGGTCTTTCGTATGATCCAACTGCATGGTGGCACAGTCGAAGTTGTGAGCCGCCCTAACGAGGGCAGCCGTTTCTCGTTGCTGCTGCCTTGGAGCGAGCGCGATACCTATACCATCGAGGCGACAAACAGCTCTTTACAGAATCGTGCCCTGCTCAAACGCATTATGCTGATCGATTCGTCGCCTCAATCGAACGAACAGCTCGCACGCTATCTGCGCGAATTTGGCGTCGAAGCCATTCAACACTTTCGCGGCGACGATGCAGCCCAGCGCGCGATCGAACTGCGCCCCGATGCGATTATTCTCGATGTTCAACTGACGGGAAAGCACGGTTGGGATGTGTTAGCCGAACTGAAGAGCGCGCCTGAAACGACCACCATTCCCGTGATGATCCTTTCGCAGATCGACGAGCCAGAGCGGGCCCAACAACTCGGTGCTGCGGCCTATTTGATCAAGCCGATCTCGCGCCAGCAACTGCGCGCAAGCTTGCCGTTGCTGCTACCCTCCAACAATCCCCAGCGAATTGTGCTCACTTCTGCCGAGAACAGCTCGCGTTTGGCAGTTTTTGATGATGGCAATGCCCGTTCAAGACCAGCATTCCAGGCGAAACAATCGACCATTCTTTTGGTTGAGGATAATGAGCTCGCGATTTTGACCGTTGTCGATTATTTGCAAGCGATCGGTTATCAGGTTGTGGTGGCGCGCAACGGTCAAGAGGCGATTAATCAAGCCGTATTGGTACGGCCTGCGGTGGTTCTGATGGATATTCATCTCCCGGGCATGAGCGGTTTTGAAGCGATTCAACGCCTGCGCGCCATGCCTGCAACGGCGCTGGTTCCGATTGTGGCGCTGACCGCCTTGGCGATGCCGGGCGATCGAGAGCGCTGTCTCGCCGTTGGTGCGAATGCTTATCTCAGCAAGCCGGTTAGCCTTCAGAACCTTATTCGTACGGTTGAGATGTTATGCCAATAACCAGCAATGGCGGGGAGAAGATCCGTGACCTCGATACCAACCATTTTGATTGTAGATGACGAGCCAGTTGGCCGCGAGGTGCTGGCGTCACTGCTCCATCAGCAGGGCTATAACCTGATCTTTGCCGATAACGGCAACGATGCCTTGCTGCAAGCGGCGACCCATAAACCTGACCTCGTTCTCTTAGATGTGATGATGAACGGGATGGACGGCTTTGAAGTCTGCCGCCATTTGCGGGCCGATCGTATGTTGGCTGAAGTGCCGATTATTTTGCTGACCGCCCTCGACGATCGCGAGTCGCGCCTAGAGGGCATCGCCGCCGGGGCAGATGACTTTTTGAGCAAGCCCTTCGACCGCAACGAATTGCGTTTGCGAGTTCAGACCATCACGCGCTTGAACCGCTACCGTCGGCTGCACGAAGAGCGCGCCCGCCTCAGTTGGGTGGTAGAGCACTCTGCTGAAGCCTATCTGATCATCGATAGCCAAGATCGAGTCTTGTACGCCAACGATCGGGCGCGGCTCTACTTTGGGATCGAGAAGGGCGAGCTAAACGGCGAAACCACCTTCCGCCAGTTGGCCGACGGCATCTATCGTTGCGAGCCGCAAGATATCTGGGAGGCTTGGCCCAATATCAACACAGCAGTTTTGCCGCCCTGCTATCTGGTGCGGCCCGAATCGCCCACCTCGCAGGCGCTCTGGCTGCATGTCGAGCTCAACAGCAGCCTCGATATCGATCAGCGTTTGGTGCGCTTGCGCGATGTGACGCGCGAGATGGGCATTCAACACGATTCGTGGACCTTCCACACCAGCATTTTGCACAAGCTGCGCACGCCGCTTTCCGGCATTATCGTGAGCATGAATCTGCTGCACGAGCGTCTGAGCCACATGGAGGATCCGATGCTGTCTCAGGTTGCCGAGATCGCGCTACGCGGCTCGCAGCGCCTCAACGAGCAGATCTCGCAGATTCTGAGCTATATCGAGGCCGGGCGCGTCGGACGCATGAACGGCATGTATCCCTTGGCCGAAGTACCCGCCCTGATCGAAGAGATTCGCGAGCTGCTGGCCATTCAAGATGTGGCGGTGGAACCCAGCGAGTCGGCGGGCTTCTACATTGTGATGTTGCCGCGCCAGACGCTAGAGATGATCTTTATCGAGCTTTTGAATAACGCCAAGAAGTTCCACCCTCATCACGCGCCCCATATCGATGTGACGATCACCCCGCTCGACAATCAGACGGTGCGCATTCAGGTGATCGACGATGGAGTGGTGCTCTCGCCCGAACAATTGGCGAATGTGCTGCACCCCTATTACCAAGCCGAAAAACACTTTACAGGCGAGGTACAAGGTATGGGCTTGGGCCTGACCATGGTCGCGACCCGTTTGTGGAGCGTGGGCGGCTCCTGCGAGATCGCCAACCGCCACGATGGTTCGGGCATCGTGGTGACGCTCAACATCCCCTGCGCCATGTTGATCGGCATCGATATGGATGCAGGCATGGACGATGATATGGTCTATGCCGATGAAGTCTAGCCAATAGAACGAGCGTGGTGTCGATCACCACGCTCTAGCCTTCCTCCTACGCAATCCTCCTAATCATCTCAACGCCAGAACAACCTGCTATCTGGCGGTAAGGTCTCGCCCTTCCATTCGGTCTTTGGCGCGTCCGCCTACGGCTACAAAATATTCCTCCACCCATTCGGGTTTCTAGCATGTCGTTGTTTTCATTGCGATCTGCTTTGTGCAAGCGCTGTATTTCACTGCCATCACAAAGCGATCGCTCTGCTTTGAGATCGCGTGATACCAAATCCGTTAAAAGAGATGTACTCTCTCAAGGCAGGAAAACAACAACCGGGGAAAGGCAAAAAGAGACACGTTCAGCTCTGCCGAAGGCCAGAAAGTAAGTGATCTACCGAATTTGCTATGAGTTACTCACCAGCGCGGGGCGTTGAGAACAAGCAGATTAGTTATGCATAGTTGGGATTTTGGGGGCTGTAGGCGCAGGCTGATACAGCCTCTTGTGGCGGGCGGGATGTTGATAGCCGTAGGCGGACGCGCTTAGAGCCTTCTTTGGGCCATGGACCTCGCCGCTAGAGAAACTGAAGGACGCGAGATAGTGCTAACTGCGCAGCCAGAGCGCTTGTGTGTTGCAAGCCTAGAGCGCGCCTCGGCCCTTTAGCTCGAGATAACTGTTGATCACGCTGATGGTGAGCTTATCGGCGGGCACATCGACGGTATGCACGCCGTGCTGATTGAGGGTTTCGAGCACAACTTGGCGCTCGTCGAGCAGCATTTCGGCCACCGCCCTTCGATAGAGCTGGTTTGAGGTCTCGCTCGACTGCCCGGCAACATTGGTCAAATTGGGGTCGCTGATCGTGACGCAGACTACTAGGTGGCGTTTGGCAAGTCGCGCTAGGCTGGCGATCAGACTCTTGGCGGCGTCGAGCGTCACAAGGTCGGTAAAGACGATCATCAGCGAGCGGCGTTTGTGTTTGTGTTCGAGTTGGCTGAGGGCTAGCAGATAGTTGGGTTCGACCAGTTCGGACGCAACATTGTAAAGCGTTTCGAGCATGCGCTGAAACTGGGCTTTGCCTCCTTTGGGCGCGAGATAGGCCCTTACATCGTCGGCGAAGCTCAGCATGCCGACTTGATCGCCTTTGAGCAGTGCTACATAGCTGAGCAAGAGCGAGGCGTTGATTACATAGTCGAGTTTGGCGATATCACCGATCGGGGTGCGCATTAAGCGGCCCGTATCGATTACACAGAAGATATGTTGGCTGCGCTCGGTCTCGTACTCGGCTACGATCGGCCTGCCGCGTCGGGCGGTCGCCTTCCAATTGATGCGGCGGAACTCGTCGTCACTGCTGTATTCGCGCAGGCGCTCGAATTCGCTGCCCATGCCGAACAGGCGCGAGCGGCGCAGACCAAGCTCGGTCAGCAGCCCTTGGCGCGCCAAGAGGTCGTATTTGCGCACTTCGAGCACATTGGGATAGACCTTGACTTGGTTGGCGGTCGGGTAGCTGTGTTGGCGAATGAAGAGGCGTAGCACGCTTGGGTAGCGGATATTGGTGTTGCCGAATTGATAGTCGCCACGTTGAAGCGGACGCAGATGGTAAACAGCTTCCCACAGCCCAAAACCTTCGATATCGCCTTGCAGCAAGAGCTTATCGCTCGGAAGCTGATAGGGGTATTCGTCGCGAACGGTGCAGTGAATAGTGCGGGCTGAGTGATTGGCGAACAGCAAGGTGACGCGATTTTCTGCTCCCAACGAGAGTTTGCTATCGTGAATGCGTTCAACCTCGATCTGGCTGGGCTTCGGGGTGATGCGATAGTCGATCACCAGCAGCACACCAAGACAGATCAGGTAAAAGGGCACAAGCCAGATCGTGATGGGAATAAACGAGGCCAGCACAAAAAAGAGGCTTGTGATTAGGATCAAGACCAGCAGTCGAAAGGATGGCAGCATACAATCTATCGTTTAGCTGAGGCTTGGCCACATCGTCTTACTTGGGAGTAGACATTTCTTATTATAACAAAGCTTCTTGCTCAGAGCGCAAATCAGGCCTTGAAATGCTCATTTCTTGTGAAACGTGAGCCTGTACTCTCATATCGAATCAGCTTTAAAGAATTTGTATTCTTGCAACCTGGAAAGCAAAGATGTGAGGAAGAAAAAATAGTTGAGTTCCACTCTGCCGAAGGCCAAAAGCAACGAAGTGATGGGATTTGCTTTCACAATCGGCCTGCTGCTGAGCGAGATACGAATTCTTGATCCAAATACTCTTGAATGCTGCAACTATCGGCTTTTCTAGAGCGTCATTTCCCTAGTTTAGTAGAGATATTATTAAACGCAACCTTATGATGTTATATTGCAACGATGTATTTGCGGCACTTGATTATGATCATGTGGTAGAGCGTATCGCTGGCGGCAACGAGACCGAGGTCTATCGCAGCGACGATGGGCGCTTTGTGCTCAAACGCAAGGGCGATCTGGCCGTTAACGATCTTGCGCATGCGCTGGCAGAGTGCAAAACCATGCGCCACGCCGCCGAGGAGTATATTCGCTGTTTGGGGCCAGATTACACCATTCCGAGCGAGTATCTGATCGCGCGCAATAGCGATGGCGCGCTCGAGGTGATCGTGCTTCAACCCTTTTTGCGCGATGCCCAGCCGCTCTACCATCTCGACTACGAGCGTATGGAGCCGCGCCAGCGCGAACGGATCGCGTCGCAGTTGCAAGATATTATTGAGCGCTCCTTAGCTTTCTATGCCAAGACGGGCAGCATGCCCGATCTGTATGGGCGCACGAGCAGCGATCCCGAGGAACGCAAGCGCTTGAATAAGCCCTGGATGTTGCCGTGGCGGCTTTGGAGCTTTATCGTCCAACGCAACTTGTTGCGCGCCCATAATCTGATGTGGCTCCCTTCGGAGGAGCGTATCGTGCTGGTCGATTACGACTATGTGCGCCGTAGTGAACTCTATCGCAAACTCTACTATGCGGTGCGCCGTGTGCTCTTTTGGCGCGATCGGCTCTTGATGCGCTTTATGCTGCGCGGCTATCGTGTGCCGGGCCGCAGCTAGCCGATACGAATGCCGCGAACTTGGTCGATCTTCAGCCCTTTGAGGTAGCTGAGCGCCTCTTGGGGCGTTTGCAAACGATGCTGAAACAGGCGTTGGAGCGGGCCAGGGTCGCCGATATTGTCTTCGCGCAAGAGCAAGATCTGATCGCGAGTTAGCAGAGGCGGTGTTGTAAAATGTTCGAGCAGTGGGGTGACGCTCTGGGCTAAAGCTACTGGAATATGAAGTCGCAAGCGTCGTTTGCCCACCAGCTTCATAATCAGATTTTGGAGCTCGGTCAGGCGCAGACGCAGCGGCCCAACCGCGTCATAGGTCGCGTGGGCGGGGTTTGCAAGCACACGCATCGTGGCTTGGGCTAGGTTATCGAGCGCGATCGGCTGCAACAGTTGGTCGCCTTTGCCGATCACAGGCAGAACAGGGAAGGTACGGATCAAACGCAGGTGTAAGCTGACGAAGTAGTCGCCTGGGCCGAGCACTAATGATGGGCGGATAATGGCCCAGTTGAGGCCGCAGTCGCGGATGGCTTGTTCGGCAGCCCAACGACTCTGCAGAAAGCGGCTGGTGGCGTTGGGGCGTGAACCGAGCGCGCTCATGTAGATGATGCGCTCAACGCTGGTGCTAGCCACCGCCTCGAGCAGCTTGCGTGTGCCGTGAACGTGGACCGATTCGAAGCTGTCTTTGCCCCGTTCGTAGCTGATCGCTGCTAGGTGGATAACCGCTGTGGCGTTCTCGACGGCGCTGCGCAATACTTCGGGAGAGCGAAGATCGCCGGGGATCACTTCGACAGCTGTGGGGAGTAAACGACGAGCCGCCATTGGGTTGCGTGCGATCGTGCGAACTCGCCATCCTGATGCAAGAGCCCGAGCGGTGATCGCTCGTCCAACGTAGCCGCTTGCCCCTGTGACTAACAAGATTCCCATGATGTGTCTCTGCAAGAAGGTCAGGCTCCACTCTTTGATAATACCATGACTTGGCCTGATTTGACGCCAGCAAACCCTAATGCTAGACTGCCAGAAACGTATTCTTTTCAGAGGATGATCTGCGGACGTATGGGACGACAAGAGATACGCATTATTTTTGACGCAATGGGTGGCGATCACGCGCCACACGTACCAGTAGAGGGTGCAGTAATGGCGGCGCGGGCATATGGGTGCAAGATCACCTTGCTAGGCCCCATAGCGCAGATCGAAGCGGAACTGGCCCGTCACGATACCACTGGTTTACACTTACAGATTGTTGATGCGCCAGATGTGATCGAGATGGAAGAGCATCCGGCTCAAGCCATTCGACGAAAAAGCAAATCGCCGCAAGCTGTCGGTCTGCGCCTATTGCGCGACGGCGAAGGCGATGCATTTGTATCAGCAGGGCACAGCGGCGCTACCATGGCGGGGGCGCTGTTTATTTTGGGGCGTTTGCCGGGCGTCGATCGACCCGCACTCGGCTCGATCTTCCCAACCGTTTTTGAGCCTATGCTGGTGCTTGATGTTGGTGCTACAACCGACTGCAAACCCGAATTTCTGCTGCAATTCGCTCATATGGGCAGTATCTACGCCGAATGCGCGCTGGGCATTCAACGGCCGCGCGTGGCGCTGTTAGCTAACGGCGAAGAGGCGACCAAGGGCGATAAATTAGTACAAGATGCTCATCAGCTCTTGGCGAAAAGCAACTTGAATTTTATCGGCAATGCCGAGCCAAAAGATGCCCTTGTCACTAACAGTTGCGATGTTTTGGTGGCCGATGGTTTTGTCGGCAACCTCTTCTTGAAAACAGCCGAAGCTGTGGTAAAGTTTGCACTTGATAAGGCCAAGCGAGAGCTGAAACACAATTGGTTGCAGCGTGCCTTGGCGGGCATCGTACCGATGGTGCTGCTGTCGGCTCTACCGGGCAAGGGGCGCTGGCGCGCTCTGCTGAGCGGCACTCTGGGCAGTGCAGCTTTGTATGGTTCGCTGCTCGGCCCGCCCTTGATGCGCTTGAAAGCGACGACCGACTATCGTTCTTACGGTGGCGCGCCGCTTTTGGGCGTTAAGGGAGCGGTGATTATCTCGCACGGCAAATCTGATGCCTTGGCGCTGCGCAACGCGATTCGCCAAGCCTGCGATATGGTCGAGAGCGATATGGTAGCGAAAGTCGCCGAGGCGATTGCTCAAACAAATATGGCGGTTCATGGCTGATCAGGCTCAAACTTCAGTTGAACAGATCTTGCTCCGGCGACGTTTGCGCTATCTGGGCCGCATGTTGGCTTGGACCGGCGCAATGATCGCTGGAGCTTTTGTGGTGGTAGCGCTGTTGATCTTGGTGCAGGGGCGCTACCCCGAAACGCGGCGCGCCGATGCGATTGTGGTCTTGCTTCAGCACTGCGAGCTGATGGAGGAGCAGGAGCCTCAGCCAAGCGAAGAGCCTTGTGGCGTGCAAGAGCTACAATACGCGCTCAATCTCTATAGGCGGGCCTATGCCTCGCATATCGTTTTGGTCGATCGCGAGGCGGAGCCAGCCTACACTTATCTGCTCGGGCAGGGTTTTCCAGAACAATCGCTGCTGCAAGAGAATCAGTTCGAAACGCGTGTTGAGCAGTTTGCGCATTTAGCAGACGAGATGCGCGCTCACGGCATGAGCTCACTCTTGGTGGTGGGTCACCCCCACGAGATCTTGTTGGCGCTGAAGATGACGCGCGATCTGGGCTTGCAGAGCTATGGCGAGCCGCTGCCTCCGGTGTCGCGGCTAGATCTGCCCTTGCTCTTACAAGAGAGTTATCGCTATTGGCGTTACGTTTTATTCGGTCTCTGATAGCCAAATGCGCAAATGCGCTTGAGCCTTTCGAAGCTCAGGCGGAGGCGTCTCTGGCCCAAAGAAGGCTTTAAGCGCGTCCGCCTTCGGCTATCAACTTCCCGCCCGCCACAAGAGGCTGCTAGCTGTGTGTGCCCAGAGGCTGCCCGATACCAAATGCTAACGTGTCCCTCTCGCAATATGTGAAAGCGAGGGGAAGATGTTGTGTGATATCTCGCGTAACACGACAAACGGTTAACTGGTCTATTCTCATTTCATCTGAGCTAGGACGACAAGGAGGCGCGTATGCGGTGCCGACATATCTGGTTTTGGAGCGTAGTGATATTTGTGCTGACTGCTTGCGGTAGCTCACCTGCCAGCACCAGTCAGCCCGAGCCTAGCACGAGTCTCGCGAGTGCTGCCTTGCAGGAATCAACGCCTACGCCCAGCCTTGTTGCCAGCCCTACCCCCCTGAGCAGCCCGACGGCTAGCGCGACCATCAGCCCGCCTACGGCGACTGCAACGCCACAAGTGACCGCTAGCCCTACCAACACTGGCGATGAACTGCTCGATCAGCCCGTGCTCGACAATACCCAGAGCTCAGACAGCAGCGCCACGCTGGTTCCGAGCGAGACCCAAAGCGTCGCTACGGCTACATCGACTGCGCCGCAGGATACTCCGCCCTCCAGCCCGACCGCTCAGCGTGTGGTCAGCAAGCAGCAAGCCGGGGCCAGCCAGCCGATTCGACTAGAGATCCCCAAGATCGAGCTCAACTATTCGCTGGTATCGGTCGGTCTCGACAAAAACAATGTGCCGATTGTGCCCGACCACGATGTGGCTTGGTATAACTTGAGCGCCCGCCCAGGCCAAGGCGATAATGTGGTGATGTGGGCCCACGTTTTGCGCTTCAAGAAAGCGCCCCACATTCCTGCTCCCTTCGCCCGAGTGCGTGAGCTTTCGATCGGCGATCAGATCTTTGTCTATACCGAAGATGGCGCGATTCACCCTTACCGTGTGAAAGAGATGGTCTACGCCACTCCCGATCAAGTTGCTTACATTCTGCCGGTTGGCAAAGAACAGCTTACCTTGGTTTCTTGTATCGGCGATAAAATTATCGTCGATGGATCGGTCGAACTCACGCATCGATTGATCACAATCGCCGAACCCGATAACTAAACCTTTCGCTGCTTAGAAGTCGGTGTTTTGTAACAGTTTTTTCAAAGACAGAGCGCGGCCTTCGAGCAGCTTTTCGGAGGCCGCGCTCTTTTATAGCTAGTTTCCGCTTATAAGGTTCACATGTTGTATCGTTTCATTGTGGGGTAGCCTTTCCATACACAGCGATACGCCCCTTTGTGGCGGGCAGGATGTTGGTAGCCGAAGGCGGACGCGCTAAGGACCTTCTTTGGGGGAGGGACTATACCGCCAGAAGGCTGAATTTAACAAGGAGCTTTGCGATAACCTAATCGGATCTGTTGAGAGGCTTGTTTCCGCTAACGTGATGCTATGTTGAGAGGCTTTATGCTAACTGAGAGTTTGCATCATTGGCTTTCACCGATGATGTTTATACGTCTTCGTCAGCTTCGCTATGCTCCTCTTGAACTGGTTGATCGCTTAACAGGCCGCTACGAACCACTGCTACCGCCCCGTTGGCTACACTTTGTCGGAGCAGGCGATTTTCGCACGGTTGGTGAACGTTTTTTGGGCTATTTTCGTGAGATCGGCGGCTTACAGCCGCATGAATCGGTTCTCGATGTCGGCTGTGGTGTGGGGCGCATGGCGCTTCCGTTAACTCGCTATCTGCTCCCTCGGGCTAGCTATCGCGGCTTCGATATCGTCAAACCCGCCATCGATTGGTGTCAGGCTCGCATCAGCCCTTGTTACCCCAACTTTCAATTTGTGCATGCCAATATTCAAAATGATGAGTATAATCCTCGTGGGCACGATCGGGCCGAACACTATCACTTCCCCTATGACGACGCGAGTTTCGATTTTATCTTTCTGACCTCGGTCTTTACCCATATGTTGCCAGCTGGAATGCGCAACTATCTTGGTGAGATGAAACGTGTCTTGCGCCCCAATGGGCGTATTTTTGTCACGGCCTTTCTGCTCGACGAGATCAGCATCGCCCATATGAACAGCGAGGCCAGCTTGTTTCATTTCAAAGATAGCGGCAAAGGTTACTGGACGACCCATCTGCAGCGCCCCGAAGCCGCGACCGCCTATACGCTCGCTGCGCTGCGTGCTATGGTTGAGGACGCGGGTTTGCGGATCATCGAGCCGATCCATTGGGGAAATTGGTCGAGTCGGTCTGCTTCTGTCGAAGGTCAAGATATTCTTCTGTTAACGCATGCGGCGTAACGCCGTGAAGGGAACCACTATGCGTCTAGAAACGCTCGCTATTCACGCCGATGAAGGCCAAGACCCGCATACTGGCGCGGTTGTACCACCGATCACCCTTTCGACCACCTTTTTGCGAGCCGAAGATGGCTCGTATCCATCGGGCAATGTGTATACCCGCGCGGGTAACCCCAATCGCAATGGCCTAGAGCGCACTTTGGCCGCTCTGGAAGGCGGTGCCGCCGCCGCCGCGTTCGCCTCGGGCCAAGCGGCCTCTTATGCTATCTTCCAAACCTTGCAACCCGGCGATCATGTGATCGCTCCGGCGGTCGCTTACCACGGCACGCTCTCGAGTCTGCGCGATGTGCTCTCGCGCTGGCAGCTCGAATTCAGCTTGGTCGATATGTCGAACCCCGACGCTGTTCGGGCCGCTCTACGCCCCAACACCCGTATGATCTTCGGCGAAACGCCCGCCAACCCTATGCTAACGATCTGCGATCTCGAGGCGATCACCGAGATCGGCCATCAGCACGGCGCTCTGGTGGTGGTCGATAACACTTGGGCGACCCCAGTGGCCCAGAATCCCTTCCAATACGGCGTCGATCTAGTCATGCACTCGACCACCAAGTATATCGGCGGTCATAGCGATGTCTTGGGCGGCGCGGTCATCGCCCGCGAAGCGAACGAGCTGTTTGAGCGCATCCGCCTGATCCAATCGATCGGCGGCGGCGTTCCCTCGCCCTTCGACTGCTGGCTCTTGCTGCGCGGCATTCGCACCCTGCCCTACCGTGTGCGCGCCCATAGCGAAAATGCCATCAAGGTCGCTCAGTTCCTCTACGACCACCCCATGATCGAGCGGGTGCTTTATCCGGGCTTGCCCGATCACCCGGGCCACGAGATCGCGGCGCGCCAGATGCGCTACTTCGGCGGTATGCTCTCGTGCCAAGTGGTGGGCGGCCCCGAAAACGCTCGCCGCGTGGCATCGCGCACCAAGCTGTTCGCCCAAGCCACCAGTTTGGGCGGCACCGAAAGCCTGATCGAGCATCGCGCCTCGGTTGAAGGCCCGTATACCACAACGCCCCACAATCTGCTGCGCATTTCGGTCGGTCTCGAACACCCCGACGATCTGATTGAGGATCTAGCAGCTGCGCTAGCCACCATCTAGCTGCCCTAAACAGAGCGAGATCCCAAATTAAAGTTCGGGATCTCGCTTTTTTCATGGTAGCTGGCGATAGACAATCCGCTTGCAGAGTTTAGCGCTCTAGCGGCGTGCTCTTCATCGCAAAGAGGCTTTGAGCATAACGCCAGAGGACTAAATGAGTTAGAGGATCCGTTATAAGCCAAAAAAGGCGTCCTTTGCGACGCCTTTTGTGCTGATTGATGAGGTGAGCTGGTTATTGGATCGGGGTATTATTGAGGCTGCGCCAAAGATACCAGGTCGCCATAGTGCGGTACGGTCTCCAAGGCTCGGCGATGCTGCGGATCTGGGCGGCTTTGGGCAGCTCTTCGAGAGCGTAGAGGCGCTGGACGGCTTGGCGTAGCCCTAAGTCGGCCACCGGCAAGACATCGGGCCGCCCCAACGAAAAGATCAAATACATCTCGGCCGTCCAGCGCCCGATACCCTTGACCTGCACCAATTGGGCGATCACGCTCTCGTCGTCGAGCTGGGCGAGCCGATCGAGATCGAGTTTGCCGCTCGCAACGTGGCTGGCAAGATCGAGGATATAGCTGGCCTTTTGGTTCGAGACGCCGAGCGCACGCAGGCTCTCGGGCGTGCAAGCCAACACCGTTTCGGGGCGTAGCTCGCCCACATGCGCGACAATCCGCTTCATAATCGCGTTGGCGGCCTTGACCGAGATCTGTTGCGAAACGATAGCGTCGATCAGGGTGGCGAAACCGTGCCCCTCGCGCTGTAACTGAAAAGCGCCGATGTTGGTGATCAGCTCGGCAAGCCGAGGGTCTGCCGCACAGAGGTGGTTTTGGGCGCGGGCGATCTCTTCGCTCTGTTCAAAAGGCGAAACAATCATTACAAACCTCTCTTGCTCTTTCGGGCTGCGCTCTACTCGCGCCCTGTACAGTGGCTCCATACACACGCTTAGATTAGCACGTCTATTCTACTATAGAAGGGCTGGTTATGCAGGTTTGTTCGACGCCATGTAGTACAATAGCGAGAGAGCTTGTTGGCTGTGGAGGTGTTAAAAGCATGGTCTATCTGCGCTCGAATGCTAAGAGTTGGCCTATCTCTTGGAGTGTGGTACTATGCCTTTAATCCGTTCAAGCTGCTGAACGAGGAGATAAACGATGTCTAGGTCGACACAATCTATCCCTTTCGATATCACGCTTGATGTTGATGAGCAGATCGAGCACGTCGCCTATTGCCATTGGATCGCCTTGCTTTATAAATGGCTGATACCAAGTGTGTTGATTCTATTATCGATGGCCTTTGTCGTTTATCGTTGGGTCGGCGGCCACTTCTTTGTTTGGGGCAGCGCCGCTCGCGGTTTAATCGACTCGTTCAATATTATTTTGATCGCAGCGATTGTGATCAGCAGCATCGCCCTTGTTATTAATTATCGCGCCAAAAAGCGCATTTCAAGCTGGATAGCTACGGTAAGTCTGCTTGTAAGCGGCGCGCTTTTGGCTTTTCGCTATCAAGGTGGTCGTATTCTTGTGATCAATCCCTTTGAGCCTGCTGGCCTTGATACGATCAATCTCATAGCGATTTTGTTTATCGTTTGTTTGGTTTTGGTCTGTGTCTATATTTGGGCCGATTGGCGCAACGATATGTTGATTTTGACCAATAAGCGCCTGATTCACGATAAACACGATCTTTTTCATCGCCATACCCAAGACCAGATCGCGATCGATAAGATCGAAAGTGCCAGCGCTGTTGCCAAGACCTACCTAACCTATTGGCTCGACTACGGTATGGTTATCATTCAGGCTCGTACTGCCGGAAGGCGCATCTCGGTTAATATGGTCGCAAAGCCAAAAGAACTCACCGGAAAGATCGGTGCTAAGGTTGGAGCGATCAATGAAACGCGCACCCAAAGGCACTACGACGAGATGATCGATAAGCACGTCTACAACGACAAGATCCATACTCCGCCGCCTCATTTAGAGCTGCGCGTTCGCCACGCCCCCAAGTGGCTGAACTGGCTCTTTTTTGATAACCCCGAGATCAACGATGAAAAGGGTGAAGTGGTTTGGTATACTCACTGGCTGTTTGTCTTCGCCTCGGTCTTTTGGCCCGCCTTGATTTTTATTGTCGGTGTTGTGCTGCTTATTATCAGCATTCAAACCACCTTCCAAATGGGGATCTGGGCTTTGCTAGCGGGCGTGATGCTCTTTACTGTCTGTGGGGTGTGGGGCACTTGGCGTTATAAAGATACAACCGACGACTATCTACAATTGACTCCAGATAATTTGGTTAAAGTCGATAAATTGCCCTTTGGCCCCGAGGCTCGTCGTTCGGCGAGTTTAGGAGCTATTCGCAATATCTCGCACCGCTCGAGCTTTGTTGGGCGAGTGCTTGGTTATGGAACGGTCGAGATCCAGACGGCTGGCTCCGATACCCCGCTTCTGATTCACGCCGTGCCCGATCCACGCGAAGTGATTGGCACGATTCAGGAATATATGGCAGAATATCGTGCCCGTGAACGTGAACGCAACCTAAGCGATACGCTCGCCTTGATGCACCACTTTCACGCGGCTCAATTAAGCCACGATGAGCTTTTTGATGATGATGCAGCCGCACCTCAGGCTGTCTCATAGGTGCGCATCGTGTTTGGATACAACATAGGGGCATTTGCCCTTGCAATAGGAGCTAACTTCCATGTCTTTTATCGACCGGCTGGCCCAGTCGTCGACCACTAACAAGCCGAATTCTTGCAATAGGAGCTAACTTCCATGTCTTTTATCGACCTACGCAGTGATACGGTAACTCTCCCAAGCCCTGCCATGCGCGAAGCGATCGCGACGGCGGGGCTTGGTGATGATGTATATGGTGAAGATCCGACGGTCAACCGTTTGGAGGAATTGGCCGCCGAACGTGTTGGCAAAGAGGCGGCCCTGCTGGTTTCGAGTGGCACCATGGGCAATCTGCTCGCCCTTATGGCTCATTGTGATCGCGGACAGCACGCGGTACTCGGCAACCAGTGCCACATCTATCGCTACGAAGCGGGTGGCGGCTCGACTTTGGGCGGTATCGTCTATGTGCCGGTGACCACTCTGCCCGATGGACGTCTCGATCTGGAGGAAGTGCGCCAAGAGCTGCCCTACACCACTGATCCCCACCGTTCGTTGCCGGGTGTTGTCTGTATCGAAAACACCCATAACCGCTGCGGTGGCACCGTTTTGCCGCTCGACTATATGCAAGAGCTGCATAACCTGACTCGTGAATACAACGTGCCGCTACATATGGACGGTGCTCGTATGTTTAACGCCGCCGTGGCCTTGGGCGTCGATATCAAAGTCTTGACGAGCCATGTCGACACGGTGCAGTTCTGTCTCTCGAAGGGCCTGTCGGCTCCGATCGGCTCGATGTTGGCTGGTCCGAAGGACTTTATCGCCAAGGCTCGTCGCCTGCGCAAGATGGTCGGCGGCGGTATGCGCCAAGCTGGTATCATCGCGGCGGCGGGCATCGTGGCCCTCAACGAGATGGTTGAACGCCTTGAGGATGACCACGCCAACGCTCGCGTCTTGGCCGAGGGCATCGCCGATCTGCCGGGCGTCAAGCTCGATCTGGCTCGCGTCCAGACCAATATCGTGATCTTCGAGTTGACCGAAGAGGCTAAGCTGCCCTCTCCCAGCGCCTTTATCGAAGCCATGCGCGCCGAAGGCGTGTTGGTGAGCGCTATGGGCGGTCGTCTTGTGCGCTTCGTGACCCACTACGGCATCGAGCGCGAGCATGTCGAGGCCGCGATCAAGGCCGCTCGCAAGGTCTTGAGCAACTAACCACCCGCCTTTTTGCAATCACTTACTGGACGCTTCGTACAGAAGCGTCCAGTCTTTTTGGTGGTATACTCCCCACATCTAGCCCTATGTATGCCGAATCCCTTTACAAGCTTGTCCTCTTGCAACGTGGAACAACGCAATACTACTCAACAGTAATGGTCAAGTTCCACTCTGCCGAAGGCCAAAAAAGGATTTGGTAAGAGATCCAAAGCGCGTTTAGGCTTTACAAAGGAGTTCCCGTGCGTTTTGAAACAAACCAGAAGATCGTCTTTATCGGCGACAGCATCACCGACTGCGGCCGTCGCGATGCAGCTGCGCCCTATGGCAACGGCTATGTGAGCCTGTTGCGCAGCCTCTTGCTGGCTCGTTACCCCGAGCGCAGCCTGACCATCGTCAACAAGGGCATCAGCGGCAATACGACCCGCGATCTGCTCGGGCGCTGGCAGCAAGATGTTATCGACGAGCAGCCCGACTGGCTCTCGATTATGATCGGCATCAACGATGTGTGGCGCACCTACGATCGAGGCGGTGTCGGTGCGGTCGCCTACGACGACTACGTCGCCAATCTACGCAACCTGATCGAGCAGACCAAAGCCAAGACCTCCGCTCGCCTGATTTTGGCCGAGCCCTATATGATCGAGCCCGATTTGAGCGTGCCTATGCGCCGCCAGATGGATCAGTATGGCGCCGCGGTTCGCCAGCTCGCCGCCGAATACGGCACGCTGCTTGTGCGTACCCAAGCCGCTTTCGATACCGCTTTGCGGCACACTCCTGACAGCGCTTGGGCCGACGACAAGATTCACCCCAACCAGCCCGGCCATATGATCATCGCGTTGGAATACGCTCGCGTGCTCGCTTTCGAGCTCTAATCCCTCCCACAACAGAAGCCTAAGTCCTGCGACTTAGGCTTCTATCATTTGGCGGCGAGGCTTCTAGCTCCCATTCGGCTTCTAGCGCGTCCGCCTACGGCTACAAGCGGCTTAACCTAGCCAGCGCTCGCTTCGCCCTCAGCGCGTCGCTTTGTGATCACCATGCGTACCACGTTGAGCGCGACGAACAGCCACATAACAGCGGCCAAGAGCGCCATGCTACTGCTTGGGCTGCTATATTCCAACAAGGTGCCCTGCAACCAAGGCAGAATCGTTGCTCCTACGCTGCCCATCGCCGAGGCGACGCTGGTCGCCGTACTGGGTGTGCGTTTAAAGGTCTGGGTAATGATCGCCATAGCGGTGGGGTACATCGGCCCGAACACCAAGCCGAGAAAGAGCACGCAGAGAAAAGTGAGCTGTTGGTTGCCCGCGCTCAGCAAGAAGGCGATAAAGCCGAAGCTGACGGCCAACGAGCAGATCTGGAACAGGCGGCCCGCTCCGATGCGCGTACCAAAGATCGCGGCTACAACGCGCCCGATCGTCATACAGATCCAGAGCGCCGAGTTCATCTGCGCGGCGACGGCCGTGCTGATCGGCAGGCTATGTTCGAGATAGCTTGTGATCCAGCCGCTGTAGCCGACCTCGACGCCGGTGTAGAGCAGCACCATACTGCCGCACAGCCAAAGCAGCGGATCGTGCAGCGGGCTGCTGTAGAGAGCGTTTGGCTCGCCGCGCCGCACCACACCGGGCAGTTTGCCGTCGAGCAGTAAGATCAGCGGCAGCTGCAAGATCAGCATACCCACCCCGAGCCAGATCACAGGCAGGGCTGTCTCCCAGCGCGCTAGAGCGAGGCTGGCCAGCGCCGGGCTGGTGATCGCACCGATTCCATAAAAGACATTGAGCATATTGAAGGCCGATGCGCTTCGTTCGGCGAAGACGCGCGCCACCAAAAGATGCGAGGTGATCGAGAGCGTGCCTCGCCCGATTCCGCTTATGGCTGCACAGGTTAGCGTAAGCCACAGCGCCTGACTACTGATCATGCCTGCGCTGCCGAGCGCAAGAATGATCATGCCCACCATCATAACCGCGCGTTGGCCGAAGCGATCGTTGAAGTAGCCGCCGAGCAGTTGGGCGCCGATTCCGCCGATATACATAGCCGAGAAGAGCGCGCCGATTCCGGCCAGGCTACTAGCATTGTTGGCTGCGAGATTGGGCAGGGCAGGCCCGACGCCTGCGGTTACAATGCCCAGTGTGCCCATTGCAAAGCCCGCAATCAGCAGCGCACCTGTTGCTGAAACTTTTGACATACATTGTTCTGCTTAGAAAAAAAGAAAGGAAGCCTAGTGGCTTCCCATCCTTGGGGCGTAAACTATGGCGTTATCATACCACACTGTCTCCTAGGCGATCGATGCTCCTTCTGATCCTCTTTGGCTGAGCTAAACTACACAAATTCTCCCCATCTCTTGTTATCCGTTGGCGTTTACATCTTTCGAAACTAGCAAAGAACTAGCGGATTCGCCATAAGCCATGCAATAAAACTATTATTCAAAAGTGTTCAATATGATAGTACGAATAAGTATTGTAAGTAAATGATCGTTAAAAGAGAAAACTCTACGATATCTTAACAAAATTCGTGGAATAATTGCCTTTATGGATGCGTTTGTTGAATATAGAAACGATAAATTATCGTATTAAATTAAATAGTAATTAAAGTTGTATTTTATCGTTTCGTTCTGTAACCTAAATTTTATGTGGTATTTTTTGAAATATAAGGAATGTTTTGTAATAAGGATTGAGAGCACTTTTTGTCGTTAGCTTCTACATTCTAACAGTCCGTCTTCATTCTGAAGCATATGTGTTTTACACTGGCTTAAGAGGCTCGTTTGGGCGGCTGAGAGAGGGAATGTATGAGTGATGAACGATCTGAACTGCTTAAAAATCTAGAACTCTTACGTGATCGCCTCCGTCATGATCATGAGCAGCGCGCTATTCATCGAGATACTTACCTTCCCTACCATATAGTCTATGATATTAGAATTCTTCAGGGAGAAATAGCTGCGCTTAAACAACGTCTCTATGAGCTTGGAATTACGGTTGAAGATCTTCCCGACGAGCTTCCACGCGACAATCGCCCCATTGGCTGTCCTTACCCTGGTATGCGCCCATTTTTT
Source organism: uncultured Chloroflexales bacterium (assembly GCA_937902315.1). Classification (GTDB taxonomy): domain Bacteria; phylum Chloroflexota; class Chloroflexia; order Chloroflexales; family Chloroflexaceae; genus CALGUG01. The sequence continues at coordinate 26,269 of CALGUG010000017.1, forward strand.
GCTTGGGAGACGAGCCATTTCTATGGGCGTAGCAAGGAGATAGAGCATCTACGTCAAGTTATTCGTTATCAGCATTTGATTGTTGTGATCGGCTCTTCGGGTAGCGGTAAATCGTCAATGATTACGGCTGGTCTGTTACCCAAACTCGCTGATCGCGAAGCTGGTACTTGGCTTATTCACCAAATGCGCCCCGGCACTACTCCTCTTCTCAGCCTTCAGCGTCTATTATCGATCAAGCAGAGCGAGCAACAGACAATCGACTATGCCCAAGCTATAGAAACACCATTGCTTCGAGTGCAGGCTCAGCGCTGTCTGATCTTTATCGATCAGTTTGAAGAGCTGTTTGCGCAGACGGCCCCTGAAGAGCAAAAAGCCTTTATAAAAGCTATTCTGGCATTAAGCAAGCACCCTAATTGTGTGCTTATTCTAAACTTGCGAGCCGATTTTTACCAAGACTTTTTAGAAAGCGAGCTTTGGCCGATTACGGATAGCCAACGCCTTGAGATCGGCCCTCTACGAGGTGCCAATTTACGCAGTGCGATCGAACAACCTGCGCTTGATGTTGGTGTAGAACTGGAACCCGCTTTGGTCGAGCGCTTGTTGGCCGATGTTGCCAATGAACCGGGTGTACTACCACTGCTCCAAGAGACATTGATTTTGCTTTGGGAGCAGATGAAGCCCCAAAATCGTATGTTGCGTTTGCGCGACTACGAAGGCATGAGCGAAGAGACAACCTCTGGATTGCATGTCGCTATCGCCTTATTGGCTGATAAAGCGCTTGCTGATCTTACGGAAAATGCTCAGCCTCATGCTCAGGCTCAGGTTCGTCTAATCGCTCAGCGGATCTTTATGCGCCTTGTACAGTTTGGCCAAGGTCGTCCCCATACTCGACGCCAACAAACGATCGCCGATCTGCGTGCCGCCAACGATGATCCAACAATCTTTGTCTATACGCTAGATACTCTTAAAGCACATCGCTTAGTGACTGTGGATCGCCATCTCGAAGCGAGAGATGCCGTGGTTGATCTGGCCCACGAAGCCTTGATTAGCGCTTGGCCCACCTTTAAAGCCTGGTTGAAGGAATACCAAATCGCCGAGCAGTTTCGACGGCGTTTGCAGGATCAGTTGAGCGAATGGAAGGAACGCCGAGCTGCAGGGCGCTCGGGCGGATTGCTCGATCAAGATGAGCTGCAAGAAGCGCAACAGTGGCTGGCGAGCAATGCCGCTCAGATCTTAGGTTACGATGCTGAGCTTTTGGACTTTATCAAACAGAGCGAGCTGGCGATTAATCCCGGCTGGAATCGTATTGGTCTGATAACCTTGCTGGCGGCGGCGCTTGGTCTAACTGCTTCGATCGGCTGGTTGATCTTTGGCTTGTTGACTGCCAACCTTCCAGAGCGATTTGAACAGTCGGCTGTGCTGATTATTTTGATCTGTATTGCCCTCTTTCTGCTTGGCTTATGGTTCCTTTTGCGACGTTCAGAAGCTTATCAATTGCAGCGCCTTAGTCAAACGATACGGCGTAGACCGTTCAGCCTTACCAGTTTAAATAGCTTCTTCCTGCTGGCCATAGTCTTATGGAGTACTTCTGGTTGGCATTGGCTGCAAAGCGAGTATAGATGTCGAGAATTGGACTTTCGTCATAATGTGAAAACTATAGTGATTACAAATACAGATCTTGATCCTGAAGAAGAAAAGGCTCAACAAAAGCTTATATTTACAGGTAATTTTGCAAATATGGTTAAAAATATTGATCCTTCAGTAGATGTGCATATTATTCTGGATATAATTGATCTTCAGGAGTGTGCTCGCTTTATTGATTATAGAGCAGATATATCTATAGATGATAGTGATTCTCTTTATAGAATTTTTAGGTTAAATTTATTCCAAAACGGGAAAGGACATCTAAAAAAGGATACTATTACAAGTTATACTTCCTGTATAACCTTGGCAAAATTTGTAAATATTATTGCAGAAACACTTCAATATCATAAGAAAGAATATGCAGTTTTATTTGAAAACACTGCATGTGAGTATGATAATGAATTGAATAAGGCTGATAGTCACGCAATGAATCAGAAATATGATAAAGCTGAATATATATATCGAAAAATATTAAAAGAAGATCCTGGAAATATTAGAGCTAGAATGGGTTTGTTAAATGTTATGAACAAAATGGGAAGATATGATGCATCGATTAACTTGTTGCAAGAAGATTTCCCGAGAAATATTGAATTTGATTATTGGATACAATCTGGGTTGATAACATCTTGTATTTTGGCGGAGGAATACGATTGCGCGGAAGAAGCGGCTAAGACAATCATTAATAGTGGCTTCAAAGTGATAAATGGTTATATAGATATTATTTCAGTTTATAGAGAAAAAGAACAATATGATTTAGCAGAACTATATATACGTGAAGCAGAAATGGTCTTGGGAGATCTTGATCCAACGAGCGATAACTATAATAGATATAAATATATGATCATGAAACAGAAAGGAACGATTCTCTTTTATAGTCAACGTTATCCTGAGGCTCAAGCTCTATTTGATCAGGTATTTCCTGCAAGGGAAGAGTTGGGAATAGAAGAGGAGATTCTTTATTACCAAGCGAGAATAAAGGAGGAACAAAAAGACTTTGAAGGTGCATGTGAGAAATATAGATATCATATAGCATATGCTAGGTTAGATACATCGCTTCCGGGCACCTTGAAACGTTTAAAGTTCTCAGAAGAACGTTTCAAGACTTTAGGGTGTTGATAGGCGTAATGTTTCTATTAATGATTGTGAGGAAAACTATGGTTAAACGTAAGCCTAACCCTACTTCTAGCATGGTACCTTCTAAAGAACATACAGTTCCAGAAGAGCAAGTTCTTTCGGAATCTTCAGGTCTACCTTCTTCCATAACGGAAATGCCCGAGGAAAAACTAGATTCTCGACTAGCTTCTACTGCTATTAGAAATAGGAAGCCCCATAGAAGGCCAAAAGACCCACCCCCACCCCCCTGTCCGAAAGGGATGGTTCTTGTAGAGGATCCACTATCAGGTACAAAATATTGTTCCAATATAAAGCCTTTACTGTTCAGGATTATGCCTACAACTGGCAATATTTGTATTAGTGACGAAGGTTCTATTGAACCAGAAGCTTTAGTAGACTTGCTTAGGCTTCAAAGGGTTCTTGAAGAAAATAAACGTCAAGTTGATGATATCATTCGACAAGTTACTGAGATGCGACCTCAACAGCAGTAAAGAATTGCTAGCTACACTTTAAAGCAGGTGTAATAGGCTTTGTAAAACAACTGACTGTGAATAGAAGTTATCTCAAAAACGGTATACTGTCTCCAGAGAGAAGAGAAAGGAGACTGAAATGGATATCACCGACGAACAGTGGGCAGTAGTTGAACTCTTGATTATTCGGCCAGCGCCGCGAGCAGATGGAAAAGGGCGACCACGATAAGATGATCGGGCACTGCTCAATGGCATGATCAGGATCTTGTGAACGGATGTACCGTGGGCTGATCTGCCAGATCGCTATCCACCCTACCAGAGCGTGCATCGACGCTTTCAAGCTATGGATCTCTAACGAAAGAGGGAGTGGAGGCTTCAAAGCTCCACTCCCTCTTTTGTTTTTCTATCAAGTGCTTTTAGATATCCAAGTTGCGCACTTCGGCAGCGTGGGTTTGGATAAAGCGGCGGCGCGGCGGAACCAGATCGCCCATCAGCATGGTGAAGGTCTCGTCGGCCTGCTGGGCATCTTCCAAGGTCACTTGGAGGATGGTGCGGTTGGCTGGATTGAGGGTTGTATCCCAGAGCTGTTCGGGATTCATCTCTCCCAGACCTTTATAGCGCTGGATCGCGTTGCTGCGACCAATGCGCTCGCGCGCCTCTGGGTCGAGGCTGGCGAGGAATTCATCGCGCTCAGCATCGGAATAGGTATAAACGCTCTGCTTGCCGTGCTTGATCAGATAGAGCGGCGGCTGAGCGATATAGAGGTGACCATTGGTGATCAACGGGCGCATATAACGGAAGAAGAAGGTCAGCAACAGGGTGCGAATGTGTGCGCCGTCGACGTCGGCGTCGGTCATGATAACGATGCGATGGTAGCGTAGTTTCGAGAGATCGAACTGCTCACCCATCGATCCGCCGATCGCGGTGATCAGAGCGCGCACCTCGGCATTCGATAGCATCTTATCGAGGCGGCTCTTCTCGACGTTCAAGATCTTACCGCGCAGAGGCAATACGGCTTGGAAGCGGCGATCGCGGCCTTGCTTGGCGCTACCACCTGCCGAGTCACCCTCAACGATGTAAAGTTCACAGCGCGCCGGGTTGGTATCTGAGCAGTCGGCCAGTTTGCCGGGCAGCGAGAAGCCTTCCATCGCGCTCTTGCGCGCCGTTTCGCGCACCTTCTGAACGGCCAAACGGGTGCGGGCGGCCGAGATAGTCTTCTCGATGATGCGGCGTGCATCTTGGGGGTTCTCGTCGAGCCAAGTAGCCAGAGCATCGCCGAGCGCAGCGCCCACAGCGCCGGTCGCCTCGGGGCTCACCAGCTTCTCTTTGGTTTGCGATGAGAACTGCGGGTTGCGCAGCTTGACGCTGATAACGGCGGTCAGACCTTCGCGCACATCGTCGCCCGTCAGGTTGGCCTCGTTCTCTTTGAGGAAGTTCTTAGCGCGAGCGTAGTTGTTGATAACACGAGTTAGCGCGGTGCGGAAGCCCGACACGTGCGAACCGCCATCGGTATTGTTGATGTTGTTGGCAAAGGAGTAGACCGAATCGGTATCGTAGGAGTCGGTATACTGCAAGGCGATCTCAACCGCGACATCGTTGACGATCCGCTCGACATAGAAGGGTGTGCGGTGCAGCACATTGCGATCTTTGTTGAGGTGGCGCACATACGAGACGATACCACCTTCAAAATAGAAGTTCAGCTCTTTGTCGTCGCGCTCGTCGATAAAGCGGAAGCGCAGCTGCTTGTTGAGATACGACATCTCACGGAAGCGCTGAGCTAGAGTTTTAAAATTATAGTCGAGCGTCTGGATAATGCTGGTATCCGGCATAAAGGTGGTGATGGTGCCGTGCTTATCGGTCGGGCCGACGCACACGACCTCGCTGGTCGGTACACCTTCACTGTACTCCTGATAGTAGTGCATGCCATCGCGTGCGTTGTGCACATCGACGCGCATGTAAGAGGAGAGAGCGTTAACAGCCGACACACCTACACCGTGCAGACCGGACGATACTTTATAACCTGTGCCGCCGAATTTTCCACCGGCGTGCAGAATTGTCATAACCACTTGGAGGGTGCTGACGCCCATTTTGGGATGTATACCGGTTGGGATACCTTGGCCGTCGTCGGCAACTGTTACGGAGCCATCACGGTGGATGGTTACTTCGACGCTGGTTGCACGACCTGCCATTACCTCGTCGACGGAGTTATCGACCACCTCGCGTACCATCGTATGCAGGCCGTTGATATCGGTTGGGCCAATGTACATACCTGGGCGTTTACGCACAGCCTCCATACCTTCAAGAACCTGAATCTGGTTCTCATCGTAGGTAGTTGTGCTGTTGGTGGTTGAAGTTTCTGATGTCATGGTTTCCCTTCAGTGTGAGTATAGTGTACAAGCCATTGATGGAGTTCAGCCCGCTTGTGCCTATAGCTCAACATAGACAAGCTTTCACATGGAAAGATCTATTCACGCATAGTTGACTTGGCAAAGTCGCATAGGATAGCCTGCGAGGGCGCATGGCCCTCGCCGTCGATTGGGCGTATATGCGTGTTTTTTGCTACTCGGTTTCGTGAGAAAGAGTTGTTAGGCACCCCGCTGTGCCGAACTTCAACACTTTCGTTGTAGGACGGTGCCTACACAAGAGGCTGCTTTGACCTATCGGTTAGGCAGCTTGCACGCTCTGGAGGCTAGATCGGAGCCGATCTCGATAAAAGATCATGCGTGCTATCAGGAGACCTGTGCCGATATAGGCGCTACCAACACAAGCGATAACAAGACCGATCGATGAACTAGCGATCTGGTTCCATACCAAGCCCAAACCTTGACCGATAATCATGATCAAAATGACCAGAAAGAGGGTGGAAGTGAGATTGCGCGAGACCACTTGAATGCTTGTCATAACAGCTCGAAATGGGTCGACTCGGTCTAAGACCATCGCCTCGATCGCAAACGAGATATAGAGATTGATCCAGAAGCCAGCCAGCATAAAGAGCAGCATGGCGATCTGCCCCAATCCAGGTGAAATCAGTGCTAGGATCGTTGAAAAGAGTACGGCAAAAAAGAATAGGATAAACCCAACGAAAAAGAGCATGATGACCCAGACTAGAATGCGCCAAGTCACCTGCCAGATATCGTGTAGTGTAAAGCCGAGAACATTGCCTGGATCGCTGCGCAGTGTCGAAGCGATTTGAGGCAGATACAGCACACTTGCGATGAATGCTCCTAAATTGATCAGCACAAGTAGGAGGAAGAACTGACCGACCGACGAGAGTGCAATATGATGAACCGTTTCAATGTTCCGAAAGAGACTGAGATGCGGAAAATAGGTGATAAGGAACAAAGGCGAACGGATATCGGCCTTCCCGATCACGTCGAATTGCTGTAACGTTGCCTCGAAAAGCTCCGGTGTTGTCGCTCCATTCGGGTTAGCCTCAAGCGCCTGCTGTTGAATGCTTAAGAACCACGTGCTAAAGTCTTGCAGTAATGGCCCCACCGATATGGGGGTTCCAAAGGCAAGATACAGGTTGATAAGTAGTGGAATAGTGATGACCCATACTCGTTTATTGAGTGCAGTGTAACCTGCGCTGAGGGTATCGATCACAGATAAGGTTTGTGGCTTTGCAATCGTCAAATCCTGCCTCCTTCATACGTCTTTATTATACCATATTTGGCGCCTTTTGGGAAGATTTTAGTACATTTGTATCGAAATTTACCCCCTATTTTGTACGCCAATTTGCTCCCTCCTGGAGCTAACAATTATAGACTGATCTTGCTTTACAACCTGCGATCGCTTCGATTGTAATCTGGCTTGCTGCTTTAGCGACGCTGAGTGTTGGCCTGTCTCTGCTACATTTTGCTTTGTAGTACCAAATTAGCTTGCTTACTTTCTATGTGGCCTTCGACAGAGCGGAACTTGTCCATTCTCTTTCCCCGTTGTTGTTTCCCGCCTTACAAGAGCGCAGTCTTTAAACGAATTTGCTATAACTGCTTTGGCGGCTGTTCCTAGATGGATTACAATAGGTGCAGGAGAGTTTGTTCATCGATACAATCGTTCGAGAGTGTTATAATTGTGTAGCGTGCAAAACAACAATAAAGGAAATCGCATGCTGACCTACGAACAGTTTGTCGCTGTACTGCTCAATAGCATTGAGCGGAGGGGACTAAACGTCGCCTATACTCAAGAACTCTTAGATACTCACGCACTGGGGCGCTCGCTTACTATCACCTGTTTGCCCGATGGCTATGAGGATGATCAGGGGCCGCAAGAACCTCCTTTGCGTGCAGTCATTGCCTTTCGTTGGTCGCCTGAGTTTACAATCTTCTCATTGCGTGGCGGGGACTCGTTAGGGGATATTGAGCGTATGGTCGACGAGCGTTTAGCCCAAGCTCGGACTGGCTCTTCGCTCGATGTAGATGTAACCTATACCATTCCTTTGCAAAGCGATCAATGTCGCGATATCGAGCTTGTCACCCAGATCGCACGCTCGATCCAAGAGCTGCATGCAACGGTTACCTCTCCCGAGCATCTTGTGCGTATCGAGACCGTGCACCTGTTTGCTCCGGGTCGAGCGCCGCGTGTGCAGTCTATGACCGCTCACCAAACTTGGAGCCTCGATGAAGCCTTGTACGATCCAGAGCTGCTCTCAGACACCTTCGACGAGCTATGCGCCGATCTACAAATGCTGCTAGAGCTTCTGGCGCTGCGCTATTCTCCCGATGAACTCCGAGCAACTTCGACTCCCAACGAAGAGTTTGTGGCTGGCGACCGTCGTTATCTCAAACCTCCTACTGCCTAAGTTCGCCGTTTCGATTCCATCTTTCTCAACTTTGAGGTTACGTTTTTAGCCCTTCCTAAAAACGTAACGTGTCTTTTTGCTACTACAATCTGTCGATTCGCTGCTTATCTGCAAAACTGTTTGCTCGGATCACTTTTTGCAAGCTTGAAGAGCTAAAGAACCCTATGACCAACCAGCTTTTCCCTCCAGAAGCCTTAGCGACACTCTCGGTACCCGGTATCTCTCAGCGCTGGAATGCCGTCCAAGAGACGCTGCATCCGATCTTATTGCGCTTAGCGCAGAGCATTCAAGCCGAGGGGGCCCGCCGTTATCCACGTCAATGGCCCTTCTATGAGCTGAGCTTTAAATCGCAGCGCTACGTCAATCGTGGGCGCGAGCGAGCACCGATCGATGAATACCATATGGCCTTCGACCGTGTGCCGCGTGGAGCGGGCATCTTGGTGGGCGTGAGCGGGGCGGAACGGGCGATTCTGGTTGGTATTCAGCTGTGGGGAACGCGCAAAAACGAACTGCGTCAGCTTTGGGAGGCGGCGCGCCCGGTTTGGCAAGCCTTGGTCGAACGGATCGAGCGCGAGGGCGAAGCCCGTTTTGCCGAACGTGTGCGACCATCTACTACAAAGGCGGGCGAAGGCGGCCAGACGCCGCTCTGGCTCGATCGCTATTTGCAAACTCGCAGCGCCAACTACCTTTGGTTTGGCTTCGTCTATCCTTGGGATGCTCTGCCCGATGACCTTGAGACACGCTTAATCAACGATCTGTTGGAGCTTTTTCCGCTCAACGAGGCCTTGATGGAGCAGGCCGAACTCAAAGCTTACGGCCAAGCCGGAGTGCTGCGCGAATCCTCGCTGCCCTATCACACCGGCTCGCTGCCCCCTATCGAGCAGATTGTCGAGCGCATTCATCAAGCTGGTTTCGCGCTCAACGAGCGTCTGATTCGAGCCTATCATGTTGCGCTGCAAACCAAGCCTCTAGTTATTCTACCCGGTATCAGCGGTACTGGCAAAACCCGTCTCACTCGTCTGTACGCCGATGCCGTGCACGGCATAGCGCCCGGAGCGCCTAACCCCTTCTATCTGCTGGTGGCGGTGCAGCCCGATTGGCACAGTGCGCGCGACTTGTTAGGCTACTACAACGCTCTCACCAATACCTACCAAGCCACGCCCTTCTTGCGCCTGCTGCTGCGCGCCAGCGCCGATCCCCAACAGCCCTACTACATCTGTCTCGACGAGATGAACCTAGCTCGGCCCGAATACTATCTCGCGCCGCTGCTCTCGGCCCTCGAAACCAGCGACCACAGCATCGATCTAGGCGTGCCGAGCGACGAAGTGCGCGCTGCTAGCGGTGAAACGCTCACCAATCCCTTCCGTCTGCCCTTGAATGTGCATTTTATCGGCACGGTCAATGTCGACGAAAGCACCCACGCCCTCAGCGACAAACTGCTCGACCGCGCGAATCTAATCGAGTTGACCGAAGTCGATTTGAAGGCCTATCGTGCTAGCTATCACGGGCCCATCGACGAAGAGATCTGGCAAACTCTAGTCGAGGTTCATAACGCCATGACGCGCGCTGGTCAGCCCTTTGGTTACCGCACCATCAGCGAGATTCTGCGTTATATTGAGCAATCTCACGGTGTTTTACCTTTGCTGGCCGCGCTCGATCTCCAGATCAAACAGAAGATTCTGCCCAAGCTCAAGGGCGAAGATACGCCCCGCCTGCGCCGCAGCTTAAGCGAGCTGTTAGGCATCTTGCTGGGAGTGCCCGCGCCGAGTCGCGCCTCTCAAGTGAGCGAAGAACAGCTCAGCCAAGCCCGCTTCCCCGATAGTGCCGAAAAGGTCTGGCGCATGCTCGAACGGCTCGACCTCGAAGGTTTCACCGACTTCTACGGTTAGATTGACATAATGAATGAAGCGTCTCTTAGGCGACTTAGCTTGAATCTGCAAGCCATTTAGGCGGATACTTTTCAACCATCCATTCAGTCCCTAGCGCGTCCGCCTACGGCTACCAGAGCGGCTAGCTGCCCTCATCCCCGACCCTTCTCCCGCACTGCGGGCGAAGGGAGCACGGCCCTCACCCCCAACCCCTCCCCTGCTTCGCGGGATAGGGCTGCATACACTTCCTGCTCATTTACGCTGTTCCAGATTGGCGGCTTGACCACTAACCTTCCCGCAGCTTCGCAGCGAGAAGCTTTTGGAGGGCTTTGACAGCGAAATGCAGTGCCCCAACCTTCTTGGTGCTTGCACCAGGAAGGTTTCTGCAAGAGCAGCGAAAGCAGCGAAAACAGCGCGAATCGCTGAAAACGCTGTAAAGCAGTGGGAAGATGCTCGCCTCTTGGCTTGGGAAGGCGATTTGATAGCCGTAGGCGGACGCGCTAGGGAACGAATGGGAGGGAGAGACCTTTACGCTAAAAGATGCGGCGAATGTTGCCGCAGCAAGCTATCACACTTGCTAGACCCATAAAAAGGCCTATACCAGCGAACTGGTACAGGCCTGTTTGTGAAAGCCTTGTTTAGGCTTCGAGTTCGGCCTTGAGAATTGCGGCCACTTGGTCGCGCGGCAGAGAGCGCTGGCTGCCGTCGCGCAGGTTCTTGACCTGCACTTCGCCCTTGGCGATCTCGTCGCTGCCCAGAACGACCGCGTAGGGGATCTGCTTGCGGTCGGCCTCTTGGAACTGCTTGCCCAGCTTCTGCTTGCTGTCGAGCGCCGTGACCACGTTCAAGCCCTGCTTGCGCAGCTCGTTGGCCAGCGCTAGTGCATCGGCGCTGTGTTCGGGGAAGATCGTGACAAAGACCTGAGCGGTGGTGCTGCGACGCGGCCCCATATTGCGCTCGGTCATTAGGTCGTGCAGACGCTCGATACCGAAAGCGAAGCCGACGGTCGGAATGGAGCGTCCGGCGAATTGGCCGATCAGCTCGTCGTAGCGGCCGCCACCCAAGAGCGAGCCGATCGAGCGGTCGGCGTCGAGCACTTCGAAGACGGTGCCGGTGTAGTACGAGAGACCGCGTGCCAAGCGCGGTGCGACGGTGTAGCTCTCGGCGGGCACGCCCATGCTGGCGATGTAGCTCAGGACTTCGCGCAGGTTGGCGATGGCTTCCATAGCGCGCTCATCGCCTGCCAAGCCGTCGCTGAGGGCCTTCAGCACCTCCTCCGGCTCGCCTTCCAGCAGCACAAGGCTCATAATCTGCTCGGCTTGGGCCGCGCTTACGCCATTGCGCTCAAGTTCTTCGCGCACGCGTTCGGGGCCGATCTTGTCGAGCTTGTCGATGCTGCGGTAGACGCCAGCCGCCGCTTGGTCGTCGAGGCCGCTGACCCGTGCGATGCCGCTGAGGATCTGACGATGGTTGAGCAGCGTTGTAAAGCCTCGGAAGCCCAGCTCGGTGAGGGCATCGGTCAGCAGCGCGATCACCTCGGCATCGGCGATCGGCGACGAGCTGCCGACGATATCGACATCGGCCTGCCACAGCTCGCGGTAGCGGCCTTTCTGCGGGCGCTCGCCACGGAAGGACTGGCCGATAGCGTAACGACGCCATGGGAACTGGATCTGGTTTTGGTATTGGGCGACCACGCGCGCAAGCGGCACGGTTTGGTCGTAACGGAGCGCTAAACGATGCTTGCCGCCGTTATCGTCGAGGCGATAGATCAGCTTCTCTTCGTCGCCGATCTTGCCGCTCAGCACTTCATCATACTCGACCACCGAGGTTGAGAGCGGCTCGAAGCCATGGCGCTCGAACACACGGGTCAATGTATTCATAATGTGCTGACGCAACAACATCGCTTCCGGTAGATGGTCACGCATGCCGCTTACATTTCGCGGTTTTTCCATTGTTTGCCTCTTGCAAAATCTCTATTTCAGTAATCTTGTAGCTAAGAGTAGGCTCGACCACAAGCGCTGTCAAGCCTTGTAGCTTGTGGGCCGAATATCAGCATTCGGCCCAGCGCTCTATTTAAAGTTGATGTAGACGCGGCTGCCAGTGCCATTGCTGAGGGCGACGGGCGTGCCTGTTTCGCTGTCGATCAAGCTGACCACAGCCAGGGCAGCGCGCGGATCGTCGATCTGGTAGATGACCTCGACAAAGCGGCGCACCGCGCTCGACCAAGTCATAGGAGCGGCATCGCCACAAGGTGTGGGCGGTGTGGGCAGTGGGCTGCCATCTTCGGCGAACAGCTCGACTTGAACGGCCCAAGTGGGCGGTAGCAGTTCGCTGCTGCTCCAGTAGAGCGAGAGATAGCGCGTTTGGCTGCCTGTGCCGCTGTAGACATCGTAGCCGTGCAGGCGCGTGTTGCGCATAAAAGGTGCGTCGATGGCGTGTCCCGGCACTGCCATGCTCAAGCCCGGGCTGAGCGATGGCCCTGTCGGCATATCGGGCGTGGTCAAGCGGTCGTAGCTCTCTTCAAAGCCGCGCCCATCGAGACGCTCGGGAATGCTCATCAGCGAGGTAGCGCCCTCTGCGGGCTGCATATCGGGCGGCAGCACAAACTTATCGATGCGCCCGTGGTCGCGCTGATAGATCGTGATCTTATCGCGGTCGCCAACCGAGATGGTGCTGATCGGCGAATAACTGCTCTCGATGGTACCGAAGGGAATCCAGCGTACATCTTGCACCTGTGAGGCCACAAAATAGTATTCTGGCATCCAAGTACAGCGTGGTGCGCCACGGGTATACCAACCGGTGATCAGATCCTCTTCGTTCGAGTCGTAGGTTCCGCTCAGCAAGCCCTGTTCGTAAAGGTAGCCGATCGTCTTCCAGCCAGCGCGGTAGGGGAAGCCGAAGTAACCGCCGTCGGGCAGCTCGCTGCCGTACGGTGTGATATGCCAGCTCGGGAGCGCTTCGGGGAAGACGCGCTTGTATTCAGGGATATTGCGCACGTAGACAATCGAAACATAGTAGGAAGAGACCAGCATCAAGGCCGCTCCGAAGCCGACCAGGGCAGCTCGCGCGGGAATCCGCCAGCGCTGCCAGCGTGCCACCAAAAGCTGGCCGATCAAGAGCGCTACGGCGAAAGCGAAAGCAGGCTCGCTGGTGTAGAAGTGGGTGCCGGGCTTGCGCACAAGATAGGCGGCGACCATAAAGGTACAGCCGAACCAGAGCACGGTGGTGCGCATCGGCGTGGGCACTTTGGGCCCGATCAACAGGGCCAGTAGGGCGGGCGCGATCAGACAGACCACGAGGTTGATGCTGATGCTAAAGAAGATCAGTGACCAAGGGAACCAGTACGAGACGATCGCACCGATAACCAAGACCGCTGCCAGCGTGATGGCCAGCCAGCGCGGGCGCAGATAGGCGTAGAGCCAGACGCAGAAGGCGCAGATCGTCAAGACGGTGCGCGTAACGACTTGGTAGCTGGTCTCGTAGAAGGCGGTCAGATTAATGTAGAAGGGCACATTGTTGTAGAGAATGCCCACACCGCCCTGCTTGCTGACGCGCCGCAAAACATATTCGCTGGTGACGGCGAAGCTTGGGCTGGTTACGAAGGGCACGTAGAAACAGGCTGGCACAACAACCAGCATAAAGACGGTCGCAGCGAGCATACGGGCCGCATCTTTGAACGCGACCTTGTGGCGATAGACGCCCAAGCCGAAGAGCAGAATCAGCACGGGCACGATCAAGATGCCTTCGTAGTGCGCGATCAAGCCGACACCCGAGATGATGGCAGCCACGATCAGATTGGGCTGAATGGTATCGACGCCTTTTGCACTGCGAACCGGCCCGCTCTCGTAGAAGCGCCAGCAGAGCCAAGCGGCGCTAAGATGGCAGAGCAGAACCACGCTCTGGTATTGGAGCAGGCGTCCGAAGGCGACCAGATAGCCGCTGACGGTCAGCATCGCCATTACGATGATGCCGACGGTGTGGGCGTACTCTTTGCCGTTGGGCAGCTCTTCCATCATGCGGCGCGCTAGGCCGTAGGCCATAAGCAGCGCGGTGATGCTCGCGATCGCGAAGGGCAGGCGCGAGTTGAATTCGTTCAGGCTGCCCAAAAGCGAGTAGGATGCGGCGGGCAACAGAACCTCGCCGGGTGCTTTCTGGTGCACCAACAAGATGTTGTCGACGCCCGCGGCTACATCGGCGGCCAGCAGGGTGGCGCGCGCTTCGTCGCCTTGGAATTCGCTATAGCCCAGCTCGATTAGGCGCAAACACGAGGCCAGAATCACCAGCGCGATCACGGGCAGCCAGCGCAGCCAGAAGCGCTGATCGAGCGCGACTTTGGGGCGCTCGATGGCGGGTTGGCGCATATGCAGCACTGTGAGGCCGAGGATGAAGAGATCGGTCACGCCCAATAGCAAAAACGGCGTGAGCGGCCCCGGCAGCACGTGCAGGCCAAGGGTCAACATCGACATAAAGCTGAGGCCCATGGCGTAAGCGAGCGGAATGCGTTCGGTCAGCTGGTGCTCTTTGGGGAAGAGGATATCGACCAAGAGCCAGCCGGGCACCACGGCCAGAACGATCAGGCCGAAGATGCCCTGAATCGTTACCGTTAGCGGGGCCAAAAGCACGATATGGCATAAGAGCGTTATGCTCAAGGGGCCGATCGGCAGTCGCGACCAGAGGTCGGAGCGCAGCCCAGAAACTGTTGTCTGTTTTGAAGAAGTCGTACCTATCAACGCGGGGCACCTTTCACCAACCAACGCGGCGACCAGTCGTCGTACGCATTGGATGTCAGGCGCGATTGGCGAGCGCCATCTTGCGACATAACGTAGAGTTCCCAGTTATTGTTGCGCGACGATATAAAAGCGATGGCAGAGCCATCGGGCGCCCAAACCGGCGCTTCGTCGAGCACACCATCTTCACTCAGCCGCACCGGACTTCCACCGTTCAGATCGATGCGATAGATCCCCGGAACGCCTGCTTCGCGATCAGAGACAAAGGCGATGGCAGAGCCGTCGGGCGACCAAGCTGGCGCGGTGTTGCGCCCGATGCCATCGGTGAGGCGGGTCGGAGTGCCTCCGCTGGCGGGCACAAGGTAGATATCGGCTTGGGTGCCGTTCTCGCGCACAAAGGCGATCTGGCTGCCATCGGGCGACCAAGCCGGTGCGCTCTCGTTGCCACCTTGGTCGGTCAGCGCGCGCTGATCGTTACCGTCGGCGCGCATAATCATCAGGGTCGCAGCGCCATCTGGCCCAGAGAGATAGGCGATCTGGCTGCTGTCGGGCGACCAAACGGGTAGACGATCGGGAACGCCGTTCCAGGTCAGGCGGGTTGGGTTTTGACCGTCGGCGTCGATCACGTAGATCTCGGCGTTGCCATCTTGCTCAGAGACAAAACTGATGCGCAAACCATCAGGCGACCAGGCCGGAGTACTCTCCCGTGCGATATTCCAGGTTAAACGAGTCGTCTCACCGCTCTCAAGCGACATAATGTAGAGCTCTGGTGTGCCCTCTCGCTCTGAGATAAAAGCAACTTTACTGCCATCGGGCGATAAACTTGGTTGGTAGTCGCGCGTTGTAGTGTCGACCAGACGTTTGTCGTCTCTATCGTCGCTCTTTAAACGATAGAAGGTCTGCACATTATTACGCGAAGAAATAAAAAGGATATCTGTAGGCAGTGGCGACTCGAAAGCGGCAACGGGAGTAGCAGTGGAGGGTTGTGAAGTGCTCTCTTGAGCCTGACCGCTACAGCTTGTAAGCAGTAGGCTGCCGCACAACACGAACGCACCCATCCAAGTGCGAACCTGAGCGCGATCTCTGTATCTACTACGTATCATCGATTATTACTAAATCCATTCATCACAATGATTTAAAGCGGCTGCATTATAGCATAGCTTGCCTCCATAAGGGGGCATATTCTCTGCAAATGCCTTAGTGATAGGCATGTTGTACGAGCCGCTTAGGCTTGTTGAGGCGTTTGCTTAGTGCTTTGCTGTTGTTCGTTCAGCGCTGCGATGATGATTCCGCTCAAAAGCACAATGAAGCCGATCAACTGTAGTGGAACGAAGTGCTCGCCCAGAAAGATCACCGCCAAGATGGCTGAAGCGATCGGTTCGCCCAGCGTCGCGACTGCAATAAAGGTCGCCGAGAGATATTTGATGGCCCAGTTGAAGGAGGTATGGCCCAGAAGCTGCGGCCCAAGCGCGATACAGAGCAGCAAAATATAGACGATGGGCGAGAAGCCGAGCACCTGTTGACCGCTCACTACGACGGCGATCAGCAGCACGAGGGCGGCGCTGCTATAGACCAGCCAGATGTAGCTCAGGATCGAGAGCGTTTTGCGCAGGCTGCGCCCGATCAGCAGATAGCCGCTGACCGTGATCGCGCCGATCAGCGCCAAGATATCGCCGAGCACCGGGTTTGAGCCGCTGCTATCGCCGCTGCTATCGCTGAGGCCGATCAAGACCGAGCCGACGATGGTGAGAACGATGCCTGCGATGGCGGCTTTGCTCAAGCGTTCGCGGAAGATCAAGAGACTCGCCAAGCCGACCCAGAGCGGGTTGGTCGAAACCAGCGCCACACTGCTGGCGACCGAAGTATAGGCCAGCGAGCTGATCCAGGTATAGAAGTGGAGCGCCAAGAAGAGGCCGGATAGCAGGCCGAGGCCGATCTCACGTTTCGTTAGCCTGCTGATCTCTCCGCTTGCACGTGCCAAGGTGATCGGCGTCAAAATCAGCGATGCGATCACCAAGCGTCCCGCTGAGATCACCAACGACGACATGCCTTCGGCTTGAGCGCCGCGAATCAGTAACGAGGAGCTTGAAACGACCAGAATGCCTCCCAACAAGACCAGCATAGCACGTAAACGCATATTCTTCCTCTCTGTAGCAGGCTGCAATCGAGCTACAAAGATACTCGCGCCTGTCGTGCTTGTCAAAGGGCACAAAGCGCCCCAACTTTAAAAGCTTAGCGTCACTTGTGCAATGAAAGACAATGAAGATCCCTCACAACAAAAAGAGAGAAGTTCCACTCTGCCGAAGGCCAATCTGCCAACTTGACATGCTTAGGTCTGGCTGGCATGATTAAGCCCAGCAACGCTCGCTTCACTACCATTGATCATTGATACGCGATCCGTTTAAAGGCTTATTCCTCTCGCAATGCCTGAAAACGAGAGGAAAGAGATGTGTGAAATTTCACACATCAAAAAGAGAGAAGTTCCACTCTGCCGAAGGCCAAAAAGCCGTAAGCTGATCGACCGAATTTGTTATTGAAGAGTTTGGCTCGCGCTTGATGCGGCCACGAATCGTGACTGAAGGAAGCTATGACCTCTGAAATCATTAGGCCACTGAGCCGCCCGCTTGACGCCGTGGTTCGGGTGCCCGGCTCCAAAAGTGTAACCAATCGTGCCCTTCTTCTGGCGGCCCTCGCCGATGGCCCTTCGACCCTGCGAGGCGCTCTGTTTAGCGACGATAGCCATTGGTTTATCGACGGCCTGCGCCGCTTGGGCATTGCCGTCGAAGACGACAAAGACAAGGCCGAAGTGCGGGTTCAAGGCGTGGGCGGCGCGGCGCCCAATCCCCAAGCCGACCTCTGGGTGGAGCTGGCTGGCACGGCGGCCCGCTTCCTCTTGGCCTACGTCTGTATCGGCCACGGGCGCTACACTCTCGACGGCACCGCGCGCATGCGCCAGCGCCCCATGGCCGATCTGCTGCAGACCTTGGGCGAGTTAGGCGCCGATTGTCAGAGCCAGGGCGAGCACGGTGGCCTGCCGGTCTTGGTCAAGGCCCACGGCCTGCGAGGCGGTTCGGCTGGCATTGCTGGCAACGTCTCGAGCCAGTTCCTCTCAGCCCTGCTGATGGTCGCGCCCTACGCTCAAAACGACGTCGAGTTGCGCCTCACCACGCCCCTGGCGGCTGGCCCCTACGTCGATATCACGGTCGCGATGATGCAGCAGTTCGGGGTCGAGCTCGAGCGCGACGGCTACGATTGGTTCCGTGTTCCGGCCGGCCAGCGCTACCGAGCGCGCGACTACAACATCGAGCCGGACGCCTCGAACGCCTCCTACTTCTTGGCGGCGGCGGCCTTGAGCGGCGGTCGGGTGCGCCTCGACGGCTTAGGCGCTGGTGCCATGCAGGGCGATATCCGCTTCCTCGACGTGCTCGAGCAGATGGGCTGCAAGGTCACGCGCGCTTCGGAGTGGGTCGAGGTGCAAGGCCCCGAGCAGTTGCGCGGCATCGAGATCGATATGAGCCACATCCCCGATATGACGATCACCTTGGCGGCACTGGCGCCCTTCGCCGACCGCCCGACCGTCATCAACAACGTGGCTTTGATCCGCCATCACGAGACCGACCGCATCTCGGCGGTTGTGACCGAATTGCGCAAGCTCGGTGTGCAGGTCGAAGAGCGCGAAGACGGCATGACGATCTATCCGGGCTGGAAGCAGGGCGCGACCATCTCGACCTATCACGACCACCGCATGGCGATGGGTTTCGCGCTGACCGGCCTCAAGATCCCCAATGTCGAGATCAGCGGGGCCGAGTGCGTTGCGAAGACCTTCCCCGACTTTTTCGAGCGATGGCGCGCCCTGTTCGATTAGCTTTTGTATCTGGCGGAGCGGCTTCTCGCTCCCATGCGGTCCTCAGCGCGTCCGCCTCCGGCTACAAAATGGCTGTTCCAACTCCAGAGGCTGCTTGCTGCTGCCTGCGCAGCTTGCGCTGCGAATCGCTGGGTTCGCTACCTTCGTTGCTTGCGCTGCGAATCGCGTTGGGCAAGCGCTGCCTTTTCGCCGAAGCTTCAATGCCATGCAGCGAGCGATAGCAGCCGAATGTTGGCAGCCAGACTCTGATAGCCGAAGGCGGACGCGCTAGAAGCCGAATGGGAGGAAAGGACCTCGCCGCCTGAAGCTAAAAGCCAAGTGTGCGAAGCGAAAGAACGGGTTAGGTTTTGCGACCTAACCCGTTCTTGTGTGTTAGAACAGAGACTTACTTCTTGACGATCGGTAGATGGACCGTGTAGCTGCTCGCTTGGCCGATCAGGGCGAACTCGGTGAAGTGATCGAGCACCACTGTGACGGTCTTGGCCGCCGTATCGACCTTACAGCCGTTGCAGGGCAGAATGTTGACCCACTTCTGGCCGTCCCAGTAGGCGACGTTCAGCTTGGTTGGGTCGGTCACGCCGGCCGCGCGCAATTGCGCATCGCTGTAAGGAACGGTCAAGGTGTAGCTCTTGTCGAACTTCGTCACCTTGGCGCCGTTGGCGTCGACGCCTTCGAGGCGGAAGCTGCGGATCAGCCTGTAGCCATTCGGTTGCGGCTTGTTGCTGGCGAACTGAGGCGTGTAGTCGATGCGGGTATCTTTGGCAACCGCGCCAGCCGGGAAGTTGACCTTGGTGCCATCGGCATCGGCCACCTGACCGCCGTTGGCGGGGGTGATCTTGGCCGTGGCGGTAGCGCCACCCCAGGCCGCGAAGCCCGACGAGCCGTAGCCGCCCGCTTTATCGAAGGAGCCGCCCGCATAGATGGTATCGGTGCTTACATCCATCGCGGTCACTTTGGTATATTGATCGCTGCCGTATGCAATGCCGCTGCCGAGGGTCGACCACTTCTTGTTGAGCGTGTCGTACTTGGCGATGAAGCGCGCGTTGCTATCGCCAGCCGAGGTGAATTTGCCGCCCACGAAGAGCGTATTGCCCTTGGCCGCCAGCGCGTAGACGCTTGGCTCGTTAGTACCGCCCACACCCACATTCAGACCTGACCAGGTGTTGTTGTTGGAGCTCCAGCGCGCGATGCCTTCGACCGCCGCGGTGCCAGCAAGGTTGAAGTCGCCGCCCACATAGACATCGCCGCCGATGATCGTTACGGCCTTCACGTCTGTGCCGAAGCCGCTATAGCCATCGGTGGTGACGCCCGGCTCTTGTTGGGCGGTCTGTGGGCCAAGCGTGAACCAGTTGTCGGTGGAGCGATCCCAGCCGACCACGTTGTTGACCAGATGGTAGTTGTTAATGTCTTGCGGGTTGGTGCCGATGTTGTGAATGGTCTGGAAGTGGCCGCCAGCGATAACGGTCGTGCCTTGAACGTCTAGGGCATAGACCAGCGTGCTCACTTCGCGGCCTTCGTCGCCGATCTCGTAGATGCGCAGCTTGTTGCCGAAGGCGTTCCACTTGCTGCCGTCCCACCAAGCTAGGTCGTAGGCGGTGACACCGCCAGCTGCGGTGAAGTCGCCGCCCGCGTAGAGGATGCCATCGCTGTAGGCCAGTGCGTAGACGGTGCCGTTGATGCCGTTGCCCAACGACGACCAGGTCTTGGTGGCGCTGTTCCACTTGGCGATGTTGAGCGCGCTGACGCTGCCCGCTTGGGTGAAGTCGCCCGCTACGTAGAGATCGTTGCCGACCGCGAGGGTGGCTTGAATGCGGCCGTTGACGCCGCCGTCGAGCGCGCTCCACTTGGTGCCGTTCCACATAGCGATGTTTTTGGTGATCAGACCGCCCGCGACTTCGAACACGCCCGCGATATAGACGTTGTTAGCTGCGTCGACCGAGATGCTGTTGATCTCGCCCGGTAAGCGGCTGTATTGGTTTTGAGCTGTGCCGAAGCCGAGCGGAATCCACTCGCTGCCCTTCAAGAGCGCGATGTTATCGACCCGCATGCCGCCAGCTAGTCGGAAGCTACCGCCGACATAGACGCCAGCGTTGGTCGCTAGCAAGCTATAGACGCTGTCGTACTCTTCGGCGAAGGCTTTGTTGGTGGTGGTGCTCCATTGGCTGCCGTTCCAGCGCGCCAGAGCTTTGCTCGCTACACCGCCCGCGCTGGTGAATTCGCCGCCCACATAGAGGTAGGTGCCGTCGTGAGTTAAGCTGCGCACCGGGCCCCAGTAGGCCTCGTTCGCGTTGGGCATGCCCGAGCCGAGCGCCTTCCAGCCGTTCTCCCACATCGCGATGTGGTTGACCGCTAAGCCGCCGGCCTTCTTGAATTTGCCGCCCACGTAGACCTGGGTGTTAGCACCATTTTTGCGCACCAGGAGCGCGCCAACGTAGCCTTGGGGCCAGAAGCTATCGCCCGATTCGATATCGCCCAACGACGACCAGGAGTTGCCATCCCACACGGCCAAGGAGTAAGCCTGCAGGCCGCCAGCGCGTTGGAACTGGCCTGCTACGTAGACCTTGTTGTCTAGGACTTGAATGGCGTGCACTTCGCCCTCGGGCACGAGTTTGTTCTCGAACTGGTCGTAGTTCATAATGCCGCCACCCAAGGCGCTCCACTTGCTGCCATCCCAAACGGCGATGCTGTTGGCAGCCACGCCATCGATATGGGTGAACTTACCGCCGACGTAGATCTTGCCATTGGCGGCGGCTACGCTGTAGAGATGACCTTCTTGGCTGCCGTACTCACCTTGGATGATCACGCCGGTGCCGTTGCCCAAGATCTTCCAGCTTTTGCTGGCGTTGTCCCAGCGCGCCAAACCGGCTACGTCGATATCGCCCGCCTTGCGCAGGTAGGTGCCCACCGCATAGACGCCCTTTTCGTCGGCTGCGATCTGCTCGGGCTGGCTGCCCAGGCCCTCGCCCAGCGCATGCCACATCTTGCCGTCCCACTTAGCGATATTGTTGGCGCGGGTGTTGCCAGCGGTTGAGAACTGGCCGCTGACGTAGATATTTCCAAGCCCATCTTGGGCTATATTGCGAATATCGCCCTCAACGCCTGCCATCGAGAAGATGTTCGACCAACGCTCATCTCCTGCGGCAGCGAGTTCGATCTCTGTTTGGGGTGCGGGCTGCGCATCAAGCGTATGACTTGCTGCAGCTTGCGCTTGGTTTTGCAAGAAAGCGAGGTTGCTTGCGCCCAATGCAAGACAACAGCTCAAAAAGATAAAGAAACGTCTGAATTTTGTGTGTAACGAGAGCATACCTATCCTTCGTAACAATCATTAACAGTGCGATTAACTCCGGAAACAGGCAATACGAAGCTAAGACCATGTAAAACATGGCTGACAAGAGGAAATTACTCTAAAAAGAGTTTAGGTGACTAAAATGGGTTAATGGCCTACAAAGTTGTTCAAGACACGTGTAGTTCTCCTAAGTAGAGTATATCGAGCGGTTATTGGTGATGTTTGGGCTCTGTTGAAGTAATATGCGGTACGAATGTACTTTGCGCCTCAGTCTAAAGAAGGGGTTTTAGACTCAGAAAAAGAGTTTGGTGAAGATAGTGAAGAATTTGTTGACTGTGTGCTTAATCCTCCGTGATGCATGAAAAATTTGGCTAAAATAGCTATACGTCGCAAAGATTAAAAAGCTCCAGCGAATATTCGAAGAAATGACGATTTGTACAAATATACATCTCAAGTATGAGATGATCGGCTTAGAACGCTTTTCTTCTTAGACGCAGGTAGTATCAAATTTGCTTCATCCTTTTCTTCTTAGACGCAGCTAGTTTCAGATTTGCTTCATCCTTGTGGAAAATGGTATAGTTGAGTGTCTGTCGAGAAAGAGGAGTGCGTAGGTTTGTATGCGACCTTCATACCGCCCCGTCCCAAAACGCAAATCGGCCCGTCCGCGACCCTACCTTTGGATCGCTCTGGCAGCCCTGTCCTTGCTTTTTTTGACTTCGCCCATCCCTGTGCCGCAGCGCTTTCGAGCTTTTGCTAGTCGTGGAGCTGATACTACCTCTCTGCCGACCGCCCAGATCGCGCTCGATCCCGAGAGCCATGCAGCAGCGGTTTTGAGCTTGACGCCTCTGGTCGATCCTAACGCGCGCCAGATCGCTTGGGCAGCCTCGCCGACCTCTAGCCCGATCCCGCCCAGCCCGACGTCGAGCGAGACGCCCACGCCCGAGCCGTCGCCGACCTATGCGCACCCGACTCGCACGCCGCTTCCGCCCACGGCGACCCTCTCGCCGCCGCTGCTAATCATCACTTCGCCGCCTGCGCCCGCTATCACCGCCGTGATGGAGCTGCAGGCTACTTCGGCTGCGCCGCCCACCCTGATGCCATCGCCCTCGCCTGCGCCGCCCGTTCAGTACCAGCCCGCTCCTGCGGGGCCGCAGGCTGCCACAGGCCAAGCGCTCTACATCCCGACCCTGATGTACCACTACGTGCGCTACGTCGATCCGAACCTCGACCCCCTGGGTTACAACCTCTCGGTTACGCCCGAGAACCTCGCCGCCCAGCTCGACTGGATCGCCCAACAGGGCTATACCACGGTGACGATGGATACCTTGATGCGTTGTCGTTACGGCGGCAGCCCCGAGCAGCCCTGCCCGGCCAAGCCGATCGCGTTGACCTTCGACGATGGTTACGAAGACGCCTTCACGCAGGCTTTTCCCGCTCTGCAACAGCGCGGCATGGTCGCAACCTTCTACATCATCACCAACTTTGTCGGCAGCCCGATGTATCTGAATTGGGATCAGATCCGCATTATGCGCGCGGCCGGTATGGAGATCGGTGCCCACACCCAGAACCACCCCGACCTGACGATCTTGAGTATCGAGCAGGCCCGCGACGAGATCGCTGGCTCCAAAGCGATCATCGAGGCCCAGCTCGGCGAGCCGATCCGCAGCTTCTGTTATCCTGCGGGGCGCTTCAGCGGCAATATCGTCAACTTGGTCAAAGAGGCTGGTTTCACCAACGCCACCACCACCATGTCTGACCTGCCCCAATCAGGCGATTTTATGCTGCCCCGCATCCGCGTCGAAGGCTCCTACTCCTTGGCGACCTTTCAATCGCTTGTGCCCTAGCCTTAGCTGAGCCATAGATCGCGGCCATAGCGAAGCTTTTTCTGCATTTCAGCTCGCTCATTAGTTTGGCGGAGAGGCTTCTCGCTCCCATTCGGCTTCTAGCGCGTCCGCCTTCGGCTATCAACAGCAGTTCCGCTTACAGACGGCTGCTGCGCTCGGGCGCGGCCTTCGCTGTGCAAGCAGCGCGCTGCTCCATGGTATAATCCTCGCCAGATGTGGAGTGTAGTGCGATCCATATGCGTAATTGAGCCTTTCAAACGCATTGGGCGTGGTGGGGTGTCGGTGGCTAGTCGAGCAACGGATTGGAAACAGGCCCTAGGCTGTGCAGGCGCGCTGCTGGTCAGCATCATAAGCATCATTGTGGTTTACCAACTGCCTGCCCGTCATGTGGTCGATATCGGAGGCTACGATGCCGCCTATGTGCAAGCCTTCGCCGATGCCGAGTTCGCCGCTGAAGGCCAGCGCGCCTATCTCGCAGGCTCCGATGGCAGCGCCCGCTGGAGCGGCGCTTCCTCTAGCTTGATCTTCCCCCAAGCAGGCATCCCGGCCGAATTCAGCTTGCGAATCCGTTCTTGGCCGCCCGAAGCGCCCGCCAAAAGGGTGACCCTCTGGCTCAATGGCAGCCAGCAGATCGCCGAGTGGAGCGTTGGGCCAGAATGGAGCGAGTATCAGGTTGCGATAGGCCGCGATCGTTTCGCCCAAGCTGGGATCTTCAAGCGTAACGACTTTTTTCTTGAGCTACGCAGCGACCTGAGCCAGCTGAGCGAAGATAGACGGCGGGTAGGCGTTTTGCTCGACCGCGTCAGCTATCGCGTGCCTGGCTTGGGCGTTTTGCCTTATCCCGCCCAGCTTGTGTATGGCGCGGTTTTTGGTGTTTTGCTCTGGCTCTTGTTGGGCTTTTGGCGGCCGCAACAACGGCGAACCCTGTTCGCAGCCATCTGGGCTGTGGTGCTGCTGCTCTGGCAGTTCGCCTATCGCAATCAGCCGCCGCTCTATCCATTGCCCTTTAGCCTGTTGTTGCCCGGCCTCTGCTTGCTGGCGGCCCTTGTGTTGCTCTGGCGCGTAAGCCAGATCGAAGCTGTGCAAAGTTGGCTGAAAGCGCGGATCTGGCTAATCGATCTGGCGGCGGCGGGCTGGGTCGCGCTCTGGGCAGGCTTGGTCTGGCGAGCGGCCCAAAACCACCTGACCTTGGCGCGCCCGGGTGTCGAGAACGATTTTCGTGTCTTTGCGACCCGCGACACGCTCGAGCGCGTTTTTCAGGCCGACGGCTTCTACAACTTCGGCTATCCCTTGCTGTTGTGGTTGGTGCGGCCTCTCTTCGCCGATAACGCCTTTCTAGCTGGCCGCCTGATCGCTTGGCTCTGCGGGGTCGCGATGAGCGCGGCCGTCTATTGGCTGGCCTGTCTGCTGATGTACCGAACGCCGCCGTTCACGGGCCGCTTGGTTGCACTGCTCGCACTGGTCGGACTAAGCACCAGTCCGCTCTTTGTTGAATACGCGCTCTATGTGGGCAGCGACGCACCCTTTGCGCTCTGTTTCTTGCTCACAATCGCCTGCTTGTTGACCGCCAGCGGCCCTCAACCGCGCCCGTTCTTTTTTTGTGCGGCGGGTTTCTTTGCGGGCGCCACCTTCTTGATGCGCCACTTGGGTTTGGTTTTGCTGCCTTGGGGCCTGCTGTTTATTTTCTGTTGGGAACGTTGGGGCGGCGACAAGTCCAAGCCTTTGGTGAAATCTGCGCTCTGGCAGCGACCGTGGTTGCTCTTTTTAGCCACAGCGTTTGTGGCGATCGCGCCTCAGATCGCCGTCAATACGCTGCAGACCAGCCAGCCGCTCTACAATCAGCAGGCCAAAAATGTCTGGCTCTGTGTCTATGCCGACTGCGACTGGCAGCGTTGGGACGAAGTCTCCAACGATATCGGGCTGAGCGAGATCGTTCTGCGCGATCCGCAGCGTTTTTTCAATAACTGGAGCGCCAACATACGGGCTTTTGTGGGCACAGGCGGCGAAGATACCAGCGAATTCGGGCGGGCCATTCAGCTTCGCCTGTTGATCTGGCCGCTCAATTGGCTGGCGATAGCGGCTCTGCTGTTGTGGCTTAGCAAGGCCCTGCGCAGCCTTGTGCCGCCGCGTAACGAAGGCGCGCTCGATCTTGGCTATCTTGTGCTGTTGCTATTGATCCTGCTCTATCTGTTGGCGGTCTCGACGGCCTTTGTGCTGCCGCGTTTCTTTCTGCCTCTTGTACCGCTCTATGCCTTCGGCGCGGCATGGCTGCTGTGGCGAATCTGGATCGCCCTTCGTGGTCTACCCTATGCTGGATTGATTGCTTTGGTCTGTGTGCTGCTGCTGGTGGGACAAGCATGGTCGGGCATCGGGATCGGCACCAGCTATGTGCTCGATGGGCAGTTGCCCGATGAGGTCGCTGCTATTCGTCTGGTCGAGCAGCACGTTCCCCAGCAGGCCGCGCTCTCGATCTGTGTTCCGGCCGAGATCCCGATCGGCAAGTATTCGGTTATCGCGCATCGTGGTACACTGTGTTCTGCAGATGCCGATTCAACAACTGTTTTAAACGAGCTTGAGACGCAGAGTTACCTCCTTTGGTCGGATGCGCGCGGTGGCGCTCCTCTGCCCGAAAGCGCTTTGCTTGGGCGGGTTGCCCACTATCGACTCTATCGTGTACCCTAAGATCGGAGGAGGAAGACAGGCTTCTGCTGAACGGCGGTAGGTTGAGCGATAATGTTGTGATACAGCTCGCCCTATTGCCGCTTGATACGAAACCTGTTTGTGTGTTTGGGAGCGGCTTCGCGGCAGCAACAGCTAGCCGTCGGATTGGCGGGCGAGCTGTTGGTAGCCGTAGGCGGACGCGCTAGAAGCCTTGGTTGGGGTAATGACCTTACCGCCGGATCTCTGAACGCATAA
The DNA here is from genome assembly GCA_937902315.1 of uncultured Chloroflexales bacterium. Taxonomy (GTDB): domain Bacteria; phylum Chloroflexota; class Chloroflexia; order Chloroflexales; family Chloroflexaceae; genus CALGUG01. The sequence continues at coordinate 52,800 of CALGUG010000017.1, forward strand.
AGCAGATTTGCTACGAGCTAGAGCGGAAGCAGGTTTTCTGATATTTGAGTATATGATGAAACTACAAAGACGCGATATCATTCTTGTAACCTTGATGCTGATTGGTCTTGCTATGCGTTGTTGGTTTATAGCGGCCAATGTGATCGATCCGCGCTTTTCGGCGGCCGACGACGGCGACTACTATCAGCGGGCGCTGCGTTTTGCTGCTACGGGCGAGTATGTCGACAACGCATGGCTGATTAGGCCACCGTTGCATGTCATGGTCTTTTCAGCCATCCTTTGGGTGTGTATCAACCTTGGTGAAACGAGCTGGGGTATTCCTCTGATTCGAGTGTTTCACCTCTGCTTGAGCATGCTCTCGATTCCAATTGGCTATGGTTTGGCGCGTCGCCTCTTTAATCAACGAGCTGGCTATGCTTTTGCCGCCATGCTGGCGATCTGGTTCCCCATGGTCGAGCTGCCCGCGCTGATTCTGAGCGAGCCGCTCTTCCTCTTCTTTAGTCTGCTGCACCTCTATCTGTTGGTGCGCTGGCGCGATGAGCGCGAGCTATCGCCACGTGCGGCTACCATCTCTTTGCTGAGCTCGGGTGCAGCGATCGGACTCGCAGCTTTGGCACGCTCGCCCGCCCTCTATTGCTCGTTTATCGCAATGGGCTGGATCGTGCTTGAATGTTTCTCCAGCCGCACGACGCCCTCCGCCTTGCAGAACGCAAGCTCGAAGATCGGACCGTTTCTGCGCACGCTCTTCCAAGGCGGTTGGGTGCCCAAGGCAGCTCGTTGGCTGGCTACTTTTGCAGTCGCGCTGGTGCTGGTGCTGACGCCTTGGACGATTCGTAACTGGGTCACCTACGGCCAGTTTATTCCGACCGACACGCTCGGCCCAGTCAATCTCTGGTTGGCTTTGACTTCGAGCGGCGGCGAAGGCGAGGGTAAGGTGATTCTGGCAAGTTTGCCCCAAGAAGAGCGCCAAGAGTTCGTCAATAAGCAGATCGCCGAGATTATTTCTAACGATCCGACCATTCTGCTGCGCAATCTGTGGCCGCACTTCCAGCATATGTGGAAGGCCCAGTTCATCGAAGACTTCTTTGTGAAAGCAAGCTTCTACACCCGACCGCTACGCGAGATCTGGCCGATGGGCGCCCTAGGCGACGTGATTTGGTTGGTTTATACTGTCGCTGGCCTGATTACGATGGCTGTGCCCGCTTCGTTTATGTGGGCGCGCAGCAAGCAAGAAAATGAAGCGCTCGAGCCGAGCCGCCGCCTCAGCACCACTGGTGATGGCTGGTTCCGATTGTTGGCGATCGGCTGGATCGTCTATACCACACTGATCGTTATTTTGATCCATATCGAGCCGCGCTATCTGCTGCCGGTCTGGTTGGTGATCGGTCTGTATGGTTCGTGGCTGATCGCTGACTGGCGCTCGGTGATCGATCTGTTGAAGTTGCGCCGCTGGAACGGTCTGCTGGCGATCGGCTTGGTGATCGCTTTTGTGCTGCTCTTTTTCAGTTATCGCGATTACCCCACCATTTTGGCGCGCGGTTTGACCCGCGAGCGCAACATCGCCGAGGGCTATAAAGCCTACAACTCAGGCGACTATCAAGCGGCAGAGGCTGCCTTTGCGCGCGCGGTCGAAGCTCAGCCCGGTTTTATCGATGCACGCACCGACTTGGCGCTTTCGTTGGTGGCGCAGGGCCGCTACGATGAAGCGCTCGAGGCGCTCGGCAAAGGTGATACCCATCGCGCCAACGTGGTGCGCGGCGAGATCGCTCGTGTGCAGGGACGCGATGAGCGGGCCAAATACTACTTTACCGATACCGAGTTTCGCGCTGGTGAAGATATTCAAAAGCTGACGCTCGATTGGCTGCGACCCCCCAGAACTAATCGCTTGACTTTGGGCACGGGCCTCGATTTCGGCTATGTGTATGGCTTTTCTCCCGGCGAAATTTTGGGCCTGCCCGATGGCAGTATGTTCCACTATCGCTGGTTGCAGGGCGATGGTATCATTCGCTTCTATTTGACGGAGCCGCTTCAGGAAGGCAGTGTGCTTACACTGCGCATGGCCGGGGGCTACGGCGCTAGCCAGACGCCGCTTACGATCAGCATGGCCGATACTCGTATGCAGCTCGGGGTCGATGTCGGCATTTGGCGCAATTACGAGGTGCCTATTCCGGCCGAGTTGGTGGGCCAAGATACCTTTGATATTAAGCTCGAAGCGCCGACCTTTATTCCGGGCCATGTCTATGAAGAGAGCAGTGATACACGCCCGCTCAGTTTGATGATCAGCACGGTTTGGGTTGAATAAACCCACAGGATAGAGAGAGAGAAGAGAATGAAGGAGCTTGTAGCTTCAGAATTCGTAGAAACAAAAGAAGCACTTGCGCCAACCCCCTATGGTTTTAGTGTGAGTGTGGTCATTCCCGCGCGCGACGAGGAAGAGAGTATCGCTCGTGTGTTGCGCGGTATCGCAGAGGTGCTGCCCCAAGCTGAGCTGATTGTGGTTGATGACGGTTCGACCGATGCCACCGGCGAGCAGGCGCGTGCAGCGGGCGCGCGGGTTGTGCGCCATCCCGAGAGCAAAGGAGTTGGTTCGGGCGTTAAAACAGGCTTTCGTTCGGCGCGCGGCGAGGTGGTTTTGGTGATGGATGCCGATGGTCAGATGGACCCGGCCTATATTCCTGATCTGCTTGGCAAAATCGCTGAAGGCTATGATATGGCGGTCGGCGCGCGCACCAATGATACGATCGGCGATACTGCGGCCCGTCGTCTCGGTAACAAAGCCTTGGTGGCGCTGGGCAGCTACTTGGTCGAAACCCCGGTCTACGATGTGACCAGTGGCTACCGCGCTGTGCGCCGTTCGGTGATGCTCGAATACCTGCATTTGGTGCCCAACCGTTATGGCTATCCGATCACGATCACCTTGGCTTTGGTAAAGGCTGGCTACAGCGTGGCCTTTGTGCCAGTGGTGAGCCGCCGTCGCGAGACGGGGCGTAGTCGCCAAAAGGTCTGGCGCAATGGCTTTAAATTTGGCATCATCACCTTACGCATGATCTCGCTGTTTGCGCCTTTGCGGGTCTATCTGCCTGTATCGCTCGGTATGGCCTTTTTAGGACTGCTTTCCTTTTTGATCAGCTTCTTTATCACCGACCCTTCGCGTTTTCATATTCCAAATTCGGCGGTGGGTCTGTTTGTTGGCGCGATCATCGTCTTTATGTTTGGCCTGAACGCCGAACAGGTGGCAGCGCTCAGCTCTAAGCCGGAGCGCGAAAAGTAAAAGAATGGTAATCGTTTGCGCTAGAGCGACTCTCTATCACATGCGTGTGTATGACGCTATTTTGGGGGCGGTTTCGTAGCAGCAACCGCTAGACGCCGGATTGGCGGGCGAGCTGTTGGTAGCCGAAGGCGGACGCGCTAAGGAAGGCATGAGAGCGAGAGAACTCGCCGCCAGAGCGCTGAACTTGCCAAACCGATGTGGGATGAGATGATAAAGGTGCGTATCGAATCAAGCATTATTCGATACGCATTTTTCATGTCTTCTTGGAACATTTTTGGTAAGAGGCTTATAGTATACTAGTTGTCGTAAAAGTGTGGGCTTGGCCGATATGGTCGAAAAAACAAGTATCATAGGCGTGGATCAGGCATATACGTTATTTTCGGGCTTACTCGCACGAACTGCAGTTTAGTAGTTTTGAAATATTTTCAACTACTATTTGTAGTTAATAATCGCTGTTTTTGGCGTTTTCTATAGTACGTATATATGTAGTATTAAATTACTACCAAAAATGACTGAACTCCTACCTATACCCTCTTGTATGCCCTTACAAGCTCTGTTATCATAGTCTAGGGTACATCCTACAATACTTCGAAACAACAGGGTAGTAAGTATGTCATTGATCGCTGGTAACCTCGGTTTTGTACAACGACTTCTCGATTCTCATCAACTCGTCTGGGGTATTTGTGCCGGAGCTGCTGCCCATTTGTATGGGAATCGTCGACCGATTCAAGATGTCGACGTGATTGTGATGACTGGCAAACTCAACGAAGTTGTGCAACTTTTACAGGGCGCTCAGAAGGCCGTGCAGTTTGATGGCAACCGCATTTTGTGGCGTGGTATCAAAGTGTTTGACGACCTGAGTGTGCGTCGCGCAGGGATAAGCTATCCTTATTACCTTGACGAAACCATGCACAACCATATGCGACGTATGTCGCTTTTGGGCGCTCAAGTAATGGTGCTTGCTCCTGAGGATGTATTGCTGCACAAACTTCTATTGGGTCGTGGCCCCGAAGAGAACAAACACGATCAGGCCGATGCTGAAGGTATTGTTCGTCGCCAAAAGCTCGATATCGACTATCTGCGCGAACGCGCTCAACTTATGCGCGCTACGCATATTTTGCAACCCAAGCTGGCAGCGCTCAATATCGAGCTGTAATAGCTGACTGCTGATTTGACAGGCCCTAGCTCTACGTGTATAATATATTTCGTTGAGTGAACCAGTCGAAATAACTGGTATGGGCCGCTAGCTCAATTGGCAGAGCAGCTGACTCTTAATCAGCGGGTTGTAGGTTCAAGTCCTACGCGGCTCACCAAACTAAAACCTCAGAGCACTGTTTAGGTGCTCTGAGGTTTTCTTATTTCCTCGGCAGTTACTTAATCCAGATCGAGCGTATTACGAAATTCGATATCGTCTATACTCCAAGTGCTTAGCTTATCGCTTGTGGTTAAAAGAAAAAACTCGATCCCGATCGTTTGGCCCACAAAGGAGGTAAGATTAAGAGATTCGAGGCGATAGTCATGTTGTTTCGATGCACAGAAATCGTACCAGGCGAACCTGACTGAGCCTGGAAAGGAATCTGTTAGATCCGTATCGATCGCGATGTAGCTCGCATCTTCGAAACACTTATCCTGGCTAGAAACCGTCTTTGACCAAAAAGTTAAATATGGTGCTTCGCTTGTCACCGTGAGCTCGATATACATGCTTTGACGGCTGGGACCAGGGCCACCAAAAAGAACATAGTATGATCCCGAATGGGCATCGGTTGGTGAATTGATAATGCTGGGCCCATTGAGAATCCAACTTGTGGTGCCTGCTTCAAAGTCCTCATTGGGAATAACTGGGATTGTTGGGCTTGTTGTTGGCGTAGTTGGTTCAATAGTCGGAGTGGTGGGCTCGCTGGTTGGTGTAGTTGGCTCGCTGGTTGGCGTGGTGGGCTCGCTGGTTGGTGTAGTGGGCTCGCTGGTTGGTGTAGTTGGCTCGCTGGTTGGCGTGGTGGGCTCGCTGG
>CALGUG010000018.1 GCA_937902315.1 uncultured Chloroflexales bacterium
AGACAAGTTCCACTCTGCCGAAGGCCAAATAGAATGAAGCAACCGAATTTGGTATTAGCTATGCTTGTATGCTCTATCGTTCCTCTGTAGAGAGCGGTTCCAGCGGAGATTATCATGCGTTTTCCTTTCGTCGCAGGTTTGAAACCGATTGTATTGTTGCTCAGCCTCATGTGTTTGCTCTGCATGGCGGAGCCAGCTAGGCTCTTGGCTTGGAGCACGCCCAGCATACTGCCGGGCATTCCTGACAATATCCGTTCGCCTCGCTTAGCGGGAGAAAACGATCGCTTTCACCTTGTCTTTCAAAAAGATGATGCACAGGTTCTCTACTATAGCCGTGGCACCACCCTCAGCAACGGCTCCATCTCTTGGGAAGCTCCGAGCGTGATCGCCACTGGAGCGCGCTATGCTTGGGGCGTCGCCGCTACCAACGGCACGGTACACGTGGCTTACGCCGCCACCAGCAACGAAATGCTCTATATCAGCAATGCGCAGAATGGCAGCGCGGGCGCTTGGAGCGCACCCCAGAAAATCGCCAGCCTCTCGGGGCGCGCCAACGAACTCGACATCGTGCTCGATAGCGACAACGTGCCCTATGTGGTGTGGGGTGAGGGCGTTGCCTCCAGCAAACTGGTCTTAGCCTATCGCAACCCGACCACAGGCTTATGGAGCAAGCGCGAAGAGAAGCTCAACTTCTACCTTATGCGCTACCCGCGTATGGTTGTGAGCGGCAGTGGCGACGCTGCGACCGTGCATATTATGACCGAATACCAGCCTGTTTCGACCAATCCAAGCTTTTATGTAAGCTACACCAGCGGCACGCGGGCTGGAGCGCTGAAGACGGTGGGCTTCTCGCAGTCGTTCCGCAACGCCGTCACGGGCAACCGCCCGAGCATCGCGCTCGATAGGCAGACGGGCGTGATCTACAGCGGCTTTGTAACTGGCTCGGTCTCGAGCGGCTACGGCCTACAATTCAGCTATAGCACCAACAACGGTCAATCGTGGGTCAGCGTTGGACGCCACGCGCTCGGCAGCAACATGTGGGCCGACTTCACGCCCATGGTGGCCGAACGCGACACAGTCTATCTGATGCTGCCAGCCAAACATTGGACCAGCGACGGCTTTGCCAGCATCGGCTATTACGATGTGCGCTACTCGCGGGCCAGCAACAGCTTCAGCGCGCCGATTGCCATTCGCAACAATGCCGGAACCAACGCAGGCAACGCCAGTCCAGACTACCGTTTCAACAGTTTGGCCAAAGTGAGCACCTGGGTGACGGGCAACACGCAAGGAATCGCTTGGAACAGCGAGGCTGGCGGGCTGATCGAAGAGATCAAAGCCACGCTCAAGGTCAACAATGGAGCCTCGCTGACCACTAATCCAACCGTTACCATCACGCTCAGCAATGTGAGCGGCTTCCCCAACCAGATGCGGGTCGCGCTCGATGGCGAGATCAACGAGGCCATTCCGCTCGAACCCTTCAAGAGCAGCTTTACTCGCACCTTTAGCAATGTGGCGAGCTGTCCGCACACGGTAGCCGTGCAGCTCTACAATCTTTCGGGCGGGCGAAGCGAGGTCTTGCGCGCTTCGATCAACGTTGATACAACGGTGCAAGCCAGCACACTGCTGCGCAACCCCAATCTCTGGTACAATCGCAACAACAGCGGCGCGCCTGCCGACAAGAAAGCCGACAACGGGCATCCCAACTACACCCGCGAAAAGACCTTTTACATCGAGATCGACGGTGCTCAAGAGTGTAGCAAGCTCGACCGCGTGCAGATCGGCTCAAGCAACTACGCTCTTGGAGGCGGCAGCTTCTTCGCTGGCAATCTACCGCTGATCAGCGATCAAGTCGGCCCCAACCAGATCACTTTAAAGGTGATCGATGGCTCTGGCAATAACAAAGAGTTCAAGCACAGCATCATCTACGACCCCCAAGCGCCCGTTGTAACAACGCTCGGCATGCTTAACATCAAAGTTCCCGACCCAAGCGTCAATGTATTGGTCGATCTGGAACTAAAGGACAATGTGGTAAGCGACAACCTCTACCCAGGGCGCGGTTTCTGGGGCCTATGGATCGCCAACAGTCGCACGCCGCTAAGCGACCCGGCCAACGATCCTAACGTGAAATGGCATGCCGTTGAAGCGCCCGGCGACAGCAGCGACGTCACCATTCGCAATTGGAGCCTGCTGAGCGGTATCGCGCCCAGCCAGCAAGAGCCCGGCCTCTACTACGTCTATGTGCGCTTCTTAGATGGCGCGGGCAACCCAAGCACGGCGGTACTCAGCAAGAGCATCACACTTAGCTCGATCCGCAAGCCCCAAATTCAGCTGCCGATCGTAAGGAAATAAGTAGCAGCTCTATCGCTCAGAGGGATGCCTTGCTAGCAAGCGCATCCCTCTTTTGATTGTTAGCCCATCCAGTTGATCAGTTCAACGCTCTGGCGGTAAGGTCTCTACCTGCCATTCGATCCCAACTGCGTCCGCCTACGGCTATCAACATCCCGCCCGCCAAACCAAGTCGTATCGTCTGTGCGGAGAATCCTCCCAAAATGCAACAATACAAACAAATTTAGTATCAAACACAAGCCGTCCAATGAGGCTCCGTTTGAGAGTCGTGGAAGAAAGAGCATGAAAGCAACTATTCTTGCGCCGTTACGCCACCGCGCTTTTCGCCTACTATTCGGAGGCCAGCTTATCTCGGATCTAGGCGATTGGCTCGACTTCCTGGCCTTAATCGCGCTTATCGTCTATCGCTGGGAGCTAGGAGCGAGCGCTCTAGCTGCGCTTTCGATCGCCGTTGCTTTGCCGTTTACGATTATCGCTCCCTTGTCGGGCGTCTGGGCCGACCGTCTGCCGCGCAAAGCGGTGATGATCGGCGCTGATCTGGGCCGAGCGCTGGTTGTATTGGGTCTGGTGATTGCACCTAATCTTGCAAGCATCTTAGTGCTGGTCTTTATGCGGGGTGTCTTTAGCACCTTCTTTGGGCCAGCCCGCCAAGCTACAATCGCCGCGCTTGTGCCTCCAGACGATCTGCTGGCCGCTAACTCGCTCAGCCAACTCTCCTTTCAACTCTCCAAGATCCTCGGGCCTATGTTGGGCGGACTATTAGTGAGCGCGATCGGCCTACGTTCTGCCTTTCTGGTCAACGCCCTAAGCTTTCTGGTCTCAGCAGTCTTGATCGCTCAGCTGCCTAAGCTTGCAGCGCCTGCCCGAACAAAAACGGGAAGCGAGCAGCTCACAGGCGCTTTCTGGCGAGAATTTCGTGAAGGGCTGGTCTATCGGCTCAAGCGGCGCTCGCTCTTTATGGCGGTCGCCAGCAATTCGCTAGCCATGTTTATTATCTTTGCGTTCGATAGCATGGGAGCATTGGCCCTGAGGGAATTAGAGATGGATGAGGCTCTGTTTGGCTTCACTATCGGCAGCATCGGACTAGGCACTGCCGTTGGTGCAATCACGATTGGGCAGTGGGGCAAGCGCATCCACCCCTTTATAAGCATGGCAATCGGACAGATCGGCGGAGGCTTGGTCGTTGTCTTACTCGGCGTCGCGGTCGTGCTGCATGTCCAAGGTTCACCAGCTTGGATGCTCGTCTATCTTTTGATCGGCCTCTCGGCTGCCGCCGTCTTTGTACCCTATGGCTACATTGTGCAAGTCGAAACGCCCCCACAGCTATTAGGTCGTGTCTTCGCCACCGGGGGTGGTATTCAGAATGGCTTCCTTTTACTAGCGCCGCCATTGTGTGCAGTCTTGGCCGAGCTTTGGGGCGTTGGCTTGGTTTTTATCACAGCGGGCAGTGTGCTTGCGCTGCTTGGACTGGTAGTATTCTTCTTCCGACCAGCCATCGCAAGCCAAGCCACAACTGAGCATGGAGCTAAGCAGAACAGTGCCAACTAGAAGTCTTTCTCTTACCAAAGAGGAAGAGCCGAGTACAACCTAAATGGCGCTTGCCCCAAATAGGTTATAGGGATCTATTATCTATCGGCTCGGGTTGTGGCGATGCTATAGAGCATTGGCTGCGACAGGCTCAGCCAATCTGTGGTAGATAATTCATTCAACCTCTTTATCTCTCTGTGTCTCAGTGCCTCGTGTGGTAAAACGTGTGAGGCTTTTTTATTCACCACCGAGACACTGAGGCACTGAGTTTTTTAGTAATTAACTCACCACTGAGGCACTGAGGCTTTTTTATTCACCACTGAGACACTGAGGCACTGAGTCTTTTGAGAGTTATTGCTTGTGTATGCAGTTTCGTTTAAGTGCTTGCGTACAAGGTATAAGGTACCGAGTCTAACTCTCTTTTGCTCTGTGTCTCTGCGCCTCTGTGGTAGATAATTCATTCAACCTCTTTATCTCTCTGTGTCTCAGTGCCTCGTGTGGTAAAACGTGTTCCTCTGTGCCTCGTGTGGTAAAACGTGTTCCTCTGTGGTAAAGCTAGAGTTGGCCTTGGAAAGCTTTGGCGAGGGTGGCTTGTTCTAGCCGCTCGGCTAGTGCTAGAGCCTTTTTGGCCTCGTTTTCCATAGTTTCGATCTGAGCAAAGGCCGCTTCTACCCTTTTTACTATCTCTTTTTGCTCTTCAAGCGATGGGAGTGGGACTGAGATATTTTTTATTATTCTCAGGTTAAGATTGGGCTGAACGCCACCAGCAGCCTGTTGTCTTAACATTAAATAGTTACTACGTAAGAACCACAATACGAAATCTTGTAGTATCCGTGATTGAGGTTTAATTCGGATAGCAGCTAGGGCTTGATTTGTTGCTGCTTCGATGCCAAGAATAGTAACTTGACCTCGCGTCTTCCCTTCACCATACATTGCTAATAAAATTGTCCCTTTGGGAAATACCTTGCAATTAGTTTCTTCCAAAGCTACTTGGGTTATTAGCTCTTCTGCTCTAGTTACTACTAGATCATTCACAACAGCGCTTGTTACCCAAGGAATTGTTCCGTTTTCATAATACTTAGGATTACCCCGCTTAGGAGTTGCTCCCGTTCCAACCTCTGCAAGAGCTTCTAATGTTGTTTCCTCCCAGGCATTTCCTGCATTAAAAGCAGTTTCTCTCTCCTCACGCCAGTCTTGGGTTAGTTCGCCGCTAAATGCTTTGGCTAGCACTGCTTGGCGCTGACGTTTAGCCAGTGCAAGGGCCTTGTTTAGCTCTGCGCGGGCAGCTTTGCTTTGCGCTAGCAGCGAGTCAAGGCGTGCAACGATTCGTCGCTGTTCCGCTATGGGTGGAAGGGGAAAACGAAATATACCAATCTGCTCAAAATCAACACGCGGACGATCTCCTTGATTGATATGAGATGCGAAAGATACAAATGCTTCCTGCATTAAGACGAATTGAAGAAAGCGAGCGTCAATATTTTCATTGCCAGGCAATACAATGAACTCGGCAGAGGCTGCGCCGGAGAAAGTTGGCCTTATAACTTTGTTGAGATAAGGACGTAAACGTGCGTATAACACATCACCAGCCTCAAATAGATTAACAGCACTCTTTACATCACGAGTATTGCCATAGGTAATAAGTCGACCTGTATGTGCCTCAACGTGTTCAAGGCCAATAAAAGGCAAATCACTTAACAATTTTGGATCTGCTTTTCGCTTTCTTGGCCGAACAACAGCTTTGAGATCAACTTCCGGCCAACGGGAAGTTGTTTGACTCATTAATTCACCTCATCAAAAATGCTAATCTGGCTAGCTTGTTGGGCTTGCAATGAGCTAGTTTGAGCTGGCTCGGCGCTATTTTCTTCGGGTACTACAATTAAGCTGGGGTTCTCTAGCTCTGCACTAAAGGTTTCTAGGGCTTCAAGGGCATTGCGCAGATGTTGTATCATTGCTTCGGCTAGCTCTTCGGGCTCGCTTAGGCTATCTTCGGGGTCGTCGCTCTCATCGCGCAACCAGAGAATATCGAGGTTATCGTTGCGGGCGGCGATCTGCTCGCGGCTAAAGTAGCGGAAGCGCCCGTTCTCGCCTTGATCGTGGCGGCTACTAGCGCCGTTGGGGTCGCTGCCGTAGGCTTGCATAAAGTCCGCGAAGTCGCTCAGGCTGAGCGGGCGCGTTTTGCCAAAGCTCTCCATATTGCTGCGCATGTCATAGACCCATACGCCCTTGGTATTGTTGCGGTCGCTGCTGCCGCGCTGCAAAAAGAGTACGTTGGTCTTCACACCTTGGGCGTAAAAGATGCCGGTCGGCAGGCGCAAGATGGTGTGCAGATCACACAGGTTGAGCATCCAAGTGCGCAGCTTGCGTCCGACGTTGTCTTCAAAGAGCACATTGTCGGGCACGACGATGGCAGCTCGGCCGCCGGGCTTGAGGGCACGCACAATATGCTCAACAAAGGCCAACTGCTTGTTCGAAGTAGCACTCGTAATCGAAAAGTCGCTGCGCACGGGCCGTCCGCCACCCTTTTTGGTGCCAAAGGGCGGATTAGAGAGCACAAGATCGACCTTGGGCAGGTTTTCGCCATCGGGGCTGAGCGTATCGCCCAAGCCCACGCCGCCATTGATGCCGTGCAACATCAGATTCATCAAGCAGAGGCGGTGAGTATCGTGTACCAACTCCAAGCCGATATAAGCCTTGTTGCGTTGAAACTCCGCCGTCGCAGGATCGAGGTCGTAGAGTTGGTTGGTGCGCTGCTTGATATAGTGGTCGGCGGCGACGATAAAACCTCCGGTTCCGGCGGCGGGGTCTTGAATCAGTTCGCCCGGCTGGGGCTGCATCAGTGCAACGATACAATCGATCAAGGGACGGGGCGTAAAGTATTGGCCCGCGCCCGATTTCTTCTCGGCGGCGTTCTTTTCGAGCAAGCCTTCGTAGAGATTGCCCAAGCCTTCCTCGCGGGCCGAGAACCAATCGAGGTCGTTGATGGCGCTGGTGAGCTGTTTCAGGTTGACAGCCTTGCGCAGTTTGGTCTGCGCGTCGCTGAAGATCGCCAGCACCAGTGGATTGCTGATCTTTTGTGGGTTGCCCAGATCGAGCAGCAGTTGGCGATAGAAGATCAGTTGATCTTCGCCGATGCGTTGGTTAAGCTCGGCCCAGCGATACGCTTCGGGCAACTCGCTCTCCTGCCCGGTCTCTTCTAACATCTTAAGGAAGAGCAGGTAGGTTAGCTCGGTTACATAGTCGGTATAGGTAATACCATCGTCGCGCAGCAGATTACACAGGTTCCACAGCCGCGCCACAATGTCGCGGGTTGTTGCAAAGTTGGTTGTCACGCTACTTCCTTATTCCAGATCAATTCAGCGATCTCTGACAAGAGTTCTTGGACGTCGCGGCCCAAAACCTTTTCGATTCGTTTGCGTCCGCCGTCTCCCTTGAAGGGTTCCTCATCGAGAATCTCGACATCGGGCACGACGTGCGAGACGATCTGTCGTTCGATCCGTTCCAGCCAAGAGCGCTGCACAGGTGTCCATGGGTGCGAGGCCATGATCTTCTGCACCGCACGATGGACGCGCTCTGCATAGGGGATCAGCGGATCGCCCAGGGCAGCTTGACGCACGTAGCCGATGATCGAGGCGGCGATCTCGGCGTTGCTGGTGGCCGCCCAAGCCTTTTGTAAGGTCCGCTCGCTGAAGCGGTTCGCCTCCAAGATCTGTTGCAGCTCGCGCAAGGTCTTGCGGTCGAGCGCGCGCGGGCGGGTGACGACCAGCTCTAGGGCAGCGATCTTGTTCAGATTGCTGCGTACAAACTCGTTGAACTTTTCAAGGTAGTCCTCGGGCCGACGCTCGCCATGATAATCGACAATCGTCTCTTTGATTGCATCGGGGTGATGCGAGATGATCTTCTCGCGGCCCGACATGCTGTAGCTCAGGCCGGTGAAGAAGGAGATGATCTGCGGTTTAGCATGCAGTTTGGCGAGACTCTGCTCGATGGGCTGGTGCAGGAGCTCATCGATGGTGGTCTTGGGACTTTCACCAACCTGCTGGCTATAATCAGCGATCTGCTGCTCGCTCATGCGGCCCACCATGCGGCGCAATCTGGCTACCAACTGATCGCGCGCAGTTTTGAGCTGCTCGGGTTCAGTTACAACGCTTAGTTCCATAAAGAGTTCGCTCAATGGAATATTGGGGTTTTGCGCGACCGGCCTCATGTCGGTAACAGATTCCATATGGCGATAGAGATCGACAGCGTCGTATACGAAGTAGCTCTGTTTGCCGATCTGGTCGCAACGTCGGGTCGCCCGCCCGATCATCTGTTCGTAGAGGATGCGGCTGTTGACCCGCCGCATAAAGACCAGATGACAGATCTTGGGCACATCGACTCCCGTGGTGAGCAGATCGACCGTCACGGCGATCTTGGGGAACTCGTCGTTGCGGTAGCTGCGGATCAAGCTTTGCACTTGGTCGACCGCACCGGTGATCTTCGCGATCGCGCCATAGGGGATCGGGCCTTGAGCCTCGTCGAAGGCTTTGTACAACACATCGACTAAGAGATCAGCGTGTTCGTTGTTGACAGCAAAGACCAAGGTCTTGCCCGGCTGGTTGATATCGATGTATTTGGCCAGCTCTCGGGCGATCACCTCGTTAAAAGAGCGAGTGATGACTTTGCGGTTAAACTCTTCGACCTCGAACGAGAGCTCATCGGGCAACTTCGTCTTTGCAAGGCTGCCGGTGGCAGGGTCGATCAGCTCAACCTCTTCATCTTTCTGGAAGTGAATGCCCGCCGCAGCCAGCTCGGTGCGGAATAGGATGGTCGGCTCTTGATCTACGAGGTAACCATCGAGCACGGCCTCGCGGTAGGAGTAGGTAAAGACCGGCGGGCCAAAGATCTGCTCGGTGTGCAGGGCGGGTGTGGCCGTCAGGCCGATCTTCACGGCGTCGAAGTAGTCGAGCACACGGCGATACTTCGAGATATAGTCGTTTTGATCGCGGAAGCTTAGCTCGCTATCGGAGAGTTCGCGGTCGAGCAGATAGCCGCGGTGGCATTCATCGATCACTAAGAGGTCGTATTGATCGATCGGCGGGCGTTCTTCGCTCGCTTCGTTGAGCACACGACGCACCAGGCTTTGAATGGTGCAGATATGGATCTTAGTATCGTTGCTTGGGGCTGTGTCTTTTAAGCCCTTGATCTCGAAGATCTCGGCAAAACGTTTGGCAGTGACGACTTGGGTGGTGCTAAACTCGCCATAGGCTTGTTCACCGAGTGCGCTGCGATCTACCACAAAGCAGACCGACTGAAAACGCTTGCTTTCGAGTAATCGATAGAGCATCGCGATGGCAAGTTTGGTTTTTCCCGATCCAGTCGCCATAGCAAGCAGGATATTACGCTGTTGATTGGCCAAAGCCGCTTCGACCGCTTCGATGGCGCGCTGTTGATAGGGGCGTAGCGGGAATGCGAAGGCGATCGGCTGGTTTGCAAGGCGCTCTTGAGCCGCCTGCAGATCTTGTTGCAAACGATCATGCAGCGCTTTGGGGCGGTGCCAAGCGGCGAGCGCACGGCCAGGCTCGTTGGGCTGGCGTAGATCCTTAAACCAGATGCCGCTAGCTAGCTCGTATTGTTGGAGATAAGGGCGGCCATTGGTGGCATAGGCGAAGGGCACACGGTATTGGCGGCCTTGGGCATCGTACCAGGGGCCGCCCGGCGCGAGATTCTCCGGCTCGAGCTCGATATCGCGGGCGTAACGCTCGGCTTGGGCCAAGGCCGAGGGCGCATGCTGGTTCTGGCGCTTGGCTTCGACCACGCCGACGCAGGTCAGGCCGATAAAGAGGGCGTAGTCAACCTTGCCGCTTGCGGTGGGCCACTCGGCGATGGCGAGCTGGCGATCTACTTCGGGGCGCGTGCCTTGGCTATAGCGCAGCTGCATGCTATCGGCCTCCCACCCGGCCTCGCGCAGCTGCTGATCGATCAGATTGCGAGTGGTAGCCTCATCCATTTGCAGCTGCTCGGCGGCGGCTCGAGCGCGTTTGATCAGTTTTGCGAGCTGTTCGCTGTTCTGTTGGCTCTGCATCTTGGCTTGAAGGGCCTGCAATTCGGCTTCGAGCTGGTTCTTCTCGTGCTCGATCTCCAGCGCGAGCTGTTCCCACTCTTGTCGCTCGCTCTGTTCTTTGCGCATGCGCTCGGTAGCGCTGAGGGCGGCTTCGGCGGCTGCTTTGGCTTGGGCGCGGGCGCGCTCCTCCTGCGTGCGCGAGGCGTCTAGGGCTTGGCGCAGACGCTCTAGCTCGCTACGCAGCGCTTCAGAAGCTTGTTTAGGATCTTTGGGGGGCGTAAATGGCCCGAATTTCAGGTCGGCATCGCGGAAGCTTTTATAGAACCACATGCCCAGCTCACGGGCGATCTTGAGCATGCTCAAAGCATCGTCGTGCGAGCCTTTGTTCTCATGGGTTGCTCGATTGCCGATCTTGCGGATCTGCTGAAAGCCTTGTGCGATCTCATCTACCAGAATGCCACGATCTTGTAGTGCTTGTAATAGCTCGTGCTGAGTCGGGTAGAAGCGATAATCAAGGCCGATAGAGGCCGCGACCTCTTTGGCGAGCAGTTCGGCAAACTGACGCAGCTTGATCAGACAGGTGCTTGGATCATCTACAAAGTAGCTTTCAGCTAGGGAGCCGATTTTTGCGAGCGTTTCGTCCTGCGGGCTAAGAAAAGCAAAGTTAGCAGAATATTCGGGCATGGTGAGCAAACCCCTCAGCATACAGCGTTTGCTGATCTCTTTATTGTTCTTTCAAAGTAGCAGCTTCAGTATAGCACAACAGGTCTAATATTTGGGCTTTAGGGGTCATAAATATAGGTTTTTTTATTCACCACTGAGGCACTGAGACACTGAGGCACTGAGTTTTTAGTAATTAACTCACCACTGAGACACTGAGGCACTGAGTTTTTTAGTAATTAATTCACCACTGAAACACTGAGGCACTGAGGCTTTTTTATCCACCACTGAGACACTGAGGCACTGAGTCTTTTTAGAGATGATATTGACAAATCTAGGCATGGGGTGAAGTTTGTGCCTAAGCCTGTAACGCTTGAAGCTCCGATACAATCTCTTTATCTCTCTGTGTCTCAGTGCCTCTGTGGTAGATAATTCATTCAACCTCTTTATCTCTCTGTGTCTCAATGCCTCGTGTGGTAAAACGTGTTCCTCTGTGGTAGATAATTTGCGGGTAGGCTTGGCTTCGACAAGCTTGGGCAACGTGGTTATCAAGGTTTCGACGGGTGCAGAGCACAATCGCTGCTTGCAATGACGCGCTGTGTTGCTTGCCTCGATGCAAACAAAGCAGCCTCAGCGCAGAGCAAACAGCCTTTATGGGAGGAAGGAGCTGTTGGTAGCCGTAGGCGGACGCGCTAGAGGCCGAATGGAAGGGCAAGTCGTCTCCGCCAACATGCAATGGGCGAGGGGAGAGGCGCGCAGAGCTGAAGGGACAGCGGTTAAAATCTGGTATGATAGTTTCTCACAAAATCGCAAGTTGATTGAAGATGAGGCATTTTTGCGATGGTGCGTCTCTACCGGATCTCGAGCGGTCTATTGGTGGTTTGTCTGCTAGCGATGCTCGCTGCGAGCGCTGGGCGGCCCTCCCAAGCCGAGGCGCAAGCGCCCTATAGGGTTTTGCTGCCTGTGCTTATGGTGCCGAAAGAGGTGAACGTGCAGAACTATCTGCTGCGCGACCTGGGCGATCGCAGTGTGGTGACGGGCGAAGTGTGGAACGGCCTCGATCAGACGCTGTTTTTGGTGTATGTGACGGTGCGCGGCTACAATGCGCAGGGCGCGCTGGTGAGCAGCAATAGCGGCCATGTGCTTCTGACGCATACTCCGAGCGGCGGGCGCAACCCCTTTCGGATCGAGCTGGCGGGCGCTGGCATTCGGAGCGTCGACTTCGAGCTGAGCTGGAGCCTGCGCAACCGCGATCCCTACACCACGCTGCCGATCTTCGACGCCCACATTGTGCATAACAACGGTGCAGACGAATTTCGCGGGCTGGTGCGCAACTTCGAGAAGCTCTCGATACGCAATGCGCGAGTGGCTGTGACCTTCTACGACGCGGCCGGCAGGGTGGTCGACGCCGCGAGCGCCGATGTGGGCAGCAAACGGATCACATCGGGCAGCTCGGCGGTCTATATCATTCGGCTCGAGCGACCGGTCAGCTATGCGCGCTACGAGCTGCGCGCCGAGGGCGGCATCACCGCGACCGATTAGGTGCGTTTGAGGGCTGCGAGCTTGCGCGCAAGTTCGCGTTCGATCGCCAGCACGGGCGCAACACTCTCGCTCAGCGCGACATTGAAGGCGTTCTGCTGTTCGACGATCGGGTTGATCAGCCAGCGCAGATATTGACGCACGACGCGGCGCTGTAGGCCGTTCAGCTTGGCCAGCAGGGTGGGGCCGCCGAGATCCCAGTGGGCCGAAACCTGCTGGCGCTGTTGCAATTCGGCTTGCAGTTTGGCTACTTGCGGGTTGGGCTCAGAAGCAGCGCTTGCAGCGGCGCTGTCATGGCTCGCGGGGGGAGCGGGCGGGTCGCTATCGTCGTCGTCTTTGCGCGCCTCTTGGAGTGCATCGAGCTGCATGCGCAGATCGGCGTAGCCTTCGGCTAAGAGGCGCAGGACGCGCGCCGCGCTATCGTTGAAGGCGTTTTGCTGATCGACGATCGGGTTGATGTACCAGCGCAAATAGCGGCGCACTACTTTGTGAACCAAGACCCACGCGCGCTGAATAAGGTTGCTTCCTTCGAGCGGCCAGTGTGCGCTGACCACGCGCGTGATCTCGATCTGCTCGATCGCGCGCTCTAGCTGCAATTCAAGGGCGGTGCGCTCTGCGCCCGGGTTCGCTTGACGGCGCGCTTTGACCTCAGCGCGCAGGGCTTCGAGCACCGCTGCAATATCTTCTGTCGCCATAGTTCCTCATCGATCTTTCCAGACTTGTGCTGAAACTATAATACACCAAGTTGTATTTTTCACCACACGAAACACTTTGATTCTGGATTTCACCACACGAGACACAGAGAGATAAAGAGGATAGAACGGAGCTTCAAGCCTTACTTCTCACGTGCGAACTTCACCTCATTCGTAAAGGTAGCAATCTGATCTCTAAAAGACTTAGTGTCTTGGTGCCTCAGTGGTGAAGAAAAAAGCCTCTGTGATGAAAAAAAGCCGGGCGACCTGTTCTTAGGGGCAGGGTGGCGCTCGCCTTTTGAACAGCTTACGCTTCAGTCTTTTGCCTCTCTTGTGCGGCGTCTGGCTCGGGCAAGATAGAAGTAAATCGATAGAGCCAATGAAGACAAGGGAGCAACGACGATGAGCACAACACAGAGCGCACTGATCACCGGAGCGTCACGCGGTTTAGGTTTAGCATTGGCGCGCGCCTTAGCGGCCCGTGGTTGGCGGCTGCTGATCGATGCGCGCGGCCGTGCGGCGCTCGAAGCAGTCGCCGCAGAGCTCAGCCAACAGTGCGAATGCGTTGCGCTCGCAGGCGACATCAGCGACGCGGCCCATCGCCACGCTTTGGTCGGAATCGCGCACGAGTGGGGCGGGCTCGATCTGTTGGTCAACAACGCCAGCACTTTGGGAGCCAGCCCGCAACCGGCCATGCTCGACTATAGCAGCGAGCAGATCGAGCGGATCTATCGCGTCAATCTCTTCGCGCCGCTCAGCTTGATCCAAGCCATGCGCCACGAGCTCAACGCCTCGGCCCGCATCATCAATCTGAGCAGCGATGCGGCCGTCGAGAGCTATCCAGGCTGGGGCGGCTACGGTTCGAGCAAAGCGGCCTTAGATCATATCTCGGCGACCTTAGCGGTTGAAAACCCCCACTGGAAGGTCTATGCCGTCGATCCGGGCGATATGCAGACCCAGATGCACCAAGAGGCCTTTCCGGGCGAAGATATCAGCGATCGGCCTTTGCCGAGCAGCAGCGTGCCCGGCCTGCTCAAGCTGATCGAAGGTGAATTGCCGAGCGGGCGCTACAAAGCGCGCGAGCTGGCTTAAGCAGAGAGGGAGATCGCCATGATTGCGAGCGACTACATCGACTTCCAACTGCCGAGCGAGCTAGAGGCCAGCGAACCGCCCGAAGCGCGCGGCCTGGCCCGCGACCAAGTGCGTCTGCTGGTCTCGTACCGCAGCGACGACAGGTTGCTGCATACTCGCTTCGACCAACTGCCGAGCGTGCTCAGCGCGGGCGATCTGTTGGTGATCAACACCAGCGCGACTCTCAATGCGGCCCTGCCTGCCTTGCGCAGCGACGGCAAAGAGTACGAACTGCACCTCTCGACCCATCTTCCCGCCGATCTCTGGGTTGTAGAGCTGCGCCAGCTCACGCCCGAGGGCAGCGCAGCCTTTTTCGAGGCCGAAGCGGGCGAAAGCTACGAGCTGCCAGCGGGCGGCAAGGTGCAACTGCTCGCGCCCTACAGCCTCGAGCGAAGCCGAGTCAACACGCAGCCCAAACGGCTCTGGGTCGCGATTCTGCAGCTGCCCACGCCGCTGCTCTGCTACCTCGAGCGCTACGGCGCGCCGATTCGCTATCGTTATGTCAAACAGCGCTGGCCGCTCGACTACTATCAAACCGTCTACGCCAACGAGCCGGGCAGCGCCGAGATGCCATCGGCGGGACGGCCCTTCACCCACCAGCTGATCACGCGCCTGATCAGCCAAGGCGTTCAGATCGCGCCCCTGATTTTGCACACGGGCGTCGCCAGCTTAGAGAGCCACGAAGCGCCCTACGAAGAGTTTTACCGCGTGCCGCTCACAACCGCCCAAGCGGTCAACCAAGCGCGTGCGAGCGGCCGACGGGTGATCGCGGTCGGCACAACGGTGGTGCGCGCCCTGGAAAGTGTGGCCGACGAGCGCGGCAGCGTTCATCCGAGCGAGGGCTGGACGCGGCTGGTGATCACGCCCAAGCGCGGGCTGCGGGTTATCGATGGCTTACTGACGGGCATGCACGAGCCACAAGCCAGCCATCTCGATATGCTGGCCGCGCTGGCTAGCCGCGAACATCTGGCCAAAGCCTACCGTGCCGCGCTCGAAGAGGGCTATCTCTGGCACGAATTCGGCGATCTGCACTTGATCTTGCCCTAAGCAGCGCAGATCGAGCCGCAGCTTCGACAGTTCAGGTGGGCACTTCCGTGTGTTATCACGAGAGTGCTCACCTTTTTATGCCAACGAGCGCCGATCAGCGCATGCTTTTCTGGCCAGCATATGCGATACTTGGATTCACACGCCAACAACGCTTCTCTGGCCTTCCACGCCTCCGATTTTAAAGCCGGTTGATGCGTTCAATGCATTTTGGCGGAGATGTCCTAACCTTCCATTCGGCTTCTAGCGCGTCCGCCTTCGGCTATCAACAGCTCAACCAACAAACTGGGCTTCTATCTGTGGAGCGAAGCCGCCCGGTAAATCTTCAAACGATCGCGCGTTATGCGCCGCACAAGAAAAGGAAAGAGCCTATGTCAAAGGGAGTCTACGCCCCGATCGGGGTGAACGATCGCGAGCGCTTTTTGTACATCTGCGGGCATGCCTTCAACTTTCAGCCCATCGCCGAGAAGATGAGCGAACAGGATTGGCAGAGCTGTCGCGGCTGGTACGTCGACGGCGAGCTGGTGGCGATCCTCGACTGGCTCGAACTGCCGCTTCGCATCGGCGTAGGAGATCGGCAGGTCAGAGCGATCTTCTTGGGAGGCGTGGCCTCGCCGCCCGAACAGCGCCGGCGCGGCTACACCGAAGAGATCTTGAAAGCGGCCTGTCTGGAGGCGCACGAAGCGGGCATTCATCTCTGTCTGCTGCATCCTTTTAAGCATTCGTTTTACGCCAGGTATGGCTGGGCGGCCGCCATGGAACAGCGCGTCTATAGTGGCGAGCTGACGGCGCTCAGGCACTTTCGCTGGGGCGAAGGGCGCTTCCTGCCGATGAGCGCGGAGCGCATCCCCGAGCTGCAGACGATTATGCTCGAAGCGCTGGCTGGGCGTTGGGGCGTTGTGGTGCGCGGCCCCGAGCAGTGGCAGAGCGTGCTGCCCGATGCCAAGCTGAAGCGCCATGGCGTGATCTGGCAGGATAGCGAGGGCAGAGCGCGCGGCTATCTCAGCTATTCAATGGAAGATCGCCCGCAAGCGGGCAGACTGCTGATCTGTCACGAGTTGCATGCCTGCGATCCCGAGGCGCGCGGCCAGCTCTTGGCCTTTTTGGCAAACCACGACTCGCAGGCCAGCCACTTCCAAGTGACGCTGCCGAGCGACTTGGCGCTCAACCTGCTTATGCGCGACCCGCTCCAGAGCGAGGTCAAGACCTGGCAGATGTTGCGGCTGCTCGATGTGGCGGGCGCGCTGAACGACTATGCGCCCCCGGCCGAGCTGAGCGGCTCGTGCGTGATCGAGCTGCACGACGATTGGCTCACCTTCAACCAAGGGCGCTACAAACTGGAGGCGAGCGAGGGCAAACTGAGCTGTCAGCTCAGCGACGCACCGGCCGATCTAGCACTCGAGGTCGGGCGCTTGGCACAATGGCTCACCCGTTATGTCAAGCCAAGTCAAGCCGCAGCTTTGGGTCTCTGCAAGGTTCACAACAGCGCGGCGCTGCCTTTTGTAGATGTGCTCTTCAGCGGGCCTGCGCCCTTCAACAACGACTTCTTCAAGCGCTTCAGGGCGCGAGCCTAAGACGCTTCAGGCATAAGAGCCGCACTCAAACGCCCATGCTGATCGATGGTATACTTTTGCTAGTCGCTTATCTGAATCGAATAAGCATTGCAACAAGACAACCATTCAGCAAGGAAGAGATACTCTATGCCTGAAGGACAGTACAAAACGATCGAGCCGGAATACCGCGATCGTTTTATGTATGTTAGTGGACACGCCTTTAACTATATCCCTGAGCCCAACGAGATAACCGATGATGACTGGGCCAACTGTCGCGGCTGGTTCGTCGACGGCGAATTGGTGGCCCAGCTCGAGACAGTTGCGTTGCGGATCCGCAGCGGCGTGGGCGATCACGAAGTCAACGCGATCGGCTTCGGCGGTGTGACCTCGCCGCCCGAACAGCGCCGACGTGGCTATATCAGAGAGCTGTTGAAGGCCGCCCTGCTCGAAGCGCGCTCGAACGGCATCAACTTCTGCTTGCTGCACCCCTTCAAGCACTCGTTCTACGCCCAATTCGGTTGGGCGGCCGCCATGGAGCAGCGCATCTTCCGAGGCGATATTAACACGCTCAAGAACTACCGCTTGGGCGAGGGCAAGTTTGTGCCCATCACGCCAGAGCGCAGCGACGAGATGCAATCGATCGCCTTGAGGGCGCTGCGCGGGCGTTGGGGCGTCACGGTGCGCACGGCCGCCCAGTGGAAGAGCTTTCTGCCCGACGCCAAACGCAAACGCCACGGCGTGATCTGGCGCGACAACAACGGGCTAGGGCGCGCTTACGTCGTCTACACCATGCACGACCGCGTCAACCAGGACCGCAAGCTGGAGTGTCACGAAGCGCTGGCATGCGATCCCGAGGCGCGCGCCCAACTGCTGGCCTTTTTGGCGAACCACGACTCGCAAGCCTCCGAGATTCAGCTCTTGGTGCCGAGCGATGCGCCGCTCAATCTCTTGCTGCGCGACCCGATCCACAGCGAAGTGCGCCAGTGGATGATGATGCGGGTGATCGATGTGGAGCGGGCCCTGAACGACTACGCGCTGCCCAGCGAGCTGAGCGGCTCGTGTGTAATCGGCGTCAACGATCACTGGCTAGAGTTCAACCGCGGCAACTTCAAGCTCGAGGCCAGCGAGGGCAAGCTGAGCTGCCAGCGCAGCGACGAAGCGGCCGATGTGACGCTCGATGTGGGCTTGCTGGGGCAGTGGATCACGCGCTATGTGCGGCCACGCCAAGCCGCCGCCTTCGGGCTCTGCTCGGTGCAGAACAAAGCGGCCCTCGCCTTCCTAGACAGTGTATTCAGCAGCCTTGCGCCCTTTAACAACGACTTCTTTTAGGCAAAAAAAGGAAACTATGCGTCCTCTGTACATCTCGCCGATCGGTCGCGGCGGCGTCGACTTCGGTATCCAAAATATCACCCGTTCGGTGCGCAAGGTGGGGCACGACCCCGAGCTTTTGCGCCTACCAGAGCTGTATAACTTCGCGCCCTTCCTCATTCCCAAGGCGCTGCCGAAGGGCTGGTGGCAAAACTTCGATATCGTCCAAGGGCGCTCGCGGGTAGGCTTCGCCCTCAAGCAGGCTTGTGGCGGCGAGCGCCCGGTCGTCACAACGGTGCACCATCTGACCACCGATCCTGATCTGCAACCCTATAGCTCGCTCCAGCAGCGCATCTTCTACCGCTTCGTAGAGGCACGCTACGATCGCTGGTCGATCGAGCAGGCCGATGCGGTGATCTGTGTGAGCCGCTTTGTGCAGCGCCAAGTCGCCCAGACCTACGGCAAACACGACACTGAGCTGGTCTTCGACGGCATCGACACCGACACCTTTGTGCCCACAGCGGGCCTTGTGCGCAGCGATGCGGGTCTGCCGCCCAGCGACGCCCGCATCCGTCTGCTCTTCATCGGCAACAACACTCGCCGCAAAGGCTTCGACCTGCTGCCCAAGATTATGGATCTGTTGCCGAACGACTATGTGCTCTACTACAACGGCGGCTTTCAGAAGAGTGATGAGCGCCCACCCCACCCGCGCATGATCAACATCGGGCGACCCAACTTGAGCCAACTGGTGGCCGCCTATCAGAGCTGCGACATCTTGCTCTTCCCATCGCGTCTCGAGGGCTTTGGCATGGCCGCCGCCGAGGCTATGGCCTGCGGACGCCCAGTGGTCACCACCAATGTCTCGGCCCTGCCCGAGGTCGTCGACGACGGGCTGAACGGCTTTTTAGCCGAACGAGACGATGTAAAGGGCTACGCCGAGCGGATCAAGATCCTGGGCGAAGATGCTGAGCTGCGGCGACGCTTCGGCGAGCATGGGCGCGAAAAGATTGTCTCGACCTACAGCTACGATGCGCTTGGTTACGGCATGGAGCGGGTCTATAAAAAGGTGCTCGGCCTTTCATAAATTTTTCAACAAGAACAGTCATACGGTCATAGTTCTTTGAGCTAAGCAAGCCGTACCCTGAGCCTGTCGAAAGGTACGGTTTTGCTAGCACGGCCCTCATCCCCGGCCCCCCTCTCCCGCAAGCAGGAGAGGGGGTGAATGCAGCCATACCGGTTCCTGTGGTTCGACAAGCTCACCAACCAAGCTTGCCGAAAAGCAGGGTACGGCTTGACGCAACTTTCGCATTCCTCAGCGCTAAACCGATCACCCAAACATCTCAAAATGCTCTCCACTAAGACTCAGTGTCTCTCTGTGACTCGTGTGGTGAAGAACGTGTGGAGGGCAGCGAGATGCGTGAAGGCCCGAATGGAAGGAGAGGATGTTGATAGCCGTAGGCGGACGCGGTCAGGAAGGAATGGAAGGTTAGCGACCTTACCGCCAGAGCAAAAAGCTGGCGTGTATCGGTGGATGTAGCATCACATAGGGGCGAATCGAAAGGCCAACCCGTGGGTTGGCCTGTTTGGTGGGGAAGCTAGTCGCCTTCCCAAACAAAACGCTGTAGATCGACATAGCCGCGCGTGTCGAACTGTACCCCTTCGCTTTCGAGGATGGAGCGCTGCAGCTCGGCATGCGGCGAACTGCAACGCCCGGCGGCGTTGATCACGCGCCACCAAGGCACTTCGCCGCTGGCGCGCTCTTCGGAAAGCGAATGCAGGGCGTAGCCGACCATGCGGGCACGACCCGGAAAACCGGCTAACAGCGCGATGCGGCCGTAGGTGCTGACCTTGCCAGGGGGGATCTGGCGAACCATGGCATAGATTTGCTCGTAGCTGCTAGGGCTATCGTTGTGCATGGCACCTCTCGCTCACAGTTGAGGATTATGATCGTCGTAACGTTGGAATTGCCCATTATTATACACAACATAAATCGTGCTCGGCCGTTCGGGCCGGGGCGGGCTCCAGATCATAAAACCTTGCTGAAAGCTTTGGAATGCGCCATTGATGCCGCGCTCGCCGCTGACGGGCGCACCGAGCGCTTGACGAATATCCTCGTGAGCGTAATAGACCCGCGCGAAACCGCCTTCGCGCCGCAAGAGAGGATCGATCTGGGCGGGCGGCTCGGGTAGAGCGCTGGTTTGATCACGGTTGAAGGCTTGGTAGCGACCGCTGCGCCCATCTGTCTCGGGCAGCACATAGACCGTATCGCGGCTCTCCCACCAATACATCGTGCCGTTACTAAAGACCTGATCGGCGATCTGAATCACCGTCTCGCCGCCGGTCGGGCAGCCCAAAGCAGCTCGCACGTTGATTAAATCGCGATACAAGTAGCTAAAGCCGCTGCTCTCACGCAAGAGCGAAAGATCGCAGGCAAGCTCCGGGCTTGGGCTTGGAGTCGGGCTCGGTGGAATCGTCGTTGGCGTGCTGGTCGGCGGGATGTCGGTAGGCGAGGGCGTCGCAGTGACAACCACCACCACCTGCGTCGGCTGAACGGGTCGCTCCGTGGGCGGAGGCGGCGCTGGCGCGCTCTCGTTGAGCTGCGGCGTAGGAGAGGCTTCTGGCGCGATAGTCTCGCTCGCTTCGCTGGTTGCGCTCACGGCTGGCGGCGTCGGTGTGGCCTCAATGCTCGCAGTTAGGGACGGGCTTGGCGTCGCGCTCGGCTCGGCTGTCGGAGTCGCACTTGGGTCGAGGGCTGTGCCCTGCCCTGTGCTGTTGCTGGTCTGCACAGCTTGAGCGTTCTGTTGGCGCATATTGTCGAACAACAGCAGCAAACCCATGCCGATCATACTGCCGGCGATCAACAAGGCCACAATCGGCCAGAAGCCGAGAGCCGCGTGAGG
Organism: uncultured Chloroflexales bacterium; assembly: GCA_937902315.1. Lineage (GTDB taxonomy): Bacteria > Chloroflexota > Chloroflexia > Chloroflexales > Chloroflexaceae > CALGUG01. The sequence continues at coordinate 20,741 of CALGUG010000018.1, forward strand.
CTGGCGTGCGCGCGTTTTCGCTCGGCTCTGAGCTTGAGGCGTAGCGGCAATACGAGCCGCCACTTGGGGTGCAAACGGCTCGCTGGCGAGCGCCAGACGCGGTGTGGTCTGCTCGTGGATGGCGCGCGCTGCGAGGCCCTTGGCAGCTTGGCTTAGGCTAGCGGCGCCAGTCTGGCTTGCCTGAACCTGAAGGGAACTGACCGCAAGCAGCGCGCGCAGCTCGCTCACAAAAGCTCCGGCGGTCGCGAAACGCTGTTGGGGCTGTTTGGCCAAGGCCCGTCGCATAATCGGGTCGATCTCGGCGGGCAGATCGGGGCGCAGATGTGAAAGGTCGGCTGGCACGCGCTCTAAGTGCGCGATCAGCACATCTTGGGCGCTGCCCGTAAAGAGGCGCTGGCCGCTCAGGGCGCGGTGCACCAGAACGCCCAAGGCGTAGACATCGCTGCGTCCGTCAATGGTTGCGCCGCTGATCTGCTCGGGCGACATAAAATCGGGCGTGCCCAACATCGCGCCCGTGGTGGTAAGGGCTGGTGCATCGAGCGATTTGGCGATGCCGAAGTCGGTCAAGATCGCGATCACATCGCCGAGTTCAGTGCTTTGGGCAGGCGAGGCGTTCAAGACTGGTGGCGTGCCTACTCCAGTGGCATCGCTTAACGCTGGCGGTGTGCCCACTCCAGTAACAGCGCTTAAAGCTGGCGGTGTACCAACTCCCGTGGCATTGCTTAGCGCTGGCGGTGTACCAACTCCCGTGGCTGCAGCTAGGCCTGGTTGGGCAGCCGAATCGCTTTGCGAAGGCCCGCTTGCAATGGCATGCGGCCATTGCAGAAAGATATTGGCTGGTTTGATATCGCGATGAACAATCCCCTTGGTGTGGGCATAGTCGAGAGCAGAGGCGATCTGTTCCAGAATCGGCAGCAGCTCGGCCAAGCTCAACCGGCCGCGCTCTTGCAGCAGGTCGGCCAGAGTGCGGCCCTGCAAGAGTTTCATCGCCATGTAGCCCATATGATCATATTCCCCCACATCGTAGATCGGCACGATATTAGGGTGATCTAGGCTGGCGGCCACAATCGCCTCGCGCTTAAAGCGCTCCATTAAGGTGGGGTCGTCGCCATACTGGGGATAGAGGATTTTCAGTGCCACATCACGGCGCAAGAGTGTGTCGTGCGCCCGATAGACCGCGGCCATCCCTCCGCGCCCTAAGAGCGAGCTAACACGGTAGCGCCCTAGTTGTTGGTTTATCAACGAATGCATCATACGGGGTTATACCCATCCCGATAATTCGGCACTTTTATCGCCACCGATCTCTCTACCTGCATAAACGGTATCGATCTTTAAATTAGAACTTCGCTTATCACGCCGCTTAGCCTGGCGAGAAGGAAGAGATTGGGGCGAAGTATCGCTTCCGAAGGGCCTATAGGGCATTCCGAACCAATTAACCTTTATAAAGTGTCAATTTTGCGGTACACTGAATGCTGTAACACACAAGGCAGAATATCAGCGACGCATCAGTTTAGAATCGGTTGCAATTTCATTGCCGCGTGCTAGAATGACCTACGGATAGCAGTGTATCTTCCTTCGTTCATTGCTTGTATGTGTGAATGGGCGCAACGGCACCCTCTCCTTTCGAGGCGAGAGGTCGCTTCCTCACAAGAGAGTATGAAGCATCAATGCCCATCGCGCATCGCACATTGGTTGTAGTCAATATATGAAAGATCGCCATATTCGTCGCACCTACGGTGGTCGCCCAGTTCCAAGACGACCGCTGTTTCCCGGCCTGATTAACCCACGTGTTGTGGAGAAAAAGGGTGGCGCCGCACGACTAGGGGCACAGATTCTTGCAGTTGTAGCGCTGCTCATAGTAGGAACGGTCGCCATTGTAGCGACGACGGCCTACACCACTTATCAGCAGATCGCGCAATCGCTCACCCCTCGGCTCGATGCCCTCTCTAGCCACCAAACCTTCCAGACATCTCGCATCTATGACCGTAACGGCGTACTGCTCTATGAGTTCTTTGACGCTGGTAAACGCACAAAGGTTCCCCTCGACGAGATTTCGCCTTTGGTTATTAGCGCGACAATCGCCATCGAGGACAAAACCTTCTTCTCGAACCCAGGTGTCGACTTCGAGGGCATTATTAAGGCGGTTATACGCGCAATCAGCGCTGGTGAGGAGCGTGGTGGTGCATCAACCATTACACAACAGGTTATCAAAAATATTATCCTCACCGAAGAAGAGCGCGCTCCCGAAAACAACTATCAGCGTAAGTTTAACGAGATTATCCTTGCCCAAGAGCTCAACGATCGCCTGTCAAAAGAAGAGATCTTAGCGCTCTACTTGAACGAAAACTTCTATGGCAACCTAGCTTATGGAATCGAGGCTGCCAGCGAAGTCTATTTCAATACCCACGCAAAAGATCTCAGCCTCTCTCAAGCTGCGCTCTTGGCAGGTTTGCCTCAGTCTCCGACCGTGTACAACCCGATCAACTATCTCGTGCGTGACGAGCGAGGCGGCTATCTGCCCGGCGTCGTACTCGAGGGCAACTGGTGGGAGAGCGATTATCAGCTCCCCGAAGGCCTGAGTCCGCCCAAGATCCGTCAGATCGCCGTACTCAGCCAGATGGTTGACGAAAAATACATTACCGAGGAACAAGGCCGCGCTGCGATCGCGACCGATCTACGCTTCGCGCCCCAAGAGGTTCCGCTGAACGCGCCACACTTCGTCTTCTATGTTCGCAATCTGCTCGAAGAGAAGTACGGACGCCAACTGCTCTACGGCGGCGGTCTGCGCATCACCACAACGCTCGACCTCGAAATGCAGCGCATGGTGCAGCGCATCTCGGCTTCGCGCATCGCCGAACTCGAACACCGCAATATTCACAATGCGGCTGTCGTGGTAATGCAGCCCAATACAGGCCAGATCTTGGCGATGTCGGGTAGTATCGACTTTAACGCGACCGTGCCCAGCAAAACGCCGGGCCAAAGCGGCAATGTGCTCGATGGTCAGGTCAACGTCGCCATCAGCGAACGTCAGCCCGGTTCATCGCTCAAGCCATTCATCTACTTGGCTGCGATGGAGCGTGGCTTGACGCCTGCCAGCATCTTGTGGGATGTGCCGACCGAATTCCCGATCGGCAACGGCGAATATTACGCCCCGCTGAACTACAACGGCAAATGGAATGGGCCGGTTCGCATTCGTACAGCGCTTGCCAACTCGCTCAATATGCCCGCCGTTAAAGCGCTTAAATTCGCTGGTATCGAACATACGCTTGAACTCTTAGAGCGAGTAGGCATCAAAACTGGCCTCAAACGCGGCGCAGATTTCTATGGCCTCGCACTCTCTTTGGGTGGTGGCGAAGTTACGCCGCTTGAGCTGACAACCGCCTACAATACCTTAGCGAGCGGCGGTCGCTACTACGCGCCCAACCCGATCTTAAAGATCGTCGACGGCGAAGGCAATGTGATCGAAGAGGCTGTTCCCGGCCCGGGCGAGCAGGTCATCAGCCCAGAGCTGACCGCCATCATCAGCGATATGATGAGCGACGATGATGCGCGCGCTCCGATTTGGGGCCGCAATAGCAAGCTTAAATTGTCGCGACCCGCTGCTGTAAAAACGGGTACAACCAACGACTGGCGCGACGCTTGGACGGTCGGCTTCACTCCTTACGTCACGGTTGGTGTTTGGAGCGGCAACAACAACAACGAACAGACCGCCAAAGTCGAAAGTATCGAGGGCGGTGGCGATATTTGGCACGATGTGATGGAAGAGATTTTTGCCACCCCACGCTACGAGTGGTTGTTGGCACAACAGTTCCCCGATCTGCGCCTGCCAATCAACTTTACGTTGCCCGAGACGGGTGTCATTACCGAAACAATCTGTGAACTGCCCGGACCGTTTGGCAACTACAACAAAGAGCTCTTCACCACCGAGATGCTCAGCAAGACGCTCCAAGCTACTCGCACCGCCGAGGCAGCTACCCGAAGCCCAGTCGATGATCCGTCGGCAACCGCCAGCCGACGGGGCACAACCAGCAATAGGTTGGGCTGTGATGCCTATCGTCAGATTCGTGTCGTGCGTCTACCTTATGCCAACAGCCAAGTCGAAGGCATTCTCACCTCGACCGATCCGATCAGTTCGACCGTGAGCAGCGGTCAAGCCGCCTACTGTCTGCCAGTCGAAGGCGAGACCTATCCTGAAGAGTTGGTGACAAGCCTGCGCATTTGGAACATTCCTCCGCCCGATCCGAGCGAGCGAGTGCGCTATGTTTGGAACGGAGGCAGCGCGACGCAGTTCGCCGGAGACGGGGAGAACCCAGGACAGTACGCTAACCTGCGCTCCTGTAGGCCCGAAGACTTTATCAAGCCGACACCGGTTCCGCCCGTCGCCGGAGCGATTCAAATGCCCGATCTACGCCACTTCGGCGAGAATCAGGCCAAAGATGAGCTGGCGAAACTTGGTATCTTTAGCGTCTACGTCGATTATCAGACCCGCGATCGCATTCCAGAGACCTTCGACCAGTTCGCGCCCTACGCGGTTGTGAGCACCTTGCCAGCGCCCGGCGATTGGTACATTCCCGGCACAACGGTTGTGCTCGGCGTTCGTTCACCCAGCGATGCGCCCCAAGCAGCTACGCCGACGCCTCAACCCGAGAACGCGCCGCCTGAAATGGCGCCGCCACCTGAGAACGCGCCACCACCCGAAACAGCTCCACCGCCGCCCGAGCAGGTGCCGATCACGGCTCAGCCGACTCCGACACCCAATGCCCTGCCCGGCCCCGGCATTCAGCCCGGTTTAGGCGGCAATTAGCGCCTTTGCAAACAAAGAGCAGTTCCGCAAATGGAACTGCTCTTTGTTATTTCGCTGCTTAAAACGCAACACTTATCCGCTTCTTTATCGCCTATCGCGCTGGTATAGTGCAGAGCGCCAGCGGCTAGGCTGTTAGGCCCAACCAGTCCTCACCGCGTCCGCCTACGGCTACCAACAACCAATCCTCCCAGCCGTGTGCATCGATTTGCGCCCCAAGCGCCCCTAAAACAACACATACCAAATCCGTTGAAAGACGTGCACGTTCGCAACGGGAAGAATAAAAACGAGGGAAAGAGTTGAGTTCCACTCTGCCGAAGGCTAGAAAGAAACATCGGGATCCACAGGAAGCGTTAGACAAGATGGCGCTCCCATAGGGAACAAATGGGCATCTCATCTCGTCTAAGCTATAGGAACGCGCGGCAAGTAGTCTCCTCGCTAAATGCCGCCCTGAAACACGACGTTTCTAACTCTTTTCTAGCTGTTTATGGCTTCCCCCCAAGCAGCAAACAGCCACAATTTTTTACAAATAGCCAAAGGTAAAAATCTCGTTATTTTCGATACCTAAGCGAAAAATTCCGCTTTTCGAAGAGAGAGCATGTTATAATACTTTATGCCTCTCTGCAGCTAGCAGGAATCTGCGCAGGAGCCTTCAGCTATGATGAATGAACTCTACGGCGATCTTCTGATTATTCGCCTACCCGCCCACCTCGATGCTCGTAATGTCGCACAAGCAGAGGGACCTTTTGAAGCCGCTATCCAAACCCATTCAGGGCCTGTATTGGTCGATATGCAAGAGGTTACATTTGCCACAAGCCTCGCTTTTCAAATGTTATTGCAGGCCCTGAAGTATAATAAACAGCAGGGAAGCGGCTTCTATCTGAGCGGTTTGCAACCCCACATCGCTGAAATCTTTCGCAAAAGTTGTCTGGATGCTCTGTTTAGAATCTATCCGAATCGGGAAACAGCCTTGATCGATCTGTGTGGTGTGGCCTAAAACGTCACGGCTTCATGCTGGTGCTGGTGAGCCACTCAGCGGATCGCACTCAGAAGTAACAGGGAAAGACATGCCTTTTTCTCGTGCAAGTGGTATCTTACTGCACCCAACTTCGCTACCTAGCCAGTATGGAATCGGCGACTTCGGGCCCGCCGCCTATCATTTTATTGACTGGTTGAGCGCCGCCAAACAGCACCTCTGGCAGGTGCTGCCGCTCGGCCCGACCGGTTATGGCGATTCGCCCTATCAGTGCTTCTCGGCCTTCGCTGGCAATCCACTGCTGATCAGTCCCGAGTTCCTAGCGCAAGACGGCCTGTTAGACCAAACGGCCCTCGAATCGCTGCGCACTCCCTTTGGGCCAGTCGACTATGGACGCATCATCCCTGCCAAGTTCGATCTGCTCTACCGAGCCTATCAAGCTTGGAAGCAGCAAACAGAGAGCGACGACTACCGCGCCTTCGTCGAAAGCGAGCGACGCTGGCTCGAAGATTACGCCCTCTTTATGGCGCTGAAGAACCACTTCGGCGGGGCATCCTGGCCGAACTGGCCCAGCGAACTTGCCCTGCGCAACCCCGAGGCGATCGAGCGCGCCAAACAAGAACACGCCGACGCGATCGGCTACTACAGCTTCTTGCAGTATCAATTCGCCAAACAGTGGCAAGCCCTGCGCACCTACGCCCACCAGCGCAAGATCAACATCATCGGCGATATCCCGATCTTTGTGGCCTACGATAGCGCCGATGTCTGGGCACAGCCCGCGATCTTCGATCTCAAAGCAGACGGCACACCCAACGCCGTGGCTGGCGTGCCGCCCGACTACTTCAGCGCCACCGGCCAGCTCTGGGGCAACCCGCTCTATCGCTGGGATGTCTTAGCGCAGCGCGGCTTCGACTGGTGGATCGACCGCGTCGCCTCGACCCTCAAACTGGTCGATATCGCCCGTATCGATCACTTCCGAGGCTTCGCAGCCTACTGGGCCGTGCCAAGCGGCGAAAGCACCGCCATCAACGGCCAATGGGTGCCAGCGCCCGGCTTCGAGCTATTCGAGGCCCTGCGGGCGGCCTTGGGCGATCTGCCGATCATCGCCGAGGATCTGGGTCTGATCACCGACGACGTTTATCAATTGCGCGACCACTTTGGGCTGCCCGGCATGCGAGTGCTGCAGTTCGCCTTCGCCGACGAATCGGCCACCAACTTCTTGCCCCACAACTACACGCCCAACAGCGTGGCTTACCCGGGCACCCACGACAACGACACCGTCGTAGGTTGGTTCCAAAAAGCCAGCCCTGAAGAGCGTAATCGTGCTCTGCGCTACACCGGTACCGACGGCAGCGCCATTCACTGGGACTTCATTCGCTGGCTCTTCGCCTCGGTCGCCAACAGCGTGATCGTTCCGCTGCAAGATGTGCTCGGGCTAGGCGACGAAGCGCGTATGAATATGCCAAGTACCACGGGCGGCAACTGGAGCTGGCGTTACCAGCCGAGCGATCTCACGCCCGAGCTGGCCGCGCGTCTGGCCGAGCTATCCTACACCTACGAACGCACGCCGCGCACTTCGAGCGCTCCAAGCGCCTAACGATACGCCTTCACTCGAACTACGCTGGACTGTTGCAGCTAACTGCAACAGTCCATTTTATGCGCTCTTGCAGCGCTCATAGCCCGCTGGTTGGGGTATAAGCTTTCAGCTACAGAGCGCCATATAACTTTGGCGGATAGGCTTCTAGCCGCCATTCGGCTTGTAGCGCGTCCGCCTCCGGCTACTAAACAGGGCTAGCTGGCCCTCTCCCCCCGGCCCCCTCTCCCGCACTGCGGGCGAGGGGCTGAATGCACCCCGTTCTGTGCTCTCAAGGATACTCCCGCGATGGTATGCGAACGATCGCTGTGGTTCAACAAGCGGTTCCTGAGCTTGCCGAAGGGTACGGCACAATCGCAACTTTCGCATTCCACAGCTCTGAGCCGATCACTCAACTATCTCAAACTGCTCTCTAAAAGTCTCAGTGTCTCAGTGTCTCGCGTGGTGAATAAACATCCCTCATTTGGCCTCTGGCAAGACATTTCTTTAAACAGATTTCGTATAATATGATGCAGAATGTAGCTCAACTTACACAACAAGGGAAGGAACATATGATCGATCTCTCGAATTGCCAAGCTGAGGTAGCAGCCCAACGCGCCTACCTCGAGGTGAATGGCACACGGCTTTCGTACCTTGTCTGGGGAGAAAAAGGTGCTCCGCTAGTGCTGCTGCATGGTATCACCAGCAGCGCCCGCACATGGTGGCGCGTTGCGCCCGCGCTGGTTGCGCTAGGCTACCAAGTCTATGCCTTCGATATGCCGGGCCACGGCGAAAGCGACGAAATCAACGACCACCATATTCCGTTCATCGCCTCGCTGATCGCCCAAGCTATTCGGCAGCTCGGCCTTGAAAAGAGCGTCTTGATCGGCCACTCTTGGGGCGGCATCACCGCGCTGACTCTGGCCAACAGCTCTGATGGCGAGCTGTTCAGCCGCATCGTTCTGATCGACCCGGCTGTGCGCATCGATCCAGCCAAAAGCCCCGAGACACTGCCCACCTTCCTCGACGGCGTGGGCGAGCCGCCCGAGATCACCGAGCCGAAGGTACGTGCCAAAAACCCCGATTGGCACGACTGTGATGTGGCTTGGAAGCTAGAGGCCTTTGTGCAATGCCGCGCCGATGCGGTACGCGGCCTCTTCCTGCACAGCGGCAAGTGGGATGCTTCGGACGAATTTAGCAAGTTGAGCCAGCCCACCCTGCTCCTCGTCGCAGACGACGCCTACACCGTTATTCCCGCCGATCTGCGCCCAAAGATTCAGGCCTCGCTGCCCGCCCACGTGCAGTATCTCGCTATTCCCAATACAACTCACAATATGTTTCGCGGCAACGGCTACCAGCCGACCGTCGACGCGATTCGCAGCTGGCTAAGCTAGCATAGCAAGATAACTATGTTGTGAGCATTGTGCGCTGAGCGGATTTGCTACGAAATACAGCGTGTGACCTGCTCGGTGCGTGCACCGAGCAGGTCGCTGCGAAGGCAGCGAAAACGCTGAAAGGCTTGAATGGAAGGTCAGGCTGTTTGTAGCCGCAGGCGGACGCGGTCAGGAATGAATGGAAGGTACATACTTCAGCGCTAGAGCGCTGCAGTTAGGTAACAGAAGAGCAAGCCGCTTATCTTGGATTACAAGAGGGCGCTGAGCAAGCGGCAGGTGTTATCGACAAACTGTTGAAAGCGCGATCGCTGCAACCACTCTTCGAGCTGCAACTCGTCTGAACGAGCGAAATAGCTCTGCTCAATACGCCGTTGGGCTGCCACAACCTCGCAGTTGTAAGAGAGCAAAACGATCTCGAGGTTGAGGCGGAACGAGCGCACATCGAAGTTGCTCGAACCGACCACTGAGATATCGTCATCGATGCTTAAATGCTTGGCGTGAATAAAGGTCGGCCCGCGCACCTGATGGATATGAACACCACTCTCGAGCAGTTCTTCGTAGTAGGAGCGCTGAGCGTGGCTTACTAAAAACTGGTCGCCTTGGGCCGAAACGATCACATGCACCTCGACCCCACGCATGGCTGCGTTCTCGAGAGCGTGCAACAGCGAGGCGTCGGGAATGAAATAAGGCGTGGTTAGCACGGCATAGCGCTGCGCCGTATAGAGCAGCGATGCAAACAGAGCCGGAATATTGTCGGTATCGTAGGCGGGGCCACTGGGCAGCACTTGGCAGGCGACATGGCCTTCTAGGCTTATGCCATTGGGTTCTGCCTCTTCGGAAGAGACGCGGATGTCTGTCTCCGAATACCAGTCGGCCAAAAAGACCATATTGAGCTGCACCACCACCGGGCCGCAAACGCGCACCACCAGCTCTTCGTAGATCACATCTGGCTTGTATTGGGGATCGGTCAAATTTTGCGAACCGGTGTAGCCAACGACGCCATCGATTACAGCGATCTTGCGATGGTTGCGCAGGTCTGGGCGGCGGCGCTGTGTCCCAAGCAGCTTCAGAGGCAAAACACGGTGTACCTCCACCCCGGCAGCCTCAAGACGCTGATGCAGCTTGCCAACATAGCTCAGATTGCCAAGCGCATCGTACAAAACACGGCAGACAACCCCGCGATTGGCAGCGCGCACCAAGGCGGCTTCGACTTTTCGCCCATTGTCATCATCAGCAAAGATGTAATACAATAGGTGTACGTACTTCTCGGCAGCGTCGATGTCGGCGATGATCCGATCGATGGTGGCGGTGTAATCTGAGAGCAACTCAAGCTGGTTTGCGCCGAAGACGGGCAAGCCACCCAAACGCTCTACTAAACGGGCGATGGGCAGCTGACGCTCATCTAAATGGTGGGCGAAAGCGGGCGCATACTCCGGATCCTTCGCCCTTTCTTCTACTCGCTCGGCCACAAAGTTATTGATTTCGCGTTGAAGCTGACGCCGCTCGAGCGGTAATTTGGGGTTTCCGATCAAGCCGAAAAAGATCGCGCCCAAATACGGGAAGAAGAAGCTAAACAGCAACCAGCCGGTCGCAGATTCAGGGTCACGCTTATGCGGAACGATGTAGAGCATGACGATGCAGATCACCCAGCCGCCAATTTGAAACAGGGCGATCAAAACGATCAGCCAGGTTGGAGCGTCAAAAGTGTCCTTGATCATAACTGAAACTGTATTGTTCCTCGACCTATCCAGCAGGATCTAAACGAGTCTATAACGATACACGGGCCACTTCATCATCCTTACTTAACAAGTAGCATTCCAGTAAGTCTTCTCCGCATCCGCCCCTCTCCTGCTCACTCCAGCTCTTTATAGCCTATCGAAGGCATGCTCCTTGCTTCTAGCATAGCAGCATATTCTCACCTGGCAACAAGGAAACAACGCTTGTCGTATCTCGCTTGTTTTGACAAAACCTGTAACGTTGTAGGCTTCCGAAACGTCATTCAGTGTAGACTGACAAAGTGCGTTAGCGAATTGCGACAATTTATTAGAAAAACCTATTTATAACACATATAGGTCCGCATGCCAGCAATCAGCTCTCTATAGCTGGTTTCTTTTTGTTCTCTTTATGATGGATTAGTGGATAATAATGGCTACCTCTCGAACACATGGCTTATCAGGAACATTATCGGGGCTCATCACACGATCTTTCTCTGGAACAAGCATTACATCCAAACTCGTCGTCTTCTGGCAGAACCACGGTATCGCTCTCCTCTTTTTCTGCTTGATGAGCATGTTGCTCTCGTGGCCTACCGTTGCCCACTTCACCACAAGCATCACCAGTAGCGACGTAGACGCAAAACACAACCTTTGGCTCTTTTGGCACGTCCAACGCTTTGTCACTGGAAAAGAGGGTTTGTTCGATGCGCCGCTGCTCTATTATCCCCACGGCATCTCGCTTTTCACCCACGGCGTTGGGCCTATGACGGGGTTTTTTGCCTTGCCGTTCTGGTGGCTCGGACCGGAAGCCGCCTATAACGGCTCCTTGATTGTGAGCCTAACGCTTACCGGCTACTTCAGCTATTTACTTGCCCGTAAGCTTGGTTTTCGACGCGCAGAGGCACTCTTTTGTGGGCTGATGCTGCTTTCAGCGCCGATGTGTCTCGGCGGTCTAACCAACCATGTCACCAAGGTCTTTTTAGGCGCTCAACCATTGCTGCTGCTCGTACTGCACAATATGCTCGACCTCAAGCGCTCGCACTGGTGGGGCGTTGCAACCGGCGCTGCGCTCTTAGTTGTTTGGCTGCACAACGGCTATCAATTCGTCTTCAGTTCGTTCGCCGTCCTATTCTTCTGGCTGGCCGCGTTCATTCTCGCCCAGCGAGGAGAGCGCTTCGAATACTTTAAGCGGGCCATAATTTTTGCTATCAGTTGTGCGATCTTCGTGCTGCCGATACTGATTCAGGTTCAGATCGCCTCCAATAACCCCGCTATCAATGTTGATGCCAGCGTCGATTCGCGCTTGCGCCCCGACCTCGTTCAATACCTACTTCCCGTGCACCACAGTCTTCTGTTCGGCGACTGGACGCTCTCGATCCTAGAACCGCTCGGCAACAAGGTCACGATCAACCTCGAGACCGCTGTATCGCTTTCGCTCGCGGGCATCGCTCTATCGCTAGTGGCGCTGTTCGCCGCAAAAGGCCCTAGCCGCCGCTGGGTGCTCTTCACGCTGATCTGCGTTATTATCTCGCTAGGGCCAAGCCTGCAAGTCTATGGCATTAGCAAGTTTGGCGAAGCGAAATCGGAGATTCTGCTGCCCTATAGCTTTATCAACCAGCTGCCCGGGCTCGAGTTTATGCGTGCGCCGGGTCGTTGGATGATGATGGGCTTTGTGGCCTTCGCGGTCGCAACCACCTTCGGCTTGGGCGCTCTGACTCAACGCTTTCCGCGCCAGCGTATGCTGATCATCGGGTTCGCCAGCGCGCTGGTTTTGATCGAAGTCTGGCCGCAACCCTTCCCACAAGAAGTCTTGCCCAAAGCACCGCCCTTCTACCAACAGATCGCTAAGGATACCGAGACCTACGGCGTGTTCGATCTGCCGGTCAAAGAGAGCAAGGGGCTTTCATACAACGGCTGGTCCTACTTCTACACCTCGTCGATCCATCAAGTGCTCCAGATCACGCATGGCAAGGGCATTGTCGCGGGCTATATCTCTCGCACCTATTCGCGCCACCCGCTCTTCAACGAGCTCTTCAATCTCCGTTCGCCTACGATCTATATCGACGGCGAAGAAGCGCGCTACAAGACCTTTCAACACGATTTAGCCGCGCAAAACTATCGCTATGTGGTACTCCATAAAAACTTGTTCGGAGAGGGCAGAGGCGAAGAGGGCTACCAAAGCGCCAAAGAGTTCACCGAGCGTGTCTTCGGCGACACACAGCCCTACTACGAAGACGAGGCCACCACGGTCTACAAAGTCGAACCCGATCCAAACAGCGTTCAACTTCATCTGGGCACAAACTGGCGCTCGGCCGAAAACGATTGGCGCTGGGCCGCTTCGCCCGCTACGCTGCTAGTAAACGCTCCTACAGCGCAAGAAGTGGTTCTAGAGATCGTCCCGGCTCACCTCCACGATCCGAGCACGGCCAATCAATTGGGCGAAATCGGGCGGCTCAATATCCAAGTCGGTGACTTCCAGACCAGTCTCGATGTACACATCGATCTGCCGAGCGAAGTACGCATCCCGCTCTCGGGTGGCGAGCAGACCATTACGCTCAGTTTAGAAGCGGGGAATTTCACCCCCGAAGGTGCCGATCTCTCCGAGATTCCCGCTCTTAGCTTCGCGGTGCGCTCGATCAACTTAAAAACACAACCCTAAGCTAACCGCCAAGAACCTTGTGCTTAACAGGGCACAAGGTTCTTGATCTCCTGTTAGGCTCTCATACCAAATCCGTTTAAAGAGCTGCATTCTCTTCGCTCAGAAAAACGAAAAGCCGGGAAAAAAAGAGACACGTTCCGCTCTGCCGAAGGCCAAAGAGATCCTAATAAACCGGATTTGGTATCAGAAGCATTAATCTGCTATATAGCAGCAACTCGCTAGCAAGGCGGATCGATCGCCAAGATACTTTGCGATCACTCTCAAGAATGGTATACTGGGGCAAGCTTTATACCTTAACGAACACGCTCTCCGTCCCTAGCAACGCTTAGCGATGTTCCCCTTCCTATCCAGCCACACGCGCTCAAGCGTCGCATTATTTCACAATAGCGTTGTCTGCCGATTCGTTTCTTTCATGTCCATCAAATGAAAGCGAGCAAACCTGTGTCTCGAAATCGGACGCTGCTTATCACTGCGGGCATTATGTTAAGCCTCTTCCTTGCTTCAATGGAGTCAACTGTTGTTTCAACAGCAGCGCCAACTATCGTCAGTCAATTAGGGGGTATCGACCACTATAGTTGGATCTTCTCGGCTTTTATGTTAACCTCCACGGTTACGGTTCCCGTGTTCGGCAAGCTCTCGGACCTGTATGGGCGGCGCAGCATCTTCGCAGGCGCCATGCTCATCTTTCTGCTCGGTTCGATTCTGTGCGGCATGGCGCGCAGTATGGAGCAACTGATCATCTTTCGGGCCATACAAGGATTGGGAGCTGGTGGTGTAGCGCCTTTGGCCTTCATTATCATCGGCGATATCTACAGCCTCGAACAGCGCGCCAAAATGCAGGGTTTCTTCTCGGGCGTCTGGGGCGTCTCATCGGTTGTGGGGCCACTGTTAGGCGGCTTCATCGTCGATAGAATGTCTTGGTCGTGGATCTTCTATATCAACATTGTGCCCTGCATCGTCGCCCTAGCGATCGTATGGATCGGTCTCGACAAAATCGACCTCCAGAAGCGGCGAAATACTCCGACAGTCGACTATCTCGGCGCAATCCTGTTGATGGGCAGCGTCACGATCTTACTGCTCGGCTTAATGGATCTGCAGTCGGGCACGGGCTGGGGATTGATCGCCCTCACGCTTCTGCTGTTTGTCTGGCTCTATCGTGTCGAACGACGCGCCACAGATCCTATTCTTCCCCTACAACTCTTTAAACAGCGCCTGTTTGCGGTTGGCTGTATCCATGGCATCTTGGCTGGTTGGGCTATGTTCGGCAGCGTCTCGTTTGTGCCGCTCTTTGTGCAAGGCGTTCTGGGCACAAGCGCGACCGAGGCTGGGACGGCGATTATGCCACTGATGCTCGGCTGGGTCTTTGCGAGCATTATCGGCAGCCGCCTCTTGCTGCATCTTAACTACCGTCTGTTGGCGACGCTAGGTATGACTCTGCTGGTGATCGGGACCGGCATGCTGGCTTTTACGGGCAATGGAGCCACACGCTTGATGATTCTGTTCGCTTTGGGTTTAATGGGCGTCGGTATGGGTCTCTCGATCCCGGCTTTCTTGATCGCCATTCAAACCTCGGTCGAACGCAAACAGCTAGGTACAGCCACCTCGACCATTCAGTTTTCGCGTAGCATAGGCGGAACCTTGGGTGTAAGTATTATGGGCTTGGCGCTCAACCTCGGGCTGAACGCTCAACTGCGTCAAGCTGGGGTCGATCCTAGTAGCGTATCGATCGATTCGCTTATAACGCCCCACGAAATGGGCGTAGAACAGAGCAGCGCCGTGCTCGATCAGGCGCTCCGTAGCGCGCTCGCTGGCGGCATGCAATACGTCTTTATCATCGCATTCGCTGGAGCCTTGCTCGGGCTATTTGCCACGCTTATGGCTCCTAACGGGCGTCTCAAGCAGATCGCCGCCAATCAACAAACGTCCCATCGCGAAAACAGTCCCGAAGAGGCTATTACTCCACCGGCAACGCACTAAATGCGAAATCAGTCTCTTTTGCCATACCAAATCCGATTGATTACTTTTTATTTGGCCTTCGGCAAAGTGGAGCGTGGCTCTTTTTTCTTTTCCCGTTTTTCGTTTTCCTGCATTGAGAGAGTGCAAGTCTTTGAACGGATTTGGTATCACTTTAAAATGTTCTCGTTTTGTCCAAAGCCACAATGCGTCCATTGGCCTTGGGCAGATTGGAGGCTTGGTCGCGGCATTGATAGGCAGCGTTCGAACCTGCAAGGTGCTTGCACCTGGCAGGTCGCAGCGAAAGCTGCGAAGCGGATCGGTTGGATGGATGGGCGGCAATCTGGGTAGCCGTAGGCGGACGCGGTGAGAAGCAAATGGGAGGGAGAGACCTTACCGCTTCCATTTATCGCAGGCTAAAACTGCTCGTTCCGAGTGGATTGGCTTAAAACAAGAAGAAAAAGCGGTCTGCAGATATATTCTGAAGACCGCTTTTGTATATACAAGCTAGAACGGGTGTATTAGCTGTTGTTTTTGCCCAATGTCTGCAAGAACTCGGCATTATTGCGAGTCTTCGCCATACGGGTCAACATCAATTCCGTACCTTCGTTCTCGCCTAACATCGAGACCATACGGCGCAGCGTCCAAGTCTGGCGCAGAACCTCGGGGCTGAGCAGCAGTTCGTCGCGACGTGTGCTACTACGTTGAATATCGATAGCAGGGAAGACGCGCTTCTCGGCCAGCTTGCGGTCGAGGTGCAATTCCATGTTACCGGTACCTTTGAATTCTTCGTAGATCACATCGTCCATACGGCTGCCGGTATCAACCAGACAGGTCGCGATAATAGTCAATGATCCACCATTTTCAATATTACGCGCTGCACCAAAGAAGCGTTTGGGCGGGTAGAGAGCTACGGGGTCGATACCACCCGAAAGGGTGCGGCCCGAGGGGGGCATATCGAGGTTATAAGCGCGAGCAAGGCGGGTGATCGAGTCCATCAGAATGACCACATCTTGGCCACCTTCGACCAAGCGCTTTGCTCGATCCAAGGTCATCTCTGCAACCTTGGTATGGTCTTCGACCGGTTCATCAAAGGTTGATGAAATCACTTCGCCCTTCACGTTACGGCGCATATCCGTAACTTCCTCGGGGCGCTCACCGATCAACAAAACCATAAGATGAATATCAGAATAATTGGCAGTAATCCCATTTGCAATCGCTTTTAAGAGTAAGGTCTTACCTGCTTTCGGAGGCGAAACAATCAAACCACGTTGGCCTCGACCAATGGGAGAAACGAGGTCTACCAAACGTGTAGAGAGGATATTGGGCTCTGTTTCAAGTTTAATCTGTTCTGTTGGGAAGATGGGGGTGAGCTGGTCAAATGAAGGGCGTTTGCGTGCCGTTTCGGGGTCTAGACCATTAATCAGCTCAACTCGCAACAAAGAGTAGTAGCGTTCGCTCTCTTTTGGAGGTCGGACCTGTCCCCAAACCCGGTCGCCTGTGCGCAGACCAAAGCGGCGAATCTGCGATTGCGACACATACATATCATCGGGGCCGGGCAGCATGCGCTCACCACGCAGAAAACCAAAACCATCAGAAACAATATCAAGAATACCGTCGCTAAAGGTGTTTCCTGCTTCTTCCGTCTGGGCCTGTAATAGTTTAAAGATTAAATCCTGTTTTTTGAGGCCACTTACACCCGCTATATCTAATTTGCGAGCCATCTCTCGCAAATCAGCGAGTGTTTTGGTCTCAAGTTCGGCAACGTTCACGTCCTGACTCCTTGATGGTAGCTCAATACCAGGATTCTACTGGCATTCTAAAACAAAACGAAAAATGAAGGGGCACACTATGTCGCATTACACCGCTGCACATAGCTACCTGCAGGCGGCCTACGCCAGTGATACAAAAGGAGAACCAGCCTCTTGTAGCACTTCTTATTTCCAGCAGCCACGACGTGGAATTGAAGATCTTCACGTTCGCTTGGAGGCGACTGGCCCTCGTGTGGTTGGGCATACACAGGCTGTAGCAAACTTGGGAAATCTACAGACCAAACGTATGCGATCTTACTGTCTCACTAGCTATAAGGTTATAGCGCATCGGTGCTTTTGAGCTAAAAGATAAGCACCATACGTATCTAGCTTAGTGTAACAATCCGAAATATGGGCATATAGTGCAAATAGTCTTATTTGCCATAGTGAGGATTAACTAACGTGCGGCAAGGATACACAACGACACCGCACCACATAAGAACATATCAAATTGTTGCATGACGTTAGAAGGTTTAAAAATGTAGCTGGGGGGGCCGTCTCAGCAGGAGCACGTTACATGCTATCTGTACGACAGAGGATATCCAGTACAACGCCTCTATCCTGACGCATAGTATAACATATCTGTCAAGGATTTGCAATACCCCTCGCCTAATCACTGATGATCAGCACCCTTTTCGCATATCCGGGCATGCTAAGTTAACAACTGCGCCATTTACTCCGCCAAGCCACAAAATAATCGTTATTCCTATGAAACACTCGTAATCAGCCAAGTTTATAGAGGTCTTGACTATTCACATACTAATGGCATAGATCGCTAAGAAACATATAATAACATAAGGAATAGCCCCCAAAGCATATATTTCTCTGAGGTAGCGATTCAGCTTTATGTTATAGGTTGAAAAATTGGTAGGAAGAGATAGACCTATAGTATAACGGACTTTCGCCGGACCAGAGCAAAGCGATACTTACGCCTATTGCAGAGCGTTGCGATCTGTTCCAAGCGACCGACGTACCAGCATAGCCTCTATCGTCTACACCACTTCGGCGATCGAGCAATAGCAGATCCGTTTGATCAGTTCAGCATTTTGGCGGCTTGGTCTCTACCCCAAAAAGGCTTGCTAGCGCGTCCGCCTTCGGCTACCAACGGCTCGCCCGTAAGCAGGCTGTTGTAGCTGTGTGCCGAGAGACCGCCCCAAAATACAACGATTCAAGCGGATTTCGTATAACACGTTCTTCTGCAAATGGCATACCACAAAAGGGGCTAGGAGAGTAATTGCTACCCTCCTAGGCCACCTTTTGGGCTTCTGACGTGCGAACTAGTAGGTGACAAGAGAGAAGACAGGCGCGATCCCTTGGAGTCGCTCCCGTCCTTGGAGGAACGAAAGTTCCACCACAAAGGCCAATTCTTCCACGACTGCGCCGGCCATTTCAACAAGCTTACAGCATGCTTCAATGGTGCCGCCAGTCGCCAATAGGTCGTCCACTATCAATACACGCGCACCCGGCTCGAGTGCATCGCGATGGATCTCTAAGACATTTGAGCCATACTCCAGATCATAGGAGATCTGGTAGGTTGCTGCGGGCAGTTTGCCGGGCTTGCGTACAAGCACCAAGCCTACACCGAGGCGGTATGCCAGCGGCGCACTGAAAATAAAGCCGCGCGACTCAACACCAACTACCGCATCGATCTTACGATCCGCGTAGCGTGAAGCCAGTTCTTCGATTACGCTGTGAAAGGCCTCCCCATCACGTAACAGCGTAGTAATATCTTTGAACTGTACCCCAGGGATTGGGAAGTCTGGGATATTGCGGATCAGATCACTGTAGTTACTCATGGACTTTCTGCTCTCCTAGCATATACATTGTGAAGGCCTAGCCTTCGGGAGACGAATACCGTGCCCGCACATGAGCAACGGCAAGGAGGCCAAGTGGCGTACACCACTTGGCCCCAGGTATGCATACGCGAAGGAGGGAACAAGCAAACAAAATCACCACCATTGGCGACCAGAAGCGGGCCAGCACAGAAGAGGTGATATTCATAACCTCTAGACGAGGTTAACCAACTCGTTAGCAGTCCGCCGCATATCCAAGAAAACCAAACCCAACTTAGCGCGAGCCGTTGTGAGCGCCGTCAACACAGCCTCTTCGCCGATAGCCATTAGGATAACAAAGCCCTCTTCGCCACGAACAAAGACTTGATCGAGTTGACCGCGTCGCAACTCATGAGCGATCCGCTCGCCCAGAGACAACATCGAGGCAGCCATTGCGGACACTTTATCCTCTTCGACGTCCGCTGGCAACGCGGCGGCCATGATCAGGCCGTCCACACTCACAATAGCGGATGCCTCGATATCTGGAGCATTCATCTGAAGTGCCTTCAGATGCCGGATCATCTCTTCGGTTCTGCTTGCCATTCACATCCTCCTTAAAGGCCGTCGGCCAGTTGTGGGATACGTGTTCGGATGCACGTGTGCATACCAGACTCGTGCAGGCCGTAGGGGACGACCGCTTCGAGATCATTCTACTACATGTTTTGACGAACAGCAACTAGGATACTGGTAGTTAACGGCAAACAAGGCCCATAGATTGTCAGGGAGTTGACGCCGGCTCGAAGCGTTGACGTAAGCGGAGATCCGCCTCTGTCACGGCATCTGCCGGACTCAGTTGTCGTTGCAACACTGCGCGTAACATCTGGGTCAAAGTTGGCCATACCACGTCTGTATCGTTGATGCTATTCGGCATCGCAACGCTCTGCTCTGCCTGGCTGCGAAACGCGCGAGCCGCCTCGTAGTCAGGACCATCAAGCTGAAGATCGCTGTTTACTGGTTGGAGGCCTGCACGAAGCAGTTCTTGCTGCGCCTCCGTGCTGACGATATACCCGATGAAATCCGCCGCCGCCCGTTGTTCTTCCTCATCTCGCACCAGGCCGTTTACGCTAATGACTTCTGTTTGCACATAGGTCACTGGTGCATTTCCTGTTGCGCTTAGCTGTGGAAGCGGCGCGACACCTAGTTTGTCGCCCCACAATGCGCGATAGGATCCGTACTGGTTTGCCCAATTTACCGTCATTAAAGCTTGATGTGCTTTGAGGGCACCGTCCACTCTAATGCCGTCCGTCACCGCTAATAATTGGTTATCCTGATGTAATTCGAGCAGCCATTGTAACCATCGTTCCGTGCCTGCTCGTCCCTCACCACCTAGCACCACTCGGCCTGTATCATCGAAGACACGACCGCCAAACGCATACAAGTAGCCAATCGTGGTGTCAAGCGATAGATTGTATGCTAACCCCCAAATAGGAGGTTGGGTGCTAATATCTGTTAAGCCTCGCGAAGTGCTCAGAAGGCGCTCCGTATTGGCTGGTGGGTCTAATACGTTAGCTTTATTATAATATAAGACCAGTGTGTCAAATGTTACGGGAAGCCCATATTGGTGGGTTTCTCCCGCAACATTTGTTGCGCGTCCACTTGCTACTGTCACAGGAAGTAATGCGCTCTTTTTGGCCTCGGGCACCAGTTCATCGAGCGGCAAGAGCTGATCCGACAACGCACCAAGGGAATGACTTGGAATTAACAAGAGATGTGGACCGCCACCAGCCAGCGTTGCTGTTCGCATCTCTTTCGATAGCGAAGCACGCGGCACCGACTGCACGATAATTCGCACATTCGATTGCGTTCGATGGTACTGATTGACAAGGTTCGACAACACGGGCTGAAGCTCCGGTGTCCACGCTTGCCAAAGAACCAAACGCACTGGCTCCCCAGAAGTAGCAACCAACGTTGCATTGGCGAGTTGCTGTGACGAAGATTGCACACTGCACGCCGCCAGCAAGAGTAACAGCAGGCAAACGGTAAGTGCGCGTTGAATGCGCTGCTGTGTTTTCACACCTTCTGCGGCACAATACTCCACAGTCGAACTATGGTGTTAGTATCCGCGCCGCCCTCCTTGATCCGCTAAATCGAACGCTTTCAGGTCTGATGTTGTTAGACAGCAGCGAAGAAGCAAATACGACTGTGCTGATCATACCATCAATTTGGTGAATATGGTTTCTCCATATCTTCACATCGCCGATTATAGCATAGTGGTGCGTACATCCGCAACTTGAGTTTATGCGAATTCCGACCAGAAAAATCGGCATTTTCCCGATCTTTCTAGCGCCCAAGACGAGCGGCAGCCAGCTTAGTAAAAAAGCTTGGCGGCAAACCCCAGACCCCCACGAAGGCTATTAAGGCCTTTAGGATGCTAGATACGAATGTCGATCGTATTACAAACGCTCTACGTTTACCGCTTAGGCGCCACCTCACAAGCGAGGAGTGGACTTGTGACGAAAACACGAATAGTGAAAAAAGCTTCACATTGGATGTTTTCTCGTCTGAATACGCCATCTATAGCCTAGCAGGCAGGTGTTACCACAACGCATACATGAAATAAAACTCAGCGGCGCAATAGCACATTCGCTTGATCTGCGTATGTTTTTGGCCCGCGACAGAGAGGAAGACGCTTCCTTTTGTTGTGCAAGATTTGGTGTCAGACATGTGGAGTTGCTATGAGGAATTGGGGCAACAAATAGGAGCGCAGGAGCTTGACATTCACTCTTTTTAGACCTATAATGCGTGGCTGTTGTCAGCATGACAACATAGTATCCTCGCGATCTCGGCGCTGTATTGCCCATGCGCTACAGTGCCAGGCATGGAGACGGGTTGTCTACCCGTCCACCTCGCCGCCGAGCTCGCATTCACCGAGGTTGTATGGACGGTAGTTTCACAAGGCAGCACCGCGCTTCAGGCCGCTGCATCAGAATCACATCCCGTGTGATGGTGGGGCTGCCTCTCTGTAGGCAGTGCTAACGCGACTGTACGCCTCGTCCTCCCCGATCAGCCCACACACGTAGGGTGTGTCGGGCGTTTTTGCCTTTCTGATCAAAAACGTTCCCTGTGCGCATACGAACCATAAAGCGGTTCGTGTCAGGCTTTGCCCTGCATAGATATGTGCTGCTCCTTGTTCGCTCGTGCCTGTTTCGACAGTGCGTGCGATGAATACCCGTGCTCATTTTTTCTGTGTTCTGTGCAGCTACGTTATTCTTAGGAGGACATGGTACAGTTGGACAAGCAGACCTATGCCGCGCATCTCAACGCCACCTATCAAATCGCTAGCGAAGGCCCAATCACCGATTTTGTTACTCGTCGCAATGGGCGACTGCTGCTCGGTGACCGAATCGATTTAAACAGTTTGGCCGAGCGCTACGGCGCTCCTCTAGAAGTGGCGTTTTGTCCTCAGATTACAACCCAGATTCAGACCATGCAAGATTGGGCTGAAACGGCGCGACAAGCGGTTAAGTATGAGGGATCATTTGTATACGCCTACGCCACCAAAGCGAACTTCGCTGCGGAAGTCGTTCGCACGGCTCTGCAGTCGGGTGCGCACTACGAAACATCGGCGACGGCAGACGTATACATCGCGCGACAACTTTGGCATGATGGGGTGTTGCCCAAAGGGCGACTGATCTGCTGTAACGGCTCGAAAGAGTCGTCGTATCTTGAAGGCATTGCGGCGCTCCGTCGCGATGGCTGTACTACTGTTATTCCCATTCTCGATGATATAGATGAGTTCGAAGTGCTCAGCGCCAGTGTACTGCCCTTCCAATTCGGTGTGCGCGAGCGAGCACCACACCGCGCCCATATCGGCAACAATCGCTTTGGCCTGAGCGCCAGCGAGATCAACTATGTGGCGCGCCGTATTCAGAATACGCCCCACAGCCTAACGGTCTATCACGCTATGGCTGGCAGCCAGCTCGAGCATGTCGACCAATGGCTAGAAGCGCTGACGATCTCGCTCGAAGCCTATTGCAAGCTGCGCCAGTGGGTTCCAACTCTGAAGTATTTCAACTTCGGCGGCGGTATGCCGACCTCAGCTTACAAGCTAGGTTTTAACTTCGACTATCAAGGTTTTCTGATCAAGCTCTTGACGCGCGTTCAAGAGGTCTGCGCACGCTTTGATGTACCGGTTCCTGATCTGATCGGTGAATTTGGCCGCTACACCGTAGCCAGCCACAGCGTCTATCTGTTTGAGGTTGGTCAGGTGAAGGCAGGCGAGTTCGGCGACCCCGATTGGTTTTTGATCAACGGCAGTCTTATGGTATCGCTGCCCGATAGCGTTTTAGTTGAGGGCCAGCAGTTTGTGGTTCTACCGCTCGACGGCTGGGATCGTCCCATCCGCGAGGTACGCCTCGCCGGGCGGCGCACCTGCGATTCAGACGACTACTACCCGCGCGAGGGCGATCCGCCCTTGATTTTGCCCGAAACGGGGCGCGGCCAGATCGTGGCGATCTTCGGTGTCGGCGCCTATCAGCAGATGATCTCGGGGCGGGGCGGAGCACACCACTGCCTTACTCCGGAGCCACGCCGCATCGTGATCGAAGAGGTCAAGGGCCAACTGGTGATCAACGATATTCCGGCCCAGAGCTTGGCGAGCATCAATCGGCACTTAGGCTACCCCGCGACCTCGACCCGCCGCCCGGCCAAGCCACAGCCCGCTTCAAACAACCGCATGGGTATGCGCTTGACGATGCGCCCGCAGCTTCGTCGTCAGAGCCGCAACCATCGTCGGGCTGCTTAACATCAAGCCAAACAGTTGTAATAACGAGCATCGTGCGATCTGAGCCTTGAAACCGAGGCTCAGATCGTTTTTTTTGTCCTTGATAACAAATCTGGTAGGTCTCTGGGTGTTTTGGGCTTTGGCAAAGTTAGGGCTGATCACTAACCCGTTTGCTTGCTATCGCTGCGGCTAAGTTTTGCCCCAAACAGAAGATCTTTGGCGCGTCCGCCTTCGGCTACCAGCATCCCGCCCAACAAACAAGGCTTCTATTTGTGTGCCGAAAGCCCTCCTCAAGGCCGACAATTCTCGTATGATAGCAAATCTGGTTGATTACTTTCTATTTAGCCTTGGGCAAAGTGGAACTTGACCCCGGGTTTGTTTTCTGCCTTACAAGAGCGCAAGTCTTTAAACGGATTTAGTATGACTATGCTTATGCTCGTTGTGATAGGAGATGGGTCGGTATAGGGGTGTGTGAGGGCGGTCTCGGGCAGGCGAGATAGACGCCTGTGGCAACGGACAGAAGGCTGATAGCCGTAGGCGGACGCGGTTAAGACCCTCTTTGAGGAAGAGACCTTGCCGCTAGAGCGTTGAAGTGAGCGAGAAGATTTAGAAGCAGCTATGCTTCTCGTGCAATTGAACAGTGTGGTACTATAGCCAGCACAAACGGGGTTTCCCCACTGGCAAATGGGCAACAACAGGATGCAACGAGGAAGACATGGAAATCCAAAACCTTACTCCCAACGATTTACCGGCCCTAGCATCTTTATGTCAACTAACTTTGCCGTACGATAGCTGGTCTGTAGACCTGCTCGAATATCAATTGTTGGAGCAGCCCAACGCCAATCCGGCCCATCAACTGCTGGCTTGGCAAGGCTCACAACTGGTCGGCGCCATGCTAGGCGGCACACGCGACACCGAGGAGGGAACCCAAGGCTGGGTGCGACTGTTCGCAACTCACCCGCGCCAACAGCGGCGGGGTGTTGCTAGCAGGCTTTTACAAGAGTTTGAACGACGCATGCAAGCCGATGGTATCAACAAGATCGCGATCGCCAATAGCGTGCCCTGCTACTTCTGGCCCGGTTTGGATGTACGCTATACTGCGGCTTTTTGCTTTTTGCAGCGCCACGGCTACCAACGCAGCGGCGACGGCATCAATATGTATGTTGACCTGAACAGCCAATCGTGGGATACCTCCGACGAAGAGGCCTTTTTATCTTTGGAAGGCTTCAAGATACGGCGTCTGCAGCCAAACGATCGAATCGCCTTTAGCGATTGGCTCTTGCGCACTTGGGGCCCGGCCTGGCAAGCTGAGGGCTTGCTGACGCTCAAGCGCGACCCGATCACCTGCTTTGTGGCCGAATACAACGGGCGGATCTGCGCCTTTGCGGCCTATGGGGTCACATCGTTCCCCTATAGCTTCGGCCCAACCGGCACAGAAGAGGCGTTGCGCGGCAAAGGTTTGGGGCGCGTGCTCTTCTACCGCTGTATGCAAGATCTCAAAGAGCATGGGCACAACTTCGCCGAAGTTTCGTGGGTTGGCCCGATCACGTTTTATGCAAAAGTCGCCAATGCGACTATTCATCGTGTCTTTTGGTATTTAGAAAAGTCTCTATAACGCATGACTAAAGTTGTAATCGTTTCAAAAGCCTTAATCGCAGGAGCAGCCCAACGCAAACTAGAAGAGTTGGCGCGCCATAAAGATATCGAATTGGTGGCGGTCGTTCCGCCCGGTTGGCATGAACCCAAGGTCGGCTGGCAAATGCTCGAACGGCGCTTTACCACAGGTTATCGCTTAGAAGTGTTGCCAATGGCCTTTAACGGCCGCCACCATTTTCATTTTTACCCTGGTTTAGAAAAGCTGATTCAGCGCGAGCGCCCCGATGTGTTGCATATGGATGAGGAATCGTTTAATCCGGCGACCTTTCAAGGCATTCGGGCCGGGCAGGCGGTGGGAGCGCGCTGCTTTTTCTATAACTATGCCAATATCGAACGTTTCTATCCGCCGCCCTTCTCGTGGTTTGAACGATACAACTTTCGCCATGCCCACGCGATCGTGTGCAATGCCGACGCGGCGAACATTATTCGCAAACACGGTTATCGTGGGCCGATCACAACCTTGCCGCAAGTTGGGGTCGACCCGGAGCTGTTTGCACCAGCGCCAATTCGTCCGCCCGAGCGGCCCTTTACAGTCGGCTATGTTGGGCGGCTGATAGCGGCCAAAGGCTTACTCGATCTGCTCGAAGCCTGCGCGCCTCTGCCCTATGTGCATCTTTTATTGGTCGGCAACGGCGAGCTGCGCGAACAGATCGCAGAGCGAGCGCGCGCGCTTGGCATGGCCGATCGGCTCGAGATTCGCTCGGCTGTCGCCAGCACCGATGTGCCCAACGCCATGCACGATATGGATGTGTTGGTGCTGCCCTCGCGCACAACTAGCACTTGGAAGGAGCAGTTCGGGCGTGTACTGATCGAAGCTATGAGTTGCGCCATCGCTGTGATCGGCTCGTCGTCGGGCGAGATCCCGAATGTGATTGGGGATGGTGGCTTAGTTTTCCCCGAGGGAGATATCAAGGCGCTGCGCAATCTGATCGAACGGCTTTATGATCAGCCCAAACTGCGTGCCAAACTCGCCAGCCAAGGGCGCAAACGAGTGTTAAAGCACTATACCCAAACTGCAGTGGCCCAAGCCTATGCAGAGCTGTATCGCTCTGGCTAATAGCTTTGCACGGTTTGTAGCGGAACTTGACTATGTTTGTTATTTGGAATTTCGTGCCGTTGCGCGAAATTCCAAATAGCTTTTCCCCTAGTTGCTCGTACTCTGCAGAACTTCTCTTTTTTGATGCTTGCCCCGTTTTTCGCCGTCCATCGTGTGCTCGTCGAAAGAGCAGATCTGAAATTCAAAAAGTGCAAACGGATTTGGTATCATATTAACGCCTAGACCGCCTCACTGATCTAGCTGATCTGCAGCACTGCTTCCCTTACCAACCTACGTACAAGCGCCCCGATCAGCGACTTCTATACTTTTTATGGGATAGAAGCTTAAAATCAACCCTAGGAGCGATCCAAGGCGATCACAGATCTGTTACCATAGCTCAATAGCCCAAACCGTTCAGCCAGCATCAGGAGTATCTTGTGAGATCAGGAAAAATCTTCCTTCTGCTGATAGGATTCATCTTTCTTATTGCAGGTCTGATCGTCGGTCTCGGAGTTCCCTGGTTTATCAGCCAAGATTCAGCGCGCGTCTTAGCTCTGCCTGTTTCGGATCTGGCTAGCCTCAGCCAACAAGAGCCAGGCAGCGAAGTGGTGATCGAAGCGCGTATCAGCCCTGAGAGCAAGAAACAGTTCGACGATTACGTCGCTTATCGTCAAGAGCGTCAAGAGCGCGTACGACGAGACGGCAGATACCGCACCGAATGGCGCACGGAGTTAACAGTAACCCCGCCGCTCAAAGTCGAGCTTGAAAACGAAACTATTCAGATCAGAAACGATACCTATAACTTTGGAGAGCTGCAAAACCAGCGCGAGGTACGCATCAACAATGAACTACACCGCATCAGCGGTATCCGCCACAACGACTCGGTGGTTGTGATCGGCAAACTACGCTCGAACAACGACGGAATCGTGATCGATGCTGATGTGGTAAGCGTTGGCACGAAATCCGACTATCTCGACAGCCAAAACGAAGCCTGGTGGATTATGGTGATCTTAGGTTGGCTCTTTATTATAGTCGGCTCGCTCTTGATCTGGCTTGGTTTCCGGCGTTAAGGTTCATTAGACATATTTTTTGAAGAGGTCTTTGGGATTTATCCACTCCCGAGACCTCTTTTTTTGTCTGCTTTACGAAAACTAGGCCACTTTTCAAAAAATTGACAGGATGCCAACTATGGCATATACATAGACACTACAAAAACTCGTTTCTATAATTCAGCCCTAAAAGGATACAACGATGTTTAGCGCATTGAGTCCGGGCAATGTTGGCATTCAAGCCAAGTCATTGGATGCTGCGATTCTCGCAGCTCAACAGGGAGGTTTTGCAGGCCTGGAACTGTCGATTCAGCAAGTCGCTGATCTGATCGATCAGCAGGGTGTCGAGGCAGTGACAGGTGCGTTGAGCGCAGCAGGGCTACGAGTTGCTGGCTGGGGCCTGCCGATCGACTGGCGCAACAGCGAGGCGGCTTGGCATGAAGGCTTGGCAGCGCTGCCACGTCTTGCGAAAGCGGCCCAAGCGGTCGGCGCTACACGAGTATGCACTTGGATTATGCCCTGTTCTAATGAACGCGACTACGCTGAAAACCGCGCCTTCCATATCGAACGGCTCAAACCGGTGGCCCAGATCTTGGCCGAACACGGTCAGAACTTCGGACTCGAATTTGTGGGGCCGAAAACGCTACGCGACACCCAGCGCTATCCCTTCATCTACACTATGGAGGGCATGTTGGCGATGGGCGAAGAGATCGGGCCGAACGTCGGCTTGCTGCTGGACTGCTTCCACTGGTTCACCTCGCATGGCACAATCGCCGAACTCGAAGCGCTGCGTCCAGAACAAGTAGTGTATGTACACATCAACGATGCTCAGGCGGGCCTAAGCGCAGACGAACAGATCGATAACCGTCGCGCGCTGCCGGGCGAAACAGGCGTGATCGATATCAACGGCTTTCTAAAGGCACTCGACAAAATCGGCTATGACGGTCCGATCGTCTGCGAGCCATTTAAAAAAGAGCTGAGCGAACTTGCCAGCGACGCCGAGCGCAGCAAAGTCGTTGGTGATGCGATCCGCAAGGTGCTGGCTCAGGCAGGAATTAGAGAAGCATAATCACAGGGAAGATCGGGGCGGCTATACAACTAGATAGCCGCTCCTCTCAAACTTGTTCTAAGGCTTGCGCTTAGAACTGCTAGATCTTGTACAACACGATAGGCTCTTTGAAAACTGATAAGCTTTGGGCCGCAACGATTGCTGACGACCTACGTTCTCGTTCGTACACAGCTTCAGTGTCTGCTCATATTCAACCATACGTAACGCGGTACAAGCTCTTCTAACCTCCTACCTACCTCCTCCGAAGATTGGCCGCCCATTAGCAGCTTGGTTTTGCTCCTCTCCAGCTTCTCACAAGCCCAGCAAAGCATACTGTGCGAACGTACTACAAACGATAAGAGATTATTTTCACAGACAATCGTTACAGGCAGAGGCACGAAACCAAGCCTTTTCAGCTTTGCAAGAATCAGCTAGATACAGACCTATCCGAGCAATCTGGCAGGCCTGTGCGAGTTAGCACACTTTAAGACGCAATCTGTTGAACAAGCAACGCAAGATCGCCTGACAGGGTTCGATGTACGCTCATGCGAATCGATTCGCATCGCTTTATAAATAAGCCGTTTAGCGAGTTTCAGACGCTGTTTGAGATCTTTAGGCAATGTTTACCAATAAAAAGAAACAGGTTACCTGAACAATCTATAGTTACATATCTAAACCGCTTACACCATTCTAGACCGTACGTAGACCCTACCACTCCTCAATCGCATTGTCGCAACCGAAGTAGGCAACGAAGCCGGTGAAACGATGACCATTGCCCAATGTCGGGTGCTGGCCCTTTTGATAGAGGCCTTAGACCTTGAGCGAGCTTGCCAAAGAGTGCCAATGCGGTTTGCTAAGTCTGGGCGAACTGCTAACCCGTTTATACACGGTTCGTTTTCACGTGTTTCCCAGCAACTGCAACTGGCATCTAAACCAACGCTAACTCGGCTAGGTAAAGCGTACCCTTAACACATTGAAGAGCAACTCTTGAAGCGGTTACAAGCAGCTATGGAAGAACTCAGCCCTGAAGAACGTACAGCGATTCAAATTGCGTTAGCCGCACTGCATCGCGTATTAATCCAAGAGGAAGATTATGGGGACTCTGAACGTTCGCCAACCTAACGAAAAGATTATCGCAAACGAAGCAGCTTTGTTACCACAGCGCACCGGATGGTTCGCCAAACTCAAACACGGCTTTCGGGCGCTTGAAATACGAAATTACCGCATATTTTGGACTGGTCATCTCATCTCGCAAACGGGTAGTTGGATGCAGCGCACCGCCCAAGACTGGCTGGTATTGCAACTGACCCATTCGCCCTTCGCGGTAGGAGTCGTCACCGCTCTGCAATTCCTCCCGGTTCTGCTCTTATCGCTGATCGGCGGGGTATTGACAGACCGCTTTTCCAAACATCGCCTTGTGATCGTCACCCAAGTGGCGGCCCTGCTTCAAGCGCTGATCTTCACCATCTTGGTCTACACAGGCCTGATTCAGCTCTGGCAGGTCTATCTACTGGCGCTGCTGCAAGGTATCATCACGGCGATTGATAATCCGGTGCGCCAAACCTTTGTGATCGAACTGGTGGGACGCGAGCGCCTTGTGAACGCCGTTGCGCTCAACTCGATGCTCTTTAACGGCTCGCGTATTGTCGGGCCTGCATTAGCCGGGTTGATGATCGCACGAGCTAGCAGCGAACTAAGCGGAATCGGTTTGGTCTTGTTGGTGAACACCATCTCGTTTGTCGCCGTACTATACGGTTTATTCCGCATCGATCGCTCGCAACTGAATGTCTCACAACCAGCACCAGCGGGCAAGATCGGCTCGCACCTGCTTGAAGGCTTGCGGTACGTTTGGAAGACCCCCTCGGTCATGCTGATTATGATCGTAGTGGCTGCGATCGGCACCTTCGGCTATAACTTCAGCGTGGTGCTGCCGCTGCTCTCCGGCTTCGTGCTCCACACCGACGCCCAAGGCTTCGGCAATCTCTCGGCCTTTTTGGGCTTTGGTTCTGTTGTAGGCGCTTTGGGTGTGGCCTATATGCGCAAGGTCACGATCTGGCGTTTGATCATCGGCTCGACTGTATTTAGTATTTTGTTCGCCGCTGTGGCGGTCTCTTCAAACTACGCGCTTTCGAGCGGCCTCTTAGTCGCGCTCGGCTTCGCTGGCATTCTCTTTTCGACCAGCGCCAACACCTTGTTGCAACTCATTGTGCCCGACGAGCTGCGCGGACGAGTGATGAGCATCTACATGCTGCTGTTTGCGGGGAGCACGCCGATCGGCGGCCTGTTGACCGGCGCGCTGTCCGACCGAATCGGCGTTTCTGAAGCATTGCTGGTATGCGCAGCGCTCTGTTTGTTAGGCGTCGGAATCGCAATGCTCTACAAACGCAACAACTCGGCCCCAAACACCACCAACCCTGTCTAAGCTGGTTCTTAGCCTTTTGTTATGTGAGATTTCGCGTGAGCGTATGAAATCTCACATAACGTTCGCCCCGATCTTTCTCACGCGTTGCGAGCGTGCAAGGTTGAAAGAGGAAGTGTACAAGCATTGAGACGCCGATGCAGCGGCGAGCGACCCTTCTTTGGGGAAGGCGACTTGGTAGCCGTAGGCGGACGCGCTAAGGAACGAATGGAAGGAAGAGAACTCTTCCGCCAAAGCAATACGCGCTTGCTCGCACAAGGTCGAGAGAGATTCCGCATAAACAAGCGAAATCTCTCTCAGCTCTTTCGCGCCGGCTTAGACCGTGTAGGTGCTGCGGATCGTTTCGAGGCCGCGCTTGGCTACATCGAGGGCGCTTTCCGAACCGAAATCGCTGATGAAGAGTTCCAACGAGAGGAAACCGTCGTAGCCGATGCTGTGCAAGAGGCGTGCGATCTGCTGCGAAGGAGCGATGCCTTGGCCCGGGAAGACGCGGTCGCTGTCGGCGATGGTGGCGCGGGCAGGCTCGGCCGGATAGTCGTTGACATGCACAACCCCAATCGTGCTGCCGCGCATCAACGAAATGGCTTCGACTTTGCTGCCGCCCGTGTACATATGGAAGGGATCGAGCAGCAGTTTGACATCTTCTAGGCCGCTCTGGGCCGCTACAAAGAGCGCTTCGCCCAGCGACGACAATTTAGGCGCCCGTCCCCAAAACTCCAAATAGGGCCTAATGCCGATCGCTTGAGCGCGCTGGCTCAAAAGCGCAAAAGCCTCGGCCATCTCTTGCAACGAAACCGCCGCCACATCGCCAAAGGGCGGCGCAGCCACGCCCTGGCAGCCTAGCTCCTGCAAGATCTTCATCTCGCGCTCGGCCTGAAGCAAGGCTTGGGCGCGCTTTGCGGGGTCGGCGTCGGCCCAAGCGAAGAAGGCGATAGCGTTCACCAAGGTGAGGCCGCTCTGCTCAATGCGCTCACGAAGGGCTTGAGTAGTGCCCCCCGCAGCCAAATAGGCCTCGATATCTTTAACCCACAACTCGATCCCAGCGTAGCCCGCCTGAGCCGCTACTTCAACCTGTTGCAGCACATCTAACTGAAACGGAAAGAGCGTCGACGCATTTAATGCCGTTTTAAAAGGGAACATTGGCCTATCCTCGCTGCTCTGCGATCACGTATTCTGCCACAGCACGCCGGTCTCACGCACCGACGTGTTGGCTATGATACCAAATCTGCTCGATCACGTTGCGCTCGTTTTGAGCTTCGGCAGCGCGAATCTGCTCTTTGGCGAATATTTCTTTTTGGCGGCTAGGTCGCTAGCGCCCATACGGTCTCTAGCGCGTCCGCCTACGGCTACCAAGATCCCGCCCTCCAAGCGTAACGAAGCGCCTCGGCCGTTGTGAAGCCAAATCCAATCACTTTATTTCTTTTTAGCCTTCGGCAGAGCGGAACCCACCCATCAACCGACGATCTCCTGCAAAAGGGCGGCGAGACGCTTTTCGAGAGCGCTAAAGGAGTAAAAGCGCTGAGCTAGAGCATAGTTATGCTCACACATCGCCGCCACCTGCACCGGATCAGCCAACAAGTTGCGTGTCGCCTCCACGGTATCGCTGGTGATAAACTCGTCGAAAACGATCAGATCGAAGCCTTTGGGCTGAATATCGACCCGATAGATGTCATAGGCGCTCATCACCAAGGGGCGTCGATAGTAGATCGTTTCAAGGAAGGCGTTCCCGAAACCTTCGATCGACGAGGGATAGATCACTAAGTCGGCTTGTTGATAAGCATCGGCCAAGCTATAGATCCGACGGCCATCGGCTGTCTTGCCGCGCTGTTCCGCTATGATCTCGGCCCCAAACAGCACCCGCACCTTCAATAGCTCGGCGTAGCTGCGCAGATAGTCGAGGTAAGCCGTGCCCTCATCGCCAGCTTGGTGCGAGATCAACAAGGTGGCTGGCCGTTCCAAGCGCGACAGCAACTCGATCGAGCGCTCGATTCGTTTGCGCGGAACGATGCGCGTCGGCTGAAGCAGCAAAAGCTCGCTCGGAGCGACGCCCAAATCGGCCCGCAAGTGGAAGCTATACTCGTCGGGCGGCGGCGGCGGGCTTTCAAAGGGCATCACATTGGGAATCAAGGTTGAGTTGACCGCCCGCCGCATAGCGAGCTGGCGCGCCGCTATCGAGTTGATCACCACATGATGAATGGATTTCAAAGCGGGCGGGAAGGCGGCGTTCAAGTAGTCGTCGGCGGCGCTCACCGCAAAGCGCGTGCGCTCCCAGCTAAAATCGTGGTGATGAGCGATGGTGGGAATGTTTGTCTCGGCGATCAGCTCCGCCAAAGCTAAGCCAAGCGGTATATGCATGGGAATAGACTGAGCGTTTTGGGTGATTAGCAAATCGACCTTATAACGATCGATAAACTCGTAGAGCCGCTGTTTCAGCAGCTCTTTTAGAGTTTGAACACGTTGCGAAGTATGGGATGAACGAATATAGTCGTTAAACAGATCGCGCGTAATCGCCAAAACATCGGGGTAGTTAAAATGGGCTTGGGGCACCAGCATACTTCGCTCTGGTTCCCATTCGAGCTCGCCAGCAAAAAAGAAGCACTGGTGGCCCAAACGCTCCAAAACCTTGACCCACTTCACAACCTCTAACGAAACACCATCGGTTCCGGCCAGACGCGTTGAAACAAAACCGATTCGAACTGCGGTCACTCAAGGCCTCCTTTACTGCGCTAAGCTGACTGCCACAAGCAGCGGCCTAAGTTAGCGCTTCGGCCCAAATCGTGGTGCCAAGCGTATGGCGTGCGTTCGGCTCGAGGCGTATCTGATCGGGGCCTGCATTGGCGGTCTCGATGCAGACCATGCCGCGATAATCCTCGTCGCCGAAATCGGCTAAACGTTTGGCCTTCTCGATCCACGGGTTCCAGACCACCGTCGAACGGCTGCCCTGCTTTTCAACGACGATCTTGCGCTGCCACACAGGATCGACGATCGTGCAGGCAGCAGTAGTATCGAGATAGATCCGGTCGAGCTCTTCGGTGAACTGAATCGGGCCGGTCTGGCGCTGTTGGATCTTGCTGAGCTGATCGAAGTAGGTACTGCCGTCGAGTCCTTCGATGCTGATCTGTTCGATCGCTCCAACGGCGAAGTAGCTATGCAGCGCTCCACCCAGATCGAAGGCGCGGTCGCCGGTATTGGTGCTCGTCAACGCGAGCTCGAGACGCTCGCCGACACGCACCAGCAGCTCTAGTTGAAAGGCGTAGGGCCAGATCGATCTGGTCGCTTCGTTATCGCGCAGGCCCAGTTTAAGCCAAGCCATCTCGCTATCGGCACCGCTCTCTAACAGCTCCCAAAGCTGCAGGCGAGCGAAACCGTGGGCGGGTTTTTGCGAATTGTAGGGATGAGGGCCGAACCAAGGCCAGCAGATCGGAATGCCGGCTCGAATCGCTTTGCCAGCCACAAATTGAGCGTGTTCGCCTCGCCAGACGATCTGAGGCTGATCGTCATAGCCATAGCGCAAAACTTGCCCACCGTAGAGGGAACAGACCGCCTCAGCGCGCCCCGTCCTCAACACGACATGGGGCGAATCGGCGGGGCCGGACACGATCTGAATACGCTGATCGATTCCAAAACGTTCCTGTAATTCTGGGGACATACAAGCTCCTATCGCTCAACTATGCTAGGTCTCTCTGTCCATTATACAGAATCCGTTCTGCCGATCACATCGAGCAGCGCGTTAAAGCGAATCTGGTTGGTGATAACACATCTGCTTGTTCACTTTAATAAGGTTGGCGGAGAGGTCTCAACCATCTATTCGGCTTCTAGCGCGTCCGCCTCCGGCTATCAGCATTCTTTCCAAACATTCGGCTGCTCGTCTGCCTGCGCCCAAGCGCCCTCTGAAAAGCCAAGCGCGCGGATTTACTAAGAGGTTCTATCTGGGCTTCGGCAAAGCAGAACATCGCTTTTGTTGCCTCACGAAGGGTCAGAACAATGATGTCTCAAGGATAGACTAGGCGCCTAAAGCGATATCGTTGTAGAAGACGACCCGATTTTTGCCATGCGTCTTGGCATAATAGAGCGCTTTATCGGCCTTTTCCATCACTTCGTCAAGCGTCTCGACTAAAGATGGAGTATGGTAGATGCCGATGCTCACAGTCACCCAGACCACCTCTTGCTGGCCGATATTGTGAGGAACGGTTGAAAACTGGCGCGCTATGGCCTCGGCGATGCCTTGTGCACTATCGCGCGGGATGCCGTGCAACAGAATCACGAACTCCTCGCCCCCAATGCGCCCAAACAGATCGCTATCGCGAATATTCGTCAATATCGTCTTACCTAAAGCGGTGATGATTTTATCGCCCGCACTATGCCCATAGCTATCGTTAATGCGCTTGAAGTTATCGATATCGAGCATAATCGTGGCCAGCGAGCGTTCATAACGCCGCGAAAAGTCCATGCTCTCTTCGGCCTGTTGTTTAAACGCCGATCGCACAAGGCCGCCACTCAACATGTCATAGAGCGCATGATGACGCAGATTGCGGATCTGTTCGCGATAAAAGCCGATGGCCGAGGCGAGAATCAAGGGGCACAAGGCGATCAGAGCTATACCGATATACATCGAATAGACGGGAATAAGCTCTTCGCCCATCCAAACGCCCGCAATGGAGTGAAGCTGCAACATCACGATCAGGGCGTAGCTGGTTAGGCATGTCAATAAGGCCGAGACGAACACCCCAAAGTAGAGCGAGATCCACAACAAGGCGGGCAAAGGGAAGGTCAGTGCTCCCGGGCCGCCCACCATCGCGCTGGCTATAAGGGTTGCAAGCAGGCAGAGCAGCGCTAGCACACGATAGGCATCGCTGCGTCGGCTTAAGCCGCGTATCTCTTTGAAGGATATGCGAGGAAAAGTGAGCATCACCGGCAGAACCAGCATCGAATTCATAAGCTCTGTAGCAAAGATCTGGGTGGAATAAGCACAAGCAGGCTGGCTAAGCAAGAGCTTCGCTAAAAAACAGCTTGTTAACCCTTTGGCATAGGAAGCGATTAAACAGATCAGAAACAGCACTAAAACCGCACGCGGATGCTGTAGATGTTGGTCTACTATCGACATACGGAGAATCAAGAAGGTCATTAAGCCGATACTAAGGAGCGTCACAACTAGCGTAATGAATCCTCGCGAGTAGGATTGTTTATCGAGCAACAAACTGAATACAAGTGCAGTTATAAGTGCGGCATATTGTAATGGACCGCGTAAGGCCGGGATCTGAACAAATAAGCCGACTACTACTGCTCCAAAGGGCAAAACAAAGAGCAAAGGTTCTGATAGATGGAGATTCTTACCAACGACATTCATTCCCAACAGAAGTACCAGAAGGCCGCTAGCCCATACAATGTTTTTTGAAATAGTATACATAAAGCTGGATGTTCGTTGTACTGTTAAGAGGATGAGCGTATTCATTGGGATTGTTATGTATTGATCAATGACTTAATCAATTTCAAACATAAAACAGGAGATGAAAGGGTATCCCCTTTAACCGTACGAATTTCTTATCTATCTAGATTAATTCTGTCTTAAAAGCAAGACAAGGGCCAAGAATGCTTCAAAATTAGCTCATATTTTGTCGAGATAAGGTCGATTAAATAGAAGAGAAAACGGTAAATATTCTGTTGAAACGAGCTTCTAGCCAGAAGGTGTACAATACAATCAAGTTTTCCGGGCAGCGAAGGAGAAAATCATGGAGCGATACGATGCTATCGTGGTTGGGTCGGGCCCCAATGGTCTCACTGCTGCTTGCATTCTTGCACGCGCTGGCCTAGAAGTGCTGCTTATCGAAGGCAACAAGGAGCTAGGGGGAGGGACCTCATCGGCCGAGTTGACCCTGCCGGGTTTTAGGCACGACCGCGGTTCCGCAGTACACCCCTTTGGGATCGCCTCACCGATCTTTCGTCTGCTTCAGCTCGAACGCTTCGGCCTGCGCTGGATCCAGCCGGAGCTGCCGGTTGTGCACCCGCTCGACGGCGGGCAAGCGGCCTACATTCAGCGCTCGCTGCGGGCCACAGCCGCTCAACTTGGGCGCGATGGGGCCGCCTATTACCGTCTGTTCGCCCCTCTGGTACGCAGTTGGGAGCAGATCGCGCCGCTGGTACTAAACCCGCTGCGCTTTCCGGCCTACCCGATCAGCGCGGCGCGCTTCGGTATGCGCTCGATCTTGCCCGCCACCCTTCTGGCGCGCCTGCTCTTTCGCAGCGAAAAGGCCGCCGCTCTCTTGGCAGGCTTAGGGGCGCACTCGATGCTGCCCTTGGAAGCACCCTTCAGCAGCGCCCCTGCCTTGGTTTTAGGCAGCTTAGCCCACACAGTCGGCTGGCCGATCCCGCAAGGCGGGGCCGGATCGATCGCCAACGCGCTAGTGAACTGTTTCCGCTCTCATGGCGGCAAAGTGATTACAGGGCAGTGGATCAGACATCTCGACGAGTTACCGCCCCACAAGGCGGTGCTCTTCGATCTGACCCCGCGCCAATTTTTGCAGATCGCCGGCGACTATCTGCCGAATAGCTACCGCGAGCGGCTCGAAGCCTACCGCTATGGGCCGGGCGTGTTCAAGATCGACTACGCGCTCGATGGGCCGATCCCTTGGCAGGCCGAAGATTGTCGCCGTAGCGCCACTGTGCATCTGGGCGGCAGCATGGCCGAGATCGCCGCAGCCGAACGAGCGCCCCACCAGCAAGAGCATGCGACGCGGCCCTATGTGCTGTTAGCCCAGCCAAGTCTGTTCGATGCGAGCCGCGCGCCGGAAGGCAAACATACGGCCTGGGCCTATTGTCACGTTCCCAACGGCTCAAATCAGGATATGACCTTTGCGATCGAAGAGCAGATCGAACGCTTTGCGCCGGGTTTTCGCTCGCGCATTCTGGCCCGCAGCATCTCGAGCTGCGCCGATCTGGAAACTTGGAACCCCAATCTGATCGGCGGAGATATCGGGGGAGGCATAGCCGACTGGCAGCAGCTCTTCGCGCGGCCGGTGCTCAAGCTGCACCCGCAACGTACCTCGCTGCCGTTGGTCTATCTCTGCTCGTCGTCGACGCCGCCTGGCCCGGGCGTACACGGTATGTGCGGCTACCATGCAGCCAAGCTCGCGCTCAGCGATCTGCAGAAGCATTAATGGAGCGCGATGTATCACAAGGCAGCCACGATGCGCGCTGTGCCGCGATGTGGCGACGAAGGCATCATCGCCGAAGGTGGGATTGCATGAGTGGAAAGGATGTTGATAGCCGTAGGCGGACGCGCTAGAAGCCGAATGGAAGGTCGAGACCGCTCCGCCAAAAGCGTGAAACAATTAAGCGGAACAGCAAATAAGCTCAACAGGATGTTCTACCTGTTGAGCCTTTGGTACGCAGAGAAACTTA
Organism: uncultured Chloroflexales bacterium; assembly: GCA_937902315.1. Taxonomy (GTDB): domain Bacteria; phylum Chloroflexota; class Chloroflexia; order Chloroflexales; family Chloroflexaceae; genus CALGUG01. The sequence continues at coordinate 58,784 of CALGUG010000018.1, forward strand.
GCGAACTAGCGAGCGTGCTCTTGCAAGAAGGCGCGCACCACCTTCAGATAGGCATCGAGCTGATCGCGCCGAATGCTGTGGCCCGCGTTGGCGATATGGGCGGTTTGCAGGCTGGGCAGCATCTCGGCCAACTTTTGAGCGCTCTCGGCATCAACAATGCCACCTTTATCACGATCGGCATAGATCAAGAGAGCTGGCACCTTGATCTTCTTGATCACTCCGGCCCAATCGACCTGGGCAGCGTTAGAAGCACCAAAAACACGCAAGACATTCTCGCTGAAGTTCAGCTTGGCATCGGCCCAAGGCTCAAGCTCGTCATCAGACCAATTGGTGCGAGCGCGCTCTTCCTCGATCAGTTGCTCGCGGGTCTTCTGCTTCAGACTGGCGGCCCACTCGCGCATACCTGCGATGCGCTTCTGGCCTTCGTCCTCGTTGGGCTCCGCGGGAATCCACCAAGCGGGCGGATCCTCGAGCAGAATCGCACCGACTGCATCGGGGTACAAACCTGCCAAAGCCAAGCTGGTAGCTGCACCCATCGAGTGGCCTAAAATAGCGGGCTTCTGTAAACCGAGCGCCTTGATCAGGCCATCGATATCGGCAGCGTGATAGTCAGGGCTGTAGCCATTTTCGGGAGCATCGGAGAAACCGTGACCGCGCGCATCGACCATAATCAGGTCGTAGTCGGCTTCGAGCGCCTTGGCGACGGGCGTCCAACAGAGGCCCGAGTCGGTTACACCGTGGGCCAAAATCACAACCGGCTTATCGCCACCAGTGCGGGTATAGTGCAACTTGATTCCGTTCGCCTCGACCGTATTAGACTGCCAAGCCATAGTATTCGCTCCTCTCACTCGATCGGCCCGCCCGTTGAGCTAACGAGCGGGCTATGCTTCACTCACTTACGGTTGGATCTCGCGGGTCTCGGTCATGCTGACTTCGGCGCGCAGATGGATGTGGCGCGACGATTCGCCGACTAGAATCTCGAAGCTGCCAGCTTCGACCACCCAAGCGGCCTTGGCGTCGTCGTAATAGGCGAAGGAGCGTGGGTCGAGCTGGATCGAGACAGTGCGGGTTTCACCTGCTTCCAAAGCGACTTTTGTAAAGCCTTTCAGCTCCTTTTCGGGGCGCACCAAACGCGACTGCGGGTCGCGCACATAGAGCTGAACCACGCTCTTGCCCGCCCGCTGGCCGGTGTTGGTTACGTCGAGCGTGACGGTGAGCGTGTCGTTGGGGCCGATGGTGTCGGCGCTGAGGCGCAGGTTGCTATAGGCAAAGGTCGTGTAGGAGAGACCGAAACCGAAGGGGAAGAGCGGCTCGATCTTCTTGGTGTCGTAGTAGCGATAGCCCACAAACAGGCCCTCGCCGTAGAAAACCTTGCCGTTCTCGCCCGGATAGTTGATGTAGGTCGGATCATCTTCCAAGCGCACCGGGAAGGTCTGAGGCAGGCGACCGGAAGGGTTGACCTCGCCGAACAGCACATCGGCGATCGCGTTGCCCGCCTCTTGGCCCGGGTACCATGCCTGCAACACCGCCGCCACATCGTTCAGCCAGGGCATCTCGACGGGCGCGCCGGTCTGCAGCACCACCACGGTCTTGGGGTTGGCGGCGGCCACGCGAGCGATCAGCTCGTCTTGGCGACCAACCAAGCGAATGTGAGGTCGATCGACGCCCTCGGTGTCCCATTCGCCCGTGAGGCCGACGAAGAGCACGGCCACATCGGACTGCTTGGCCAGCGCGACCGCATCCTCGATGGCCTTATCGCCGAGCGGCAGCATCACGCCTGCGTGCAGGGCGGCCAGCGGCAGAGTCGTGCCGATGGTGAAGCTGTATTCGATCGTGATGGTGTAGGTTTGGCCGGCCTGCAGTTCGAGCGGACGCACGATCTGGTCGCTACCAGCGCCAAAATAGCTCTCGCCCGGCTTCCAGTTCTCCCAGTTCTCGATCAGCAGCTTGCCATCGACATACAGGCGGCTCAGACCAGCGCTGGTGAGACTGAAGAGGTATTCGCCGCTCTCGCTGGCTTTGTAGCTGCCGGTTATACGCGCCGAGAAGATATCGCGTCGCACACCCGGGCCGATCTCGGCCATCCACATAAACTCGCTCTTGGGTGCGGTGGTGCGATAGATCACGGGACCAGAGAGGTCGTTGGAGTTGTAGTACTCGACGTCGAAGCCGCCAGTAAAGACGGGCAGCTGTTTGTTGTTGGTCGCGCCTTGAGCGAAGCTTAGCTCGACCGAATCGCCAGCTTGCGCCAACACGCCTTCGTAAGGGCTGATGCGATAGTGGGCATTGACTTGCGCGCTTCCTCCACCCATAATCTGCGCGGTTTGGGCGTTGGGGCCGATCATAGCGATCGTCTCGATCTTGCCCTTATCGAGCGGCAACACGCCATTGTTCTTGAGCAGCACACTGCCTTCGGCGCCCGCACGGCGGATCAAGGCGCGATGCTCGGGTTTGTCGATGGCTTGCTCGGGCGCAATGGTCGGGTCGTCGAGCGCGCCGATGCGCTCAAAGAGGCGCAGAATGCGTCGAGCGCTCTCACGCACCGTCTCGGGGCTGACCTCGCCCGCTTTGACGGCCGCCACCAGCTTTTCGCCACGGTCGCGGGTTGGGCCAGGCATCTCGAGGTCGAGTCCGGCGTTAACGGTCGGCGCTGTGCTGTGCGAACCGAACCAGTCCGACATCACGACGCCGTCGAAGCCCCACTGATCGCGCAAGATCTCAGTCAGCAGATAGTGGTTTTCGCTGGCATAGACGCCGTTGACCTTGTTGTAGGCCGACATCACTGCCCAGGTTTTGGCCTCTTTGACCGCCGCTTCAAAGGGCAGCAAGTAGATCTCGCGCAGCGGGCGCTCGCCGATCTCGGAGCTGATGGTCATGCGCTCGAACTCAGATTCGTTGCCCGCATAGTGCTTGATGGTGGCTGCAATGCCTTTGCTCTGCAGGCCTTTGATGTAGGAAACCGCCAGTTTGGCCGTTAAAAAGGGATCTTCAGAGTAACATTCAAAGTTGCGGCCGTTGCGGGTCGAGCGATGAATATTGACGGTCGGGGCCAGTAGCACGCGCGCGCCCTTGGATTGAGCCTCTTCGGCTAAGGCCTGGCCGATCTCGTTGACTAGCTCTGTATCCCAAGTCGAGCCCAACGAGATACCCACCGGAAAACTAGCGGCCGTAACTCCGCCGATCAAGGCTCCCCCGCCACGGGCGCCGTTCGGGCCGTCGGTCACTTTCACTGCAGGAATGCCTACCCGCTCGATAGGAACGGTCGACCAGAAGTCTGCTCCGGCCAACAAAGCGACCTGTTCCTCTAGCGTCATCGAATCAAGAAGCGCTTCAATGCGTTCCTCAGCCATATGCAATCCTTTATATTCAGATGACCCTCCACTGCTTTGGGCGCAGAGATTATATCAAATGTGTAAGAAGTAATAAAGTTAGAGTTTTCCGCTTAGAAAGATCATAACGAATCTCTTCGCTCTGGCGGCCAGGTCTTTAGCTCCCATTCGGCTTCTAGCGCGTCCGCCTTCGGCTATCAGATGGGAGCTCCTGCCCTCATCCCCGGCCCTTCTCCCGCAAGGCGGAAGAAGGGAGCTCGGCTCTTGGCTTTCACAGCGCTACACCAATCACCCAACTATCTCAAACTGCTCTCTCCAAAGTCTCTGAATCTCGTGTGGTGGCCGGCCCTCTCCCCCAACCCCCTCTCCCGCACTGCGGGCGCTGTACATTAGCCACAAATCGACATACGGTCAGCGTTATCGGCCCTCACCCCCCGGCCCCCTCTCCCGCACTGCGGTCGAGGGGCTGAATGGTGATGTTGAATGCGATTTCGCTACGCGAAATCGCATTCAAGCTCTCTGAGTTCTGTGCTCTCAAGGATACTGCCGCGATGGTATGCGAACGATCGCCTGTTGCTGCCGACACGACTTTTGGGTAATGCATAGGGGCAGGGTACGGCTTGATCACAACTTTCGCATTCCACAGCGCTACACCAACCACCCAACTATCTCAAACTGCTCTCTACAAAGACTCTGTGTCTTTGTGTCTCGTGTGGTGAATAAAGTGAACAGGCCCGCAGCAACGATGCAAAAAGAGGCATGCTTTTCAAAGACATGCCTCTTTTGCTGCGAAAGAGCCTTGTTTAAGGACTAGCTGCTGGCTTCCGAGAGCATCGAAAGGGCCAGCTTTTGAATGGGCGGCGTGACCGCGCCTTGCAGAATCGGGTCGTTGGTCTCTTGCATCCAGCGATGCAGGCGCGCCATCAGCTCTTTGCGCACCTCGGCGTAGGCCGGGTCGTTGGCGACATCCTTCTGCTCCCAGGGATCGTTTTGCAGATCGTAAAGCTCGATGGGCGGGTGGTAGGCTTCCATCGGACGGGCCGGAACAGTCGGTTCAGAGCGCGGTCGCCACGATTGTGAAGGGTTCATAAAGGCCGGCGCCGAGCTGAAGTTGGCGATCAGCTTATAGCGCTCGGTGCGAATCGCGCGGCGCGGGTCGTAGTAGTCGTGGTGGGTGATCTCGGCGAAGATCTGCTCGCGCGGCTGATACGCTTCGCCATCGAGCGCCTTGAGGAAGCTCTGGCCTTGGATACGCTCGCTCGGCTCGACGCCTAACAGCTCCAGAATGGTCGGGAAGATATCGATGTTCGAGGTCAGGGTTTCGATCTTGCGCCCGCCGACCCAGCCACGCGCCGGATAGCGGATCATCAGACAGACCTCGATGCCCGGATCGTAGAGCGAACACTTGGCGCGCGGCATAGCGATGCCATGATCGGTAGTGAAGATCACAACGGTGTTCTCGCGCAGGCCAAGCTCATCGATCCGCTGGAGGAAGCGCCCAACATGGGTATCCATGTAGCGAATCGCACCCTGCAACTCGGCAAGCTCAGTGCGTGTGCCGGGCGTATCGCGCAGGTAGGGTGGCACATGCACGCCAAGCTCGGAATCTGGGTGAATATAGTCGCCAATAAAGCCCATGTAGTCTTTTTCGTTCGGGCTATTGGTGCGGTGTGGCTCGTGGAAACCTACCTGCAGATAGAAAGGTTTATCCCCTTGCGCCAGCTTCTCTAGGCGATCGATGGCGGTATCGGCGGTATCGACGCCATGGTGAGGCTGAATGTATTCATCCATGCCACAGCGCTCGGCGACCGCTTTGGGATCGCCACCGCGCGATTCGTGGTGTACTCCAACCAAGATGCGAGCGTAGCCAAGCTCGGCCAACTCCTGGCCTAGGTGGCGCTCATCGGAGTTGAGATCCCAAGCGAAGAAGGAGTGGGTTAGGCCCATGACGCCATTGCTGTGCGGATAGCGCCCGGTATAGATGCCCGAACGGGATGGGCTGCATTGAGGTGCAGTACAAAACGCCTGGGTGAAGTGAACAGCCTCTTGAGAAAAGGCGTCTAGATTAGGCGTCTGAACGGTAGGAATGCCATAACAACCTAGATAACGTCCCAGATCATGGCACGTGATGATCACGATATTCGGCAGTGAATGTGACATCGTTTTGGCCTTTATAGCTTGAAGAGGGTCGATTCGAATGGTTTCACTATCATACCATATTCTGCTAGTCTAACCTCACCGGCGAGGCCATGGTATGATAGGCCCAAGCTGCTTCCAAGAAAAAACTTTCTCAATCCGCTTAGAGACCTATACTCTTGCAGAGTGATAACAACGAAATACCTAGGGAAGAGTTGTATCAAACATAGTCAAGTTCCACTCTGCCGAAAACCGAAAATAGAAAGTGATCAAGCGGATTTTGTGTCGGCGATGAAGAAGATAGCTATCAAGGACGATATCCAATGGACAAGAAACGCCCTAATATCCTTCTGATCACCAGCGACCAACAACATTGGGATACGATCGGCGCCAGCAATCCGGCGCTCCAGACGCCCACGCTCGATCGGCTCTGCCAAGAGGGCACCCGTTTCAACCGCGCCTACTGCCCCAATCCGCTCTGCACGCCCTCGCGCTCGAGCATCATCACCGGCCTCTACCCTTCTCAACACGGCGCTTGGACGATCGGCGTCAAGCTGGCCGAAGATGTGCCGACCGTTGGTGAGCAGTTGCACAATGCGGGCTATACTACGGGTCTGATCGGCAAAGCGCACTTTCAGCCGCTGGGCAGCACGCCCGAGCAGACCTCGCTCGAATGCCACCCGACTCTGCGCGATCTCGACTTTTGGCGCGGCTTCCATGGCCCGTGGTACGGCTTCGACCATATCGAAATAGCGCGCAACCACGCCGACGAGCATTTGGTGGGTCAGCACTACGCGATCTGGCTCGAAGAGCATGGGCTGAGCAACTGGCGCGACTACTTCCGCCGTTGGCCGCCCGACCCCAACGAGCCGAAGCGCGAGCACAGCTGGGATCTGCCCCAAGAGCTGCACTACACCACTTGGACTGCCGAGCGCACGATCGCCTTCATAGAGCAGGCGGTCGCCAACGACAAACCCTTTATGGCCTGGGCCTCCTTCCACGATCCGCACCCGCCCTACCTCGTGCCCGAGCCCTGGGCTTCGATGTACAACCCCGACGATATCCAGATCGATCCGGGCTTGGTCGAGGGCGAACTCGAGCGCCTGCCGCCCCACTTCCGCCTGACCCAAGAGCGGAATCCCGATTTCAGCCCGTGGAACGAGAGCGGCTACCCTAACCACGGCTTCCACTCGCACCTGACCGATCACGAAAAGGCGCGCAAAGATATCGCGGTCTACTACGGCATGATCTCGTTTATGGACCAGCAGATCGGACGCATCCTCGAGGCGCTGGAGCGAATGGGCATCGCCGACAATACGATCGTAGTCTTCACCACCGATCACGGCCACTTCTTCGGTCAACACAGCCTGTGGGCCAAGGGACCATTCCACTACGAAGATCTGGTGCGTCTGCCCTTTATTGTGCGCTGGCCCAACAAGGTGCCCGCCAACCGCCAGAGCGACGCGCTGATTAGCCTGATCGACCTAGCGCCCAGCTTCTTGAGCGCGGCTGGCCTTGAGGTGCCTGGCAGCATGCAGGGCGTCGACCAGACCGCCGTTTGGCAGGGCCAGCGCGAGGCGGCGCGCGACCATGTGATCGTCGAGAACCGCCACCAGCCCAGCCTCGTGCATCTGCACACCTACATCAACCAGCGCTACAAGATCACGGTCTATCGCGCCCAAGACTACGGCGAGCTGTTCGATCTGCAAGAGGATCCCAAAGAGCAGCGCAATCTGTGGGACGATCCGACTTACGCTAGCGTTAAAGCCGAGCTGCTGCAGCGCTTTGTGCAGGCCGAGATCGCGCGCGAGCCTACCCGCTTCCCGCGCATCGCGCACGCCTAAACTGCCACATTCTTTCAAAATCGAGCAAGGCTTGAGGGAGATCTCGCGCCATAGAGATTTCCCTCAACAATCTGGCGTTCCGCTCTAGCAAAGGGCACAAGCAAACGAGTGCTATCACATTCGCTTGTGCACTTCAGGGGCTACACTATTTGGCGGAAAGGTCTTAAGCATCCATTCGGCTTCTAGCGCGTCCGCCTTCGGCTATCAACAGCTTGCTCATTACATTCGGCTGCTCGTCTGCCTGCGTCCAAGCGCCCCTGCAAAGCCAAGCAAGCGTGCGGACTTGTTATCAAATCTTCCGAAGGCCAAAGAGAAAGGAGTCAATCGAATTTGGTATGAATACAACACTGGATAACTGGGTTCTGCTCGAGTTAGGCGGTTCGTCAAGCCAAAGCGCCGTTTGGGACGCAAGCCGCAACGAATGGTCGTTCCACAAGGGCGTTGTGCGCGGCCCAAAGCGCAAAACTGCCCTCGCCACCCCGGGCCTCATTCGCGGCAAACGGGTCTGGTACGCCAGCAACCTCGGCTGGCCCGATGAAGCTGATCCGCGCCACCAGCTAGGCATCGAGCAGATCGAGATCGTGGTCAACGATGCTGCCGCAGCGGCGCTTGGCGAGGCCTATCTGCGCAACCCAAAGCAACCGCCCGACCTCTATTTCATCGGTTTGGGCAGCGGGGTGGGCAGCGCCGCCGTCGTCGAAGGCGCGGCGGTCGAGTGGAACCTCGGCCATGCCCTGATCGGAGGCGAGGCGTACTGTGCGGGCTGCCGCGCCCATGGCTGCCTCAACGCCTACCTTGAGTCCAGCGCGCTCCCCGAGCCGATCGACGAGCGCAGCCAAGCGTTCATCGCCGAGACGCTGGCGCGCGGCATGCAGCGAGCAGGCAATCAAAGCGAGCGTTTGGTGGTGCTGGCCGGCGGGATCGGCCGCCGCTACCCTGCGCTGGCCGAGCGCTTAGCCAAGCTCATCCCTAATCAGGTCGAGGTCAGCAGAGCGCCCGCCGCCGCGAAATCGGCCGCCTACGCCGGGCTGGCTTATCTGGTGCTGCAACAGGAGCGCTAGGGCTCGCTGGAGCATCTGCGTTTTGACGCGGGCGCTTCAACCGGCAGATAGACGCCGAATGGATGGTTAGGATGTTGATAGCCGAAGGCGGACGCGGTGAGGACCGCATGGGAGGTTAGGACTTCTCCGCCAGAGAAAAAAAACAGAAACGCTGACGCACGGGCATACAGGATCGAGCTGTATGCCCTATTTTGCTCTTTCGAAGGAATCGATGCTTGGGTATACTAAACAGTAGATCAGTTTTTTGCTTACACATAGCCAATCGTGAATAGATCTGTAGCACTTCAACCCTTTATGAGCGCTTTCTCTATGCTTTCATATGCGAACGCTTCTCGCTGGAGGGCAGCAGCCTAAGCTTTTAAGGAGCAAACACAGCTATGATGAAACAGATTTCCGCGCTGACAGCCACAGTTTTGTTAGCGCTGTCGCTCGGCGCATGCGGCAGCGCTCCGGCGGCGCCCGCTGGGCCGAGCATGCCAGAGGCGAATCGACCGAACCCGCCGAGCATCCAAGAAGTTCAGGCGCCAGCGCCGACCACTACTCCGCCTCCGACCGTTGCGCTCAGCGACCCGCACCAAAGCGAAGCAGCGCTCGAGCAGGGCGAGGACGATGCGATCAGGATCGAGCTACAGGGCGATAGCGCCAGCAGCGAAAGCGATCGGGTCAGCATCGATGGCTCGATCGTTACGATCAGCGAGGCCGGAAGCTACATTCTAAGCGGTACGCTCGACAACGGCCAGATCGTGGTCGATAGCGCTTCGAAAGAGCCTGTGCAGCTGCTGCTCGACGGCGTGAGCATTCACAATGAAAACGGCGCGGCGATCGCGATTATGGACGCCGAAGAGGTGATCGTGGTTCTGGCCGAGGAGAGCGAAAACTTCCTCAGCGACGGCGCAAACTATGTCTTCCCCGATCCCAATGAGGACGAACCGAACGCGACCCTGTTTAGCAAAGCTGATATGACCATCAGCGGCAGCGGGGCGCTCACCGTCGACGCCAACTACAACGATGCGATTTCGAGCAAAGACGGCCTGATCATCAACGGCGGCAATTTCATAATCGATTCGGCCGATGATGGTATTCGCGGCAAAGACTACCTCGTTATTCAAGCTGGCCAGTTCACAATCAGCGCACAGGGCGACGGTCTGAAAGCCGATAATGGCGACGACGAGAGCAAAGGTTACATCAAGATCGAAGGCGGCGAGCTCAACATCGCCAGCGACAAAGATGGCGTTCAGGCCGAAACCGACCTGATCATCACAGGCGGCACGCTCAATCTGGTCTCGGGCCAAGGCAGCGGCGCGACGCTGGCGAGCGATGTCTCGGCCAAGGGGCTCAAGGCCGTTCGCAGCATCCGCATCGATGGCGGCAGCTTCAACATCGATAGCGCCGACGACGCCGTTCACACCAACGGCACGCTGACCATCAACGGCGGCGAATTCGAGCTACAAAGCGGCGACGACGCACTGCACGCCGACCTGGCCGCCGAAATCAACGACGGCACGATCACGGTCAGCCGCTCGTATGAGGGCCTCGAGAGCGTGAATATCACCATCAACGGCGGCAGGCTGGCGATCAAATCGCGGGACGACGGCATCAACGCCGCCGGAAGCTCGGCGAGCGGAGGCAGCCGCCCGGGCCGCCCCGGCAACTACTACCTCACCATCAACGGCGGCTCTATCGTGGTCGACTCGGAGGGCGATAGCATCGACTCAAACGGTTATGTCAACATGAGCGGCGGCACGCTGATCGTCAACGGTCCGATTATGAATATGAACGCCGCCATCGACTACGACGGCAGCTTCATCATCACGGGCGGCTTTGTGATCGGAGCGGGCAGCTCGGGTATGGCCCAGACCGCCAGCGACGGGTCGGGCCAAAATGCTCTGTTGATCAACTTCGATGAGGTCCAAGAGGCGGGCACGCTCTTCAACATCAGCGATGCCGACGGCAACGAGATCGTGACCTTCGCGCCGCTCAAAAACTATCAATCGGTGGCCTTCTCGTCGCCCGATCTCGAGACCGGCAAGAGCTATACCATCTCCTTGGGCGGTACCTACCAAGGCGGCAGCCAACAAGATGGTCTCTACAGCGGCGGCACATACCAAGGCGGCACGGTTAATACGAACTTTACAGTCGAAAGCACCGTCACACGTTTAGGCCGCCCGTCACGCTTCAGCTTCCGCTAAGCCTTCGTTTTTGGAAACAGGACTGAAGCATGCGAGCGCTTCAGTCCTGTTTTGCATTAGCGCCTCGCAAAAGCCAGCAGCAGCCAAGCAGCCAGGCTGCAGGCCACAATCGCACAGGCCATAGGCAGGGCGCTGCTCGAGCCAGCCAGGCCGATCACGGGGGCGAGCAGTGCGCCGACCAAGAGCTGGAGCAAGCCTAACAGAGCCGAGGCGCTGCCCGCCTGCTGGCTATCGACGACCTGCATCGCCAGCGTGGCTGTGTTAGGCGCAATCAAGCCCAAACTGGCCGTGATCAAAAACATCCCCAGCAGCAGCATCCACAGCTCCAAGCCCACTAGCGCGCCAAGGATCAAGCTCAGCGCGCCCAGCATGTGCACAACCAGGCCGTAGCGCAGCAGCCTGCGGGCGCCCAAGCTGCCGACCAAACGGGCGCTCACGTTCGAGAGCGCGGCCAAGGCCAAGGCGTTGACGCCGAAGACCATACTGACCTGATCGGGCCGCAGACCAAAGCTGCCTTCCAGCATAAAGGGCGTCATCGAGATCAGGGTGATGCCGGTAGCGAAGCCCGCAGCCGAGATCCAGACAAAGGGCATAAAGGCGCGGTTCAGGCTCAAGCCAGCGAAGACCTTCAGGCTGGTGCTCAGGCCGCCGCTCTGGCGCGCCTCTTTGGGCAGGCTTTCGGGGAAGACGCGCGCCGCCAGCACTAAGAGCACAAGGCCGAAGACGCCCAAGCACATAAACAGGCCGCGCCAATCGAGCAGAAGCAAGAGCTGGCCGCCCAAAACCGGAGCGATAGCCGGAGCGAGGGCGTTGATGCCCATCAGCAAGCCGATCGTGCGCGCCAACAAATCGCCTTCGTAGAGATCGCGCGCGATCGCCAGCGCCAAGACGATCCCCGCCGCTCCGGCCAGACCTTGGGCGAAGCGCAGCAGATTCAGGCTGTAGATCGACGGAGCGACCACGCACAACAGCGAAACCAGCATAAAGAGCAGCAAGCCTATCAAGAGCGGCCCGCGCCGCCCGCGCGCATCGCTGATCGAGCCGATCAACAGCTGGCCGAAGGCAAGGCCGAAGATGTAACTCGTCAGGGTGAGTTGAGTCGCCGCCAGGCTGGCGCCAAAGGCGTTGCCCAAGCTCGGCAGAGCGGGTAGGTAGAGGTCGGTTCCCAGCGGGCCGAGCGCCGTCAGCGCCGCCAAGGTGATCACATGGCTCCAACGCACACGGCCCGTGCGCTCGCGCTCCTGCTCGACGCTCGCTCGGCTCTGCTCGACTCGAATCAGATCTTTACTCGCCATCGTTTCTTCCTTAAGATCAGAACATTGCTACTTGATTCGAGTATAGAGAGCCGCTATAATGAATGCAAATCATATCTGTCATATTCTTATGAAAGACATTCATAATGAATATCTCTCAGATCCAGAGTTTTGTGGCCCTCGCCGAAACAGGCAGCTTCACCGAAGCGGCAGAACAGCTCTATCTCTCGCAATCGGCTATCAGCCACGCCCTTGCTGCCCTCGAGCGCGAGCTGGGCGTCACCCTGATCGAGCGCAACCGCAAAGGCGTGATCGCTCTCAGCGAGGCGGGCGAGCGGATTCTGCCCCACGCGCGGGCCTTTCTGAGCCAAGTCAGCGCTATCGAGCAGGAGGCCAAAGCCGCCCAAGGCCACTACAGCGGCAAATTGCGTCTGGGCAGCATCCACTCCTTCGTCGCGCCCGATCTGCTGGCGCCGCTGCTCAGCCACTTCCAAGCCCGCTATCCAGAGGTCGAAGTCACCCTGTTTGAGGGCGCGATCCACGAGATCGGCGAATGGATGGAGAGCAATCTGATCGATCTCAGCTTTATGATCTTGCCAGCGCCCGACTACACCACCCGCCCGATCTTTGGCGACGAGCTCTTTGTGGTGCTGCCCCAAGAGCATCCGCTCCAAGAGTGCGATACGCTCAGGCTCGACGATCTACTCGACCATGGGCTGGTGGTTGAACGTGGCCACTGCACCCTGCGCCTAATGGAGCAGCTTGGGATCATCAGCCACGCCAAGAAGCCTAAAATTCGCTACAAAGCCCACGATAGCGCCACTATTCTGGCCATGGTGCGCGAAGGTTTAGGCTTCACCTTTATGCCAAAATCGATGTTGCCGAAACAGACCGACGGTCTGATTGTGCGGGCGCTCGAGCCGCGTTTTCCGCTTCAGATCGGGCTAGGAGTGAAATCATGGCAACAGGCATCGCCCAACGCCCGCCTCTTTATCGAAGCGGCCCAACAGTGGGCGAACCAAACATCCGCTTAAGCTTAGTTTGCTCGCTGTTGAGCCGAAACCCGAAGTGTGGTACAACAGACGAGCGCAAGCGCTTTGCAATCGATAGGAGTTAGCTTATGTCTGTAATGCCACTGGTACAACGTGGTATTCAAACCAGCCGTCTTGTGTTGGGGTGTATGTCGTTCGGCAAAACCTGGAGCGACGATCCCATCACCGACGAGAACATGCGCGAAGCCGAGGCGGCGCTCGAAGCGGCGCTCGAAATCGGCATTCGCATGTTCGATCACGCCAACATCTACACGCGCGGCAAGGCCGAAACGATCTTCGGACGCCTGCTCAAGCAGCGCCCGGGCCTGCGCGAACAGCTCATCATTCAAACCAAGTGCGGCATTCGCTTCGCCGAGGACGATATTCCGAACCGCTTCGACTTCTCCAAAGAGCACATCCTCGAAGCGGTCGACGGCAGCCTCAAGCGCTTAGACTGCGACTATATCGACATTCTCTTGTTGCACCGCCCCGATCCCTTGGTGGAGCCGGACGAGGTGGCCGAGGCCTTTACCAAGCTCAAGAGCTCGGGCAAAGTGCGCTACTTCGGCGTCTCGAACATGAATGTCAGCCAGATCCGCTTCCTGCAGCGCTCGCTCTCAGAGCCGCTGATCGTCAACCAGCTTGAGCTCAGCCTCTCGCACCTGCACTGGCTCGACCAGACCGTGCACGTCAACCAAAACGCAGGCGCGGCGGTCAACTTCGGCGAAGGCTTGCTCGAATTCAGCCAGGCCGAGGGCATTCAGTTGCAGTCTTGGGGCCCGCTCTCGAAGGGACGCTTCACCGGTCGCCCGCTCGACAACGAGCCGGAGAACATTCGCAAAACGGCGGCCTTGGTGCAGCAGATGGCCCAAGAGAAGGGCACCACGCCCGAGGCGATCGTGTTGGGCTGGCTGATGCGCCACCCCGCCAAGATCCAGCCCGTGATCGGCACCATCAACCCCAAGCGCATCGCCGCCTGCCAAGATGCCGAGAACCAGGCCAACCAAATGAGCCGCGAAGAGTGGTACAAACTCTACGTCAGTGCTCGCGGCAAGCCCATGCCCTAAATCGAGCAGCTACACACAAAAGCGAGGGACTCCGCACTCCGGAATCCCTCGCTCTTTTTTACACGCTCCGCTCAGCAGCCACAAACATCATTTGGCGGAAGGGCTTCTAGCTCCCATTCAGTCCTCACCGCGTCCGCCTCCGGCTACTAAACAGGGCTGGCCACCCTCATCCCCGGCCCTTCTCTGCCAACCCAAAGCGCCTTCCGCTCCCCAAAACGCGGGGAAAAATCCGCTCTGCCGAAGGCCAAAAGAGATAGTATCAAATCCGCTTAAAGACTTGCTCTCTCGTGACGTAGACAAAACGGCAAACGGAGAAAGAAGTTGTGGGAGATTTCGCTACGCGAAATCTCCCACAACAACAATAGTCACGTTCCGCTCTGCCGAAGGCCAAAAAGCGCCAAAGCGATTGCGCTTCTAGCCAACACAAGGCTTAGAAGCGATCGATCACGGTCACACCCGAGCCGCGGAAGTTGTTAAGATCGATCAGCTCGGCGGGCGCCTCTTCCAGCGAAATGGTGCGCCCCACCAACTGCGAAGGCTTCAGCTTGCCAGCCGTGATCATACGCATCATCTCGCTGTAGCGGAAGGCCTGCATACCGTGGCTGCCCAAGATCTCCAGCTCATTGGCGATCACCTGATCGAAGGGCACGGGCGAATGGCGATGATCGGCCAGCATCAGGCCGACCTGAATGTGCTTGCCGCGCTTGCGTAGGTTGGCCACCGAATTGAAACAGGTGGTTGGGCTGCCCAAAGCGTCGACCGAGACATGGGCGCCGCCGCCGGTCAGCTCTTTGACAGCAGCGACCACATCGGGCGTCGTCGAGCCGTTGACCACCGCGACCGCACCGATCGAGCGCGCCAGCTCCAAGCGCTGCTCGTTGATGTCGATGGCGACCACATTGGCACCCAAGGCGTTGGCGATCATAATCGCCGAGAGACCGACGCCGCCACAGCCGTGCACTGCCACCCAATGCCCCGCCGAGACCTTGCCTTGATCGACAATGGCCCGGAAGGCGGTCGCGAAACGGCAGCCCAAACTGGCCGCCGTCACATAGTCGAGCTCGTCGGGCAGGCTCACCAAGTTGATGTCGGCCCGATCGATCGCGACATACTGGGCGAACGAACCCCAGTGGGTGAAGCCCGGCTGAAATTGGTGGTCACAGACCTGATGATTGCCCGAAGCACATTGCGGGCAGGTGCCACAACCACACACAAAGGGCACGGTTACGCGCTGGCCGACCTTCCACGACTTGACGTCGCGGCCGACCGCTACAATCTCGCCGGCGAACTCGTGGCCGGGCACATGGGGCAGAACGATATCGGAATCGTGGCCCATCCAGCCGTGCCAGTCGCTGCGGCACAGACCGGTCGCTTTGACAGCGATCACCACGCCGGTGGGCGTTGGGGTGGGGTCGGGCACGTTTTGAACCGAAAAAGGTTGAGCGAATGTTTCGTAGAGAGCTGCTTTCATGCTCGTTTCCTTAAAAAGGCTTAGAACGTCGAAGACGCTCCAAGCCTAAACCTCTAACTACAATCAGTTGCCTTCGATCTCTGGCAAGCGCTTAATATTTGGATCGGTGAAGATATCAAACTCATCGCGGCTGCGAGTCGAAAACTCGGAGACGATCGCTCCTTCTGGCCCAGCCTGAAACCAGTGGAGCGTATTGGGCATAATCGTGTATTGCTGGCCGGGCAGCAGCACGACCTCGTGCCAGACCGTGTAGGTATGCTCGTAGCCGACCGGAGGCCGCCCTTTGGGGTTGGGAGTCGGCTCGCCCTCGACATACAAATAGACCATACCCCAACGACAGCGGAAGGTCTCTTCCTTGCCCGGATCATCTCCAATCGGAGGGTGGCGATGTTCAGGGAAGATCTGATTGGGGAACAGTATCAATTCTTTAGCGCAGCAGCGTTCGGTATTGATGTAAGTGATCAGTTGTAGCCCGATCGTCTCGAGTTGCCCAAGGCCTACATCGGCAACCTCGATCCGTTCCACCTCTTCGGGGGTGAGCACAATCCCGGCACGATTCAGATAGTCTAGCGCTCTGTCGCGCGCCTTGATGTATTCCGCCTGGCTTATCATCGCTTTTCTCCCTCTCTCGTCACCATTATAGGTTTGAGGTTCGCTTTCATCAAACAGCTGCCATGGTAGCAGATTCTGTACACTTGCCTAATCGCACAAGTGGCAAGCCAAATCCGTTTGATCACTTCAGTGTTCTAGCGGCTTGCTCCCTTCCCCAAAGAAGCTTGCTAGCGCGTCCGCCTTCGGCTATCAACAGCTCGCCCGTAACCACAGTGTGGTAGGCGTGTGTCGAAAGACCGCCCCAAAATACAACAAAGCGGATTCCATACCAAATTCGTTTAAAGACTTACCCCCTTGGAGTGTAAGAAAACAAAACCGGGAAAAGACAACAAAAAAGGTCAAGTTCCACCCTGCCGAAGGCCAAAATAGAGGCTGACCGTGCAGATATGGTATCAGACCGCGCTGAGATCGAGCGCATCGTGACAACTCCGCCCAACAAACTCCGATTTGCCACAGATGCGAGCCTGTGGCACAATGCGCTCTAGCAAACGATCGTTTCGTGGCGTATCTGCGCCCACACAATAGACAAAACGTATGACAATTGAAGAAACAGAACTGGCCCAGATCGATCAAGAGCTGGCAGCACGGATCGACCCTTGGTTAGCCCATATGCGCTGGCGGCCCAACTTCGATAACTGGCGCCAAGCCCGTCTGCACCAAGAGGATCACCAAAAAGAGGCCCTGCGTCTGCTCGAACAAGGCCGCGCGCTGGCCCACTCGCCCGCGCTCGAGCAAAGCAGCATGCTCGATTTAGGCTGCGGCATGGGCGGATTCGCGGTGGCCGTGGCCCGCAAAGGCATCAAAGTGACGGCCCTCGACTACAACCCGGCCTACTGCGCGATCACGGCTGTGCGCGCGGCCCGCTACAAGCTGGCCCTGCCCGTGGCTGCGGCGGCAGGTGAAGCCATTCCGCTGCCAGACGCCAGCTACGACATCGTCACCTGCTGGGATGTGCTCGAACACGTTCAAAAGCCGCGCGATCTGCTCAAAGAGCTCAACCGCGTGCTGCGCCCGGGCGGCCTGCTACTGATCACCGCCATCAACCGCTTCGCCTTCAAAGATCCGCACTACCATCTGCCGCTGATCAACTGGATGCCGCGCCCCTTGGGCGAGTCCTTGATCGCGTTGAGCGGTCGTCGCAAAGGCGGAGCCTTCCGCGACAAGCAGCGCCTCAGCGAGATGCACTACTACACTTGGAAGGGTCTAAAGCAGCAGGCCGCCGAGTGCGGTTTCCGGCTCTACGATCTCGATGAAGAGCGCGTTGCACGCGGCGAAGTCGGCGCTCGCAAGCGCTGGCGACGCTTAGCAAGCAGCCTCGGCGTGGCTGTGCCAGCCTACCGCGCCTATCGCAACTGTTGGCAAGGCACCTGGCGCCTCGCTATGATCAAAGAAGCCTAATCGCTAGCCCGTGTCGATCTGACGCGGGCTAGTGTTTTGAAGGATTGGCCTTCGGCAGAGCGGAACGTAACCTCTTTTGTTATGTGGAATTTCGCGCTGTCGCGCGAAATTCCACATAACTCTTTCCCGTCTACATAACCAAACACCTTATTCGAAAAGCAAGCTAGTCATACCAATTCCGATTAGGCTATCTTTTAGCCTTCGACAGAGCGGGACGTGACTATGTTTGTTTCGTTGGGCAGCCAAGCCACAAGCGGCGCTTTGTCGCTGAAAACGGCGCGGCAGGGGCGGATGTTGTAGCACTCGCGGTTTTGAAGGGAGTCGCGGGCGTGTACGTTCAGGCTCCCTTCGCCCGCTTTTGGCGGGAGAAGGGCCGGGGATGAGGGTGGGCCAGCCCTGTTTAGTAGCCGGAGGCGGACGCGGTGAGGAGCGAATGTGAGCTAGCAGCCCACTCCGCCAGCAGATTGGTACAAACTGTTGCAGTAACGCAGCACAACGGGGAATCGCTCACGATCAGGCGCTAGCTCGCTGGGCGTGGCTGGGCATTGCGCATTCGAATGATCGAATACTGCAAACTCGAGGCAGGCAGCTGATCGTGCAACACCCAGAGCGACGGTGTAACGCGCAGCTCAACCCCACGCTCGAGCAACTGGCCCAGTGGATCATCGATCACGCGCCGCTCCAGCGGGATCACGGTCTGGGGCGACACATAGTAGCCAGCGTTCGGATCGAACAGCCGAAACTGCTCTTTGGCAAAGACATATTGATAGAGGCGGCAGGAACACGCCCGCTCGAACCAAGCGCTCTCGATCGCGATCACCCGGGCTGGACGACATGGCCCCATAAAGCGCTCGATATCCTCTGGTGTGCTGTCTGGAAGCGGATAAAAACACGCTCGCGGGCAGTTGCGTGGCAAAAAGTAGTTCACCACATGCATCTCATCGATGGCCCACACCAAGGCCGACTCTGTGCCCTCAAGGTGTGTGAGAACCGGACGCGGCACAAAACGTTCGATGGCGGGGTCATCGCTGATATGGTAGACCACTTCAGACATAGCTATTTCCTTTCTTCCAGGCGCTTTTCTTGCTTATTTCAGCGATAGGGCCATTTCGGTCGCATGTTGGGCATAAAAAGGCAAAGGATAGCCAAATGCAAACCTATCGCAATCTTAGTGCAAATTCGGGCGTACAGGCTTACGAATACGGCGATGATTATATTCGGGTTCAATTTACTTCGGGAAGCGTCTATCTCTATACGGCGGCTAGCGCTGGTGCAGAGGCGATCGAAGCGATGAAGACGTTAGCGGACGCAGGCGAAGGGCTGAATCGCTACATCAATCAGCATGTAAGCCTAGCGTTCGCCCAACGCGAGCGCTAACGAGTGCAGCCTAACAGCCAAATCAGCTTAGCACAGCGACGCCGTTGGCTGAGCCTGTCGAAGGGTACGAGCAACACTCGCTCTTCCTTCGCTTTTAGCCTGTGTGATACCAAATTCGTTTAGACTGTTTCAATTTCAGATGAGTTCTTTGAATAGGCACAACGATTGACATCGAAAAAATGGGGAAGGATGTATGGAATTTCGCGCGTCAGCGCGAAATTCCATACATCAAAAAAGAGCAGTTCCACTCTGCCGAAGGCCTGTGTTCATAAGAGTCTGGAAGCAATCTAAACAACACAATCGAATTTGGTATGAGCATTCCGGCAGAAAGAAAAAAGACTATGGCTCTAAGAGGCGAGCCATAGTCTTTTGAACAGCAGCTTTTAGGCAGCGCTATCGAAGGTGGCCAGAGCGCGCTCAAGGCGAGCCAAGACCTCTTCGCGGTCGAGGGCGTGCATCGTCTCGAAGAGCGGCGGCGAGATGGTGCTGCCAGTGGTAGCGACGCGCAGCGCCATAAAGACATCGCCCACCTTCAAGCCCACTTCGCCAACCAGAGCGCGCAGACGCTCTTCAAGGGCCGCAACCTCCCACGAGGGCAGCTCGGTTAGAGCCTGCTTGGCCTTCTCGAGCACCGAGCGAGTCGTTTCGGCATCGAGGCGCTTGGGCACCAAAGTCTTGAGGTCGTAGCTCTCGGGCGCAACAAACAGGCTGCGCAACAGATCGACCGCGTCGCTCAGCACCACCATACGCTCTTGCACCAAAGGCACTAGCGCCTCAAGTCGCTTGCGCTGCTCGGGTGTCACCTCGGCGGGCAGTAGTTCAGCCTTCTGCAAGAAGGGCAGGATGCGCTCGGCCAGCTCGGGCACGCTCATATTGCGAATGTAAATGCCATTGAAGCGGTTGAGCTTATCGATGTTGAAGACGCCACCCGAAGGCGAAATACGCGTGATATCGAAGCGCTCGATCAGCTCATCGATGGTCATGATCTCAGTGGTCTCATCGTAACCCCAGCCGATCAAGGCGAGGAAGTTGATGATCGCCTCGGGCAGATAGCCCTTATCAAGATATTCGTTGATGGCGGTATCGCCATGGCGCTTCGAGAGCTTCTTGCCGTCGGGGCCCAAAACCGAAGGCACGTGGACCCAGACCGGCTGCTCCCAGCCGAAGTATTTGTAGAGCGTCACGTGAATGGGCGAGGTCGCGATCCACTCTTCGCCACGCAAAACGTGGGTGATGTTCATCAGATGGTCGTCGACGATCGCAGCAAAGTGGTAGGTCGGGAAGCCATCGCTCTTGATCATCACCAAGTCGTTCTGCAACTCGTTGCGGAAGACAACTTCGCCACGGATCAAATCGTTAAGCACGGTTTCGCCTTCGAGCGGCATAGCCAAGCGCATGGTGTAAGGCTCGCCGGAAGCCTCTTTGGCGGCGCGCTCTTCGGGGCTTAGATGACGGCAATGGCGGTCGTAGCCGGGCGGCTGCTTACGAGCCTGCTTCTCTTTGTTAACCTGCTCAAGACGCTCGGGAGTACACCAGCATTTGTAGAGATACCCCTTTTCGAGTAACTCGTTGGCTAGCTTATGGTAGATCTCAAGTCGCTCAGATTGGCGATAGGGCGCGTGCGGGCCATCGACATCGGGGCCTTCGTCCCACTGCAGGCCCATGGTGCGCAACGAATCTTTGAGCTGCTCTTCGGCACCCTCAACGTAGCGCTTGCGGTCGGTATCCTCAATTCGTAGCAGGAACTGGCCGTTCGTATGTTTCGCCCACAACCAGTCGAAGATCACGGTTCGTAAGCTACCGATATGAACAAAACCAGTTGGGCTCGGCGCAAAACGGGTGCGCGCAGGAGCTCCAGTAGTCATAGATTGTATCTCCTCTTTTGGGTGCAACTCAGAGCTGCACGACCATCAGCAACATAACGATCGCTCTTAAAAGTATATCCAGTTTCAGCAGAGTAGCAAACCGCCCAGCGCTAAAGGCTCGCCAGAGCGGCGGCGGTAAGATCTGACAAACGCTGGATCTGGCGGCCCTGATCGTCGAAATTGGCCGGATCGAGCCAAGCTTCGTAGGCAGCTTTGAGGACGGGCCACTCGCTATCGATGATCGAAAACCAAGCCGTATCGCGATTGCGCCCTTTATAGACGATCGCTTGGCGGAAGGTGCCTTCGTAGCTAAAGCCCAAACGTTTGGCGGCATTGCGCGAGCGCTGGTTGAGCGCGTCGCACTTCCATTCGTAGCGCCGGTAGCCTAACTCAAAGGCGTGCTTCATTAGCAAAAACATAGCCTCGCTGGCCACCGGAGAGCGTTGTAGCAACGGCGAATAGGCCAAGTGGCCGATCTCGATCACCCCGTTGGGCGGATCGATTCGCAAATAGGCGCAGGTGCCAACCGCCCGCCTGCTCTTCAGGTCGACGATCGCAAAAAAGAGCGGGTCACTGCTCTGGCTCGCACACGCCGCCCACTCGCGATAGGCCGCGCTATCGGCGAACGGCCCGTAGCTCAAATAGGTCCACATCTGCCCTTCTCGATCGAGACTATGAGCTTCAAATAGCTCAAGGGCGTGCTTGTCCGCATCGAGCGGCTCCACCCGCGCAAAGCGTCCCTCCAAGCTCACGCGCCCGGGCCGCTGAGGCGGCTGCCAATCGGGCAAAGCGAAGCCGATCTGCTGACCGAAACTATTGGTTTGTAAAGATCTCATAGGCGTTCCTTTATATCAAGTCGCCTAAATTATACGCGATAGTGCTCGCCGCCCCCATCGTCAAGCAAAATCCGTTTAGCGGCAAGGTCTTTAGCTTCCATTCGGTCCTCACCGCGTCCGCCTACGGCTACCACCATCCCGCCGCCCATCAAACTGGTGTCGTATCTGTGGCCCCACAGCGCCCCAAAACGCTACAGTGGCAACGGACTTCATTATTTCGCTACGCGAAATCTCTTACACAAAAGAGTTTTTACATCAGAGGCGAAAGAAACATGCTAGAATAAGGGCATGAACCCGTTGAACTCGATTCTACAAGCTCAACCTTTTATGCTGCTCGACGGCGCGCTCGCCACCGAGCTTGAAGCGCGCGGCGCCGATCTGCACGACCCACTCTGGTCGGCCAAAGTTCTGCTCGAACAGCCAGAGCTGATTCGTGCTGTTCATCTCGATTATTTCTATGCAGGGGCGCAGTGTGCGATCACAGCCAGTTATCAGGCCAGCATCGCAGGCTTTATGAGGCGAGGGCTGAACGAACACGAAGCGCTTCAATTGATCAAGCGCTCTGTCACGCTTGCCCAAGAGGCGCGCGAGATCTTCTTGGCCGATACACGCCATACCCACCCCCCGATCCGCCCGCTGATTGCGGGGTCGGTCGGGCCTTACGGCGCCTACTTGGCAGACGGCTCCGAATATCGCGGCAACTATGGCCTCAGCCAAGCCGAGCTGATCGACTTTCATCGACCGCGCATGCGTGCTCTGGTCGAAGCGGGGGTTGATCTCTTAGCCTGCGAGACGATTCCCTGTCTGGAAGAAGCCATAGCCCTAGTCGAGCTGTTGCGCGAATTTCCACACACCACCGCTTGGATCAGCTTCAGCGCACGCGATGGCCTGCATACCAGCCAAGGCGAACGGCTCAGCGCCTGCGCTAGACTGCTCGACACATGCGACCAAATCGTCGCGATCGGCATCAACTGCACATCCCCACGCTATATCAACAGCCTCATCGCCGAGATCCGTTCTAGCAGTGATAAGCCGATTGTGGTTTACCCCAACTCTGGCGAGGAATACGATGCCAGCAGCGGCAGTTGGTCGGGGCAACGCAACGAAGAGTCCTTTAGCCAGCAGGCGGCCACATGGTATACCGCTGGCGCACGCCTGATCGGCGGATGCTGTCGCACCACCCCTACAGATATTCGCCAACTCGCGGCCCAACTGCAAACGAGCTAACTGTCCAAAACCTCGCGCACTTTATGCACCAGATCTTGTGGAGCAAAGGGCTTGGGCAAGAAGGCGAAATGCACCTCAGACGTTGGGTACTGCATCACAACATCGTCGCTATAGCCAGACATATAGAGAATCCGCATATTGGGCTGGAAGGCCAGAATTTGGGCAGCCAACACATGCCCTCGAATCTTCGGAACCACCACATCGGTTAGCAAAAGATGAATCGGTCCATCTAAGGCTTTAGCCTGCTCGAGGGCCTCGTCGCCTCTGCTACAGGTCACCACCTTATAGCCCTCTTCCTGCAGCACCATTTCGACCAGCTGGCGAATCATCTCATCATCTTCAACCAGCAAGATGGTCTCGCCACCCCTGCGCAGACCCGAAACCTGAGGCTGAGGAGCCTGGATCTGCTGTTGTACCTCGCTGGCGGGGAAGTAGATGCGGAAGGTTGTACCGACACCCAGTTCACTCTCTAAGGAGATATGCCCACCGCTCTGTTTCACGATACCATAGACCATGGAAAGACCCAAACCCGTTCCCTTACCCATCTCTTTGGTCGTAAAGAACGGTTCGAAGATGCGCGACTGATTCTCCTTAGGAATGCCAACGCCCGTATCGCTGATCGAAAGTAAAACACAATGACCCTCTAAACCGTCGATATGGGCTTGAGCATAGCTCGCATCAAGATCGACAGCTTGGGTGCAGATCATCAACTGACCGCCGTTCGGCATGGCATCGCGCGCGTTTACCACCAGATTCATAATCACCTGCTCGACCTGGTTGCGATCAGCCATAATCGGTGGCAGGTCAGGCTGTAAATCCATGCAAAATTCAATATCCTCAGCGATCAAGCGCTCAAACATCTGATGCATGGTGCGAACAAGATCGTTAAGATTGATCGTTGTGGGCGCTAGCACCTGCTTGCGACTAAAAGCCAAGAGTTGGCGCGTCAAGGTCGCCGCTTTATCGCTCGCTTCTTGAATCTGCAACAAATCATCATAGGTTGGTGAATCTGGATCTAATTGCTCCTGAATCAGGTTACAGTAACCCGTAATCACCGTCAGCAGGTTGTTGAAATCATGCGCGATACTGCCAGCCAAAAGCCCAATACTCTCCATCTTCTGAGCCTGGCGTAGCTGACTCTCCAGTTGGGCCTGTGCTTCTTCAGCCCACTTCTGCTCAGTAATGTCGATCAGAGTACTATCATAGTATTCAATCTCTGAATCGTCGTTTAAAACAGGCCAGATAATCTCTTGAACAAAAATCGTGCGCCCATCTCGACATTCAAGCTCACACTCTATGGTAACAACGCTGATTTCATCGACGAGTTGTTCTAAAGCTTTAGGGTACTGCTCGTTAGCTTCCCAACGACTTTTGCCGCGGAATGAATGCGCAAAAGAATCGCTGTCAGGGTAGCCAAACATGCGCACTGCTGCAGAGTTAGCCATATGGATCTGCCCGTCGCGCGTAGTGCGGATAATGCCGATATTTGCGTGCTCGTAAAGGCCTCGAAAGCGGCTCTCGCTAGTGCGCAGAGCCATCTCGATCTGGAGTCGCTCGCTGTGCAAACGCTTTTTCTCAAGCGCATGCATCACCGCTTGGCCCAATCGTTTGATATGCTCTTTGATAACGTAATCAGTGGCACCCGCTTTCATGCATTCCACAGCGATATCTTCATTTTGGGCTGTGGTAATGATAATGACAGGCAAGAAGTTGACTTGTTCATTGGCTATGTGCAAAGCTCGTAAACCGGTAAATTGTGGCAGATAATAGTCTGTAACAACGACGTCTGGTTTGAACTCTTCTAAGAGGGCCAAATAAGAAGGTTCGTCCATGACACGTCGACAGATACTCGCAGGGAGCGTCTTTTTAATTTCACGCTCGACCAAAACTGCATCGATATCTCGGTCTTCAACGATGACGATGCGCACTGCATCGCGCATATATCTAGCTCGTTTAACTTCGTCAGGAGCTAAAAAATATGATTCTGAACTGTCCATGATATTCCTGACACATTCACAAGTATGATCTATGCCTTGGACAAGGTAAAGTAAAAAGTCGCCCCTTGTCCCGGCACACTTTCCGCCCAGATTCGACCGCCATGACGCTGAATAATACGTTGAACAATAGCTAAGCCAACACCGACTCCTGAAAACTCTTTGTCCGAATGTAAACGTTGAAAGACTCCGAACAACCTATGCGCATGTTGCATATCGAAACCTACACCGTTATCTTCGATCTTATAGGTCACGCTATACAATAAAGTTGTTGCGGAGATACGAATAATGCTCTTTGGCCGATGAGAACTATATTTGAGAGCATTTGAGAGCAGATTTACCCAAATCTGTCGAACAAGAAGCATATCCCCTAAGGCGGCTGGGAGTTCATCAAGCTCTAATTGAATACGAGTAAGATCCTGATTAGCTGTTACATCAACGAAAGCAGCTTGAATCATATCATTCATAGGAATAGGTTCAAGATTGATAGGTGCATGACCAAAACGTGCAAAAGAGACTAATTTATCAATAAGCTCGCGCATTCGCCCTATCTCATTACGTATAATCGAGTAGACGTGTTGCGCTTCTTCGCTCAAGGATTCTTCCAGATCTTCAATTAAAATGCGCGTATAGCCATCGATAGCCTGCAAAGGCGCGCGTAAGTCGTGCGAAACGGTATAGGCGAAGGTCTCGAGGTCGTTGGCAGAGTTGGCTTGTTGTGTGCCATTGTAGACTTGCTGAAGCTCCTCAAGATAACTGCCAAGCTCGAAATGGCGTTCAAGATACGCTAAAGCATAGTGGAGCCCATCCTCAATAGAGCTATTGCGACCGCGCGCCCAAGCCTCTGCAATGCTTTCATCTACAAAACAGTTACGAATGGTTGAAGAGATCCACTTCATTAGATACTTGTCGTGGCGCGGCATAATCACCGAACAATAGCCGACTCCAACGCGCTCGCAAAGCATTTGGGCTGAACCACACAGCCATGCAGCCTCTTCCCAACACTCTCGTTGCCAAGCAAAACAAGCCAAGCTGATAGTATAAAACGAGAGGCTCAGATAGTCGCCCAGATCGTAGGCGAGCTGCAGTCCTTCGCGAACAGCGCTATAGGGGTAACGACGTTCTGGGATCTCGCTGATAGCTCTTACAAAGCACTGTAAAGCCGAAGATAAGGCCCAAGCATCACCCGATTGACGAACGGCAGCAAGATTTTGCTCTACTAAAACCATCGTCTCTTCGGGATTCTGGTCTATCAATACCATATCGCGCAGGCCAGCACCCCAAGCCGCCCAGACATGCTGTTTGGCGCGTTGCATCTCTTTAGTAAAACGATCGAGCAAACGCCGAATCGTCATCAGATCTTGCGCCGACGGGCCGACTCGACTGAGACCATAGAGCGCCCAAGCTACTTCAGTCGGTTCATCGATCTTTTCAAACAGACGACGCGCATCGTCATAATAGGTGTAGGCATCGCTATAGTTATGCTTGGCCTCAGCGATCCGCCCGCGAGTCAAACTGATGCGCGCCATATGATAGGTATCTTCCACATCGCGCCGCAAGCTAAGGCTCTCTTCGATGACCTCGAGCGCGCGGGTCGTATCGCCTGTAAACTGAAGGGTCTCTGCTAATGCATGCATCGAAATAGCAGCGCCATAATAATAGTTAATCTGGCGAAAGAGAGTAGCACTCTCTTCGGCCATTCTTATGGCCTCCTCATAATTGTAGAAACGGATCATCACACGACTAACATAGTACATGGCCCAGCCAATCGCCCGTTTATGCTGAACCGAGCGCGCCAAGCGTAGCGCCTCTTGCGAGATCTCAAGCGCCCAATGAAGCTCGTTTCGCCACAGCGCTATGCGTGTCATTTGAATCAAAGCCCAAGCTGCCCAGATCGGTCTGTCGAGCTCACGAACCATAGGTAATAGTTCATCGGCATAGCGCTCGGCCTGTTCATACTCAGCGATATCGAAACAGAAGGTCACTAAGTTGGTCAAGACATCGACCGTGCTATAGACCTGACCTAAAGAGCGAAAGAGCTTCAGACTTTGTTCGAGTAAATCGAGCGTAACCGCTGGCTCCCAGCGCACGCGCGAAAGCCAACCAGCCGCCTGAAGCGTATGGGCGCGTTCAAGCTCAAAACCTTCGGGCACGGCCTCCAGCGCCAACGAGACCCATAAGCAACCTTCTTCAGTCATAGAACACCAATCCCAATAGCGCCATATAGCTGCCACGATCTTCAAGCCTATAACTGGGTCGCCACGTTCTTGCAAAGCCCAGACCAGAATCGCCCGAATATTTGGATAGTGTTGGTCAAGATGTTGGATCCAACGCTCTGCCTCGTGAGAGGTTAGGCTAGGGGAGATAGTTCGGATACGCTCAAAATAATAGTTCGCTATGTAGCTAAACAGCTGTCCACGCTCTGCGCTCTTGTCTAACTGTTCGAGCGCATATTCCCGCACGGTTTCAAGCATCGCGAAATAGATTTCAAAGCTATCGCTCTCGCGCCGTAATAATAGATTGTGATCCAAAAGGATCACAATGTTTTCCATCACATCGATGCGGGGCAGTTCCGGAGAATCACTTGGTGTGAAGGTACAGACCTGCTCGATCATCTCGAGCAGGGCGCCGTTTGGGAACAAGGCCATGCGACGTAAGAGGATCTGTGCAGAGAGCGGTATGGCCCGATAGCTCCAATCGAGCGCCATGCGCATAGTTTGATGCTGATGTGGCAGCTTAGTCTGATAGTTCGAAAATCCCTCTACACTCTCTTCCAACAACTTTAATAGGCCCTGAGGCGAGAAAATACGCAGATGAACGGCTGCCAACTCGATTGCCAGCGGAATACCTTCGAGGCGAGTACAGAGCTTGGCGATCGCCTCGGCATTGCCTTCGTTGAGCTGAAACTGAGGCGATATAGCACGCGCACGATCAACAAAAAGCGCAACCGAAGGGTTGGCCGCTAACGCTGCGAGATAGGAAGGGTTAGAATCGGCTGTTGGTTCTTCTTGCTGAAGTACTGGCAAGTCGAGAGGCTCTAGAAGAAAGGTTGTTTCGTTCTGAAGGTGTAACATCACTCGACTGGTCAACAAGATATGCAAGGAGGGCAGCCGATTCACAAGCTGTTGAAGGTCTTGCAGGGATGGCAAGACATGTTCTATCGGATCGATTAGCAAAAGCACCCGCTTATTTAACAGCAGGCTCACCAGCTTCTCATAGACAGATTGGGGCGAAAGGTCAACGATTTTGAAGGCTTTGGCAATATGTAGCAACAAGAGAGCCGGATCGCTGAGCGAAGTGAGGTCGATAAAAAATACGCCATCAATAAAACGCGGAATAAGGCGCTGAGCGGCTTCAAGCGCGAGTCGCGTTTTGCCCATTCCGCCTAAACCGATCACACTAACAAGCCGATGAGGATGCCCTATAGCTTGGCAGATCTGCTCGACAAGATCATCACGGCCAAACAGTTCTCCTTGAGGCGTGGGAAGTTGCGGCTCAAGCGGCAGGCTAAACTGGTTGGCATATTGCTCAAATAAGGCATGTTGTTGCTGAAGAGGAATAACAAAGAAATCAAAAATACGTCGAGCAAGTTGACGCGAAGGCAGAAAGCCTTGTGTCTCGATCTGCTCGATACTCTCCACTGGCAGACCTAAAAGCTCTGCAAGCTGCATTCGTGAATAGTGCCGCAACGTTCGCTGTTGCTGTAACCACTCTGCAAATGTTTCTTGCATGGCTGCCTCCTATCGGAATTCTCCCTAGAACGACAGATGTAATACTCATCTAAACCAGCTTGCACGATACCTCTTATCGGATGGGTGGCAGTGTGCATTCACGATGAATGCAGCTCATGGCATTCTACAGCTAGAACGTGCCGTAGAGAAGTCGAGAACATGTACAGCGATTAAATGCTCCCTTCAGCGACAGACAGCTTATCAGTATACAACACATTAACAGAACATGGCTACCAAAATTTTTAAAACACAAATAGTATATACAATCTTCCTTTGGCTAGATCTTTTCAGACTAATATGATGGAGACCGTTAGGTTATCATATATCATACATTCTTTTAATTTTGCAAGCAAATTATTACATATCTTACACAAGCATAGACTCGATAATTACATATATTCACAGTATTTTAGAGCATCAAAATCTTAGATGACTAACAGCTTAGCAATTATATCAAAATAGAAGCGCGATCAGAAACTAGAAAAATACAAGCTTAAATAAATGATTATCGTTCTAGACTACATCTATTCGAAACAATTCGATATTATTCCAGATCTTATCAGATCGAACAGATACAACATAGAACTTCCAACAAACGATTCTTATACTTTTAGAACACGAATCCCTATACAAAGAGGAATTTTAAGTATCTAAAGCGTTCGCTGCTTAAGCAGATTTGGTTAGGCTGAAAGAGCGCAAACTCCATTCTTTATGTTAAATCTTGGCTGTTATTGGATTATAAAGACATATTTGCATAAATCATATCTACACTATGTAAGCCTACTAACTAATGGTGCGCATCGATAGAAGAGAAGTATGCTGATTGCCTTGAAGTGGGAAGAAAAGGAGTTGCACAAGACAAAACCGTCCGCTATGCTTGAGGTGACGAAACCAAACAAGCAAAAGAGAACGGTATGCCAACCGATGAAATACTCATACGGCTATTTCTGATTGTAGGTCAATTACCCCCGACTGAAGTCGGAGGCTTGTACCTCACTCGGGTGGAGCGGATACCAAAGGCTGATTGACG
>CALGUG010000019.1 GCA_937902315.1 uncultured Chloroflexales bacterium
CTCTCCCGCACTGCGGGCGAGGGGGTGAATGTTGATGTTGTATGCGATTTCGCTATGCGAAATCGCATACAAGCTCTCCGCGTTCTGTACTCTCAAGGATAATCTCGCGATGGTATGCGAACGATCGCCTTTTGCTGCCGACGCGACTTTTGGCTAATGCATAGCTCCCGCAATGGGGGGCGAAGGGAGCCTGTTCGTGCTAGCCCCAAAGCGCATCAAGAACCTGAAGCCATTCCTCATCCGCTGCTCGCACTTGATCGCGAACCCGCAACTCAAGAAACCTGCTACAGGTTGGCTGTCTCGATCAAGAGCTGGTTCGGCTGCTCGGGGTCGGCGAGCAGACGGAGCGTATTGCTGGGCGCGATCGGGCTTGCGTCCTGCTGTTCAAACAGCCAGCCGTTCCAGCGCAACACCACCAGTCGATCCCCTTGCTGATGCGGCTCGCTGCCGCCATCGATCACCAGTAGCTCGTTGTTGCCATCGCCATCGCTGTCGGCGATCAGAGCCGCTTGGATCGGCCGTGCCAGCGCCGATCCTCCCCAAATGATGCGGTAGCGCCCGCCGCGCCAGCCCAACAAAAAGGGGTGACAGCTCAAAACGCCTCGCTCATCGGGCTTCCAAACGATCAATAAGAACTCGTAGCGCCCATCGTTATCGGCGTCGCCGGGCGCGACCTGGCTGATGTACCAGTTTAGCTCTTCGTTGTGCCACACCACCTCGTCGCTAGTATGTGGCCCTGCGTGCAGTTGGGCCAGACCTGCTTCGCTCAGCTCGATCAAAAGCTGGCTGCCGTTGCCGTGCAGGTCGAGGCTGGCGCTAAGGATCTGGCTGCTGGCGACTATGGGTGCTTCGCTAACAGGAGCTTGTGCGGAGCTTAGGCGCTCGGCTTGGAAGTGGAAAAGACTGGGTGCAGCGCTTTGATCAGGCGTAGACGTCGGCTGCTCCTGCTCGGCGAGGCCTAACTGTTGCAAAATCTGGCTGTATTGAGGATCGCTGGCTGCCAGCGGTCGCGGCTGACCATTGACGATTACGAGCGGATCGACTGTGAAATCGAGTAGGCCGTTGCGGTCGGCATGCATGCGCAGAATGGCCGATTGGCTGGTGGCTGGCGAGAAGGGCTGATCGAAGATAAAGTTGCCCAACGAGAAGGCGATCAATATCTTGCGGCCCTGCTGCTCACGCTCGACAATCGGCTGCAGCACATGGGGATGGCTGCCCAGAATCAGGTCGGCTCCCGCCGCTACCAAGACATCGGCCTGCTCGTGTTGGCGGCGCGATGGAGTGGGACTGTATTCGACGCCCCAGTGAACCAATACAATTACTAGGTCGGCTTGGCTGCGAGCGATCTTTACGTTTTCGAGAAAGGTTTCGTCGAGCGGGGCGCGGCCCCAGCCTTGGTCTTCATCGGGGCGATCTTGGGGGTCGCCGACATCGTTGGCCGCTAAGAGCGCGATGCGCAGCCCATTGCGTTCGATGGTGTGGATCTGGCGGGCCGCTTCGAGGTTAGCGCCCACACCCAGCGGCTTGATCTGGGCGGCCTCTAACACGCGCACAGACTCTTGCAAACCCTCTGGCCCGGCGTCGAGGGCGTGGTTGTTGGCGAGCGAGAGAGCATCGAAACCGGCCGTTTCCAGACCGGCGATAGTGGCCGGGTCGGCTGGCAGGCGGTAGGGCCCGGGCCGAAGCTCTTGGGGTGCGCGGCGTGTGGTCAGTGGGCTTTCAAGGTTGCCGAGCGTGAGGTCGGCCTGCAGCAGATCGAGTGTGGCGCTGAAAGGATAGGTCAGACCGTTGCGCTCGATATACTTGCCAACAAAGCGACCTAACATAATGTCGCCAACCGCCACAATCGAGATCGGCTCGCTCGGTGCGCTTTGGATGGTCGGGCTGGGCTTAGAACTCGCTGTGGGCAGACTAAGGCTCTCTTGGGTTGTCGGCGTTGGCGTTGGCAGCGTTGGGCTAGCTGGCGTTTGCGACGTGGGCGTTTGTACCCAGCAGGCGCTACAAGCTAGGACCAGCAGCACAAGCAGACTAAAGCGTGTCAGCAGATAGAGCTTTCCCTTCGACACAGCACAAACCTTCGTTGTATTCGCTTTCGCAAAGAGAGGATCTACGTTAACGTGTAGATCCTCTTTTGTTGTGATTTTAAACGAAAACAGGAATCGATTTATACGCCTTCGTTAGTGGCAGTAATAGTAGCTGTAACAGGGGTGTTGCTTGGTGGAGCAGTGTGCGTAATGGTGGGCGAAACAGGAGTGTTGCTTGGTGGAGCAGTGTACGTAATGGTGGGCGAAACAGGGGTGTTGCTTGGTGGAGCAGTGTGCGTAATGGTGGGCGAAACAGGAGTGTTGCTTGGTGGAGCAGTGTACGTAATGGTGGGCGAAACAGGGGTGTTGCTTGGTGGAGCAGTGTGCGTAATGGTGGGCGAAACAGGAGTGTTGCTTGGTGGAGCAGTGTACGTAATGGTGGGCGAAACAGGGGTGTTGCTTGGTGGAGCAGTGTGCGTAATGGTGGGCGAAACAGGGGTGTCGGTCGGAGTCGATGTCGGTAGATCGGTTGGTGTGGCTGTTGGTGTATCAGTGGCTGTAGCTGTTGGGGTGTTGGGAGCGTTCGTGACAGTTGCAGATGCTGTTGGGCTAGGAGCGAGGGTTACAGTGTGGGAAGCTGTAGCGCTGCTTGTCTGAGTAGGCTCTCGAGTGATATTCTCGAATAGGCGAATATAAGGAAGGTAGATCTGCTGTTCAGTGCCGTTGAGCACTGCCTCGTCGTTTGACTGGGCGGCTTGAAGGCCAAGGCTTACAAAGAAGATACTGCTTAGAATGGCTGTGATCAGAAGGAGGCGACGAACCGAAGTTGGCATGTGTAACTCCTGCAATAACTGAACGATTGCAACCCTGAAACATGATGTGGTTTCTTGCTTGAGACAGCTTGACTGGCTAAGATGGGAATATTGTAGTTTGTAAATAAAT
The DNA here is from genome assembly GCA_937902315.1 of uncultured Chloroflexales bacterium. Classification (GTDB taxonomy): domain Bacteria; phylum Chloroflexota; class Chloroflexia; order Chloroflexales; family Chloroflexaceae; genus CALGUG01. Next base: position 2,967 of record CALGUG010000019.1, read on the forward strand.
ATATCATCTTTTTTCTGAGCTATACAGCATGAAATCAGTGGAGTAGAAGCCATACACCAGAAAAAAGTAGTATGAGGTTTCGCACTGTTGCGCGAAACCTCATACTATAGTTGCGTTCCACTTTGTCGAAGCCCAAAAACAGAACGCCTTCAACCGGAGCTGCTATTAAATCTAAGGTGTGGTGGTATGGCTTGGTGTAGGTGTTAAGCTTGGGCGATGGGTTGGCTGTGCCCCGTCGACCCAGTTAGCTGTCCAAGTCAGACTGGCGCCATTTCCGCCACAGATGCCGATAATCTCGAAGCTGCCGCTCGCCTGGCTTGTCGAATCGAAGCTTGCTTGGAAGCGATAGGTGTAGGGTGAGCTTCCGTAGTACTCGACTTCATCGGCGATGATCTCGCCCGCAAAGCTGATATTGAGCTGAGCGGTGCAGGGCTGGTTGATTTGGATAGAGAGATTTTCGATGATGAGATGCGGCGCGGGCACAACGTAGAAGCTGATCTGGCGATTAGTGTTGCTAGTACCCTGCCAATAGCCGACTCTGGGCGTTGGGGTCGGTGTATTCGAAGGCGTGCGGGTCACGCTAGGAGACGCTTGATCGGTAGCGCTCGCACTCGGAATCTGCTCTTCAGTTGCTGTGGCACTAGGAGACTCATCGGTTGAGGTCGGGCTGGCTAGCTGCTCATCGGTTGAGCTTGGGCTGGGCGCTTGTGGCGAGCTGGCTGTAAGGCTTGGCTGGGGGCTGCTCGGGCTGAGGGTAGGAGTATTGGCAAGACTGGTAACGCTGCTGCTCGCCGTTGCGCTTGGGCTGAGGCTTGGCGAAGCGGTAGCACTCACTGGCGGAAGTGCGTCGTTGGTCGAAGTATTGGTGACGCTGGCCGTCTGAGTCGATTGCTGGCTGGGGGTAGCTGTGTTTCCATCAATATCGCTGGCGATAAAGGGCAGATAGAGCGCTTGTTCAGCGAGCTCGGATGGCTCGTCTGGCTGGGCGGCTTGCAGGCCGAGCGTTAGGGCGAGAACAGTGCTTATAAAAGCCAGCGTCAGGAGAAGGCGTCGAGACAGACTTGGCATATGTTACTCCGGTGCCGAGTGATTGAGCCTCTGCGAGCCTGAAGGTGCGGATTGATGCGGGTTAGAAGAGAGCGCGCTCAATGCACTCAACGCTACGTTTGCTCGAAGAGATCGCGAAAACTTCCACTGCGCGGGGGCGGCTGCGGTGCTGTTTGGAGGGCGGGATGTTGGTAGCCGTAGGCGGACGCGGTGAGGAATGAATGGAAGCTAGAGACCTGGCCGCCAGAGTGCTGAAAGAAACAAGCGGATGTGGAATGAGCTTGTTTTGGCGAGCAGCGGATGTTTGATGAATGGGATGTTGCACAATAGCGTGCCATCCCATTCATCGTTTCTCTAGAGCGGTGCTTTCCCGTGTTTAGGGCTGTTGCCAGAGTTGGAAAGCAGGGTTCGAGACGATCTGGCTGATCAGCCACATGTCGTTTTCTTTCACAAGCGTGTAGGTGACATCGACGCTGTAGTCTGGTCGTACACCGACAATTGGCGGTTCGTCTTCATCGTAGACCGTGCCTTGGCGCAGTTCTTCGCGCATAAATTCGCGGGTCGTTACCACGGCGTTGTTGTTATCGATGAAGTCGAACGAGCGGAACTCGATGCGCTCGCGGTAGACGCCGACGAACTGGTTCTTCTGCCTGAGATCGGCTATTTGAGCGGCGATCATGTCGTGGGCTGCGCCCGTGGTATACGAGGTGGCGGGTGCTTCTTCGACATACCAGAGCGATTGAAGCAAGGCGTCGTGGAAGTTGACGACGGTCTCTTGCAGCGGGCTAGCCGCGTGCTCTTCAACCATCATGGCCTTCTTCCAATCTTCGAGCGGCGGCGCTTGGCCTGCGTCGAGCAATTCGCGCCACTTTTCGTCGCTCAGGCGACTGCTCATAGGCTGAATGAACTCGTAGTGACTGAAGACGCCGCCCTTGGTTAGCACCAATTGGCCCTCGATCGGTACGACAACGTAGATTGTAAAGACGCGCCCAACGCCCTCTTCGAGCACTTGCTGAGTCTCGATATCGGTGGCGACATCGGCGACCACGGCGACTTGGGGATCTTCGCCGCCTTCGGGATCCGGGAAGCCGCCGCCGCTCGCGCTCTCCATCGCGTCGGAGGCCGAGAAGGTCAGACCTTCGAGCGTCACGCCGTAGCGACGAATGAAATCGTATTCGTCGTCGCTGACCTGTTCGCCAGCCAACTGCTTATTGGCGATAGTTGCGAGCTGGTCGGCGGTCGAGACGAGCTGATTGAGTGCCAGCTCATCGTTTTCGGCCAAGAGACCGCGCTCTTTCAGGCCAACGATCGTCATTTGGCCAAGGGCCGAGATACGTGCGAAGAGCTCGGGAACCGGCTCGACATAGCCTTTGGGCGGGGTAGGAACGGGCGGTGGCAGACCGCCAGCGCCGCCTTCGGCGTAGACCTGCTTGGCGTAGAGAATGGTATCGCGGCGCAGCTCTGTCCACGAGCCGAGCGCGGTGTTGAGCTGTTTATCTTGCCAGAGCGGCGACTGCATAAACTGCGGCAGGTTGGGGTCGGGCTGCTCGAGCAGCGGCTGGAGGGCGTAGATCCAGCTCCAGTAGAGGTTCTGGGTCCAGGTCTCTTCGTCGTAGGCCGCGAACTGTTGGCGCAGTTTCGCCATGCGCTCGTTGTAGTTGGGGAACTGAGTCTCGCCCATAGCCTCGAGATGCTCTAAAGCGCGCTCGGAACCTAAGACCGCGAAGATGTCGAGACCTTTGGGCAGGCCGCGCCCTTCGACATTACGATGGATCAGCTCGCGCATGAGGGCCGAGTCGGGTGTGAAGCGCTGGCCCATAAAACGCAGGCCCTTGGTGGTCTCCTCGATCGGCATGTCGTCGGTGATCAAGATGCCCAAAATCAAGGGCGGTCGCAGTTGGCTAACAGCCTTCTGGAAGCTTTCGAACTTGGCGGCGTCGAGCAGATCGGTGGGCGATTGGGTCGAACCGTAGGCGCTTTCCAGCGCGCTCTGGTATTCGATAGGCATCAGGTCGTCGCTGCGGCCCACAAAGAAGACGGTCGGCTGATAGATGCCGTCCCACAGGTCGCGGGCGCTCATGCCGTCGATCTTGGTATCGCGCCAGGCCATAGTGAGCAGGGCGGCTTGGCGTGTCTCTAGCGGATCGCTGGCGCGCATGGTCATACGCCCGTGCCACATCATCGCCCGGAAGTAGTTTTCAAGCTCGGGCGACTGGGTGTAGTGGCCGCGCGGCACGTATTGGGTCCAGTCTTCGCCCAAGGGTAGGTTGGGGAAGATCGCCGAAGGGCCGGGCGAATCGTGGGCGGCGATTGCGGCCAGATCGGGGTCGGTTAGGTCGCGCAGTTCGGCGGGCACCTCCCAACTGGGATCGAGCAGCTTGACCGCTACCGCGAAATAGGCGGCGTTGCGTCGGGCGGCCTCGGCCCAAGCTGGGTCTTTGTCAGCGAGCGCTTCGGCTTGAGCTACGCTGCTGCGCAATAGCTCCCAGTCGAGGCGCGTCAGCATCGGAATAAACGAGTTGCGCTCAGCTTGACGTAATGTCTTGTCGAATAAGAGGTGGTAGACATGCAAGAGCGAGTCGCTGGTAATAAAGGTTGGCTCGAAGTTGTAGCGAGCGCGTTCGTAGACTTCGTAAAACTCTTTTGTCGTATCGGGGCTGATCACAAAGCCGTGCTGGCCGAGCTGCTGGCGTTGTTGCTCGCTGATGATCATCGCAACCTGAACGTTTGAGAGATCGGGTGCGATCGTAAGCCCGGAGCTTTTTGGCTCTGCCAAGGGCTTTGGTTTGGGATAGTCGGCGAAGCGACCTTTGCTGCTTCCTGCCGTGTAGTTGGCGGGAATAACGGCAGCGATCGGCGCGATCGAGTCGAGGCTGGGGATCACGCCACTGAGCTCAGCCGGTTCGTTACTAGGGTTTGTTTCGTTGCTTGAACTTGTGGGTTCAAGTTCATTGGCTTCTGATGAAGTGGTGGGAGCGACCTCTGCACTTGGGGTGGGAAAATTGCTTGCTTGCTGGCCGAATTGACAGCCTTGAAGCAGCAGAAGTGCGATCAATATCACAAGAAGCGGACGGTTATGCACCATAGAATTCTCCTTCATTGAGGAACCGCGACACGATCTAGCAAGGCTATCCACATAACCGTATAAACGGAGCTTTTGGCAGAAACGTTCCAAATTTCGAGGAAATCTCAAATTTTCTGCTCTACAGGCTCCAAAATCATTATACTGGTTTTGGGCTCAGATCTGAAAAAGCGCGTCTGAAGTTATCGATGCTGCTGGCGTTGGCCAGAGCGCTTTGTGATTCGCAGCAAAGGCTTGGATGTCGCCCATGGAGCATGGTATGCTTAAGATAGTTGATAGACTGCTACGCTTCAAACGGGAAAGTTATGGCGCTTCATATCGAGAGTCTGTTTGCTCTGGAAGGCCCGAATATCGTCTCGTTTCAGCCTGCTGTTCTAATCTCGCTCCGCTCTTCAGAGCCGATCGGCGATTGGTTTGTGACGCGCCTTAAAGCGCTTGCGCAACGCGTTGGGCTTGTGATCGGCTTTGTAGAGCTCAATAGCCAAGAACTATCTGGCGATTGGCGTATCAAACTCGAATGTGTAACGCCTCAGCCAGCCTTCGTCTGCGCCATCGCCGAGCTGCTTGTTCGTGAATACCAAGCTGAACAAAGCGACGACGAGAGCTGGGATAGCGAAGAGGCCATCTATCAGTTGCAACGCAAGCGCCGCCAAGAGCGCATTCCGTTACCGATCTTGCAGCTTCAAGCCAGCTGTCTCCAGTACCATCTGCCGCTTTTAGATTTGGGCGATGGGCGCTGGCAGATCGGCCTGGGCAAAAACAGCTTCCAGTTCGATCAAGCCCAAGTGCTGCAGAACCCCGCATTTCAACCCGATTGGCAAGCGCTCGGTTTGATTCCGATCGCGGTTTGGCTTGGCGATCACGCCCGTGCGCATGCGCTCAACCGCCTCCAAAGCCTGTTCGCTCAAGCCCAACCCGCCATTCAGCTCGTCGATCAGTTTAATCATACCCTAGCGCGGCAAGTTTTTGCCGATCAAAAACTTGAGCAGGCGCTGGTGGGACTCGAAGTCGCTAGCATCCTGCGCCAAGGTTTGCCCTTCGAGCAGAGTTGGTTCTGCGCCATCCTTGATCTGCCCGATCCAGCGCCGTTTTGCATCGACCCAGCCATGTGGTTCGACTCTGCGGGCCTAGCGCTTGCGCTCAACACTGCATCCAATGCGCTGGCCGTGATCAACGCCGACGATGCGCGCACGCTCGCCTTGGCCGATTATGCGACTTGCGAGTGCGTGTTTGTGAGCACAGGCAGCCAGCAGGGCCTCGCTGCGATTGCCACTCGACGCGAGCAGGGCGGGCGGGCGCTCTTTGTGCGCGACGGGGCGCTCTACCGAGCCCAAGGCGAGCACGAGGAGCATCTGGGCGATCTCAGCGGAGCCGCGCCCGAGGAACAGCTCGCTCTGCTCTCGATCTACCTCTACCTCGAACACGCTGGTTTCGCCGATCTCAAGGCGGCTCTCTTCTGAGTAGCGCCAGCGAGCGCGCTTGGGTCGTGCATCGCTTTGGCGGCTAGGCTGCTAGCTCCCATTCGGCTTCTAGCGCGTCCGCCTTCGGCTATCAGATGCTAGCTCCTGCCCTCATCCCCGGCCCTTCTCCCGCAACGCGGGAGAAGGGAGCGAAACCCGCTTACAGACGTGCATGTCCGCAACGTGGACCTACAAAAGCGCGGGAGAGAGTACAACAAACAGAATTGATACGAAATCCGCCTGAATCGTTGAATGTTGGGCGGTTTGTCGGCACACAACTACCACACTCTGCTTACGGGCGAGCTGTTGGTAGCCGTAGGCGGACGCGTTAGCAGCCATCTTTGGGGAAGAGACCAAGCCGCCAGAGTGTTGAAGTGATCGAACGGATTAGGTATAAGTTCCGTTCTGCCGAAACCCAAATAGGCACGGAACCGGTTGAATCTGCTGATAGATAGTGCGAATTGAGGGAGAGAGCTACAAAAAAGGGACCTTCCGCTCTGTAGAAAGGCATGAGGAGGCTTGTCGATGCACGATTCTCAGTTGAGCGCTCAGTTGATTTACTTGCGCAATGTCGAGAGCGACGATATCGCGTTCTTTTTCCGCTTCCAGAGCGATCCCGAGGCGGGTTATATGGCAGGTTTTGGAGGCTGCAAGCCAGGCGATCTGCTGCTGCATTACGCCCAGTGGGAGATCATCTGCGCCGATCAGACCTTGATCAAGCGCACGATCTGTTACGACGATATGGTGGTTGGCAATGTGCTTTGTTACGAGCACGAGGGACGGCGCGAGCTAGGCTACTGGATCGATCGGGCCTATTGGGGCCTTGGAATCGCCACGGCTGCGCTGGGCCTCTTCCTTGATCAGTACGCTCACCGTCCGCTCTATGCGCGCTGTGTGGCCGATAATAAAGCATCGCAACGTGTCTTAGAGAAAAATGGTTTCCAGTTCTGCGCACAAGAACAAGCTTTTTCCGACACGCGCAATGCTGAAGTGACGGAGCTGGTCTATATGCTTAACTGACGGGCGCGCCCTGCAGCAGCGCTAGCAGATCATTGGGCAGCCGAATCGGCTTATGGGTCGCGCGGTCGAGCACAAGGTGGTTGGTTTGGCCCGAGACCAAGAGCAGATCGCGGGCTTGATCGATGATCTGATAACCGAAGCTGAGCTGGCGGCTGCGCAGGCTCAGCAGCGAGGTGCGGATCGTAAGCAGGTCGTCGTAGCGGGCGGCAGCGTGGTAGCGCACTTGCAGATCGGAGAGTACCGTGATGAAACCGCGTTCTTCGAGCTCACGATAGCTGCTGCCGCGCGAACGGAACAGCTCGCTGCGCCCAACTTCAAACCAAATAATGTAGCTGCTATGATGAACGATACCTTGGGCGTCGGTTTCGGCGTAGCGCACGCGCACAGTGGTATCGACGGTTACAATGCTCTCCAACGGGCCTCTCCTTGTTCTAAGATCTGCTCGGCTTTGCCGCAGCTTTCGAGATAACTGAGATGCGCAGCCACCACACTTTGGAAGATGGCGTGCTGTGCGAGATTGTTGAAGGTGCGCCCCATACGCTCGGCGACGCTAGCTGTGATCGCGCTGATCGAAGCTGGCTTGCTGAGGCTTGCCAGAATCGTCTCACTGCTGTTGAGGATCGCATCGCGGTTGACGTGTAGCACCGCTTCAAGCTCGTCGCGCTCGACCAGCGTGCCGTGCCCAGGCAGAAAATAGCGCTCAGAGCGGGCTGCGACGCGTTCAAGGCTCGCCAATTGCTGTGCAACATCGTGGGTATAGGGAATGCCGTGCTGAGCCACGATCTTTGGGCCTAAAAAGCTGTCGGCGGCAAAGCAAACATCATCGATCGCCACACCGATCTGCTGGATGCTATGGCCCGGCAGGGCGATCACCTCGAATACGAGCTGGTTGATCTCGAGCCGCCCTTCGTTGAGATAGTGATCGACGCGTGTGCCCTTCGAGAGCAGCCAACTGGTGCGGTAGGCTTTGGGCGGATTGGCGCCCAAGCTGAGGTAGATCGGCTCAAAGAGCGGGTTCTGCATCAAGGCGGCTTCTACTGGGCTGGCATAAACCACGGCCTCGGGGTAGGCCCGCAACAAGAAGTCGTTGCCGCCCACATGGTCGGCGTGGTGGTGGGTCGAAATAATCGCGACAAGGCTGCGGCCGGCGGCGTTGAGCGCTTTTTTAACAGCGCGGCCCGTATCTTTATCGATGCCCGTATCGATTACCACCGCTCCGTTCTGCTCATCGAAGACGAAGCCGAGGTTGTTAGAGCCCGGAAGGTAGCCGACACGTTGGTTGATCATCACAAGAGACATCGCTAAAACCTTTACACTCGTTTGCTATTTCTCTTCACCAGCAAGGGCGACTGCTTGACTACAATTGGCTCAGCGCTTTATGCTTTAGGCTAGTAGGCGATTTTGCTTGTAAGCGCTTTGAAACTAATCTCGCTTGTACAACGTCCGACATTATACCATAGCGATTTTCGGCTTTTTGGGTTGGGTTTGCCCAAAAGAGCGTGTTATACTGTCAGAGGAATGTTGAACAGTAACAATTGAAAGGAACCGATGTGACGCCGAAACAAGCAAGCGATCTGCGTCGGCTAGGCACGGCACTTCTCCTTGGTGTGGTGGCTGGTGCAGGCGTGCGTTACTACCTGCATACACGTACTCGTGATCACGCCCAACGACCTTCGCAACTGATCGACTGGGAACAGGCGCGCTCGGTCGCGTTGCGGGTCTCACAATGGAAAGATCACCCTGTGCTCGACCGCGCGATGCGGGAAGAACAGTACAGTGAACTTGTCCAGCGTAGTGTTCCTCTCATCTCCGAGTACCTCAATGTGCACTTGCCTAATCCGCTTGAGAAGGTTTATGTCTTCGATCGCCGCGAGTGGCTGGAAGCGAATCTGAAATCCTTCGAGCACCTCTTCGCCCCGATCGAAGAGATCTATCTGCGCAACGGCGGCGCCAAAGGCCCGCTCTCGAGCGTTTTGGGTGGCTGGAACAGCAAAATTATTGGCGCGGAGATCGGCGTCCTGCTCGGTTTCTTGGCGCGGCGTGTCTTGGGCCAGTACGATCTGAGCCTGCTTTCGCCCGAGCCGAGCGTGCATGGTGCGCTCTACTATGTCGAGCCGAATATCGACCGTGTTCAGAAGTCGCTCGGCCTCAACGACGAAGACTTTCGGCTCTGGATCGCGCTGCACGAGACGACCCATGCCTTCGAGTTTGAAGCCTACCCGTGGGTACGCGAACACTTCAACGGCTTGGTGCGCCGCTATTTTGATCAGCTGAATGGTCAGTTAGATGGCCTTGGCACCAATCTAGCCGAGATACTGGTGCGGGTTTTAGAGGGCAACAAGCAGAACAAAGACGGCAAGCACTGGATCGAAACGGTGCTAACTGCCGAGCAGCGTCAGCTCTTCGACGAGCTGCAAGCTCTGATGTCGTTGGTCGAAGGTTATAGCAACCATATGATGAACGCCATCGGTCGCCAGCTTCTGCCCAGCTTCGACCAGATCGAGCAGCGCATTGAGCAGCGCCAGCGCAACAAGAATCTCTTCGAGCTGGTCTTTAACCGTGTGACGGGTATGGATCTGAAGCTGGCTCAGTACCAGCAGGGCGAGGCTTTTGTGAACGCGGTCGTGGCCGAGCGCGGCATCGCTTTCGCCGCCAAAGTCTGGGAGAAAGCCGAGAACCTGCCCAACCTGAACGAGATTCGCAACCCACACCAGTGGATCGCCCGAATCGACGCTCAGTAGTTGAGTTTGTAGCAGAGACGAGCAGCGGGGTTGTCTTCCTCGCTGCTTTGTTATGCGCCGTAGTTTGTACTTCAGGCGGGGACGACTCAATCCAAACAAAAGGCGAGAACCGCGTCCGCCTACGGCTAACAGAGCGGCTAGCTGGCCCTCATCCCCGGCCCTTCTCCCGCAATGCGGGAGAAGGGAGCCGCGCTTCGATGCGCTGATCTTTGCTGCTCGATGCGTCTTCTGCGGGTTCAGCGCTGCAACGAGCGGCGATGATTGCGCTGAGACACATTGCGCCTCAGCGCAAGATGACCAGCCCTCGTGTATGGAAAGGATGTTGATAGCCGTAGGCGGACGCGCCAGAAGCCGAATGGGGCTAGAGGCCTTTCCGCCAGAGTTTGAATAATGTATCGGATCTTGTATGAGCGATCGAAAACGCTTGCTGAGCTTGCTATTTGTGGCGCTTGTTGGCTCCGTCTTTATCGTTGCGACGCGGGTGCGGCCCGAGGCAAGCAGCATCGCCGCCCAAACGCCTGCGCCGATCGGCGAGGCGCGTCCTTTGGCCAATCATCTCGCGCCCGATTTTGTGCTGAGTGACTTGGCGGGCCAGCAGGTGGCCCTGAGCGAGCTGCGCGGCAAAGTTGTCTTGGTCAATATCTGGGCGACGTGGTGCCCGCCCTGCCGCGCCGAACTGCCTATGATCGAAGAGGCCCAGCGGCGCTACGGCGAGCGCGGCTTTGTGGTTTTGGCGGTCAATCAGGCCGAAGAGCGCGCTCTGGTAGCCGATTTTATGCGCGAACACGGCTTGAGCTTTCCGGTCTTGCTCGATAGCGACGGCGCGGTGAGCCGCCTCTATGCGACCCAAGCGCTGCCGAGCAGCTTCTTCATCGATCGTCAAGGCGTGATCCGCACGCTCTATCGCGGGCCGCTGACCCAGAGCGTGATGGCGGGCGTGATCGAGCAGCTGCTAACCGAAGGAGGCGACGATGTATCCGCTCCTTGAGCTGGGCCCGCTGCGTTTGGCCAGCGGCGGCCTGCTGTTGATCGTGGGCGTTCTGCTGGCCCACGCGCTCTTTGAACGCCTGCTGCTGCGGCGTAATGGCGCGGAGCTGCTGCAGGCCAGCGGCTCAGTTGTCTATCTGGCTCTGGCGGCGGCGCTGCTGGGTGGGCGGATCTGGTTCGGCCTCTTTCATTGGCAGCTCTATGCCCAGCACCTGCAGCTCTGGTACGCGCTGCGCATCAGCGACTTCGGCTGGGGCGGCGCGCTCTTGGGTGCTTGGGCGGTGGCCTGGCTCTACTGCCGCTGGAAGCGCCTGCCGAGCGCTGAGCTGGCCGATGCGGCGGCCTTGGCCCTGCCCCTTGCGCAGGCCTGCGCGAGTCTGGGCTTGCTTTTGAGCGGCGAAGCCTATGGCGCGCCCACCGAGCTGGCTTGGGGCATCGAGCTGTTCGGCACCAAGCGCCACCCGACTCAACTGCTGCTACTGGGAGCGGCCCTGCTGAGCGCGCTCTACCTCTGGTGGCTGGCACGCCGAGCAGTGCCGAGCGGCAGCTTGTTTCGGGCTTGGCTGGGCGCGCAGGCCCTGAGCATGCTGCTGATCGAAGCCTTGCGGGGCGATTCGCTGCTGCTGCCGGGCGGCATTCGCGTCAATCAGCTGATCGGCCTTGGGCTGCTGTTGGGCTTGATCTGGACGCAGCCCCGTCTTGAGCGAGCGCTCAGCCCTGATCCCGAGGCCCTAACAGCCGAGCGCAGCGATCAGCTATCGGCCCGATCTTGACTTTACAGAGGCGACATGCTATTGTGCAGAAAATAACGAACATATTTGCGAAGGTGGTCGCATGGCATTAGATCTCACCCAACTGAGCACACAAGTGCGCCGTATGAGCACAAATTTGGTGGCGAGCGTTTCTGATACAGTTGAACGCCAGATGTTGACCTTGGGGCGCTATCTGGAAGAGACGGGCGCCGAAGAGGATTGGGCGCGCGCGGTCGATCTCAGCCGCGAAAGTTCCAACTGGCTCTTGGCGCGTCCGGTCGAGCCTTTCAATTTCTCGCGCGACCTGCCGCAGCGCCCTTCCGACTATGCGCTGGTGGCGACCGACGGCTCGCAGATCGATGTCGACCGCCACGGGATGTTGGCCTGTTATCTGCTCAATATGGGCCGCGTCTATCTGCGCTATGGCCGCGATCCATTAGCCAAGCTCTCCTCGCGACCGAGCCTCTACTACAGCGAAGACGATCTCTACATCAGCGATGGCGGTGCGCGCCGCGTCGCCATCGAGGGCAGCCTGCTCAGCGCACGGCGCGACGTCGAAGAGGGCGTGGCGCTGGCGGCGTTGGCCGACGAGTTCATCGACGGCTCTGTGCCTGCCATCGCGCTCCAAGATGGCACGCTGGTGCGTTGGTCGCTGGCCAACGCCGAAGGCTTTGTGCAAGACTACTTCCTCAAGCCCTATCTGGCCTACCTCGACCACATGCGCGAGCGCCAGATCCCCGTGGCGAGCTATATCAGCCGACCGCGCTCGCCCGAGGTGGCGGGCATCATCCGCCTGATGTTCTGCCCCGATATTCAGCTCGATGCTGGGCGAGGCGCCAAGTGCAGCGAATGTAGCGATGTGAAAGCGGGGCGTAAGCCTTCTTGTAGCCATTGCCAAGGCCTCAGCGACAGCGATATCTTGGGCAACAGCTTGGCTGAGGGCCAGCGCGGGCCAATCTACCTCTCGATGAGCAAGATCAATATCGAGATGTACGGGCCGCACCGCATTCACTTCTTCTACATGCGAGTCGGGCGCGAACTGGCGCGTGTTGAGATTCCTCAATGGGTGGCCGAACGCCCCGATTGGGTCGATCTGATCCACACCCTGCTCTACGACCAGTGTATGAAGGGCCAAGGTTATCCGGTCGCTCTCTCGCGTGCCCACGAGCAGGCCATTGTGCGCAGCGCCGATCGTCGTGCCTTCCAAAGTATGGTCGAGGCCACCCTCCTACGCTCCGAGCTGCCAGCCAGCAGCTCGCGCAAGCAAGATAGCAAGCAGCGCCAAGCGCTCTAGCTCCGCTCTCGATCTACATAACGGCGGATTCTCACCTACTAGCGGCTTGAGTAGGGTCTGCTCAGCTGCGCTTCGCTTTGGTGTATCATAAGGCTGCGCATTGTGTACAACAAGGCAGCAGAATGCATAGCAACGAATGCTACGACCGGACAGTGTCTGTGAAAAAGCGGCCTGTGCGGTCTATTGATTTTTATAGCGATCTAGAGCAGCAGTATTCGACGCTCTATTAGCTCCAGAGGAGAGCCATGCAACGCCTGATTGAGCGACTGTTAGAGGGTGAGCGCCACCTTGGCAAAGGGATGGTGCGTGTGAGCGATTTTTTGAACCACCAAGTTGATGCCGCGCTGTTGGCTGAATGTGGGCAAGCTTTGGCTGCTCGTTGGCGCGACTATGGCCTAACAAAGGTCTTGACAGCCGAGACCAGTGGCATCGCGCCCGCTTTGGCAGTGGCGACAGCTTTGGGACTGCCATTGGTGTTTGCACGTAAACGCCGTTTGGGCACATTGGGAGCCGATGTCTATAGCGCGACAGCCCCTTCGCCCACGCACGGTGGATCGTTTGATCTTGTAGTTGCAAGCTCGTTTTTACAGCCTAACGACCGCGTTCTAGTCGTTGATGATATTTTGGCCAGCGGCCGCACGATCGTGGCGCTGCACGACATCATTCAGCAGGCCCGCGCCCAGCTGGTCGGCATAGCGGCCATCGTCGAGAAGGGCTATAGTAACGGTCGACGCGATCTGGCCCGTTACCAAGTGCCGATCACTAGCTTGGCCGTGATCGAGCAGGCCGACGAAAATGGTTTGCAGGTGCGGCCCGGCATCGACGCCTAGCCACGCTCGCCTCACAAGTGCTTCTCCCGTTCCGTATCATCATCTGGCGGAGAGGCTTCTAGCTCCCAGTCGGCGTGTAGCGCGTCCGCCTACGGCTACTAAACAGGGCTAGCCGCCCTCATCCCCGACCCTTCTCCCGCATTGCGGGAGAAGGGTGCCGCACTGCACACACAGCGATAGAGTGAGAGATAAACTCAACTTTTCGTACCCTGAGCCTGTCGAAGGACAGGCTACGACAAGCCCGTCGAAGAGTGCGATGCGCAACCCGCTTAAAGCACCCTTTCGATCAAGAGCAAAAAAAGAGCTCCCTCGCGTGCGAGGGAGCGTTTGTGTTCGCTGGAAAGCTAGGCTTCCGCGACCGGCTGGCTGTTTTCGTTGCTCGGCTGGGCGGGCGCTTCGTGCGCTTGGGCGGTCGCCTCGCTCGCTTTGTCTAGCTGTTCGGGACGCGGCTTCTTGGGGCGCGGCGGTTTGTCGCCGCCGTTGTAGCGATTCATAGCCGTTGTAAAGCCTTCGCGCAAAATCAGCTCGATCGCGTCGGCGGCCCGATTCTGGAAGTCGGGCAGCTTCTCCTGCTCCTCTTTCGTAAAGCGGCCTAGAACATATTTGGCGGCATCCCAACCTTGGGGCACGTTGCCGATGCCCATGCGTAGGCGGCGGAAGTTTTGGCTGCCTAACAGGTTGACGATCGACTTCATGCCGTTGTGGGTGCCTGGCCCACCCTTCTCGCGCAGACGCAGCGCCCCGAAGGCCAGATCGAGATCATCGTAAACCACTAGCAGTTCGCTTGCGGGGTCAACTTTATACCACGAGCACAGGCCGCTAACGGCTTGGCCGCTGAGGTTCATATAGGTGAAGGGCTTCGCCAGAACTACGCGTTGCCCGGCGATATTCCCCACAGCGATGCGCGCTTTGGCGCGTTTATCATCGAAGTCTAGCCCATGGCGATCGGCGAGCGTGTTAAGGCACTCGAAGCCGATATTATGGCGGGTCTGTTTATACTCTTCGCCCGGATTTCCGAGCCCAACGATCAACCACACAGTATCATTCCTTATGCTGATGATAGAAAAACGTTTTGCAAACGCAGCCTTTTGTTGGCGCTTGTAGAACAGTACCACAGATCAAGCCAGACTGCTAGCGCTGCTAGACTGATCTCTGCTTGAAACCCACAGATCGATCTCTATCTTAACCTTATCTGTGTAAATGTGGTTTTTCAAATCGAATCCACACAAGTTCTACACAAAAAAGTGCTATCCTGTTAGTTGGTAATCTTGTTCATTAACATTATGAGGCAATTGAATAAAAGAACGATGTTCTGCATCGCTTCTTTATAGCTTCGATCTAACATAACGATATACGCTCCTTGAGAGCTGTGCGAGGACATATATGACAACGATCTACCAACGTAAAAAAGTGATATCAGATCTGCGAGTTGCTCCTTTAGATGCGATCTTCAAAGACGCATCTGATGATGACATGCTTCGATCTGAGATCGCGCAGGAGTTGACGCATTTTGATCTGATCAGCCTTGCAGAGATGGATTCAGTCGCTCTATTGAATCGAAACGATACAAAATATCTCTGTAGTATCGCTCGATTACGTCAGATTATACCGAATCTTGTGCAAGATTACCGTGTGCTCGAGATCGATCAAGTGCGCCTGCATCCCTATCAAACGCTCTATTTTGATAGCACTGATTTCGCTTTGTATTTGATGCACCATGCTGGTCGCAGCAACAAATATAAAGTACGTAGTCGCCGTTATCTTACAAGTGATAGCTCTTTTTTAGAGGTAAAACATAAAACGAGCGATGATCGAACCAACAAGCAGCGTCTGCCAACCGAAACACTTGTTACCGAGATTTCGTCGGAGGAGGCTCGTTTCCTCGAACGTCATGTGCCTTTTTCGAGCAAGACCCTTGAAGCTAAACTTTGGAATAGCTTTTCGCGCATTACCTTAGTAGGAAAGCTGCATCCCGAGCGTGTAACGATCGATCTCGGTCTAAGTTACAACTTTGGGGAACGATCTCTCGAATTATCTGAGGTTGTGGTGGTAGAGGTGAAACAAGACGGTATTCAACGTCGATCGCCCTTTATCCTGCAGATGCGTTCGGCCCTCTCTCGTCCTATGGGCTTTAGCAAATATTGTATCGGTGTGGCACTCTTATACCCACATATCAAACACAATAACTTTAAGCCGAAGTTACAACAAGTGAGTAAATTGATGAAAGGATCTAGATAATGTCTCTTGACCTCATTACACTTATCATTGGAGCATTTTTTAACCTTGTTGTAGCCCTTTTGATTATTCGAGGTATTTATTACCCTGTAACGCAGAATAAGAACTATGTGTTCTCATTTGTTGCTTTTAATACAGTAATCTTTTTTGTCTTAGCTCTCTTGAGCAATGTAGAGCTCAGCATCGGTATTGGTTTTGGTCTGTTTGCGATCTTCTCCATTCTGCGTTATCGCACCGAAGAGATGCCCAGTCGCGAAATGACCTATCTCTTCACGCTGATCGCTTTGCCTGTGATGAACTCCATTTTGATCGCCATGGACGAGTGGCCGAAGGTACTGTTCGCCAACTTCATGGTGATGGCTGTGCTCTTTATTTTAGAGCGTAGTTGGGGTTTTCGCTTTTTGGCTCGCCATCAGGTCGTCTACGAACGAATCGACTTGATCGTTCCCTCGAAGCGGGCCGAGATGATCGCTGATCTGCGCCAGCGCACCGGTTTGCCGGTTAAGCAGGTCGAGATCGGCCCGATCGATTTCTTGCGCGATGTTGCCCAAGTGACCGTTTTGTACGATGAAAGAGATCTGAAGTCCTAACCAGATCTTGAGCCATCGAGATGTGTTGGCTTTGGTTCGAGAATGCTAGGTCGTACCAAAGTGTTTGTGAGGTAGAGATAGATGAAATCACGATGGCTTAGAGCGATGCTGATAGCGCTTATGCTGCCGACTTTGGCAGCATGTAGCGCTCAGCAAGCAGATACTTCAGCGAGCGTCGCCTCTGAGGCGGGCTCCCCAACAACTGGCGATTCGGCATCGACTGACACGGCTGGTCGCCCTGCTGGCTGGTCGAATGAGAGCCATAGCGATCAAGCTGAACCGAATTACGAAGTTGTCTTTCCGCAAGACAAAGTCAACGAGATTCTGATAACGATCAGCCCAGAGAACTGGCAGGCCATGCAGGACAATATGACTGAACTGTATGGTGAGCGTGGGCGCACTGGGCGCGGTGGCTTTGGGCGACCGCCGCAGCAGGGAGGCAATGGTGAGATGCCTCCACCGCCGCAGGGTGGCTGGGGTGGTGGACCTGGCGGCCCGGGAGGCCCCGGCGGAATGGGCATGCTCGAAAAGAGCGAGAATCCCATGTGGGTGCCTTCGACCATCAGCTTTAACGGTCAGACTTGGACCGATGTGGGCATCCGCTACAAGGGTAACTCTTCGCTGCGCAGCGCGTGGGGCGATAGCACAACCTTGAAGCTGCCCTTCAAACTGAAGTTCGACAAGTTTGAGGACGATATTCCCGCCATCAAGAACCAGCGTTTTTATGGCTTCCAGACGCTATCGTTCTCGAATAACTTCAGCGACGACAGCGCTATGCGCGACACGCTCACCTACGATATTTTGGAAGCTGCTGGCCTGCCCGCTTCAGAGACGGCTTACTACTACGTTTCGATCGACTACGGAGAAGGCCCTAAAGTGATCGGCCTCTACACGATGATTGAAGAGACCGACGATACTGTAGTTAAGAAGTTCTTTGGTGAGGATGAGGGCAATATCTATAAGCCGAGCGGTACAGCGGCCTCGTTTGCTGCTGGCACCGAGAGCGCCATAAAGCAGTCGTTTGAGAAAGAGAATAACAGCAAAGCCGCCGACTGGAGCGACATCGAAAAGCTCTTCGAGGTGTTACACTCCGAAAAGCGCACCAGCGACCCCGAGGTATGGCGAGCTGAATTGGAAGCGATCTTTAATGTAAACGACTTCCTGAAGTGGCTGGCGATCAGCTCGGTGATTCAGCACTGGGATAGCTACGGTGCGATGGCTCATAACTACTACCTCTACAACGACCCTGATACGGGCCAGATCAATTGGATCTCGTGGGATCACAATATGGTTTTGAACGGCGGCGCTATTGGTGGTCGCTGGCCGGGCGGAGGCAGGCCCGGTGGTGAGCTGCCGCCCGATGCCCAAAACGGTCAAAATCCGCCGCCACAGCCTCCCGCCAATGGTGCAGGCGAGGGCCAAGGTGGACGTCCGGGCTGGGGCGGCCCGGGAGGACGGGGCGGTTTCGCAGGCATGCGCAGCGTGTCGTTGGATCGCGCCGAGATCGGCGATAACTGGCCGCTGATCCGCTTTGTGCTCGACGATCCGACGTATTACGCGGCCTATATCGAGGCGATGCGCAGCTTGGTCGGCGAGGGCAAGGCCATCGATGCGAACGCTCTGGAAGCGAAGTACCAGCGGATCGCCCAGCTGATCGCGCCCTATATGGAGCAAGAGCTTGGTGCCGAGCAGTTCCAACGGGCGGTGCAGCAGTTGCGTGAGCAGACTCAGCAGCGTGTCAAGGCTGCCGAAGCGTTTCTGGCGACTCAAAACTGATAGCTGCTTGGCGCGAGCTATCGGAAATTCATTTGCTTATACCAAATCCGGTTGATTAGGTTCTCTTTGGCCTTCGGCAGAGCGGAACGTGACTAGATCTTTCCCGGCTTTTCGTTTTTCTGAGCGAAGAGCATGCACGTCTTTAAACGGATTTGGTATTACGTGATTTGGGGGCGGCTTCAGAGCGCAGAGAGCAGCCCGTATGGGCGGAAGGGCTGTTTGTAGCCGGAGGCGGACGCGCTAGCCGCTTTCTTTGCGGAAGAGACCTAGTCGCTAAAGCAATACACGCTGCAATCAAGCGAAATGAGAGCCTTGGTAGTGTTTACCAAGGCTCTCGTCGTAGTTAGACTTGGTGCGGGGCGACCCGTTGAACGTGTTGTAACCAGTTCGTGGCCGCATCGATTTCGTTTTGGTTGAGACCGTGGCCGCTGGGCTGCCAGAAGAGCTCGACCACCGCGCCAGCCTGTTGCAACAGGGTGGCTAGACGCTCGGTCTCGCGGCGCGGAATCAGCGCATCGTACTCGCCAGCACCCATAAAGACCGGAATGCGGCCTAGATCGGGCAGGTGATCGGGCACCAGCGGCACCATAGCGTGGAACAAGATCGCTCCGGCCAAGATCGTCGGGCGCAGCAGCATGAGGCTGGCGGCGATATTTGCTCCATTCGAATAGCCTACCGCGATTACTTTGGAAGGATCGAAGTTGTAGGCTTTGCTGGCGCTGCTGACAAAGTTCGCCAAGTCTTCGGTGCGGCGACGCAAGTCATCGAGATCAAAGACGCCTTCGGCCAGCCGTCGGAAGAAGCGCGGCATGCCGTGTTCGAGCACCTGACCGCGCGGGCTAAGCAAGCCAGCCTGGGGATGGATCGCTTTGCCGACCGAAAGCAGGTCGTGCTCGTTGCCTCCGGTGCCGTGCAAAAGCAGCAGCGTGGGCGCATCTGGGCTTTGAGGTGCGACGTATTGGTGAATAAACGACAAATTTGGGGTTGGCATTTCGGTCACCTTTCGTACTTGCTTCGACGCTTCCTGTTTGCTGGTCGGCGCTTGGAAGGGCGGCAGACGGCGCTCGATCTGATCGCGCTGTGGCTCGAACCAAGGCGGGAGCACTAAGCTGCTGCCAAGCTCGTCGAGCGCTTCGTTGCGGGTAAAACCCGGCCCTTCCGTAGCAAATTCAAACAGAATCCCGTTTGCTTCGCGAAAATAGATCGACTCGAAATAGAAGCGATCGCGTATCGGAGTCACATTCAAACCCGAGGCGCGCAACTGCTCTTGCCATGTTGTCAGAGCGGCACGATCGCTGACCCGCCAAGCAAGATGGTGGATCGTCCCTGAGCCTTGTCGCCCGCGCGAGATCTCGGGGCGCTCGATCAGCGTGATCGCTGCGCTTTCGCCTTCGCGTTCGAAGATATAGCGGGTTTGGCCGTCTTCGCTACCCAAGAGCTGCAAGCCGAGCTGCTGCACAAGAAACTGCGCGCTGGCTTGGGCGTTACGCACTACCAGTGTTACACCGAACAGTCCTTGAATAGCGGCTTGGGCAGGAATGATATCGTCGAACGAGGCTTTTGGATCGTGGGTCGGCTCTTCGACCAGCTCGATCAACATACCCGCCGGATCGTAAAACGACATTACCTGTTGGCCGAAACGCTCTTCGGGATCGCTGAAGCGCCACTGGTGAAAGCTGAGATGCTCTTGCCAGAAACTGAACGCTCCTTGGGGCACACGAAAAGCGAGGCTTTTGATCTCGTCGGAGCCATGGCTGGCGGCCACAGCATCGGGCCAGATAAAAAAGGTCACAATCGTACCAGGATTGGCGTTGTTATCACCGAAATAGAGGTGATAGGTATAGGGATCGTCGAAGTTGACGGTCTGTTTGACCAAGCGCAAACCGAGCACTTGGGTATAGAAATCAACGTTCTCTTGGGGATCGTTGACGATAGCAGTGATGTGATGCAGGCCGAGCAGTGACGTTCGCATAACAGTGCCTTTGTTTAGAACTAAACTTTTGTTGCCAAACGGACCCAAAGCTCCGCTGTGGCCCTAGCTATCTGTTGTGGCGCGCTAGCTTGTAGGCTAGGCTTCAAGCTGATGATCGAGTTTGCGCAAAAGGTGCAAGAGCTCGAACTGCTCATCGCGCGTCAAGCCTTGGAGGAGTTCAGCGATCAGCTGCTCTTGCTGAGGCACCACTTCCTCGTAGAGTTTTTGCCCACGCTCGCTGAGCGATAGCAGATTGCTGCGCCCTTCTTGGCGACGCACGATCAGTCCGTCTTGCTCCATTTTTGCCAAGAGTTGCGAGATATTGCCTTTGGTCACTAGCAGGGCAGCCGCTAGCTCTTGTTGGGTGATGCCGCTCGACGCTCCGACCTTGGCCAGCACATCGAATTGAGCGCTGTTGAGGTCTTGCGAGCGAAAGAAGCGTTCCGACTTGGTATTGATCTTCTGAAAGACCCGCGCGAGCCGTAACCACGCTAAGACGGCTGGCTGGCGCAGGCTGTTTGATGATGCTGCGCTTTTCATGATTTTAGTTTAGCACTAAACTATAGGGATGTCAAGAGCATTGCCCTGTCGAGCAAGCGCGCGACGAGCGGCCTAGCCTATAGCCAGCGAAGTCTCGGCTGTAAACGGTGTCATAACAAATCTGCTGAAAGGCTGACATGCTCGCTCATCGGATGTAGTATAAACGGAGCGGCCTTGTGTTTGTGTTGCCATCTATTCACTTGAAATGAGAAAAGGCGTACCTCAGTGCGGAAAGAATATGTTATTATGGAGATAGCCTCTTTCCAATCTACTCATCCGTCCGACGCAGTGAAGCAGTATGGAAACTAGACGCTAACATCTGGTGTACGCCATGTTTTCGGTTTACAGCTTTTGTTAGGATACAACCTTTTTATTGAAATATAAGGGTGGAACGATGGCGGATCTGAACAAAGTCGCACTCTTCACCAACGAATATCCTCCCAATGTCTATGGCGGCGCTGGTGTGCACGTCGAGTATCTGAGCCGCGAACTGGCGCGTTTGGTTCCGGTTGAAGTACGCTCGTTTGGCGACCAAGTGATCGACCAACCCAATCTTAAAGTGCGCGGCTATGGCGCTTGGAGCGAAGCCAAAGTAAATACCGACCCACGCTTTGGGGGTGCGCTCGATGCGATGTACCGCAGTTTGGCTATGGCCAAAGACCAGCTCGATGCCGATGTGGTGCACTGTCACACGTGGTACACCGATATGGCTGGTTTTTTAGCCAAAAAGCTCTGGAACGTGCCCTTGGTTGTGACGATTCACTCGCTTGAGCCGTTGCGCCCTTGGAAGGTCGAACAGCTCGGTAACGGCTACCATCTGAGCAGCTGGATCGAGAAGACCGGCATCGAAGACGCCGATGCGATCGTAGCGGTGTCGCAAGAGACGCGCAATGATGTTTTACGCTTTTTTAATGTTGATCCCGCCAAGATCCATGTGATTCACAACGGTATCGACCTCGATCAATACCGTGCCCAAAGCGCTAGCGATGCCTTAGTGAAGCGCGGCGTCGATCCTTCGCGCCCCTTCGTGCTGTTTGTCGGACGCATCACCCGCCAAAAAGGCATCATTCACCTTGTCAATGCCATTCCCGAGATCGATCCTTCTATTCAGGTTGTGCTGTGTGCGGGCGCACCCGATACCAAAGAGATCGGCGAAGAGATGGAGACGCGGGTTGCAGAGGTCAGCCGCAACCGCGAAGGCGTGATCTGGGTGCGCGAGATGTTGCCGCGCGACGAAGTGATCCAGTTCTATTCGCACGCTGCCGTCTTCTGCTGTCCTTCGGTCTACGAACCGTTCGGCATTATCAACCTCGAGGCGATGGCCTGCGAAACCGCCGTGGTCGCTTCGGCTGTGGGCGGCATTCCCGAAGTGGTTGTGCCGGAGGAGACCGGCCTCTTAGTCGACTTGAAGCTGAAGGAAGGTACCTTCGATCCGGTCGATCCGGCGGCCTTTTCGCACGATCTTGCCAGCGCGATCAACCGGGTTGCGCTCGATCCGAGTCTGCGCGAGCGCTTCGGTAAGGCGGGGCGTAAGCGTGTAGAAGAGCATTTTAGCTGGACAGCTATCGCGGAGCGTACCTTGGCGCTCTATAAGTCTCTTGTGAAGTAATCAACTGCGGCGCATCGCTGCGTCATTGATATAAGGGGGAATCGCGTGAGCATAGAAGCAATCCGCAGCCCAGAGCTGCTCGATGAAACCGGAGATCGCACCTTTCCAGAGACGGGGCGCAGTCGCGTGGTGATCGAAGGGGTTACGCCCCAGATCGATGCAGGCGCCTTCCCGATCAAGCGAGTGATCGGCGATCGAGTCGACGTCGAAGCTGATGCTTTCACCGATGGGCATGATGCTATCTCGGTTTTGCTGCTCTATCGCAAGGCGGGCGCCGAGCGTTGGCAAGAAGTTCCGATGAGCTTCATCACCAACGATCGCTGGCGTGCCTCCTTCCGCGTCGAAGAGCTTGGACGCTACGAATACACCATTTTGGCTTGGGTCGATCACTTCAAAACTTGGGCGCGCGATATGGAGAAGCGCCTCGCCGCCGATCAGGTCGCGACTGTCGATCTGCTGATAGGCGAGCAGCTAATTCTCGATGCGGCTCGCTTCGCTTCTGGAGCCGATGCGACGCGCCTCAAGACCTTTGCGGCTCAACTGCGGGCTGGCGCTGGCGATATCACAGAGCAAGCCCTGTCGCCTGAGCTGGCCGCGTTGATGGCTCGCTACGCTGAGCGCTCGTTTGCGACCCAGTACGAGCGGATCTTGCAGGTCGAAGTCAATCGCGAGCGCGCGCGCTTCGGAGCTTGGTACGAACTCTTCCCCCGTTCGACCTCGAGCGAGCCGGGCAAGCACGGCACCTTCAAAGATGTCGAAAAGCGCCTGCCCTACGTGGCCTCGATGGGCTTCGATGTGCTCTATCTGCCGCCGATCCACCCGATCGGCTTCACCTTCCGCAAGGGGCGTAACAATACGACCGAAGCGCTCGAAGGCGATGTGGGCAGCCCATGGGCGATCGGCTCTAGCGAAGGCGGCCATAAGTCGATTTTGAGCGAGCTGGGCACGCTTGAAGACTTTAAGCATATGCTGGCGGTTGCGGCCGATCTGGGGATCGAGATCGCTATGGATATTGCCTTCCAGTGCGCACCCGATCACCCCTATGTCAAAGAACATCCCGAGTGGTTTAAGATCCGCCCCGACGGCACGATTCAGTACGCCGAAAATCCGCCCAAGAAGTACCAAGACATCTATCCGTTCAACTTCGAGAGCGAAGATTGGCAAGGCTTGTGGGAGGAGCTGAAGAGCGTCTTTATCTTTTGGTGCGAACAGGGTGTGCGGATTTTCCGGGTCGATAACCCTCATACCAAACCCTTCCCCTTCTGGCAGTGGGTGATCGCCGAGGTCAAGCGCGACTATCCCGATACGATCTTCCTTTCGGAAGCCTTTACGCGCCCCAAAGTGCTCTATCGCTTAGCTAAGCTGGGCTTCACTCAGTCTTACAACTACTTCCCATGGCGCAACACCAAGGCCGAGATCACCGAGTACCTGACTGAGCTGACCACTACCGAGGTCAAGGAGTATTGTGGGCCGAACCTCTGGTCGAATACGCCCGATATCTTGACCGAATACCTGCAGTACGGCGGGCGTCCGGCCTTTATGAGCCGTTTGGTTTTGATGGCGACTCTTGGCCCCAGCTATGGCATGTACGGTCCGGCCTTTGAGCTGTGCGAAAACACGCCGATCGCTCCCGGCAAAGAGGAGTATCTCAACTCAGAGAAGTACGAGATCAAGACTTGGAATTGGGACGATCCCAATAGCTTGGCGCCCTTGATTACGGTGGTGAATAAGGCCCGACGCGAGCATAAAGCCTTGCAGAGCAACCACAATCTGCGCTTTGTGCCAACCACCAACGATCAGATCATCGCTTATACCAAGACCAGCGAAGATGGCAGCGATCAGATCTTGGTCGTGGTGAACCTCGACCCCAACTATGTTCAGTCGGCCTTCGTCGATCTGCCGCTGGGCGAGCTTGGTCTCGACGAGCACCAACCCTATCAAGTACACGACCTGCTGACCGATGCCCGCTATATCTGGCATGGATCGCGCAACTATGTTGAGCTCAATCCTTCCTATCTTCCGGCGCACCTCTTTGTGATTCGTCGCCGTGTGCGCAGCGAACACGACTTTGATTATTACCTATGACATACGATCAGCTTCCGCTTTTGATCAGCAGTGCGGGCTGGGAATCGCTTTTCGCTCTCCAAGAGCGAAAAGCGATCGAGGCTCTGCTGCCAACCTATCTCTATCAACAGCGTTGGTTTGGTGCCAAGGCGCGTCAGATCACCGCCGCGACGATCGCCGATCTGATTCCTATCGTCTATGCTGATCGAAGCGCCTATCTGTTGTTGATCGAAGTTGGCTATAGCGAGGGCCAGTCAGATCGTTATGCCCTGTTGTTGGCGCACGCTAGTGAGGACGAGCTAAGCGAACTGCAACCCATCAGATCGAACGCGCTGCTGGCGCGGGTTCAGAGCAGTACGGGCCTAGGAGTGCTGTTTGACGGCTTGCTCGATCAGCGTTTCAGCGCCGCCCTGCTCTCGTTTATCGAAACAGAGCGCAGCTTTCAGGGCGAGCGCGGCAGCCTGCGCATCTCGCAGAGCACGGCTTTCTGGCAGTTGCGCGGTCGCGATCAGCAACCCTTGCCCGCCAAAGTGGGCACCGCCGAACAGAGCAATACATCGTTGATCTATGCCGATCGGCTGATTATGAAGCTTTTTCGGCGTATCGAGGCGGGCATTAACCCCGAGCTAGAGATCGGGCGCTTTTTGACCAAGCAGGGCCAGTTCAGCCAGATGTCGCACTTGGCCGCTGGTATCGAATACCTCGCGCCGGGCGAGCAGCCAGCCAGTTTGGCGGTGATGCAAGCCTTTGTGCCCAACCGAGGCGACGCTTGGAGCTACACCATTTCGGAGATTGTGGCCGCCTTCGAGCGCGCTAAAAGCCTCAAGCAGCCGAACCGTCCCGCCCAGTCCTTGCTCGAACTGGCCGTTCAGCCCCTGCCCGAGCAAGCCAAGCTGTTGCTAGGCCCCTATCAGCGCGCGGCGGCCCGTTTAGGCGAGTTGACCGCTCAGTTTCATCGGGCGCTCGCCTCTGACCCTAACGAGCCAGATTTCGCGCCCGAGGCGATGGACGAGCTGGTGCGCCAGCGGCTCGATCGCGAGTTGAGCGAGCGCGCCCTTCGCACCTTCCAGACCTTACAAGCGCGCATCGAGAGTCTGCCCGTCACGCTTCAGGCCGATGCCCAGCGCATTTTGCAAGCGCAAGATCGTCTGCTCGGCCGCATTCATACCACTCTCGCGCAACCTTGTTCGGCTCTGCGCATTCGCGTGCACGGCGACTACCACCTTGGTCAGGTGCTCTATACCGGCAACGATTTTGTGATCATTGACTTTGAAGGAGAGCCGGCTCGTTCTTTGCAAGAGCGACGGCGCAAAAGCTCGCCTTTGCAAGATGTGGCGGGTATGTTGCGCTCGTTTCACTATGCGCCCTATGCCGTGTTGATGGGCCAAGCGCCTCGCGTGAGCTATTCGTCTGTGGAACTTGCCCAGCTCGAACCATGGGCGGCCCGCTGGCATGCTTGGGTTAGCGGCACCTTCCTAAGCAGTTATCTAAAGACCATGCACGGCTCACAGCTTGTGCCCACGCAGGTCAGCGAGCTACAGGGCTTGCTCGATCTCTACATTTTAGATAAAGCGCTCTACGAGCTGTTGTATGAGCTGAACAATCGCCCCACGTGGGTGCGCATTCCGCTTGAGGGTCTCTTACAGTTGGGAATCTAGGTGAGAGTGAGGGATGGCGCTGGTAACGATACCCCCGATTCTGTCGTGTGTCGTCATCTCTCTCTCCGCATTGCGGAGGCCATTCCTAGCTTGCTGGGTGTTACCCAGCCTCGCCGTCCTGGCGGCGATGCGAATAGACGGGTTGGTACAAACGTATGCTGCGCCGAAACGCATCATACTCCCAATGATGAGCCTATCCCACGCACCTTGCTCCCCATCAGCTAGCGCGGTCGCCTAGCCGCTGACATTGCTGCCAACGCTGGCCGGCTCTTACCCGGCCCTTTCACTCCTTACCGATCGCTCGGCGGACCTGCTCTCTGTTGCCGTCTTGCGTCACAAGTCGCTTGCGCTTCTTGTGCCCTCGCTTGCTGTTTCACGAGGTAGCCTTCTGAACCAAACGGTTCAGGCGAGGAGTCGGGAAGTTCCTCTGAGGATTGCTCCCCAGCGACGACATATTACCAGCGCCACTTTTCCTATTATAGCATGCCGAGGCCTCTTCGCTGTTAGAGCCATATGCGCCATACGCTTGTTTTGGCAATTCTGCTTGATACGTTCAGCCATCCAGCGGCGAGCTCTTGACCCTCCATTCGATCCCTAGCGCGTCCGCCTACGGCTACAAGCATCCTTGCCTCTCAAACGAGCGAATCGCCTGCGGCAGCGTAGAGCGTGGCTTTTCGTTGATCTTCGCTTTGCCACACAGCGAATCACTGCGCACGCAGCGCAAGGATCGCCTGTATGGATGGGCGACGATTTTGGTAGCCGTAGGCGGACGCGCTTATGGTCGGTTGGCAGGAGAGGAACTTTTTCGCCAGTGTTGAGGACAGATACTATAGCGTAAAATGAGCTTAGAGATGAGAGAGAGCGTGTGTAGGCTCTCTCTCTTTGAGCGTTTAGATCAACGAAAATGGGTTGCCCGTATTGTCGTTGAGCGATTGCAGGGCTTGGCGGATGCCACTTTGCAGCGTCGCTTGGGTTTCGATCGATTCGAGCCCGAGATCGAAGGCGACCAGCGTTTGGGCGACTTCGGCGCGAATGCCCGTCAGCATCATACGCGCGCCCAGCAGGCCGACCGCCCGCGCGATGCGCAGCAGGGTGTCGGCGATATCGGCGTCGATATAGGGCACACCGGTGATGTCGAGGATAACGATCTCGGCGGCGTACTGCACCACGCCTTCGAGCAAGCTCTCCATGGCCTGTTGAGCCCGGCTGGTGTCGATACGCCCGATCAACGGCATAACAAGGATCGAATCGGTCAGCGGAATAATCGGTGTGCTCAGTTCGCGCAACATCATCTGTTGCGTTTCGATCAGCTCTTGTTGCAGGCGCGAATGTTCTTGTTCTTGGCTGAGCTCTTTGCTGATGTCGCGCAGAATGCCGGGCACTGCGATCAGCTGGCCATTATCATCAACGATCGCAAAGACGGTGAGATGGCCGACAAATGGGTCGCCTATCGTGCGCTGAAACTCGATTAAACCCGACCACATTCCATCTTTTGCGATCCCTTCAAAGATGGGATCGAACTCTTCTGTGTTTTTGATAAACTCTTTTATGTTGCGACCGACCGCAGAACTTTCGAGCACTAAAGACTGATGAAAACTTGGGTTGGCGTACGTGATCTTACCCTGACTATCGGTAACCGCGATCGCATCGGGCGTTTTTTCGGCCAAAATAGTAAAGAGCTGCGACTCGAGCTGCTGCTGAGAGACAGCTTCGTTCAGCTGCTTGTGACGTTGCTGCTGCTTTTCCATCCAGTCGATCAGATGGTTATTTTGGGCATCGATCAGCTCTTCGATGATCTGCTCGAGCAGCATAATCGTCGGGCGGTCATGGCGAATCAGAAAAGGGCGGAAAGCAGGTCGTAGGGTGTGTCTCACGCCTTTAAAGTAGATGGGGATCTCGGTGAAGTTGATCTTTACACTGGCCAGCGCTCCATCGATGAAGATGCGTGTAAAGGGTTTATCGCCCTTTTGCTCGATCAGCACTGCCATGTGGTCGAGCGTCGTTTGAATGATAAGGTTCTGCTGTTCAGGGCTTGCTTGGCTATATGAAGGTAGATGGTGTCGGAAAAAGGTTTGGAGTCTTTCGCTAATCTCGGCCTTTTCGTGCATGAAGTGTTCTTGAACGCTTGTAGGATTTGGTGCGGGATTAGGAGGGTTTTCCATAAAACCAGTACCTCGTAATCTAATAGAGAGATCTCTCTTCGTTGAGACGTGGATCGCGTGTTAGATCTATCTTTCGAGAAGTCGGACCTCGATTAGCGGGAGCTACAGTAGCTAAAAAAACCAGTCTCAGACAGTGGTTTCGTAATTATAAACTAAATTTCCAGTTTTTTCTTTGTCAAGTATACGTAAAATGTCATAATAAATTATAAATTTAAACGAATGAGGTTTGCGGATTTAGCTTTTAGAACGAATTTGCTGTTCAAACCTGAGCATAGTATAATGGCTCAGACTGACTTCTTGGGCCTAGGGACGCTAATCTATACCGAAGTAGGCATTGCAAAAGCAACGAACTCTTGTTTATTTTGAATTCTCAAAAATGTATTATAACTGCAGTGTGCAAGCGTGGACTGATCGATAGGGAGTGCTGCTCATGATTCCTCAGACGCTGAGTGTGCGAAACTTTATGTGTTATCGCGAAGATGTGCCCGAATTACGCCTCGATGGTATCGACATCGCGTGTCTGTCGGGCGAGAACGGGGCTGGCAAGTCGGCCTTGCTCGACGCGATCACTTGGGTGTTGTGGGGCAAGGCGCGCATGAGCGATGAGGAGTTACTCGCCATCGGCGCTAACGAGATGGAGGTCGAGCTGGTCTTTAGCTTGGGCGGCCAAGACTATCGCGTTATTCGTAAGTATCAGCGCGGGAGCGGCAGGCGTAGTGGCAAAAGCTCGCTCGATCTGCAGGTGCGCAACCAAGGCGTCTGGAAGGCAATCGGCGAGTTGCAGATTCGCCAAACCGAAGAGAAGATTGTCGATCTCTTGCGCATGAAGTACGACACCTTCATCAACTCAGCTTTTCTTTTGCAGGGTCGCGCCGATGAGTTTACGCGCAAGGCACCCTCTGAGCGCAAACAGGTCTTGGCCGATATCCTCGACTTAAAAGAGTACGCCGATCTCGAGCAAAAGGCTAAGGAGCGCGTTAAGCAGCTTCACGACAAGATCAAAGGTGTTGAATCGCTGATCGAACACTTGCAGCTTCAGGCCGACAAGCGCCCGATCTATCAAGATGCTTTCGATCGCGCTTCTCAGTGGGTCGCCGAATTGAATGAGGCGCTCGAGCGCGCCAACCAGCGTTTGCAGCGCGCCCAAGAGCAGATGCGCGAGCTGGAAGATGCCGAACGTCTGCGGCGCGAACGCCAAGCCCAGATCGAGAAGCTACGCGTCGAGCAGGCCCAAGACGAGCAGAGACGCAACGAACTGCAGGCCACCATCGCCCAAGCCGAAGATTTGCTGGCGCGGCGCGACGCGATTATGGAAGGGATCGCCAGTTTGAACCAGGCTCGCAAAGAGCTGGCCCGCCTAGAGAGCCTGCGCGACCGTTTCGACGAACTGAACGAGCGGCGCAAAGATCTCAAGCTGCAGTTGCTCGAAGAGCATAACAGCCTGAAGAGCCGCATCGAGCTGGCTCGCAACGAACTCAAGCGCTTGCAGACCCGCGCCCAGCAGTACGAGACCCAAGTGCGCGAGCTAGAGCAGAACGAGCAGCAGTTGGTCGAGCTGGCGCCCTTGGCCCAGCAGCGCGACGAACTGTTGAAGCAACGCGAGACGCTCGAAGCGCAGTTGAGCCGCCACAACAGCCTGAGCTTGCGGCGCGAGCAATTGCTCAAGCGCATCGAGATGCGGCGCGAGTCCTTGGTGGCGACCCGCGAAGAGAATCAGCGTTTGCTGCGCCGTCTCGATAACGACTTGGCTCAGTTGCCGCGTCTGCAGAGCGAGTTAAACGAGGCTCTGCAACAGCGCGATCTGCTGGAGAATGAGCAGCAGCAGTTGCAGCAGTTCAAGCAAGACGAGCAGCAGTTGGCCCAAGAAGAGATCGACCACAGTTCGCTGTGTAAGAGCATTCAAACCCAAGCCGAAGCGCTCAAAGAACGCAAAAATATGCTCTCAAGCGATGATCCGAGCTGTCCGGTCTGCGGCAGCGAGCTAGGTCACGATGGGGTCGAGCAGGTGCGCGCCCACTACGACGAAGAGCTGCAACAGTTGCGTGTCGACTATCAGAGCGCTAAAAAGCACGCCGACCAGAGCAAACAGCGTCGCGCCGCCCTGCTCGAAGAGATTCAAACGCTCGAAGCGCAGATCGCTCAGCGTTTGCAAATCGTGGCCAAGATCGGCGAATTGCAGAAGTCGCTCGAGCGTTTGGCGAGCGTGCAAGACGAGCGCGCAAAGGTTCAGGAGACTTTAGACTCGGTTGTGAGCCAAATCGAGGCCAAAGATTTCGATCAGGAGGCTCAGCAAGAGCTGGCTGATCTGCAAGCCGAGATCGTCGCTCTGGGTGGCGATACAGCCGCCTTGGAGAGCGAGCGGCGCAAACTCGATCAAACGTTGCGTGGGCTTGAAAGCCAACTGCGCCAGCAGAATGTGCTGGAGGGTGCGATCACACAGCGCCGCCGCGAACTGGAGCTGTTGCGAGACGAGATCGCGGCCCTGCCCGAGCAGGAGGCGACCTTGGCCAGCTTAGAGACTCAGTTAGCCGAAAATGATTATGCTCACGACATCCGTGCCCAGGGCAAGGCGATCGAGGCCGAGATTCAGGCGCTCGGCTACGATAAACAGCTCTTCGATGAGACACGAGCGCTGGTTGAGGAGCTTTCTCCTTGGCAAGAGCAACAGCAGCAGTTGAGCAGCGCCGACCAGCAGATCGAGCTAAGCCGTTTTCGCTTGGGCGACGTGGCGGCTCGCATCGAACAGCGCCAGGCCGAGATCGAGCAGCTCACCCTGCAGATCCAAGAGCTTGAGGCCAAAGTGCGGGCCTTGCGGGGCGCTGCTGCCGAACGCGAGCAGGCTGAGTTGGAAGAGCGCAAGCTGAAGCGCGATCTGGCCGTCGCTCAGCGCGATCTGGGTGAAGCCGAGGCCAACCTTAAACTCGCGGTCGAAGCCGATGCCCAGTTGATGGAGCAGGAGAACGAGCGGCGGGCCTTGTTGGAGCGCCATAGCATTATGGCCGAGCTGGCCGAAGCCTATGGCAAAAAGGGTGTGCAGGCTATGCTGATCGAGACTTCGATCCCCGAGATCGAGCGCGAGGCCAATGCGCTTTTGGGCCGCATGACCGACAACCAGATGCATGTTTCGGTCGAGACGCAGCGCGAAACCAAGAAGGGCGATACCCAAGAGACGCTCGAGATTAAGATCGCCGATACGCTCGGCACCCGCACCTACGACGCCTTTTCGGGCGGCGAGTCATTCCGTGTCAACTTCGCTATTCGCATCGCGATGTCAAAGCTGCTAGCGCGGCGGGCCGGAGCACGCCTCGAAACCTTGGTGATCGACGAGGGCTTTGGCGCGCTGGATACCCGTGGACGCGAGCGTTTGGTCGAAGCGATCAGCAGCGTGCGCAACGACTTCAAGCGCATCTTGGTGATCACCCACATTCAAGAGCTGAAAGATCTCTTCCCGACCCAGATCGAGATCACCAAAACCCAAAACGGCAGCGTTTGGCAGATTGTCTAAGCTCGCAAGTGGCGGCTAGGGTTTGTCCCAAAAGGAAGCTTCTTGGCGCGTCCGCCTACGGCTACCAACATCCCGCCCAACAAATGTGGCTTGTAGCTGTGTGCCGAAGACCTCCCCAAAGCCGACGATGCACAAAGAGACCCGTTCCGCTCTGCCGAAGGCCAAAGAGAAAATGAACAAACGGATGTTGTATAACTACGCCTCTACCAGTTCTGGTAGAGGCGTCTTTGGGCGATGGGCAGCGAAACGCAAGCTGCGAAGTGCTGCCTGTTTGAGTGGGCGACAACCTGATAGCCGAAGGCGGACGCGCCAGGGATCGAATGGATGCGAGAGACCTCGTCGCCAGCGCAAGCTAACAAGACACACGCCTGTTTGCTGCCAGTCGATCGCTTGATCTGTACGAGCGTAAAACACACAACCTGATAACGCGGAGTGTTAAAGCGCGAGCTGCTTTGGATCGACCACTTGGAAG
This sequence comes from uncultured Chloroflexales bacterium, assembly GCA_937902315.1. Lineage (GTDB taxonomy): Bacteria > Chloroflexota > Chloroflexia > Chloroflexales > Chloroflexaceae > CALGUG01. The sequence continues at coordinate 34,763 of CALGUG010000019.1, forward strand.
GCGCTGCTGGTTTCGAAGTTCTGGTCGCCGAGTGTGGCGGTGCTGCGCAGGCTGATTTCGTACAGTCCGGCTGGCAGACCTTCGATGCTATGTTGTAGCTCGTTTTCGAGGCTTTTTAAGCGCTGTTTTTGCTTGAACTCGCCATCGACTTGCACTAGCTCAAGCTCGAGAGGGAGATGGGACCTATCTAAGCCGATGGTCTTGATATCGAGCACAACTGGCTCATCCACGGCGTACAGCTCCTCTGTTTTCAGTTTGATACCGGCTCGGCTATCCCCTCCAAGCTCAGGCAAATACTGGTGAAGTAGCTCTGTGGCAAGATCCGAGAAGAGAATATCGATCGCTCCAGAGCTATTTGGCAGCCAGCCGTGGTGTTGGGCGATCACTCGTGTTCTGTCGAGCTTCAAGCTCTGAACCTCAAGCGGCGTGGCCGCGAATTCCGGGACGGTGCCATCGCCGTTGAGCATCCCTAGATTGGGGAGTGAGTGAAAACTGAGCGCCAAACGCCCATCCGACTCGAAGAAGGCGGTCTGATAGGTGTCTTGGTTGATACCGAGTACCGCTCGACAACTGCCCCCTGGATTGTGGTCTTTTTCATGGCGCTTCCGAGCCGTTTCGTTGATCTCGACCAATACATTGCGCGCTTTCATTGCCCGCTCCTGATCGATATTGGGAATATTGCTCAGCGCAGTGATGCGCGCATACGTCTCTCCCATCTTAACCATCGGATAGATCGGCAGAAGTTGATAACACGAGTCGAAAGAGCGCACGATCTTCGAGAGATCGGCTAGCCAGGGACCAAAGATACGTTTGGGCAAGGGCGACAGATTGTTCTCTAGGCCGTTACTTAGGACTTCGATCGTTTTGGGCGCTCCACGGTGGGGCGTGCCGAGCGTGTAGAAGCGGAAAACATCGGGGTAGCCACCGAGTAACTCGACATAATAACGAGCAACTAAGCCGCCCATACTGTGGGCGATCAGAATCACCTTCGCATCTTTGTTGCCGGAATAGTCGCGCCACTTGGGCAACTGCTCGCCGATAAAGCGCTGAAGCTGGCGGGCGGGAACGCGGATATCGCGCCGCCAGTCGTAGGGAAAGGTGAAGAAATTCTGGTGGGGTTGAGGCTTGTCTCGATCGCCTTGGCTGAGTTCGAAGCGTTCGTGTAGGCGTTGTTGCACAAGGCGATAGCCCGAGCCTTTGATAAAGTTCGGGATATCGTAGATATCTTCGATCAGACGAGTGGCACGAATGCCGTCGTCGAGCTGATCGCGTTCGAGATCGTGATCGTGGAGATAGAGCTCTTCGACGCGTTTGCCCAGAGTCTGGGCTACTTTGCCAAGCGCCTGGCCTGAGATCGCCCAGAGATCTTTGCCATCTTTTTGCAATACGCTGCCCATAATGCCCGGAAGGAAGATCACAAGGTGGGGCATTGCGACTCGTTGGATCATAGATGTTCCTTCTTTTCTGATCTAGCTTTGTTGAGTGCGATATCTACCTACATGAAACAGCTTCTCTAGGCTGAATTCGACTATGGATGAGAAATGATACCAAATCGGGTTGATTACTTTTATTTGGTCTTCGGCAGAGTGGAACTTGATCTTTTTTGTTGTGAGACATTTCGCGCGACAGCGCGAAATGTCTCACAACTCTTTTCCCGTTTTTGCCTTACAAGAGCGCCATTTTGTAAACGGATCTGGCATGAAAAACGATTTTGTTTTGAGGAGGGCAGCACTGGAAGCGCAGCCTTTGCCGTGCTTCCGGTGAATGAGGGGAGATTATCCTAAATCCAAAAGAACACTTTCTTTTCGGCCTTCGGCAGAGCTAAACTTGACTGTATTTGTTGTATGACATTTCGCGTCATAGCGCGAAATGTCATACAACTCCTTCCCTCGTTTTGTTTTTAGGAAGTGTGAAGGTCTTTAAGTTTGGTGTTAGCCCTGTTTGGGTGTACGCACAAAAGCGCAGAGCCATTCGACCAAAGCTTCCATATCGTCGAGGTTGCCGGTCTCGAAGGGGCTGTGGGTGTAACGCGCGGCGAAGGCGACCATCGCCGAAGGGATATCAGCCCGCATCAGGGCTGCGCCGTCGCTGCCGAACGAGCCGAAGATGGCGTGCTGGATCGGGATATTGTTGTCGTTAGCGACCTTCTCGAGCGCAGCGGTTAACTTGTGGTCGTAGTGCACCATGGCGTCTTTGTGAACCAAGACTGGGCCTTTGCCCAAGGCGAGCGGAATGGCCTGCTGGTTGACGGTCGGAATATCGCCCGCTAGGCCGATCTCAACCACGATGGCGGCATCGAAGTCTTCGCGCGCTGCCAGTGCCGACGCACCGATCAGACCGATCTCTTCTTGCACGCTGGCTACCAATGTCACATCCCAAGCGCGCTCTTCGAGCGGAACACGGTGCAGCACTTCGCTGATCACGGCCAAAGGCACGCGGTCATCGAGCGCCTTGCCGACTACATTGCGTCCGAACAGCTCGGTGCTGGCATGCCAAACGACGCGCGTGCCGGGGGTGACGCCGCGCTCTTGCAGCTCCTCAGCCGAGAGGCCAGTGTCGACCCAGAAGTCGTTCCACGTCAGCTCGGAGGGGTTGGGCAGGACCAGTGTGGCGGCGTGGCCGCTGGCCGAGGCGATCACGCCCGGAATGGGGCCGGAGCGAGCCAAAATCGTAACGCGCTGCCCGACTGTGAACCAGTCGCGCAGGCTGGTAGTACGCTGCCAAGCTTGGCCGTTGGCTAGCCAGAGAAAGCCGCGTGGGTCGATCGCGCGCACCAAGTAGCAGAGCTCGTCGGCGTGGGCGATCAGCAGCAGTTTGGGGCCGGAGCCGTTGGTGCGGGCGATCACATTGCCGATCTTCGTACGCTCGGTGCTTGCGCCCAGCTCTTGCCAATGCTTTTCGATATAGTCAAGGACGACCGCCTCTTGACCTACAGGGCCGTCAAGCTCGGTTAATTCTTTAATCAGCTCGAACACTGTCGCTTTCCTTGGAAGTTAGTAGATCGAACGCTGAGCGTATGCCATCTTGCTATTGACATACGCTCAAGCTACACGTTTTAGTCGAATACGATCACAGAGCGCAGGGTCTCGCCCCGTTTCATGGCCTCAAAGGCCTCTTCGGTGTCGTTTAGATCGATGGTTCGGCTGACTACGCCGTCGAGGTTGAGCTTGCCTTGGCGGTACCATTCGGCCAGCATGGGGAAGTCGCGCGTGGGCAGACAGTCGCCGTACCACGAGACGCCCAGCTTGCCGCCCAAGTCGAAGAAGCGCTGCAGTTCGAGTTCGAGCTTGGGGCCCGGGCCGGGCACGCCGATCATAATACAGGTGCCAGCCAAGTCGCGCGAGAAGAGTGCCTGCTCGAGGGTTTGCGGGATACCGACCGCCTCGAAGGAGTAGTTGACGCCGAAGCCGCCCGTCAGCTCCTTGATCTTGGCGATAGGATCGCCTTGTTTGGGGTTGACGGTGTGGGTCGCGCCGAAGGCTTTGGCCCATTCCAGCTTTTGGTCGTCGAGGTCGACGGCGATGATCGTGGTCGCACCGGCGATTTTGGCGCCGCTGATCACGCTGTCGCCGACGCCGCCGCAGCCGAAGACCGCCACGCTGCTGCCGGGCTGTACCTCGGCGGCATAGAGCGCTGCGCCGACGCCTGTCATAACGCCGCAGCCGATCAGCGACATTTGAGGCGCTGGCAGTTTGGAATCATAGGGGACAGCTTGTTTGGCATGCACAAGGGTGTGAGTACAGAAGGTGCCGATGCCCAGTACGGGGTTGAGGGTCAGGCCGTCGAGCGTTTGCATGCGCTTTTCGGCGTTTAAGCTGGCGGCGCAGAAATTGGGTTTGCCAGCTTTGCAGAAGCGACATTCGCCACAGGGAGCGCGCCACGCCAAGATCACATGGTCGCCCTCTTTGACGTTGCTTACGCCCGGGCCAACCGCCTCGATAATGCCGGCGCCTTCGTGCCCCAAGAGGAAGGGATAACCTTCCGTGCCATAGGTGCCGTTGCGAAAGCCGAGATCGGTATGGCAGACGCCAGAGGCGAGGATTTTGACACGCACTTCGTTCGGGCCCGGATCGCCGATCGTGAACTCTTCGATACTGACCGCTTCTCCGGGTTTGCGCGCAATCGCGCCACGAGCTGTGATCGCCATTGATACACCTCCAAATATTTGCGGATCTCTTCCACTTGTTGCTGTCGCCACAGTATACCAGAGAGCGCGCCCATTCTTCAAATAAACCTTTCGCTTTGGCAAGGCCAACAAAAGAGCGAATCAGCTTGATTCCACATAGTATTCTGCGGGCGCGCTCAGACTCCCTTCTCCCGCCATTGCGGGAGAAGGGTCGGGGATGAGGGCAGGTTCTACGCTCTGATAGCCGAAGGCGGACGCGCTAGCAGCCGAATGGGAGGTTACAACCTTTTCGCCAATACAATACTTGACATAAGAAGCGGGCGCTGTTTGGGAGGAAATGTAGCATGTCAGTGTGCTAAAAGGCTCGGGAATGAAATGGGGTGGCTAGGAACAGCCACCCCATCGCAGACGGTTGCGAAGCGTACTAGCTTTGGTTGAGGAAGTCGCTTAGCTTCTGATTGGCCATGCTCGGCATCAAGGTTATAGCGCCTTGTAGCTTATAGATCACCTTCATCTGCTCGGGGCTGGCCTTGCTGGCTGCCACCTCCAGTGCCTCGCCGACGGTCAAGCTTGAGCGCTCCTCTTCGCTTAGCAAGGTCATCGCCAAGGCCCCTGCTTCGAGCAAAAGCGGCTGGAGCGCGTTGTTATCGAAGACATCGATGCTCTTGGCCGTGCTTTCGACCGTATGGCTGCCGTTGGGGCCGACAAAGCGGTCGACTAAGCGTCCGCCCAGATCCTTGAGCGGAGCGGGCGCAGTTTTGATCAGGTTGTCGAGGCCATCGCCGAAGCTGATCATACGCAATACATGCTGGGCGGCGTCGGGCGTGCCGTAGAGCTTGAAGTCCATGGAAGCCACCGCCTCGCCCAAAGCCTTGGCTTGGGCCACACCGATCTCGACTTGGGCGTTGACGCGGATGCGCTCGAGTTCGAGCTGCTGGGCCACACTGTCGTGGGCTGCCAGTGCGTCGGCCATTGCGCGCTGACCTTCGGCCTCGGCCAGGGCACGCGCTTTGATCGCCTCTGCTTCGGCCAGACCACGGGCTTTGATCGCTTCCGCTTCGCGCTGAGCGGCTTCGGCCTTGGCTGCGATGATCTCGGCTTCGGCCAGACCAGGCGCGGCAGCGGCGGCGCGTTGGGCTTCGGCGCGCAGTTTTTCGGCGTCTGCCATGGCTTGGGCTTCGGTGCGGCGTGCCTCCGCCATCTTGATAGCGGCGGTCGCTTCGGCCTCGGCCTTCTGGTTGAGGGCGGTCGCTTCGGCCTCGGCATCTTTGATGCGCTTGAAGGCTTCGATCTCGACCTCGTTGCGGCGGTTGATCATCTCGCGCTGAGCGTCGCGCTCGGCATTGATGATCTGGATCTGGGCTTCGCGCTCGGCAGCCGCTCTCTCTTGAACGGTGTAGACTTGCTGCTCGGCGGCCTCTTTCTCTGCCGCGATCTTGAGGCGCTCGGCTTCGGCGCTCTCCAAACGGGCCTGCTCTTGGGCCAGCGCGATCAGACGCTCTTGGTTGGCGACCTGAATGGCCTGCTCGCGTAGAACGGCGCTGCGTTGCACTTCGCGCTCGCGCTCTTGCTCGGCCAACTGAATGGCTTGCTGTTTGCGCTGCTCGGCCAGACGCACCGCTTGTTCCTTCTCTTGCTCGGCTTCGGCAACGGCGCGCTCTTTGAGCACACGGGCCAGCTCGGCGGCGCGCTGCTGTTCGTAGGCGGCCTGTTCGGCGGCGCTCTTCTCTTCGGCGAGGCGAATCGCGATCTCGCGCTGTTGGGTGGCGCGTGCTTGGGCCAAGTTGCGCTCAAGCGACAGCTTCTCTTGTTCGACAGCAGCGTTGCGAATCGCGATCTGCAGTTCGGTGTTGCGCTCGATCTCGTTGGCTTCGTAGCGCGAGTTCGCGTTCTGACGAGCCAGCTCGATCTGTTTCTGCTGCTCGATCTCGTTGCGCTCGCGTTCGGCGGCTGCGTTGCGCTTAGCGATCTCGGTTTGGGTCAGTTGGTCGATCTCGTTACGCTCTTTCAAAGCGTTTTGGATCACTTGGGCGTTGGCGCGAGCTACTTGGGCACCGAAGACATCGTCGACGCCGAAGCTACCTTGGCGGGCGCTCTTGAGGGTAGTGATCGAGACCGACTCGAGCACTAGACCGTTTTCGGCCAAGTCGGCGCGCACCAAGTTTTGCACCCGCTCGACAAACTTTTCGCGCTCTTGGTGGAGCGACATCAGCGAGAAGGTCGCCGCTACATCGCGCAGGGCACCTTCCAGCTTGCTCTCGACCAAGCGTTTGACGCTATCGGTATTGACTTCGCCTCCACCGATGGTACGTGCCGCTCGCTCGATATCTTCGGCGATCGGATTGACCTTGATGTAGAAGATGGCGCGAATATCGGCGTATTGCGGGTCGATAGTGAGCAGCGCGTTGGCTTCAGTACGCTCGATATCGATATCCATCGTGCGCAGGTCGACCCAGGTGATCTGGTGGAGGGCCGGGAAGACCCAGCCGCCGCCGTTGAAGACCACCCGAGGTTTGCCGCTACCAGTTCGGACATAGGTTCGGTCTGCAGGCGCTTTAACATAAAAGCGCGAGATTGCGAAGCCGATCGCTAAAATGACGAGGATGATGACACCAGCGATGATCGCAATCGTGACAGCGAGGGTGGGCATGGTTGCTACCTTCTTTTGTTTGGACTCTTGCGAAACCTATTCATTTCCAAGCGCTAGCAAAAGCAGCGCTACCCTACAATGGTGACTGGCGCATTCGATTGAGTGTTAGTGGAGGAGGCGAGCGATAAAGCGGCGCTGTTGTTTGTCGTAAGCGATCAAGGCCACTTCGCTTCGTTCAGGCGCGCTTTGATCGCCCTCGAGCACAGCGTAAACGGTGTGGAGGGTGCCATGTGCATCGCGGATGCTCACTCGCCCATAACTAGAACTAATCGATGCACTGGTCACCGTTCCAGCGCGACCAACTAATTCTTCGATTCCGATAACAGCGCTATTTTCGGCCACGAATCGACCGATAAAGCGGCTGATTCGGCCCGTTACTAAGATCGAAACAAACAAAACGACAAGAATAACGATCAGGAAGAAGAAGGAAGGGTAGCTGCCAAACAGTGTGAGCAGCAGGCTATTGAGGATGAGACCCAAGGCTCCGATCGAGCCGAGCAAGCTCATTAAAACGATCGCGAGCGGGATTTTGCCTATACCCAGTATTCCTAAAAATGCGGAGATGGGGCCATCGTGATCGGGAAGATCGAGGTTGCCCGTGTGATCGAGGTCGACATCGTGATCGGCATCGACATCAAGGTCGGCGTCGCCTTCGCTGATGCCTCCTACGATTTGAAGCAAGGCAAAGATCGTACAACCTGCAAGGGCGATCAAAAACGGCAGATTATACCAATCGAGCAGAAATGCGAACACCGTAGTTCCTCTCCTCTTTCAGATAGGCCGATCCTTGTTTGTTAGTATATACGCGCCTGTGACCTTTTGGTTGCAACCGTAGAATAATTTTTAAAAATCTATGCTAACCCTCATCTGTTGAAAGCGAACTTTTCTATTGCTGGCATTCTATCATTTTTCCAACCCAAAGGCACGCCCAAGGCGTCGACGCTTCTAGCCATAAGTCATGCTTAAGCGCGTCCGCCTTCGGCTACCAAGTCATTTACCTTCCATTCAAGCCTACACCTCGCAGCTTGCGCTGCGACCTGCTCGGCGCATGCGCCTAGCAGGCTCAAACGCCGCCTTACGCTGCCGATGTTGCTTTCCATGACACAAGCGGGGGCCTACTCGCTCCCTTCGCCCGCCTTCTATGCCTTACCCAAAAGTCGTGTCGGCAGCAAAAGGCGATCGTTCGCATACCATCGCGGGAGTATCCTTGAGAGCACAGAAACATTCACCCCCTCGCCCGCAGTGCGGGAGAGGGGGCCGGGGGTGAGGGCCGATAACGCTGACTGTATGTCGATTTGTGGCTAATGTACAGCTCCCGCAAAGGCGGGAGAAGGGTCGGGGATGAGGGTAGCTTCTCTGATCTGATAGCCGAAGGCGGACGCGCTAGAAGCCGAATGAAAGGGCAAGACTTCGCCGCCAAAGCTTGCAGACGATCGATAGGCTGCGCTACCGGGCAGTGCAGTTTGAGCACGCGAAGCAGATTGCACTCTGCCGAAGGCAAAAAATAACGAGTGTCGAATGTATCGACACTCGTCAAGACAATTCTCAAAGTTCGCTTAGCGTACCGTCATCGGCATCACAAGGTGAACATAGCCATCTTGGCCGACCGGCTTAAACACGCCCGGCGAGCGGGGTGTTTGGGTCTCGAAGGCCACTTGCGGCGTCTTGATCGCGGCCAGTGCATCTTGCAGATAGCGTACGTTGAGCGCGATCGGGCCGCCCTCGCCTTGCACCATGCCGTCGAGTTCGCCGGTGTTGTCGCCGACTTCGGCAGCGTTCGCGCTGATGATCAGCTTGCCCGGGCCGATCTCGCCGCCCGGTTCGAGCGAGCACTTGACGGTGCTCTGGCTGGCGTTGGCAAAGAAGGAGGCCAGCTTAACCGCCTTGATCATCTCTTGGGTGTCGAAGACGCTGCGGGTCGCGTAGGTAGTCGGAATAATGCGCTCGAAATCGGGGAATTTGCCATCGATCAAGCGCGAAACCAGATCGGTGTTTTCGGTGTGGAAGAGCACCTGACCGCCCGAAGGGGTCACGGTGATTTCGACATTGCCTTCGGTATCGCCCAAAATGCGCGAAAGTTCGCTCAAGGTACGGGCTGGCACAATAAATTCTTGGGGATTTTCGACTGGTTCGGCCAAGGTGATGGTGCGTTTAGCGAGCCGGAAGCCATCGGTGGCAGCGAAGGTAGCCTCTTCGCCCTTGAGGCGAATGAGCACGCCCGCCAAAACTGGGCGCGAATCGTCGCTGGCGGCGGCGAAAGCGACCTGATCGATCGTCTCGCGCAGCACATCGGGCGCCAGCGTTACAGTCGGCTCCTGATCAGAAATGGTAGGAATAGCAGGGAACTCTTCTGCTTCAATACCTTTGATATTGCTATTGAAACGCGCACAGGTGACTTGCGCCGTCACAGTACGGGGGTCGAGGGCCAGAGTCACGCGGTCGTTGGGCAGGCTTCCGATCACATCGCTCAAGAGCTTTGCGGGAACGGTGACAGCACCTTCTTCCTCAACCTTTGCGCCGATCCAGCAGGTGATCCCTACTTCAAGATTCGTCGCTGCTAGCTTTAATCGGCCTCGGTCAGTGGCGAGCAACACATTCGAAAGCACAGGGAGTGTGCTCTTTCCAGCGACGGCATGGCTGACAGTCGCTAGCCCTTTTTTGAGGTTTTCTTGTAAGCAGGAAAGTCGCATAAGTGAGGTTCCTCAGGTAATACATAAAAAATAAAAACAAGCACTAGATCTGTCCCATTATAACATACCGCGTTTGGAATCTTACTTCGTCGCAAGGCTGATTATCGCACTTTACGGCATTACATTCGATAATCGTACTATCAAATTAGTAGCTTTAGTAGCGGATTTTTCACTGAAAGATTTTCCAAGAGTGTGGTATAAACAGAACAGACGATGCTACATTGTGTGCCTCGTCGAGGCAGCTTAGCACGAGCAGTGCTCGGGCACTTTTTCGGGCAGATTTGCGTCACATAGCTAGTGAGTTGTTGGGCATACACGCTCGCTGGCCGAAAACGAAATCTCTGTTGTTGCATTGGTTGTCTTATCGTATACTACGGGAGTGCTGACTAGGTGGTGTGGTTCGTTTCTATCAGAGCTACTCTGAGCACGGAATAGCAGCAAGCGCTTGTGGCTGCAGTGTGCCCTTGCGAGCCATTTAGTTCTGCCACGCTCTGCTGCAACCTACTCGATCTGTGTCGCCTCTTTGAAGGATCGTTGGGCTCAGATCGCTCGCGCCAGAGGAATGGGTTTGCTACGTCGCGACCACCTAGCGATTGTAAGATCGGGGCCAGATTGTAAAACGAACTTCAACAGCATAGATCATTCAAGCCGCGCACGGCCTAGAGAAGAATTCTTGTCCCATGAAGTTACAGCTATCGGGCTACACGGTTGGCCCATTGGCCGAAAACTGCTATCTCCTTCACGCACCCACATCGAACGCAGCAGTTTTTATTGACCCTGGATTTAGCGCCCCAGAACTGATCGCCCTGATCGAGGAGGAAGGCGTCGAGCTACAGGCTATTCTCTTGACGCACGCTCACCTCGATCATGTTGGTGCCTTGACACAGCTCCGGCGACACTTTGCTGTACCGGTCTACCTCCATCCTGCCGATAACCAATTACTCGGGCAAGCGCACCTTGAGTGGCGTCGCTTTGGTGTGCAGATCGAACCGATCGCACCAGCCGAACGCGCCTTAGCTCACGGCGATCGCTTGCAATTTGGCGAGATCACGCTCGACGTGATCCACACGCCGGGCCATACCCCCGGTGGTGTTTGCTTTTATGCTGCCGACCAAGGCCTGTTGATCGGTGGCGATACCCTGTTTCGTAGAAGTGTAGGGCGCACCGATCTGCCGGGCGGCGATTTCGCAGCCCTCGAGCGCAGCATCCGTGAACGTCTCTACACGCTCCCCAATCCCGAGCAAATTGTGGTCTATCCCGGGCATGGAGAGCCAACAACTATACGCGAAGAAATGGAAGAAAATCCGTTTGTTGGTATACGTAGCACTACGTGATACCTTGAAAGGTCTAACCAGCTTATGAAGATTACGGTACGTCAAGCTGATCTGCTTCAGGAAACGACCGATTTACTCGTTCTTAGTGTATACGAGTCTGAAACATTGCCAGAGTCGATTGCGAACTTGATCGAAGCTGAAGACTTCTCTGGTAGTGCAAAACAACAGTTGCTCGTGTATACTCGAGGTGCCCTGCCTGCAAAACGGCTCTTGTTGCAGGGCTTAGGCAAAGCCGAGAAGGCCAAGGCTGACCATATTCGCCAAGCTGCGGCTCAAGCGGCTCAGAAAGCGCGCGAACTCAAGGTTTCGAGTTATGTCAGCAACCTGCCGAGCGTGAACGGCCTCTCGCCACGCCAGGTGGCCCAAGCTGCTGGCGAAGGCGCTCTGCTCGGCTTGTATCGTTTCCTGCGCTACAAGACCGATTCCAAAGAGGCCGATCAGAAGGATCCCGAGAGCCTCACCTTCTTGGTATCGGCCGACGCTGAGGAAGCCAGCGCAGGTGCGGCCGCCGCTGAGGCGATCGCTCGCGGCGTCGCGTTTGCACGCGATCTCGCCAATAGTCCGCCCAACGAGGTCAATCCTGCCTATTTGGGCGATGCAGCTCTGGCTTTGGGCGAGCGTTTGGGCCTCAAGGTTACCGTCTATGGCCTTGAAGAGCTGAAAGAGCGCGGCTTCGGCGGTCTGCTCGCTGTGGGTCAAGGTTCGGCTTCGCCGCCCCGTTTCATCATTATGGAATACGGCCAAGCGGCTGAGGGCACGCCCACGGTGGTGCTGGTTGGCAAAGGTATCACCTTCGACACCGGTGGTATCAGCATCAAACCTGCCGAGTCCATGGACAACATGAAGATGGACATGGGCGGTGCTGCCGCCGTCTTCGGCGCTATGCAGGCCGTCGCCGAACTGAAGCTACCTCTGCACGTGGTCGGTTTGGTCAGCTCGGCTGAAAACATGCCCAGCGGTACAGCCTATCGTCCGGGCGATGTGATCAAGACCCTGAGCGGCAAAACGGTCGAAGTGCTCAACACCGACGCCGAAGGCCGCATTGTACTGGCCGATGCGCTCTACTACGCTCAGAGCTACAAACCTGCAGGTGTTGTCGACCTCGCTACTCTGACCGGAGCGATTATGGTTGCGCTTGGCCCGCACGCGATCGGTGCCATGGGCAACAGCCCCGAATTGATGGCACGACTGGTGCAAGCAGGTGAAATTTCGAGCGAGCGTGTTTGGGAACTACCGCTTTGGGATGAGTACCGCGAGATGGTCCGCAGCGATATCGCAGATGTTCGCAATACAGGTGGTGCTCGTTTTGGTGGCGCAATCACTGCTGCTGCCTTTCTCGATGCCTTTGTTGGCGATATGCCATGGGTCCACCTTGATATCGCAGGCACAGCTTGGGGTGGCAGCAAGCCGTACCATGCCAAGGGTGCAACCGGTATAGGTGTACGGTTATTGGTGCAGATGCTGCAGGATTGGTCAGCATAAACACCCATTCCTGAAACTTATTTAGTACAACACGGCACAAGACATGCAATGGCGCATGCGTATTTAGGAGGGGTTGCTAGATGGGGGACGAACGTTTTACCGTACGCGTATGGGGCGCCAGGGGAAGCTATCCGATGCCCGGCCCAACAACGTTGCGCTATGGGGGTAATACTACCTGTGTTGAGGTGCAGGTGGGAGGTCACACCCTGATTATCGATGCAGGAACCGGCATCATTAATCTTGGCTACGATCTGGTACGGCGCGCACGGGAGAACGGCGGGCAGCCAATAGTCGCGACGTTGCTCTTCACACATATGCATCACGACCATACCCAAGGCTTTCCGTTTTTCCCGCCAGCCTATCTGGGTTCCAGCATTCTGCATATTGTTGGGCCGCGCACATTCGAGCAAGATCTTGAGGAGACGCTCAATCATGCGGTGCTGCCGCCGAGCTTCCCGGTCAGTCTGCATGAAATGCCATCGCTTAAGACCATCAGTAATTTGCGCGAGACAGAGATGGTCATTATGGATCCCGGTACGCATGCGCCACGCGTTGTTAACAGCTATCATTCGCACCTTGATCTCTCGCCCGATGCGGTGCGTATTCGCGTTCTCAAGAGCTATGCTCATCCGAAGAGTGGAGTCTACATTTACCGGATCGAATGGCGCAACGCTTCTATGGTTTTTGCCTCCGACACCGAAGGCTATGTGGATACAGACCGCCGTATCGTAAACTTCGCGCGCGATACCGATCTGCTGATTCACGATTGCCAGTATTCGAGCGAACACTATGCCGCTTCAAAGCAGGGTTGGGGTCACAGCACCCCAGCCATGGCTTGTGCGGTCGCGCGTATGTGTGGCACTCGTCGTCTAGTGCTCTTTCATCACGAACCGCGCTACAGCGACGAGGCGATCGACGAGATCGAGCAGCAAGCTCGCGAGCTGTTCCCGCATACCGACGCCGCCTTTGAGGGCATGGAGATCGATTTACTCTAGCATCTGATTCAAAAAGGGAGCGATTTCGTCACGGGTACGAAATCGCTCCCTTTTGCTTTTCTATCAACCTCGCTCTTGTATTTCATCTGCCAGTTTAGCGCTCTAGCGGAGAGGTCTCTGGCCCAAACAAGCTTTTGGCGCGTCCGCCTACGGCTACCAACATCCCGCCCGCAAGCAGAGGCGTATTCCTTTGTGTCGAAAGGCCGCCCCAAAACCTAACACTACAGTAGACGCCATACCAAATCAGCTTAAAGACTGGTTTCTTTCGCAATACGTGAAAACCAAAAGCGGGGAAGTTGTTGAGTGAAATTTCGCGCGACGGCACGAAGTTTCACTCAACAAAAATAGCCAAGTTATAGATCGATGGTAACGATCGGCAGCGTGAAGTAGAAGGTGCTTCCTTTGCCGACCGTGCTTGTTACACCGATCGTTCCGCCGTGCGCTTCGGCGACCAGTTTGCAGAAGGTCAGCCCCAGACCTGTGCCGCCCCGACGCTCGCCCGCCTGCCCGAACTTATCGAAGATCTTGGCCAGATCTTTCTCTGCAATGCCGATGCCTTGATCGCTGACGCTCACCTTGACCACGCGGTCGTTGATGATAGTTAAAGGCGGCAGCTCATCTTGAATGGCCGTGTCTTCGTATAAGCCGCTCTCATCGCGCGCGATGAACGATGGCCCGTTCTCAACCTCTTCGATGCAGGCTTGCACCCGAATCGTGCTGCCACGCTCGCTGAACTTCAGGGCGTTGTCGATCAGGTTTTGCAGCACGCGCACGATCAGCTCGCCATCGGCATAGATCAACGGCAACTGTTCGGGGATCTCGCTCTGAATCGTGATATCGCGGTCGCGTGCCTGCGGCAGAATGCGGTTGGCGGCCCGTCGCACCAGAACGCTGAGCGGCTGCGGCATGCGGTTCATAGGCATGCGCCCCGATTCGAGTCGGCTGATATCGAGCATCAGGTTGACCATTTCGAGCATTTGCTGCGCGCTGGTATGGGCGATCGTCAGAATGCTGCGCTGGTTCTCGCTGATCGGCCCGGTCACGCCCTTAAACAGCATATCGATCGAGGTCATTACGCTGGTGATCGGGCTGCGCATATCGTGCACGATCATATTGGTCAGATCTTGGCGCAGGCGTTCGGCCTCTTTGGCGCTGGTGATATCGCGCAGAATCAGCAACAGACCCTCGCGCTTCTCTTTGCCATAGGCGGCTAGGCTCATCCAGTCCAGCGAACAGACCTTCGGCGTCAGTTGGTTGAGCTGGCCTTGCACAACCTCTTGGCTGTCGCGCATTACGGCTTGAATACCCTCGCGCAGCGCCAACCATTCGCTATCGGGATAGTTAGCGTTGCTCTGCCACAGTTCTAAAAATTCCGAAAGGCTGCGGCCTTCCAGGCGCGTATCGATATCGCAGAGCTGATAGGTCGCGCTGTTGGCGACGGCGATGCGCTCGTGCGGATCGATCAGCAGAATGCCATCGTGGGTAGAGGCCATAATCGCTGCCAGCTGATCGCGACCACGGTTGACCGCGCTCCACAGGCGCAGGTTAGCCGCAGCGGCAGCGGCCTGACCAGCGAAGAGCGTCAACATCTCGAGGTCGGCGGCGGGCGGCAAGACCTCGCCATAGCCCACACAAAGCACCCCAAGCGTATTGGGCGCTGTGCGCAGCGGCACTGTGACCAGAATATGGGTGGCCTGACCGGGTGAGCGGATCTGTTCGCTCGGCAAGGTATAGACCTCGGGTCGATTGGTGATCAGCGCGTGTTGCGCGTGCAGATGAACCAACTCGGGGTCCATGTCGAGCTGGCCGATATGCACCAGCGGCGTTTTAGAAAGCTCGACCGAGTCTTCGGGGTTCTGCCCTTTATTCAGCAGAACACAAGCTCCGAGAGCGTGCGAGACTTCGATCACGCCCCGCGCCGTCATACTGAAGATCTCCTCTTCCGATTGGATGAGGGTGTTGATCGCCATGCCCAAGGCGTTCAGCGCGGTGAGGCTGCGCAAGCTATGAGCCTGCTCTTCGTAGAGGCGCGCGTTTTCGATTGCGACGGCCGCTTGGTTGGCAAAAATCTCTAAGATCTGAACCTGATCGGCGGTTGGCAGCGTGTTGTCGATCGGGTGCTGTACGCGTAGGAAGCCCAGCAGATTTTTAGAGTTGTCGACCATAATCGTCAATAAGACGTCGCGTGGGTCCCAAGCGCCCGGTGGAATCGGCTCAGTCACCTCTGGCGGTTGTTCATCGTTCCAGAGCGCAAAGTAGTCCGCACTGCGATGGTCGATCAAATAGGTTGAAGCGCCGCGCTGGAATTCGGGCCGCAGTAGCTCGGTGAAGGCTTGTAGCGAGACCGAATCGCGCTGTTTGATGCCGTTTGGCGCGCTGGTTGTGATACGCTGTAGATAGGGTTGGTTGCTATGGTTGTGCATCACCAAGGCGATCGAGGCCTCTGCAAAGCCTGTGCTGCGGCTGACCGCTTGCGTGACCTGCCAAACCAGATCGGTGAGGCGTTGCTCGGCTCGCAGCGCATTGCCAACTTCGAGAATCTCGCGTAGTTGGTTGTTGGTGCGGTCGAGCTCGCGGGCGCGTTGAGCCAGCGCTTGGTCGACTTGGGCGAAGCGTCGGGCGTTCTCGAGCGCGATCACTGCTTGATCGCTGGCAGCCTCGATCAGGCGTTTATCTTCTTCGGTAAAGATACGACCGCCGCGCTTGTTAACCACCTCCATCACGCCTTGGATCTTGTTTCCGGCTCGCAGCGGAACCGCCAAGATCGTGCGGGTTGTAAAGCCGGTTTGGCTGTCGGTGTTGGCGTAGAAGCGTCCATCTTCGCGCACATTGTTGACCATCGTCGCGCGGCCTGTGCTTAGTACATTGCCCGCGATGCCAACCCCGCGCGGAATGCGCTGGCCGATCAACTGGTTGCCCGCCGGACCGCCCGCGAAGGCGAACACTAAGTCGCCACTCTCTTCGTCGAGCAGCAGCAGCGAACCCTCTTCGGCTTCCAGCAGTTCTTGAACGTGCTGCATAATCAGCGAGGGCACCTTCTCGGAATCGAGCGTCGACGTGATCGAGCGGCCGATATGGTTCAGATAGTTGAGTTGACGGGCGTGGCGCTCGGCCCGTTCGTAGAGCCGCGCGTTCAGTACGGCAACGCTGGCTTGGGCCGCGATCGACTGAAGCAGGTCGAAATGCTCGCTGGTATAGGCGTAATCGGGGCGATCACAGCTTACCGTCATCACACCCAAGATCTCTTCTTGGGCCAAAATCGGCACACACATCCAAGCGTTGTTGGTCACTTGATTGACCAACGAACGAGGGGTGATATTGCGCTTAATGCATTCGTCAGTGTAGTGGCGGGTCAATAAGCCAGTGCGGTTGCGCACCACTACATCGAGTAAACCTACGTTGGGTGGAATAAAACTCGGCGCAGCGATGGGGTTCCCGCCATGCACGACATAGAGCGGCCGCAGAATATGCTGTTGCTCGTCGTAGAGCGCGATGTAGAAGTTCGGCGCATACAACAGCCGACTGACAGCCTGATAGATGGCCTTCGGAAGTTCGTCGATATGTAATAGGCTGCTAAGCGTTTGACCGATCTCGTTTAGCGTACGCAGCTGCAGTATCTGAGTCTGCGAGATCTCTTCAGGGAGAAAGACCTGCAAGGTAGGGGTCAGAACGGCACAGAGCATCTGTAAAGCCGTAACCTGATCGGGTTGACAGGCCGTCGTGCTGTTCATCAGGGTGATCCAGCCATGCAGCTTGCCACGTAAGCGGAGCGGGCACCAGTAGGCTAGATCGTCATCTATGATAAACTCGCCGTTTGCTAGGCGATTGAGCATTCTTTTTGGAGGTGAGGTTATGCGATGATCGATGGCGTCGCAACGAGAATCAAGAACCTGGTAGCTCTTTTGGACGTTCCAGACTACACAAAAGCTTGACCCCGGCAGGATCGTATCGATATAGACCGCGCAGCGATCGAGCACGGCATGGACGTCATTTGCTTGCGGCAGCGTCTCTGCGAGCTGCTGATAGAAGCGTAGTAATTCAAATTCAAGTGAAGGGGGACTACCCATGATTATTGCCAGTAACTTAACGGCGAACCATAAAACGTGGCACGTCACCCAGAGTGTTCCGTTAGTATCTTAGCAGATAAACCAAATTTTGACAATCTTGTATTTGCTACTGGTTGAAAGGTGAAACGATGAATTTCACAGGGACCAAAGCGGTTTAATGCCGTTTGGTGTTGGGCTGTGCCATAGCCTTTGTGCTGCTCGAAGCCATAATCGGGATAGGCTCGGCTGGCGCTCTGCATGAGGCGATCGCGGGTAACTTTGGCGATAATTGATGCTGCTGCGATCGATAAGCTAGTGCTATCGCCCCGAATGATCGATTCTTGGCGAAAAGGCAGCTCTTTAAGTTTAACAGCATCGATCAAGAGTGCTTTGGGGAGCATAGGCAAACTGAAGATGGCACTGCTCATAGCCATTTTGGTGGCGGGCACAATGCCGAAAGCATCGATCAGGTAGGCGGGAATGATGCCCACCCCGATGCCGAGCGCGCAGGCTTGCACACGCTCGAAGCCCGAGTCGCGCTGCGTGGCCGAGAGCTGCTTGCTATCGTTAATGCCAGCGAGCAGGTTGGGGTTGGCATACACTTCTGGTTTTAAGATCACAGCGGCGGCCACCACTGGGCCTGCCCAGCAGCCACGTCCTGCTTCATCGATTCCGGCGATTAGATCAGCGCCTTCAGCGGCAAGGCGAAATTCATACTCAAGCGATGGTGTCATAACCAATAGTGGATCTTTCTTCAGGCTGAGCTACCAAGACCATTACACGGCTTTGGGCGACCGTCACCCAGTTGATCGTGCAAGCTAACCCCGCTTGGTGTAAGACTGCGAGGCGTGGGTCGTGCGAAAGATCGGGCAGGTCAGCGCTGTGCTCGCTGCTACGGCTATGCAGCGAGCGTTGGAAGGTCAGCCAATAGGCGATATCAACAAGCTGGGCGTAGAGATCGTGTTGCGTAAAGTGAGCAGCATCGACGAGCACAAAACGCCCGTTCGGTCGCAGCACACGCACAATCTCGCGTAAGGTATCAGGATGTAGGATATAGTCGCTTGGAAAGGTCGAAAGCACGCTGTCGAAGCTTTGGTCGGCGAACGGGATCTTTTGGCTGCGGGCTTGTACAAGGTATGCGGCGTAGCCCGCTCGTGCCAGGCGTTTGCGGCTGTGCCCAAGCATAAAAGGTGAGGCATCGAGGCCGACGATCGGCAGCTTTTGTTGGGCGCGCGCTAACTGAACATACCCTGTTCCGCAGCCAAGCTCTAAGACCTGACCTTCTAGGAAGGGCAGAGCGGCTTGCGTCCAGGCTTGCCACAGACCGCGCGATACCAGCCAAGCGACACTATCGTAGCTCCAAGCGTATTCGTTATAGAAGCGTTCAAAGGCCCAGCGCACAAAGCGGCGCTGTAGCTGAACGAGCAGAGCCATGGCGGTCTTTCTCTCTAACGAATGGAAACCCTATAGTTGTGTTTTGGGGCGGCCTCTCCATACAGGCTGATACCGACGTCTTGTGATGAGCGCCCTGTTGATAGCCGTAGGCGGACGCGCTAGAAGCCTTTTTGGGGGAGAGACCTCGCCGCTAGCGTTTTGAAGCGTTAAAGCGGATTTGGTATAAAAAACTGGAGTGCAACATCCAAAAAGGGTGCAGCTCCAGTTTTGTAACGCCTATGTAAGCCGAAAACTTAGCGGCGCTCGCGGATGCGGGCAGCCTTGCCGGTGAGGCCACGCAGGTAGTACAGCTTGCTGCGGCGAACCTTACCACGGCGGATCACCTTGATCGACTCCAGGCGGGGTGCGTGCAGCAGGAAGGTGCGCTCGACACCGATGCCGTTGGAGGCGATGCGGCGGACGGTGAAGTTTTCGTTGATGCCACTCGCGCGGCGGCTGATCACGACGCCTTCAAAAGGCTGAACGCGGTCGCGGTTACCTTCGGTAACCATTACGCCAACACGAACAGTATCGCCAACGCGGAAATCAGGGATTTCCTTTTTCATGATGCGAGCTTCAAGCTCATTAATTACTAAAGACTGAGTCATGGGAATTCTCTCTTAATAGTACACATAGGGTGGGCGGCGTTATTATAAACGCCGCCCACTCGGTTTGTCTGACCAGCTAGGGCGATTATAGCATAGAGATGCTCATGGAGCAAATCTTACTTCTTCTTGCCGCGCCCCACTGGCTCGGCGCTCTTGGGTGCAGGTGCAGCGCGACCCCGTGGCACGGCCCGACCGCGTCCAACCGGGCTGGTAGCAGGGCTGGTTTCGCTACCATTGGCCTTCTTAATGGCTTCGGCAACTTGGGCCACATTGTTGTTGGCCTGCGAGCTGCTGCGACCAGTGGCCAGTTGGGCCGAGACGCTTGCGGGTGCTGGTTGGGCTGTCGCACCGGCCTGAATGAGATGCATGATCTCGGATTCGCGACCAAGGTGGCACTGTTTGAACTTGCGCCCGCTGCCACAAGGGCAGGGATCGTTGCGGCCCGGCATCTGCACGGTGCGGCGGATCGGCTTGGCGGCCTTGGCGGCCTCTTCGGTGTCGCCCACGCGCTGAGCGCTCGCCAGACGGGCTTCTTGCTCCATCTTGATCTGGCGCAGATACTGTTCGTACTGGAACGAGGCCGGAATGATGTTGTAGACGATGTCGTGCGTGATGTTGGCCTTGAGTTCGTCGAACATATCGAAGGACTTGCGCTTGAATTCGACCAGCGGGTCGCGCTGAGCGAAGGCCTGCAAGCTGATCGATTGGCGCAGATCGTCCATTGCGGTCAGGTAATCGACCCATTGGCGAT
The DNA here is from genome assembly GCA_937902315.1 of uncultured Chloroflexales bacterium. Lineage (GTDB taxonomy): Bacteria > Chloroflexota > Chloroflexia > Chloroflexales > Chloroflexaceae > CALGUG01. Next base: position 54,879 of record CALGUG010000019.1, read on the forward strand.
CGATCGCGCCCAACATCATGCGGCGCTCGACGAAACGCATCTGTTCGGAGCCAATGGCCTCTTCGCGCTTGGCATAGGCGGCCTCGATCTCATCGACCAGCATGCTTTCGATCTCATCGCGGGTCAACTCAGCCAGCTTGTCGGCTGTGAAGTCCGAGCCGAGCAAGGGGTTGATATTCTTGATGGCGCGCAGCAGGGCCTCGAAGTCCCAGAGTTCGCGGTCATCGGCTGGCAGATGTTCATCGACCAATGAGGCGATCTCTTCGCCGATCATCTGCAAGACTTCGTCGTGCATGTCTTTGCCGCTCAAAATAGCGCGGCGGTCAGAGTAGATGATCTGACGCTGTTTGTTGACCACATCGTCGAATTCGACGGTGTGTTTACGCACGTCGAAGTTAAAGCCTTCAACGCGGGTTTGCGCGCCTTCGATCGACTTATTGATGATGCCGGCCTGAATCGGCATGTCATCTTCAACGCCGAGACGCTCCATAATGCCCTTAATGCGCTCCATAGGACCGAAGCGGCGCATTAGGTCATCTTCAAGGCTCATAAAGAAGCGTGACGAACCCGGGTCTCCTTGGCGTCCGGCGCGACCACGCAGCTGGTTGTCGATACGGCGAGCCTCGTGGCGCTCGGTACCGATGATGTGCAGACCACCGAGAGCGACCACTTCTTCGCGCTCTTTACTGGTGATCTCTTCAGCTTCCTGCTTGGCCGCAGCTAGTTCTTCAGGCGTTGCCTTTTCGAAGGCGATGCCTTTGTTGTGGAGAATATCTTCGATCAGACCGTCGGGGTTACCGCCCAAAAGGATGTCGGTACCACGACCAGCCATGTTGGTGGCGATAGTGACGGCACCTTTGCGACCGGCTTGGGCGACGATGGCCGCCTCACGTTCGTGATGCTTGGCGTTCAAGACGTTATGTTTGATGCCGTTGCGTCGCAGCAGTTCGCTGAGGCGTTCCGAGGTTTCGACCGAGGTTGTACCGACCAGTACCGGGCGGCCGGTCTCGTGAATCTCTTTAAGCTCTTTTAACACGGCGTTGAACTTGGCCTGCTCAGTTCGATAGATCTGATCGGGCAAGTCTTGGCGCTGCATGGGGCGGTTGGTGGGCACCACCACAACATCGAGGTTGTAGATTTTGCCCAACTCTTCGCGCTCGGTCCAAGCTGTACCGGTCATACCAGCCAGCTTGCGATACATACGGAAGTAATTCTGGAAGGTGATGGTTGCCAGCGTTACGTTCTCGTTTTTAATCTTGACGCGCGGGTTGAGTAAGCTCTCTTTGGCCTCTACAGCCTGATGCAAACCATCGCTCCAGCGACGGCCCGGCATTTTACGTCCGGTGAATTCGTCGACGATCACGATCTCGCCATCGGGCTCTACCACGTAGTCGCGGTCGCGATGGTAGATGAATTGAGCCTTGAGGGCGTTGTCGACGAAGTGAGTCAACTCGAAATACTTCGGGTCGTAGAGGCTCTCATCTTCGGGGATGCCTAGCAAGCGCTCAACTTTTTCGATACCTTGATCGGTGAGCGAGATGCTCTTCGAGCGCTCGTCGATCCAGAAGTCGCCATCGTATTCGGCGCCCTCTTTGACCTCTTTTTGAGACACTGTGCTCGGTTTGAGGTTGGGAGCGATTCGCGCCACACGGCGATATTCATCGCTCGATTTGTTCGAGGGGCCGGAGATAATCAGCGGTGTACGCGCTTCGTCGATCAAGATGTTGTCGACCTCGTCGACGATCGCGAAGTAGAGTTCGCGCTGGACCATCTGATCGAGCTCGACCGCCATATTGTCGCGCAGGTAGTCGAAGCCGAATTCGTTGTTGGTACCGTAGGTGATGTCGCAATAGTAAGCTTCGCGGCGGGTACACGGTCGCCAGTGTACCAAACGCTGATCTTCTTGGTTGGCGTTGGGGTCGACGAAGTCGGGATCGTAGATAGCGCTATAGTCGTGAGCAATAAAGCCGACGCTGAGGCCGAGGAAGTGGTAGATCTGGCCCATCCAGCCAGCACCAACTTTAGCCAAATAGTCGTTGACAGTTACCAAGTGGGCGCCACGTCCGGCCAAGGCATTAAGGTACAGCGGCAAGCTCGCTGTCAAGGTTTTACCTTCACCGGTTTTCATTTCGGCGATCTTGCCTTGGTGCAAGACGACACCACCGATCAGCTGTACGTCGAAGTGACGCTGGCCGATCGTGCGTTTGGCAGCTTCTCGAACAACAGCAAAGGCTTCGGGCAGAATAGCGTCAAGTTCTTCTTGAGTAATTTCGTCGCGTTCGCGTTCGAGTTTCTGCAAGACGTCGTCAAGCGAACGACGTTTATCAAGATCTCGTTCTGCGAGATAGTTCTTGCGAACGGTTTCGATCTCTTGATTAATATCGGCTACGGCGTCTTGAATCTTTTCGCGGAACTTGGTGGTGTGCGCGCGTAGTTCTTCGTCAGAAAGTGCAGAAAAACTATTTTCTAAACTATTGATTTTCTGTATGAACGGCTGAATCTGGCGTACGGCTTTGTCGCCTGTATCAGTCAGAAGGTTTCGCAGCCAGTTAAACATAAGATACCCTTCTTGTGCCATTATTGAATGACACACGCACTAAACCCTCTAAGGGCAAACACTTGCTTCATTATACAGACGCAGGGAAGCGGACGCAAGCCGCAGTGCGCCCGCTTTTGGCTGGATCTGCGTTTTTTATGCCAAGTCTACAAAATATGAACGACAGGCTGCCGCGAGAAGTTCCCTTGACATAATCGGTTTGGTGCGCGTGAAGCGAGCGATGTCGGTGAGCTGTTCGATCAGGTCGCGCGGGTGAACAGCGCGCAGTTCCAGTCCACGTTTGGGATACTCTTCGGTAAGCAGATAGCGCAAGCCGTCGTCGCTATAGGTGACTTGGCGACTGGCACAGATGCGACGCATGATTTCGCGGTATTCGGCCGGACTTGGGTTAGGAATCTCGATTTTATAGCGAATTCGGCGTAGGAATGCTTCGTCGACTAGCTCTTTTGGATCGAGGTTGGTCGAGAAGATGATGAGTTGATCGAAGGGAATCTCGATCTTTTTACCTGTGTGAAGGGTCAAGAAATCGGAACGTTTTTCGAGGGGTACGATCCAACGGTTGAGCAGGGCCTGCGGGCTAATCATCTGGCGGCCAAAGTCGTCGATTAAGAAGATACCGCCGTTGGCTTTCATCTGTAGGGGAGCTTCGTAAAATTTGCTGGTCGGTTCAAATACCAAGTCGAGCGAAGCCATGTTTAGCTCGCCACCAGCGATTACGATTGGACGTTTGGTCAGCACCCAGCGTTGATCGATAGCGTAACTCTCTTCCTTCGAGATCGGGATCTCGGTGTGGTAGACCGCATCGAAGACCTTGATCACCTGACCGTCGACGACCACGGCATGTGGCAGGGCGATCGAGTCCGAGAGCATGCGTGTGATCGCTTCGGCGATCACGGTCTTTCCATTACCAGCATGCCCATAGAGGAAGACTGAGCGCCCCGAGTTGATGGCCGGGCCAAGCTGCATCAAGAGCTGATCGTTGATCACCAGATGGCTGAAGGCTTTGCGGATCTGCTCTTCGTCTACCAAGAGGCCCTGTAAGCTTTGGCGCTTCATCATGGCGGTGTAGGCTTGCAGCGTGACAGGCGCTGGCCCAAGGTATTGGCTGCGTTCGCCCAGCTCTTTGGCGCGCTCGATCCCTTTGCTGGTTACTTGGTAACGGTAGGCTCGTTCGCCAATGCCGCCGCTGCCTTTGATCTCGATCATCTGCTCTTTGCGCAGATAGCTGATGGCTTGGTCGAGCACTCCTTCAAGTGGAAGGCGAAGCTGGTCGCTGATGCCTTGACCTGTGAGTTCGCCGATGATATAGAGACTGCGCAGTACCAGATCTGCAATATAGGAGAGGGTAAGGCCCGTTTGTTCAACGTTCAATGGACGACGGGGTAATTTTGGCTCTACAGACTGCTCATTATCACTCAGAGTCACAGTAGGGAGTGGCATTGAGGCTTCTCCTGCTAGAGTATCGTGGGTTGGCTCGTTCATATAGACCACAGCTTTCTATGCTAACCAATGCTTTAGGAAGAGCGATCTGTGGTCTATGAAGCAAGTTATATGCACAGAATTCGCTGTTGCTTTGGGTGTTCGACCATTTCCAAGGCAGCAGAGGAAGATGCAGCTGCTTGTCGTAAGCTGAGGCTCGGATGTTTGTGACAAGCGAACTGGGTGATAGGAGATAGAACCTTGGGGAGTGTCTCGTATACTGCCATACTGGCACTACGAGTATAGCATATTGCCCTTTTAGTCGGCAAGATCTTGCTATTTTTCGCTTAGGGGTTTCTTGACAAAACACCACTGGTGTAGTACGCTGTTTTGCAGAAGTACGGGATGATTTCTCAATACAGATTATTCTGATAATCGTAGTAATACCCGGGTTTTTTTGGGTATGCGAGAAGTATCCTTTTGCAGTTGTCTTCTCCTTCTCGACCTAATCCTTACGTTCGTCTGAACATCAACATCAATCCTTGGCCTAACACGAACAATTCTATACTGGCTCGCCTAAGGGGGCATTGCCAAGTAGTTTATACGTGCAATTTATGACGATCATTGTAGCGTGGCTGAGGTTGTTTTGTCATTTGCAGCGAAAGGAGTGCGATTTTGAAAGTCGCAGGTACGTATACATTTTCAGCCTCGCGCGAAGAGGTTTGGGCTGCCATTAACGATCCTGAGGTGCTTGCACGGGCTATTCCTGGCTGTCAGCGCCTTGATCAAGTTGGCGAGCATGAGTTTGAAAGCACCTTGAAAGTTGGTTTGCAAGCGGTCAAGGGTGTCTACAGTGGCCGTGTAACTCTTTCGAATCATCAAGTGCCTAGCCATTATGAGATCTTGATCGATGGCAAAGGCTCCAATGGCTTTTTGAAAGGCACCGGAGCGATCGATTTGGAAGAAGCTGGTGAGGACAAAACCCTTTTGAAATATAAGGGTGAGGCTCAGGTTGGCGGCACAATCGCCAGCGTTGGTCAGCGCTTGCTCGACGGCGCTGCCAAGACCTTGATCAATCAAAGCCTAAAGGCGCTCGCTCAACAGATCGAGTTGCGCAAGCAGGGTGGCCAAGCCAGCGCAGAGGGCGCCAGCGCTCAGGCCGATGCGGTGCCTGCTGCCGCTAAGGAAGCTGCGGCTCCGGGGGCTGCCAAAGAGCCTGCTGCCCCCAATGCAACTACTACAACGTTGAGCGCTACTTCCCCATCGGCTAGCGCGTCTGAGACGCAGGTTTCGAGCAATTCGAGCACGCCTAGCCCCGACGCGGGTGAAGGAAACGCGCCTACCACCTTTGAGACTGTTACCGAGCCAGCTGCCCAAGATGCTAAAAAAGGTGTCGCCTCTGCGACCGCTGAGGCTGCTGCAACTATCGCTCCGGAGGCGTCGAAAGCAGGCTTCCAGCCTCGTTCTATCGTTGTGCCTGAGGGCGAGCAGCTTTCCGAAACTTCGCTTATTCAAGGTATGATCAGCGATTTCGTTAAGGATCGCCCTTGGGTTGCGTGGGTTGTGATCGCATTCCTGCTTGGCATCTTGTGGGGACGCCGCAAGGGCTAAGCGTGGTTATATACCGTTAAACTGAACGCGTTGTTGCGTAACTTCCGAGATGAGGCATCGTTTTCAAGTGAATCAACATTGGGAGCGATGCCTCTTATCTTTCATCTTTTGTATACCGTGCAGTTCAGTAAGAGGAGGTTGTACCGGTGACAAAGATTACTGTCAAAGTTAATGGAAAAGAGTACACCAGCGAGGTCGAAGGACGCACCCTTTTGGTCCATTTTTTACGCGATCAGTTAGGGCTTACCGGTACGCATATCGGTTGTGATACTAGCCAGTGTGGCGCTTGTGTTGTGGTCATGAACGGTGACAGCGTCAAGTCTTGTACGGTGCTGGCTGTTCAGGCCAACGGAGCTGAGATCAAGACGGTTGAAGGTCTGGCCGAAGATGGCAAGCTTCACCCCTTGCAGGAAGGCTTCTGGGAGCGACACGGCTTGCAGTGTGGCTTCTGCACCCCGGGTATGCTGATGTCGGCATACGATCTGTTGCAGAAAAACCCCAACCCGAGCGAAGAGGAGATCCGCCACGGTCTAGAAGGCAACCTCTGCCGCTGTACGGGTTATGAGAATATCGTGCGTGCTGTTCAGTACGCTGCTGCCAAGATGCGTAACGAAGAGCCTGCTCCGATCGGCGCTAAAGAGCAGGTTGTGGAGTCGGTAGGATCGTAAACAAACAAACCTGGCCCGCTCGTTTCTGATGGTGGTGGAACCGTTGCGTTTTGTTGTGTCACGAACCCAATGCATCTAGGGAGGAAGTAACAATGTCTGTTGCGCCAACAAAGATGTTTGGTGCCGCTATTAAACGGCGCGAAGATCCGCAGCTGATTACAGGTCAGGGCAATTATCTCGACGATATTAAATTGCCAGGAATGGTGCATGCCGCTGTTTTGCGCAGTCCCTACGGTCATGCCAAAATCCTCAAGATCGATACAAGTCGCGCCCAAGCGGCCCCTGGTGTGGTAGCAGTGTTCACCGGCGCAGATATGATGGATATCAATCCTTTGCCCTGCGCTTGGACAGCTGCTTCGGGTCGAGTTCAGAACAACATCAACACCCCACGAGCCCTTGCTGTTGATGTGGTGCGTTTTGTCGGTGATCCGGTAGCGCTCGTTTTGGCTGAAGATCGCTATACCGCGCGCGATGCGCTTGAGCTGATCGATGTCGAATACGAGCCGCTCGATGTTGTTGTTGACGGACGCAAAGCCGTCGAACCGGGTGCCCCTCAACTTCACGAGAACGCACCAAACAATATAGTTTTTGAGTGGGATTGTGGCGATAAAGCCAAAACCGATGCAGCTTTTGCTGCGGCAGAAGTTGCAGTAAAAGAAGAGATTATCAACCAGCGCCTTTTGCCAACTCCGATGGAGACGCGCGGTTCGATCGCTCGCTACGAGCCATCAACTCAAGAGTTTACGGTTTGGATGACTTCTCAAGCTCCACACGTGATGCGCTTGTTGTTGACGGCTTTTGTCTTTGGAATCCCCGAATCGAAGCTACGTTGTATCTCGCCCCATGTCGGTGGCGGGTTTGGCCAAAAGATCTTCTGTTACAACGACATGGCCTTTACAATGTGGGCAGCTCGCAAGATCGGGCGGCCGGTCAAGTTTGTTGAAGATCGCTCCGAAAACTTCAAGTATTCAACCCACGGTCGCGACCATATCACCGTAGCCGAGATCTGTGGTACACGTGATGGCAAGATCACGGGCCTGCGCGCCGACACCATCGCCAACCTTGGAGCCTATATCTCGACGATCGCGCCTGGTATTCCGACCACGCTGTATGGGCGTATTTTGAGCGGTGTGTATAAGATTCCTGCCGCCTACTGTCGAGTGCGCGGCGTCTATACTAATACCGCTATGGTCGATGCCTACCGTGGCGCAGGACGCCCCGAGGCTTCCTACCTGATCGAGCGCATGATCGACCGTTTCGCTGCGGAAATCGGCATGGACCCCGCCGAAGTGCGTCGCAAGAACTTTATCCAGCCCGAGGACTTTCCCTACGACAACGGTCTGGGTCTGCTACCCTACGATAGCGGCAACTATGAGCCAGCGCTCGACAAGGCCCTTGCAACCATCGGCTATAAAGACTTCCGCAAAGAACAGGAAGAAGCGCGCAAGCAAGGCCGTTATCTCGGTGTGGGCATTTCATCCTATGTCGAGATCTGTGGCGTAGCTCCGAGCGCTTGGATCGGTCTGCCGGGCGAGGGCTGGGGCGCAGGTTTGTGGGAAAGCGCTAACGTGCGCGTTCACCTCACAGGCCAGGTTGTCGTGACAACAGGTTCTTTGCCGCACGGCCAAGGTCTTGAAACAACCTTCGCTCAGTTGGTGGCCGACGAGCTTGGTGTACCCTACGAGAATGTCTTGGTCGAGCACTCCGATACAGCCGGTACACCTTTTGGTTACGGTACCTATGGCAGCCGTAGCGCGGCAGTGGGTGGAACAGCCATTCACAAGAGCGTGACCAAGATTAAAGAGAAGGCCAAGAAGCTGGCAGCCCATATGTTGGAGGCCAACCCCGACGATATGGTCTATGAAGACGGCAAGGTCTATGTCAAAGGCTCGCCGGATCGCTCGAAGACCCTCGCCGAGATCGCCTTGCAGGCTTCGGTGGCGTACAGCTTGCCTGAAGGCATGGAACCCTTCTTGGACGAGACGACCTACTACGATCCGCCGAACTGTACCTTCCCCTTTGGCACCCATATCGCCATTGTCGAGGTCGATATCGAAACGGGTCGGGTCGATCTGTTGCGCTATGTCGCCGTCGACGATTGTGGCCCGCAGATCAACCCCTTGATCGTTCAAGGCCAGATTCATGGCGGTATTACCCAAGGTGTGGCGCAGGCCCTCTACGAACAGGCCGTCTACGATGAAAACGGTCAATTGTTGAGTGGTACTCTGATGGATTATGCAGTGCCAACCGCTGCACAAGTGCCGCATTATGAGCTCGACCACACCGTCACCCCCAGTCCGGTCAACCCGATGGGCGTGAAGGGTGCTGGCGAAGCTGGAACGATCGGATCGGCCCAAGCAGTGATGAACGCAATTATCGATGCGTTGTCGCCTTTTGGGGTGAAGCATATGCAAATGCCAGCCACGCCCGAGCGTGTGTGGCGTGCGATCCACTCGTCCAACAACCATAACTAATGCAGGCGATATCCATGCGATTCTACCTTCGCACTGTTTGAAAACCTGTTGAAGGAGCAGAGATGATCCCTAGCGCATTTGAATATTACGCCGCCAACAGCGTTGACGAAGCGCTCAAATTGTTGGCGGAACATGGCGATGAAGCAAAAATTCTGGCAGGTGGACATTCGCTATTGCCTGCTATGAAGCTGCGTTTGGCGGCTCCCACCGTCTTGATCGACATCAACCCGATCGCTGAACTACGCAGCATCAATGTTGGTGATAAGGTCACGATCGGCGCGATGACGACTTACGCTAGCCTGCTCAACTCGGCTGAGCTAAAAGCTGCTCTGCCGGTGATCGCAGAGGCGGTCGATCAGATCGGTGACCCCCAAGTTCGCAACCGTGGCACGATCGGTGGCGCCTTGGCACACGCCGACCCCGCCGCCGACCTGCCTGCTGTGATTTTGGCCTTGGGTGGAACCTTAACCGCTCAAGGGCCGGAAGGCACTCGTGAGATCTCGATCGACGACTTCTTCGTCGATATGTTGACCACCTCGCTCGAGCCGAACGAGCTTTTGACCACTATCACCTTGCCCAAGATGGGTGCTGGTGAGGGCGCTTCCTATGTCAAAATGGTTCAGCCCGCCTCGGGTTACGCCATCGTAGGAGCTGCTGCCTGGGTCAAGCTGAACGCTGATGGCACAGTGGCTGCCGCTCGAGTCGCTATCACGGGCGCAGGGCCGAAGCCGACCCGCCTCGAAGAGGTCGAAAATGCCTTGGTTGGCGGCGCAAGCAGCGAAGAGGCCGTGACCGCAGCTTCGGAAGCGGTCAGCGACGAGCTCGAATTGCTGGGCGATATCCACGCTTCGGAAGATTATCGCCGCGCAATGGTGAAGGTCTACACACGCCGCGCTATTCTCAAGGCGATCAAGGCCGCTTCCTAAGCATCATCCATAAGCGTTGAACAGTTAGGCTTTGGCACGAGTTGCCAGAGCCTAACTTTTTCTTTCCCCAAACGCAACAAAATTCTGCTTTAGAAGGTAGTATAAGAGAATCGGGGTAGTAAACTTGCTATCTCTACCCCAAAGGATTGTTTGAGGGGAGGAATGATAATGAAATCCCAACCGACACGCAGTTATCTTGTTTTTGCACTGCTCATGTTGCTCTTGAGCAGCTTGCTTGCCTGTACTTGGGTCGATCTTGGCTTAGAGACTAGTCCTCAGGCGCCAACCAGCGCTCCTGTGGCTGATCGCGAGGAACCAGTCGCCACAGCCGACGTTCTTGTAGGCGATCGTGAAGCCCCAATCTCCAATACCACTGTTGCACAAACGCTCAATACAAGTGCCCCGGTCGAGAATGTACCCATGATCTTGCGTCAAGATGACGAGCAGGGCATTGTGGAACGGATCTTTACCCAAAACGGCCCGGCTGTTGTTCGTATTCAACTAAGCCAAGGTTTGGGCTCTGGCTTTTTAATCGACGATCGGGGGATTGTTGTCACCAATAACCATGTGGTTGAAGGTCAGCGCGAAGTGAGCGTCTTTTTCACTGGTTTGTATGAGACGCGCGGCGTTGTGCTCGGTACCGACCCCGATAGCGATATCGCTGTGGTGCAAGTCGATGATGTGCCCGAAGGCGTTCGGCCTGTGGCCTTGGGCGATTCGTCGCAGTTGAACGTTGGCCAGATGGTGATCGCGATCGGTAACCCGCTCGGCCAAGATCGCACCGTTACAACCGGTATCGTTAGCGCGTTAGGGCGCACGCTGCAAGAGTCGCAAGCGGCAGGTAATTTCTCGATCGGCGGTGTGATTCAGACCGATGCCGCCATCAACCCAGGCAACTCGGGCGGCCCGTTGTTTAACGCTGCTGGCGAGGTGATCGGTATGAATACTGCGGTTGCTGCTATTCCGACTCAGCAAGGTGCTAGCCAGCTCAGCAATGGTATCGGCTACGCGGTGCCGAGCAATCTGATCAAAAAAGTTGTGCCCGAACTGATCGATAAGGGTTCCTACGACCACCCTTATCTCGGTATTTCGATCAGCGAACCGGTTACCACGCTCGATGTGAAAAACGGGCGTTCACCCGCCGCTGGCCTGCCGATTCGTCCTAATGCTTCTAGTCCGGTGGCCCAAGCTGGCCTGCGCGAAGATGTGATTTTGACGGCAGTCGATGGGCAAGTGATGACATCGAGCGATGATTTGATCTCGTATCTGGAACTTGAAAAGAGGCCGGGCGATCAGGTCGTGCTCTCGATTGTTACCCTCGATGGTCGCAGCGGCGATCTTACCGTTACCTTGGGCGCTCGCCCGCGCATCAGCCGTTAACAGCTAGCAGCGCTAGCTCATATCAAATCCGATTACTTTATCTCTTTTTAGCCTTCGGCAGAGTGGAACTTGCCTGTTTTTGTTGTGTGAGATTCGAAATCTCACACAACGCTTTTGTTGCCCCATGTTGCGAGCATGCTCGTTTTTAAGCGAATTTGGAATAAGTTCGCTTTAATGAGGCATGACTGGCATATTGATCGTAATCGCATGCCGGCTTCGCTTGATATTCGAGTAGCTCCCCGCTTACCATATCGGCCTGATCATATCAAATCCGATTAGTTGCTTGTTGGCCTTTGGCAGATTTGTTGTATGACATTTTGCGCGGCAACGCGAAATGTCATACAACCATGTGTTCGTATTTTCGTTTTTCCTGCGTTACGAGAATACGTGTCTTTAAATGGCTTTGGCCTGAAAGACAATGCTTGTGCCAAGCAGATCGCAGCGAGAGACAGAGAAAAGCGCTGGCAGCCTTGAAGGCACGAATGGGTGGACGGCCGACTTAGTAGCCGTAGGCGGACGCGCTAGGGCCCTTTTTTGTGGGAAGCGGCCCTTCCGCCTACTGATCTGTACTATACACTTCTGTGGCGTTAACAAGCTGTAGCTACTTCCCGCCGTATTGAATTGACAGTCAGTGCTTGATCGGGTATCGTAAGATGAGCTTTATGGGCTGAAAAGGCGGTTTGAAAGCCTAAAAGTCCTTTTTGCAAGCTGAGAATCTGCTCACATCTACGGCGTGTGGTGTGCAAGGCTCTTGTGACCGGTTCGTTTAGCATAAGCAAAGCCTCAGTTATTGCGCGTTTCTGCTTCCTAAACGTACCCAGTAGCGCAACGATACTTGCGATGTATCCCTAGAGACAGAGAACGACAAGAAAGTGGGTTGTGAATCATGGCAGATAGCTTGTTCCCTGTTGTCAATACAGGTTGGGATACGCGGGTGCAGGTGTATGCTTGTGGATCGCTTGTGCAGGTCTTTGTGATCCAAACTCAACGTTATGTTGTGATTGTTGATCCTTTGTTTAATGGCGAGACAGCGCGGGCACTGCTTGAATATATCCGTCCGAGCTTGACTGGACGCCCCTTGTTGGTGATTTTGAGCCACGCCGATTGGGATCATGCCTGGGGATCTTTCTTGTTTACTGGTCCCGATGCGGAGTTCCCGAGTTTGGTGGTTGGAAGCACCTTGACGGCGCAACGCCTGCTTTCGAGCGAGGAACAGGACTTTCTCGCAAAGATGCGCGCGGAAGAGCCCGGGCGATTCGATGATGTACGCTTGGTGCCGCCTTCGCTGGCCTTTAGCGACGAGTTGCGGATCGATTGTGGCGACCTGACCTTGGAGCTCTTTCCGACCCCCGGCCATCAGCCCGACCATATCTCGATTTTTATCCCCGAGATCGGCCTTTTGTTGGCTGGCGATGCGGCCGAAGAACCCTTTCCGGTTGTTTCTGAAGATAGCGATCTGCCCCAATTGCGCGCTTCACTGGCGCGAATGGCGGCTTTAAACGCCCGTCAAGCTTTTTATTGCCACGCCCCTGTCGAGAGCGGCCCCCAACTGATCGAGCGAAATATCAAATACTTCAATCTGGTTGAGGCTTATTGTGCTGTCGCCCTTGAGACCGGCCTGAAGGTTCCTCAGGATAAAGATGCAGATTTTGAAGCTTTGGTTGGTCTGCCTTTAGCAAATGTCCTTCCTAGCCACATCTCAATCGATTCTCTAGCTGAATACTATTCTCCTAGCCATCGCACAACGATTCGAAAGATGTGTCAGTATCTTATCGATCGTGCTGAAACCTAAATCGATCAAAAGGAAATTCACGAATAGACGTTTATTGATATAAATTGCCTACTCTGGGTTCCGCGCTTGCTGAAAACGCACATCTTGTCATAAGGGGAGTGGCTATGGAGAACGTTCGCGAATCTGCCGATTGGGGAGTGAATAATAGCCAAGTTTGGAAGCCGAAACGTTCTGCTGTTGTCGGCTGGGTTTTGTACGATTTAGCGAATACGATCTTCTCGATGGCGATTGTATCGCTCTACTTTTCGCTCTGGGTGCGCGACCGAGTCGGCGAGGAGCGGGTCGACTTTATTTACGGCATAACGACAGCGATCTCGATGGCTATCATCTTTATCGTCTCGCCGATGTTAGGCGCTATGACCGATAAAGCCAAGCGTCGCATGCCCTTCTTGGTGGTGAGCACCCTGATCTGTGTGGTCTTTACTGCGCTGTTAGGCGTAGGTGGCCTCTATATCACCTTAACGCTGTTCGTTATCGCCAATATCGCTTACCAAGCGGGTATTCAGTTTTACGATGCGCTCTTGCCCGATGTGAGTACGGAAGAGAATCGTGGCTGGATCGGTGGCTTGGGTGTTGGAGTAGGCTATTTAGGCTCCTACATCGGAATCGGGGCTGGCTTGCTGATCACCAGTTTCTATGGTCTGCCCGTTCAGATGATCTTTCCAACGGTTGCTGTGCTTTTTCTGCTTTTCTCGCTCCCCTGCTTCTTTTTTGTGCGTGAACAGCCGAATCTCCAGGCCGAGCCTTTTAGCTGGAGCATGCTGCAGCGAGTTACCACCCAAACCTTAGAGACGATTCGCAATAGCCAAAACTATCCGGGTTTAGGCCGCTTTTTAATCGGGCGTGTGTTTTATACCGATGCGATCAATACCGTGATCAGTGTGATGGGCCTGTACGTTACCAATCAAGTTGTGCGCTCTGGATTGAGTGCGGAGGAGGGCGCTTTTAGAGCCCAGATCATTCTGTTAGGCGCTGTGACTTTTGCGATTGTGGGCGGTTTGGTGTGGGGCAAAATCGTCGATAAGATCGGCCCGAAACGGAGCCTAACGATCGTGTTGATCTTGTGGATGGCGATCTTTCTGCTAGCCGCTTTGATCGGTCTGCTTAACTTGCCGATCTGGCTCTTTTATGTTGTCGCGGCCTTAGCGGGCTTCGCTTTGGGTGGCACTTGGGCGGCCGATCGTCCCTATATGCTGCGCCTAACCCCGCCCGCTCGCATCGGCGAGTTTTACGGCTTGTACAGCATGGTTGGGCGTTTCTCGGCTATCACCGGCCCGCTGCTGTGGGGCCTAGTGGTCGGCTGGATGTTTGCTGGCGACCCCAACCTCGGCCAGCCGGTCGGCGTATTGGTGCTTTTAGCCTGTATTGTGATCGGCTTTGTGATTCTGCAGCCAGTGAGCGACGCTCCGCGCACTTGGCCCGAGCACGAGCGCTGATACCAGTTCGCTTCACTGCGAAGCTGAGGAAGGGCTTGTACAAATGCGCGTTGCGTAATATTGGCGGAGACACGTTTAGCCCAAAGAAGGCTGTAGGCGCGTCCGCCTACGGCTACCAACATCCCGTCCGCAACCCGAGGTCGTATCGGTGCGCGCCGACGGCCCCCTGATGCCAACTGCTTGATTACGTTCTATTTGGCCTTCGGCAGAGTGGAACGTGACCATTTTTGTTGTGAGATATTTCGCGCGACAGCGCGAAATATCTCACAACTCTTTTCCCGTTTTTGCGTTACAAGAGCGCAGGTCTGTAAACGAATTTGGTATGATTGCAGATATGTTCGTGCATACTTGCAATGCCGAAAAACAAAACACAGGTCCCGTGCCTAAACACAGGACCTGTGTTGGCGTTAGCGAGGTACGTAGGTCGTGATACGATCGCGATAGAGTGGTTTGTAGTGTTCGTGTAAGGTCGTGAGGAATGCTGTCGTCCAGCGCCCCTTGGCGTCGACCGTCTCGTTCGGCCCGATCGGCAGCATAATTACGCTGAAGTGTTGCTGACGCACCTCTTCGAGCAGATGACTCTCGTCCCAGACACCACTTCTGACAGCTGGCCCCATAGTCGAGGGGTCGTCGTAGCGCAGAGGACGCCCGGCAGCTACCAACAGCGCCACATCATCGGCCAGCACCTCGCCCGGTTGGCTGCGGATCAAAGCGAGATAGCGCCCCGAGTGATTGTCGAGTGGGTCGAACTGGTTGCCGTACCAAGCTGGGCGCTCGACAAAGTTCCAGAATTGCAGCGCTATTAAAGCGACCCCCAGACAGGCCAACAGGCTGACCTTCCAGATATAGGCTTGATCTTGCTTGGCTTTCCGGCCCTTCTGTAAGCTATAGAGCGGCGTTCCAATTAAGCTGCTGCTGATCAAGACCAGCGCGAGATGGGTTTCGAGCAGATGGTTGTGGTTGGCTCCGATCTCGCCCGCCCCAAAAAGGGTGCAGGGCGCTGCCAGCATATAGCAGGCCGGAATAAGCGCTTTGGCTTTAAGATCGGGCTTGCGCACAAGCTGGAAGATCGCCGCTACGATTCCGGCGATGGCCAAGAGCACAAGCGGCCATGATGGGAGCAACAGTTCGAGAAACTTGAGCATCAGATCGAACGACCACCATTCGCTGCGGTGCAAGCCCCAAATATGGAAGGTGTATTGACCGTCGCTGATGAGGTCGAGCAAGGCCCAGACAAGGCCGACCATAAGCACATATGCGAAGCCAAAACCGAAAGCGTGCCAGACCGCTCGATCGCGCCAGAGCCGTGCCAACGAGCGCTCCTCTCGTAGTGCCTTGGCGCTCGCGGCCAAAAACAGCGCTAAGCAGACCGAGGCCGGTGCCACGATCGCGGTCTGTTTGGTGAAGTAGGCCAACACAAAGCAGCACAGTGCGATGAACGGGGCACCATAGCGCCGGAGAAACGAGGATTTCGAAGCGATCGCTGCTTGCGGATCGTAGAAACTTGCCGCAAAGAGGCCAGCCATCGTGAAAGCCAAGGCTAGCGGATCTGGCTTGATGCGAGTCGACCAGAGCTGAACGGGCGCGAAGGCTAACCACAGGCCGATCGCCAGAGTCGCGCTCGCCAGCGAGCGACTCTGGCGTAGGCTGAGGGCTGCCAAGAAGAAGGCTGTGATCAGACTGACCGCCAAAGAGACCAGCCGCCCTTTGAAGAAGACATGCGGCCCTTGCCAGTCGGCGGGCGCAAAGATCGCCAGCAGAACGTAGTGCATGGGCGGGTAGGGCGACGATACGAAGCGATCGGGTTGCAGCGGTTGATAGAGCGCTTCGCCCGCTTGTAGTAGCCACGCCTCGTGCAAGAGCGTGCCTTCAAGACCGTCGAGCGGTAACGGAAAGGCCAAGGCTAGGCTGCTATGTTGAACAAAGCGCCAACTATGCCAGACCCCATTCCAAAGCGCAACGGCCAAACAGAGCCCGACCAGCAGATAAGCGATCAGCGCAGTGATGCGTAGGGGCGCTGCGGGCGCGTTCGTTTGAGCTTGCGTTCGTTCGCTACTGGACATCAAGCAGTTCAACCTCAAAGACCAACACCGAGTTGGCAGGGATCGGTCCCACCTCTCTACTGCCGTAGCCCAACTCCGGAGGAATGATAAGCTGGCGTTTGCCGCCGACATGCATGCCCTGAACACCCTCTTCCCAGCCTTGGATAACGGTGTTCGCGCCGATCTGGAAATCGAAGGGTGTGCCTCGATCGAGCGAGCTATCGAACTTCACGCCGTTCGACTGCAGCCAGCCTGTGTAGTGGACCGAAACGGTCGAGCCTAGAGTCGCTTCCTCACCGTCGCCAACTACCAGATCGGCATACTGTAGACCGCTGGGCGTCGTTACGATCTGGTCTTGATCAACTGGTGTGAAGCTGTCTACTGGCTCTGCGGAGTCTCCTGCGGGCTCGATAATAGCTGTAGCGGTTGGTTGCGGTGGGACATTCACCAAGCCACAGCCAGCCAAAAAGATCAGCGAGAGAAGACTAAGCACGTTTTTTTGAAAACACTTCATGGCTCGTTGTACTCCATCACGTTCAGAATCGCAGGCATTATAGCAGAACTCCTGGGCAAGAAGGGGCCGCACTAGCCGCCTTGACCGCTTCTTGTTCGACGGGCTATACTGCCATAGATAAATCCTTCGATCGACGTTTTGCCTGCAAGATTGTCTGCCCTTTCAGCGAACGAGTGAAGAGTGCTGATCGTACAAGGAGGCTGCATGCGCTACCTTAGCCCACTTCTGACCCTTGTTGTGCTACTACTGAGCCTTGCTAGTAGTGCCGAAACGCAGGCCCAAAGCGCGGAGCGCTGTTTCCCCGAAACCGGCCATTGTATCAGCGGGGCGATCCGCGCCTATTGGGAGCGTAACGGCGGCTTGGCCGTGTTTGGCTATCCGATCAGCCCATTGCGCGACGAAGACAACGGCGAAGGCTTTCGTGGCCCGACCCAGTGGTTCGAGCGCGATCGCTTAGAAGATCATGGCGCTGCGGGGGTAATGGCGGGACGTTTGGGTGCGCGCAAACTTGAAGTCGAAGGGCGACCTTGGCAAGGTCTGCCACAGGTCGACGCAGCGCCCAGCGGATGTCGCTACTTTAGCGAGACCCGCCATAGTCTTTGTCCGCCCTTCTTGAGCTATTGGGAGCGCAATGGCGGCCTTGAGCGTTTCGGTTATCCGATCAGCGAGCCTCAGGAGGAGCGAGTTGGCGATTGGAGCGGCAGCGTGCAGTGGTTTGAACGTCGACGTATGGAATACCACCCCGAATTGCCCGCAGCCTACACGGTCTCGCTCGGCCTGTTAGGCAACGAACTACTTGTGAGCAGCGCTAATCCTGTTGCAGCGCCACCCGCCGAGCTGCCTAACGGCGATCTGATCGGGCGCTTATTGGCTCGGGTCAATATGTATCGCCAGCAGGCGGGTTGTCTGGCCTTGACCTTGCACCCTCAGCTTACGGCGGCGGCCCAGAGCCATAGCCAAGATATGGCCCAGAACAACTTCACAGGTCATATCGGCTCAGACGGCTCGAACCCACGCGATCGAATCGAGCGAGCAGGCTATAATTACTCCTCTGCTGGAGAAAATATTGCTATTGATATCGCTACCCCCGAGGAGGTAGTAGATCGTTGGGTCAACCAAACCCCGCCCAACGATGGGCATCGGCGCAATGTCTTAAACTGCAACTACCTCGATACTGGAATCGGCTATGTAGCTGTGGATACGCCGAGTGGGCGAGTTCGCCATTTCTGGACTCAAATCTATGGACGGCAATAACCCGGCTGTGTGAAGCGACTTGTTTGAAGCTACTCAAGGAGGAGCAGAATGGCACTGGCAAGTAATAGCACAAGTCAAGAGATGCGTTTACTTCAACTGTTGAGCGCTCGTTATCCTACCATTACGGCGGCTCATGCCGAGATGATCAATCTCAATGCCATTTTAGCCCTCCCCAAAGGCACCGACCACTATATCTCCGATATCCATGGGGCTTATGAGCAATTCGACCATATTTTGCGCCACGCTTCCGGCGCGATTCACCGCAAGATCGCCCAAACCTTCGCTTCGGAATTGAGTGAATCGGAGCAGGTCGAGCTGGCTATGTTGATCTATTACCCTGAGAAGAAGCTCGACCAAATGCTTCAGACCAAACCGGCGGTTGAAGCTTGGATGCCCGAGCTGATCGGCCAACTGGTTCGTGTCGCGCGCACCTCCGCCCAGAAGTACACTCGCAGTAAGGTGCGCAAGCGCCTGCCTCCTCAGTTCGCCTATATTTTGGAAGAGCTGTTGAGCGAAAGCCAGAGCGACCATACCCAGAAAGAGCACTACTACCAGAGCATCATTCATTCGATCGTAGCTATGGAAGAGGGCGAACGGGTGATTATCGCCCTCGCCTACTTGATCCAGAGTTTAGTGGTCGATCGGCTCTATATCTTGGGCGATATCTATGACCGTGGGCCTGCCGCCGAAAAGGTGATGGATCGCCTGATGGCCTACCACTATGTTTCGATCCAATGGGGCAACCACGATGTCTCGTGGATGGGCGCAGCTAGCGGCTGCGACGCCCTGATCGCCAATGTGATTCGGCTCTCGCTGCGTTACGACAACCTCGAAACCCTCACCGACGGCTACCATATCAATTTGATGCCCTTGGCGCGTTTCGCCGAACGAGTCTATGGCGAAGATCCTGCGACCCGTTTCCTGCCCAAAACGAGCGCCTCCACCGAAGAATTCTCGCCCCAAACTGTCGCACGCATGCACAAGGCCATCACGGTGATTCAATTTAAGCTAGAGGCCCAAATCATCAAGCGACACCCTGAATACGGTATGGAAGATCGTATCTTGCTAGACAAGATCGATGACGAGTGTCGTAATGTTCTGATTGATGGCAAAAGTTATCCCTTGCTCGACTGTTTCTGGCCGACTCTGCAGCGTGAAGATCCCAACGCCCTAACCGCAGAAGAGCAGGAGGTCGTCGATTGGTTGCGCCAGCAGTTCCGTCAGAGCAAGCGCTTACACGAGCATATGCGCTTTCTCTACAGCTACGGCAATATGTTCCAAGTTCAAGATGGTAATCTCAAGTTTCACGGCTGCTTACCGGTCGACGAGCAGGGCGAGTTTATTGAGTTTCAGCTTGGTGATCGCAGCTACGCTGGCCCTGCCCTCTTGGCTCGTTATGAACAACTTGTACGCGAAGCCTATTTCAGCACCGATCCGGCCGCTCGTCAGTTGGGCCAAGATTCGATCTGGTATCTCTGGTGTGGACCTCAATCGCCGCTCTTTGGGCGCGCTCGCATGACTACCTTCGAACGCTACTTTATCGCTGATCACAGCACCCACGACGAGCCCAAAGGCCCGTACTATGCGCTGCGTAATAGCGAGGCATTCTGCCGCAAGGTTTTGACTGCTTTCGGCGGCGATGTCGAACACGGCCTGATCATCAACGGCCATACGCCTGTAAAAAAGGGTGAAAGCCCATTGTTGGCCAATGGTCGCTTGGTGGTGATCGACGGTGGAATGAGCGAGCCGTATCAACCTGTAACTGGCATTGCCGGTTATACCTTGATCGGCAACTCGCACGAGATGGTGATCGCCGCTCATGAAGCTTTCGTTTCGGCCGATCAGATGATTTGGAACAATATCGATGTGACACCCTCGACCAAGCAGATCGTGCGTTTTGAGCGGCGCAAGCTGATCGCCGATACCGATACGGGCGCGCTGTTGCAAGGCCAATTAGAAGACCTAGAAAAGCTGGTGGCAGCCTATCGCAGCGGCCTCTTGGTTGAACAGGGCTCCGAACACCGCACTATTATGCCCAACATTCCTGTTCACTAAGCTAAAAAAGAATGCTTCCAGCCAATGATTTGGAAGCATTCTTTGACAACAGGAGAAGATTCTAACTTGCTAGAAAGGTTTATAATAGGTTAAGAGATTGGCGTGACTCTTCGAGTTGACGGCGTGCCGCTCGCGTGAGGTTTTTAACAACCAGTTGATACGACTCATCAATAAAAGAGAGTATTTCACCATCTTCAATCGATCCATCAAGGTAGACCGTATTCCAGTGCTCTTTATTGAGATGATAGCCGGGTGTGACGGCCGGGTACATGCTGCGTAAAAATTGGGCATGGGCCGGGTCACACTTGAGCGAAATCGTTATTGGTTCGGCATCCTCCGCGACTAAAGCGAACATTTTGCCAGCGACTTTAACAACAAGCGGTTGTGGTCCAAAGGGGTAGGTCTCGACTGCGCCATGCTTACTCAGTAGGTAGCTGCGAAGTTCTGCAAGATCCATCTCGCACTCCTTAGTCTCTCGATGTGCAGATCCACACATATTTTCTTATATACACTACCATAGGTAGTCTTCAATCGATCGGCAAAATGGAAAGGTTTTTCCTATGTCCGAACCTAAATATACAAATCGTTTGATCAATTCGACGAGTCCATACCTCCTCCAGCACGCCCATAATCCCGTGGATTGGTATCCATGGGGCGAGGAGGCTTTGACACGTGCTCGTGCTGAAAACAAGCCGATTCTGCTCTCGATCGGCTATAGCGCTTGTCACTGGTGTCACGTTATGGAGCACGAGTCGTTTGAGAACGAAACCACCGCCGCTTTGATGAATAGCTCGTTTATCTGCATCAAGGTCGATCGCGAAGAGCGCCCTGATCTCGATTCGATCTATATGACGGCGGTACAAGCTATGACAGGCACTGGCGGTTGGCCGCTCAACGTCTTTTTGTTGCCCGATGGAACGCCTTTCTATGGCGGAACCTACTTTCCGCCCGACGAAAAGGCTGCTCGTTACCGCATGCCGAGCTGGAACCAGGTGCTAGAGAGTGTCGCGCAGGCCTTTGCTAATGATCGCTCCTCTCTTGAGCTGGCTGGAACTGAACTGCTTGGCCATGTGCGCCGGGTCGCCGAGCATATTGGCGATCCTGGTGCGCTTCAACGCAATATCTTAGATCAGGCTGTGCTGCGCATTAAGCACGATTTCGACAGTGAAAACGGGGGTTTCGGCGGCGCGCCCAAGTTTCCCCAGCCCATGATCTTAGACTTCCTCTTGCGCAGCTATATGCACAACCGTGATACGCAAACTCTTGAAGTGCTGCGTGTGACGCTCGACAAGATGGCTCGAGGTGGCATATACGATCAACTGGGCGGCGGCTTCCATCGCTATAGCGTCGACGATATCTGGTTAGTGCCCCACTTCGAGAAGATGCTCTACGATAACGCTCAGCTCGCTCGTCTCTATGCCGAGGCGTATCTGGCGTTAGGAGACCCCTTCTATCGCCGTATCAGCCAAGAGACGCTCGATTATGTGGTGCGCGAGATGCGCCACCCCGAGGGCGGTTTCTTCTCGGCTCAAGACGCCGATAGTGAAGGCGAAGAGGGCAAGTTCTTTGTCTGGTCATTTTCGGAGATCCGCGAGCTGTTAGGCGGCGATTCGCTGATCTTCAGCCAGATCTATGGTGTGACTCTGGAGGGCAACTTCGAGGGCAAAAACATTCTCAACATACAACGCCCGGTCAGCGAGGTGGCGCGGGTTATGGGCATGAGCACAGAGCAGCTCGAAGCGATCGTCGATCGGGCGCGCGCCAAGCTGTTCGAGGCCCGCGAAAAACGTGCCAAACCCGCGCGCGACGATAAGATCTTGACCGCTTGGAACGGCATGATGATGCGGGCCTTTGTGGTCGCCTCCCAAGCCTTCCAACGGCCCGACTACCTTGAGGTTGCGATCCAAAACGCAGAGTTCCTTTTGCGCTCGCTGCGGCGTGCTGATGGGCGGCTCTTGCGCACTTGGAAGGACGGGCGTGCTAACACGATTTTAGGCTACCTTGAGGACTACGCCCATCTGATCGATGGCCTGTTAGCGCTGTATGGTGCGACGGGCGAGGCGCGTTGGCTCCAAGAGAGCATTCGCTTGGCTGATGATGCCTTGCTGCTCTTTTGGGATGACGAAACACTGCTTTTGTACGATACGGCCAACGACGCCGAGAGCTTGGTGACCCGTCCGCGAGATATCTCCGATAACGCTACACCCAGCGGGAATTCGGCTTTTGTGAGCGTGTTGCTGCGCCTCGCCGCGCTTAGCGGTCGCGATCTTTACCGCGAACGGGCCGAGCAGGTTTTGAGCAGCTTAGCTGGCAGTTTGGCTCAGTTCCCGTTAGGCTTCGGGCGCATGCTCTGCGCACTGGGAGACGCCTTAAGCCCAAGCCAAGAAGTCGTGATTGTGGGCGAGCGCGCTCGACCCGATACCCAAGCGCTGTGGGAGGTGTATAACCAACGCTATCGACCTCATAGCGTGGCCGTTCCGCTCGATCCTAACGATCAGGTGGCCCAACAGCTGACCCCGCTCTTGCAGGGGCGCAGCATGCTCGATGGCAGAGCGACAGCTTATGTCTGCCAAAACTTCGCTTGTCAATTGCCTGTTACTACACCCGAGGATTTTAGGCGCCAATTAGGCGATCTGTCTTAGGCCTGGTTTGGCTTGTGAAGGAGGCTATCGCTACCGTGTTAGGCCACCGAAGCCAATAACAGGGTTGTGATAGGAAATCTATGTAGTGATGCTGGTTTTCGTGCCAGCATAGTGTCACACGTGCAGCGATGACGCTGCAACGACTGGCAAAAGGATGTGTGGAATGTTGCGTTCATCGGCAACATTCCACCAACAACATAGGGACGTCTCAAGCCGAATCCGTTTGTGTGATGGGGGGCGGTTTCGCCAGCGAGGCAGATAGCAGTTCCTGGTGGCGGGCAGGCCGTTGGTAGCCGTAGGCGGACGCGGTCGCTGCCTTGTTTGGGGTAAAGACCTCGCCGCCAGAATACTGAAGTATGCAAGTGGATTTGCTATCACTCTGTCGCAGGAACGTCTGGAATGATCGGGCCGGTGTATTACAAAAAGCCTAACGTGGAATAGAAGCGATAGCAAGCAACGTAGGGGCACAATATCTTCCCTCATCGGCACAATAGCTTGTTCATCGCTAAGTAGGAGCTGTAGCTACGTTCTAAGGACATACTTCATGCAATCTGGACCAACAACGCAGCACGATCTACAATATCGCATCCGCCTCTTAGCGGTGCTCATGACCGTCATTACCACTTTTGTTTTCTTTGCATCCTCCTTGTTTTCTCCGTTCAAACAGGATACGTCGCAGTTAGGCTTGCTCTTGTGTGGCATAGTAGTGCTGATCTCAGGAGTGATGTACTTTTTGGCTGCGACGCCTTATGCTCGCATAAGCGTGTACATATCGCTCTTTATCGCCATAGCTATCTTGGCGTTTACAGATCCCTTGAGCGGCACGCTCAGCGGCGCAACGTGGGTGCTGTTTCAAGCCATTCCACCCGTTGCAGCGCTGATTCTACGCGAGCCAGTTTCATCCATCGTTATGATGATCGTTTCGGTGATTGTGCTGATTTTGGTAGGCAGCTTACAGATTATCGGGGCTATTCCGGTTAAGCTTTTAGCTGAGGCAGATACCTTGAGCTTTAATTTGGCTCTGCAAGTGATCGTGATGATTCTGCTGAGCGTGGTGACTTGTATCATCTCTCAGCGCGAGCAGATCACCTTTCGCGAGGTTCAGCTTGCCCGCCAAGAAGCTCAGAATCAGCTACAGCGTACCAATAATCTGCTGCATGAACAGCAACGCCTCAACGACGATCTCGCCAACACGATGCGCGTGATGCGCCAGCGCGAAGAGCAGTTGCGCAGCGAACAGCGAGTGCAGCAGGAGCTGCGCCGAACTATCTCTCAATTGGCTTCGCCCGTAGTACCGGTCTTGCCGGGCGTAGTGGTGCTGCCGCTGGTTGGCGTGTTTGATCAAGCCCGTTTGAGCAATCTCGGAGATATCGTTACCAAGGGTATGCACAGCCATCGCGCTCGCACCGTGGTCTTCGATCTGACAGGTATTCAAAGCGTCGATGATCGTTTTGCGGAAGTGCTCTTTTCGCTGATCCAGACCTTACGCTTGTTAGGTGCAGAAACGATTTGTGTTGGAATTAGTCCCGAGATCGCTCAGACGATTGTGAGTATGGGTGTTGATAGTGCATCCTTGCGAACGATGGCGACCTTACAAGAAACGATCCTCTCGCTGTTACCACGCAAATAATTCCAAATCCACTTCAAAACCTACAGGTTTCTAACACGCTACACGAAAACTGCAGAACGATTTGTGTGAGATTTCGCGCGATAGTTCGAAATCTCACACAACAACCATAGTCACCTTCCACTCTGCCAAAGGCCAGAAACGTATTCTGCCGGATGTGTTTCCTGATAATGGAAACTGGAATAAAGCACACAAAATGAGCGATTCTGTGCTACAGAAGGTCCATTGTTATAAAACAAGCGAAATTCTCGTTCAAACTCATTAAACGGGTTTGCTATATAACGCCTTTGTAATCTTAATGAATAGAAAATTTGCTTGCTTGTCTCGCTGAGATTTGGTATAAACAATGCGGACCATTTGAGAATAAGCGAAAGAGCCGTTTGTAATCAAAAAAAGTGTTTATTTAGCACTTGCCCTGCATCAGGCACTGCTATACGGAAACACGAGAAAAGAAACGAGTGTTGTCTAACCAGAGCCTTTGCTAGTGAAAGCGACAGATATGTCCAACATTGTAGCTTGGCGAGATGACTTGACGTTTCGGATTCGTCTTTTTGCGGTTCTGTTATTCCTGTTAGCTTTATGCGCTTTTATCCTAGGCTTATTAAGCTATGGCGCAGATTCGTTGCTCTCTTTCGGCATCATAAGCCTCCTGTTCCTCATTCTGGCCGATAGCATCATCCTCTACTTTTTGGCCTCTTCCCGTTACGCTCAGATCGGTGTCTATGTAACGCTCTGTCTGATTGTGCTTTTATTAGCTCTTATCGATTTCTTCTCTGGCACCTTGAGCGGCGCAATGTGGGTGATCTACCAAGCCACCCCGCCCATAGCGCTCTTGGTTTTGCGCGACGTTCGGGCGATCGTCATTATGATCGCGATCTCTCTGCCCGTTATGCTGATTGTCGGCGCCTTAGAGATCATCGGCATCATTCCGGTCATCTTGTTAACCACGCCCGAAGCCCTGATATTCAACCTCTGCCTGCAGGCCATAATGATGCTAGTGTTAGGCTTCATTATGTATGTGATCTCGAAACGCGAGCTAACCATAATGCGCGATCTCGTGCTTGCTCGTGAGGAAGCTGACCATCAGCTCCAGCGCGTTAATCAGCTCTTGGAAGAGCAACAGAACTTGAATCATGAGCTGGGCGAGAGTATGCGCCTGATGCGCGAGAGCCAAGAACAGCTGAGGCTCGAACAAGAGCAGCAAGACAAGCTGCGGCACACTATCTCGCTCTTAGCTGCCCCGGTTGTGCCTGTCTTGCCGGGTGTTGTGGTCATTCCGTTGGTGGGCGTCTTCGACCACGAGCGCCTGCAAGCTCTGGTCGATACGATTTTGCAGGGCATTAGGCGTTTTGATGCCCATACCGTTGTCTTGGATATGACCGGTATGCAGAGTATGGATGAAGAGCTGGCGCGCACTCTCTTATCGGTCATTCGTATGATGCGTCTGTTGGGCAGTAAGACCGTTGTAGTGGGCATCTCGCCCGAAGGAGCCGAAGCCTTAGTTAGCCTTGGAATCGATGTGAATGTGCTGCATGCGATGCCAACCCTGCAAGAAGCTATTCTTCAGATTGTGCAGCTCGAACCAGAGAGAGTGCTTTCGTTAGGCTCTGATCTCTAGGATTGCTCTCGCAGTTCTTGGAGACTTGTGCTACACTGCCACAAGGTTTAGGAATGTTTCAATAGATTCTGTGTGGGTTCATCCTTGTTTCAAAAGCCATCTCGGGAAATAGAACGTGCAGCCAGCAGCCAAACCGAGGCGAGATCGCAGTCTTCGCAGGGCTGGGAAAATTGGTTAGCTTTTGGCTTGATCGCGATCTGTTTGGTCGCGCTTGGCGTGGTTATCGGCTACATCGTCTTCACTGATCCTGCTGCCGAAGTTGTTGCGCTGCGAGCCGAGCAAGCAATCACGCAAACCGCTAAAATTCAACCGAGTGCGACTGCTACACGGGCCGCGCCTGTCGTTGCTCAGCAGCCGCCTGCCGATACACAAAACGCTGTCCCTCAAGCTTCGGCCACACCGCTCGCGACGCCTACCCCGCTGCCTATCTTGCGCTCTACCGAGCAGGTGCAGGGCGATGTGCGCTGGACGCCAGCCCAAGGGCCGATCTTGCTCGATCGCAATATCTCTATTCCGGTCGGCTCGCGTCTGACCATCGAGCCGGGCACCGAGGTGCGCATCGCGACGGGCGTTTCGTTTCAGGTCGATGGCCAGCTCGTCTTGGCGGGCCGCCCCGAAATGCCGGTGATTTTGCGTCCCGATCAGGCCGACACTTTTTGGGAAGGCATTTATGGCAATCCCGGCAGTACAATCATGATCGAAGCAAGCGCGATTCAAGGTGCTGGCGAGACGGGCACGATCATCCTTAGCCAAGGCGACGATTTCAGCACGACCACGCTCAATATTCGCAATGTCTATTTCACCAAAAACAAGGGCATGATTGCGGTGCGCAATAGCATGCTCGATATGCGCGATTCGCTTGTGAGCGATAATCTGCCGCCCTACGGTGGCATGCTGAACGCCAGCTACAACCGCGATCAGACTCTCTTGCTCTCAGACAACCGTTTCATCAATAACAAAGCCGACCCAACCAACAGCATGATTTGGATCGGCAACGAGTTAGAGAGCGAACTGCTCAGCTTGCTAATTCAGCGCAACCTAATCGCCGATAACGAACATTCGATCAATCTGCAGATCTCGGCCCAATCGCCTATGGAAGGCCTGCTCACCTGCAACAGCTTAGCGGGCGGCACCTTTGGCCTGAGCATCTTGGGTTCGCTGCCCCAAGTTCCAGGCCTCGACCTCGAAGTTTTCAACAACAGTTTTGAATCTCACGCCGAGCCGGGCTACGAGCAGAGCGGCGGCGGTATCGGGCGAGCCGCCAGCAGCACGGTCGGTTTGCGCATGTACGGCAACTGGTGGGGCGATCCAAGCGGCCCATTCCACCCCTTCAACAATCCTAACGGGCGTGGCGAGCCGGTCGGCGAGAATATCGACTTCATGGGTTGGCTGCGTTCGCCACCAGCCTGTGCCCCGACTCAATAGCCAACAAGCGTAAGCGAAACACCGTCTATCGGCTTGGGGACGGTGTTTTTTGTGTTGTGTAAACGAATTCCCTTGACGATTTCAACAAGTTTGGCGGCGAGACCTCTCCCTTCCATTCGTTCCTTGGCGCGTCCGCCTACGGCTACCAGCATCCCACCCAAACAAGAGGGGTGTAGCTGTGTGCCGAGCGCTCCCAACAATGACACATAACGGATATCGTATGCTACAAACTCGCACTTGCTGGTATACTGCAAAGCGATCGTTTTGCCAAATAGGAATGACTAGATGAGTTCTCGATCGTTACATATTCTGCACGCGGTGCAGCTTTATCAGCCCGCCCCCAGCGGTGCGGCGCGCTACTTTATCGAGATCAGCCGTCACTTTGTGCAGGCTGGCCATCGTGTGACGGTGATCGCGACCGACGCTTTCGAGCTCGAGCATCTCTGGGCCAAGGGCAAGCGTCGCATCGAATCGCCCGAAGATGTTTACGATGGCGTGCGGGTGCTGCGCTTCCCCGTTCAGCGCTTGCCCGGCCCTGCTATTCTCTACCCGATCGTTCGGCGCGCTATGCTTGAGTTATCGCGCTTTCCGGGCACTGAGCCGCTTTTGCGCCGCCTTGCCATGCTGACTCCGCGCCAGCCCAGCCTGTATGCCTATCTGCGCAATTCGCCCGATCTGGCCGATGTTGACTTGGTCGGCACCACCAATATCACGCTCGATTTCGGTATTCTGCCCTTTGTCGCTTGGGCCAAACAGCGCAATATTCCGCATGTTTGCACGCCCTTTGTGCATCTGGGCGAGCCAGACAACGACAAATTGGTGCGCTACTACAGCATGCGCCACCAGATCGAGCTGTTGAAAAAGAGCGATGCGGTGGTGACGATGACCTCTCTGGAGCGACGCTTCTTGGCGGCCAAAGGCGTCGATGACGCCAAGATGCGCACCGTGGGCGTTGGCATCGAGCCGAGCGAGATTCAGGGCGGCGATGGCGCGCGCTTCCGAGCCGAACATAAGATCAATGGTCCGATGGTGCTCAGCGTTGGGGTTGCGGCCCTCGATAAAGGCACCATTCATGTGGTGCAAGCGCTTCAGCAGCTCTGGAAGCAGGGCATCGATGTGACTTGGGTCCAGATCGGGCCGCATATGGATCACTTCAGCGCTTTTATCGAGCAGTTGCCCGCCGCCGACCGCGCTCGTATGCGGATATTAGGTTTTGTCTCAGACGAGGTGAAACGCGATGCTCTGGCTGCCGCCGATGTGATGGCCATGCCTTCGCGCACCGATAGCTTCGGGATCGTCTACATGGAGGCGTGGTGCTACAAAGTGCCCGTGGTCGGCGCGCGGGCTGGCGGCGTCCCCGATGTGATCAACCATGGCCACGATGGCCTCTTGGTCGGCTTTGGCGCCGTCGACGAGCTAAGCAGCACACTACAGCGCCTGATCAGCGATCGCGCCTATGCTCAGCAGTTGGGCGAGGCGGGTTATGCCAAAGTTCAGCGCGAGATGACTTGGACACATACCTTCGCTAAGGTTCAGAATCTCTACGAAGAGCTGACACGTAGCAAGCGCTAGCGCCACGCTCGCTTTGCTTAACGAAAGAATTTGACATAATGGAAGAAGCACTTGTCCGCCGAGCGATTGACACTGTTCGAGCGACTGCTCGCGAACTGGGCCTGCCTGCCCAGGAGGCAGTCGTTATTCATAATTCTGATCGTATAGCTGTGCACTTCCTTCCCAGCGATCTGCTGGCACGAGTCGCACCCCAAGAGGTGGCAGACAGCCTGCGCTTCGAGGCCGAGATCGTTGAGCGTCTGGCGGCCAACAACTGCCCCGTCGGCCTGCTCGCGCCGCAGGCTGGTTCGCAGGTCTTTCTGCGCGACGGCTTCGCTTTTACGCTCTGGCTCTACTACGAGCCAGCCGGATCTATTGCGCCAGCCGACTATGCCGATGCGCTTTGGCGCTTACACGTGGGTCTGCGCCAGCTCGCTCTGGACGTGCCTCATATCAGCCAGCGCATCGCTACCTGGTCAGAGCGCCTGCACGACCCACGCCAGACGCCCGATCTGCCCGCCGCTGAGCGCCAACAGCTAGCTGCGGCCCTTGAGCGCGTTCAAAACGCTATGCGGCAGCACCGATCGGTCGATCAGTTGCTGCACGGCGAGCCGCATCCGGGCAATCTGCTTAGCACCAGCCGTGGGCCGCTCTTTATCGACTTCCACACCTGTCAGCGCGGCCCGATAGAATACGATATCGCC
This sequence comes from uncultured Chloroflexales bacterium, assembly GCA_937902315.1. Lineage (GTDB taxonomy): Bacteria > Chloroflexota > Chloroflexia > Chloroflexales > Chloroflexaceae > CALGUG01. The sequence continues at coordinate 84,574 of CALGUG010000019.1, forward strand.
TTCCTTCCCGAAGAGGCCGCCGCCTACTATCCGAGTGCCGATCAGCAACTTGTACAAGAGTTCCGTATCCTGATGTGGGCTGGTTTTACGATTATGCGCTGGTATCCTTGGGATCAGTTCCCCGACCGCGATAGCTGGCGCGCCGAGGGACTCAAGCGCATGCGCGCCGCCCTTGCCCAAGCCGGATAGCCAGCTCTGACGCGGCTGATCGTTGACAGGCCGTGTCGCTTATGGTATTGTGAAGCTAATTACATATTGCTCGGGGAGCCAAGTGAGCTTGGCTGAGAGGTGCGGACCAATCGATGCCGCCGACCCGTTGAACCTGACCTGGTTAATACCAGCGTAGGGAAGCTGCAGTCGCCAATTATGCCACTGATCCCCTTTCAGGTTCAGTGGTTTTTTTGTTGTCTAACGATAGTGAGGAGGACCTATGCGACGCTTTTTGATACTGTTGCTCTCCGCTTTGTGTCTAGCCGCCTGTGGCGGTGGGGCTAACTCGCCTACAACGAGCGATACGTCTCCGTCAGCTTCTCAACCTGCAGATGCCACCACTCCGTCGAACGCCCAAGAAGCACCCGCCGATGCGCCCGCTGGCGAGCCAGCGACCCTGACGATTATGAGCCACGATAGCTTCAATCTTAGCGAGGAGCTTGTGCGCGCCTTCGAGGCCGAACACAACGTCAAACTGGTGTTCCGCAGAAGCGGCGATACGGGCAGCGCGCTGAACCAAGCGATTCTAAGCAAATCGACGCCCTTGGCCGATGTCTTTTATGGCGTCGACAATAGCTTTATGACTCGTGCGCTCGAAGCCGATATCTTCGAGAGCTACGATTCGCCGGTTTTGGCCGATATCCCCGCCGATCTGCAGATCGACGAATCGAAGCGCTTATTGCCCGTCGATATTGGCTATGTCTCGATCAATTACGACAAAGCCTATCTGGCAAGCGAGGGCCTAACTCCTCCCACCTCGCTGCGCGACCTGACCAAGCCCGAGTGGAAGGGCAAGTTGGTGGTCGAGAATCCCGCTACCTCGTCGCCCGGCCTGGGCTTCTTGTTAGCGACGATCGCCGAGTTCGGCGAAGAGGGCGACTACACCTGGAAGCAGTTTTGGAGCGACCTGCGCGCCAACGATGTTTTAGTGAGCGAAGGTTGGGAAGAGGCTTATTACACTCACTTCAGCGGCAGCAGCGGCAAAGGCCCGCGCCCCTTGGTGGTCTCCTACGGCAGCAGCCCGGCGGCCGAGGTCTATTTCAGCGAGCAGCCGCTCGATGAGGCTCCGACCGGCAATCTTGAAGCGGGCAGCTTCCGCCAGATCGAGTTCGTGGGCATTTTGAAGGGCACCAAGCAGCGCGCCCTCGCCGAGGCCTTTGTCGACTGGATGCTCTCGCCCGACTTCCAGAATGATGTGCCGCTGCAGATGTTCGTCTATCCGGCTAGCAGCAAAGCCAGCCTGCCCGAGGTCTTTACCAAGTTCTCTCAGCCGCCCGCGAACTTCGCTAACCCCGATCCCGCTGACATCGACGCCAATCGCGAGCGCTGGATTCAGGAGTGGACCGAGATCGTTCTGCGCTAAGGCTAGGCCATAGCTTTGCAGCTTTCGATGCCCTCGCCGAGCAGCTTGGCGGGGGCATTGTTGTGCCCTTGAAGAGCAAGGAAGATCGATGCGGTCGCAGCGCGGAACGCGAACAGCCTTTTTCGATGGATGGGACGTTTAGTAGCCGTAGGCGGACGCTCTAGAAGCTGAATGGAAGGTGCAGCCCTCTCCGCTAGCATGATGCGCTATGGGCTGCCTGAATTATCAGGCTGGATAGTAGTGGATTTTTGCTACTGATGCCTCAAAATGCATACCTTTGCGAATAACTATACGGTATACAAGCACATCTTGGCGAGACTAGTTTTCGACATGGCGGCAGGCATAGCGCGGGCGTGCAGCTAAGCGCTGATCCCAAATACTCTCTCTCTGATAGCGTATAATTGTGTAATTCCAATGTTGCCTGCAAATGCCCTCCTTCACAACCATCGTTTCAGTTTGCTGTTCGTACAAGTTAGCGTGTGGAGCTCTCTATCGCGATCTGCTGCGTGTTAGTGGACGATCGCTTATAAATGGTAGGACAGGCTATGAAATTTACCGATGGATATTGGTTGATTCGCGAGGGCGTGCATCCGCAACACCCGGTCGAAGCCTATGATATCGAAACAGATGCTCAAAGTCTGACTGTCTATGCGCCTACAAAGCGGGTGAAGACGCGCGGCGACACCTTAAACGGCACGCTGCTCACCATTCAGTTCTCCAGCCCCATGAGCGATGTGATTCGGGTGCGCCTCACCCATCATAGCGGCACGCTGCGAAATCATCCCCGTTTCGAGCTGTATGAAGGCCCTGTGAAGCCCGTGATCGAGGTGAACGATGAGTATGTGCGCTTTAGCAGCGGCCGCCTAACGGCTCAGGTCGCGCGTGGCGAGCGCTGGCAGATCGACTTTTTGGGCGACGGCAAGCCGCTGACCCAGAGTCAGTCGCGCGCTATGGGCAGCGTCGAGGTCGATGGCGAAGGCCACTTTATGCACGAGCAGCTCAGCCTTGGGGTGGGCGAAAATGTTTACGGCTTGGGAGAGCGTTTCACGGCCTTTGTGAAGAACGGCCAGGCGGTCGATATCTGGAACAGAGACGGCGGGACGAGCAGCGATCAGGCCTACAAAAACATTCCCTTTTACCTGACCAACCGCGGTTACGGCGTCTTTGTGAACGACTCCGGCCCGGTCTCGTTTGAGGTCGCCTCGGAAAAGGTCTCGCGCGTGCAGTTCAGCGTGCCCGGCCACGAGCTAGAGTATTTTGTGATCTACGGCCCGACGCCGAAGCAGGTTTTGGAGAAGTATACCGCTCTGACAGGGCGTCCGGCCCTGCCGCCGGCATGGTCGTTCGGCCTGTGGCTGACGACCTCGTTCACCACCAACTACGACGAAGCGACCGTCACCAGTTTTATCCAAGGCATGGCCGAGCGCGAGATCCCGCTGCACATCTTCCACTTCGACTGCTTCTGGATGCGCGAATACAACTGGTGCGACTTCGAGTGGGATCCGCGCACCTTCCCCGAGCCGGAGGCCATGCTGAAGCGCATCAAAGAGCGCGGCCTCAAGATCTGCGTCTGGATCAACTCCTACATCGCGCAGCGCTCGCCACTGTTCAAGGAGGCCGCCCAAGCGGGCTATCTGCTCAAACGGCCCGACGGCAGCGTCTGGCAGTGGGATATGTGGCAGGCTGGCATGGGCTTGGTCGATTTCACCAATCCCGAGGCCTGCGAATGGTTTAAGTCGAAGCTGCGCCCGCTGCTGGCCATGGGCGTCGACTGCTTTAAGACCGACTTCGGCGAGCGCATCCCGACCGACGTGGTCTACTTCGATGGCTCCGACCCGCTGCGTATGCACAACTACTACAGCCTGCTTTACAACCACGTGGTCTACGAACTGCTCGAAGAGCAGCGCGGGCGCGGCGATGCCATGCTCTTCGCCCGTTCTGCCACGGTGGGCGGCCAGCAGTATCCCGTGCATTGGGGCGGCGATTGCGACTCGACCTTCCCCTCGATGGCCGAGAGCTTGCGCGGCGGTCTGTCGCTCTGCCTCTCGGGTTTCGGCTTCTGGAGCCACGATATCGGCGGCTTCGAGGGTCTGCCCAACCCAGAGCTCTACAAACGCTGGATCGCCTTCGGCCTGCTCTCCTCGCACAGCCGCCTGCACGGCAGCTCGTCTTACCGCGTGCCCTGGCTGATCGACGAGGAGTCGGTCGATGTGCTGCGCCACTTCACGCGCCTCAAGTGCAGCCTTATGCCCTACCTCTACGCGGCGGCTGTCGAGGCCCAAGAGACGGGCCTGCCGGTGATGCGCGCCATGCTGCTGGAGTTCCCCGACGACCCAAGCTGCGACTACCTCGATCGCCAGTACATGCTGGGCGAATCGCTGCTGGTCGCGCCGGTCTTCGATGCTTCCGGCGAGGTGACCTACTACCTGCCCGAGGGCCAGTGGACGAACTTCTTGAGTGGCGAGACCTTGGTTGGGCCGCGCTGGGTGCGCGAACGCCACGATGCGATGAGTTTGCCGCTGATGGTGCGGCCAAATTCGCTGATCCCCGTGGGGGCTAACGATCAGCGCCCCGATTACCACTACAGCGATGGCGTGACGCTGCGAGCCTATGCGATCGGCGATGGCGCGCGCATTGCGTTGCAGATCCCCGACCAAGAGGGCACTTGGGAGAGCGAGTTCAGCCTCAGCCGCGAGGGCGACCAGCTCTTGCTCAACGCTCTGACGCCCAACGATAACTGGCATCTGCTGTTGGTCGGCATCGATCGGGTGGCCGCGCTAGAGGGCGCGAGTTCCAAGCCCAGCGAACAGGGCCTCTTGATCACTCCCACGCCCGGCAGCCGCGAGATCCTCATTCGCCTCGGGTGACGCTTCGGCCCATACGCGAAGGGATCTCCCGCCTCGCTAGGAGATCCCTTACACCTCTCGACCTCTCAAGCACATCCTACGCTCGTTCAGCATATGGCGGAGGAGTCCTAACCTCCCATTCGGCTTCTAGCGCGTCCGCCTACGGCTATCAAGTCGCAGCTCCTTCCATTCGTGCCTTCAAGCAAGCCGGCGCTTATCGTTGCTTTGCGCTGCTTCTCGCTGTTTTTCGCCGCTTTGCGCTGCTTCTCGCTGTTTTCGCCGCTTTGCGCAAGCATCGCCTTTCAATGCCAAAAGCGCAGTTGCATCAGCGCTTCGGGCGGCGGATAACGCGAAAGCCTAACCAAGCGTCGTACTCTTTAGCCCAGATCGTATAGCGGTAGGCTGCATAGGGCTTGTGGTGGAGCCGCCCCGGGATACGGCCGCGGCAGACGAGCTCCTCCTGTGGGCCTTTGTGATGGTACTCGCGACCGTCGCAGGCCTTGTAGGGATAGTCGACGTAGCTGCTGCGCGTCCATTCGAGAATCTGCGTGCCTAAGTCGGCGATGCCGCTGGGCGTGTAGTCGCGCAGGTAGCAGCCGACCGCTCGCAAGCTGAGATTCTGTGATCGCGTTTGCAGTTCGTTGCCCCAGGCGAAGTGCCGCCTTTCCAGACCGCGCGCGGCGTACTCCCATTCGGCCTCGCTCGGCAAGCTGTAGATGTAGCCGTCGTCGAGGTAGGCCGTGAGCCAGCGGCAGAAGGCTTGGGCCTCGTACCAAGTGATGTTTGTGACGGCTTGGTTTGCAACGCCTCTCTGCTCTCTATGCGCTTGCAGAGCGGTTATCTCGCCGAAATCCCACCAAGCGCGCTGCTCGTAGCCCTTATCGTCGATGAAGGCTTGGAACTGAGCGTTGCTGATCGGATAGCGCGCGATTTCAAAGGCTTCGATATCGATCAGCTGGCTATTGCTTGTATCTTCCAGCAGAAAGCGCTCTTGCGGATTCAGTTGCTCAAGCTCGTCGGCGCTGTAACCAAGCCTGACCTGGGCGCTCGGCAGGGCGACCATGGCGGGCGGAAGCTCGCACACGCCGCTGCGCGGATCGCCCAGCAGGCCGAAGAGCTCGCCGCAGCGTTGCGGCACAAGGGGATGCTCTTGCTGTTCTCGCCAGAGCGTATAGGCTCGCTGGCGCAGATAGTCTTGCAGGGCTGCCAGATGCTCGCGATCATCTGACCGTATGACTATATTGCTTGAAATGGTAAGATCCTCAAGCTGCTCTTCAAGGCTGTTGTGCTGCTGGTTGATGCGCTCGAGTAGGGCCAGCGCTTCGGGCTGGGGCAGCAGTTCAAAGCAGAAGCTGATGCAGTCGTGCCAAGCTGGGTCTGCGCTTCGGCCCACCAGTTCGGCTACGAGCTGCTCGCCCGCTTCGACGATGTAGTTGGCGGCCAGAAAGGGCTGAAAAGGCGGAGTGCAGAACGCAAGCTGCTGATCTTCGATGACTTCGAGCAGGCCGCTTGTTTGCACCAGATCTGCGAGCGCTTCCTGCTCGTCGTGGCTTAGCTGATCGCGCAGAAACGTTAAGCCCAAGCCTTGAGCTTGGGCCAACTGTAACCGATAGGCGATCTTTTCTAGAAGATGGCGCTTCGAGTGAAGCTGACTTGGCTCGTTTGTCTGCAAGAGCAGTAGATCACAGCAGGCCGAGTAGAGCTGTGTGCGCGTTTGAGGCAGTTGGGCACTGTGTTGGGCCAGCATCACCAAGCAGCCTAATAGGACGGGGTTTTCGGCGAGTTGCTGGGCGGCCGCTACAGCTTCGAACTGCTGCCAGCAGCGCTCGCTCCACTCGAAGGCTAGCTGATCGGCCTGGGGTAGGCGCAGGCGGGTATGGAAGAAACGGCTCCAGTTGCTGATGAAATCGCGCTGCTGGGCCTTCGAAAAGGGCGCGATCCTCATCTGCACAAAGCGCTCGAGCAGAGCCTGTTGTTGGAGGTAGTGGGCGCTGCGCATGCTGACGATGATCTGGGTATGAGCGTTGTGTCGCAAGAGGCGCTCGAGCAGCTGAATGAGGCTTGTTGCCGTCTCTTGGCCGAGCAGCTCGATCCCGTCAATCAAGAGCAGATTGGTTCCTTGGCCCAGCTGTTGACTGAAGAAGTCGGCCGGCAGGTCGGGGTAGAGCTCGACGAAGGCTCGCCAGAGCTGTTCGTTGCTGAATCTGCCCTCGCGAAAGGAGGCGGGCAATTGATCGAGCCGCAAGAGCAGCGGAAAAGGGATCTCGCTGCTGATTGGGAGACCTAACTCGGAGAGTTGGGCCCGCGCGTTTTCAAGTGTGATCTCGCTGAGGCGCAAAGCGATGTAGCGCAAGAGACAGCTCTTGCCGCTGCCAGCTTCACCTATCAGGGCAATAGCGCGCTCACGAAAGAGCTCACTCCAGTCGCACTCTTGGGCGATCGGCTCTTCTTCAGGGGCTTTTGTACGCTTCCAGACTTGGCTGATGCGCGTGAATAAGCCGCCGTTCGCCTCGGAACGAGCTGCCCGTTTGAAGAGGGTCGCTGGAACAAACAGCTCCTTGAGGGGCAGGGTGAGCTTGCGATGTTTTTGGTTGGTGAAGACCAGCGCGCTATTTTGTTGGCGAAGCTGGGATAAATACAGATGTTGGCAATCGTCTGATTGCGGTGAGAGACGCTCTTGCGCCTGATTGAGTGGCTGAGATGAAGCAGCAAGACCTAGCATAGAAAACGTCCTTGTTATACTCTAGTGCCGATCGATGCAGGCAACTCTACTTGAAATATGTGGGCCTGTTCATTATAGCCAACTTCTTGCTGAGAACCAAGGCTAAAAAGATGAGATTCCTACTAGCCATGGTATACTTTCGACAACTTATACCGAATCTCATTGTGTTTTTTGGCCTTCGGTAAAGCAGTCTTTGCTCGGTTTTCATTTCTCTATATTGCGTAAATGCCTAGCTTTAGGCGGATTCGGTATTTGTTCTGAGGAGAAATAAAGAGCTATGGCGATAACTTCCGGTTCGGAATCTAGCATAAGCCCTCATCGACCACGAATCCCCAAACTTTGGTCGCTGCTCTATCTGTTCCCGCTCGCATTTCTGGCGCTCTTCTTCTGTTACCCACTGTTCACTGTTTTGCGGATCGCCTTCGCCGATGGCTTTGGCGGCCTGCGCCAACTGCTCGACCCTTACTATCTGAGGGTGCTGTGGTTTACAACGTGGCAGGCGCTGCTTTCGACGGCCTTGACTCTGCTCTTAGCCTTGCCAGCGGCCTACGCCTTCGCCCGTTACGATTTCGTGGGCAAATCGCTCTTGCGGGCGATCTCGAGCGTGCCCTTTGTGATGCCGACCGTTGTGGTGGCCGCCGCGTTCAGCGCTCTGCTAGGCCCGCGCGGCATTTTGAACAGCGCTCTGCAGGCCATCACTGGTGCCGCACAGCCGCCGATCCAGATCCAAGGCACGATCTGGCTGATTCTACTGGCCCACATCTTTTACAACTACACGGTGGTGCTGCGTTTGGTGGGCGGCTTTTGGAGCAATCTCGATACGCGGCTTGAGCAGGCGGCTGCGGTTTTGGGTGCGCCGCGCTGGCGGGTCTGGTGGGAGGTCACGCTGCCGCTTTTGATGCCCTCGCTGGCGGCTGCGGCGCTCTTGATCTTCATCTTCAACTTTACGAGCTTCGGGGTGGTGGTGCTTTTGGGCGGGCCGCGTTTCGCCACGCTTGAGGTAGAGGTCTATCGCCAAGTTTCTCAGCTGCTGCGGCTCGATATCGCCAGCGCTCTCTCGCTGATCCAACTGGTCTGCACTATGGGCCTAACACTGCTCTACACGCGCATGGTGGCCCGAGCCAGTGTGCCGCTCGATTTGCGCCCGCGCGAGGCCCAACTGCGCCCCGTGCGTACATGGGGGGCACGCTTGCTGGTGGGCGGGAACGTGGCTGTGATGCTGCTGTTGCTGGCCGTACCGCTTCTGGCTTTGGTGCTGGCCTCGCTCAGCCCGAGCGGCCAGCCCTTCCGTTACTACAGCGAGTTAGGCACCAACCGTACAGGCTCGGTCTTTTATGTTGCTCCGGCGGTCGCCATTCGTAATTCGCTGATGTTTGGGCTGGCGACAACCGTGATCGCTCTGCTGATCGGCAGCTTGGCGGCCTATCTGCTGGCGCAGCGCGATACATCGGGCGCGAAGCCTTCGCCGAAGCGCGCGCTGCTCGGCTTGGTCGACGCGCTCTTTATGCTGCCGCTGGGCACCAGCGCCGTTACGCTCGGTTTAGGCTTCTTGGTGGCTTTCGCCGAGCCGCCTCTGGCTTGGCGCGCCTCGCCGTGGATCATTCCGGTGGTGCATGCCTTGGTGGCCGCGCCCTTTGTGGTGCGCACGCTCTTGCCGGTCTTGCGCGGCCTCGATGATCGTCTGCGCCAAGCTGCGGCTGTCTTGGGCGCCTCGCCCCGCCGCGTGTGGCGCGAGATCGATCTGCCCATTCTCTTTCCAGCCCTGTTGGTTGGCGCGGTCTTCGCCTTCACCGCCTCGCTGGGCGAGTTCGGCGCAACGGTGATGTTGGCCCGCCCCGAATATCCTACCCTGCCTTTGGTGATCTTTCGCTTTTTAGGCCAGCCTGGGGCGCTCAACTATGGTCAAGCCTTGGCCTTGAGCACGATTCTGATGCTTACAACAGCGCTGAGCTTTATGTTGCTTGAACGCATTCGCTATCGCGATATCGGTGAGTTCTAATACGAAATCCGATTGATAGCAAATTCACTAGCTTTCTTCTAATTGTTGCGGCTAGGGTTTGTCCCAAAAGAAGGTCCTTGGCGCGTCCGCCTACGGCTATCACCATCCCGCCCAACAAACGGGGCTTGTAGCTGTGTGCCGACAGACCTTCACAAAGTCGATAATGCAAACGGGTTTCGTATGATTACGTTCTATCCTCCTTCGTTTTTCTGTGTTACACGATCGCCCGTCTTTAAACGGTTTTGGTATGAACAAAGGCGATGGTAGCCTTCGACATGCGGTTCCTGAGCTTGCCGAAGGTACCATCGCTCCGGTGGCAGCTGTACATTAGCCACAAATCGACATACGCTCAGACTTATCTGCCCTCACCCCCCGGCCCCCTCTCCCGCACTGCGGGCGAGGGGGTGCATGTTGATGTTGTATGCGATTTCGCTACGCGAAATCGCATACAACCTCTCCTCGTTCTGTGCTCTCAAGGATAATCCCGTGATGGTATGCAAACTAGCGCCTTTGGCTGCCGACACGACTTTTGGGTAATGCATAGCTGCGGGCGAGGGGGTGAATGTTGAGTTCTGTGCTCTCAAGGATAATCTCGCGATGGTATGCGAACGATCGCCTTTTGCTGCCGACACGACTTTTGGGTAATGCATAGCCGGTGGCAGTGGGCAGCCAAGCCTGCATTAGAGGCACTGAATAGGCCTTGTGTAGACGCTGAGTTGGGCTACGCCGAAGGCCATCAGCCCGGATGAGAGGCGCAACGACTTAATAGCCGTAGGCGGACGCGCTAGGGACCGAATGGAGGGTATAGCTGTTTTCGCCAGAGTGATGCAAATAGTTGCTTTGATTTTGTAGCGGGGCGCGGATTTTTGCCGTCATTTGGCGGTTTTGATCGCTTGAATACCTCGTTCAAGCTACACGTTTAGGTGTTTAGTACAATTGTGGCTTATTTTCTTTGGATAGCAGATACGATAGACCTGTTTTCAGGTAGGCCCTATACTGTAGTCAACCTTTCTCGTTTGGATCTATGAGATGGGTTCTCTGCAGCTAGGTAGCGGAAACTCTACCAGAAAGTTAGACCACTTGTGGTATAAGCGCTAAACAAGGACGTTTAGTGCTTATACGCTTTTTTGGGCCTAATCGCGCTCGTGGTATACTTAGCTCAAGCAACATAAGGCTTTTGTATTGCTTGAACTGGAGTTGCCATGCAAGAACCAATCTCTCGCCCTCTTGCTCAATCGACTAACAAAATCACACCTCTGTTGATAATCGGCGATATTTGTTCTTTCCTGCTTTTTTCTGCTATCGGGCGTAGCAGTCACGGCGAAGCGGCGGGCTTCGATGCCTTTTTTGAAGTGGTGAAGACCGCTGCACCTTTTATGATCGGTTGGTTTGTAGTTGCACCCTTCAGCGGTGCCCTCAAACAAGAGCTGCTTGAGCAGCCTTCTGCGCTTGTGAAGCGTACCCTTTTGACCCTTGTGATCGCTTTGCCTATCGGTTTTGCTCTGCGAGCCTTGTTCCTGCAGCGCGGTATTCCGCTTAGCTTCGCGATCGTTGCTTCGATCTCTAACCTTATTTTGATGCTTGGCTGGCGCGGCATCACCTCGTGGATTATGAAGCGCCGTAATGCCTAAATAGCGACAGCCCGTACCGATCATCGGTGCGGGCTGTGACATATCTGCTCGAGAATAAAGCGCTTAGTAGGGCGGATCGTCGTTTTGTAGGCTGGCGCGGGTGTCGTTTAACTCGCTATGGTGGGGAACGTGGCGACCATCAAGCAAGAGAATATCGCTCGCGATCACTTCGCTGACATAGCGGGTTTGCCCCTGTTGATCGACCCATTGGCGGGTCTGAAGACGCCCTTCCACATAGACACGCGAGGCTTTGTGGAGATAGGACTGGCTGATCTCGGCAAGGCGATTCCATGCGACCACCCGAAACCATTCGGTATCTTCATGGGCTTCGCCATTTGAAGAGATCCACGAGCGGTTTGATGCAACACGAAACGTCGCAACTATGCTTCCTTGAGCTGTTGTACGTATCTCCGGGTCTGCTCCCAAACGTCCAGTGAACTGTACTTTGTTAAGATCTCTTGCCATGAGTTGTACTCTTTAATTTTAGTTCAACCAGCGAACGTGAGGTACACCATGCCGGAACGAACCTTGCTGAACAGATAGACAGCTCTGTTCGTTCATCTCTAACGATAGTTACTCAAGCTGTTTCGTTGGTGCTACTTCCCCTACAAAGCTTGTAAGTGGGGCAACTTGAGCTTGTATTGTTTTGAGTATAGCACAGATGTACGGATAATACGAATCATCTGTAGGCGCGTTCGCTTCGAGCGAGCGAAGCATTTGCTCACTTTAGTTTAACATACTACCCTCGTATTCGTGTGAAGCGACGATTTATGCAATTAGCCTGTTTGGAAAAGTGTTAAAGGTTTGGCTCCAGAGTATGGCTATGCTATAATGCGTTGTTAGATGTAATTCGAAGCTACTATTTGTTTCTTCTATGGGTTGGTGAGGCGATGCGTTGTCCATTTTGCCACAACCACGATACCGATGTTCTTGATACGCGGCGTCTAAACGATGGCGACACGATTCGTCGACGGCGCAAATGCCGTGCTTGTGGGCGTCGTTTTACAACCTACGAGCGTGTTGAGTCGGTCAGTTTGATTGTTGTGAAGAAAACTGGCGAGCGCGAACCGTATGATCGCGAAAAGATCGTTCGTGGAATCCAGACTGCCTGTTACCGACGACCGGTTTCGGCGGCGAGCATGGAAAATCTGGTGAATGAAGTAGAAACAGCCTTGATGGCTCGTGAGGATCAAGAAGTTCCATCGTCGGTGATCGGGGATCTGGTGATGACGCATCTGCGCGATCTCGATGAGGTCGCTTATATTCGCTTCGCATCGGTGTACCGATCGTTTAGCGATCTTGGTAAGTTGCGCGAAGCTGTTGAGGAATTGCTCGTTCCCGGCGAAGAAACTTCCAGTTTCGCTGATCAATAAATCTGTTTATGTTCGCGCAAACTGAACATAACTATGAATAGGTGAATAGGTTTAACGCATGAGTGTGGAAGTGAAAGAGGGGCGCAGGGTGAGTGAGAAGCAAGATAGCCAAGAGCAAGAGGTGTCTCAACCACGAGAGCCACTTTTTACTCGTCTGCGAACCGCATTTGGTCAGATTGAATGGCCTTTGATGTTGATTGTAGCGCTGGTAATGGCGGCAGCTTGGTGTCTGTTGTTCTTGGGATCGACCAGCATGCTCATTCAGATCTTGGCTGGTATCGTGCCAGTGAGCGCAGGTCTTTACCTCGGCCGCCGAATCAAGGCGCAACATCTTTTGCATGGCATCTTGATGGGCTTGATCGCCTTCTTTATGGGCCTGTTGATGGTTGTGATCTACGTGAGCTTGCTCGAAATGGGCGCAGTGCCCTTGGGCGGCCAGGCGGCAATCATTATGAGCGAATTCGGCGATGTATCGCCGTGGGCTTTGGTGCTTGCGTATATGTCGCTCTCTTTCTTCCCGCTTATTCCCTTCCCTGCCTTTGGTACCGTGATGGCTGGTCGCACCGAAGAGCGTAATCGTATTCTGCGTGAACAGCAAGAGGCGCGTGGCGGTACCCTCAAGCGGAGCGATGTGATTCGTACCGTTGAGGACTTGCGCGGCCAATCGTTGCCCCAGTTGGGCTACCATGTTTCCAACCTGTTTAAGAAACACGGCTTTACGTTCAAAGATTACCGCTTTATCGACAAAGATAAGCACCTTGATCTTTGGATGGAGCATGAGGGCGAGACTTGGCAGCTGCGTTTGATCACTGCCGATAAAGTTCGTCCGGGCACCTTAGAGAGCCTGTTGCAAGATATGAAGAAGCAGAACATTACTAAGGGCTTGGTGATCACCAATACCGAGTTTACGCCCGATGCAATTAAAGCGGCAAAAGGGCGACGTAATGTGCTGTTGATCGATGGCGAGACCCTCTTCCAAATGGGTGAAAGTTGATGAGTAACTTCCTATGAAATTAGATCTAACTGGAAAGACTGCATTAGTTACAGGTGCGAGCCGCGGCATTGGCCGTTCGATCGCCCAAACTTTGGCCGCTGCAGGAGCAAATGTTGTCGTAAACTACGTTCGCAACGAGCAGGCGGCTCAGGAAGTTGTAGGCCAGATTACAGAGGCGGGCGGCAAGGCTGTGGCTATTCAGGCCGATGTCAGCCAAGCTGAGGATGTAGAGCGCTTGGTGAAGGGCACGATCGATAGCTTCGGCCAGATCGATATTTTGGTGAACAATGCTGGTATCACGCGCGATACCCTGCTGCTGCGTATGAAGGAGGAAGACTTCGATGTGGTGTTGCAGACCAACCTGCGCAGTGTCTACCTCTGTACTAAGGCGGTTTTTCGCCCCATGAGCCGCCAGCGAGGTGGTCGAATCGTCAATATCACCTCGGTTGTCGGCCTGATGGGCAACGTCGGTCAGGCGAACTATGCCGCTGCCAAAGCGGGTATCATCGGCTTCACCAAGTCGACCGCTCGCGAAATGGCGAGCCGCAATATCACAGTCAATGCGATCGCCCCTGGCTTTATCGAAACCGAGTTGACCGACGTCTTGAGCGAAGAGGCCCGAGCCAACATTATGAATCAGATCCCGCTCGCTCGCTTGGGTCAGCCCCAAGATGTCGCTAATTTGGTCTGTTTCCTTGTTTCAGATGCTGCCACTTATATCACCGGACAAACCTTCGCCGTTGATGGTGGTATGGTGATGCAATAACAATAGATGTTTAACAAGATTTTGATCGCCAATCGTGGCGAGATCGCCGTTCGTATCGTGCGCGCCTGCCAAGAGCTGGGGATCCGCACCGTCGTCGCTTATAGCGAAGCCGATCGCGATTCCTTGGCTGTGCGCTTGGCCGATGAAGCGGTCTGTATCGGACCAGCAGCGCCCGCACGTTCATACCTTAATCCACCAGCCTTGATCAGCGCTGCCTTGATTACAGGCTGTGAAGCTATTCATCCCGGTTACGGCTTCTTGTCGGAAAACCCCTACTTCGCCGAGATCTGTGCCGAGTGTAACCTGACTTTTATCGGCCCGAGCGCAGATGTTATTCGCCTGATGGGCGATAAGGCCCAGGGTCGCCGCACGATGCGCGCGGCTGGTGTGCCGACTGTGCCCGGCTCGGATGGTGAGTTGCGCGACCTTGATGAGGCGATCGAGCTGGCCCAAAAGATCGGTTACCCAGTGCTGCTGAAGCCGACCGCTGGCGGCGGCGGGCGGGGTATGCGCGTGGTTCACGAAGAAGCCGAGATGGCGAAATCCTTCCATGTAGCGCGCGCCGAAGCAGAGGCCGCCTTCGGTCGGGGCGACTTGATTTTGGAGAAGTACCTGACCGACGTGCGCCATGTCGAGATTCAGGTTTTGGCCGACGCCTATGGTAACGCCATCTACCTGGGTGAGCGCGATTGTTCGGCTCAGCGCCGCCACCAAAAGATCGTCGAAGAGGCACCCTCGCCCGCCGTCAACGAAGAGTTGCGACGTCGTATGGGCGAAGATGCGATCCGTGGTATTAAGTCGATCGGCTATGTCAATGCTGGCACGCTCGAATTCCTGATGGATAAAGCGGGGAACTACTACTTTATCGAAATGAATACCCGTATTCAGGTCGAGCACCCCGTTACCGAGATGGTCACGTCGATCGATTTGGTCAAGTGGCAGTTGCGGATTGCCGCTGGTGAACGCTTGACGTTGAGCCAGAATGACGTTAAAATACACGGGCACGCGATCGAATGCCGGATCAATGCCGAAGATCCTCGGCGTGATTTTCTGCCGGCAGGTGGTGAAGTCGAATTCTTTTTACCGCCTGGTGGTTCTGGAGTGCGCGTAGACTCGCACCTGTATGCGGGATATACACCTCCTGGAGCTTACGATTCACTTCTTGGAAAGATTATCGTTTGGGGAAGTGATCGTGAAGAGGCTGTGGCGCGAATGAAGCGTGCGTTGAACGAATGTATAATTACCGGCGTGGCGACGACAATACCTTTCCAGCTTGCTTTGCTTGATGACACGGTGTTTTGTAACGGTGAGGTATCTACCACATACGTTGCCGATCTCTTACGCCGGTGGAAAAACTGAGCACGGGCATGCCGCCACAAGGAAACGTTACAGTAGCCCCGCAGGTGCTAACAGAGCTAATAAGTATCACGGCTCGCCAAGTCCCAGGTGTAGTCCGTCTTGGCTCAGTACCTCCATGGTCAAGGAGCTATCGCCGGTCTCACTTTACCGATACGGGAGTGCGTGTACAGGTTATCGATAGCACGGTAGTGGCAGACTGTTACCTCATCGCCGCCCCCGACATTAATTTGTTGGAACTCGGAATCGCTGTACAAGCAACGGTCTCCGCAGTCATTCGTGACTTAGTCGGCTTGGTTGTACGCGAAGTGAACGTTTATGTTCAAGATGTGGAGGTGGGGCATGGCTAGCCTGCGCCATCGCGTCCGCATTGCGGCGATGCAGTTATTGTTTGAGGTCGATGCAACCGACCATGCCATCGATACAACCTTGGAGCGTTATCTCCAAGACGAAGAGCTTCCTCCCGATGGAAAGCGCTTCTTACATCGATTGGTCTATGGGGTTTGGGAGCATTTCCCATATCTCGATCGAATCATTGAAGAGGCGGCCCCAAACTGGCCTGTCTCTCAGATGCCGGGCGTCGATAAGGCTATATTGCGCATTGCACTTTACGAAATCCTTATTGATGATACGGAGCAGACACCGATTAAAGCGGTGATCAATGAGGCCGTAGAGCTAGCCAAGCACTTTGGCAGCGACAATTCAAGCCGTTTTGTTAATGGTGTTTTAGGAACCGTCGTAAGCCGCTACGTCGATGGGCGGCGATCATAATTTGATAAGGAAAGGGGTGAGCCGATGGCCTCGCCTGAACTCGAAACCCGATTAAAGAATATTATCGCTGAGCAGCTTGGTGTTGATCAGGCCGCAATCGTTCCTTCTGCGTCGTTCACCGATGACTTGGGTGCAGACTCGCTCGACTTGGTTGAGCTGATCATGTCGCTGGAAGAAGAGTTTGGAGTTGAGATTCCCGATGAGGATGCTGAGAAGATCCTCAAAGTCGGTGATGCACTCGAATATCTGGCCGCACACTCCGAGCAAGCCTAAAGGGCGTGCCCCTTGCAACACCCCTGTGGTGTTGCTTCCATGGTAAGCACACGCAAGTAATGGCTCTTCAGCATGGGAGGGTTACGAGCCGGGGCTTCAACGGCGCGGCATAAGCCGCCCTGCCTGCCTCACTCGTAACCCTTTTTTATTTATGTAGCATTATGGAATTTTTTGGTGTTAGCCCGCTCGAACTTCTCATAATCGCTGTTCTTGGTTTGATCATTTTTGGGCCGGAACGTTTGCCCCAGATCGGTCGAAACTTGGGCAGGTTCGTAGCACGTATTTTGGCGTGGCAGTACACCTCGCCTGAAGCACAGATGCTGACTGAATTGCGTCGCGATTTCGAGAAACAGATTATCGAGATTCGTGACGAGATGGTCCAAGCGCGCCAGCAACTTGATATACGTCAAGATCTGCAGGAGATTCAGCGCGAGACGGAGGCTCTTATTCGTGCTGATCCCAAGGCTACACCAACAACCGGTGCAGTATCGACAACCGCCAACAACACCAGTGCTACAACGCCTGCAACGAGTGATCAGCAACCTGCAACAAATGCGAGCACAACAAGTGCAAGCTCGCAAACCAGTGCTTCGACAGCTACGGAAAGCTCCAGCTCTGCGAATGGAAGCGCTGTGCCTGCTGCCACAACTACAACGAGCGCATCGCAGTCTTCTGATGCAGCTTTGCATAACGAGATGGCCGCGCTAACTCAGCAAATCGCTGAACTGCGTAGCAGTCTTCAATCGCTACAGAATCAACTGCTTGAACGTGGTATTCTTGATGCAAATTGGCAGCCTGCTCAAACGACTGAAACTCAGTCGCCCGCCAGCGAGCCGCTTCAAGTCTTTGTTCCTAGCGGAGTCGCTGAGACAAGCGTTGAAACGGCCGCAGTTACGCCGGAGCAGAGCGAAAGCGCTGAGGCTGCTGAGAGCAAGGCCACAGCCAGTGAGGGCGCTGAGGCAGAGACTACCTCAAGCGAGGCTGCTTCTGAAGAGAGCGAGACAGCTACTTCAGCCAGCGAAAGCGCTGAAGCAGAGACTACCTCAAACGCGACGGCTTCTGAAGAGAGCGAATCTGTCGCGGTTGTTGCCTCAAGTGAGTTAGAAACTAAAGAGAGCCAGAAGGCGGATGATGCCAACGAAGCCGTAGAAACTGTGACTTCTTCAAGCGAGACCGCTCAAGTTGAAAGCGCAGTGATCGCTGAGGCCCAGCCTGAAACAGACGAGCTTCGAGAGACAAGCGAGACTAGGCCTGAGTCTGTTGATCGTATCAGTGAGCAGGCCGAAGCGAGCCAAACGACAGAGCGTGATGCCATAACGAGCGATCCAGAGAAGTCTCCGACTGAAACCGCTGAATTCGTTGAGGCCGAAGCTGAACCGGCGGCGGTGACTGCTTCAGAGCAGTCGCGAGTGCAGTCTAAGCCGAATCAGCCCGAAGAGATTTTGTAAGGATGGTCAACAATGAGTGTTCCCCTAGACCAACAACACCTGCCTCTTGACCAACAGCATCTCTCCCCCGAGGAAGAAGATGGCATGACGCTGATGGACCATCTGCTTGAGCTTCGCATGCGTTTGGTCTATGCGGGTATTGCGGTCATTATTGGTATGGCGGTTGGCGTTTTCCTTGTGCTTGGACCTCCCCAACTTGTCACCTTTATCGTTACCACGGTGACAGGCAACGATGGTTCAGTTTCGGCTCCTACGCAAGGTCTCACCTCGACCGAAGTCTTTACAAGCTATATGCTGGTGGCACTGACGGTCGGCGTGATTCTAGCAATGCCGATCATCGTTTATCAGCTGATCGCTTTTATTGCACCGGGCCTTTTGCCTCACGAGAAGCGCTATCTCTTTACCGCTATTCCCTTTGTAACACTCTTCTTCCTATTTGGGGTTGCCTTCGGTTGGTATATCACCGTTCCGACCGCGATTCAGTTCCTGTTGGGCTTCGGCAACAACACGATCACCGAGATCAAGCCATCGCTCTCGTCGCTGATCAAAATGGTGACCACGCTTTTGCTGATGAACGGATTGGTCTTTGAGCTACCAATTATCATCTATGTGTTGGCGGCCATGGGCTTAGTAACAGCCAAAAAGCTGGCCGACTTCCGGCGCTATGCGATGGTTATTATCGTCATTATTGCAGCGATCATCACACCCACCGGCGACCCGATCAACCTGATGTTGATGGCTCTTCCTATGTATCTGCTCTACGAATTCGGTGTGATCTTAGCTCGCCTAGCGCCGAAACGGAAGGATGCCTAACTAGATACCTGATACAACTTGCAGATGTGAGCCAGAGGAAAGGTATGGATCTGGAAGATCTCGTGGCTTTTCAAGGCGATCAGATAGCGATAATAAAGGCTTATGAAGCTCGTAACGGAGTTTCATAGGCCTTATTTGTTTTATTTGCATTGCAGAAAGGGATGCAGAAAAGGGACCGTGATGAGCACACAGATACCCCTTGATCAACAACACCTTGCTCCAAGTGCGCAACAGGACGAGGAAGAAGGTATGACATTGATGGAGCACCTGATGGAGCTCCGTCAGCGTCTGATCTACATCGGTATTGCGATCATTATCGGTATGGGCGTTGGTGTGTTTTTGGTGTTAGGGCCTCCCCAGCTTGTCAGCTACATTGTGGTGACCGTTACTGGCCGCGATGGCAGCAATGGTCCGCCCACTCAGGGTCTAACCTCGACCGAGGTCTTTACCAGCTATATGGTAGTCGCTCTGACTGTGGGTGTGATCTTGGCTATGCCGATGATCGTCTATCAGATCATCGCTTTTATTTCGCCCGGCCTCTTACCTCACGAAAAGCGCTACCTCTATCGGGCGCTGCCCTTTGTGACGCTCTTCTTTCTAGCGGGCGTGGCCTTTAGTTGGTATATTATCGTGCCCACAGCGGTGCAATTTCTTATCACCTTCGGCGACCAGCGAATAGCGCCTATCGTTCCTTCTCTCTCCTCGCTGATCAACTTAGTAACCAGGCTGCTGCTCGTCGGCGGAATCGTCTTTGAGATGCCGGTTGTGATCTACATTTTGGCGGCTTTGGGTCTGGTGAAAGCTCAGAGCCTAGCGGCGTTTCGACGCTATGCGCTGGTTATCATCGTCATCATCGCGGCCATCATCACGCCGACCGGCGACCCGATCAACCTGATGTTGCTGGCGCTCCCGATGTATCTGCTCTATGAGTTCGGCATTTTGCTGGCCCGCCTTGCCCCCAAGCCCAAAGATGCCTAAGCGCTTAAAGCATGGCGGGATCGTATTTGGCCTTCGGCAGAGTGGAACTTGACTATTCATGGAATAAAGGCGCAAGCCTTTAAATGGATGTGGTTTGAGTTTTTTTGCTACTGTAGGCGGGTTGTTTGTAGAACGAGTTTTGGGTTTAGTAGGATCAGACTCCCTTCTCCCGCAATGCGGGAGAAGGGTCGGGGATGAGGGTGGGCTAGTCGCTCTGGTAGCCGGAGGCGGACGCGGTGAGGACCGAATGGGGGCTAGAAGCCTCTCCGCCAACATTGTTCAAACAAACAAAGAGAGATGGCCCACAAGCCATCTCTTTTCGTTCTTCTGGCTCGATTTGTTGTGCTAGCGCAGGCGTGCGACCGCGGTGCTGATCGCCAAAAAGGCGAAGATGCCCAAAACGAACAGGTTTGGAAACAGGCCGAAGGCGATCAGACAGGCCAGGCCGATCGCGATGCCGACGGTGACTTGCATGGTGCGGCCGCGCTTCATGTTGGTGGTGCGCTCTACGGCCCGTACGATCAGTTCGGCCATGCCCGGGCCTAACATAAGGAGAATGATGATTGCGAAAAAGCCGCGCAAGAAGAGGCCTAATAGAATCGAAATGGGTAGGGTGACCACAAACGCGACCAGTCCGGCCACGATGATGTCGCGCGCATTGACCTTGTAGTTGCTCGGGCGGCGTTCGCGCGCGCATTCCGGGCAGATCTGGCCGACTGGGCCAGGAACAGCGCACTGAGCGCAGATCGGGCGGTCGCAGAGCGAACAGTGCAGTCCTGTTTCGCGGTCGGGATGGCGATAGCAGAATTCAACCTCTGGGCGAGCTGTTGTAGTTTGGGTCAGCGAGTCAGACGCGGGAGCGCTTTGGCTCGTTTCGATAGGCGGAATCTGAGCATAGAAGCGTTCGCGCCGATCAGGCAGCGCCATAATCTCTCCGTTGGCGATCTTCGCTTCGACATACTCGAGACCTAGACGTGCCTCTTGATTCGTCGGATCGAGCGCTAAGACGCGCTGGAAGGCGTCGCGTTTTTCGCTGTAGGGGCGCACAGCAGCGGCGAGCCCTAGCCAGGCAGCCACGTTCTGGCTATCGAGCTCGGTGGCGCGTCGGAAGCGCAGACGCGCCGTGTGCATGTCGCCGACGCGCAGGGCTGCGTTGCCTTCTTGAATCAACTGAGGAACATCTGAATCAATCTCGGTGCTCATTATCCTACCTCTAACACAAGCCGAAACACACAAAAAAACTTTTAGAGAAACAGCGATAGTATTTCTCTTCATTATACACAATTTGGCTGGCGCGCTTCGACGAGATTTGCTCTTTTGCCCGCTCGAAAGCTTATGCAAGGCGTGCTATAATTCCTTGCTAACCCCCACGCTGGTTCTGTTTGCCCTGAATAGAAAGGCATTCTAGCTATGTCTGAGCCTTTAACCCTCATGATCGTACACGCCCACCCCGATGATGAGTGTATCAGCACGGGTGGGATTATTACCAAATACAGCGAAGAGGGAGTTCGGGTCGTTTTGGTGACCGCAACGCGCGGCGAAGAGGGCGAGATCGTGGTTCCCGAGCTTGATCTGCCCCAGGTGCGTGCCCAGTTCGGGCGCTTCCGCACCGCCGAGCTTGAGGAAGCCGCCATTATTTTGGGTGTGACCAACCTGGAGATTTTAGGCTACCGCGACTCGGGCATGGCCGGTACAGAGAGCAATAACCACCCCGATTGTATGCATCAAGCCGATCCCGACGAGGTAACGGGCCGTTTGGTCAAGCTGGTGCGCCACTATAAGCCGCAGGTGCTGATTAGCTACAACGAGTTCGGAGGTTACGGCCACCCCGACCATATCGCCTGCCACAAGGCCACCGTTGCGGCCTTCGATGCGGCCGGCGACGCTTCGCGCTACAGCGACGCGGGCGAGCCGTGGACGCCCAGCAAGCTCTACTATACCTGCTCGCCGCGCAAAGCCGTGCTTTCCGCGTGGGAGCGGATGAAGGAGCTGGGCATGCAGACGCCGCTCGACAATCCCAACTTCGATATCAACCGCTTCACCGTGCCCGATCAAGAGGCGACCACCAAGATCGACATCAGCGACTACCTGCAGCACAAGGCTTCGGCCATGTACGTGCACCGCTCGCAGATCTTGCCCGAGCGCTTTATGTTAGGCGTCCCGGTCGAGCTGCGCAAAGAGTTCTTCAGCCACGAATACTTCAGCTTGGTGAAGAGCCGTCTCGCAGCGCCAACCTATGCCGAGGGCCAAGTCGAGGAAGATCTCTTCGCAGGCTTGCGCTAGTTTTAGCAAATAAAAAGAGAGGGGCGAATCGCGCGATTCTTCCTTCTCTTTTTCTTTTTTGGCGGATAGGCTTCTAGCTCCCATTCGGCGTGTACCGCGTCCGCCTCTGGCTACTAAACAGGGCTGGCCCACCCTCATCCCCTGCCCTTCTCCCGCCAAAAGCGGGAGAAGGGTGCTCCTTCTGCAAGCCAGCCTCCATCAGCGGCAATCTACGCTTCTAAGGTACTACTTGGAATGATTCAACCTCGATGGTTAGTCCATCATCAGCGGTGTTCCGTTTGTAATCTAGGTTGATATAGCTCGGATAGCCATATCTAAAATTGTACCAAACAAACACGCTATTGGCATTGCGTTCTAGGGCATGTTCGATTGCTTTAAAAAGCTGTTCGATCTGCAAATATGAGTCTGCCTCGATCATTTCTGCATTCATCTCTTGTTCACGGTCGATGTTATAGGCTGAAACAAGCTGATGATCGCGCACGCTGATCGAGGCTCGATATGGTGGGCTACCGCCATACCACAGAGCGAGGCGATGAAATGAGGCATCATAGTTTGCAGGCCCAAACTGCTGCCAACGCCAACGCTGGAAGTTTAATTCGAGCATTTGGACAGGCCTGGCAAGGAATAGAAAATAGAGCGGAACGGCGACCAAAACAACGATTCAGAAATATTTGCGAGTAAAGAGCCGTTTAATGATCGCCATAAGCTTCCCTCTATTTTCAAGCAGTTAATCTGCGTTAGGCTTTTGGAATAGTTCTTTAAGGTGTTCTGTTAATAATTTTTGTTCAGTTCGCGTCTTAGGCCTATTGATAAGAGAGAGCCCAATAATCAGAGGTGTAGTCAGCAGGGTCAAAATAAATTGGCTCGTTTGGAGCAAAGAATGGCTTTGTGGGCTGAGCTGAAGCTGGTCTTCGAATAATATGAGACCATAAACGCTCAGTAGAAGTGTTATATAGACCGTAATCGGTATTCTAAAGGCTTTGAGGTTGGGATTCGCAAAGATTACGAAAGCTAGACCCATATAGATGAAGATCAGGCAAAGCAGCATATTGAGCTCTTGCCAACCAAAAAGATCCCTTATGAAGTAGAGGCTTATGCCGATGGAGCCAGATAGCAAGGCTGCTGCAAGGCCAAAAGGGGGCGCCTGCTCACTATTACGCAAAAGCCACCATTTAGCACAGATATAGACCGTACCTATGAGCAACAGGGAATATCCGAGGTACATAAACGAATAGAGCCATGTAACAGTAAAGTTGTAACCAAAAGGCAGAAGCAGAAATACGATAATTGCCGAACCACACATACACAAAAAGAGGATCGCCAAGGCCCGAGCGATAGTTTTTTGGGAGTTTTTCGCTTCTTTATCCATGCATTTGCCTCATTGTCGCAAAGGGGCCTACAAGTGGCCTTAAAGTGTGCACTCTTGTTTGCTCGCGATTGGCTGCTTGAGTTCGTCCGCTGATTTTAGTTCGTTAGCTATTTCAATGACATAGGTTTTAGCTATGAGACTCTGTATTATGCTATACGTTTAGGATTACAAAAAGTTTCCAGATATTTCAAGTTGTAATCAAATAGTGTCTGGAAGAGCGTAAATCAGCCGATGGCTTAATTTTTTGGATTAATAAAGGCATAAGATTACACGAAATAAGGCTCTCGACTACGGATTGGTTGTAGTCGAGAGCCTTATTTTGTAGGCGATGGTTATGAAGACTTGCTGATCGGCAGAGCCAATGCAAAGGCAGCTTGCACGCTTAGCGTTGATAGATCACCTTCCAAGTTAGGCCGCCATCTTCGGTCTTGAGCAATTGTGAGGTTTGCTCTTGTTTGCTCACTACAAAGCCTAACCTCTCTGAGAGCATATTGAGGCTTTGCACTCGACCTTCGGCGATAGGGTTTTGTTGTTCCCAGCTCTGTCCTGCGTTGCTTAATTTAAAGAGGGTACTCGGCGGTGTTCCATCGGTATAGTGGCGATAGTACACGAAAAACCAGCCCTGTTGGGAATCCAACATGTTCAATTCGTAGATATAGGCGTGATTTGGTAGGCGGTATGCATCGCGGTCTAGATAGTTATAATCGGCAACAACCTCCCAATCGGCGCCATTGTTATCGCTTCGATAGAGCTTATTGGGCCGCATGCCGGCTTCGCCTATGATCGGACAGCTCTGCCAAATCTGTCCGTAGCCTGTCACTGAGATAGGCCCGTTTGGCTCGGCGGGTGCGCCACATGCGCTTCTCACCGCTTGGAATGTGGCACCGCCATTTTCGGTATAGTACAACTCGTGGATATTGAGCAGCCAACCATAGTTTTCATCGAGAAAGTCGATGTTGCGAATCCGCTCGGGGAAGTCCGCGATCTTTTGCCATGTGTGTCCGCCGTCGTCGCTGCGATAGAGCACATTTTCGCTGCTCGCCCAGCCTGTATCGGCAGAGACAAAATCGACTTCTTTAACGCCGCGCAAGCTCGCGATTTTCTTCCAGCTTAGGCCACCATCAACGCTATGGAGAATATCGTCTCCAAAGGTGAGCCAGCCCTCGTGAGCATTAATAAAACTGACGTAGTTGATTTGGGCCTCTTGCTCGCTAACGGCGGTCACTGTTGGTGTAAGCGAAGGCGTGCTGGTCGCAGGGCGGGTGCCCGTAATGCTTGGTGTGCGGGTGCTCTGGCGCGTTCTGCTTGGCTTAGGCTCGCGGGTGAAGGTGCGAGTCGCAGGCGGCGTGCTGGTATAGTAGCGGGTCGGGCTGACGCTCTTTGAAGGGCTTGGGCTTGCTGTTGGGCTAGTGCTAGCCGAAGCTCGTAGGTTTGTATCTGCATTACTATTGTTTGTTGGGCTGAGCATAAGTGCCGCTACCGTTTGAGGTGAACGATCTGAAGGGTTGTTTAGCAACTGCAGGCCGAGCATCATCAATCCAAAAGCGGCGCCTAGGTACAGCAAGAGCTTCAGGTTTTTATACAGCATTGCAATGCCATTTCTTGTATGTTGTTGATAAGGAAGCAGCAGGGTGCGAGCAGGGCCTTGTTATTTTTGGTAGATGACCTTCCAGCTTAGGCCGCCATCTTGGGTTTTCAGCAGTTGAAGCCGATCGTCTTTGCTGGCGAGGATAAAGCCAGTTTGGGACGAGACAAACGTGAGGCTGCGCAGCGACCCTTCAGCGACGGTACCGAGACTGCTCCAACTTTGACCGCCATCTTGAGTGAAAAAGAGCTTGCTACGATGGACTAAATCGCCGTAGCGGGTATCGTCGGTGACGATCCAACCCTCTTGCGGATTGCGCATCACAATCTCGTACACGAAGCCGCTGGCTGGCAGATTAGGCACTTCTTGTTCAAAGTTTACCGGAACGAGGGTTTGCCAAGTCTGGCCTTGGTCTTGACTGAAGTGCAGGCTATTGGGCCGGAAGCCCGCGATACCGCCCAGCCAACAGACCTGCCAGACCGCTTCGGGGCCGCCTAGAAAGGTGGCACCAGCACCACAGGGTTGGTTAGTCTTCTGAAGGGTGCGCCCGCCATCGTTGCTGAAGTAGTTGGCATGGCTGGTCATCACCCAGCCGTACTGCTCATCGATAAAATCGATCCCCCAGATTCGCTCTTCAGGATCCTCAAACTGATAGATGCGTTGCCAGGTTTTGCCGCCATCATTGCTGCGATAGAGCTGGTTGAGGCTTTGAGCCCAACCGACCTTACTAGAAACAAAATCGATCCGGCTGACATCGTTGAGCGTAGCGATTTTGCGCCAATGCTCGCCGCCATCGTTGGTGTAAAAAATAGCATCATCGCGGCTCATCCAGCCTTCTTGCATGCTGACAAAGCTGATGTAACTGAGTTGTTTTGGTTTACTTGCTGAGACTGTGCGGGTTGCTGTTCGGCTGGCTGTAGCAGTTGGAATGGTTGCTGTCGCCCGAATGGTTGGCTTTGGAGTACGACTAGCTCTGGTGGTAGGCGCGATCGCAACGCTATCTATTGTGCTTGATTGGCTGTAGATGTCATGGGCGATGATCGCGGGCACGCTCTCGAAATTGTTGCTAGTGAGACGCAACCAAACGGCATCAAGGCAGAACAAAGCAAATAGGCTACAAAGACTTAAGGTGATATATTTCACGCTTTACCCCCATCGAATGCGCATGCTCCCTGGGTAGGGTAGGCACAATGGGGGTGATTTGTCGATTACCCGAACGGGTGATAGCGGGGGTAGTTAGTCCTCTTTACGCTCGCTGCGCAGTTGGGCGTAGCGTTTGGCCGCGCTTAGGCGATCGTTGACGCCTAACTTGCGATAGATGTGTTTGATATGCGCTTTGACTGTATTCTCCGAGACGATCAGCTCGCGGGCGATCTCGCTGTTGCGCAGGCCCGCCACTAAGAGGCGCAAGACGCTCATCTCGCGCTCGCTCAGCCCGGCGTTAGGTTGCTGATGCACAAGCTCGGGCTGGGCCAACTCAGCCACAACCTCCATACTGGCTTGGTCGCTGACGCTGGCCGAGAGGGCCTGTTGGTTGCGCAGCCAGGTCGCTAAAAAGTGGTTGCCGATCGTCCAGAGCTCGCCTTCGAGGCGCACATAGCCGAGCTGCTGCATGCCTGCGATAAAGCTGGCCAGCGCTTCAAACGAGAGCTTGCTGGCGGCTTGAAGAGCGCTGCTGCCGAGCGGCCCGTGTTGGGCGAGCTGGCTGAGAATATGCTGCTCGCTGGGCGAGAGCTGAGCGCAGTCGATCCGACAGAGATCGGCTAGCAGCGGTTCGAGCAGCAGATCGCTATCTTGGAGCGGGCGTAAGCGCCCGTTGTGGTAGAGCCGATCGCAGATGAACTGAAGCAGAAAGGGGTGGTTGCCGGTTTGGCGGCGTAGCTCGGCGCAGAGCGCATCGTCGGCTTGGACTTGGCCGCGCTGGCGAATCAGCGCGTCGGCTTCGTGGTCTTGCAGGCCTGCCAGTGCGAAGCTGCGGAAGCCGAACAGAAAGGGCGAGCCATCGTGGTCGGGCCAAAGCTCGTTGATCGAGGCCAAGCCTTTGCCCGCGCCGACAATCAGGCGTAGGCTGTTGCTCTGCTGCAAGAGCGCTCGCAGGCGCATCAAGGTCGCGATCGGCAGACGGCGCAATAGCTCGGCTTCGTCCCAGAGCAGCGTCAGGTTGTAGCCTAACTCTTCCCAGCGCCAACTGGCCGTCTCAAGCCAGTCGCACAGCTCCTCGTTGGGCTGATCCCAGACGGGGCGCGACTCGGCCAGGGCGGGGTGCTCGGCGCTGAGGCGGCCTAACTCGCGGCGCAAGAGGCGCACAAGGCGGCTTTCATCGAGGCTGGGCTGGCCAGCTTGTTGGCTTGCGGCCTGCATCAGGTCGCAGTAGATTGCGTGGGGGCGCAATAGGCGGGTGACATGCCGCAGCAGCGAGGTTTTGCCGACCCGTCGCGTGCCGACCACGTACATGCAGCGATCGGGCGCATGGGCGAGGGCTTGGCTCAGCGTTTCGCGCCCATAGAAGTGAGGTGGTTCGACCCAATTGCTGACGATGTACGGACTTGCGTTCATAGATCTGCCTCGCGACTGCTGCCTTTACGATCTGGCAGCTACACAATACCGAGCTCCTTGCCTTGTTATACCAATCCGCTTGTTCACTTCACATTATGTTGGCGGAGCGGTCTTAACCTTCCATTCAGCTTCTAGCGCGTCCGCCTTCGGCTATCAAGTCGCTGCTCCTCCCATTCGGCTGCTGGTCTGCCTGCACCCAAGCGCCGCCTGAAAAGTCGAGCAAGCGTGCGGATTGAGTAGCAAATCTGCCGAAAGCCAAAACACACCGTGTTGAACCGAGTTTCGTATTAGCTATTCAAAAAATGTGCGATCGCTTCTGCTTATTCTGCTTGCTCTGTTCAGGCGAGCGAACGTTTGTTGATCAGCGAGCGCGCTCTATTGTACCAGAATGCATAGAATTTCGTTGTTGATTGTACAGCAACGAGAGCTGTGGGTTGCTGAAAGCGAGCTGGTCGCAGCGCAAGCTGCGAGGCGATAGCCCGCATGGGAGGAAAGGATGGTGATAGCCGAAGGCGGACGCGCTAGAAGCCGAATGTAGGCTAGAAGCGTCTCTGCCATAAGATGAGAAACCTAGAGATCAGCGATCTCTGAAGGGTTTGTGGCTCATGGCTCGAACTGATGGCTGGTGATCCAGCGCTGAAATAGATGGGTCAGGCGGATCTGTTGCAGCTTATCGGAGGAGGTGTCCCAGATCAGCACGCCGGCTGTCCAGAGCAGGGCCATCTGCTTACGCGCGAGCTGAACCGCATCGGGTTGGCTTTGCAGCGAGGCGCGCTGTTCGGCGTCGAGAGCTTGCCAAACGCGGTTGTATTCCGATGAGCGTTCGCGCACCACCACCTGAGCGGCGTGCTCGACATCGCTCAGCTCGACCACCACCCGTTGGGCGTTGAGCATGGCTTTGACCGCTTCGGAACAGAGCCATTGGGTCTCGAAGGGCTTGTGATCGCTCAGCTCCAAGATGGCGGCCTCGGCCTCGGGCGTGTAGCTGTAGGGGTTGTCGTTGTAGTTGCGAATGATCTGCAGCACGGCGGAGCGATCGAGCGGCCCAAGCGTGATGCGGTCGAAAATGTTGTACCACGGGCTGGTCTCGGTATGGTGGTCGTCGCCCGGCGGCAGCACGCCCGTGAGCACCACTCGCAGGCAGCTCTGCATATGCTGGCAGAAAGCTCGGAAGCGCTGCAGAACGGTCGGGCCGTAGTTTTGCAGGGTGTCGACCTCGTCGAGCAGCAAGACGATGTAGGCTTGGCGTCCGTCGTTGGCCTGCAGGTAATCGACCAGCGTCTGCAGATCGCTCTCGGCGTCGAGATCGTCGTAGTCGCTCAGACCCTCGTTGTCGATCAGCAGATCGAGCTCGGCATCGGCGAACTCGGCGGCGACGCTGCGCATTAGATAGAACCAGAAGCGCTCTTGGGGCAGATCTTGGATATTGCGGAAGACCGGCAGATAGAGCCGCTCGGGATCGAGGCTGCTGCGCTGCAGAATACGCTGCTTGAGCTGCAGGAGCAGGCTGGTTTTGCCGATGCGTTTTTCGCCGTAGATGTAAAAGTTGTTGTTGGCGAGCTTGCCCAACACCGTATCGATCACGTGTTGACGCCCGATGTAGCGGTCGGGCGCGGTGATCAGTGGCCCAACATCGTAGGGAATGATGTAGCCGCTCACGGCGCGCAGAAGCGCTTGATGCTTGGCCCAGCGGCGATAGGCGAAGGCGCCGCCTACGCCGCCCAGCGCTGAGGGAATCAGCACCAGCAGGGCGTAGAAGAGCAGCGTCTTCCAGAGCGGGGCGGGCACAATCAGCGATACGATCAGCGGCTCGGAGTGGTTGTCGTCGCTGTCGATGGCTTCGACCTCGAGCTGATAGCTGCCTTGGGCCAGCTCGATCGTGCTGCTTGAGCCGAGCGCATACTGCCAGTCGGAATCGGGCGAGAGCCGATAGCGGTAGCGCAGTTGATCGTCGGGCGTGGCATCGTCGTGGGCGGCGAAGGTCAGCTCTACGGCGCGTTTGCCGCCGAATATGGTCGCAGCCAGCACCAAGCCGCGTTCGACCGCAGTGCCGTCGGCGGTGACGGTCAGGCGGTCGAGCCCGAAGGCGGGCGGCGCGCTTTTGATGCTAAAGGGGAAGCGCTGCGTTCGTCCGCTCTCGGAGCCGAGCATTGGAACGACGTTCAAGACATAGTTGCCCGGCTCGAGATCGATGTAGCTCTCGGAGAGGGCGCGGCTGTCGCTGGGGTTGCGGCGCAGCTGGCGGGTTCGCTCGACTTGGCCTTGCGGGCGTTCGAGCCAATAGCGGAAGCTGATGGCTTGAGGCGGTACCCAGGCGCGCTCGAGTTCGAATTGGAATTGCAGGTTGTTGTTGACCTGTTTGGCAAGCTGTTCGTCGAGAGCTTGGCTGGTTTGATTTTGAATGTTGAGCGCAGAGACCTTGGCGCGCAGCTCTGCGATCGGGTTCGGCGCGGGATCGAACAGGGTCGCTCCGCCGCCGCGTGTGCCGAACCAGACTCGCCCTTCGCGATCGACAAGAATGGTCTGGACGTAGGTGCCACCTAGCAGTTCGGGCGCGATCTGTTGCCAGCCGTTCTGATCGCGGCGTAACACGCCGTGGGCGCGGGTGCCTAGCCAGAGCGTGCCGCGCCGATCGTTGCCCACCGCGAGCACCTCGGTCTCGTCGATGGCGATCCCGGCGACTTGATCGCGGATCACTTCGAAGCTGCCTTGTGGATCGTAACGAATGATACCGCGCAGAGTGGCGAACCAGATCGAGCCGTCGCTGCTGTCTCCGACCGACCAGACGGTGTTGTGGTTGACGACTCGAAAGCTGAAGCGCTCGAGTCCGTTGCTATCGAGCCGCAGGGCGCCGATATTGTTGGTACTGAACCAGAGCGCTCCATCGGCGGCCTGCCAGATATGTTGCACAAACAGGCCGGGCCGATCGATCACGCTCGAAAGGTCGAGACTCTGCCAGCGGTTGCTGTTCGGCCTGAGATAAGCGATGCCTTGGCCGAAGGTGCCAGCCCAGACTGTGCCATCGCTCGCCACCAGCACGCTGCGCACATCGTTGCTGGGCAGCCCGTCGGCCACGCTGTAGTTGCGCCATGTGCCGTTGCGCAAAACGCTGATGCCGCTGCTGGTGGCGCACCAGACCGCCTGGGCGTCGCCCGAGATGGCCCAGACGTTGTTGTTGAGTAGTCCGTCGTTGACCCGATAGCTCTGCCAGACCTCTCCGTCGTAGCGGCTGATGCCTTGCTCGGTGCCAAACCAGATTTCGCCTGACGGCGCCTGCCAGATCGACTGCACCACGCTGCCAGCCAGGCCGTTATCGGCGCTGAAGGTGTACCACTGGCCGTCGGAGGGCGCGGCCTGAAGCGTGGGCGGAGTGAGCGCCCCAAAGCTTGCCAAGATCGGCACTAGCCATAGCAAGATCAATCGTCGGCTCAACATGCTGTTATACCAAATTGCTTAACGACTCTCGCAACGAAGAGCAACGAAAAGAGATACATTCCACGCTGTCGTAGGCCACAAACACACGTTAATCAGTCGAGTTTGCTGTTATCCGTCTGCGGTCCACGCTCGCTTTGAACCGATGTCCCGTTCTTGGCCCAGTCTAAATAGGTCGCGAACTGGGACTAGCGCATCAAGCTTCCAGCTATAAGCATGGTTTATAGTGGAAAGATCAGGATAGCATATTTTGCCCGTTTTCACGAGCTAAGCCGTATAGTACACTACAATTGATGCAAGCCTTATTTGTTACACGGGAGTTTCTTTTTGTGTCTATTGTGTCGCCTTTTTTCGTTTTGCTTAAACGCCATCCCTTACGTTTTACGGCATCGCTCACGGCCACTGCTATTCTGGTCGTTATTGTTACGTTTGTATTGGCTTGGCACAATCAAGAAGATCTCTCCACCTTACTCTACTTATTGGCAGAACCATCGGCGGTTGCGATCGCAGGTTTGATCATTATTCGCCAACCCCGCAATAAGGTCGGTTGGTTTATTTTGGGGCATGTCTGCTGCTTTTTATTGGGCGAATTCTCGCGTCAGTACAGCATCTACGCCCTTCAAACCTACCCGGGCAGCCTGCCGATCAATCCGATCATTCTCTGGATTCCCTACTGGATCTGGATGCCGGGCCTAGCTTGTTGGTTTATCTTTTTGCCGCTCTATTTTCCAAACGGCGAGCTGCTTTCGCCCCGTTGGCGCTGGGCTGCCGTTTACTGCTGTGGTTTGGTGCTGTTCTCGACCGTTATGATGATGTTCCGCGTTTCAGATGATGAGATGCCGGGCATCTTTAACCCATTTGGAAATGAAGCGATCTCTTCGCTGGGTATATCGTCCTATCAATATTTTCAGATCTATTGGTTGAGCTGCGCGGTTGTCGCCATTGCTAGTTTGATTGTGCGCTATATCCGTACCAATATCGAGGTCCGTAAACAGATTCTGTGGGTTATCTATACGATCTTAATCGTTGTTTTCTTTATCGCTTTCGATGTTTTTATCTCCGAGCCAGATAGCGTTATAACCGAGATCCAGCTCTTTCTTTCGCTTCAGTGTATCTGGATCGCGATCGGCATATCGGTTTTGAAGTACCGTTTGTACGATATCGATATTATTCTCAATCGCACTGTCGTCTATGGTGCGCTGACGGCCATCATTGTCGGATTGTACATTCTGATCGTTGGTTATTTAGGCGCTTTATTTCAAACGAGCGGCAATTTATTTATCTCTCTGGTTGCGACCGGTGTTGTGACGGTGATCTTTCAACCTTTACGAGTCTATTTGCAGAATCAGGTCAACCGCCTGTTTTACGGCGATCGGGCCGAACCCTATACGGTTTTGACTCAGCTTTCGAAGCGCCTACAAGGGGCGCTTTTGCCCGAAGCGGTGCCGCGCCATATCGTCGAAACGGTTGCGCTCGCGCTACGCTCTCCCTATACGGCCTTAGTTTTGGAAGGCGAGGAGCATGCATCGCCAGCCGCCGAATATCGTCGATCCGATCTGCAAACTGTTCCCTCTAATCTCGAAAGCTTCGCTTTGAGTTATCAAGGCGACCTGATAGGTCACCTCTGGGTGGCGCCTAACCCCGATGAGGGCGCCTTCAGCAGCGCCGATCAGCGCCTCTTGCTCGATATGTTGCGTCACGCTGGTCTGGCGCTCTCGGTTTCGCGCCTGACCGTCGAGCTGCAACGCGCCCGCGAGCACTTGGTGAACGCCCGCGAGGAGGAGCGGCGGCGGCTGCGGCGCGACCTGCACGATGGCTTAGGCCCGACCTTGGCGGCGCATACCCTCAAGGTCGGCAGCGCGCGCTATATGCTGAAACAAGACCCCGATACGGCTGATCGCATTCTTGCCAGTCTGGAGCAGGATCTAAGCGAGTCGCTTCAGGAGGTGCGCCGCTTGGTCTACAATCTGCGCCCGCCCGCCCTCGATGATTTAGGCTTGTACGACGCCTTGCAGCGCCTTGTGCTGAGCTACGATACGCCCAGTTTTAAAACCGACCTGACTATGCTAGAATCCCTGCCGACCCTTTCGGCGGCTGCCGAAGTCGCTATCTATCGCATTGTGCAAGAGGCGCTCGCCAATGCTGTGCGCCATAGCCGAGCGACCCACTGTTGGATAGAGATCTCGTTTAGGGAACAGGCTGAGAAACAGGGCGTTGTGGCGCGGCCGCAGGTCGTTTTAAGTATTCGCGATGACGGAGTTGGCTTACCACAAGAGTATCGCGCTGGGGTCGGCTTACGATCGATGCGCGAACGAGCCGAAGAATTAGGAGGCTCTTTCCAGATCGCTTCCCAAGCAGGGACTGGCACCAAGATCGAAGTGAGTCTCCCGATCGAATAGAAACGACAACAATGAGTGTAAACGAATTACGAATCCTTATCGCAGATGATCATCAGTTGTTTCGCGATGGTTTGCGTTCGTTGCTTTTAGCTATTCCCGAAGCCGTCGTTGTGGGCGAAGTTGCGACCGGCGACGATGCGGTGAAGGCGGCGGCCGAATTGCAGCCCGACTTGATTTTGATGGATCTTCAGATGCCCGGCCTCAACGGGATCGAAGCGACGCGTCGGATTGTGGCCGAAAGCCCGCATATCTCGATCTTGATTGTCACGATGTTTTCCGACGATCTTTCGGTTTTTGCGGCTATGCGGGCGGGCGCTCGCGGTTTTGTGCTCAAGGGCGCGAGCCACCAGGAGATGATCGCGGCTATTCGGGCGGTCGCTACCGGTTCGGCCATTTTCAGCCCCGAGATCGCCGAGCGAATGATGAGTTTCTTCCAGACCATGCGCCCCGCCGCCGAAGCGACGGCCAATCTCTTCCCCGAGTTGAGCGAGCGCGAGCGCACGATCTTGGCGCTGGTGTCGCAGGGCATGAAGAACGCCGAGATCGCCGAGCATTTGGTGTTGAGCGAGAAGACGGTGCGCAACCATGTCAGCAATATTCTGAGCAAGCTACAGGTTTCTGACCGCACCCAAGCCGTGATCCGCGCCCGCGACGCTGGCTTGGTCTAGCACTCAAGCGCTCGATCTTCTTTTTGCACTGTCGAAGGCGGCGAAGTCCTTACCATCCATGCGGTCCTCAGCGCGTCCGCCTCCGGCTATTAAAATGGGCTAGCTGGCCCTCACCCCCCGGCCCCCTCTCCCGCACTGCGGGAGAGGGGGATGCTCCCCGTCTGTGCTCTCAAGGATACTCCCGCGATGGTATGCGAACGATCGCCTTTTGCTGCCGACACGACTTTTGGCTAATGCATAGCGAAGCGGGCAAGGGGGAGCACGGCTCACACCCCCGGCCGACTTCCGCCAAAGAAGCCGAACCCAGTCCACAATGCCGTACCCTGAGCCAGTTGAAGGGTACGGCTCTCCATTTGCAAAATCCTCGCAGTCTCTCTGTGTCTCGCGTGGTGAAAAAACATTCGGCGTCTCGTGTGGTGAAAAATCATAAGGCCCCAGCAAGCAGATCGCAGCTCTCGCTGCGATGGCTAAAGCCCGAATGGGAGGATAGGATGTTGATAGCCGAAGGCGGACGCGCTAGCAGCCTTCTGTGGGGGCGAGACTTGAACGCTGACATAAAAAAGGCACCCCGTTCGTCGAACGGAGTGCCTTTTGCGTTAGGCTTATGCTTCCGGCTTCTGGCAGATGAAGAAGTAGTAGGGGCCATCTTCTTGAGGTGGCGCCGTGTAGATCTTGCGCAGAATCGGCTCCCAGAGCAGGTTCGGTGTTAGCGGCGGATAGAGCAGCCAGCGTCCGGTCAGCTTGCGGGTGATCAGCGAAGGCGCGCCGTAGTAGTGGCTGAAGTCGAACAGCTTCAGGGCGGCGAAGCTGAAGTAGGGGCGGTGCGAGACCACCTTCATACCGGCTCGCTCGAAGCGCTCCGTCCAACCGGCTACGCTCAGGGTGTTGAAGTGGTAGGAGATCTTGTTGAACCAGCGTCCGTAAGCGCTGCCATCGAAGCCGAGTGTATCGAGTAGCTTGCTGCCGAGCAGCTCTGTCGGAAAGCGATTGCCCACCACAGAAGCGACAAAAAAGCCGCCCGGCTTGAGGACGCGCGTCACTTCGCTTAGAGTTTCGTCGAGCGGAACAACGTGTTCGAGCACACAGTTGCTGAAAGCGCTTGCAAAGTGGTTGTCGGGGAAGGGCAGGGCCGCACCGTTGGCGACCGCGAGGCCAGCATAGACGCCA
Source organism: uncultured Chloroflexales bacterium (assembly GCA_937902315.1). Taxonomy (GTDB): domain Bacteria; phylum Chloroflexota; class Chloroflexia; order Chloroflexales; family Chloroflexaceae; genus CALGUG01. The sequence goes on from CALGUG010000019.1 coordinate 119,576, forward strand.
CGATGGTGTGCCTCGTGCGTATCGCTCACGATTGGGTCGATGCCATAGACCTCTTTGCCGGGGAAGGCGATCTGCACGAAGGTGCCGTCGCCGCTGCCGATATCGATGATCGGTTCGGGCAGGTCGGGAGCCACTTCGGCAAACAGGCGCGCCTCCACGGCGCGCAGCATAGCGCGGTGGATGGGCAGGGTATACAGGTGTGGCCGCAAGAAATCTTGAGTCGTCACGTTTCCTCTTTATCGCTAGCTTGTTACATCGCTGCTTGTTGAGCCATGTAACACGTCGAATCTACTTCTTTCGTCGTTGCAATTCAGCAAAGAGCTCTTCATAGGCGATCGCAGTTCTTTCGGTGTTGAAGAGCTGTGCGATCTCTTCTGCCGGACGAATGTATTGCTCGCGGTTGCGAATCACGCGAATGATCGACGAAGCTAGGGAATCGCTGTCGCCGATCGCGACAACTTCGCCCATGCCGGTTTGGTGAACGGGTTGGCGCACACCCGGTAAGGCGCTTGCGATCGAAGGCGTGCCGCAGAGCATGCTTTCGATCTGAACCAGACCGAAGGCCTCGGTCGAGTTGAGGCTGGGCAGCACGGTCACGCTACAGTTGGGGTAGAAGGCCGCCAACTCTTTCTGGCTCAGGTTGCCCAAAAAGGTCCAATGGTCTTTGAACTTCTCGAGCAGAGGCGCTAAGCGCAAGGCGTAGGCTTCCTCGCCCAAGACATTTTGGTACGGCCCGGCGAACATCACGCGGGCGTTGGGGTAAGCCTGCAAAACCTTGGGGAGCGCATTCAGCAGGACCTCGACGCCCTTTTCGGCGGCCAAGCGCGCCACCATGCCGATGACCGGCCCTTGGATGTTCCAGCGCTGAGCGAAGGATGCGATCTCTTCTTGGCTGGCTTTGGGAATCTCGACTGGAGGCGGAATGATACGAACCTTCGATTTATAGCGGCTCAGATAGGGCGAATGATCGGCGTAGTCTTGGGTATAGGTCACGATCGCCGTGGCGAGATTGGCACCGATATGGTTGGCGATATTGACCGCTGTGTTGGCCGTGCGGTTTAAGAGACCAGGAGCCAGTTTCACATCACAGTGGTAGGTTAGCACGACTGGTTGGCGCAGCAGCCGACCGCGCAAAGCTAGCCCGGGCACATCGAACTGCGGTAGGTGCAGGTTCATCGCGTCGTGTTCGAGCGCGAGCGCGTTGGCCAGCCAACCGAAGGTCGGCATAATCACGCCTTTGTTGATGCGAGCGAGTACGGGGGCACGCACAACGCGCACACCGTCCATCACCTCACGCTGGGGCAACGATGGATCGTATTGCGAGGTGAGCACCGTAACCGTATGACCTCGCTGTACCATTGCTTTTGCGAGGCGCTCTACATAAATGGTGAGACCACTTGTGTAAGGACGATAGTAGGTAAGCGCGATCAGTAGCTTCATGCACGATCCTCAAACAAGGCGCGATGTTCGGCAACCCAGTTCCAAAGCCGCTGGATACCATCGCGTACAGCGACTTGTGGCTTCCAACCGAGCTCACGTTCTGCTTTCGAAATATCCATAATACAGACAGGCTGGTCTCCGGGACGCCAAGCGCCGTGGGTCACTTGAATGGGCCTTCCGGCCAGCTCTTCCAGAATAGGGCCGACCTCAGCCCAAATCGAGAGCGCATTTTCGGGGCCGCCTCCGATATTATAGACTTGGCCGCTGGCCTTATCGATCTGCGCGATCGCGAGTTTGTAGGCGTTGGCGAGATCGTCGATATAGAGCATATCGCGAACCTGCTTGCCATCGCCATAGATATTGATCGGGCGACCGAGTTGAATAGCGATAATAAAGTGGGCTAACCAGCCTTGATCTTCGACACCGAATTGGCGCGGCCCGTAAATGCACGACTGACGGAAGACCACTGTGCGCAAGCCGTAGATGCGAGCATAGTCGCGCACATATTGGTCGCCCGTGCCCTTGGAACAGCCGTAGGGCGAATGGAAGTCGAGCGGTTGGGATTCGCTGATGCCGATGAGGTTGCTATAGCGATAGCGGGTTGGCTCTTCGGTTAGAGGCACATCCTCCATGCCGCCATAAACTTTATTGGTCGAGGAATAGAGCACAATCGGCGGCTTGGGCGATTGGCGCGCAGCTTCAAGTAGGTTAAATGTGCCGAGCGCATTGATTTCGAAGTCTTCGCGAGGATTGTGTACCGATGTTGTAACAGCTACTTGTCCGGCTAGATGAATGATCGCTTCGATATCGCTGGTGACAGCATTGGTAAGCGCTTGCGAATCGCGAATGTCGCCTTTGATCAGCGTAAGCGAGTCGCCGAACTGACTTCGCAGCCAAGCGAGATTGTGGTCGCTACCGGGACGCGAGAGGTTATCGAAGATTGTGACGGAGTGTCCTTCGGCAAGTAAGGCACGGGTCACGTTACTGCCGATAAAACCTGCACCCCCAGTGATGAGAAAACGCATACCGTTCCTTTATGAATAAACGTACAGTGTCATCTACTAATCCGAGAAGGTTCTACCTCTCCTGTACGTTATAACCTTTGTCTATTATACTATAGCGATTCCAATGTCAATCTATTACACCATACAACGGGGTAGCTTTATGCGTTTGGTCTGCGTGGGTGAGATCACCCAAGATCGCTATCTTCTTCAAAATCTGACGACCGTTGGTGGAATCTCGCTCAATCAGGCGGTGCACGCGCGACGTTGCGGTGCAGATGTCGCCCTGATAAGCTGTATCGGCTCCGATCAAGCTGGACGTGCGGCCCTAGAACTGCTGCGGCGCGCAGGTATCGATGCTTCTCGAGTGTTGCAGCGCGCTGGAGAGACCGCGCATCAAGATATTGTGATTACCCCCGAAGGCGAACGTATCTTCCCGCCCGGTGGCTATGGCTCGGGTGTGCTGGCCGATTGGGCCCTGAGGCCGGAAGATATCGCCTTTACGCGCGACTTCGACCTGGTCGTAGCGCCCTATTTCTCGCAGGTAGCCCATATCTTCGATGCGGTTATGTTCGATGCGAATCCGCGTATTCGGCGGGCTGCCGACTTTTTAGATTGGAACGAATTAGGCGGCGATATTCAACGCATCGAACGGGCACTACCTCAACTTGATGTGGCTTTCCTGAGCGGCAATCAGCAGGCTATCGATCTGCTTGAACCCTTGGCCCAGCGTCACGACTGCCTGATGGTGGTAACCTTGGGTGCCGAAGGGAGCGTAGCCTTAGCACGAGGCCAGCGCTACTACCAAGCGGCTCTGCCGGTCGATCAGGTTGTGGATACGACGGGCTGCGGCGATGCTTTCGCTGCGGCTTTTTTAGTCCGCTATATGCAGGATGGTAACATCCCCGAAGCGCTTCTGGCCGGGGCCAAACAGTCGGCCAGCGTTGTAAGCAAGTTTGGTGCATGCTAGAGTGGATACGCGCTCTACGCGCAGAAGAGGTGAAAGAATGACGAAACCAAAGGTCTATATCACGCGCCAGCTTCCCCAAGCTGCGGTCGATATTGTGGCGGCCGCTTGTGACTACACGATCTGGCCTAGCGAAGAGACACCGGTGCCGCGCGACGAGCTGCTGCGGGCGGTCGCCGATGTCGACGGTGTGCTTTCGCTCTTGACCGAGCGCATCGACGCCGAGTTCCTGGATGCAGCCCCGTCTTGCAAAGTTGTGTCGACGATGGCCGTCGGCTACGATAACGTCGATGTGCCAACCCTGACCCAGCGTAAGGTTTTGTTGACCAATACGCCCGGCATCTTAACCGATACAACGGCCGATTTGACATGGGCGCTTATGATGGCAGCTGCTAGGCGCATCGTCGAGGGCCAGAAGCTGATCGAGGCCGATGGCTGGAGCGCTTGGGCGCCGATGGCGATGGTGGGCCAAGAGGTGACCGGCGCAACCTTGGGCATCGTCGGGGCGGGGCGAATCGGTTCGGCGGTTGCCCGGCGGGCGCGCGGCTTTGATATGAAGATCCTCTACCATAATCGCCGCCCATCTCACAGTTTAGAGGCCGAGACGGGTGCGCGCTATATGGCTCTCGACGATTTGCTGCGCGAGTCGGACTTTGTGGTGGTCTTGGTGCCCTTAACCGACGAGACACGCAATATGTTTGGGGCGCGCGAGTTTGCGCTTATGAAGCCTACGGCTGTGTTCGTTAATAGCTCGCGTGGTCCGGTTGTTGATGAAGAAGCCTTGTACGAAGCGCTAAAAGCTGGCCGCCCCTGGGCTGCGGGTCTCGATGTGTTCCGCCAAGAGCCGATCCGTTCCGATCATCCGCTCTTGCAGCTCCCCAACGTAACGGCGGTTCCCCATATCGGTAGCGCGACAGTGGCGACACGCACAAAAATGGCGACTTTGGCCGCCACAAATCTGGTGGCCGCCTTGACTGGTCAAGCGGTGCCCAATCCGGTCAACCGAGAGCTGTTACAGCCAGATGGTAGCTTGGGGAGATAACAGGCTTCTAGACGCCACAGGTGTATGGCTATGCGTCAGCGAGTGGTGTGTGGCGCATAGCTGTACCATTGTTAGGAGTGCTTATTTGTTTTAGAAGTCCGCTTGTTCAGATGAGACGCTTAAAGGCGGTTTGTGTTTTCAAGCAGATCGGCAAGGCGGCTTTCGAGACGAGCGAGCTCTTGGCGAGTTTGCTTCAGTTGATAGGCCACTTCGGGTGGGGCGGTCTCTTCGCCTCCTGCACGCATTGCTTGATCTGTCAGACACGATAGTGTGCGGCGAAAAATTGTTAAACGAAGCTGAGCTTCTTTGACGGAAGATATCGTGCGTCTCATGTGAGCCTCCACTACAACGTGATCTGTTTAGTTGTAAGGAATTGGCAGTATACGCTTCAGGTTTGCTTATGTCAATGGGGGAATCCCTAGTAATAAAGGGCTCCAGCAGCCTAATTCCCACAGATCGTTTAGAGCCTGTGAAACCGTTAGAGATGGAAAACGCTTTCTCTAACCAACCCTCTTTTAATTGTCGTTGTAGAGAAAAAGGGCGAAAGTAACCAAAAACTTCCTAATAACACCTAACAGCATTATAAAAAAGTAAAAATAATATTAATTGATGTTATTGGATAAATGTCGTATTGAAGAGGATTGCGATGTTGCTGTTCATTATAACATGAAAAGAAAGTGGTAGTCAAGAAAATGTGATAATAACGAGAGATAAGATCTTTTCTATTGAAAATGAGCTAAAATAAGAGTAAATATCTTTAAAAATAAGCTTTTTTCTTTAAATTACATAGAGCTTTTTTGGCTCACATAGCTATAAAAATGCATGTTTGGTGTTACCAATCTAGCATCGCTAAGCTATGTAAATCATCGGCGCTTTCAATGGAGGTCTTTAGGGTGACAGACTATTCTCAGAAGTGGTGGGCCTTGGTTGCAGTCGGCAGTGGCACACTGATGGCGACCATCGACGGTTCGATCGTTAATATTTCGCTGAACACCTTAGTCAATGTCTTTTCAAGCACACTAAGCGCTGTTGAGTGGGTTGTTCTTTCATATTTATTGACCATCACCTGTCTTTTGTTGACCATGGGCAGGTTGGGAGATATGTTTGGGAAGCGCCGTATCTATCTGATAGGCTTTGTGGTCTTTACCTTGAGTTCGGCCCTGTGTGGTTTCTCAATCAGTATTCCCATGCTAATCGCTTCGCGTGTGTTGCAGGCCATCGGGGCGGCTATGATGCAGGCGGTTGGCACTGCGCTTTTGGTGACTGCCTTTCCACCCGAAGAGCGCGGTATGGTGCTCGGCCTGAACGGTTCGATTGTGGCCTTGGGTATTCTGCTCGGCCCGGTGCTGGGCGGTATCTTGTTGCGCCAAGTGGGTTGGCAATCGATCTTTTTTGTGAATATTCCGGTCGGTGTGATCGGTATGTGGCTGACCGTGCGCTCGATTAAGTCCGATAATGTCAACACAAGCAGCGAAAGCTTCGACTATATCGGCGCAGGCCTTATGTTTCTCAGCCTGTTCGGCCTGCTTTTAGGCTTAACCGAAGCACCGACTTGGGGCTGGTTCGATCCGCGTTCGCTGGCTCTGTTTGCGCTCTTTCTGATCGCGGGCTGCGGTTTTCTCTATTGGGAGAGCACAACCAAAACGCCTATGTTGCAGCTAGCACTGCTGCGCAACTCGGCCATCTCGCTCAATCTGCTGGCGGGTTTGATGCTGTTTATGGCCTTGGCCTTCAATATCTTGCTGACGCCCTTTTACCTTCAGCTTGTGCGTAATCTCGATACCCAAATGACTGGTTTTATTCTGATTGCCCAACCGATAGCGCTCTCGTTAGTTGCGCCCTTGAGCGGCCGTTTGTCTGACCGTTTAGGCGCGCGCGGGCTGACGATTATGGGCTTAATTACGGCGGCCTTGGGTCTGTTTACCTATACTTTCGATAACGAGACCTCGCCGCTTTGGTTGGTTTTGATCTCGTTACTGTTGTTGGGCTGTGGCATCGGCCTGTTCCAAAGCCCCAATAACAGCACGATTATGGGCAATACCCCTTCGAATCAGCTCGGTGTTGCGAGCGGCCTCTTGGCGATTGTGCGCAATTTGGGCCAGACTGCTGGCATCGCAATCGCAGGGGCGGTCTGGAGCTCGCGCGTGATCGCTACCGCCGGGCAGGTCTATGATCCGATTACGGCGGCCCCGACCAGCGCCTTGTCGACAGGTTACGAGCAGGCTATGATGGTCGGCGCTGGTATCCTGTTGTTGGCGATCGTCCCCTCGCTTTTGGGAGGCAAGGCTGCCCATGCGGCTAGGCTAAAGCGTATGGCATAAGATGCTGCTAAAACGGTCGCTTGCTGAGGTACAAGATTTGCTAACAAGCTTGGCAAGATTTCGCGCTCTGCTGCACGTTCTCAGTGCTTCCTTGCATCATACTGGCGGAGACGGCTTTACCCGCAAAAAGTGTATAGGCGCGTCCGCCTTCGGCTACTAAACTGCCCGCCCACAAATTCGGGGAGTATCTCGCAGCTTAGGCTGCGACCTTGTTGTTGAGAGTTCGCGCTATCGCGCGAACTCTCAACAACAAGAAGAACCGAATGCCTCTCTGCCGAAGGCCAAAAAGCAATAACCTTATCGGATTTGCTATAAAACAGGCTAGCTCTGGGCTGTTTTAGAAAAATTCACTAAAAAACAGAGATTGAAATTATGCTTGTAATCGGCACTTTAAGGTGTTAGAGACGATCAAAATGCTCTTTGGAAGCATGATCTAGACGTTTTGTTTGGAATGTGATATGCTCCTAGAGAACGACCAAAGTCGTCCCTGAATAGAATAAAGCTCTCCGACGAGCACTGACTACGCTGCGTGTTGTAAAAAACGACACGTTTTTTTTGCTAAAAAAGCAAAAAGCCATGAAAAAGCTAGTGCTCTGCATATCTGATGATCGAAACGACGCTGATTGAAAGCGGAGTAGCTTTGTGTTACCCAATGTCGTTTGGTTTGGGTGGCACAGGTCATACTATCTAGCATTTACAGGATACTACCTATGGCATATTCAGAAGAAGAACAACATGAACAGATCGCGGCTTGGGAGCGAGCTGTGCGCGGCGACCGCGAAGCGGCTCGTTTGCTACGTTGCGTCGAGTGCGGGCGCTCAGCTAAGCCTCATGACTGGCCCTACTGTTCATTTCATGCCTCGAAACACGCGATCATCGAGTTCTTTCGCTCGCGCGACGACGACGATGATGACGACGATGACGACGATATCAGCGGCGGCCATCTGATCCCCTCTTTGCGCTTGCTGGGAGGTCTGGCCTAATTGCGTCGTCTGATCGCTATGCGTTTTTGCGATAGACTGGCGAAACCGTTTGTTTCGTTTTGGGGAAGCGTTACGCACGCAGCTACAACATCCTGGTGACGGGAAGGCTGTTGGTAGCCGTAGGCGGACGCGGTTGGGACCTTCTTGGGGAAGGGACCTTGCCGCCAACATGCTGAACCGATCAAGCGGATATGTTGTAAAAGCCCCGACTCGCTCAGCGAGTCGGGGCTACTTGTTGCTTGTTTAGTTGGCGATCTCGATCTGGAGCGTGCGCAGCGCACCACTCTCTTTGCCCTGAGCCACGATCAGCCAAAGGCCCGGCTCGGCGTCGATCGGTGAGCTCCAACTCCAATCGGCGCGCCCATCGCCATTGGCAACCACCTCTTGATTAGAGGGGACGGTGACGCCGCTGGGCGAGGTGGCCCAATAGCCGACGCTTTCGCCAGCTTTGAAACCGGTCGCATAGAAGTTGAAGACCGTACCGATGCCGCCCGTGCGCGGGCTAGCGTTTTGGCCGTTATCGGGCGTGCTGGGCGGCTCGCTGGTCGGAACCGCCGTCGGTTCGGCAGTGGGTTCGGCTGTTGGCACGGCGGTCGCTGCAGGCGCTACGATCTGCACCTGCAAGCTACGCAAGGTGCCGCTATCTTTACCTTGGGCCGCGATCAGCCAAAGGCCTGGCTCGATGTCGTTGGGAGCCACCCAATACCAGTCGGCGCGACCGTTTTGGTTGGCATAGACCTCGTTGTTAGAGGCCAGCACCGCACCGCTGGGCGAGGTGGCCCAATATCCTACCGCTTCGCCCGCTTTGAAGCCGGTCGCGAAGAAGTCGAAACGGGTTCCGAAGCTGCCTTCGCGCGGGTTGACATTTTGGCTGTCGCCTACCGGCTGCGCTGTGGCAGTGGGCTGCGGCTCGATAGCTTGGTTGCTGCTGATGATCTCGACGCGCAAGGTGCGCAGCGTGCCGCTGTCTTTGCCTTGGGCCGCGATCAGCCAGACGCCCGGTTCGGCGGTGCTAGGAGCCTTCCAAGACCAGTCTGCGCGGCCATCTTTGTTGGCGATCACCTCTTTGTTAGAGGGGTGGACCTTGCCACTGGGTGAAGTGGCCCAGTAGCCGACCCGCTCGCCCTTGCGGAAACCGGTAGCGTAGAAGGCGAACCAGTCGTTAGGCCCGCCGCCGCGCGGGCTGACGTTTTGACCGACATACTCGTTGCCGACCGGATTCTGCTCTCCTTGATCGCCCGAGCCGCCAGCGCCGCTGGTGATCTCGATACGGAAGGTGCGCAGAGTGCCGCTATCTTTGCCTTGGGCCGCGATCAGCCAGACGCCCGGTTCGGCAGCGCTTGGGGCCTTCCAATGCCAGTCGGCGCGGCCATCTTTGTTGGCGATCACCTCTTTGTTGGAAGGATGGACCTTGCCGCTCGGTGCAGTGGCCCAATAACCAACTCGCTCACCCTTTTTGAAGCCGGTGGCGTAAAAGGCGAACCAGTCGTTAGGCCCCCCGCCGCGCGGATGCACGTTTTGGCCGCTATCGGCCGAGCTTTGCCAAGGTACTGCTACAAATAAGACTGTAATCGCTGCACAAAAGAGCACCACAAAGCCTAAACGCCAGTGTGGTTTCTTCATACGCATTTCTCCTCTCTGGGTCATGCTAAAAGCTACAGTATGAGCTAGAGCAAGCGCTTCTGCTCCTTTCCTGTACACAAGCAAACGTCGTTTGTGCCTTCGCCTTACCAAAAGAGAGGTGACACGAGCATTACAAAGTAAGTCCCAGCCTACGACCGATGGCCTTGAAAAGGAGCCGTGTTATAATGTGCAAGATCGGTCTGCGCGATGCATTGTCGGGAGGATCTCACAGCGCTGTTGCGGCTATCGATCGAGAGTTCTTGTTTTAGTTGTGTCGTTGTGAAAACGGCAAAGGAGGGAGATATGCTATCGGTGCCTGTCGCTTCGGAATTGTTCGTGACTCGCTTATCTTCTTCTGATTCCGAAAGGCACAACCATGAGCAAGAAAAAGATCAACCTTCACAACTTCGACTTTGAAGAATGGGACGATGAGGAGTTCGACGAGACCTTCCAGCCTTTGCGCAAGCAATCCCAAGGCTCCTCTTCTGTGAAGTCTGATCGCCGGCAGCGCGAAAAAGAGTTTGGCCGCTCGATCTGGAAGTACCAAAAAGAGCGTCAACGCTTAGGTAATAAAAAGCCCTAAATTCGGAGATTGAACACTGAGGAGCGCAGAAAACGTTCTCGCGCTTCGAGGGTGAGCTATAAGAAGCCCTTGTGTCCTAGCTGGCACAAGGGCTTTGTTGCGCTTCTGTCTCAGATATTTGCGCCTTAAGCGGATGGGCTGATATTAAATCCGCTTATTCACTTCAGGTGATACATTTCGTTGGCGGAGAGCTCTCAACCTTCCATTCGGCTGCTAGCGCGTCCGCCTCCGGCTATCAAAGCGGCGCTCCCTCCATTAGAGTTGGGTATAGTGGGGCAGCAGTGTGCCGAAGAGCGCGAAGAGCGCCATAATCAGCAGAAAGGCCAGCACAGCGCTCAAAACACTGTTGCGATAGGCGCGCGGCGCGAGCTGCCCGAGGCCGATCAGAAAGAAGAGTAGCGAAGGCAGCATACCCACGAAGGCGTAGCGCCCAAAGCTCCAAAACATCGCGCCTCCGAAGGGCTGGCTATGCACACGCAGCAGAGCCGCGCCCCAAGCGATGAGTAGCGCGGCCAGACAGAGCAGCCAAACATCGAGCTTCCAGCGCTCGCCCTCGATCGCGCCCGCGCGCATGGCCTGCCAGGTGTAGCGCAGTCCACCTATCAGCGCGGCGATCACCAACAGGCCGAGCGGCCCGAACCAGCCGATCGGCAGACTCACTTCTCCCCAGCCGAAGGTGCCCCAAAAGCTCATAAACAACAGCACGATCTGGCGCGGATAGACCAGCCAGATCCAGTAGGGATCGCTCATGGTGGCGAGCGCGTCGCGCATGCCCACGCCATCCAGCAGGCCACCGCTTAGGGAGGCGAGCAGTTCGGGCAGGGGCGGGGCGTGGCGTTCGGCGCTGGCGTTGCGCAGCAGGTTGGGGCTGTAATCGCCTGTGCGGGGCAGCAGCTCTTGGGGGTAGCTGCTGTCGGGCGCGTCGCGAGGCGGCAGCCGGCTTGGGTCGCCCGCGATCAGAGCCAGCGAATCGTAGTAGATCGCATGGGGCGCCATAGGGGCGGGCAGAAGCAGGCGCAGGCTGCGGGTATCGGAAGGAAGTTCGGTCTGCCACACGACCTGCTGCCACTCTGAGTCTAACTGCACAACTTGGTTGTGGGCCTGCCCGTCGATTTCGAGAATGGGCGTGCTGGCCTCGAAGTGGCCGCTTTCGCTGCGCATCCAGGCCGCAAGTGTGACTGTTTGACCAGAAATAGATCTGACAGTCAGACGCGGCAGATCTTGATAGAGCAGCATCGGGCTGCCATCGGCCTCTTGGGCCAGCCGAAAACTGTGCCGACCGTCGCTCTCGCGCAGGTAGGCTGTGCGCAGTGTGTGTGGGCTGCCGATCCAGTTGGCGAGCGGCCATGGCTGGCTGAAGAGCGCGAGCGCCCCAAGTGCAACCAGCAGGCTTAGGCCGCTCACAAGCACACGCCAAGGCGGTTTATAGGCGAGCAGCAGCGTGATCGGCAAGAGCAGCAGTTGCGGGATGAGGGTGCGTTTGACCGCGAACAGCAGGCAGGCCGTCAGTAGGAGCAGCGCCAGCCGCCAGCCTGAGCGCTGTTTGAGAAAGAAGCTACAGACGATCAGCCAGAGCAGGGCGACCAGATTGGCGAGCGCATCGCTGTTGACCGAACTAAAGCTGTCGGCTAGGGCGGGCTGCAGCGCAATCAGGCTCAGAAGGCAATAGCGCAGCTCACTGTCGTCGCTCCAGAGGCGCAGAAAGGTGTAGGCGCTGAAGAAAAAGCCTAGACCGAGCGCAGCGCTTGTGAAGCGCGCGACCAGTAGCTGGGTCTCGATCGAGAGTTGACGTACTGGCAGAGTCGTCAGTGCCACCAAAGCGTAGTAGCTTGGTGGCACATGGCGTTCGTTGATTCCAAGATTCAGGTTGCCTGAATCGAGGTTTGGTTCAGGGAGCACTATATCTGCACGACTATAAAAACCCGAATCACGCATCGAATAGGCGATGGCGCGACGTAACTCCGGAATTTGCTCTTCGAGCGTGGGGACTCGCCCTAATTCGCGAATCAGTAGGGCGTATTCGAAATGGGTTGGTTCATCGTAGTGTTGCCATGGCGGAACAAGCACGACATAAATCGCTAGATGCAACAGCCAAACTAAAGCAAGGCCTACAACGATCCAGTTCTCGAGTCGTTGCTTGAACAAGTGTTGAACGTAATGAGCAGAGAATTGTCTCACGCTGAAGACGACTATTTAGGAGTCTTGGAAAACAAGCGGTAAGTAGGTTTTGTAATCGCCGAGTTGCTGAACAAACGTTTCCGAACCTACTGCGTTGCTGATGGTAGTGGTAGCGATTGTGACGACTAAGAGAAGAGCTAGTAGAACGATGGTTAGTTGCCAGGGTCGCAGAACGATAGAATGTTTCGATGTTTTCTTCATCTCATTCTCCTTTGCTCCTGAAACTCGTTACCATTATACAGGTTTTCACTCGAATGTAAAGGCTTTTTTAGCAAAGATATTTAAAAAGATATGAAAAAACTTGTTTTAGGGCAACCACGGCGAATTAATTGATTGTTAACTTACTCGTCAAAATGGTTAAAAATATTTACGATTTTTTCGGAAAAATGGGACTAATAATTAGGCCACAAATCGAAAAAGACTACACTCTTAAGGATGAGTTTTTTGATTCGTTTTTTGAAATGGAAAATCGGAATATAATGCTCTATAATCTGCTTTAACTTGAAAATAGTAGAAAAGTACTACAGATATTGGTAAAATACGAGTACTATTCGTACCGTTTCGTCTGAATAGGATATAGCGCTGCCTTGAAGAGTAAAGAGATATTTTATACAGGAAGCGCTGTTAAATACCACCTTATAACGCGTAGTGCTCGTAGCGTATTCCAGCGACTGGCTTGGCCCATCGTTTCGCCTAGTTCGAGCGGCATGTTGCCCGGGTAGCGCACATCAAGCAGCCAAGTGCCGTCTGGTCTGCGCTTTTGAAGCAGTACTTCGATCGCTTTCTCAAGGCGCTGGTCGGGCTTGAGACCCGCGTTGCGCATATAGTCGAGGCCGCGCAGCAGATCGTAGTGCCACCAGTATGGATAGGCGAAGCTCAGCCAATCGCTGCCGCTTTTGCGGTCGCGCTCGATCGGCTCGCCGGTCGATTTGCGGCAGAAGAGCTGGCGATCGAGCAGATACTCCTCTCCCGCGCGGCGGGCTTGGCTGATGCGAGGATCGCTGCCGAAGCGCTGTTCGTAGGCGAGCAAGGATTCGAGCACGCAGATTGTGGTATTGAATGACGATCTATTTGATTGGTTAGGCGCATCACAATTCCAGCCACCATCGGCCAACTGCTCGCTCAGCAGACGTTCGATCAGCGGTCGCACATCTTGGCCGAAGTAGGCTCCGACAGCGGCGACCTGTGCGTTGATGCAGGGTTCGGTCTCGCCCTCGAAGAAGCGATTGTTATCAGCTTCTTGGGGTCCACAGCCGCGCCAAGTGACCTGATCGCGTACACGAGCGAGGGACTGACGCGCTGGGGCGCTTGCGGGGTCGAGCCCGAAGTCGCGCAGCAGCATCAACACATGCATGGTCGAATCCCAACCACGATTCCAAGCCGCCCCGCCCCAGCTCCCGTCTGCGGCCTGTTGGCCGAGCAATTGAGCACCCCAGCCCTCGCTAGCGACGCGCGCCCGTTCGGTGGCGACTTGCTCTTCTGGTACATCGCTCAGATCGCGCAGCACCTGCCAGCGAATGGCCGGATCGGAGGCGAGTAGCCAAGCGATCAGTGCGGGATCAGCCTTCCAGTTTTGAGAAGAGAGATCTATTCCCATCAGCTTTTTCTTTCTCTCAAGACGATAGTGATAGGAAGAGGCGGAATGGAGGGGTCGAGCGAACTGTTTCTAGAAGTATAACGCAGTATGGCAAGCGAAAGATAGGCTATTGGGCTGAGTTTGGGGAGCGAGTGGAAAAAGCGAAGGGGATTGACGAAAGCGCCAATCCCCTTTTGCTTCTAAATCCGGCTGATTACGTTCTATTCGGCCTTCGGCAGAGTGGAACTTGACTATTTTTGTTGTGTGGAATTTCGCGCGGAGCGCGAAATTCCACACAACCCTTTCCCTTTTGGTATGAGGGGTGTTGCTTGCGCTTAGGCGCGGGCGGTGTGAGCGATCAGGTCGTTGACCATAATGGTGGCGACCGGATTCTTGCCGATGTATTGGCTCAGGTTGAAGGTGCTCACCATAACGCGGCCCAAGCCAACACGGCGTTCGGCGACCAAACCGACGATGTTGTGCAGCCAGCCGACCGCCAGACCAGCGTGAACCTCTTCGGCGTAGTTGCGCGTGCTGAGGCCCTGGATCACGTGATCGGGGATCAGATCAGCGAAGGCGAAGTTGAGTACGCCGCCGGTCGGGATATCGCCGAAGATCGTGTCTTGGCGGATCCAGTTGAAGTTGCTGGCCCAGTCGCCCTGCCACTTCGAACCTTGGCGCGCGGCGATATGCAGGCCGTTGATGGTGCTCTGCTGGCTCTCGGTCGACTCGGCCAAGAAGAGCACCTTACCGCCATCTTGGGCGTATTCGCGCAGCTCGTCGGTCATCACAGTGGTGACAACGACAGCAGCGGCGCTGCGATCGGCGGTCACGTTGTAGCCCAAAGCCTTGAGCGACTCGGCTAGCTCGCTGCTGGTAGCGTAGACCGCCGGGCCGTTGTTGACGCTGGCCTTGGCGCGCGGGAAGGCGTAGAAGTCGTGGTGGTTTTGGGCCACGACCGTGCCATCGCTGCCAACGATGCGCAGCTCAACCCGCAGGCGGGTGCTAGCGCTGATGGCCGGAACCGTGAAGCTGATCTCGCCCAACTCGCTAACGCGAGCGAAGGTCGCCTTGATGTCGCTGATCTTGCCGTTGATCTGGGGCTGCTCGAGCACCGACCACTCTAGGCTGGCGCCGCTCAGATCTTTGCTCGAGTAGTGCGAGAAGAGCAGCTTGAGGCTGGCGCTGTCGCCCTCCCAGAGCGGAACCTGCTCCCAGAGCGGCACGATCACATCGTCGCCGTTGACCTGGTGGAAGTATTCGAAGTAAGCCTTGGGATTGCGGCAGAGGTCGAGCAGACCGTTGCATTCCCAGTTCACATCGGTGAACTCGGTGATCACATAGCCGGTGATCGGAGCGTGGCGGCGCATCTGCTCGATTTCGTGCTTCATCGCCACAAACTGCATGCCTTGGCTGGCCTTCGAGAGGTTCGAGAGCGTGCCGAAGACTTTGTCGAGGTGGTACTGCTTGAAGCGGTACTGCACATCGTGGGGGTACACTTCGCCCGCGCCACGATCCATACCGGTCTGGAACCACCACGGCTCTTTGCCGCCGTAGCCCGCCAACAGTTGATCGACATCGGGCAGACCCCAGTTGCCGAACTCGGAAACGATCAGCGGCTCTTCTTTGCTGCGGCGTACTTCGGGCAGCACCTTGCGCGCGATCGGCGCCCAAGGATCGCGGTTGTAGTCGCGAACGTTTTCGAAGTTCTCGTAATCGAAGGCGTAGCTCCAGTCGGGGCGATTGGCGAAGATCTCGCACCAGCGATCCCACGAGCGGTAGTGATCGGGCACCGAGTAGTAGACATGGAAGTCATCGAGATCGCTGACGACGTGGAAGTTGCCGTGGCAGCCGGAGTTATCGACCACCAAGCGGGTCGGGTCGAGCTGCTTCATAAAGTCGTAAGTCTGGGCCAGCCAAGCGCGATGGTCGGCGTTGAACATCAGGTCGGTGCCCCAGTTCTCGTTGATGATCGTCCAGATGATGATCGACGGGTGGTTCCAGTCGCGCTCGACCATACCGGTCAGGGTCGCCTTGGCACGCTCCTTAACCGCCGGAGTCAGCAGATTCCAGTTGGGCAGCTCGGTCCAGATCAAGATACCAGCGCGGTCGGCGGCGTCGTAGTAGCGCGGATCGGTGATCTTGATGTGGGTGCGGATACAGTTCAGGCCCAGCTTCTTGGCCTTGGCGAACTGATCATCGAGCTCGGCGTCGCTGAAGACGGTGTACTGACCGTGGGGGTAGTAGTCTTGGTCGAGCGCGCCGCGCAGATAGATCGGCCGTCCGTTGAGGGTGATGGCGCCGTTGGCGGTGCCGACGGTGCGCATACCGAAGCTAGCCGAGAGGCTGTCATCGCCCAGCTCGGCGCTCAGCTTATAGAGGTTGGGCTGATCGATATCCCACAGAATCGGGTCGCTGATCGGCAGCGTGACGCTGTAGCTGCTTTGGCCAGCGCTCAGCTCGAAGCTGCTCTCGCTGTTTTGGCCGTTCGGCGCGGTCAAGTTCAGCTTGAGGCTGCTGTCGGCGCCGAGAGCTTGGTTAAGGAAGATCTCGACCTGAGCCTGCTCTTGGGCAACTTGTGGCGTAACTTTAATGCGGCTAATATAGGTTTTCGGGCGAACCTCAAGCGTGACGCTCTGCCAGATACCGCCGATAGCGCCGTACCAGCTTTGCTTGCCGTGGGGCACTTCGTCGAAAGGATACTGCCCAAAGGTCGCGCTGTCGTTGTTATCTGGATCAACAACCCGCACAAGCACTTCGTTCTCTTGGCCAGGGACCAAAGAGCTTACTTCGAATTCAAAAGGCAGATAGCCGCCTTCGTGCTCGCCTAACAAATTGCCGTTTACCCAAACGGTTGCGTGATAATCGACTGCTCCAAAATGCAGCACAGCGACCTGTTGCTTATCGTCGAATTGAGGAGCAGTGAAGCTGCGTCGATACCAAGCGGTACCACCCTTCTCTTGCAGCTCGGGGATCTGAACCTGCCAAGGGCCGGGCACGTGAATCGACTGCGGAGTGATTGACTTCACAGTATCGGGAGACAGTGTCTGTTTGGCATCAAAGACAAACTCCCACTGTCCATCGAGGGACAAACTGGTGCGGGTCATTGCACATCTCCTCAGAGTTATACATTTAGGCGAAACGTGCCCATATTGTACCGCAGGAACGCATTTGTCATGCAGCTGTGGCGGAGAGGCCTCGACCCTCCCATTCGGCTTCTGGCGCGTCCGCCCCCGGCTATCAGAGCGCCTTCCATCCATTCGGCGCCTAGTGCGCAGCTTGCGCTGCGAGCTGCCTGGCGCAGCCACTAAGCAGCTTCAAAGCCTGTATCGCGCCGCTGTTCCAAGATACGCTTAAAAACAGGCCCTTTCGCAATGGAACAAAAGCTGTGGAAAGAACCAAAAATGATGAAATTCGCAATGAGGCGCTAGAGGCACAATGTTGTGTAAGCGAAGGGTTGACGCCCAAGCGCTGCGAGCTGTGGGGATGTGCTTTTGAGAGAAAAATCAACCTTGAGCATGCGGTACAATAGCTTAACATTCGATGATGCAATGTAAGGAGCGCCCCATGACGACTGATCCTCAAAGCTCAATCAATGATCTTCCTGAAGAAGTGCAGACCCATGCGGCTGCATACGACGATCCGATTTATCAGAAAGCGCTTGACCACGTTTGGATCCACACTGTCAACTATGTTGAACTGGCCGAAAAACGCGGTCTAGTCGTATTCGATCGCGGTGAAGGCAGCACCCTCTACGATACCAAAGGCAACGCTTGGATCGATGCCTTGGCGGGCCTGTGGGTGGTCAATGCCGGTCACGGTCGCGCCGAAATCGCCGATGCTATGGCGGCCCAAGCGCGCAAGTTAGGCTACGTTTCTTCCGCTTCTTACACCTCGGTTCCGGCCGTTCAGTTGGCCGAGACGCTCGCCAGCATCACCCCCGGCGATCTAAGCCGCGTCTTCTTCTCGTCGGGCGGCTCGGAAGCCGTCGAGACCGCCTTGAAGATCGCCAAGCAGGTCCAAGCCTTGCGTGGCTTCCCCAAGCGCTACAAAGTCATCGCTCGCCGTGGCTCGTACCATGGCATGACCTTTGGCGCCATGAGCCTCACCACCGGCAACCGCACCCTGCAAGAGCGCTTCTTCGGCCCCTTGATGGATGGCGTCTACCATGTTCCTTCGCCCAACCGCTATCGCAATGACTTTGGCATCGAAGGCGAAGAGGGCGACGTTATGTGCGCCAAGTGGGTCGAGCAAGAGATCCTCTTCCAAGGCCCCGAAACGGTCGCCGCTGTGATCGCCGAGCCGATCTCGTCTTCGAACGGCGTGCATATTCCTTCGCCCAAGTATTGGCAACTGTTGCGCGAGATCTGCGATCGCCACGGCGTACTGCTGATCGCCGACGAGGTGATCAACGGCTTCGGGCGCACCGGCAAGTGGTTCGCCATGGAGCACTTCGGCGTTGTGCCCGACATTATGACCATGGCCAAGGGCATCACCAGCGGTTATGCGCCGCTGGCGGCCACCATTGTGCGCCCCGAGGTCTTCGAAGTCTTTATGTCGGAGAAGAACACTATCAGCCACCTCTTGACCTTCGGCGGTCAAGCGGTCGCTGCGGCTGCCGCCATCAAGAACATCGAGATTATGGCTCGCGAGCGTCTGCCCGAGCGCGCCGCCGAGATGGGCGAATACTTGGGCGCTGGCCTCAACAGCCTCAAAGATAAGCACCCCACTGTGGGCGATGTGCGCGGTTTGGGCCTGCTCTACTGTATGGAGATCGTCAAGAACAAAGAGACCAAAGAGAAGTGGGCCCGCGATTCAGACTACATCAAGCGCCTGCACGAACTGGCAATGGAGCGCCGTTTCTTAACCCGCGTTTGGGAACTGCTGCACATTGCGCCGCCGCTGGTTATCACCCGCGAGGAGATCGACCGCATCGTAGCGATCTTAGACGATATGTTGACGATCGCCGAGCGCGAATTCGGCTACTAAGCCAACCTGACGGGCAATGTCAGTTGGGAGCGGCTTCGTTTTGGGGGCTATCGGCGCACACAACTAGCGGCCCATTGTGGCGGGCGGGATGTTGATAGCCGCAGGCGGACGCGCCAAGGACCGCATGGAGGCGAGCAGCCCTCGCCGCCAGCATGCTGAAACGCAGCAAGCGGATGTGTTCTCTCAAGCTGCTGGATGTGTGAATGATCGGTTGACATAACAAAGAGGGAGGCCAATCACTGGTCTCCCTCTTATTTTTTGGCTGTGTTCGATTTAGGCCATGCCCAAGCGGTCGCGATAGAGTGCAACCAGCGCAGCGCCGATCGCTTGCGACAGATCGCCCAAAGCAGCCGGAGCGATCACAATCGAGTCGCGCTGAGACGGCCAGAGGTTCGGCATAGCGGTCTCGCGCACGATGCGCAGGTAGCGCGAGCGGAACTCGTCGCTGGTGGCTTCGGGGTCCATCAGACCGCCGCCGATCACAAAGTATTTGGCGTCGAAGGCCATGGCCAAGTTGGCGACGTGGTAGCCCATAGCGCGCGCTTGGAAATCGAAGATCTCGTTCGCGAGCGGATCGCCCTTCTGAGCCAGACCGCGCAGCGAGAAGGCGCGCTCTTTCATGCTCAGCGGCGAGCTAGCCAACTCGTGGTCGGGGTAGTTCGCCAGCTTCTCTTCTAGCAGATAGGGCAGGCCCGAAAGCGCGGTATAGACCTCGAAGCAGCCCCAGGTGCGGCCACAACCACAGGGATAGGCTTTGATGCCCAGCTCGTGCAGAGGCGCGGGCATATGGCCACACTCAGCGCCAGCCAAGGTATCGCCGTCTAGTGGCAGACCGTTGGCGTCGATGAAAGCGGCGCCCAAACCCGAGCCGGGGGCTAGCATCACCACTGTGCCCTTGTTGTTGCCGCGCACATGCTGAGCCTCGGCCACACCGCCCATATTGCCGTCGTTGCCGACCACAACTGGAATCTCGCGGCCAGCTTTTTCGGCTAGTGCTTGGCTATAAGCGGTGTGTACATCGAAACCAGCGAAGCTAGCGGGCAGGTTCGGCGATTTGTCGAGCACGCCATAGGCCTGATAAGGGCCGGGGATTGCCAGACCAACACCCTTGACCTGATCCCAGCTGAGCTGATTCTGCTCGAGATAGTTTGTAACTGCTGTGACCCAGCCCTGAACCATAACCTCGCGGCCAAGGCTAGCATTGGTTGATTGCTGGAGGAGACGGGTCGAAATCGGCGTTCCGTCGCTCCAAACACCACCAACTTTGGAGGTGGTTGCACCACTATCGGTGCCGATATACACATGCTGCGCTGCGCTCATCCTACTGTACCTTCAGCTTTCTATCTGACGTATTGCTATGCGATTGTGATGAGGATACGTTTGAATAATTTCTAACCATTATGAGGCGCTCAAAAGCGCATCATGCTCTGCGAACAAGCAGACACCCGAGTGCCTACCTTCTATCATACCCTATTTTGCGGCGAACGCTTCAATGAAGTTGCCCATCCAGCGCATAGCCAACCAGTAGTCTTCGATGCGGATATTTTCGTTGGGCGCGTGCACTTGAGTGCCGTGATAGCCCGCTCCTGCACCGCTGGTTACAGGCGTGCCGAGCGCTTGGCAGAGCGGATACATCGGTCCGGTACCTGCCATGGTCGGGTAGACGATCGGTTCGAGATTGTAGGTCTT
The DNA here is from genome assembly GCA_937902315.1 of uncultured Chloroflexales bacterium. Classification (GTDB taxonomy): domain Bacteria; phylum Chloroflexota; class Chloroflexia; order Chloroflexales; family Chloroflexaceae; genus CALGUG01. The sequence continues at coordinate 139,968 of CALGUG010000019.1, forward strand.
GCGGGCCGACTCGACCGCCGCGCGTACAACCGCCGAGTTGAGATCGCTGCGGGCCGCATGCTCGCCGCCCAACTGCACGATCTCGATATCGTTGAAGCCGTTGTTGTCGAGGTGGGCGCGCAGTTTGGCCGCGATATCGTCGGGATCCATATCGGGCACCAGACGGAAGTCGATCTTGGCACGTGCCTCGGAGGGCAGCACAGTCTTTGAGCCTTCGCCGGTGTAGCCACTCACCAAACCGCAGATCGTACAGGTCGGGTCGAAGAGGTGGCTCTTAAGGCGCTCGATGCCCGTCATGCCGTTGATAAAGGCTGGAATGCCGAAATCGGCTAGCAGTTCGGCGTCGTTATCGGGGATACTGGCCAGAGCGGCGATATCAGCTTCCGATGGCGGGCGAATGTCGTCGTAGAAGCCCGGGATAAGTACGCGACCATCGGGCGACTTCAGAGTCGAAAGCGCCCAGATCAGTCGCCATGCCGGGTTGGGCACCACCGCGCCGTACTGCGAGTGCAGATCTTGCGATGCGCCGCGCACTACCAGTTCGACGTACTGAATGCCCTTGGCGCCCGCCGTGATCACCGGACGCTCGTCGATGTTGCGCCCGCCCGTCTCCCACAGACAGCCGTCGGCTTTGAGCAGCTCGGCGTAGTCGCGGCAGACCGCAGGCAGGGTGCGCGAACCGATCTCTTCTTCGCCTTCGATCGCGAAGATAACCTTGATCGGCAGTTCGCCCCGTGTTGCCATCCACGCTTCAAGCGCTTGAATGCGCAGCATGAGGTTGCCTTTGTTGTCGGCGACGCCGCGTCCATAGAGCTTGCCGTCGCGCTCGGTCGGCTCGAAGGGCGGCGAGTGCCACAGTTCGAGCGGCTCGGCTGGCTGAACATCGTAGTGATCGTAGATCAAGAGCGTGCGGTCGCCGCTACCGAGGGTGGCGTACACCATAGGCGAGCCGCCATCGGCTTCCAGCAGTTTAACTTCGGCACCGAGCCGCTCGAGGCGCGCCCGTACCATGGCGGCTGTTTCGGCAATTCCCACGTTCTGTGCTGCGACCGAAGGCTGGCGAACCAAGGCCTTCAGTTCATCGAGGAACCGTGCTTTATGAGCATCAATATAGGCATCAAATGTGCTCATAATCCCTCCTTATGCGCTTGTGGTGGCGTATACGTGTATGGCAGATTATAGCATTGTTATGTGGGCCCAAAACAGCGCCGTTTTTACGCGCTGGGCACGCCTTGCGACGATCTGACGGCGAGCTTTGCGACTTTTGACCTTAGATACGCTCGGCCGTTTGGCGTATACTTGTCGTACAGCCCTTGCGAACGACCTGCTCGATCCTTGTAGTCTTTGGCGGAGAGGCTGCTAGCCCCCATGCGGTCCTCACCGCGTCCGCCTCCGGCTATCAACATCCCGCCCAACAAACGAGAGCTGTAGCTGCGCGCCGAGAGCGCCCGAAAACGTGATGAGGCGAACCTGCTTCGAACGCTAGCTGTTTGCGCCGCTCGCTCTGAAACGGGCGATGACGGCCATGCTGGCTCGCCGAGCTTTTGTCTGAAGCCACTTGGGCTGCTACAATAGCTAGCCGAGCGAGACCGACTTACTTGTGAGGTTGTTATGCTGAAAAGACATGCCTATTTCGCGGCGATTTTGCTGATCGCTGGCTTGTTCTGCCTGACGCCAGCTGCGGTTCTGGCCCAAAACGATACGCCCCAACAACGTGCGATCGACTGGATCAAGAGCCAGCAGCAAGACGACGGTGCTTTCCCCGGCTTTGGCCCGGGCGACACCGCCGATGTGGTGCTGGCCTTGGTGGCCGCTGGCGAAGATCCCACCAAGCTGCTCAAAGCTGGCAAATCGCCGCTCGACTATCTGCAGAGCCAAGCTCCGACCTACATCAAAAGCGGAGCTGGTGCGATCTCGAAGCTGATACTGGCCGCCACCGCGACCGGCCACGATCCGCGTTCGTTCGGAACCGATCTGCCCGCGGCCTTGGGCAGCATCTATAACGCCGATACGGGCCAGTATGGCGGCGATGTCACCGGTCACTGTCTGGCCCTGACCGCCATCAAAGCGATGGGCGCGACGCCGCCCGCCAAGGCCTTTAGCCGCCTTGAAGAGCTGCAGCTGGCCGATGGCGGTTGGAGCTTCGACGGCAGCGAAGCGACCGGCAGCGACACCAATACCGCCGCCGTCTGCATCGAGGCGCTGGTCGCCAACGCTCACACAGGCCCCATGCTTGACAAGGCTGTGGCCTATCTGCGCGGCCAGCAGAACGACGACAAGGGCTTCCCTTACTCCCAAACCTCGGCCTTCGGCAACGAGAGCGATGTGAACTCGACCGCGCTGGCTCTGCGCGCTTTCAAGGCCCTGGGCGAAGATACCAAAGCGCTTCAGCAAGCGCTTGAGAGCTGGCAGAACGCCAACGGCTCTTTCCCCTTCCAAGCCAGCGCGCCCGAGGATAACCCGCTCGCAAGCTATCAGGCGGCCCTCAGCCTGTTCGGTGGCAGCCTGCCGCTCAAGCAGCAGAGCGTCGCTGGTGTTCAGAGCTTGATCGGCCCGGCCGAGCCGCAGGCCAGCCTGCCCAACACCGGCGCTGCCGAGCAACTCTGGCTGCCCGTCATGCTGTTGGCTCTGATCGCGACCGTTTCTGGTTTTATGTTGCGCCGTCGTAGCGCACACTAAACGTTCTAGAGAGGAACAAGGCGCTCATTGCGAGCGCCTTTTTATGCCTTATGCGATACCTGTGGATTGTGTTTATCGCCCTTGTGCTGCTGGCGATCCCCAGCCTGCTCCACGCTCAAACAGAGCTGCAGCAAGCTGGCTTGCTCGTTCAGTTTGAAGATGGGCGCGCAGAAAGCTTCTGTATCAACTATCAAGCCGACGAGACCATCACGGTCGAAGAGTTGCTGCGTCGCAGCGAGCTGCCCGTGGTAGTTCAGGCGGTCGGCTCTATGGGCGCGGCCGTCTGCCAGATCGACGGCCAAGGTTGCGCCTTCCCGGCTGAACCCTGTTTTTGCCAATGTATGGGTCCCGATTGCCGCTATTGGGGTTTGCAACAGCTTGTCGATGGCGAATGGCGCTATCTCAATCGCGGCGCCACTGGCACGCAGGTCAAGGCTGGCGAGATCTACGGCTTCGCTTGGGGCAACAACAGCCCGAGCGCTGTTTCGAGCCTGCCCGTGCGCGAATTGGCAGATTTCTGCCCGATCGAGGCGCCCCCGCCCAGCGCTGAGCCTGTGGCCCAAGTCGCCAGCCAAGCGCCCGCCACACCAGCCGCCAACCCCGAGCCGCCGACGACTGCAGCGCCGCCCAGCCAAAGTGAAGCAGCGTCTAACGCTGATGCGGGCAGCTCGTGGATCAGCTATCTCGGTTTTGGGCTGATCGTCTTGCTGCTTGGCGGCCTTGTGCTGTTTGCCAAACGCAAACGCGCCTAGCAAGGAGCAGGCATGCATACCAGCATCTATTTGCTGCGCCACGCCCAGACCCAAGCCAACCTTGAACATCGCTACCAGAGCTGGAGCGATTCGCCCTTGACGAGCTATGGCGAGCTTCAGGCCCGCAGTCTGGCCGCGCGCCTGAAGCGTCTGCCCTTTCAGCAGATCGTGCTCAGCCCGAGCCAGCGCTGTCACGCGACCTTCAGCTTTCTCAAAGACCACTACCCTAAAGCAGAGCTGACGGTCGACTCAGCTTGGGCCGAGGTTCATCACGGGCGCTGGGAGGGCCTGACCTACCAAGAGGTGCAGGAGCGCTATCCCGAAGAGCTGCAGGCCCGCTTTGGGGTCGGCATTCACGGCAAGGCCGAGGGCGGCGAAAGCCTCTACGAAGTCGCCCAGCGCGTTCAGCAGGCCTGGCGAGCCTTGCTCGAACGCTGCGCCGATCAACGGGTGCTGGTCATCAGCCACGCCACTCCGATCCAATTGGTGCTCTGTTCGGTCTTCAACTTGCCGCCCGATCTGCACTGGCAGTGGCGCATTGATCTCGCCAGCATCTCGGCCGTCGATGTCTACCCTGGCGGCGCCATTGTGCGCTGTGTTAATGAGGTTCCAACGTTGCGTGCGCGAGAGGAGTAGTCTATGCCGCCCTTTCGTGATGATCATGAGCTAGCTGAGGCCCAACTCAATGTGCTCTATCAGTACGACTCTGCGGGCCGCATGCTGCGTATCAACGAGCCAAACGGCGCGCTCGCCCCTATGTTCGCGCTGAGCCGCACCCGCCACGGCAATCTCTGGCGCGTGCGCGCCGACCTGCCCGATGAGCTGGTCGCCGATCTGGCAGCGATCTGCCGCCGCGAAGCGATCGTCGAAGACTTCAGCCTTGTGCCCCAGACCTATCAGGAGCTGCTCGACTGTTTGAGCCGCTTAGCTCATCCGCGCTCGGTCTGGCGTGGCCCCTGTTACGTCTTCGAACAGCCCGTCGTTCCTCCCGCCGAAGCCCTGCCCCTCACCGCCGACAGGCTTGCGCTGTTGCAGGAACACTTCCCCGATTGGCACGAGCTGTCACCAGATAGCTCGCCATATGTTATCCTTAACAACGGAAGCGCTGTCTCGATCTGTTACAGCTCGCGCATCGGTCCGTTGGTTTGCGAAGCAGGAGTCGCAACCGCTCCGGCCTATCGCAAGCGCGGTTACGCTCAGGCTGTTGTGCGCGCATGGGCCGCCGCCATCCAAGCCAGCGGGCGCACGCCGCTCTATAGCACGTCGTGGATGAATAGCGCTTCTCAGGCGCTTGCTGGCAACCTTGGCTTACGTTTGTACGGCGAGAATCTCAGCGTCGCTTCCTAGAATTTGCCCGTAAATTAAAGAGGTTGACGTTGGCTTAGCTCTCTACTACAATGCGTACACGCTGTTTTGGTATAGTGAGTAGAGCACAACAGGTAAGACTGCGACCTAGACACTTGTTCTTAGGCACAGATCGTCATCGTTTCACGCTCTCTGCTAGTGAGCGAAGGATTTGTTCGATGGAAATTGTCTAGTGTACGTTAGAATCGCACCAATCTCGCTTCCAGTAGCTATGCACTCGTCGGCATAGCACGTGGCAACGTTGCCCAACCACATCAAGGAGAAAGCAGTTGATGCTGGATGTATCTGCTCTACTACCAAGATTTTGCTCAGTTCCCGCCCAACCGTTTCTGATGGGAACGACCGAGCGTGAACTGTCGCCATTGGCGCGCCTCTATGGCGGTACCCGCGAAAGTTACCGGGAAGAAACACCGCAAACGCAACTGACGCTGCCCGCTTTTGAAATGGCGCAGCTTCCAGTCACAAATGATCTGTATGCGCACTTTGTTGCGCAGACGGGTGCGCGTGCCCCCATCGTGTGGCGCGCTTCACAACCCTCAGCAGCCCTTGCTCGCCTGCCTGTGGTCGATGTAAGCTGGCATGAAGCCCAGCAGTTTTGCGCGTGGTTATCTGAAGTATCTGGGGTGCGTTATCGTTTGCCTAGCGAAGCGGAGTGGGAACACGCGGCGCGAGGCAGTGATGCTCGTCGCTTTCCTTGGGGTGAAACATTTGATCCCCATTTGGCTAATACTCGCGAGTCAGCTAAGGGATTGGTATCAGTCGATGAGGCAGAAACAGACGGCGCAAGCCCATACGGCCTGTTGATGATGTCTGGCACAGTTTGGGAATGGACATCCTCGCTTGATGTACCTTATCCCTATGATGCCCACGATGGCCGAGAAGACCCTGAAGCTCCGGGACGGCGCATTCTGCGTGGTGGTTGCTACGCCAACCCGCATGGATATGCCCGTTGTGCTTGTCGTTTTCGCCTTTTACCTACTATGCATAACGAGTTTCTTGGTTTTCGACTCGTTCGTTCGGAGGAACGTGCATGACGATTAAATACACCCGTTGGTTGCGGAGTTATGTTGGCCCGCAGCGACTATTGCAAGTGCGAACAAGTGGTTACATCTTAAATGAAGCCAAACAGATTTTGCTCTGTCGGCGCGCAGATGTCATGATGTGGGATGTGCCCGGTGGAGCTGTGGAACTTGGCGAGACGCCCGCTGAGGCGCTTGTTCGCGAAGTCGCAGAAGAGACGGGCCTGCAAGTACACCCAACCAAACTTTTGGGGGTTTACGCTGGCCCAGGCTGGGAGTGGACCTACCCAAACGGCGACCAAGTAGAGATCATCAATATCTTTTTCGCTTGTGATATCGCCGAAGGATCCTTGGGTAAGGCCCATAGCGAGCTTTTAAAGATCGAATTCTTCCCGCTCGATAAACTGCCAGCCCTTTTGCCACGTACCGCTCGTATGTTGAACAATGTGCGAGAAGGCAAAGAGGGCCATTTCGACTAAGCGCTTGTCGCTCTTTGTACGAGGCATCCCGATCTCGGTTGGGGTGCCTCGTTCCATTTACCATCATATTGGCGCAGAGCTCTCAAACTCCCATTCGGTCCCTAGCGCGTCCGCCTACGGCTATCAACAATCCTTCCTCCCATTCAGTCCTTCAAGCAAGCCGCTGCCTTCCTTGGCTTCATTGCCTTCGCTGCAAACGCAGCAACCTGTCTGGTGCAAGCACCAAACAGGTTAAAACAACGAAGAGCCGGAAAAGAAAATGTTCAAGTTCCGCTCTGCCGAAGGCCACTCAAGAGCCGTCGCTTTTTTCAGCTATACTAGCAGCATTCCATCATCTCTTTCCTGGTTGCGGAACCTTCTAGCGAGAAAGGCTCAACTATTATGCGATTTATGGTAATGGTTCGATCGACACCGACGACTGAGTCGGGTCAGTTGCCCAGCGAAGAAGAGCTGCGCGCTATGACACAGTTTAACGAAGAGCTGATCAAGGCCAAGGTCTTGCTCGCAGCCGACGGTTTGAAGCCTAGCTCGAGCGGCGCACGCATCAAAATGCACGGCGATCAGCGCACTGTGATCGATGGGCCATTCGCCGAAGCCAAAGAGCTGATCGCGGGCTATTGGATCTGGGAGGTCGCTTCTAAGCAAGAGGCGATCGAATGGGCTTTGCGCTGCCCCAATCCAACCGGCTACGAATCTGAGATCGAGATCCGCGAGATCTTTGAAGCCGATGACTTTGGCGAAGCCTTTACGCCCGAATTACGCGCTCAGGAAGAGCGTCAGCGCGAGCAGATGGCCGCCAACAAACCGCAAGGGTGAGCAGCTGAGCCGTCGCTGCCACTCAGAAGGAGGAGTGTTATGCCGGACTTTATTACGGGCTGTGAGCTGAGTCGGCGCTTCTACGCCGAGCTGGTTCAGCCCTTACTTGCCGCCCACTTCCCTCGTTTAGAGTACGCGGCGGCCTTGCTGGGGCCGGGCAGCGACGTGCTTGGTTTCGATAGCCCTATGTCGACCGACCACGATTGGGGGCCACGCTTTTGGCTATTGCTTAAAGATCAAGACCTCGTTCTGCGCGATCAGATCGACGAGCTTCTACGCCACAAGCTGCCCGTCAGCTTTTACGGCTACCCGGTGAGCATCAGCGCGCCAAGCGGCCCTGTGTTGCCCGACCATCGCATCGTGATCGACAGTTTGCGCAATCTGGTGGTGGCTTATCTCGACTACGATATCGAACGCGAAATGACCATAGCCGATTGGCTGGCGATCTCGTCGCAGCAGTTGCGCGAAATGACGACGGGCGCAGTGCATCACGACGGCATCGGCGAGCTGAGCGCTTTGCGCGCTCGTTTGCGCTGGTATCCGCGCGATGTCTACCTTTATTTGCTCGCTGCGGGTTGGCATCGTATCGCCCAAGAAGAGCATCTCATGCCGCGCGCCGGATTTATGGGTGATGAACTCGGTTCGAGCTTGATCGGCGCCCGTTTGGTGCGCGACGCTATGAACCTCTGCTTTCTCTACGAACAGCACTACGCGCCTTATCCTAAGTGGTTTGGCACAGCCTTCAAACAGCTTGCTTGCGCCGCCCACTTTGAGTCGCTTTTACAGGCCGTGCTGCAAGCCCAGACTTGGCAAGAGCGTCAGAGCGCGCTCTGTGTGGTGTACAGCAGCCTGGCCGAGCTGCACAACCGTTCTGGGCTGAGCGAAGCGCTCGACCCCACGCCGCGCTCCTTTCACGAGCGGCCCTTTTTGGTGATTTGGGCGGATCGTTTCGCAGATGCGTTAATTGCTCAGATTCGCGATCCCGAGCTGCTCGCGATCGTTAACAATGGCTTGATCGGCAGTATCGACCAGTTTAGCGATAGCACCGACCTGCGTACCCACGTTCGCTGGCGCAAGCCTGTTCGTGCGCTCTATCAGATCGGGACAGAATAAGCGTCGTGTTGGGCGAGATGGGTCGGGCGACGAAGCGCCAAACAGCCCGAATGGGAGGAGCGGCGACGTGATAGCCGTAGGCGGACGCGCTAGAGACCGAATGGGAGCGGGAGACTTTTCCGTCAGAGTAGTAAATGTGTTACATAAGCTCGATTGGCCATAGAAAAAACGGATAGATAAGGAGATTTTATGACAGCATATATCGCACCTCTGCCCTTAGCGGCGACGCTCGAAGCGCTGCGCAGCGGTCAACAAGACCTGATCGCTGCGGTCAACGCGCTCTGTGATCGCATCGAGGCCATCGATGGCGAATTGCAGGCCCTGTTGCCCGAGCCAAATCGACGCGAGCGACTGCTGGCCGAAGCCCGCGCTCTGCTCGAGCGCTACCCCAACCCCGCCGAGCGCCCGGTGCTGTTCGGCGCTTTTCTGGCCGTGAAAGACATCTTCCACGTCGATGGCTTTGTGACGCGGGCTGGCTCGCAGCTGCCGCCCGAGCTATTTGCGGGCGAGGAGGCCGAGACGGTGCGCGCCTTACGGGCTGCTGGCGCTTTGATTGTGGGCAAAGCTGTAACTACCGAGTTCGCCTACTACGAACCCGGGCCGACCGGCAACCCCTATAACCTCAAGCATACGCCGGGCGGATCGAGCAGCGGTTCGGCGGCGGCGGTGGCGGCTGGCATCAGCAACCTAGCCTTGGGTTCGCAGACCGTCGGCTCGGTCATTCGTCCCGCGGCCTTCTGCGGTGTGATCGGCTACAAACCGAGCTTCGGACGTATCTCGACCCACGGCGTTGTGCCCTTCTCGCAGTCGGCCGATCATGTCGGCCTCTTCACCCAAGATGTGGCGGGTTTGGTTTTGGCCTGTAGCGTGCTCTGTTCGGCCTGGCGCAGTCAGCTAGCCCCGCTGAGCAGTCCCGTTCTAGGTGTGCCCGAAGGCCCCTATCTCGACCAGATGCCCTCGGAAGGTCGAGCCGCTTTCGAGCAGCAGATTGCTCAGCTTGAGGCGGCGGGCTACGTCATCAAACGGGTGCAAGCCTTCGGCGATCTGGCCACCATCGCCCAGCGCCACCGCCGTATGATCGCCGCCGAGATCGCTCAGGTGCATGCCGAGTGGTTCAAACAGCACGAAGCGCTCTACCGCGAGCGCACAGCTGGCATCATTCGTGAGGGCCAGCCCGTCACTGCCGAAGCCCTAGAAGAGTCGCGCGCCGCCCGTTTTGAACTGCGCCAGCAGCTTCACGAGCAGATGGACGCCGAGGGCATCGATCTGTGGGTTTGTCCGCCTGCCTTCGGCCCAGCGCCCGAGAGTCTGCAGGTCACGGGCGATCCCGCTATGAATATGCCTTGGACCAACTCTGGCATGCCAGCTTTGACTGTGCCAGCGGGCAAGGCCGCCAATGGTCTGCCGCTCGGTCTGCAGCTTGTGGCGCGTTTCGAGCGCGATGAGGAGCTGCTGGCTTGGGCCGCTGGCATCGCCGAGCTTTGCGCTCAACTCTAGTCTTTTGGCGATAAAAAGAAGGGCGCATAGCACATGCGCCCTTCCAAACACTATTCGATTTGCGTAGCTAGACCTGTTGCTCGGCATGCAGCAGTTCGGCCAAGAACTGCCCGGTCACGCTTTGCGGAATCTGAGCCACCTGTTCGGGTGTGCCCTCTGCCACCACATAGCCGCCGCCGTCGCCGCCTTCCGGCCCCATATCGATGATCCAGTCGGCTGTTTTGATCACATCGAGGTTGTGCTCGATCACGATCACGGTGTTGCCCGCATCGACCAAGCGGTGCAGCACAGTTAGCAGGTGCTGGATATCGGCGAAGTGTAGACCAGTGGTCGGCTCGTCGAGGATGTAGACCGTGCGGCCCGTTGCGACACGCGCCAGCTCTTTGGCCAGCTTGACGCGCTGCGCCTCGCCACCCGACAAGGTTGTAGCCGGTTGGCCCAACTTGATGTAGTCGAGGCCGACGTCGTGCAAGGTCTGCAGAATGCGCTTGACGCGCGGCACGTTGTCGAAGAACTCCAGCGCGGTCTGCACATCCATATCGAGCACATCGGCGATGCTCTTGCCCTTGTACTTGACCTGCAAGGTCTCGCGGTTGTAGCGCTTGCCCTTACAGACATCACAGCGCACCCAGACGTCGGCCAAGAACTGCATGTCGATGCACTTCTCGCCGTTGCCTTCACAGGCTTCGCAGCGCCCGCCTTTGAGGTTGAACGAGAAGCGACCTGCGGTGTAGCCGCGTAGCTTAGCTTCGGGGGTGTTAGCGAACAGCTCGCGCAACAGATCGAACAGCTTGACATAGGTTGCCGGGTTCGAGCGCGGTGTGCGTCCGATCGGCTGCTGGTCGATGTCGATCACTTTGTCGAGCTGCTCTAGACCCGAGATCGAGCGGTGCGGTCCCGGGCGCACTTGGGCGCGGCTCAGGCGTTGCGCCAGGGCCGGGTAAAGCGTCTCGCTGATCAGCGATGACTTGCCGCTGCCGCTCACGCCCGTTACGGCTACAAAGCAGCCCAGCGGGAAGCTCACGCTGACGTTGCGCAGGTTGTTGAGTGTAGCGCCTGTGATCTCGATCTTGCCTTTGTCGGTCGGGCGGCGTCGCTCGGGAATGGCGATCTCGAGCTTGCCCGCAAGGTATTGCCCGGTGAGCGATTCAGATGTTTGCGCCACCATTTCAGGCGTGCCCGAGGCGACGATGCTGCCGCCCTTAACACCAGCTCCCGGCCCGAAGTCGACGATCCAGTCGGCAGCTTGCATGGTCTCGAGGTCGTGCTCGACCACTACTAGTGTGTTGCCAAGGTCGCGCAGCCGCAGCAACGAGTTGAGCAGTTTGCGGTTGTCACGCTGGTGCAGACCGATCGAAGGCTCGTCGAGAATGTACATCACGCCCATCAAGCCCGAACCGATCTGCGAGGCCAAACGAATGCGTTGCGCTTCGCCGCCCGAGAGAGTGGGCGCTGGGCGCTCGAGGTTGAGGTAGTGCAAACCGACATTCTGCAAGAAGCCGAGCCGCTCGCGAATCTCTTTTAAGATCTCGCCCGCGATTTCAAGCTGTAGGCTGCTGAGCTGTTTGTAATGCTCGGGGTTGTGCTGGCTGCCGTTGAGATGGGCCACATGCCCATTCTGCTGAATGGCTTCGCTCTGCATGCCCGAGATCGCACAGACCCAGTTGAAGGCTTCGGTCACGTTCATTCGGCCGATATCACGCAGGCTGAGGCCGTTGACTTTAACCGCTAGGCTCTCTGGCTTGAGGCGCGCACCTTTGCACTCGGTACAGATCTGCGGGCTCATAAACTGCTCGTAGTGGTTGCGCGACCAGTCGCTGTCGGTCTGGTGGTAGCGGCGCTTGATCTCGCTGGTCAGGCCTTCCCATGGGCGCATGTACTCGCCATGGCCGCCGTTCTCGTTCTGCCAAGTGAAGCGGATCTTCTCGCGACCGCTGCCATGCAAGATGATATGGCGATGTTTTTCGCTGAGCTGCTCCCAGGGTGTGTCGAGCGAGAAGCCGAAGTGGCGCGCGATCGAAAGCAGCGCGCGCTGTGCCCACGAGCCTTCCTTCTTGCCCATCTCGCCCCAGTAGAGCACCGCGCCCTCGTTGATGCTCAGGGTCGGGTTGGGCACCAGCAGTTGCTCATCGACTTCGAGGTTTGAACCGAGACCGCTACAGGCCGGACAAGCGCCCTGCGGCGCGTTGAAGGAGAACATCTGCGGGGTGAGCTCGGGGAACGAGATACCACAATGGTTACAGGTATTGCTCTCGCTCATCAACCACTCGGTCGGCTCGTTGCGCTCGTCTGGTCCGCCTGTACGGCGCGGCTGAGCATTGATCAGCAGGCGGCCCTCGCTGATGCGCAGTGCCGTCTCAACGCTATCGGTGAGCCGGGTTACAAAGGCATCCCACTCGCTGACGCTCTGCTCGTTGGCTTTGCCCAGCTTGGCGACATCTTCTGCGGAGGCATCGTTTTGCTGCGCCGCCTCTTTGTCGGGCATCACCAAGCGGTCGACCACGATCTCGACCGTGTGTTTGACCTTTTTATTAAGTTTGATCTCTTCGCTCAGATCGCGGATCTCGCCGTCGACTCGTACACGCACGAAGCCTTCGGCCTTAGCATCTGCGAAGACATCTTTATACTCGCCCTTGCGTTGCTCGACAACGGGCGCAAGCACCATAAAGCGCGTGCCGGGTTCGAGGGTCAGAATACGGTTCACCATCTGCTCGGCGCTTTGTGAACTGACCGGACGGCCGCAATTGTGGCAGTGCTGTTGACCTACCCGTGCGTACAACAGGCGTAAATAATCATAAATTTCGGTGACGGTGCCAACCGTCGAGCGCGGGTTCTTCGATGCGCTCTTCTGCTCGATGGCGATCGCGGGCGAAAGTCCGCCGATGAAGTCGACCTTGGGCTTCTCCATCTGGCCTAAGAACTGGCGCGCATACGACGACAAGCTCTCGACATAACGGCGTTGACCTTCGGCATAGAGCGTATCAAAGGCAAGCGACGATTTGCCTGATCCAGATACCCCTGTCAAGACGACTAGTTTGTCGCGCGGGATCTCGACATCAATACCTTTGAGATTGTGCTCTCGAGCACCTTTAATCACAATTTTATTTTTGGACATAACTCCGTCCTGGCAACAAAGCCGATGACGCCGCCTCGGGGTGTAACGATTGTGGCAGCGTGATGTACCTCTTACAAAGGCAACGAACGTAGAATGATTGGGGTTTTTGGCACGCAAAAGCCCTACCGACGAGGATTTTGACCCCCATCAGTGCGGGATAGTTGGAATCTATTGTTTGTTTGTACTACATTTCTAGCACAAGTGTGCACTTCGATCATTATACCACAACTTATTAAAGAAGTTAGATCGATTCTATCCGAATCCTTAGAGTCGTTGAAATGCGCGATTCGTTGTAGGCTTGATAAGCAAGGGACGTTCCACTCTGCCGAGAGCCTAGGAGCATAGGATGATGATAGCAAATCCGTTTAATCACTCCAGCACGCTGGCGGCTTGCTCTCTTCCCCAACGAAGCTCCTTACCGCGTCCGCCTGCGGCTATCAACATCCTGCCCATAACCTTGGTGTGCTAGCTGTGTGCCGCGAGACCTCCCCAACATACAACGATTAGTGGATTTCGTATGAAATGGCTAGCAGGCTACATTTGCTGAAAGACGTCTATGCTTGCAATCTGGGAAAAACGAAAAGCCGGGAAAAGGAAAGAGTCACGTTCCGCTCTGCCGAAGGCCAAAAAGATCGAAGCTGATTGGGTGTTGTATCACTTTCGGTCGCAGTATGAGCAAACAGCCCTTTGCGGCGCTAGCCCTGTTTGTAGCCGAAGGCGGACGCGCTTGGGACCTTGTTTGGGCTTGGCGACCTTTACGCCAACTAGGGCATAACAAAAACAGTTGAGTTGTATTTGTTGATGCTAATGAAACCTAAAAGCGGCAGAGAGTAGCAGGCTCTGCCGCTTTGGGAAAGGGGTGTGTTGGGGTGTGATTACTGTTGTGGAGGTGTTAGACCATGTTTATAAGCGTAGATAACAAGTTCGACACGATCGTTTATTCCAAGTTTGCTAAAGATTGAGGTTAAATGGTGACGGACTGTTGCCTCGCTGATCGAAAGATGATTGGCGATTTGTAAGTTCTTTAAGCCTTGACTGACCAAACTCACCACTTCGTGTTCACGGGGTGTCAAGAGATCGCGCTTGCTTGAAGCATCGCTATCGTAAGGAGGTCGTGCGAGATCATTTAAAACCTCAGAGATAAGCTCTGGTTCCAACCAGACCGAACCAGCATGCACCTGCTCGATAGCATTCACAACGGTCTCTGTTGCATGATCTTTGAGGACCAGTCCTTTGACTCCTAAACGAACTGCCCGACGATGAGACTCGGGTTTGGGGTCTCCAGTAATTAAGATGATCTGTGCATTGCTAGTGGCAAATAAGGCTGGTAACAGGTCAATACCATCTTCCCCATCAAGGTGTACATCGAGCAGAACGATGTCTGGCGATGTTCGTGCAAGTGCCTCTAGCGCTTCATCGCGATTGCGAGCTTCAGCAACAACCTTGAGATGGGGACGACTTTCGATAACGACACGCAGCCCAACCCGTACGACATCATGATCATCTATGAGCAACACACGAATAGGTTGTGCCTCAGAGGTGCTCATATGTTTTCCTGACCTTTGGTGAATATACGTATCTGGCTAGTTGTTTTAACCTTCTCAATACACGATGACAGCATAGAGTGTCATGAGATTTGTGAATAGGTACAGCTTGTAACGTGCCTATTTCCGAACTGAATTGTAAACAAGTGATGCATAACAATGCGATGACAAAGGCTGAACGTCTTCTAAAGATATGAGCTTTCACTCTAAGAAGATTCCGTATCCAATGCTACGGATCGTTGACTACTTAGTATGGATGAAGCTCTTAAGCGCTTTGGAGATTAACGACGTAACACCTCTCTATGTGGCTAAGCGAATCCTAAAACCAAATTCAATATACCACAGATCCAAGCCCTTCTGCATGCCTTGGCCCTCTCTGGAAGATGGTGCATTCTGTTCAGGAATAGAGGGCAGCTTGCTTGCATGACTAACCTAACTAACAGCGGCTTACCGATGCGCTGAGTAGCAGACGCTTGCAAGCAGAGCTCTTGCAAAGCATAGCCCAATATAAGTTCATTTATATGCTATGAAGAAACAAGCTTGTACAACCTATATTGGCATAGATCTATTACCCGATATGTAGTTTCTCTAGTGTACCATAAGCTCATTGCCTAGTTGCGTGTCTGTAAGAACTAAAATATAATCTCATAGTGTTTACACCATTGTCTAGCTTGCAACATTTGAACATAAATCCCTCCTTTTTAACGAAGGTTTGTAGTAGGTATTGCCTGAGTGTATCTCAAAAAAGAGTTTGCGCTAGAAATAACATACTCCGCTTCAAACCTATTACAAGCTATAAAAATTCTTCTGAAGTGTTACGTTATTATAAAGTCTCCCCAACGTTCTATTTATCAGTATCGCAACAAGTGCTCTCTTGTAGTGCTTTGAGATGCTATGTCAAAGCCACCTGCGAATAAAGTGATCTAAGCTTCCATCGTTGGCCTAGTTCGCGTAGAACCTGCAGCTTCAAAATGAGCATGTGGAACACTATTTTCTAACGGTCACTTTTGAAAAGCTTAGCATTTTCGTGGTACCATAGGGTAAGAAAGACCAATAGACCTTCGCTGGCAATCTCGTATGGCCCTTGTCGCTCGGCGGCACGAGACACTGCCTGTTATGAGCAGTGTAAATAGCATTGTGCATAAGGAAAGCGCCTTCAGCCGACTTGTGAAGGTTCAGATTACCTGCTTGCTATTGTAGCGCCGCTTTCTCTCAAGCCATCCTAGGAGCCGAAGGCAGAAGCGTGATCTGCTTGCCTGAAGCGATACTCTCCTGTGGGATTGATGCTGTGTGAGGGTTTTTTGTTCAAAGTTGTAGGGCAGTTCTATGACATGGCAGCCACTCATGTACCTTGTAGTCCTAACTAGTGCTGCGATCGGCTTGTTTGTAGTTGCTTGGCTTGGTTGGCGTGTATATCGTCAGAGGCTAGCTCGTCCTTCTAAAGACTTCATGCCTTTGCTCGATAGCATAAGCGATCCAGCTTTAGTGGTTGATCAGCAGCGAATTGTGGCAAGCAATCGTGCGGCTCAGGCTTTGTTAGGACTCTCTGCCCGGGCGGACGATACGCTTGAACTGCTCAAGCGTATGCCAGAGCTAGCTGCGCTCTTTGATACTCCCGACGGATCAAGTATCGAGCTTAAGCTAGGTGCAGATGCGCGTGCGACCTATCAAGTTCAGAGCATACCCTTAGCTCAAGCCGCTCAAACTAGCCTTGCTCGGCTCTACCTCTTTTACGATATCACCGAACGCAAATGGGCTGAAGAGCGTCAAGCCTTCTTGTCCGATGTTAGTGCTCTCTTCCTTGCTACGATCGAACCGCAAACTGTACTGGCGAGCCTCGCTCAGTCGATTGTGCCGCGTATTGCAGATAACTGCTTTATCTATACGCGTGACGAACAAGGCGGTGCTCAGCTTGCGGCCTTTGTGAGCGAGCAAGCCCAAGAGTTCGAGCGACCGCTTGTTCCTTCCTATATTCCGTTTGATTCTGAAGCTGGTAAAGCGATCTTTGGCCCAGACGCGCCCTCGTCGATGTTTTTGCCCGAGGTGAGCGATCGAGACTTTGTGCATTTCGCGATCGATGCCGAACATCTCTCCTTCTTGCGGGCTTCTAAGATACATTCATTGATATGGGCAACCTTGCGGGCGCGCGGTCAGGTCTTGGGTGTGATATCGATCAGTATGAGCGTTTCGGGCCGAACCTATAGCCCGGACGATGTGTCTTTGGTTGAGGAGTTGGCTCGGCGCGCCGCGCTGGTGATCGATAACGCTCGCATGTTTTATCAGACCCAACGTCGCCTCGCTGAGTTCTCGGTCGTTCAGAGCGTTGCCCACGATATGAATTCATCGCTCGACATCGATACCGTGATGCAGCGCTTGGTGAGCCAGATCAGTTCGCTCTTTGGTTACCCCATGGTGAGCGTGTATCATCGCGAAGGCGATCAGTTGCGTTTGCAAGCTCATATCGGCTATCAACAGACCATATCGGTCATTCAGGCCGACGATGGCATTATCGGCCAGGTCTTGCGCAGCGGTCAGGCCGCGTTTATCCAAGATGTCAGCAAAGAGCCGAGCTTTGTTTCGCGCTCGGCTTTGACCCAGCAAGCCATCGTTGTGCCGCTCAAAGCCAACGACGCCTACGTGCTCGGCATGCTGTTGGTTGAGTCGCCGGGCAAGCCGGTTTTGACCGAAGACGACTACAGCCTGTTGATGACTTTGGCGGAGCAGGTCAGTGTGGCGGTCGCCAATGCTCGCCTCTTCAGCGATCTGCGCAGCTCCGAGCAGCGCTACCGCACCTTGGTTGAGCAGGCCGCCGACAGCATCTTTATCTTAGACGAAGACTCGATCATTCTCGATGCAAACGAGCAAGCTTCGGTCTTGTTGGGCTATAGTCGCGAAGAGCTGTTGCATACCCGGCTGCTCGATCTGATTCTGCCCGCCCAAGGTTCGCCCGAAACAGTGCAGCTTTCGGCCCTACAGCACGATACGCGCGATTTCGTGGTTATTCGCAAAGATCGCCTGCTCTGCCCGATCGATGCCTCGATCGGCACCTTCCAAGAGGGCGATCGCACGCTCTACGTCGTGATTCTGCGCGATATAACCGAGCGACGTCAGGTAGAGGCGACTCTCAGGCACGCCAAAGAGGTCGCCGAAGAGGCGACTCGTATGAAGTCGGAATTCTTGGCGACCATGAGCCACGAGATCCGTACCCCGATCAGCAGCGTGATCGGTATGTCGCGCCTCTTGCTCGATACCAACTTGAATGCCGAGCAGCGTGAGTTCGCCGAGATCGTCTATAACCGTAGCAATGCGCTCTTGCGCATTATCAACGATATTTTGCACTTCTCGAAGATCGAGTCTGGCAAGTTCGAGCTCTCGCTGGCGCCCTTCGATCTGCGCCGCTGTGTCGAAGAGAGCTTCGATCTGATCGCTCTGAGCGCGGCACAAAAGGGCATCGACCTCTCGTATCGCTTCGCGCACGGCACCCCCGAGGTGATCGTGAGCGATGAAGCGCGCTTGCAGCAGATTCTCGCCAACCTGCTCGGCAATGCGATCAAGTTCACCGATAGCGGGCGCATCGAAGTAGAAGTCTCCTCGCGCCATGTGGCTGGTCAGGCGCTTGAGTTCCGTTTTTCTGTGAGCGATACTGGTATCGGCATTCCCTACATGTATCGCGACCGTCTGTTTAAATCGTTCAGCCAGATCGATATGGCCTCCAATCGTCGCTTCGGCGGCACTGGTTTGGGTCTGGTCATCAGCAAGCGTCTGAGCGAGCTGTTGGGCGGCGATATGTGGCTCGAAGAAGATGAGCAGGAGAGGGAAGGTTCAACCTTCTGCTTTACGATCGTGGCCGATGTGCCCGAGCCGGTTTACACTTACCAGCAGCCCTCCCCCGATCTGGTCGATCGGCGCCTCTTGCTCGTCGATACCCGCGAGAGCAGTCGCACGATGCTGAGCAATTTCGCCAGCGATTGGGGCATGCAGGTGCGGGTGGCCGATTCGCTTGAACAAGCCTATAACTACCTCGAGACAGACGAGCACTTCGATGTCACCTTGATCGATATTTATGCCTTAGATGAGCAGTTCGATCCCGATGCTTTCTCGGAGCGTTACAAGAGTCCTATCATTCTCTTGCAGAATTTTGGCGAACGCGAAGCCAATGCTTTGATGTTTAAACAGTATGGCTTGCCGAGCATCAGCCGCCCCTTGAAGGCCGAGTTCTGTTACAACATCTTGCGCAACGCCGTCTTAGGTTTGCCTCTGCCCGCTATGCGCACGTCGGTCGATCAGGCTTCGCAGACCCTATCGGCCGATCTCAAGTCCTATAAGATCCTCTTGGCTGAAGATGATCGCGTCAACCAGAAGCTGATCAGACTCTTGCTACAGCGTTTGGGCACCGATGCCGAAGTCGTTTCGACAGGGCGCGACGCCATTCAGGCCCTCGAGCGCCAAGCCTATGATGTGGTCTTGCTCGATGTTCAGATGCCCGAGATGGATGGTTTGGAGGTTGCGCAGTATATCACGCGGCGCTGGCCTGCTTCGCAGCGCCCCTTTCTGATCGCTGTAACGGCCAATGTCATGCCCGGGCACATTCAGCAGTGTCTGGCGGCTGGTATGGACCATTACCTCAGCAAACCCGTCACGCAAGAAGATCTCTTGCGCGCCATCAGCCTCGCGCCGCGCCAGAACGATAGCTATCTTTCGATCTCTGAGCAGCAGGATATCGAGCGCCAGCTTGAGCGCAACTACCCAGAGACAAACCCACAACCGCTTTCTGAAACGGCCCGCTCTTGTAGCTTACAGCCGAGCGATTCGGTCGATTTAGCGCGCTTGCACGCTCTCGCGGGCGAGAATGTCAACAGCGTTGTGCCGCTCTTGATCGACACGTATCTGAGCGACAGCCATACTTTATTTGAGCGCATGCGGGCTAGTTTAGAGAGCGGCGATTTGAAGCAGCTTGAGCGCCAAGCCCATAAGCTTAAGTCGAGCAGCGCCATGCTGACGGCGACCTTTTTAGCTGATCTATGTAAACAGCTTGAGGCCAGCGCCCAAAACGAGTCTTTTGAACAGGTTCGCGCGCTTTTAGAGCAGTCAGAACGCGAATATGCGCGGGTGGTTACGATCTTAGAGGCCGAACGGGTTCGTCTGAGCGAGCAACATGTCGATAGCATGCCGGTCTAGATCGCTTGCGATCGCTGAATCGGCACACCCTAGAGACCGGATTATCGAGCAATTTCGATCGACCGCTTGCTGATTAGAAAGCCTTAAAAACGCCTTCCCAGCTTGTCTATCAGGATAGTATCAGGTTGCTATTCGCTTGACCATGCTATAATCGCCGTACAAGCTGTAGAGTGGAATCTTTAGTAGTTAGAAAGTAGCAGCAAACGCGCCGTGCCAAGTTGGAACGATCTTGGAAATGTATGGACAACGCTGCGGGAACTCGATGTTAATGCGATCCGCGCTGAAGCGGAGCAACCGCTATTTATAGCGTGTATCGGAGAAGATGAATGTGTCGAAGAGCTTTCTCGCCTTCTCCATCGCAGTACAGATCGCTACCCCGGCGTTGGAATAGATCCGATCGGTCGTTTTTCGGCCATTGTTGATACGGAGACCCTTGGCCGTATCGAGCGTGCCGATCTTGTACTGGTAGTGCTTGATGCTCGCAAGCCGATTGATGCAGCGATCGAACGAACCCTCGATCAACTGGAGTCGAGAGGTGTTCCGATTCTGCTTGTATTGTTATATGGTATCTCTCTGACCAATTCGTCGGGCCGTTTCAGCGCTATTCACAGTGTCGCTATTCCCACAGTCGAAGCGGTAGATGCGCCTGATACCCTCGCACGTATGGTGCTGGAACGTCTTCCCGATGAATTGCACCTTTCAGCAGCGCGGCGATTGCCTGGCTTGCGAACTTCGGTAGCACGCGACCTAGTCAATAGCGTATCGTTTTCCAATGCGACCTACGCCTTGGCGGCTGGTCTGCCGCAGCAGATACCGATCATAAGCGTCCCCTTTGCGGCAGCTGATATTTTGGTGTTAACCAAAAATCAAGCACTGCTTGTGTATAAACTTGCGCTCGCCTATGGTGCGCCTCCCGACTTCCAATCGCGCATCAAAGAGGTTTTGCCTGTGGTTGGTGGCGCATACATCTGGCGGCAAGTCGCACGTAGTTTAGTAGGGCTCATTCCAGTTTGGGGTATCGTCCCCAAAGTAGCGGTCGCCTATGCAGGAACCTATAGCACAGGTATCGCAGCCTGGCGCTGGTATGCCAGTGGCGAGCTGGTGAGCGGCGAGCAACTCAAGCAGATCACTCAAGAAGCCATGACGGTAGGGCGCCAACGTGCCCGCGAATTGTTGGCGAAGGTGCGCGGTGGCGATAAGCAGGAGAAGGCTGAAAAAACAGGCTTCTTCAAGGGTATCGGCCAAAAAGTTCGCGGTCTTTTGCCCGGCAAAAAGCAGGAGCCGCCCGCCTTACCTGAGCCGCAGGATGGTCAAAACCAATAAGAGGTTGTCACAAGAGCCAAAACGAGGGTAACACGCGGTGTTACTCTGTTTTGGCTTTATTTCGTTAAACGAACAGAGGTACTATGGATTGTTTTGTGATTGAAGGACAACAGCGCCTATCGGGAACGATCACTCCCATGGGTAATAAAAATGCTGCCTTACCCCTTATTGCAGCAGCTCTTCTTAGCAGCGAAGAGCTTATTTTACATAATGTTCCCGATATCGGCGATGTGCGGGCTATGCTCACGATCTCAGAGCGTTTAGGGGCGACCGTCTCGTTGCGCGGCGATCACTGCTGGGCTATCTCGGCCTCTCAATTCCAAGATCGCGAGCCAGACGATGAGCTTGCTCGTAAGATCCGCGCTTCGATACTGTTTGCAGGGCCGCTCTTGGCCCGTCGTGGCTATGTCACTCTGCCGCGCCCAGGTGGCGACGCGATCGGTCGTCGCCGGCTCGACACCCACTTCTTGGCCTTGCGCGAGCTTGGTGCCACCATCGAAGTGACTCCCAACAGCTATGTGATGCGCGCCGAGCGCCTGCGCGGTGCCGATATCTTCCTCGATGAGATGAGCGTGACCGGCACCGAACAAGCCATTTTGGCGGCGGTTTTGGCCGAAGGTCACACCACGATCGGCAATGCTGCCTCCGAGCCGCATGTTCAAGATCTCTGTCACTGCCTCAACGCCATGGGCGCACGCATCGGCGGCATCGGCACCAATGTGCTCGAGATCGACGGCGTGACCAGCTTGCATGGCGCCGAATACACGGTCGGCCCCGACTTTATGGAGGTCGGCTCGCTGATCGGCTTGGCGGCTGTGACACGTAGCGCGCTGCGCATTGCCAACGCCCGCCCGCGCGAGCATCGCATGACCAAGATCGTTTTCAACCGCTTGGGCGTCGATTGGACCGTCGAGGGCGATGATATCGTCATTCCTGCCGATCAGGAGCTGGTTGTTCAGAGCGACGCGCACGGCGCCATCCCCAAGATCGACTCGGCCCCTTGGCCCGGCTTCAATACCGATCTGTTGGTGACTGCGCTTTTAGTGGCGACCCAAGCTCAGGGTACGGTGCTGATTCACGAGAAGATGTTTGAAAACCGCCTCTTCTTCGTCGATCGTTTGATCGGTATGGGCGCGCGCATCATTCTGTGCGATCCGCACCGCGCGGTGGTATCTGGCCCGGCTCAGCTCTACAGCGAAAAGATCACTAGCCCCGATATCCGCGCGGGCATGGCTTTGATCACGGCCGCGCTGTGCGCCAAAGGCCGCAGTGTGATCTATAACATCAATCAGATCGACCGCGGTTACGAGCGCATCGAAGAGCGATTGGCCGCTTTAGGAGCCAATATCGAGCGTGTTCGCTCCTAACACAAAGAAGCCTTTAGCGCTCTAGCGGCGAGCTCTTTTCCTTCCATTCGGTCTCTGGCGCGTCCGCCTCCGGCTATCAGATAGGCTAGCTGCCCTCATCCCCGGCCCTTCTCCCGCACTGCGGGAGAAGGGTGCAAGCTCGTACTAAACCCCAAAACCTCTCTAATCCCCTAAGTGATACCAAATGACTGTCTATTTGGCCTTCGGCTGCGTGGAACGTGACTACTTTCTTTGCGGAACAATGTGGGGGCGAACTATCTCCCGCTGCTTGCAGCGGGAAGAACTACCCTTGGGTTGCGGGCGGGATGCTGGTAGCCGTAGGCGGACGCGCTAAGGATCTTTTTTGATGTTTGCGCTCTCTCCGCCAACGGTATACGAGGGATGAACAAGAAGGTGCTTTGAACATAACAAAATGGCGCGAGGATCTTCCTCACGCCATTCGCTCCTGTAATGCACCAGCTTAGGAGAGCAGGTATCTTTAAGGGCGCACGGTATAGATTACAACGGGGGCAGGGCCGCTCTCGTCGCGTAGAAGCCGCTCGACACGCTCCTCGGAAACGAGACCACGGCTGTAGGGGTCGTAGTTTTGCCCGCCCTCGACATAGTAGTAGTAGGTTACGCCGTTAAGCGACAGACCACGGACATTGCTTGCGCGAGCGCTGACACCAGTGGTGACTTCGATCATGGGGTCGTCGACCACGTTGGCAAGCCGATCGCTGATCGCAGCGCGCACGGTTGGAAGCGCGTTGCCAACCGAAGCTGCGGGAGTCTGTGGAGCTAATATACTCAATACCCAAGCTAGTATGATGGTCAAAACTACCCCTTCGATTGCCAGAAGCACCCAAAATGTTTGAGCGCTAATTCCGTAGATCGTTCGAGCGCGTGTAGCTTGTTGGGTTTGTAATGACATATGCATACCGGCAGGCCCTTCATTTTTCAAAGCAACGTTGGTTCTGATGTTGTTAGATCAAGGATACGCTAGATGAAACGAACAAACATCAGTACAACGACGGAATTTTGCTCTTTATTTGTACTGATGTCAGCATACACGAGCCTTAGTAGAATATCGATAGAAGAAGACTGATGCAAAACTGATATGAAAGTGAGACAGCGGGCTTTTTTTGAAGTTGTCTTAAGAATCGCATATTTTGCTGTGACTCACAGTAATGATTGAGTAATTATTTAATTGAAAATGAGTTACAGAGGGGTTAAATTAGGGTTAATGGTCGGAAATGAATGTGAGGATCACCAATTTGTAGGAATTGTGCTATAAAAAATATTCCAAGGAAGATCGTTGGGGCTATCTTCGCGCTGAAGCCAGACCAAGTCGATCGCACCGGGCTGAAAGGCATCGCTGGCGCGTAGCGAGGGGTAGAGGTTGGCTCCCGATTGCTCGAAGGGTGCTTGGATCTCCTGCCAAGCATCGTCTTGGAGCTTGAAGATGACGATAGTGCCCGTTTGGGGGTCGTCTTCTGGCAGTTTGATGGGCTGTTCGGTCTCACTCCATACAACCCAGACGGCTCCTCTTGTGCCGATGGTGATGCTCGGAAAGGATTGCTGCCGATTGTTGGGGCGAATCGCCCTAGCAGGGAGCCAGCCGTCGGTATTCAGGCGCGAGTAGTAGATCTGGGCCTGATCGACTTGGCTTATTTCGCGCCAGACGACATGCAGCTGACCTTGGGCATCGAGCGCCGCCGAGAGGTGGCGCTGGTCGTTTGGGCTGGGTGCGATCGTTTGCCAAGTAGTCCAGCTTTCGCCGCGGTCGAACGATTCGCTCCAGACGATCTGTTGGGGTGTGCCGCTGCCGCCATAGGCCAAGAGCCAGAGGTGTTGCCCGTCGGGCGCGACGATAATGCTCGGACGGCTGCGATTGCCGCGCTGCTCGGGGTGCACAACGACCGCGGGTCGCCAAGTGGCCCCACGATCGTCGGAACGCACTACACGCACTTGCGAGGCCTTCTCATTGTTTGGGTCGAGCCCTTGCCATGCGATATAAACCTGATCGCCGTTGACCACCATGCTGGGGTGCTCTTGCCAGAGTGCTTGGCCTTGATAACCGTCGACGGGCGCGACATTCTGCCAAGGCTGCCAGCTCACCCCGCCATCGAGCGAACGGGTATATTTGATCTGACGTTCATTCTCTCCATTGTAGCGGCTATCTTGCCCATACCAAGCCACATGAATGATGTCGTTTGTATCGACCACAATGCTTGGGACGCGCTGCATATAGTCGCCGGTTGTTTCGATCGGCTGGCCTAAATTGAGGATCTGCCAGCTTGCGCCTTGATCGTTCGATTTAGCTACGAAAATATGGTACAGGTTCTTTTGATTGGCTCGGAAGTGCTTGCGATAGGCCACGTAGAGGTTGCCGCGCGAGTCGCGGGCGATTTTGCGCTGATCGGGGTAACCTAGGGCACGATAGTCTTGAGTAGTGTCGATGCGCTTCATTGTGATTCGACTACAACTTGAGAGGCTTATTACAAGGGCGAGCAGGAGACAAGTAGCGCCTGTCAGATAGGATAAACGTTTGATCATAGCCGACAAATCGTGCTCCTGTGGTACCATACAGTCCAGCTTCTCGTATGATCATAACACGTTCTGTTGTGTGAAAGGTCGAGGAGTAGATAACGATTTTTTCAGCGCATTGAAAGGCTGTATGCATATGTCCTCGCTCCCTACGATCGATGAGTATCCAGAGCGTTATCGCTACCGTTTTTGTCCTATTTGTGGGGCTTCTTTGGGCCGCGAAGTGGTGTTTGATCAAGAGCGTTTGCGCTGTCCCGAATGTCGCTGGATCTTCTTCCCCAATCCCTCGATTGCGGCCACGGTGGTGATCGAGTATCAGGGTGGGATCGTATTGTTGCGGCGCGCTCTGCCACCCGATGTGGGGATCTGGCACCTGCCGAGCGGGCACGCGGAGTATGGTGAAGATCCGGCGGCTGCGGCCTTGCGCGAGGGCAGGGAGGAGACCGGCTTAGAGCTGGCGGATCCAATCTTTTTAGATGTGATCCACGAGCCTTCTTACCAAGATCCGAGGCTCTTTTATGTGGTGTTTGTGTACGCTGCGCGGGTGGTTGGTGGCTCGTTGCGCTACGATGAGCACGAATCGAGCGGTGCGCAGGTTGTGCCACTCGATCAACTGCCGCCCTTGAAGTGGACGATTCAGCAGCGTGCGATCGAGGTGTATCGTCGTTTGAAGGCCGAAGCGAAGCTGTATGGAGAGGCGAGTTAGCGATATGGCACTGCTTGAAGCACGTAAGATCAGCAAGAACTACGGAGCGACGACGGTGTTGCGCGCGCTCTCGCTCGAGGTCGATGCGGGCGAAGTGGTCGCGCTATTGGGGCCGAGCGGCTGTGGCAAAACGACTTTACTGCGCATCATCGCCGGGCTCGAGCAGCTCGATAGCGGCACCCTGCTGTTTGAAGGGCGCTCGATCGAGCAGGTGCCCGCCTATCGACGCGGCTTTGGTCTGATGTTTCAAGATTATGCCCTTTTTCCTCATCGCAATGTGGCCGAAAACATTAGCTTCGGCTTGCGTATGCAGGGTCAGAGCCAAGCTGTTATCGATCAGCGTCTGCGCGAGATGTTGGCGCTGGTTGGCTTATCGGGCTATGAGCGGCGGGCGGTCTATGAGTTGTCGGGCGGCGAACGGCAGCGGGTCGCGCTGGCGCGTTCGCTTGCGCCACGCCCGCGCCTGCTGATGCTCGATGAGCCGCTGGCCGCTCTCGACCGCAGCCTGCGTGAGCGCCTACAAGACGAGCTGGGCAGGATTCTGCGCGAAGTTGGGGTGACGAGCATCTATGTAACCCACGATCAGGGCGAAGCGTTTGCGCTCGCTGATCGAATCGTGCTGATGAACGCAGGCCAGATCGAACAGCAAGGGCCGCCAGAGCAGGTCTATCGTCGACCTAAGAGCGCTTGGGCGGCTCGTTTTTTGGGCATGGAGAATCTTTTGCCAGCCACGATCGCCTCGCGCGATCAGCGCACGCTCGTTGCTGATACACCCCTAGGGCGAGTTGCGCTGCCCGCCGAAGAGCAGCCGGAGAGCAGAGCGCCGCAGTTACTCTTGCGACCAGATTCCGCTCGCACAACTGCGCGCTCGCCCCACGACCTTGTTGTGAAGGTGACGATCCAACGGGTCACCTTCCGAGGTACGAGCTTTTGGATCGATTGTAAGGATCAGAGCGGAAATAAGCTGTCGTTTTCGCTCGATGAGCGGCCTGGCCAAGCGGGCGATCAGGTAGATCTGGCTTTGTCGCCCGAGGGCATGGTGCTGGTGTATTCCTGAGGAACGTTCTATGACCCATGTAAAAACCAATGCGATGCGCGTGCTCGATCAGCGCAAAATCCCCTATGAAGCCTTTAGTTTCGACCCCGAGATTCATTCGGCGGATGGGGTGGCCGAGGTTTTAGGCGCGCCTGCCGCACAGGTCTTTAAAACCTTGGTAGTGATGCGCGAGAAGGGAAAACCGCTTTTGGTGGTGATGCCCGGCGGGCGTGAGGTGGATCTGAAACAGCTCGCAGCCAGCGTAGGCGAGAAGCGGGTGCGTATGGCGACCAAGAAGGAGGCAGAGACTTTGACCGGCCTGTTGACGGGTGGAATCTCGTCGCTGGCTTTGTTGAATAAGGGTTTCGGGATCTACTTGCATGAGAGCGCAAAGGAGTGGGAGGAGATCTATATGAGTGCGGGGCAGCGCGGGATTAATCTGCGCTTGCGGGTCGATGATTTTATCAAGGTTACAAATGCTAGATACGTAGCATGCTGACGCTCAGATATGCTATAATAGCGTTACCAGACCGAACTACTGCGAATCTATCCACGAAGCATCCTCTTAACTTAATGGCGGACGAATTGTTCTGTGTGTGTGGCTATCGTTGCGATTTTGAATTAAGGAATGATTATGTCGCAGGTAAATACGCCATTTGAAGTACTTGGAAAAGGACGAAAGCTGATTGAGGGTTTGGATAAGGTAACGGGGCGCGCCCAATATGTTGCCGATATTCAACTGCCCAATATGCTGCACGCTCGTCCTGTTCTGAGTCCCTATGCTCATGCAAAGATAGTCTCGATCGATAGTGAAGCGGCGCGACAGGTACCTGGTGTGGTTGCTGTGCTGACTGCTGACGATCTACCCACTAAAGATCGGGTTATGAATTCGCGTCACAGCGCTATTTTGGCTCGTGAGCGCGTGTTATTCCGCGGCCAGCCCGTGGTTATTGTGGTGGCCGAAACTGAGGTGGCTGCGAAAGATGGCGCAGATGCGGTCTACATCGATTACGAGCCGCTGCCGGCTGTGGTTGATATCGAATCGGCTATCGCGCCCGATGCGCCCATTCTTTGGCCCGAGGGTGTTCCGAGCGAGGGTGAGGACATGACTGCCACCCACGCTGCAGTCGAGAAAGAGTCTCCTAAAGAGAAGCGAGCTCCTTCCAATATTCACGAAGAGAATCGCTTTGTGCGTGGCGATGTAGAGAAGGGTCTGGCCGAGGCCGATGTGGTGGTCGAGCGAACTTATCGCACTCCGATCGTCTACCAGGCCTATATGGAGCCGTTTGCATGTGTGGTTGATCCTGACCCCTATCGCGGTAGCCTCACGGTCTATGCGAGCACCCAAGGCCAGTTCACCGTTCGCAACGAGGTCGCACGACTGCTCTCCTTGCCGCAAAGCAAGGTCAAAGTGGTTCCGATGATGATCGGTGGTGGTTTCGGTGCCAAGCACTGTGTGATCGAGCCCACGGTTGCGGCTGTCGCTGTTGCTATGCGTCGACCGATCAAAATGGTGATGACGCGCGGCGAGGACTTTTTAACGGGTACACCTTCGCCTGCTACGATCATTTCGTTGACGACTGGCGCTAAGAAGGATGGCACCATTACGGGGATTAAGGCCAAAGTCTTCCTTGACAATGGAATCTTCCCCTATGCGCTGTCGGGTATTGTCGCCATGCTGCTAGGTGGCTACTACAAGTGCGAGAATGTCGAGATCGAATGTTTTGAGGTCTTGACCAATAAACCGCAAGCTGGCGCGTATCGTGCTCCGGGTGCGCCTTCGGCTACCTTTGCTATCGAATCGAATATCGATGAAATGGTACGCTTGTTGGGCGAAGATCCCTTGGAGTTCCGCTATAAGAATGCGGTTGAGGGTGGTGACCCCTCAGGTGTTGGTGCGCCTTGGCCCGAGGGCATCGGCATGAAAGCCTGTCTGGATCGTTTGCGCAAGCACCCATCTTGGCAGGGACGCAATAATCTTGGCCCGAATGAGGCGGTTGGTATCGCAGTTGGTGGCTGGCCCACCGCTATGGGTCCGGCAGCTTCGGTCTGTCGTGTCGGTAGCGACGGTGTTGTTTCGGTTCTGGTCGGTTCAGTTGACGTTTCGGGTGTGAACAGCAGTTTGGTGTTGGTCGCAGCCGAAATCTTGACCGTGCCGCCCGATCAGGTTGAATTGATACAAGGTGATACCACTACTGGTCCGGCAGCACCGGCTAGCGGTGGTAGCCAAGTGACCTACAGCGTCGCTACAGCGGTTGCCGCTGCGGCTCAAGAGGCTAAGCGCAAGCTCTTGGAAGTGGCCAGCGAACACTTTGAGGCTCGCGTCGAAGACCTCGAGCTGGTGAACGGCAAGGTTCAGGTCAAGGGTGTGCCATCGCGCGCCATCTCGATTGGCGAGATCGCTGCCATCGGCGAGCAGAAGGCTGGAGGCCCCGGCCCGATCATCGGCGACGGCACCTCGGCGGTTGGTACCAACTCGCCCGGCTTTGTGGCCCACCTTGTGCGCGTAGCGGTCGATCCCGATACCGCAGAGATCGAGCTGAAGGAGTATCTCTCTATTCAAGACGTTGGCTTCGCGCTCAACCCGCTGATCTTGGAAGGCCAGATCCACGGTGGTATGGTGCAGGGTCTGGGTTGGGGCTTGCACGAAGCTATGCGCTACGACGAGCACGGCCAGCTCCTTTCGGCGAGCTTTATGGACTACGACATTCCGAAGATCGGAAATGTGCCGCGTCTTGAAGCGATTATGCTCAACAACCCATCGCCGTTCGGCCCCTTCGGCGCGCGTGGTATCGGTGAGCCGCCGATTACGGCTGGCGCTGCGGCGATCGCCAACGCTGTCCGAGAGGCTACAGGCGTGCGCGTAACCGAGCTGCCGATTCGCCCAGAGGTGCTTTGGAAGAGCATGCAAGAGGCCTAAGGCTGTTCTATCTGAAGCAGCATCTGTGGTATCAATGACGATCCCGATCTGAAATGTGTATGTGCAGAGTGAACCTATCCTGTTCGCTCTGCACTTCTTTTTAGCTGTGATACCAAATCCGCTTGATTACTTGCTCTTTGGCCTTCGGCAGAGTGGTCTTTTCCCGTTTTGCGTTACAAAAACGCAAATCTGTAAGCGAATTTGATATGACTACACGCGCTCGACTGTTTCCTGTTGTCTTTGGCAGAGTGGATAGGAAGCCTGATCGCCTTTTGGGGGCGGTTCGCGTAGGGCGATACGCCTCTGCTTTTGGGAGGGATGTTGGTAGCCGTAGGCGGACGCGGTTAAGGCCTTGTTTGGGGTAGAGACCAAACCGCCAAAGCGCTGAAGGCATTGAGTGGGTTTGCTGTGAGTTTTGTCGCTGAGTTCGGGTTGGGGTGTGAGATATCGCTTGCGGTTTGATCGCGGATTGTGCTAGGTTTTGTGGATACGGAGGCAGAGAAGCCCTATGATTCCCTTAGCGATCGTTGGCTGCGGTGGCATGGGCCATCGTCACTTGTTTGGCCTGGCAGAGCTGAAAGAAGCCGGTTGGACGCCCTTTGAGCTGATTGCGGTTTGTGATCCAGTACGCTCGAATGCGGAATCTTTGGCCGCTGAAGCTGAGCGCTTGTTGGGCAAACGCCCTGTGTTGGCCGAAGGTTTGGGCGAACTCAAACAGTTGGGTGTCGAGGCGATCGATATCACTACAACCCCGCGTTTCCATCATGCGCTGGCGGTCGAAGCGCTTGGGTTAGGGCTACATATGATGGTTGAAAAGCCCTTCGGCCTGACGGTACGCGCTTGTAACGCCATTTTGCGAGCTGCTCAAGAGAGCAACAGTGTTGTGGCAGTGGCCGAAAACTACCGCCGTGATCCGATCAACCGCTTGGCGCGTGCTTTGCTCGATGCTGGAGCGATCGGCAGACCGCGCTTCGCCATTCAGCAGACGATGGGCGGCGGCGACCAGATGCTGATTTCGGTGTGGCGGCATCAGAAGACCCAGAGCGGTGTGTTGATCGATGTGGGCGTGCACTACACCGATATGCTCGAATATCTGCTTGGGCCGATCACAAGCGTGTATGCTCAGACCCGCCTGCACGAGCCGATCCGTTATAACCCTGCTGCTAACGATGCGGAAGGTATGCGCCAAGGTGCTACCAGCAATCCGGGCGGCGTTTATGGGCGTTGGCAGAAGCAGATGCCCGCCAGCTTTGAGGCGACCGCCGACGATGCAGCCTATGCGACCTTTAACTTTGTGAGCGGCGTGGTCGCACACTATATCGAAGATCACGCCTGCCACGGCCAGCCGCGTTGGTCGCGCGAGATTCACGGCTCGAGCGGCTCGCTGATACTGCCCGACGATCGCACGGGCAACCCGATACGCCTGCAGCGCGGCAGCGATGTGCTGCTGGAGGGTGATCAATTGCTCGAACTAGTGCCCGAGTTTGAGCTCGACGATGTGACCGCCGCCCTGTTTGGAGGTAAGCGCTTAGGTTCTTACAACTTCTCGTTTAATGAGATCGACCGCAAGTTGCTGGCGATCGAATACGCCGATTTTAGTGATTCCCTGAGCCAAGGGCGCGCACCCGAGGTCGATGGCCTGCAAGGGACGCGCGCTGTAGCTGCAGCCTATGGTATGCTTGAGTCGAGTATTGTTCAACGCCCCGTCTCGATGGATGAAATGTTGAACGAAGCTGTCGATAGCTATCAACAGGAGATCAATATCAGTTTGGGGCTGTAGCTACGGGAGATTTGTACGGTGTCTGAGCGTTCTTTACTTACCCAGACAGTAGAAGATATTTTAGCGACTGGTCTGTTATCGGGTTTGAGTGTGTTAGTTGCCCATCGCGGCAAGCTGGTCGAGCGTGTGGTGCGCGGCCACGATGCGCGTGGACGAGATCTGCAAGCCGATAGTATCTTTCCGGTGGCTTCGATCACCAAAATGGCGCTTGCTTTGGCTTTCTTTCGCTTGGTGGAAGAAGAGGAGATCGCGCTCGATGATCGCTTGAGCGACTATCTTCCCCAGGCCGAGGCAGCTCGTGGAGATATCAACTTACGCCAATTGCTCTGCCATATCAGCGGCTTGCCGACCGATGTCGATGAGCGTTTGGCGCCCTACAACGCCGATCTCAGCTGGGAAATTCTGCGCGAAGCCTGCTTGAAAACGCCGCTTGAAGCACCGCCCCAAACCCGCTTGCAATACAGCAATGTCGGCTATGGGCTGCTGGGTGCCGTTCTCGAAGTGGTGATGGGCACGCCGTTTAACGAGGTGCTGGGCAGCCTTGTTCTGCGACCGCTGCAGATCGAGGGCTATTTGGGCGACGAGCCGCCTCGCCAGACGGCTGCGATCAGCCATGTGCGTGGTGCGCACGCAGGCACCGAGATCGAACCTTACAATTCGCGCCTCTGGCGTAGCTTAGCCCTACCTTGGGGCGGTCTATTTACCACAGCGGAAGGCGCGCTCAAGATTGTGCAAGCCTTCGCTGGGCGTCCTGAGGATTTTTTACAGCCAGAGACGCGCGCCTTGGCTGTTGCTGATCACACCCATGGGCTGGCGGGCGGTTTTATAACGCCGCTGTGGTGGGACCCCTGTCCGTGGGGGTTAGGGCCTGATCTGCGCGGCACAAAGAAGCCGCATTGGGTGCCAGCCAGCGCCAGCCCTCAGTCATTTGGGCATAGCGGTGCATCGGGCTGTTTGGCTTGGGCCGACCCAAGCAAAGAGCTGGAATGGGTGATTTTGGGCACACGCACAGCCGATTCGGGCTGGCTCTTGCGGCGCGGTCCGGCTATCGGCGATGCGATCTACGCTAGCCTTGAACTCTATCGCTCGTAATACGTCGCTTGTTGGGATAGTTATCGTTGAAAAACAGCGATAACTATCCACATGATGAGATAGAAAATTATTTTTTGACGTTTGTTATTTTGTGTTCCCAGCTATTTGATTGTCTTGGGTTCGAAAATTTCAAAGTAATAATCAATATTTTTGATTAAACACATATATCTAAAATTCTCCTCTTTCTTTTTCTAGCTCAGTCGAGTGTCGCAATTATTTCTCCCTCTAGGACACTATTTAGCTGTTCTTTTTTCAATAGCACATTTTTATGCCTATATACTACTTATACCGATACATAGATATGCTATACTCATACCAGTGTGTTTTAGGAAAAAATTAATTATTCATAATCGTTTCTACGCTAGAAGTACTTTTGTTTGGAATGGAACCATCTTTGCCTCCACTTTCTGATGAAGTAGACTTGCTGCGCAAGCGCGTCGTAGAGCTTGAAAGCGCCCTTCAAGATCAGCAAAGAGTGATTGAAACTCTGCGTGCTAATCAAGCTGCCCAGCAAACAGCCGAAGTTTCTATAGATCTTTGGCTAGAGTTTGCACCTGACGGTGTCATCGTTGTTGATGAAAAGGGAATTATCGTTCGCATTAATAAACAGATCAGCCGTTTATTTGGGTACGAACAAGCAGACTTAGAAGGTCGACCGATCGAAACGATCATTCCTGATCGTTTTCGCTCGAAACATGTTCACCTGCGCGATGGTTATATCGCTACACCGCATGTGCGACCGATGGGGATAGGCTTAGACTTAGTCGCTTTACATAAAAATGGAGCGGAGATACCGGTTGAGGTAAGCCTCAGCCCCATGCAAAGCGCTGAAGGCTCGTTTGTGATCAGCACGCTGCGCGATGTGAGCCAGCGTAAACAGGCCGAACAAGAGCGTTTGCAGATGCAAGAAGAGATTATTCGTATGCAGTCTCTCTTGCTCGATATGCTTTCGACGCCTTTGCTGACCGTGGGTGAGGGGATTGTGGTGATGCCCTTGATCGGGACTATGGATACCCGACGCGCTGATCATATGGTCGAGACCTTGCTGCAGGGTGTTGCAGAGCAGCAGGCCGACTTTGCATTGATCGATATCACTGGGGTGCCGGTCGTCGATACTCAAGTGGCTGCGATCTTCCTGCGCTGTGTGCAAGCGGTGCGCCTCTTAGGTGCTCAGGTCGTGATCACAGGCATTCGCCCCGAGATCGCCCAAACCTTGGTGGGCCTCGATGTCGATATGAGCGAGGTTGTGACCATGGCTTCGTTACAAGAGGGCATCGCCTATGCTTCGCAGCAGCTACAGCGAGCTTAGCGCGCTTCAGCCATAGATCAAAGAATAAAAGAAGGAGGGGCTACAAAACCCCTCCTTCTTGTGTTCTGTTTAGCCTGCTTTGATGGCGGCTACGGTGTCGGCGTCGAGACGCTTGATCACAGCAACCATCAGCTCGACGATTTGCTCGAAGTCGTCGCGATGCAAAATCGAAGCGTGGGTGTGGATGTAGCGCACCGGTACGCCCATGCTGATGCTTGGTACGCCCGCGCCGAAATACTGGATCTTACCGGCATCGGTGCCGCCGCCTGCGATCGTATCGAATTGCAGCTTCAGCCCTTGCTCTTTAGCGGTATCGATCACCAGATCGCGCAGACCACGGTTGGGAATCAGGCTGCCGTCGTAGAGCAGCGCCAAAGCGCCTTGGCCCAGCTTGCTCTGAGCTTCGTCGGGCGTAATGCCGGGCGTGTCGCCTGCGATGCCGGTGTCGAGCGCAAAACCGATGTCCGGTTCGATCAGGTTGGTGGTCGTGGTCGCACCGCGCAGACCAACCTCCTCTTGCACGTTACCGACGGCATAGACCTCGTTGGGGTGATCGACGCCCTGCAAGCGGCGCACAACCTCGATCGCTACCGCACAGCCAAAGCGGTTATCCCAAGCCTTGGCGAGCAGCAGCTTCTCGTTGCGCATCGGCGTGAAGGGGCAGATCGGCACAACCATATCGCCCGGGCGAATACCCCACTCCAGCACTTCATCGCGCGAGCTAGCACCGATGTCGATGAACATCGCCTTCTTTTCGACTGGCTTGCGGCGCGCTTCCTGATCGAGCAGGTGCGGTGGCTTAGAACCGAGCACGCCGATAACCGGCCCTTGGCTGCCATAGACGTAGAAGCGCTGAGCCAGCATTACCTGTTCCCACCAGCCGCCGAGCGTCTGGAACTTGAGGAAGCCATCGTCGGTGATGCGAGTCACCATAAAGCCGATCTCGTCGAGGTGGCCCGCCACAATGATCTTGGGGCCGCCCTCTTTGCCCACTTTTCGACCTACAATACTGCCGAGGTTATCGGTCAGGATTTCGCAATGTGGCTCAAGATAACGACGCATTACTTCCCGGACGGCGCTCTCTTGGCCGGGTACACCGGGTGCTTCGGTGAGCTCTTGAAACATCTGAAGAAGTTGGTCCATGACTTTCTCGTTTCTTTCAGATTAAGGAATGGTTGCGATATTGTACCATGGACGCAAGCCTCATCTTTCTGATAGCAAATCTGCACCTTCCCTTTGAATTGAGCAGCTGCCCGGTTTCTAACAATACAGCTCGCCAGAATGCTGCTAGCACATCCCTTTGATCAGTTCAGCGCTTTGGCGGCTTGCTCTCTTCCTTCCATTCGGTCCCAAGCGCGTCCGCCTACGGCTATCAGAGCGGCTGTACATCCATCCGGCAGCTAGCAGCGTTTTTCATTCACCACAGAGATACTGATACCAAACCCTGTTGATTACTTTCTATTTGGCCTTCGGCAGAGTGGAACTTGACTTTTTTGTGTGCACTTTCGCGCTGTCGCACGAAAGTGCACACAAGGTATGAAACACTGAGACTTTTTTTAGAGCTTGGAATTGAGCGATAGAGCGCTGTGACGATTAAGCCGTACCCTGCCCTTTGGCGAGCTTGCTTGGCGCCCTTCGGCAGGCTCAGGAACCGCTTGTCGAACCACAGGAACCGCGGTATGGCGTTTTGATGTAACGTGGCCAGACACCCTTCTCTTGCTTGCGGGAGCTGTACATTAGCCACAAATCGACATACGGTCAGCCTTATCGGCCTCACCCCCCGGCCCCCTCTCCCGCACTGCGGGCGAGGGGGTGAATGGTGATGTTGTATGCGATTTCGCTACGCCGCATACAACCTCTCCGCGTCTGTGCTCTCAAGGATACTTCCGCGATGGTATGCGAACGATCGCCTTTTGCTGCCAATACGACTTTTGGCTAATGCATAGCTTGCGAGAGAAGGGCCGGAGATGAGGGCAGGTGCTCCCATCTGATAGCCGAAGGCGGACGCGCTAGAAGTCGAGTGGGGGCTAGTAGCCTCTCCGCCTGAAGAGTGCAACGTGCTATGCGATCTTGCAACAGATTGCCGAGGCGTTTTTGTCTGGGCGCTTTGTACCAAACGGGCTTAGGGCAGCCAGAGGACGGGCGAAGCGAAGTCGACATTATCGACTAGCTTCTGGCTGGGATTCTCTCCCGGATTCCAGAGCCAAAGCGCGCCCGGCTCTTCATCGATATAACGCCCTTCATTCGGCATATCGATCAGCGGCGTCCAATCGCTGGGCAGTTGGAGCGCAAGGCTTTCGCCGTTGGGCGCCCAAGCCATCTGTTGGCCGTTGTCGAGCTCGCCGACCAGACTCGAAGCGAGCGTGATTTCACCTTGCGGCAAGAGGCTGTTGTGCGTGCCCGAGAGGTTGACCACACTAGCTTTCCAC
Organism: uncultured Chloroflexales bacterium; assembly: GCA_937902315.1. Classification (GTDB taxonomy): domain Bacteria; phylum Chloroflexota; class Chloroflexia; order Chloroflexales; family Chloroflexaceae; genus CALGUG01. Next base: position 176,013 of record CALGUG010000019.1, read on the forward strand.
TGCTCATAGCCGCCCCAGCCGCGCGCATCGCTTACATTGTCTTGGCTGATAGCCAGCAGGTTTGCTTGAGGGCCGAAATGCATAGGCGCCATCCAGCCTGCGCCGAGCGCGATCTTTACCCCTTTGCCCTCGAATGATTTGCCAACTTCGGTGTAAATGATGTCGGTCAGGGCTTGGTAGCCGATGAAGCGCTGATAGGCCAGGTAGTTGCCGTCGCTGCTCCAAGCTGGGCCAAAGACCAAGAGCCCATCGCTGCCGTCGCTGCTGATACCCGCTTTTGCGAAGTCCCAGCCGTTTTGACCTTGGCGGTTCACCAAGTGGATCGTATTGTTTTTGCCGAGCACAAACTGATCGCTTGAAGAGCTTTCCTGTTCGGTGGGGGCGCTGGCAAACGCGACACGCTTGCTGTCGGGCGAGATGGCTGGATCGCAGCCAGCCCCTAAGGGCAGCTCTTGGCGTGTAATGATATCGAGCAGCACCACATCGCTGTTCATACACCAACGCGACCACTCAGACCAGCCACGCTTGGGCTCGAGGTCGAGCTGAGAGGCGCTGAAAGCGATGAATTGGCCATCGGGCGAGAGCACGGCTTGGCCTTCGCTACGCTGATTATTGGTTAGTTGCGTGAGGTTGCTGCCATCGCGTTCAACCAACCAAATCTCGCTTGTTAAACCGCTGCCGCTGACAAAGGCGATTAAGCTGCCGTCGGCATTGCTGCTGAAATCGCGCACTTCTTCGGCGATCACGCGCTCGCTTTGGCTCGCCAGATCAAAGGCTATCAAGCTCGAGTCGCGCAAAAAGAGCAGCTCTCCGCTCAGGCCGGAGGGGTCGGCTGGAGTGCTCGTTTGGGCAGCCTGGGTTGCGGTTGCAGGGGCAGCGCTCGGGCTTGCAGGTTCATCTGTAGTTGTAGCAGCTGGCGGGTTGGTTGGTGTTTCAGCTGGCGTACTGCTTGGCGTGGCTTCGCTCGTTTGAGAGGGAGCTTGGCTTATTGGTTCTGAAGCGGGGCTGGTAGCAGTAGCGTTGATTGGCGCAAGACTCGATTGAGCTGGCTGTTGGCCTGGAGCGGCACCGCAACCGACCAGCCATAAGGCTAAGATAAGCGCGACAAGATAACGGCCTTGTTGTATCATGGCGATCCTCATTCTATGTCAGATAGTTTAGGATACCGTTTTATATGGTATATAGCATAAACGCGATTCAGCTTGTTTATGTTGCGATTTTTAGCTGACAACAAGCTGATGGCAAGGTGTAGGAACGCCTGAGGTGGAGAGAAGATGACTCTAACAGAATGAGAAGCTGCCAGATAGCAGCTTCTCGGACATGCTGAATCGTTTAGGACGCGGGTGTAGGAGTGGGAACCAGCGTGCTTGGGTCAACCAAAACCTCGATCTCGCCGTTTTGCAGTGCGGTCTGGCGCAGCTCCTCAACCCAAGGAACGAAGGTCTTTTCAAAGGCTTCCAGCACGGCCTGCGACTGGAAGAATTGACGATTCTCGAGCGGTCGGAATTCCGGCCCTTCCAGCAGCTTGATGATGTGCCAGCCGAAATCTGACTGCACCAAGCGTACTTCGTTTGGCTTCATACTGAAGATCGCATCTTCGAATTCGCTCACGAACACGCCCTTAGGCGCCCAGCCAAGGTCGCCGCCGTTCACTTGCGATCCGGGATCTTCCGATCGTTCGCTCGCTAAGGTGGCGAAATCAGCCCCTGCCTCGATCTCTTTCAACAAGGCTTCTGCCTCGCTCTTGCGCGCCTCGATCGCTTCGGCACTATCGCCTATAAGCAAAATGTGGCTGGCATGGGCTTGCTCAACGATGGTGTGTTGGTTCACCATCGCGTCGACCTTCTGTTGATCGGCCAGCAGTTCGCGCAATGTATCGACCGAGTCGATCGAGCTTGCCTGCAGGAAGGACAGAAACTGCTCTTCGTCGTTACCCATTTGGGCGCGGAGCATTTCGATCTGCTGATCGATCGCGGCTTCGTCGGCTTGAATGCCCGCTGCTTCAGCAGCTTGCACTACCAGTTCGAAGTCGATCAACTGGTCTAAAATATTGATCGGGTCTTGGCCGTCGATCCAACTGCGCGAAAACTCGGCGCGTGTGATGGTATCTTGGCCGACACGTGCGATCACTTGGCTGGCTTCGTTGCCGGGGCCAAGGCTCCAGCGGGTAGCCAACAGGCCGATACCAGCGCCAATGGCTGCTAATAGGATCAGGCCGCCGATCAGCGCAAACCAGTTGGGTTTGCTGTCTTCTTCATACTCGATATCTTCTTCGCCTTCGTATTCGTCTTCAAGCGAATAGTCTGAAGCGTTGGCTTCATCGAGTGGGCTCTGTTCGACATTGCGGCGTACATCATCGGCGCTGAAACCAAAGGGAGCATCTTCGGGAAGATCTTCGCTATAAGTCTCAGATTGGGACAGGTCGGGAGTAAGATCGCTCGATGAGGGTGAATCTGTAGAAGGTTCTTGGCTGGACGGCTCCGGTTCAATAGATGGTCGCTTTGGGTCCAGCTCGTCTTTCGGTTCTGACAACGTCTATTCTCCTTAGGAATCTCTTTGCTGCGGTCTATGGTATACCATAGCGCCTAGATAATACCATCGTACCACACTCTGCTATGCGGCGCTACGCCCTAGATCGCAAAGTGCAGCGCTGTATGACCCCAAAAGCAAAGATCTCTCGACAAAAGCGCGACGACTTGGTAAGATGAAGTTAGTCTCGCTTCGAATATTCCTTATTTGTTGGGACTATCGAAGGGTTGCAAAATTATGCACTGTAGGCTATAGTAAGAGATCGAATGGGGCTGTAGCTCAGTGGATAGAGCAGCGACCTTCTAAGTCGTTGGTCGGGCGTTCGAATCGCCCCAGCCTCGCCATTTTCTTAGTAGGTAGTCGCTTATGACGTGGGAAGAGTTATTTCCGATCGCGGTTTTTACGGGGATCCCCTTCATCATCGCGTTCGTTCTGCTCGTGATCGCGTTCGATAAACGCAGACGTGATCGCTCCTAAAGTAATAGGTTACAAAAAGCGGGCCTTTGGGCCTGTTTTTTGTTTGATGCGCCTTTGAGCTTCGATTCCCGCAATCTTGGCCTATTGATCGATAGCATAACCTATTCCATAATTTTTCTTTTTTGGTCTTCGACAGAGCGAAACTTCGCAATGACAGTGGCTTAGGGTTTGCACTGCAAGATCGCAGCGAAGCTGCGACATAGCAGCTTGAATGGAAGGACGGCGACTTGATAGCCGTAGGCGGACGCGCTTATAGCCTTTTTGCTGGTTGTAACTTTTCCGCCTGTAGCTGGCGAGAAATCAGAACTAGCTCTCCTCTTGAACTTCCTCGTTTGTGGTGGTCAAAACGTGTCTACTGGAATGTAGCTTGCTGTCGCTTGCTCTTGTTCACGCGTGAAAAAAGGCTGGCTGATGGCCGGAGTTGCAAACTTGATAGAGCAGTTGGCTGATCTACCGTCTTGTGAGTGATGATCGCTGAGAAACCTCTGTAGTTCGTTTACCGTATATCTATGCGAGCAGACGCGTCTGAAATCGCTGTGGTTTTTGGCGGAGGCTCTTGGGGGCTGATCTTTGTTGGTGGTCAGATTCTTGCAGTGAGAACCCTTAGCTGGACGTTTGGATATGAAAAAAGGAGAAGTTACGATCCGAGAGGTCGTGACTTCTCCTTTTCTGCTGGTGCCGAAGACGGGAGTCGAACCCGTACGAGGTTGCCCTCAGCGGTTTTTAAGACCGCAGCGTCTGCCATTCCGCCACTCCGGCGTACGCCCTATATGATAGTGCCAGATTGCAAACCTGTCAACTCGCTTGCTCGGGATCTCTTGTTGGGTTGCAGGAAGCTATTGCGTATGTGTTTACAATCCTTCACTCATAATTAACAAAAGTTGAAATTTGGTTAAAAAGATTGTGTTATAATGCACAAACTCCGATATATGATCTCGTTTTGCGGAAGAAAGGTTAGTTATGAAGTCTCTGCGTCTAGTACAAGTCTTAATAACACTGCTTGTGCTAATAGGCTGCACTTCAGCTCCTAGCGTTTCTGAAGCACGAACCGAACTTCATTGGGCGGTAGTGGGTGTAAGCGATTTGCCCTCGCTCGATCCGGCTCGTCCAAACGATACCCATTCGGTTAAAGTGATTAACTTGGTCTTTAGTGGACTGGTCCGTCTCGATGCGCAGTTAACGGTTCAGCCTGAGGCGGCGAACTATTGGACTGTGAGCGCTGACGGGAGAGTGTATACGTTTAAACTGCGCGAAAACCTGATGTTTGGTGATGGCAGCGCCCTCACAGCTCACGATTTCGCGGCTTCGATCAATCGAGCGCTTCAACCTCATGAGCCATCGAACGGCGCTTTGTCTCATCTGGGCCAGATCAGTGGTGCCCGAGAAGTTACCGAGGGTAAAGCAAGCCAGGCCGAGGGCGTGCGCGTGGTCGATGATCATACCTTGGAGATCACCCTTGAAGCTCCTGTAGCCTCTTTTTTGGCTCAGTTGACCTTCCCCTTCGCGTTTGCCCTGCCAGAGAAAGCCCGCGAAGCTGATGCGAGCTGGTTCGATAAGGCCTTCGGAAGTGGCCCATTCCGCGTAAAGCAGTGGATCCATAACAAAGAGATCATTCTGGAGGCGAACCCCTACTACTGGCGCGGGCAGCCGAATGTCGCCACGATCAGAATGCCCTTTTATCGCGATAGCGAGACAGCCTATCAAGCCTATTTGGATGGCAAGCTGGATGTGATGGGCAACCAGCAAAACGGCGTGCCCGCTAATCGAGTCAAAGAGGCTGAAAAGATGCCCGACTTACGCACAACGACTTCGCTGACTGTGCGTTATATCGGTTTTAATAATCTGCAAGCGCCTTTCGATAATCGTTATGTGCGCCAAGCCTTCGCACTCGCTGTCGATAAGCATAGTTTGGCTCAGAACGACTTGGCTGGTACGGTTGTGCCCACCGATCGCATTCTGCCGCCTAGTTTGGCAGGTTCACAGTTTAGCGTGCGAGGGCATAGTTATGATCCGGTGGGGGCGCGGGCGGCTTTAGGCTTGGCGGGCTTTTTAAGCGGGCAAGAGTTACCGCCCATTACGCTCAGCTATGGCGAAGAGGGCGACAATGCTATCGTTGTGCAGGCTTTGCAAAACCATTGGCGCGAGAGTCTGGGTGTTGAGGTGCGCCTCGAGGGTCTGCCACTGGCCGAGTTTAATAAGCGTCTGAGCGAGACCTATACCTCTCCTGAAACCGGCTTGCAGCTCTATTTGAGCATTTGGAGCGCCGATTATCCTGACCCGCAGAATTTCCTCTCTCAGCAGCTTCACTCTGATCAGCCCAACAATAACGGGCACTGGTCGGACCCCGAGTTCGACGCTTTGGTGGAGGCCGCTGATAGCATGAGTGCTCAAGATCAGCTGCTCGAACGCTTGCAGCTCTATGCTCAAGCCGAACAGATCGCGCTCGATAAGGTCGCTTGGCTGCCGCTTTATAACCCTAAAATGTATGCTTTGGTTCGTCCATCAGTGACCGGGCTGGCTTTTACCCCTCAGGGGATCATCGTTCCTAATTGGGCTAGCGTGCAGATCTATTAATTACCAAATCCGTTTGATTAGTTCAGCACTCTGGCGGCTTGGTTTCTACCCCAAAGAGGGTTGCTAGCGCGTCCGCCTACGGCTACCAACCGCTCGCCCATAACCATGATGTTGTAGCAGTGTAGCGAGAGACCGTCCCAAATACGACGATTCAAGCGGATTTCGTATCAACTATTCGACAAACTGAAAGACCAGCCAGCTGATCGATGCTGACTGGTCTTTTTCGTTAATCGTGCCCGCCGATATAGCGCTGGATCATCTGTTGCCAATAGGGCCAGTCGTGGGCCCAGCCGTTCCACCAGCGCATGGCGTGCCAGACATTTTTCGACCAGAGAATCTGTGAAAGGCGGTCGTTGCTCCAGGCGGCGGGATCTTCTTTGCCGATCGCTAGAATAATGTCTTGCTTGCGAATAGCGTCTAGCTGCGGCGATTCGGGCATGTTCTGCATAAATTCGACCGGATTGTGGAAGTAGATCGAATCGTGAGTATCGCCCCCGAAGAAGCGGCGCAGATCGTAGAGACCGCTGAGGGCTACGATCCGGTTGACGCTTTCGGGGTGGCGAAAGCCGAAGTTGATGGCGTGGCTTGCGCCAAACGAGCAGCCAGTGACGATCAAGTAGGGGTGCGGGTTGTTCTGGCGTGCGAACGGTATGACTTCCGTCAAGATGTAACCTTCGTACTGGTCGTGACGAAAGAGACGCGTACCGCTCTGTTCGCCATAGTTGTACCAGCTTTCTCCATCGATGCTATCTAGACAGATCAGCTGAAACCAACCTTGTTCGATCGGATGTCTGAGCGCCTCGATCATTCCATGCTCTTCGTAGTCGTAGAAACGACCGTTTGAAGTTGGAAAGACCAACACCAGCGCACCGGCGTGACCGAAGACCAGCAACTCCATTGTGCGATCAAGTGCAGTGCTGTGCCACTGATGATAGGAACGATGCATGGGATTTCCTTACGACTTATGGGGGCTTATCCAACCTTTATGCTTGTAATACCAAATCCGTTTGATTAGGTTCTCTTTGGCCTTCGGCAGAGCGGAACATGATTCTTTTCGTTTTTCTGAGCTAAGAGAATGCACCTCTTTAAACGGATTTGGTATAACCTGCTTCTAAAGCCTAGCAGCAAGTTATGTGCAACAAGCTCAGACCTCTTCGCAACGCTTTGCGAGCGTGGATTTAGGAAGTCGGCGAGTACAAGACTTCTTGTTCGGTGACGATCGCCCTAAGTGGAATGTCGTGCGCTTCGTTTGGCAGCTCTGGAACTTCTTGAATAGCGAAGCCAAGGCCTATGGCAGTGGCCGAACTGTGTGCCAAAAAGCGGTCGTAGTAGCCTTTGCCATAGCCCAAACGCTGACAACGTCGGTCGAAGCCTAGCAAGGGCACAATGATCAGATCGATTTCGTTTGGATCGCAGGGCACGGCCTGCGGTGGGTGGCGCGTGCCGAATTCCCCGCTGCTGAGCTGTTCGAGCGCTGCCGCTTCGAGCCAGCGATGTTCGAGGGTTGGTTGTTGGGGCACAACAACGGGCACGGCGACGCGCTTGCCGAGTTGCAGTGCGTGGTTGATCAAGAGAAGGGTATCGACTTCGGAGCGAATGGCGAGATAGACGTGGATTGCGCGGGCTTGTTGAAAGAGATCGAGCTCGATTAAGCGGGCGCAGATCCGCTCGCTACGCTCTGAGCGTCTGTCCAATTGGTTACGTAGCTTTACTAAATTGGCACGTAAGCTCTTCTTCAATTGGCTGCGTTCTTCAGGTGTTTTCATTGGCTCTGCAAAGCGTATCGCGGCTTTAGGTAGGCCATTGTAGCATATCTCGATTGCTTTTTGCATACTTTTGAAAAAAGTTTCACCAAGGTGGGGGAGCGATCGCTCGATTCAAATTGAACCAAAAAACGACACGATTGTGACATTACATGTCGCACATTTGTGCTATAATGGGGCAAAGCCTAGCTTTTGGGCACAGCGATACGAGTATTGTACAGAAAAGAAGAGCAAATGGAAGATGTAACCTTTAGCCGAGGCCCTGCCCGCCGACCGATCGCCCGCGTCAGCGACGCCCTCTTGCAATGGTCGACTGGTCTTACTACCACCAAACGCATGATCTATGCCGGTTGGTTGATCGAAACTGGTCGTAACGAGGCGCTTGATGCCGCTATGCAGTCGGCTGGTTTTGAAAGTATTACGATTAAGCATGGCAGCGGCAACTTAGTGACCCACTGGGCTGTTGAAACTGCCAATATGTTTGTGATCGCCGACGGCGTTCAGACGATCGGCGAGATGAAGAGCACCAACGAGCGCTATGGCATCGCCTTCGGTTGGCGCACCCTGCCGGATGGTCGTCCGCAGTCGGTCTTGAAGTTTCGCGTTTTGCTGCGCGAGCTGCTCGAAGTCGGTTTCTACGAGCCGATTCAGGTTTCGGTCAAGAGCACCTTAACCGGCGATGTGCTCGACGCGCTGATGCACCAATACGATGTGCTCGACACCATCGATGCGCTGCGCACCCAACAGGGCAAAGCGCCCTTGCAGCCGCCCTTCTACGCCTGCTCGATTCCGCTTGGCCCGGGCCAAGAGGTACAGCGCGGCGCGGCCCAGAAGAAGGGCATTGTGCCGCCGGTCGCTCTGATCCCGACGCCGATCAACCGCGAATACTTGGTCGAGCACTATGTGCGCAAAGAGTGGGTGCCGATCATCGAGCGCCTGCTTGACCCCACCGTGGCTTGGTCGGTCGCCACCTCGGCGCAGATCAGCGAAGAGCCCGCGGTTGGCCACGAGGGCGAAGCAAGCTACGACGCCAATGCTGATCTTGTGCGCAACGGCCAAGACCGCTACGTCGATAGCGTTCTGTAGAATCTCTCCTCCTCCTACGCGCGAACCAGCAGGATCACCCTCCCTGCTGGTTCTCTTTTTTATTCGGATGTGTTACTGCATTCTAAAGGCTATAAATCTGTTTGTGGAATGGGGGCGGTTTCGTTACACAGCTACCACTGTCTTGTGGTGGGCGAGCTGTTGGTAGCCGAAGGCGGACGCGCTAGCAGCCCTCTTTGGGCTAGAGACCTTGACGCCAGAGACCGGAACCTATCAAGCAGATTCGCTTCGAAACATAAAAAGGCCGCCAGCTTGCCTAAAACTGGTGGCCTTTGATCATTCATGTCTAGTATCCGGCGGCGTTCGTTGGGCCAGTGCGCTGCCATTGAGCGGCTAAGTCTAGCCTTAGCCAAACATTGCCACTAATGGCTAGCCTGATATGTCGTAGTTTTCGTTTTTTACGTCGCAATAAGCTTGGCGACTCATAGTAGCCATAGCGACGTTTGTTCCAAGGGCGGCCAGTTTCTCTGTCGAGGGTCTTCTCAAAGCGGAACAGGAAGTCGTCGAAATCTTCGCCATCGCGGCGCCGAACCTGAACCATTGGAAGCATCGAGGTAACGGTCGATGCGTTGCCGGTCACTGTGTGACAACGAGGACGATCGCTTTGGTTGTCGTCCAGACGATTTGAGAGCTGCTTTAGCAGAACTGCCCATAACGAACGCGGGTGTTGCACATAGGGCATAGATTGTACAACGAGCTTACTATACCACGATGTGGTAATTATTTGAAGTGGTAAATATGTCCCAAAAGTGCAGCCTTGCGATCGAAAAGCTACTTTCCATCTGCTTTTTCCTGTCTGCAACAAGGGCGATCAGAACAAATTGTTCGTGTGTTGAGAGATCTGATCCGCTTGTTCAAGTATTTCAGCCAATCGCGCTTTGTGTGTAGTTTGTAGGGTAGCGCAGGCGACGTAGATTGTATATCTATCTGTTTAGCGGAATTGCCATTGAGGATGGCTTTTATAGACCTCGTCTAAGATGGCCTTTTGCTTGTTGTACTCATCCATCAGCCAACAGAGCGCATCAAAGATCGCCTCTTTTTGGCTTGGGTAGGCAGCCGAGCGATAGTTGGAGATCGCGGCTACCCAGTGATCTTCTTTGCGGAGGTCGGGGCGCACACGAATGCCCGCTTCGCGCAGGCGAAACAAAAACTCAGCGAGATCGCTGCTAATCGCTTCAGTTGCCGCCGGATCCACTTGATCACCAGGGCGTTCGTTTTGTTCGTGAGATGCCATCTGATTCTCCTGTTGTTATGTGAGATATGTCTTTAGAGGAGCGTGCGGTCACCATGGCTTTTTGGTTCAGAGATGACTAAAAAGCGCAGATCTTCGCTGCCATGGTTAAAGAGCTGATGGGGCGTATTGGCAGGGATATGGATGCCGCTACCCGCTTCGATCTGATGCAGCTCGCCATCGACCTCGATGCTGGCCACGCCCGAGAGCACATAGAAGAACTGCTGGGCGCGATTGTGGAGATGGCGTTGCTCGTATTCGCCGGGCGAGACGCGCTCTTCGATAACACTAAGGCTATCTGTTTTGACTAAATGCCAGCCATCGGAGCCGTTACCCCACTGGTAGTGTTCGGCGCGTTCTCGGTTGGTAGGTTGGATCTTTTCTGGTTGCTTCATAGTAGTGTCACTCGCTTCAAAAATTGGCTGAGAATTGTCTGCTTTAAGTTGATGCTCTAGAGTATACAACCTAGGCCCTCACGTGTCATAAGTCCTAAGGATGGGGGTATCATTATATTATTTGTCAAATAATATACGTATTTTAGGATTGACAAAGCAAAGAATTGTGCTATGATTACGTTACCTTACTCGTGTAAGGTGATACGTGTAATACTCATAGCCGAGATATTCCCGTCGCGTTTTCTTGTGAGCATCTCAAGTAAAAAAAGCTTTTTGGGTTAGGCAAGCAGAGAACTATACTTTAGGTTATTATTTGAAAGAAGGTAGACTCTGTTTATACAAACCGATTTTTTGAAATTACGAACGAAAAATGAAACGACGACCAACACAAGTTGATGTTGCGCAGTTAGCGGGAGTGTCGCGGGCTACGGTTTCGTATGTGCTTAACGGTCAGACGGGTGGCCGTGTGCCGATCTCCGAGGAAACGCGCCGACGGGTGCTGGAAGCGATCGATGAACTGGGCTATGTGCCCGATGCACGCGCTCAAGCCTTGCGTTCGGGGCACAGCCATACCATAGGCTTAATCATTCCCGATATTCAAAACCCGCACTTTTGGGAGGTTGCCGATGGGGTCGAACAGGCGGCGACTGCGGCAGGCTATCACATCTTGCTCTCGAGCATACCGCCAGAGAAGAAGTATGCCGAAGATGTTTTCAACGACCTTGCTCATCGGCGCATCGATGGCCTGATTATGATCCCGAGCTTTATTTATCAGTCTCCTGAAGCGCAAAAAACGCTAGCTTCTCTGCTAGAACGCCGCCTGCCAGTTGTTGGCATTATGGCCGAGCAGAGCGCGGCGAACTATAAATTTGATCGAGTTATTTCTGATTATCGTAATGCGACCGTCGAGATCATGCAGCACCTGCTAGGCTTGGGGCACACGCGGATCGGCTTCATCTATGGCATCGCGGTTCCCAATTTGGGCAACGACCGACTCGGCACCTATCGCGAGTGTTTGCAAGCGGCTGGGCTTGCAGTCGACCCCTACTTAGTGGTGCATTGCGGGTCGAATATCGAAGATAGTTACCAAGCGACGCGCCAGATCATGAGCATCTCGTCGCCGCCGACCGCGCTGTTAGTGATCAACGACTTTTTGGCGCTGGGTGTGTTGCGCGCCTTGCAAGATCTCGGCATTCAAGTGCCGCAAGATGTCTCGGTTTTTAGCTACGACGATATCCAGATCTCGAAATATTTGGTGCCGCGTTTAAGCACAGCTTCAAAAAATGGTGCAAAGATGGGGCATGAGGCCATGCGGCTTTTGCTGGCACGTTTGGAAAACCCGGATCTTCCACAACAGGAGGTTCGACTGCCATCGCGGGTGATTTTGCGCGAATCGACTGGCCCTGCACCGCAAACTGAGCGCAGTTAAACCCGTTGATAGCGAAACTGGTTGCTTATAGGCTATCAGCCGTTCGCTAGAGATACGATCCCAACCTCTCCTTCAATGCTTACAACTCTTCCTAAAGCCTAATGGCTTGTAGGCTAGCTTTTTGTTGCCTTTTTTGGTCGCTACGGAACGCTGAGGCGAGCGTGAAGCTGGGCAACTGCTTTGAAGCGCTCTTAGTAGGCATGAAGGAGCAGTTTTAGCAAGGTTGATGGTAGACATAATGCCTGTTCAGGCGTAAACGCGATAGCTTTCGACAACACTCGCTCTTTTAGGTGGAAATATACAGATTCTCGCCCACTTTCAAGGAGGAACAGATGTCAACGGGGAAACTGAAGCGTCGCAGATTCTTACAGATGGCAACGATGGCAGGTGCGGGTGCGTTTTTAGCGGCTTGTGGCGGAGCAGCTCCAGCGGCGGCACCAACCACGGCTCCTGAGCAGGCTGCGGGGCCAACGACTGATGCACCAGCAGCACCAACTGCAGCTCCCACCGGGGCTCCAGCAGAACCGAGCGCGGCTCCGACCCAAGAAGCGGCCCAAGCGGTTGATCTGCGCTTTGTGTGGTGGGGCGGCCAGCTTCGAGCAGATATCACGACCCAAGTGATTCATATGTTCGAAGAGGAGAACCCCAACGTTAGCTTCTCGTACGAGCCGCTCGGCTTCGATGAGTATTGGACGAAGATGACCACCCAGGCGGCGGGCGGCGGCTTGCCCGATGTGATGCAACACGGTTCATCGACCTTGGTGGAATGGGCCCAGAAAGGCTTCCTCCAGCCGCTCGACGAATATGTTGCGGCCGGAAGCTTGGATTTCAGCGATATCCCCGAGACTTTGCAGAATCATGGCAAGATCGATGGCAAGATCTATGGCGTAAGCGCTGGCTCTAATGCCAATGGCATTGTGATCGACCTCGATGCCTTCGATAAGGCGGGCATTGCGGCACCAGAGGATACTTGGACTTGGAGCGACTTCGAAGCGTTGGCGCTTGAGCTGCACGAGAAGCTCGGCATCTGGGGCTTCGGAATGTATCTGCACCACATCGACCTCTGGCGCATCATCTATGCCAGCGCGGGCCAAGAGCTCTACTCAAGTGATCGCAAATCGTTGGGCTACAGCGACGATAAGCCGCTGGTCGATCATATGCAGATGATTCTGCGTCTGCAAGAGGCGGGAGCGATTCCGACCTTGGCTGAAGAGACTGAGGTGGCGAGCCAAGGCCCAGAGAGCCAATTTATCGTCTCGGGTCAGGCGGCCATGGACTGGTTGGCCGGTTCGAACCAGTTGGTCGCGCTGTGGGGCGCTGCTGGCGAAAATCGACGCTTCAAGATTCTGCCCATTCCTCGTATCGCTGGTATGAAGCAGGGCACCGCCATTCGTCCCAGCCAATTTGTAGCGGTCACGGCTACCTCCAAGCAGCCTGAGGAGGCCGTCAAGTTCATTAACTTCTTCACCAATAGCATCGAAGCCAACAAAGTCTTGAATGCCGAGCGCGGCGTGCCGATCAATACCAAGGTGCTGGAGGCTCTGAGCGCAGATGCCCAACCCGCCCAACAGGCCATCTACGACTACCTCGCACGTTTGGCGAAAGATTCAGCGCCCTATTCGGTTATCCCCGATCCGGTTGGCGTCGAAGAGATCCGCACCAATATCTACTATCCCGAATTCAGCGACCCGATTCGCTACGGCATGCTCTCGCCGCAAGAAGGCGCGGCCCTCTTGCGCGAAAAGGCCAATGAGATCTTGGCGGCCAATAACTAACGAGGGGTTAGTTGAAGGGGATCGTAGATCTGGCGCAGGCGGCTACGATCCCCTTTAGGCGGGATGTTCCGCTGCAGTCAGTGATACCAAATCTGCACGCTTGCTTTTGGCTTTTCAGGCAGCGCTTGGGCGCAGGCAGATGAGAAGCCGAATGTTTGGAAAGGATGTTGATAGCCGAAGGCGGACGCGCTAGAAGCGGAATGGAAGGTTGGGACCTCTCCGCCAACATATATTGAGAACAAGCGGATTTGATATGAGGTACAGCTTGGAAAACATTGAACAACGGGCGCTTCCGAGTAAGGGAGCTGTGCTCAAAAAGCTTAGTAAGCGGCGTCGCAGAGACAACTGGATCGGTTATCTCTTCATTGCCCCTTGGTTGATCGGCTTTTTTGGCTTCACCTTCTTTCCGATCGCCGCTTCCTTGATCTTGAGTTTCACGGACTACGATATTTTGTCTGGTCAGCCAAACTGGATCGGTCTGAAAAACTTTGAAACCATGTTTTTCAAAGATCCGCGCTACTGGCGAGCGGTGAAGGCGACGCTCTATTTTGCCTTTACCTCGGTGCCGCTCAAGCTGATCTTTGCGTTGGCCGTCGCCATGCTCTTGATGCGAGGACGCCGCTTGGTCGGGATCTATCGCGCTCTGTATTACGCTCCGTCGATTGTGGGCGGCAGCGTTGCGGTATCGGTGATGTGGCAGCAGATCTTCGGCAATCAAGGTCTGATCAATGCCATGCTCCGTGCGGTCGATCTGCCGACTCGCCCGTGGCTGGGTGATCCTCGCACGGCGATTTGGACGCTGATTCTGCTGGCGGTTTGGCAGTTCGGCTCGCCCATGTTGATTTTCTTGGCGGGCTTAAAACAGATACCTAGCGAATATTACGAAGCCGCAGAGATCGACGGCGCTGACCTGTTTGCCAAGTTCTTTCGGATCACCCTGCCACTGCTCAGCCCAGTCATCTTTTTCAATCTTGTGATGCAGCTGATCTATGGCTTTATGACCTTTACGCAAGCCTATGTCATCACCAGTGGCAAGCCGCTCGATACGACTCTGTTCTATAACCTGTATGTCTTCAATCGCGCCTTCAGCGATTTCGATCTCGGCTATAGCGCGGCCATGTCGTGGGTGCTGTTGCTGGTGATCGCGCTTGTTTCCGCTTTGATGTTTCAGCTTTCGCGCTTCTGGGTCTTCTATGAGGCAGGAGAGAAATAGTTATGAGCATTCAAACAGCGAAGCCGCTCTCCAAGGTGAGCAACAAGCAGCTGAAGCGGCTCCTAGGCAGCGTCTTCTATCATGGCTTTGTGAGCGCCTTGAGCATTGTAATGATCTATCCGCTGCTTTGGATGCTCGCCAGCTCGTTTAAACGCAAAGACGAGATTTGGACCAAAGCCTCATCGTTGATTCCCGAGCAGCTGAACTTTCAGAACTATGTCGAAGGCTGGCGCGGCTTCGGCGGCATCAGCTTCACAACCTACTTTAGCAACTCGCTGCTCATAACCGTCCTCAGCACAGTGCTGGCGGTCTTTTCTTCGGCGCTGGTGGCCTATGGCTTCGCGCGCCTCTCCTTTCGCTGGAAGAATGTCTGGTTTGCGCTGATGTTGACCACCATGATGCTGCCGATTCAGGTGCAGATCATTCCCCAATACATCATGTTCAGCCGGATCGGCTGGGTCAATACCTACTTCCCGCTGATTCTGCCGCATATGTTTGGAACGCCCTTTTTCATTTTTATGATGGTGCAGTTTATTCGCGGCATTCCGATCGAATTAGATGAGGCGGCCGAGATCGATGGCTGTGGCAAGGGGCGGATCTTTTTTACGATCATCTTGCCCTTGATCAAGCCCGCGCTGGTGACTGCGGCGATCTTCGCTTTCTACTGGAGCTGGGACGATTTTCTGACCCCGCTGATCTACCTTAACGATCCCAAACTCTATACCATCTCGTTGGCGCTGCGCTCGTTCGCCGATCCTTCCTCGGTCACCAACTGGGGCGGCGTCTTCGCGATGGGCATTTTGGCTTTGATCCCCGTCTTTATCATCTTTGTGCTGTTCCAGCGCTATTTGGTCGAAGGTATTAGTACGACTGGTCTGAAAGGATAACCTAGGCCATGCTGCTTCCTGACAAGCTTCTTTGCGAATATCTCGTCAATCCGATCGGTATCGAGCGGCCGCAGCCTCGTTTGAGTTGGCGCTTGCGCCCTGTCGAGCAGAAGCGCAATCTGTGGCAGACAGCCTATCAGATTCGGGTGATGTGTGCCAGCGAGCAGTTCAACCGCGGTGGGCTGGAACTCGTCTGGGATAGCGGAAAGGTCCGCTCGGATCAGTCGTTGCATGTGCCTTATAACGGACCGACCTTGCGAGCGTGCCAGCGCTACTACTGGCAGGTGCGGGTCTGGGATCAAGATGACGAGCCTTCGGAATGGAGCGAACCTGCTTTTTGGGAGATGGGCCTGCTAGAGCCCGAGCGCTGGCGTGCTAAGTGGATCACACCCGATTGGGATGAGGATACCAGCCGCCCGCAGCCCGCTCCGCTCTTGCGGCGTAGCTTTCAGGTCGGCGCGGGCTTGGCGAGTGCGCGGGTCTATGTCACCAGTTTAGGGCTCTATGAACTGCATATCAACGGACGACGAGTCGGCGATGCCTATCTGACGCCGGGTTGGAGCAGCTACGAATATCGCTTGCAGTACCAGACCTACGATGTGAGTGAGCTGCTTCAGGAGGGCGAAAATGTGCTTGGCGCTCTGCTGGGCGATGGCTGGTATCGCGGCTATCTGGGCCATCACGGCCACCGCAACCTGTACGGCGATCGTTTAGCACTTCTGCTGCAGCTGCAGCTCAGTTACACCGAGGGGCGGGTTGAGCTCGTCTGTAGCGATCGCACGTGGCACGCCAACCAGGGGCCGATCCGCTTCGCCGATTTGTACAAGGGCGAGCATTACGATGCGCTTCAAGAGCGCGATGGTTGGGATCGCCCGGGTTATGACGCCAGCGACTGGTACGCTGTGCGCGAGCTTGAGCCGCCCGCCGCCCAGCTCGAAGCCCAGATCGGGCCGCTGGTGCGTGTGAAGGAGGAGCTGCGGCCGATCGCCATCCTGCGTTCGCCCAAGGGCGAAACCATTCTCGACTTCGGCCAGAATATGGTCGGCTGGGTGCGGGTGCGCGTGCGCGGGCCTGCGGGCAGCACGATCAGCTTGCGCCATGCCGAGCTGCTCGACCAAGCGGGCAATCTCTATACGGAAAATCTGCGTACGGCCGACCAAGTAGTGCGCTATACCCTCAAGGGTTTAGCAGATCAGGACGAGCTGTTTGAACCGCACTTCAGCTTTCAAGGCTTTCGCTACGTCGCGCTCGAAGGTTTGCCCAGCCAGCCGCGCCTCGATCAATTTACGGGCGTGGTGATCTATTCCGATCTGGAACAGACCGGCCAGTTCAGCTGCTCGAATGCTCTGATCAATCGCTTGCAAGAGAACATTGTGTGGAGCCAGAAGGGCAATTTTGTCGATGTTCCGACCGACTGCCCGCAGCGCGATGAACGCCTCGGCTGGACGGGCGATGCGCTGGTGTTTATTCGCACCGCCTGCTTCAACCAAAATGTGGCGCCCTTCTTTACGCGCTGGCTGCGCGATCTGAAGCTCGAGCAGCTGCCCGACGGCAGTGTGCCCTATGTTGTGCCCGATGTGATCAATAAGTTTCGCTCCTTGCAGGGTAAGCCGACCGATGCCTACGGCGCGGCGGCTTGGAGCGACGCCGCCGTGGTCTGCCCGTGGACGATCTACCTCTATTATGGCGACACGCATCTGCTTGAAGAGCAGTACCAGAGCATGTGCGCTTGGGTTGATTTTATGCACAATCAATCCAAGGAAGATCTGATCTGGCGGCGGGGCAGCCAGTTCGGCGACTGGCTCGACTTTCGCGGAACCGATCCACGTCGCCCCACGCCGGTCACCAATACCGAGCTTGTCGCCACGGCCTATTTCGCGCATAGCGCCCAGCTTGTGGCTCAGGCCGCCCAAGTCTTGGGCAAATATGCCGATGCCTCGCGCTACAGCGAGCTCGCCAATGCGGTTAAACGCGCCTTCCAGAACGAGTTTGTGACCCCCGCCGGGCGTATCGGGCCGAACAGCCAGACCGCCTATGTGCTGGCGCTGCACTTCGATCTGCTGCCCGAGGAGCTGCGCCCCTTGGCGGCCCAGCGCTTGGCGGAGGAGATCCGCAAAGCCAACTATCACCTTACGACGGGTTTTGTGGGCACGCCCGCGATCTGCCATGTCCTGAGTCGCTTTGGCTATAGCGATCTGGCCTATCGCCTTGTGACTCAAGAGGAGTGTCCTTCATGGCTCTACCCTGTAAAGCGGGGCGCGACCACCATCTGGGAGCGCTGGGACGGGATTAAGCCCGATGGCAGCTTCCAAGACGCCAGTATGAATTCCTTCAACCACTACGCCTACGGAGCGATCGGCGACTGGCTTTATCGGGTGGCGGCGGGCCTCGAGCTCGACCCCGAGCAGCCGGCTTTTAAGCGGGCCGTGATTCAGCCCCAGCCCGGCGGCGGCCTCGCGTATGCCAAGGCAAGCCTCGAGACACTCTACGGCACGCTCGCATCGGCTTGGTGTATGCAGCGCGATAGCTTCGAGCTAGACGTGACTGTGCCACCTAACTGCGAGGCTTTGGTGCGCCTCAAGGTCGAGTCGCAGGCCCAGGTGCGCGAAAGCGGCCGCCCTCTCTCGCAGGTCGCAGGCATGCGCGCCGTCCGAGAGCAGACTCCCAGCCTTGAGATCAGCATTGGTTCAGGCAGCTATCGTTTCAGTCTGCCGAACGATCTCTATCTCTAAGAGCGTTTGGCCGAGGTGGGCGCCGAACAGCCTTAAGCGTGTTTGGAAGCGTAGCTTGCTCCGGTTTTCTCACAGCGCGAAAGTGTAAATCTTTTATCTGCTTTGCTTTTTTTGGCGGAGAAGTCCTAACCTCCCATTCGGTCCTCACCGCGTCCGCCTCCGGCTACCAGAGCGGCTAATCTGCCCTCATCCCCGACCCTTCTCCCGCATTGCGGGAGAAGGGCGTATACTCTCTCCCTTCATGCGCGCTGTTCTAGACTGGTATTTCAAGCACTCATCTAGGATGATTCCAAATCCACTTAAAGACTTAGCCTTTTTGCAACACGCGAAAGCGCAAAAACAGGGAAATACCTCGAAAGGCAGCGTTTGAAGCTGCTGGGTGCTTGCACCCAGCAGGTCGCGCCGAAGGCAGCGACGCGCTCAACAGCTGGTATGGGTGGAAGGAAACTTTGTAGCCGTAGGCGGACGCGCTAAGGAACGGATGGAGGGTAAAGAACTCGCCGCTAGAGCGATAATAAAGCTAAACTGAGCTGAGTAGCTAAAGATGTTGCTATAAGAGTTGGCCCAATGTTTGAGAATCAGCTCTTTTTGTTATGGATATCAGTGCTTTTTCGTCTGGCTACTCAAGCGATTTGGGGTTATACTGATTGAGGGCTTCAATGCTAGATTGAGAGTCTCGCTATGAAAAAGCAACCGGGGCCAACAGCTCAGGCCGCTCATACAGCTTGGTGGCAGATCGGCGAAGTGGTTTTCGGTTCCCCTCTTTTAGCGGCCATTTTGCTTCAGTGGCTTATACCGCTCCCTCTCTTGAGCTACCTCCCTAGCGCTTTGCTGCGTATAGGAGGCTCGCTTCTGATCGTGATCGGCATTGCTTTGATCGTTCTAACACGGCGCGAATTCGCTCGCTATCAGCAGCCGACCGATCCGGGCCGCCCTACCAGCAAGGTGATTACAAGTGGGCCGTTTGCCTTCTCGCGAAATCCACTCTATTTAGGAGCCGCTCTATTCGTACTAGGAGTGACTTTTGTGGCTCAACTGAGTTGGATGTTGCTCTTGTTTATTCCCATGCTCTTGGCCTGTCACTTGCTGCTAATACGTCCGGAAGAACGTTATCTTTTGCGCCTTTTTGGTGAAGAGTATCAATCTTATACAAGGCGTGTGTTTCGTTGGTTTGGACGGGCTAAAAAGCTATGAGTAATGATTGAGTGCCACTTGTAAGTTAAGCTTGTCTAGCAAGCTAATACGGCTTTTTTTTTGCTTGTTTCTCGCTCTTTTATTAAGTTTTATGATTAAGTATGGATTATAAACCCGGATATGTCCTAAAATTGCTTATTCTAGGTATTTTCAAATAGAACGGTTTATTCAAAATTTGTTTATCAAATAATGTATATTTTACAACAAAAGACTATTAAAATTTGACAATAAGGGCGATAAGGGGCTATACTTTAAGACCAGAAAGGTTTCAGAATATTTGATTATTTCTATAGTTGACTTAGATAACGATCTCTTCTCAGTAGAGAAAGAGTACAGTTCGAGAGTGCTACGCTGCACGCGCCAGTGAAAGCACGTTTTTCGGCTGTTCTGAACTCTATCTGCTCCTAATATTGTTTACCTTTGGGTAAACACACAGTCCAAGGCTTTTGAAAGGAAGTATCTATGTCGTATTTGAAACTGCGCCGCAATGCAGGCTTGGCCCTGATGATGGCGCTCCTATTGCCAATTCTGGCTGCTTGTGGTGGTAGCACTACCCCCAGCACCTCTTCAAATGCTCCTGCTGCTACCGAGGCTCCGGCTGCTCAGGCGCCGGCCGAGGAAGCAACCGAGGCTCCCGCTGAGGGAGCTGAGGCTCCCGCTGAAGGTGCTAGCGAGACTCCGGCTGGCGACATCGGCGAGATCCCGCCCGCAGGCCCCCAAGGCGGCCTGAGCAAGAATGGCGACCTCTTGGTTGCTAGCGTTTCGAGCTGCGATGTCGACGGCTATGCCGGTATCTTCAAGGAGATCGCCGCAATCGATTCGCACACCGTGCAGTTCACCCTCTGCAACATCGACCCGGCTTTCGAGGCTAAGCTGGCTTTCGCCGCTTTCCAGATTCACCCGAGCGAGTACATCGTAGCGACCGGTGGCACCGGCGACCTGATCGAGAAGCCGATCGGCACCGGCCCCTGGAAGTTCGAGAGCTGGAACCGTGGTGACAGCATCGTGCTGGTTCGCAACGAGGACTACTGGGGCGAGAAGCCTGCCTTCGAGCGCCTGGTTATCCGCTGGAGCACCGAAGCTGCTCAGCGTCTGCTTGAGCTGCAGTCGGGCAATGTCGATGGTATCGACAACGTTGGTACCGAGGACATCGATGTTGTGAAGAACGATCCGAACCTGCAGTTGCTGGAGCGCCCCGCTCTGAGCACCTTCTACTTGGGTCTGGTTAACACCAGCGGCCCGCTGCAGGATGAGAAGGTTCGCCAGGCTCTGGCCATGGCTATCGACAAGCAGCGCATTGTCGACAACTTCTATCCGGCTGGTTCGTCGGTTGCTAACTACTTCACCCCCTGTACGCTGGATCACGGCTGCTCGGGTGAGCCGTGGTATGAGTTCAACCCTGAGGCCGCTCGCGAGCTGCTGGCTGAAGCTGGCTATCCCGATGGCTTCGATATCGACCTGTCGTACCGCGACGTTGTGCGTGGCTACCTGCCCCAGCCTTCTCAGGTTGCTCAGGACATCCAGGCTCAGCTGAAGGACAACCTGAACATCAACGTGAACATCAACGTGATGGAGTCGGGTGCTTTCATCGACGCCGCTAACGCTGGTAAGCTGGAAGGTATGTTCATGCTGGGTTGGGGTGCTGACTATCCGGAAGTCACCAACTTCTTGGACTACCACTTCGGCGCTAGCTCGGTTTCGTTCGGTACTCCTTACGAGGATATCGTTGAGAACCTGCGCAAAGGCGCTTCGTTGGCTACCTTCGAAGAGCGCGATCCGTTCTACGTAGCTGCTAACAACGCTATCCGCGAGCATGTTCCGATGATCCCGATCGCTCACGGTGGTTCGGCTGTTGCCTTCGCTGGCGACGTCGAGAACGCTAACACCAGCCCCTTGGGCAACGAGCGCTTCGAGCTGATGACCCCCGGCGCCCGCGACACCTTCGTGTGGATGCAGAACGCCGAGCCGACCGGCTTCTACTGCGCAGACGAGAGCGACGGTGAGTCGTTCCGCATCTGCCAGCGCGTCAGCGAGTCGCTCTTGTCGAACGAGGTTGGCGGCACCAAGCCGGTTCCCGGCCTGGCTACCGAATGTACCCCGAGCGAAGACCTGTTGGTCTGGACCTGCAAGCTGCGCGAGAACGTTAAGTTCCACGACGGCTCGGCCTTCGACGCTAACGACGTTGTGATGTCGTACTGGAACGTGTGGGATGCTTCGAGCCCCTATCACGTTGGCCGCACCGGCGACTTCACCTACTTCGAAGCCCTCTGGGGTTCGTTCATGAACGCTAAGTAATAGGAATTCTTGTCCAAAGCTTCTTGCCATCGGAGGTGCGCGCGTGCAGACCTTCGATGGCAAGTTGCTATTAGGCTTACGAAGATAATGTAAGGTTTATCGGATGTTTCGTTATATTATTCAACGTATTATCGTCTCGATCCCAGTGCTCTTAGGTGTGCTAGCCCTTACCTTCGCCTTGGTGCGTATGATTCCGGGCGAACCCTGCACAGCTATGCTTGGTGAGAAGGCGACCCCTGAGCTTTGTGAACGTTTTACTCGCGAAAAGGGTTTAGATAAGCCGATACCGGTGCAATTTGGGGTCTATTTAGGCGATGTTGTCAAAGGTAATCTGGGCGACTCCTTGCGCTACAAGCGACCAGTCACCACCTTGATTATCGAGCGTTTGCCCGCCACCTTTGAATTGGGTATTACAGCGATTGTCTTGGCTTCGATTGTTGGCATCGCTGCTGGTATCATCTCGGCTGTACGCCGCAACTCGATCATCGATGTTGGTACTATGATGGTCGCAAACGTCGGTGTATCGATGCCAGTCTTCTGGCTAGGTCTGATCCTCGCGTATGTGTTCGCGCTGGTGCTAAAAGGCACGCCGTTTCAACTGCCCCCTTCAGGACGCTTAAGCGCAGGTGTTGTATCGGTTCCATTTTATGAAGTATTTGGTTGGGGCCTGCCTGAAAACGGCTTCCTTAATGGTCTCTTCTCCTTTTTTGCAAACTTCTATATCGTCAACGCTTTCTTCACTGGTCAGTGGAAAGTTGTTGCTGATGGAATCCAACACTTGATTTTGCCCGCAGTGGCATTGGCAACCATTCCAACCGCGATCATCGCGCGTATGGTTCGCTCGAGCACAATTGAAGTTTTGAGCCTCGACTATGTGCGCACAGCTCGAGCCAAAGGTCTGCCCGAGCGTACGGTTGTCTTGCTGCACGCCTTCCGCAATGCGCTTTTGCCCGTCGTAACCATTATCGGTTTGCAGCTCGGTAGCGTGTTCAGCGGCGCTGTATTAACAGAGACAGTCTTCAACCTCGCAGGTGTAGGACGTATTCTTTACGACGCTATTACGGCCCGTGACTATCCTATTATTCAAGGTTTTACCTTGGTGATCGCTTTCGGATATGTCTTGGCAAACCTGCTGGTTGATCTCTCTTATGCGTACTTAGATCCGCGCATTCGACTGAACTAAAAAAACTTCTGGCAGTTCGTTTCTAAGAGTTACTATCTCTGAATTTTGAGCGAAGCCTATTGGTTTTCAAATCGGTTTCCGTGTATCGCAAGACGCTCAAGCTACAAAACGCTATATATTGCCTTTAGCGGCGAACGACTTGCTCTAAAAGCTATTTACGATTATGACGACAAGCTCACCTACGCTTGAGGCGGTCGCAGTTCGACCTCCTGAAGCCCTTTGGCGCAAAACTGTACGCACCTTTTTCCGTCAACGCTCGGCCGTTATCGGTTTGAGTATTGTCGTGTTATTAGCACTCGTTGCGATCTTTGCGCCTTTGATTGCCCCCTATGACCCAACCAGAGTATTGATTGGGGTTGAAGACGTCAAACGGCGCGACCCTCCCTGTATCCATATCTTGGGCTGTGACTCAGAGAAACCGCAACATATTTTGGGTATCGACGGAAATGTTCGCGACGTCTTCAGCCGTCTGATTTATGGTACCCGCATCTCGTTCACAATCGGTTTCATCACTGTTGCGATCGCCCTGATTGTCGGTTCGATCCTCGGTTCGATCGCTGGCTACATTGGCGGTTGGACGGATAACATCATTATGCGTCTGCTCGATGTGCTCTTGGCCTTCCCATCGCTGATCCTCTCGATCGCGATTGTAAGTGTGTTAGGGCCATCGCTCATCAACGCCATGCTCGCGATCGCGATTGTCTCGATTCCGGCTTATGCCCGCGTGATCCGCGCGACCGTGCTTTCGGCCAAGCAAGAAGAGTATGTTCACGCAGCTCGCACCTTGGGTCTCGACTCTGGACGTATCTTGTTCCGCCATATTTTGCCGAACGCTATCACTCCCTTGATTGTGCAAGCGACCTTGGGCATCGGCGCGGCGATTTTGGAAACGGCCGCCCTATCCTTCTTGGGCCTTGGTGCGCAGCCGCCAACGGCCGAGTGGGGTTCGATGTTGAGCGCCGAGCGCAACCAGCTCTTTACCGCGCCACACTTGGTCTTCTTCCCCGGTCTGGCGATTATGCTCAACGTGTTGGGCTTCAACCTGTTGGGCGACGGCCTCCGCGACGCACTCGACCCACGTTTGCGCAACTACTAGGGTAGAGCTCCAAGTGAATTCCAAACAGACGAAAGCCATTCCATGCCTACATAGGGATGGCTTTTGATTGGCAAGTGTGCTAAAAATGGCCGTCCGATGCCTGACAAACCCCCAAGAACCTGACAGCTGGGCGGGTAGCGCACTGCTGTCGGGTCAAGGGGAAAGGTGCCAGTTTGTTGGCTTCGACAGGCTGCTCAGATGCAAGCAGGGGATATGGTTTGACCAAACCTCTGTGTTTCTGAGCCTCGTGTGGTGAATAGATTTGTTGTATGCCTTGTGTGGTGGATGTTATGCATGATACCAAATTCGGTTGATTTGTTTGTATTGCCTCTCGCTCTTTTGAACGCAGGCCTTCGGCAGAGTGGAATTCTCTTTTCTGATGTGAGGGATTTAGCGCCCTAGCGCTAAATCCCTCACATCGCTTTCCGGATTTTTCTTTGTCAATCGATGTGCCTATTGAAGAGTATTTTCTCGCTAGAACGGTGTAATCGGAATTGATATGACTTATAATTTTGCTCTGAAAGCTGATAGTTTAGGAGCAACAAAGTGTGTACAAGTTTTGTGATTCACGCTGATCGTACATATATCGGAATGAATTTCGATATCTCCGAACGTCCGATTCAGCTTAGTCTCAAAAAGCAGAACGAGCTGCGGATTTTGCAGAAAGAGGCTGGTAGAAACTGTCCAGCCTTTGGCATCAACCGCGCTGGCTGTTTTATGAACCTTCAGATGGTCGAGCCTGACGAACAGGCTGTCTATCGGCGGGCCAAAAATAGCATGCATATCATCAAACTGTTAGATCATGTGCTTGCCGATCAGCCTGATCAGCCCGCTCTGGGGCAGATTCTGCAAGAGAAAACCATTCTGAATGTGCCCAATATTAGCGTCCAAAGCCTAATCACTCAACCTGATCGTTCAGTTACCGTGCTTGAGCCTGCCCGAGCGAATATGAGCTTTGCCAAAGAGCAGAAGCGTTTTGTTGCTTTGACTAACTTCCGTCTCTCGGAGTTTCAAGATCAACCCTACAGCGAAGTGTATGGTGATGGTGCAGAGCGTTATACAACCTGTTATCGCCTGTTAGAACAGTATCAAGATGAATTTAGCCTTGAACAGGGTTTTGCGACCTTGGCGGCCACTGCTCAACAGGAAGGGGATTTCCCGACCCAGCTTTCGATGCTAGCTTTGCTCGACGATGGCCTAGTCTACTTCGCGCTGCAACGAGACTTTCAGAAGTTGTTTGAGTTTAGCTTTGAGAGCGGCCTGTTGCAGACCTTCCAAGGCTTTACAAGTCAACAACAGCACGACCTTAACAAGAGCCCGATAACCATCGCTCAACTTGCGGCTTGGTAGGCTGACGACTCATTAAGCGACAGAAAAGGAGGCGGGCAACAGTTTGTTGTCCACCTCCTTGTCGTGTTAGCCCTTATTGGGTGTGCGGTGCAACCCGCAGATCTAAGTGGATTAAGGCTGAAGTATCGTAGACAACGATAGCTGGAGCCGAGTCTTTGGGGATTCGGAAGGCCAACTGTCCACTGACTTTGGTACCTTGATAGACCGTGCCACCATCGAGATAATCGTCCAACGAGAAGGTTGCTGAGGCGATATCGTGGACATGATTGTCAAGGTCGATGAGCGAGAAGCTGGCTGTGTTGGCAAAAGCAGCAGTATTTCCGCTTCGGCTTGTATAGCCATCATTGACAAATTCGACGCTAAAAACCACATATTTATAGCCATCGCCTGCCTCAGAATACTTGATCTTGGGCACATATTGGAAGCCCGAGGCCGAGATCCGTAGTCCATCTTGCGACACCGTCCAGTAGCCCTGAGGCATCTTCTTGCGATAGCCATCCAAGACTTCTTGGGGCTGGATCGGCGGAGGCGGCGGCGCAGCAGGCTCTTCGACCACCGGAGCGGCCTCAGCTTCGGCCTGGGCTTGGCGAATCTCGTTGCCTAACAGACCCAACAAGACGACATTTGGCCCGATCTCGGGGTGTAGCTCAAAACGAGCGCGCTCAAAGTGCTGAAGCAGATAGATCTTGCCATCGCTTGGGTTGGTTTCAAAGGTCGCTTCCGAGATCGGCATGCCAAAGAGTGCCAGACTCTCGCTTTCACTTACACCCGTTTGGTTGAGATCAAGCCCGTTAGTGCGGAAGTAGTTCAGAAAATCGCCACAGATCTTGTGTTGGGTTTCGCTGAAATAGCGGCAGCCATCTTGCGGCTCGCCTTTGGGGAAGCTAAACCAGTCGATGCCCTGTTGTGCGAGGCGATCGACGCCCAGACGCCCCAAGAGCACATCGAAAGGACGTTGGTTTTCCGGGTGTAATTCGAGCCGATTGCGCTCGAACCACTGGACTAAGACAAGCTTGCCCTCGATCTCTTCGGCGTGGAAATCAGTGGTTGGATAGCCGAAAACCGCTAGACCGCCGTTCTGCTCCCAAAACTCGCGAATCCGACCGCTGATACACTGGCCCGTTTCCGGGAAGCAGCGTTGATCATCTTGCCCAAAGACCGAGGGCACAAAACTAGCCGACATCAATAAGACCAATAGAAGGACAATCCGCTTAAACATACGTGCTCCATGTGTAGAATTGTAGCCCTGCCGCCAGAACGAACGACCAAACGCCGTGATGATGCCATGGTGTTTGGCCTGCGATTAGGTTTTGCTAACGCATAAATCCAGTATAGTGAGCGTTAAGGGCACAACTGAGCACGTCTGCTTGAAGCACGCAGTTTTTTGGAGTGAGTTTAAGACTTGGCGATATGTTTAGTTAGTTAGGCCGGTAACGAACCAGTTTCACTGCTAGCGAACTGTCCATATCAGCAAAGGTTTGAAGCATCATCTCTTCAGCTGCTTGCGGGGAGAGGCGGCCCGAACCTGCTCCTAGGATCGGAAAGGCCAGCGAGTTTAGACCAAGCTGTTCGGCCAGTTTCAGCGCATTGATGGTCGAAGTCTGAACCGCTGACGATGAGCTATTCCAAAAGAGGTCGATGCTAGCAACGTGAATAATCTGTTTGAAGGGCAACTTGCCCGCGCCAGTTGCGACCGCATCGCCGAGGGCGAGCGGCCCCATGCGCGCCAGCTCGCGAAAGGGCTCAAGCCCGGCCCGCCGTTTGATCGCGCCCGAGACACCATGAGGCAATAACAGCCACCACGGAATGCGGTTGCGATTCCATGGATTAACGATCGCTTCGACTTTCTGATCAAGCAAATCACCCTCAACCACTTCGATTTGCATAGCTACCTCTATCTAAGCTAACTAAACGATTTTTTAGTATAGCGTATGCGTATTTCCATTTGAATGTATGTGCTATAATGAAATAACGATTATTTCTGTAAAAGGAGCAGTTCTATGCCACTTCAGCAAATCACCCCGATTTTACGGATTTTTGATCTCGCCAAAGCGAAAGAATTCTATCTCGATTATCTTGGCTTTACAATCGACTGGGAACATGGTGTAGAGCAGAATCTTCCACGCTATCTGCAAATTTCAAAAGATGGTTGCGTTTTGCATTTGTCTGAACACTATGGCGATGGAGCGCCCGGTGTTGCGATCAGGATCGCTGCCACTCAGCTTGAGGAGTATCATCAAGAGTTGAGCGCCAAAAACTATATCTTTGCTAATCCGGGGCTTGAAACAGCTCCTTGGGGCGACAAAGAGTGTAGAATTACCGACCCTTTTGGCAATCGATTGAACTTTTATGAAGCAGCCTAATTCTAGCGATCACGATCAATAGAGTTAAGACATGTGGAATGTCTAGCTGTTTTTGCCTGGGGTAAGCAAACCGCTCTCATAGGCGATAATTACCAGTTGAGAGCGGTCGCGTGCATTGAGCTTGGCGAGCAAGCGGCTGACATAGGTGCGCGCCGTGGCTGGGCTGATCACCAGCTCTTGGGCGATCTCGTCGTTGGACTGGCCCAAGCCGATATGACGCAGAATCTCGCACTCTCGCTCGGTCAGCTCTTTAAGTAATTCAGGTTTGAGCGAGCCTATGTTGGTGACCAACTGCTGCATTACGCGGCGGGTGATGGCAGGAGCCAGCAGCGCTTCGCCACCCGCTACAATGCGCACGGCTCGCCGCAGCTCCTCTGGACTGATATCTTTAAGTAGATAGCCCGCAGCGCCAGCGCGAATCGCTTCTTGAATATCTTCGTCTTCGTCGAAGGTGGTGAGCACAAGCACTTTGCTGTTGTGCAGATCGGGTTGATTGACGATCTGACGAGTCGCCTGCAGACCATCCATAATCGGCATGCGAATGTCCATCAGCACCACATCGGGCCGCTTTTCTTGCACGAGCTGCAAGCCGCTGCGACCGTTATCAGCCTCGCCAACGATCTTGATCTCTGGATCGTGCTCGAGGAGGGCACGTAGACCAGCTCGCACTAAGACCTGATCATCGATCAGTACCACAGCGATCATCTCAAAGCTCCTTTAAAGGGAGGAAGGCTCTAACTTCAAAGCCTCCCGCAGCGCTGGCTTGGGCTGTTAAGTCTCCGCCCAAGAGACGGGCACGCTCACGCATACCGCTGATACCATTTCCAATTACGGTCGCTCCTTGAGCGCCTCTGCCGTTATCGACGATCTGAAGCTGCAGCCCATCTTCGACGCTTTCGATCCGCAGCGAGAGCTTGCTCGCTTGAGCGTGACGCAGGCTATTAGTTAGCGCCTCTTGAATGATGCGATAGGCGGCCGCATCGATGCTGGCGGGCAGACGCTCGATCTCGAGCGCTGCGTCGATCTGTACATCGACCTCCAAACCACTATTGTTGGCGTTTTCGATCAGATCGCCCAAATGCTTGAGCGAACCGATCGACCAGTCGGCCTGTTGATCGCCGGGTGTGCGCAATACCTTCAGCAAGGTGCGCAGTTCGCGCATGGTCGCTGTGCAGGCTGTGCGAATATGCCCGAGCGCTTGGCGGGCTTGTTCGGGTTTGTTATAGAGCGCTTCTCTGGCGACATCGGCCTGCAGCGAGATGACCGAGATGCTGTGCCCGATGGTGTCGTGCAGTTCGCGCGCCATACGCACACGTTCGCTCTGAATGCGCTGTTCGGCACGATAGGCATGCTCTTGGGCGATCAGTTGGGCCGTATGGGCCTGCTCGGCGCGCAGGGCCTTGCGCGAGCGGCTGCTATCGCCGAGTGCGATCGAGGCTGCCAAGAGGGTGGCCGTCGAGACCAGTTCATAACCCAACAGATAGGCGATCGATTCGCCATCGCGCAGCCGAAAGAAGGTCGAGACGCAGACCAAAATGAAGCTGACCAGAATCGCCGCGCGGATATGGCCGCGTTCGGCTGCCGAGAAGAGTGCGGCTACTACTGGCAGGGCCACGCCGATCGCTGGATAGCTGAAGCTATAGTAGGCAAACAGTAGCAGCTTTGTGGTGATGAGAACGCCGACTGGGAAGCGACGTCGCAAGAGCATAAGGCTGCCAAAACAGACCGCAAAGGAGTAGGCTAAAAGATCTGGCGGGCGCGACCCTCCTTGTCGGCTGCTGATCACCAAGGTTAGCACTAGGGTCACTATGAGGCCTAAGAGTGTATCGAGCAGCCAGGCTGGAACCTGTTCCTCTGAACTTATTTTAGCGTTATAATCCTCTCGCTTTTGCATAGTTCTAGTCTAACAAGCAATCCCCGCTCTGTCTATCGTTTCGCAGCTATCAAGCTGTCGCTTTGGAACGTATATGCTTGTCAACAAATGACGACAACAAGTAGCGTTGCTACTCCGATGCGCAAACTGTTCGCCCCAGCTATCATCACAGCCAACAGAACGTTGCAAAAGGAGTTTTTGATGGATAGCTTAAAACGATTGCACTGGCCTTTGGTTATTGGCCTTGGTGCGCTGGCCTTAGTTTGGCCGGTCGTTAACCTTAGCGGGCTGATGGATTTGCTCGGCCGACCCCTTGGGCCACTGTTGGTGATTGTTTTGATCTCGTTGGTGTGGCTGGGCGCCATGCTGTTGAGTAAGGTGCGCGAACCGCTCTTGACCCTTACTGCTACCGGCGCGATTTACGGTCTGTTCGCTATTCTGATCGGTGCACTGCTTTCTCCTCTCGTTGATGGCCAAGCGAGCGGCCCTATGAGCCACCCGATCGCCATTGTGATGCTGTTGTTGACGAATAGCATTTGGGGCGCCTTGGTCGGCTTGTGCGCCCAATTGATCCGAGCACGCAAATAGCTTGCTTGCGCTTGAAACACAAGGAGTGAAAGGTGAATTCAGAGAGCTCTATTCAAACTGCACCGTTTGTCAAGCCGCTTCCAAAGTGGCGCTTAGCTTTTCGCTATCTCTACATCGTGCTGGCCTGTTTGATCGCGCTTTCGGTTGTTATTCAGGTCTTCTTGGCGGGGGCCGCTGTAACGGTGCACGCCTCCTACTGGCCGCTTCACCGTTCGTTCGCCCATACGATCGAGCTGCTGATCATCCTCGCCTGCCTAGTTGGGCTTGGCACCGGCTTACCTTGGCGAATCCAAGGCCTTGGCGGCCTGCTCTTCCTTTTGTTAGCTCTTCAATACATCTTTTTAGAAACCATGCCGCGTTTTGGCCTAATTATTCTGCGTGCCTTCCATGTGGTTGACGCGCTTTTCTTCTTTTGGGTTTCGCTCGCTCTGATCGGAAGGGTCTGGCAACAGTTGCGTCTGCAAAAGCAAGCTGAGCTTAGCAGCGAGCTTGTAGCCAGCGAAAGCTAAAAGCGCCTTATCTCAGCGTCTGTTTGTTTGAGCGAGTTATCTGGGGCGATAGTGTGTAAGGGATCTGAGAGCTATAAACAAGCTTAGTTGCGTTTACAGTGGAGCTAGTGGCTTCAGTAGGGCGAATTCAGAGACTCTAAAACGTGGAGCGCTGAGCATTTAGGTTGACATAAAATTCGTGAAAACAGACGGGAGATACCTCCCGCCTTGAGTTTGTTTGGTGGTCTTTGCTTTTGATTGGCGCCGTAGAACGCCGATTGCTCCCAGTGAAGAAGATCTCTTTGAGGCGATGCAAAAGCAAGGAGATTAGCCTTGAATTCAGGCTAATCTCCTCAAGGCGGATCCGTTTGTGTGTTTGGGGGCGCTTTCCGGGCACACCAGACAGCCCGAATGTAGGCAAAGGATGTTGATAGCCGAAGGCGGACGCGCTAGAAGCCGAATGGGAGGTTAGGAGCTCTCCGCCAGAGCGTTGAACTGATTGGATAGGGTAGCCCTAAAATGGACTGTTCGTTGATGCTCGGTTAGATTGATTGCTCGGCTAAACTATTTCCCCAACAGCTCCTTTAATTCCTCGATGGTGTAGGCGGGCTGTTTTTGATGGATCATGGCATGGCAGTTGGGGCAGATCGGGCGGAGATCTTCGATTGGATCGAGCATATAGCTCTCGTCGATCTCGTTTAGCGGCACGATATGGTGGACATGGATGTAGTTGTGCCCGATTTTGCCAAAGATCGCTTCGAAATTGAAGCCGCAGACCGAGCAGTTATAGCCATAGTGTTGTAGGCATTTGCCGCGCGCTATGCTGTTGTGCTCGAAGGCATTGACGCTGATCTGCTTTTTGGCAGCTTCGGGGTAACTGTCGTCCTCGGATAGCTCTTCGGGCAGGGCGAAGGGCGCTTCGAGTTGCGCAAGTGGCGCAGTGCCCGGCTCGTACTCGGGCAGGAAGGTATCGAGTTGGGCCGCCGATGCTGCGGTTAGCTCTCGCACGCCCGCAAAGGACTGATTGTCGAGATAGTTTGGATATTTGAAGGTCGGCCCGGTCGTCTGGCCGTTTTCGAGAAAAAGCAGCGTTTTTGTGATGTCTGCGGGAATGCGCAGGTTCGAGTTCATGGGCGTACAGGATTGAGCGATAACGTGATCCGAAGCGTAGCTTAACTCTTGAGGGTCTTCCTGCAAGATCGCCGCAGCCTCTTCTGGGCCACAGATCTGCGCTACTACCATCCTTGCCAGCACATATAACTGCCCTCTGAGAATGGTAACGATGTAGACAATATCGCCCGTTTTAACGCCTCGTGTTAGAAAATCATCTCCTGCTGTATGGTCTAAAGGCAGACCTTCCCAATCTTTATGGTTTTTTATAGTGTCGTTGGACCAAAAGTGTGTAAAGTAACGCGACATCTTTGATCTCCATAACGAAGTATAAGCAGACCAACAGGTGCTTAGAAGTCAGTTTCTTAATCAACTATATCATTCGTTTTAAAGCTTGGAAAGTTATTAGAATAGCCTGCGAGCTTGTATATCGCTATTGCCCCGTTTGCTTATGAGCCGTATAATGTCGTTTCACATTTGAAATTTCGGACGCAGGAAATTGAGTTGATATAAGCGATATTAGCGCTAGGAGCAGGCAATGTCAGATCCGCTTATCCAATTGTTCGCCCACTTGTTAGAGCAGCATGGTGTTCCTCACAGTGTATCTGATGATAGCTTGCATATTCCTCCGCTTGCTTTAACCCTCAAAGTCTTTCCGGTTCATATTTTCGAAAGTGATCTGGGTGTGCAGGTTACCTTGGCGGTAGAAGGCAGTCATGTCTCTTGGCCCGATGAAATGATTGATACTCTTTTGGGCTTTGGAGATGATGTTGTAGAGGCCAGTGTTAGCGCTTTAAGCAATTGGCTTTACAGCACCTTTATCGTTTTGACTGCCTTTTTGGCACCCCAACACGCTTCGGCCGAAGTCTATACTGACGAGTTTAGCGCGACCAGTGGCGGGAAAACCGTCAAATGGAAGGTCTTTGCGAGTCCGCTGCAGACAGTCGGTAACGAAGTAGATGCCAGCGCTGTTCGTGATGGTTTGAGCGAAGAGCCACCTTATCAGCAGCTTATTCCCTTGTTTGCCGATCAAGAGCTTTCGGGAACGATCTATTGGAGCAAAGTATTTGCCGCTTGCCGAAGCGATCAAGAAGTTGTCGGCGATTGCTGGCTCAACAACGAGAAGTGGCAAGAGGGTCTCGATCGGATTCAGCGCTTCGCTTGGCCGCCATCAGAAGGTATGCGCGCTTTCCGCCAATTTATGGTATTTGTGCGTGAGGATTACTCGCCCTTAGTGGGCTAAAAGTTTCAACGTATAATTGCAGCTGATGTGCTCTTTGTGATCAGTGAGGCTGTAATGAATTATACCTTTTGTAATCTAGCAGATTCGCCAGAGTATCAGCTGGCGGCGGCTGAGATCCTTTGGAAGGCCTTTATCCAGAAGGGCCACGATGCTTGGCCCGATCTAGAGAGCGCCAAACAAGAGGTTGCCGAGTGTATCAACCCCGACTACATCTGTCTGGGTATTTGCGCAGATGGTGAGCTATTGGGCTGGGTTGGTCTGCGCCCGAGCTACGAGCTTACTTGGGAGTTACACCCCTTGGTGGTGCGTAGCGATGCCCAAGGCAAAGGCATCGGTCGCCAGTTAGTCGCTGAACTGGAGCGGCGTGCTAAAGAAAGAGGCATTATCGGGATAATGTTGGGCACCGATGATGAGCTCTTTATGACCAGCCTCTCGCAGGTCGATCTGACTCCGCAAAATCTGCCCGATCAGATCAAAGCGGTGCGTAATCTACGCAATCACCCCTTCGAGTTCTATCAAAAATGCGGATACGGGATCATTGGGGTGATCCCGAACGCCAATGGCAAGCGCAAACCCGATATCTTGATGTGGAAATCGCTGATCGACTAAGACAAACCTATGAGCGCTATGGATCGACGAAAACTGCTTATCCTCGACCTCGATGAAACGCTGATCCATACGCGCGGGCAAGCGGGCGGCCTAACAACTCCACCTGATTTTGAGTTGTTAGGCTGCTTTGTTTGGAGGCGCTCCTTCCTCGATGCCTTTGTTGAGCGCTAACTGCCTATCGAGTCGATGTGAAAAGAAGCGGCGAGGTGTATGAAGCTCTTCTTACTGGCCTTGGCTTGTTTTGTAGGTGCTGTGGGTTTGGCTGTTGTCGGCAATCTGATCGTTATTGTGAGCGCTGGTCCCACGGTTGCCGCTGGCGAGCGCGCGGTGCTGATCGCGGGAATCCTCGATATCGTCTTGTGGATCGCCAGTGGTGTGCTTTTTTGGCTGTTTGCTAAACCGCTTTCCTTGCCCGCTCGGATCGGATCGACCATTGTGCTGCTTGTGCTTGTGGCGATTGTGCTAATGATGGTTCTGCTGATGACTATTTTGATGCTCAATCGCTGAGCGAGTGCGAGCGCTACAAGCGAATATTTTTGAAACTTGAGCTATTTCTGAACTGCTGATCGAACTATGCTGCACTACCCAAAAATTCCCGATAGCCGCAATGCACCCAACGCCCGCTGTATCGCGTTTGAAAAGTACGATGGCACCAATCTGCATTGGGACTGGGACCGCGATTTTGGCTGGCATGCCTTTGGCACGCGCCGCGATAGCTTTAACCTCACTGCCGAGGGGATCGAGCAGTTCGGGCGCAGGCACGCCCATCTGCGCGCATGTGTCGAGCTATTCTATGCCACTCTCGCTGATGACCTAGACCGGATCTTGCGCGAGCACCCCAACTACCGCGACTACCAAGCCTGCAAAGCCTTCACCGAGTTTCTTGGACCAAACTCTTTCGCTGGCTTGCATCGCGAAGCCGAAGCCAAAGAGCTGCGCCTCTTTGATCTGCTTGTCGAGCCATTTGGCATGATTGGGCCAGAGCAGTTTGTGAGCGATTTCGCCGAGCTGCCAATCGCGCGGGTGGTCTATCGTGGCAGACTAACGGGCCAGTTTATTGAAGATGTGCGGCGCGGCAAATATGGCGTCGCCGAGGGCGTGATCTGCAAAGGCGGCACGGGCGGATCGGACCTTTGGATGGCCAAGATCAAAACCAATGCCTATCTGGAACGGCTCAAACAAGCCTTCGCCGAAAACTGGGAAGAGTATTGGGAGTAGCGCTTGAACTAGCTTGAGATCGTATGCTTTCTGAGCGATGGCATCTGCTTCAGCGGCTATTTTGTTTTAGATTGGCGGAGGCGTCTCTACCCTCCATTCGACTTCTAGCGCGTCCGCCTACGGCTATCAACATCCTATCCTTCCATTCGTGTTGTCGCGCGTCGCTGTGTTCGCTGCCTTCGTTGTAACCTGCCGGGTGCAAGCACCCAGCAGGTTCAAACACTGCCTTTCAATGCGAATAGCCACTTGAAACCTTCTTGCTGCTTGCTGCTGAAAGGTTGATGGTTGGGAAGTTAGTACAGAACACCCTGCCTGTCGAAGCCAACAGACAGACGAGGATTGATCTGACAGCAGTGTGCTAGGCGCTTGTACCAAATCCGCTCAAAGACGTATATACTCGCATTTGCCAAAGGCCAAAAAGAAATAAAGTCATCGGATTTGCTACCATCAAGCAACACGGGAACAAAAGGATCTTTTTGCACGTATTGTCATTCAATAACAACCCCTCGCGCTATTGTGATTCAAGCTCGTGCCAATGAAATAGGAAGAGCGTAACGATGAGGACCAGTCGTTTTCGTGCTTTTTGGAAGGCCGCTTTGTCGTTTAGCCTAAGCCTTTGCCTGATCGCATGTGGTATTCCTGATCAGAACGGCTCAGTTGAAACAAGTACAGACTCTCCTTCAGGCTATTCCTTTGTGTTACCGAATATCCCCGCTTATCCAGGTGCAAAAGACTTTTCGCTCTTTCGCCGCAGCCCCGAAGAACTTAGCCTCGACCCAAGCCAAATCGTTGGTGATGTACAAGTTATAACGATTCAAACCTCTCAGGAGCCGAGCGATCATTATCTGACGGTTCGAGATTTTTATAAACAGACCTTGCTCAGTTTGGGCTGGACGCTCGATGCTGAGTTTGGTCCGGCTAGCTTTTACCGCCGAGCGACTGAAAATCCTGCTCAAGAGCAGGCTTTGTATGTAACCGTGCGCTACGGCCGGATTCGCAGCGAGGTCGATGTTGAGCTTGCGACCTTTTTGGGCCTTGCACCGATCCAGACACCTACTTATACGCTTGAGCATCAAGCCTCTTGGGATGGCTATACCCCCTTTGATATGGTGTGGGATGGTGTCGACAGCTTTTTTGTAAGCGATTCTCACAACGAGGCCTCAATACTGAAACTTGATAAAAATGGCACTCTTCTAGAGCGAATCACCAATACCTACAGCGAGCCCAATCCTGATGACAAATATGCGAGCCTCTTTCTGGATCTTGCGCTCGAGCAGACTGGCGCTCTGCTTGCGGTCACTAGCCAGGGTGAACAGGTTGTGCGGATTCTCCCCGATGGTCAACAAGTGCTATTTGTCGAGAATCTGAAGAGCCGTCATATCGCGGTTGCGCCCAACGGGAATATCTATCTAACTGATGAATTCGGTGGACGTATAGCTGTCTTTGATCCAGAGGGCAGACCTATCGCTAGCTGGAACACTAAGATAGAGGATGATGCTTTTGAGGTCGATGGTTCGCCATGGATCGCCATCGACCATGAAGGCATGGTTTATATTGCAGATAGTGTAAATAACCGGATTAAGAAGTTTGATCCAAGCGGAAAATTGCTCGCAGCTTGGGGCTCGGAAGGGCATTCCCCGGGCCGTTTTACTAGGCCTGAAGGAATTGCGATCGCTCCAAATGGCTTGCTCTATATTGTCGAAAGCCAGCCTAATAACCGAGTTCAGATCTTTACTCCAGATGGAGTGTTAGTTGGCATGTGGTGGCCTAAAGCTCATTCGTGGGAACCGGGGAGCTCTGCTCAAATATATACAGCTTGGGGAATCGCAATCAGTGCTGATGGAGACGTTGTAATTGCAGATAATGGTTCTAGCGATCTGGAACTGCTTAAATTGAGCGAGCTATCAGCTTCAGCTGTAAGTTTGCCAACGCCCCAAGCTAAGCAAACAGTGCAGCCATCGCCATCTGAGCTGCTTCAAACCCTAGATCAAGAGCAGTGGGAGGCTGATTGGGCGGCTTGGCTCCACGACCAAAGCTGTCGCGCAGCATGTTGGGCTGGCATTACTCCCGGAAAAACCAAAGTCTCAGAGGCGATAGAACTATTGAAACAACATCCCTTGGTCGACCCTTCATCTGTGACGGTGACCTCTGCCCGTGATGCCATCGGCACCCATGGATTTGATCCAAAAGATTACCCTGATGCCTTAACTTGGAATTGGCTAGATGGCGGTAAAGGTTTTAACCTAGGCGGAATTATCTATTTTGATCGCCAAGGTTCGCCTCCTGCTGTACTGCAACAATCATGGGTAATAGGCGAATCTGTTGCGTCAACAAGCTATCAGCTCAACCAAACAGTCTATGCGATCCATATCAACCTCTGGAGCTTCCATCCTGACCCTTCAGTGAGCGAGCCAGTTCGCTTGCTTCCTTTTAGCTTGGCAGATGCCCAGAGCACTCTTGGCGAACCTTCGCATATTCTTGCTACTGTTGGCGGCGCATCTTGGTACACCCAAAGCATTATCTATGCTGACAAGGGCTTGATTTTGCTGCAATATGGGCGACAGCAACCTGATCTTCAGCCTGAATGGCGGCCAAGTAGCATTATTTTGAGCGATCAAGTCTTGCACGATGGCCTATTTCGGGCCGATCCAAGTTTGCTACAACCATGGCGCGGCATTCAGTCATTCGAGGCATATTGTCGCCCTGAAGCGGGTAATACTTGTGAAGTAACTGAAAATCCTTGATGCTTAGATGATGTGAGTCAGATCTGCAGAGATCGTTTTAAGTTTATTCCTCACCTTTGGTACAATGGTCAAAGGTGAGGAATAGCTTTTTTAGGATAGAGTATGACGCTTACAATGCCGCAAGGTCTTGCAGATAATCCAAACGCAACGACGCCTTCTGGAATTTTATTGTCTGCCCTGGAGCAGCATATCGACCGCTTGATGGCCGAGTATGTCGAGCGCGATGTACCGGGCATCAGCGTAGCCGTGGTCAAAGATGGCAAAATCATCTTTGCCAAGGGTTATGGCTATGCCGATCTCGAGCTCAAGAAGCCGATTGATGCCGAGCACACCTTCTTGGAGCCGGGCTCGGTATCGAAGCTGTTCACCTGGACGGCTGTGATGCAGCTGGTCGAGCAGGGCAAGCTCGATCTGCACAGCGATATAAGGCGCTATTTGCCCGACGACTACCTGAAGCTGCGCTACGACGAGCCAGTCACTATGCTGCATCTGATGACGCATACGGCTGGCTTCGAGGAGCGGCTCGAAGGCTTGATGGTGACCGATCCTAATCAGTTGCTGGCGCTTGAAGAGTATCTGGGGCCGAAACACCAGCCCAAGCAGATCTATCGCCCTGGCACGACCATCGCCTATTCCAACTTTAGCACCAGTTTGGCCGGACTGATCGTGCAGCGTGTCTCGGGCCAGCCCTTTGAGGAGTATATCAAGCAGCATATTTTTGAGCCGCTCGGTATGCAGCGCTCCTACTTCTCGCCGCGCTACGACCAGATCGAGGGCGTGCTAGAGCAGCGCGCTCGCGGCTATGCCAAAGCTGGTAAGCGCTGGAAGGCTCTGCCCAACTTCTACATCAACGATATGCCCGCTGGCTCGATGACCTCGACCGCGAGCGACTTGGCGCGCTTTCTGATCGCTCATCTCGACCGCGATGGCAGCAGCGGCCTGCGCCTGTTCAACAAGCCCGAAACGCTCGAGCAGATGCACAAGGTGGCCTTCACGCACGATCCGCTTTTGCCCGGCAACGCCCATGGCTTCTGGGAGCGCTTTGCAGGCCCGCATTGCGTGCTTGAGCACGGCGGCAACACCAACGGCTTCAGCGCGCTGGTCTCGATGGTGCCCGAGCAGAACTTTGGAGTCTGCATGTTGACCAATGTGGCGGGCGAAACGGGCGGCGCGCGTCTGGCCTTGATCAAGCTGCTGATCGGCGGAACCTTCACCGATCCGGTCGCTAACCCGAGCCTGCAGCACAGCAGGGAAGTCGCTGGCAGCTATCGCATGGCGCGGCTGGTCGATTCCAACTTTGCGCGCATGCTCTACAACACCGTGCAGAGCGACGCCCATGTGAGCGCCAATCCCGATGGCAGCATTCGGGTCAGAATGCCGAATATGGGCCTCGATAGCGACTATGTCGAGACCGCGCCCTATTTCTACGAGCGCTGTTCCCCCAAGGATTCGATGGCCGATAAAGCGGGCTGGGATAGCTGCCGCATCCGCTTTATCACCGATGGCGACGGCAAAGTGGTCGCTATGTCGCAAGGCGTGATCTCGGATCTGGTGCGGGTGGCGCCCAGCGATTCGAACCTGATCAATCGCGGCATGTTGGGCTTTGGCGCGCTCAGCCTCTTGGCGGGCTTTATCGTCAGCGTGGTCGGTCTGTGGCGCGACTGGCGGCGCGTGCTGTCGCTCTGGCGCAACGATGCCGACAAGCTGGCCCTGTTGGGCGGCGCCAGCCTGATCAATCTGGCTGTGCTTTTGGCGCGCGGCCTGAGCGATCCCTGCATCCCGCTGGCGAAGCTGGCCCCGCAACGCCGTTTCTTCTGGTTGAACCTGCTCGCGAGCCTGTATCTGGGCTATCGCCTTGTGCGTGATTGGCGCGATCAGCCGCTGCTGAAGCGCGTTTTTGTGGCTGTGCTGCTGAGCGGCCAAGCAGTCTTTAACGCCTACCTCGCCAAGCAGAAGTTCCTGCGCCTGCCCTAAAAAACGGCTTCACATTCATTTCAAGACCTAGCAGTGGGACGCTTGCGAACTGCTGCTAGGTCTTTTTTTGGCGGATAGGGTTTGTCCAAACATTTGGGCTTTTACCGCGTCCGCCTACGGCTATCAGAGTCCTAACCTTTTCAGAGGTCGCTTATGAGCAGGCCATTGAGCGCGTTGTATAGCGCTGGCCTAGCATTGAAAAGCAGCGTTTAAAACAGCGAACTCCATACACTGCTCTCAGCGAAGGCAGCGAAAGGGTAGCGCTCTCTGGTTTTGGTGCAAGGTGTTGATAGCCGAAGGCGGACGCGCTAGGAGTCTTCTTTGGGGTAGAGATGCCGCCGCCAGAGTTATATCGAAAAGCAGGTACACACTGACAAGCGTGTCGATTTAGCGGGCGTAGTAGGCGGCTAGGGTATCGAAGGCCAGCTTTGGCTCCCAAGCCATATCGGGGTAGCGCGTTCCGTTGCGCTGCTCATAGACCTTCACCACGCCATACGAGGCCAGATCGAGGTCGACAGCGGGCGGCTCGCGGTGGGCATTTGGTAGAGCACAAAGGTGTAGACAAAGCAGCTGTCGACCCCGGCCGCATCGAACAGTTCGAGCAGCTCGCGCAGGTACTCGGCCTGCTCGCGCTCGTTGCGCACAAACTCGCCCTTCAAGCCGATCGGCTGCACCGTCTCGTTGTCCCACTCGACCACATCGATAGCGCTCGCCCCAAGATCGGCCGCGCCCGTGAAGCTGGCCGACCCGAACTCGGTGATCGCCAAGGGCTTGCCCTGCGCCACCAGGGTGCGGATCCCATCGGCGAAGCGGTCGGCGACTTGGGCCGAGCGGTACATATCCAGCGACATGATGTCGAACAGCGTCCAATCCACGTTCTCGAAGGGCATAGCGGCGTAGCTCAGCTTGCCTTTAAAGCGCTCACGCACCAGCGGCACGGTTGTGGCGAAAAACTGGTTGATCAGCGGCGGAATCTTGGGCAGCTCTTGGCGCAGGCGCATCGGATCGCCCAAAAGCGCGAGTCGCTCGTGAAGGGCCTCGCCCGGCAAGAAGCCTCGGTTCAGCAGGCTGATCTCGGCTCCTAGTACCAACACCACTTCGGCGCCGCTCTGCCGCAAGCGCTCGGCTCGCTCGGCGCAATCGAGCAGCAGGTCGCGCATCTCATCGAAGCTCAGATCGCAGGTGAAAGGCGAAAACCAAATCTCCAGCCCAAGCTCGGCCGCGATCTTCGCCGCCAGTTCGAGGCGATCAACATCGCCGCCCGTGACCCGCACCGCATTGCAATGCAGATCGTCGCGAATGATCTGCAGTTCGCGCCGCACCACGCTCGGCTCGAAGCTGGGGCGGCTAGTCACACCACGGTTCAGAAATCCAGTATCGTAATTGATGCCTTTGGCTCGCATTCCTTTTCTCCTTGTTATGGCAGCAGCATGCGCAGTAAGATCTCCGGATCGGGACAGTGTTTGCGAAAATGCTCGGGATGATGTACTCCAAAGCGCGTTAAGCCCTCTAGGCTTGCCAAGAGAGCGACCGTCAACTGATCGGGGTCACCCGCCGCCACCTCGCCCGTCGCCTGACCAGCTACGATCAGCGCGCGCAGCTGGGTCGCGAAGGCTTCGCCGCGCCGACGAATCTCCTCGCTGATGTCGTCCGATGACTCTTCGGCGTTCATCACCATATCGAGCAGCTGAAACAGCTCAATATGATCGCGGCGATACGCGACGATCCGCGTGATCAGCCAGCGCAAACGCTGGCCGGGCGTGGCTTGCGGATCTGGCTCGGGCGCGGTGGCCTGTTCAGCTTGGGCGATCGCTTGGCTGAGCAGGGCGCGGTAGATCTCTTCTTTGCTGTTGAAGTAACGGTAGGCCAAGCCTTGGCTTACTCCGGCCGCCGCCGCCACATCGGCCATGGTCGCTGACTCGCCTTTGCGCGCAAAGGCCTGCCGCGCTCCCGCAAGGATGGCCGCTCGCTGCACTTCGCTCATATTCGGTCGTGGCATATGCAACCTCTTATAAAATGAATGAATGATTCATTCATTTTATAAACCAAAAAGCGCGTGATGTCAATCCCGGATTTTTGGGAGTATGGCCGATCTTAACTATTTACCACTGAGTCACTGAGACAGGTTTTACCACTGAGGCACTGAGTCACTGAGAGATATAAGGGAGGGGATGGGAGCTTCAAGCCTTGCATGCTTACAGACAAACTTCATTCTAT
Organism: uncultured Chloroflexales bacterium; assembly: GCA_937902315.1. Taxonomy (GTDB): domain Bacteria; phylum Chloroflexota; class Chloroflexia; order Chloroflexales; family Chloroflexaceae; genus CALGUG01. The sequence goes on from CALGUG010000019.1 coordinate 217,667, forward strand.
TCGTAACGTAGAGGTGCCGATATTCTCTCTAAAAAACTCTGCGGCTCTGTGACTCTAACTATTTACCACTGAGGCACTGAGTCACTGAGAGATAAAAGGAGGGGAAGGGAGCTTCCTGTTCGCAATGATGGTGTAAACGGTTGAATGAATCTTTGGCGCAATTTTTGTTTTTGTAGTGCGTTTGAATTGAACGAAAAGCCTCGAAAAAAATTTATCAAAACTCAGTGCCTCAGTGCCTCGCGTGGTGAAAATGCTAAAGGCCCTCATCCCCAACCCTTCTGGCGCAAGCAGGAGAAGGGAGCTTGGCCGCCTGTTCGCAATGATGGTGTAAACGGTTGAATGAATCTTTGGCGCAATTTTTGTT
>CALGUG010000020.1 GCA_937902315.1 uncultured Chloroflexales bacterium
AACAGGCGATCGTTCGCATAGCATCGCGGGAGTATCCTTGAGAGCACAGAACGGGATACAACATCAACATTCAGCCCCTCGCCCGTTTCGCGGGAGAGGGGGGCCGGGGGTGAGGGCAGATAACGCTGACCGTATGTCGATTTGTGGCTAATGTACAGCCTGCTTCGCGGGAGAGGGGTCGGGGATGAGGGCACCAACCGAGCCTGTCGAAGCCAGAGCGTCCTTTCCCGTACCCTTCGACAAGCTCAGGGTAGAGGAGAGCAAAGGGTGCGGAAGGGCGTAGCTGTGGGAAGAGTTATAGATGCTTGGCCTTCGGCAGAAGGCAACTATCCAAGCTTTTTTGAACATGAAACAGTAACAGCGCTTTTCGTATCAACCAATCAGCCCGGCTTGATTGTCGCAAGCTCAAGTAGGAAGGCTCTATGTTCCAGATCAGCGAAACCCAGATTATCACGTGGTTGCAACGTCTTATCGCCATTCCAAGCGTTACGCCCGAGCAAGCTGGCCCACGGGCGGGCGTTTCGGGCGAAGGAGCTATCGCGGCTGCCCTAGCCGACTGGTTCGCGGCCCTCGGCGGCGAGGTCTATAGCGAAGAGGTACTGCCGGGAAGACCAAATATCTATGGGATTTGGCGTGGCAGCAGCCAACGCTGGGCGGCCCTCGATATCCATACTGATACGGTTGGGGTCGAGCAGATGATCGGCGATCCTTTTAGGGCATCGGTACGCAATGGACGAGTCCATGGGCGCGGCGCTGTCGATACCAAAGCCAGCCTCGCCGTAATACTGGCGCTGCTCGAAGCGCTGCAGCAGAGCGGCCAACAACTCGATGCTAATCTGGTTGTTGGGGCCACGGCCGACGAAGAGGTTTTAGCTCTAGGAGCGCCGGTCTATGCCAATTGGCTCAAAAAACAGGGCATCGTCGTCGACGAGATGATCGTGGCCGAGCCGACCATGTGCGGCCCGGTCTACGGTCACACCGGGGTTGTGCGACTGGCCTTCGAGGTGCAGGGTGTCGCGGCCCATAGCTCCAAACCCGATCAGGGCAAAAACGCCATCACCGCCGCCGCCCATCTGGTCTTGGCGATCGACGCCGAACACCAGCGACTGCAGCGCGAGGCCCCCAAGAGCGCGCTGGGCAAGCCGACCTTAACCGCTACGATTATTCAGGGCGGGAGCGGCCAAAACATCGTACCCGATTCGTGTACGGTCACGATCGATCGGCGGGTTGTGGCGGACGAGTCGCTAGAGGCTATCATCGCCGATTTGCACGAGCTAGCTCATCGAGCGAGTCCCTTGCCCGTCAACATCAAGCAGCTCTTGGCCCTAGGTTCGTTCTTGGCGCGGCCCGACAGCGCTTGGGTGCAAAACCTAGCCAATTGGAGCGGCCAAGCTGCTACAATTGTGTCTTACGGCACCAACGCTTGGGCCTATAATGAGGTCGCTCGCGAATGTATTGTGCTTGGGCCGGGCTCGATCGACCAAGCCCATGGCATCGAAGAGTGGGTGGAGATAAGCCAGCTGCAACGCTTGGCCGAGATTTATACACGTTGGTTAGTCGAGAAACAACATTAGGATAGAACTTCCATGCAACGCTTTTTAGGAAAAACAGCCCTTATCACAGGAGCGGCCCGAGGAATCGGGCGCGGGATCGCACTCTGCTTGGCCGAAGAGGGAGCAGACATCGTCGTCAACGACCTTCCGCCTAAAGAGGGCGAGGGCGCAGCAGCTACAGCGCGCGAGATCGAAGCGCTCGGACGGCGCGCTATGGCCTACCACGCCGATGTCTCCCAACGTGATCAAGTCCAAGCGATGTTTGAGACTGCCATCGCACAGTTTGGCGAACTCGATGTGGTGGTTGCCAACGCAGCTTTCTCGATCCGCAAGCCGGTGATCGAAAGCGACTGGGAAGATGTGAAACGCACCATCGAGGTCACCCAGTTCGGCGTCTTCCACACCTGTCAAGCCGCCGCCAAGCATATGGTCGAGCGCGGCAAGGGCGGCAAGATCGTTATCATCGGCTCGATTTTGGGCGAGGTGCCTTTCGCCAACAGCGCCGCCTACAATATGTCGAAGGCGGCAGTCATTCACTTCGCTCGCACCCTTGCGCTCGAGCTAGCACCCCACCGCATCAATGTCAATGTGATCAACCCGGGCTACATCGACACACCCGGCGAGCGCTCCTTCGCCAGCGAAGATCAGATTCAGCGCTCGGGGCCGATGCTGCCTTGGGGGCGCTTGGGCCTGCCGCGCGACATCGGACGTGCCGCAGCCTACCTCGCCAGCGACGACGCCGACTATGTTACCGGCACGGTCTTGGTGGTCGATGGCGGCTACAAAGTTGCCATGAAACTGCAACTGCCAAGCGAATAAGAGCAATTCCGATTAGCTTAGCGCTTTTTGGCCTTCGGCAGAGCGGAACTGGTCTCTTGTTGTGTGAATTTCGCGCTGTCGCGCGAAATTCACACAACTCTTTTCTTGGCTTTTGTTTTCCCGCGTCGAGATAATGCACATCTTTACAACGGATTTGGTATGGATTTGCACTGCAATATTTGAGAGCGGCTTCGCTACGGCGTTGCTCCCTTCTCCCGCTTTTGGCGGGAGAAGGGCCGGGGATGAGGGTGGGCTAGCCGCTCTGGTAGCCGTAGGCGGACGCGCCAAGGACCAAGTGGAGGCGAGAGACCTCGCCGTCAGATAGATACAAGCGAGCAGCTGCCGCTGAACGAATTTAGCAAGTTTTTAATTGACAAACTTTTCAAAAGGCTCTAAACTCCGGCCAGATCCACTCCCTAGTACAAACGATTCTCTGCAAATACGACTTGTGTTTGCAGCTCTGAGCGGAGCACAGCAATGAATCCACACTTTCAAAATCTGATCGAAAGTGAAGAGGCCCTGCGCGACATTTTGGGCACACCTTCCGAAGCGGTTATCAAAAAGTCGCAGCCCTTCATTAACAAGCATATCCGCACCTTTATTCAGCGCTCGCCCTTTTTGTTGATTGGCACCTCCAACGCCTCGGGCGCGCACGATGTCTCGCCGCGCGGCGACAAGCCCGGCTTTGTTAAGCTGCTCGACGATCGCACCATTATGATCCCCGACCGACCGGGCAACCGTCGGCTCGACACCATGGTCAATATCCTCAACAACCCCAACGTCGGCCTGATCTTTTTGATCCCGGGCATCGACGAGACGGTGCGCATCAACGGCCAAGCCGCAATCAGCCGCGACGAGTCGCTCTTGGCGCTCACCGAAGTCGAGGGCAAGCGCTCACAGGTTGTGATCTTGGTCGAAGTGCGCGAGGTCTTCTTCCACTGCGCCAAAGCCTTCCGCCGCTCGCAGCTCTGGAACCCCGAGGCGCGCGCCGCCCGTTCCGAGGTTCCCACCCTCGGCCAAGTGCTCAAAGAGACCAATAACTTGACCGATATCAGTGCCGAAGAGATCGACCGCGATCTCGAAGAGGGCTATAAGGCTACCATGTATTAAATGCCAAGGACGTTTGGCACGATCTAAAGCCAAACGTCCTTATTTTGCGCCCTTGGGCAGCATTCAATAGCGCTGGCGGAAAGATCGCTCGCCTCCATTCGGTCCTTGGCGCGTCCGCCTACGGCTATCATATCGCCGCCCAACAAAGAGGTCCGTCGACCGCGCCCCACACGCTCTTCCCAACCCAAAACGCAAACTACAGCCTATGGCAAAGTCTGAAAAAGTCTGCTCCATACACAAGATCGCGGCTGACAGCACACCCTGCATTGCGATCTGCGCTGGCAAACGCTGCGCCAAAGTTGGCAGCAAACAGCTTGTGCCCACCGGACAGCAAGCGCTCGCCAAAGAAGATCTGCGAGCCGCTTGCAAAAAAAGCAGGCTTAATAAAAAATGGTTCCTTGCAAGGCTATGCAAAGAACCATCTTCTGTGTTAGGATTGAAGCCGACTAGTTGTTGTTAAGACGCTCGCCCGTATAGGGATCGTATTTCCACTCGCCAGTCGGATCTTGCGGCTTGGGTAGAGCTACCGGAGGCTGCGCTTGACCTTGCGATTGAACATACTTCGCCTCGTCGGGCATAACAATCCACAAAATAACGTAGATAATTGGCGAGACCCCGCCGATCAGAACGGCCAATACAAAAATCAGTCGAATGATCGTGCTATCAATACCGAGGTAGTTCGCCAAACCTCCACACACACCAGAAATCACACGATCGCTATTCGAACGAACCAGTTGGGTCTGCATATTGTTAGCCTTTCAGTTTTATGTCATTGAGCAATTCAATTACCACTGCCTCTACGACGTAGACCTTGCAGCAATTGTTGCACCAAAGTACGACTATTTTCATTAGACTCAACAAAAATAATCGCTTTTTCAGCCCTCATGGGAGCGGATAAGTGTTAATAATTCTAAACACCTTTTTATCTGAAAAGGCTATACAACTGCATTCTAATGCGGTAAAATAGAGCAGCTTACTGGTGGGAGAGATAGGACTTCTTTCCTAATCATCTTTTGGGATACTACATGCTAGAATACAGCTAGAGATGTAGTGGTTTGCACTATTTCATTACCTGATCTGCCCGCAGCGCAAAGGAGCATAAGATGCCACGCAACACACGCTGGTTACATGTTTTGACTGCTCTTATCCTCGTGCTGGTTGCGTTCGGTGCGCGCCAGCCTAATGCTCACGCCCAAAATATCTATGTGGTTACCACAACAGCCGATACCGATGGCAATGTCTGTGGAACCCCATGCTCACTCCGCCAAGCGATCAAGAACGCCGATTCTGCTGGTGGTGGCACTATTGTTTTCGATATTCCAACCAATGATCCAGGTTTCTATAGCTTCCTAGACGGTAATTCCCTTATTTCGACCTGGACTATCACGATCACCGATCAATTACCTCCTTTAACTGGTAATATCACCATCGATGCAGCCACCGAGCAAGGCGCTGCCAATAACCCCAATGGCCCTGAGATCTTCATCGATGGCAGCAATCTCGCTACCTCGGGTACAATCAGCGGATTGATCCTTCAGGGCGACAATAATAAGGTGATCGGTCTTGGCATCATCAACTTTAAAAACCCCGGCCCTAGCTCTGCAAAGCGTGGTTATGGTATCGAGATTCGCGGCAGCAACAATGAGCTCAAGGGTAACTGGATCGGCATTGATGTGCATCGTAACGCTGCGGGACAGCGCTCTTCCGGCATCTATATCACAGGCTCCAACAACACTATCGGCGGAGCTAACAACAGCGATAAACAATACAATATTATCGCCGACAATGGTGAGAACGGTATTGAGCTAGCAGCAGGCTCTTCAGAGAATATCATTCGAGGCAACTATATCGGCATCCTCTCGAATGGCGTCACCGCTCATCCTAACGGTGGCCATGGTATCTATATCAATGCATCGAACAACAATACCATTGGCTCTGATGAGCATACCAATGCGACAAACCTCGCCAACATCATTTCGGGTAACGTTGGCGCTGGCATCTATATCGAAAATGCTGCTAACAACAAGATCTATGGCAACGTTATCGGCCTCAACACACCGAGCAACGCAGCAGTACCCAACCAAGACAATGGTATCTATATCTATACCCCGATCAATAACACTGCGATCGGCAATGTGATCGGCGGTATAGGTGGAGGTGCCCATAATATCATCAGCGGTAATGTTGGCGCTGGTATTCGCTTAGAAGGCCCGGGCGTTCGCGAGACCCGTATCGTCAATAATTACATTGGCACCAATAACAATCGTGATGCGAGTATCGGCAATAGCTCATACGGTATTTTGGTAACCAACGGTGCTAGCAACAACTTTATCGGTAGCTCCGATGCAAACCGTGGCAATCTGATCGCTGGTAACGGTGCTGATGGTATCTATATTACCGGTGGTAATTATGCGTCCGGTGCACGCAATAACCAAGTTTTTGGCAATACCATCGGTATTGGCTACAGCGGTTCTAACCCGATCGCGCTGCCCAATACTGGCGCTGGTATTGTGCTCAGCAATAAGGTCTATGAAACCAGCATCGGTGGCGAAGATGAGAACGAGCGCAATCTGATCGCCAACCATACTCAAAACGGTATCACCATCGATGCCACCTCGGGTGCGGTGCTTACAACCACGCTCTACCTCAACCGGATCTATCAAAACACCGGACATGGTATCGAGATCAAAGGTGCAAAAACCACCAATATCTATGGCACCGATGTACTGAGCAATACACTCACTGGTATTTCGCTCGACAATGTCTACGATACCTTTATTAGCGGCACCGAGCCCGACCAGCCGTCTCTGGTGACGGGCAACACCTCGCACGGTATTCAGGCTACCAATGCCCATACCTTGACCCTCCGTTACATTTCGACGGCACCAAGCAACTACAGTGCTAAGGGCAATGGCGGCGATGGTGTACATATCAGTAATAGCGAATGGGTCGAGCTATTGCGCAGCACCATCGATAATAACAAGGGCACAGGTGCGACCTTCGATAGCGTGCAGCACTTTGCGATCGAAGGCGAGATCGTTCCGGGCTCCGATGGCAACCCCGATACCGAGAATCGCGGCTTCTTCCGCCTCAACGAGAAGGAAGGCATTCTGCTCACCAATGTGGTTAGCGGTACCATCATCGCCAACCAAGTCACCAGCAACTGGGACGACGGTATCAATGTCACGGGTGGCAGCGATGATGTCAACATCTATCGCAATATCATTCGCAGCAACGGCCCTCAAAACGATGATTCGAGCTTCGATTGCAGCGCCAACCAACGCAGCAACGACGGCCAAGGCGTCGCGATTCGTGGCGGCAGCAAGCATATCACGGTGATGCGCAGCCTGTTCGGCGAAAACTGTGGTCTGGGCATTCTGCGCGATCCCAACGATACTAGCGCTGGCTCGGCCAACGAAGGTATTCAGCCGCCGGTTCTGATCGGCTTTAACAACGAGCGCCAGTTGCGCGGACAAATCATTCTGACCGGCCCGGGCGCATGTGAAGAGTGTACCGTCGAGATCTTCCGCTCGCGTGATACGCTCACCACACCCGACGGCGAGGGCGGTCACAAACAAAATAGCGGTGTTGATACCATCACCAGCTTTGACGAAGAGGGTAACTTCAGCTTTACGCTCGACCGCGTGCCCATGCAGATCTTGGCGACCGCGACCGATAAGTATGGCAACACCTCTGAGTTCAGCACCTATACCATCACCCGCACGGTCGATATCGAGGCGGCTCAGACGGTTACCGATGCCTACCCAAGCCAAGAGATCGTCTTCAGCCAGACCGCGACCAATACTGGTACCTTCGACGATACCTTTGAGTTGAGCTTCAACTCCAAGGTCGGCCTGAACAGCTCGAATGTACGCTTCTCGCCCGGCAACAGCTTGAGTCTGCTGGCTGGCGAGACCAAGCCCTTCACCGTAACCGTTACGCTGCCGAGCGGCGCCGATCCGCGCGTTGCGGCTGGCACTATCGAAGAGCTGGGCATCAGAATCGCCTCGACCTCGTATGTGACCGCCAGCGATGTGCTGACCCACACCATTAGCGTTACCAGCAGTGTAGCGATTGCGGTAACACCTACCAACACCACTGGTGAAGTACAAGCTGGCCAAACCTTCACACACCACTTTACCGTCACCAACAACGGTAATATCCAAGCGACGCTCAATCTGTCTTACACCACAACACCCGCGTGGGTAACCGAGATGGATGTGGCCAACCAAACCCTGACGCTGGCACCGGGGGCATCGCGCCAAGTTGCTATCGCCGTGACAGCGCCTGAGGGTTCTCTGGCAGGCAACCAAGCGGTTACAACCCTGTCGATCGACGTGGTTGGCAACCCCAGCCAGAACAAGAGCGCCACGGCAACAACGCGAGTGGTTGTAACGCCGAAGGCGGCCTTCTACAACGACGAAAACGGCGAAGCTTCTCCGGGCGGAACCGCTGTCTATCGCCATACGATCGAGAATCTGAGCAATGGTACCGTTAACCTGCAGCTCCGTCTGAGCTTCAGCACGCTCGACTCGACCGTCCGCTTCGTCTCCGAGACGCCGGGCGTCACCATCGATGCAAATGGCAACTTCTCGCTCGACCGAGATCAGTTGCTCAACGTCCAAGTCGAAGTTACGCTGCCAAGCAATGCACCTCCCGGAGGTATGGATACCATCACGATCCAACTGATCGATACCTCAACTGGCAATGTGATCGGCTCGGTTCAAGATCGAACGAGAGTTCTTGGCAGCACTGGTGGCGCAAGCAATACGATCTATCTGCCGTTTGTCGCCAAATAGTCTAACTAAGCAAGCTAGCTTCTTCCCGCTTACACGTGGGAAGAAGCTAGCTTCTAGCTAAACTCAACTCGTCCAACAGGTTTTTGGCTAGCTGTGTGAAGGAAAGTGGCATTAACTCACGCTACTGCACCGTTTCTTTCTTAGCAGTCTGGTTTAGCACGGTTTACGCTTGCCACTCGAACATACAATATAGCCAGCTTCACACTACAGCGAATTATGCAGGATAGGAGAAACGCTGTGCAGCACTTATTCCGACGCGCCGTTGCACTGCTCCTGTTGGTGCTCCTCAGTGGATTACTCATCCCAGCACAACCAGCATTAGCAGCGAACTACGTTGTCACCAACACCAATACGTCTGGGGCTGGGTCCCTCGCTGATGCAATCGAAAAGGCTAATGCTGCTACTGGACCACATACCATTACCTTCAATATCCCAACGAACCTGCGTACAGGCGATCGCTGGGTGATCCCTGTGCCGACGCCTCTTCAGATCTCAGGTTCAAATATCACCATCGATGGCACAAGCCAGCCGAACGCGCCAGCGAACGGTAAGGCTATTGAACTGACAGGCCCGGGTGGTAATTCAGGCCCTTCCGTGCTCATTATCACCGGTAACAACAATACCGTCCAAGGCCTCGCGATCAATAACAGTAACAACTATGGTATCCAGATTCAAGGAATTGCCGGAACAAACATCACGGGCAACCGCATTTTAAACAACTATATCGGCACCGACTACACTGGAAACACCGCCATACGCAACTCACGCGGCGGCATTCTGGTGAGCGCTGCCAACAATACGACCATCGATGGCAACGTGATCAGCGGCAATGGTCGCTTAAATAACGATGCCCAAATCGTCATTTCGGTCGATAGCCCGAGCATGAGCAACCAGATGACCGGCAATGTCATCAGCAATAATAAGATCGGTACCAACGCCGCTGGAACAGCGGGCATTTATACTCCAGAATCGCCGGTCCATGGCATTGTGCTCGGTAACAACGCGGTCAGCACCGTGATCGGCCCGAACAATGTGATCTCGGGCAACCAAAGCACGCACCTCACGCTGCGCGCCTTCGGCATTCGTATCGCTGGCAACTATCCCGACGGGCTGGCCAATAGCGCCATCAACAACGTTATCAAGGGCAACTACATCGGTACGAACGCAGCCGGCAACGCTGCTGTGCCCAACGGCGGTAACAGCGGCGGTGGCGGCATCCGTATCTCCACGCGCGGCAACCATGTGATCGGCGGGCCCAGCGCTGCTGATCGCAACGTGATATCGGGCAACAATATCTCCGACAACGTCGGTATTCTGATCGATACCCACCTTAACACCAATACCTGTAGCTCGTCGCCAACCATCCTCGGCAACTACATCGGCTTAAACGCCGCTGGCACCGCCGCGCTTCCCAACGAGTATGGTATTCGTATCGCACCCAATCCCGAGATCAACCCCACCACAGTGTACGGCCCTTGTAACATCACCATCGGGCCGAACAATGTGATCTCCGGCAACAACCTCGATGGTATTCGCGTGGTCGGCACCGAAGACGCTCCCGATGTGCGCCAAGCCCAAAACATCGTCATCAAGGGCAACTTCATCGGCACGAATCCCGCTGGCAACGCCGCGATCCCCAACAAGGGCAACGGCATTATGTTCGTCAGCGGCACGATCAACAATACGATCGGCGGCGAAAGCGCAGCCGACCGTAATGTGATCTCGGGCAACACCGGCAACGGTATTGTGCTCGAAACGCACAACACCTATGCACAAACCGAAGCGAACTCACCTAACGGACACACCATCAGCAACAACTACATCGGTGTGAACGCTAACGGAACGGGCGGCCTCGGCAATGCTATCAACGGTATTTTGTTGCAGTCGCGCGCTCACTCCAACATCATTAAAAACAATGTGATTAGCGGCCACAACGGCGCCAACTCCTACGGTGTCTTGATTCAAAACAGCGGCACCAACAACAACGTTCTGTTCAACAACGCGATCGGCACCAATGCGGCCCGAACCGGCGGAATCGCTAACCGCACCGGTGTCTCGATCATCGACGGCGCAACCGGCAACCAGATCGGCACAAGCGCCAATAGCTCGAACCATATCTCCTTTAACACGACCAACGGCATCGCGATCACCAATGCCAATAACAACCAAATCAACAAGGTGATCGCCAACAATAACGGCGGCCACGGTATTCTGATCACTGGTGGAACGGGCAACCTGATCAGCGCGAGCACGACTCAGAGCAACACTGGAAACGGTATCGCGCTGGCTAGCAACGGCAACAACAACCGAGCGGCCCCGACAGGCTTGGGCATCAACGGCTCGAACTTCGTCGGCACGGCGGCGGGTTGTGCGAACTGTACGATCGAGCTCTTCACCAACGAGAACGACACCCAAAACGGAGAAGGCAATATCTACCTTGCGACCACGGCAACCACCAACGCTTCGGGCAACTTCTCCATTCCCTTACCGGTAGAGGGTTGTAAGCCCTATCTGGTGGTCACTGTTCGCGACGCTGCAAACAATACCTCGCCCTTCTCGAACGCGCTCGGGCCGGTGGAAGCTTGTCAGCCCGCCTCGCCCAATATCACTTTGAGCGCAGCTAGCCCGTCGAGCAATACGGTCGATCCGGGCACAACCGTAGAGTATGTCCACCGTCTGACCAACAGCGGCAACGCGGCGGGCACCTTTACGGTAAGCCTCAACTCGCCCCAAGGTTGGGCCCAGTTGGTGCCGAACACAAGCAGCTACAACCTCAACCCGAACCAGTTTGTCGATATCACTGTACGGGTAACGGTTCCTGCCAATGCGGCCGCGGGCAGCTCGGAAGCCAGCGTAATCACGGCTCAAGTTGCGGGTCGCTCGCCCGTGTCGCGCACCGACACCACGACCGTCAAGCAGATCTATAGCTTCGACATTACGCCGCCCGCCCAGTCGGCGAATGTGGATCTTGGCCAGAGCCATGACTTTGTGCATACCATTACCAATAACGGCAATGGTAATGACACCATTACGCTCAGCACACAGGGTAGCGTGCCATCTGGCATTACCGTCACCTTCCCCGACTGCAGCAGCTGCGCAGTGGCGCCGGGCCAATCGCGCACCGTTCGGGTCCGCATCACGGTTGGAACAACCACTGAGTCGGTCTACGCAGCGACTATCCGCGCGACCTCACAAGGTGGATCTTTCAAGGAAGTCGTCGATACCGTCCTGATCAAGCAGATCGCTGTGCCGCAGTTGACGCCCGTCGAGCGGAACGGCAGCGGCAAGCCGGGCACAACCGTAACCTACCAGCACACCTTGAAGAATATCGGTGGAGAGTCGGGCAGCTTTACGCCGTCCGTCAGTCTGCCCAGCAATGCCAGCGGCGATGGCTGGACGATCAGCGTCTCGCCCAGCGGTCCGTTCACACTGGCATCCAATGCGGAACAACTTCTGACCGTCTCGGTCACGATTCCGGCCTATACAACGGCGCGCACCACCACCTATAGCGATACCTTGGTGGTATCGACCCTTGAGGTTGAAGCCACAACACCAAGTGTGCCCGATTCAGAGAACTCAGCCACAGCCAGCCAGAACACAACGGTTCAGCTCGCGCCCAACCTGAGCCTGACCAAGGACGAATCGGTCACAGCGGCGCCGGGTCAGGTCTTGCGCATCACGCACACCATCACCAACACCGGCAACGGCGCAGAGCGCTTCAACTTCTCTTCGACGGTGCCGAGCGGCTGGAGCGCGCGCGTGCTCGATAGCAACGATCAGCCGATCACCAGCATCAACTTGGCGCGCGGCGCACAAAGCACGCTAACCTTCGAAGTGACCGTCGCACCCGGCCTCGCTGCGGGCAGCACGCATAACGCCAGCCTGACCGCAACTGCCGCCAGCGACAGCAATGTTAAGGCTACGGTCGACGATACGATCACGATCGTAGCTGCGGCGGTGCCCTCCTTAGACGCAGGCCAGACCAAGAGCACCGATCCGGGCGTAGCCGTCAGCTTCACGCATACCCTCAGCAATGTGGGTAACGCTGCGGCGGGCTTCAACGTCACGGTCGATGTGCCGACGGGCTGGAGCGCTGCTGTGGTCACGCCTTCGCCGATCCCGTCGCTTAACGCTGGCAGCAACGCCAGCTTCACGGTGACGGTCACGCCGCCCAGCGATGCGCTGGCATCGAGCGCTCAGATCCGCATCAACGTGACGGCCGACGATAGTAACGCGGCCACCACCAGTGTCATCGATACAGTGGTGATCGAACAGCGGGCCGAGCTCGACTTCACCCCCGACTACACCACGTCGGTCGATCCGGGCGAAGTTATCACCTACACGCATACCTTGACCAACAGCGGTAACTTCACCGATACGATCAGCCTGAGCGCGAGCGCATCGCAGCCGTGGGTGCTCGAGCTGGGCACCAGCCAAGTCGTGCTCGCACCGAAGGCCTCGACGACCATCACGGCGTCGCTCACTGTACCGACGGGTATCCCGGCTGGCACGGTCAACACCACGCTGATCACCGCGACCTCGTCGCTGCCCGAGGGTGAGGCTGTCGTCACCAATGTGGCCACCGTACGCGCGGTGCCGGGTCTCCAGATCACGCCGCCGCTCCAGCAGCTTTCGGGCGAATCCGGCTCGCCGGTCACTTTCACCTTCAAGCTGCTCAACAGCGGTAGCATGCCGCTCGAGCCGATTTTGAGCGCGACTCCGCCCTCGGGCTGGACAGCCGTGACTCTACCGAACCCGGTCCCGAGCATCGATCCCGGCCAAGAGATCGATATCCAAGTGGCTGTGACAGCGCCAGATGGTACGCCGCGCAATACCGAGGCCGATACCATTCTGACCGCCACCGCCGACCAGCCGCACCCTGATACGAGCACGCCGCCAAGCGCAAGTGCGACCGCACGTCTGCGGGTCGGCCCGGCCTATCAGTTCGAGATCGAACCCGATCAGGCTCGCAGCGGTGTACCGGGCGAACTGGTCGTCTACACCCACACCATCACCAACACCGGCATGCAGACCGACACGATCGTGCTCTCGGTGCAAGGTCTGTTGGGCTGGCAGGCCAGCGTCGTGCCGAGCAGCGTGGTGCTGGCGCCCGGTCAATCGCTGCCGCTGACCGTTTCGGTCCGTATCCCGAGCACCGCCGAAGCCAACCACGTCGAGAAGACGGTCGTCACAGGCCGCTCGACCTTCGACAACACGGTACAAGAGAGCGCGACCGACACAACCAGCGTGCTGCGTGTGGCGCGCGTCAATATCTCGCCGCGCGACAGCCAGGTCGGCCACCCGGGCGATGTGCTGACCTTCAGCCACCGTGTCTACAACCTCGGCAACAGCGCCGACCGCTTCACCCTGAGCTACGACGCGCCGGCGGGCTGGCAGGTCACGCTCTCGCAGAGCCAAACGCCCAACCTAGTGCCCGGCTTCTCGGTGCCGATCCAAGTTCAGGTCACGGTGCCGGCCAACTTCGAGTCCAACAGTCGGGTTCAGATCACGATTCGGGCGACTTCGAACTTCGATAACCAAGTCTACGACGAGGTGATCGATACCATCAACGGGCCGTTCACGCCCGCCGAAGAGCCGAACAATCCCGAAGATCCCAACAAACCCTATCGCACCTATCTGCCCATCGTCCGCAAAGACCAATAGCGGCCTAGGCAGCGATAGAAACAAACGAGAAAGGGTGTTTGCTGAACGGCAAACACCCTTTCAACATACATATGACGCTCTGGCGTCAAGGTCTCTAACCCCAAAGCAGGTTGCTAGCGCGTCCGCCTTCGGCTATCAACATCCCACCCAACAAATGGGAGCCTTCCCTCGCAGCTTGCGCTGCGACTTGGTCGGCCGTACCCTGAGCTTGTCGAAGGGTACGGCCGATTCAAACCTCAGCTGCACCCTGAGCCTGTTGATATCAAATTCGCTTACAGAGTTGCATTCTTGTAATGCAAAAACGGGGAAAGAGTTGTGTAAAATTTCGCGCGATAGCGCGAAATTTTACACAACAACAATGGTTAAGTTCCACTCTGCCGAAGGCCAATAAAACAGTCCGAATGGATGGGCGAGCTGTTGGTAGCCGTAGGCGGACGCGCCAAGGAACGCATGGAAGCAGGAGAATTCGCCGCCAAGCTTGTAAAGTCTTCGAGCGGATTCGTGGCACACAACGAAGCGAGCTCGCATGGTATCGAAGATCAAACAATCGGCTTTGCTTTGTAAGCATTTGAGCAAAAACGTGTAGAATAGATCTATGCTGGACGGGCTCGTTGGCCGCTGTACAGCACTGGTTAGGTCTGTATCAACAAGAAAAGATAGTTATTTATGAGAACCTTTCTCCTGGTACACGGGCCGAACTTAAATATGTTGGGCCAGCGTCAACCCGAGATCTATGGGCGCACCACCTTGGCCGAGATCAACCAAGCGGTCAGCGAGCGTGCAGCTCAAGGTGGCGCGATCGTCAAAGCCTTCCAGTCGAACCACGAAGGCGCACTGATCGACTTTATCCAAACCGAGTCCGCCAACGCTTCCGGTCTGATCATCAATCCGGGCGCGCTAACTCACTACGGTCTCTCGCTGCGCGACGCGCTCGCAAATCTCAGCATCCCAATCATCGAAGTTCACCTCTCAAACGTCTACGCGCGCGAAGCCTTCCGCCACCACTCGGTGGTAGCGCCGATCGCAAAGGGTCAGATCGCAGGTTTAGGCTGGCAGGGCTATCTGTTAGCGTTAGAATGGCTCTTAGATAACGTATAATCTGTGCTCTTGATGGCGAATGAGTTGTGTTATACTAGACGGCGCTCTTGTTGCAAGCGTCGGCTCTGCTATGGAGAAAAGCTGTGAATAATCGATTGCAAGCGCTGCGGGAGCTTTTGAAGGAACAGGATCTCGAAGCGCTCTTGGTCACTGCTCCATCAAACCGAATTTACTTGAGCGGTTTCACGGGGTCGGCGGGCACGCTCCTGATCTCGCAAGAGGCCGCACTGTTGTTTACAGATTTCCGCTACCGCTTGCAGGTCGCAAGCGCGGCGCCCGATTTCGAGCTGCGCGAGATCAGTGCAAGCAAGCCGCTGCATGCTGCGATCGCCGAAGCGATCAAAGAGTTCCGCCTGCACTGCGTGGCATACGAAGAGAGCCATATGCCTGTGGCGCAATACAACCGCTTGCTAGAGAGCTGCAAAACTCTGCCCGTCGGCTTTGTGGGCCGCTCTGGCATTGTCGAGAAGTTGCGCGAGCAGAAGGATGCCTCGGAAATCGCGATTTTGCGCCAAGCGATCGCGATCACAGACGAAGCCTTTATGCAGGTTCGGGCCAACTTGCGCCCCGAGATGACCGAGCGCCAGGTCGCTTGGCAGCTCGAGCTGGCCATGCGCGAACGAGGGGCCGAAGGGGTCTCGTTCACCTTCATTGTCGCCGCTGGCCCCAATGGCGCTAGCCCGCACGCCCGCTCAGGCGATGCAGAGCTTGGTGTCGGCCGCCCGATCGTGATCGATTGTGGTGCCCTGTACCAAGGCTATCACGCCGACATGACCCGTACCTTGATTATCGGCGAGCCAGACGAGCAGTTTAACAAGATCTTCCAAACAGTACTCGAAGCCAACCAACGTTCGAAGGCGGTGCTGCGGCCTGGTCTGCCCTGCCGCGAGATCGATGCCGCCGCGCGCGATTACCTGACCGAGCAGGGCTATGGCGAATACTTCGGCCATGGCCTTGGGCACGGGGTTGGCCTTGATATACACGAAGGCCCCAGCTTTTCGGGCCGTAACGAACAACTTGTGCCGGTAAACGCAATCGCCAGCATCGAGCCGGGCATCTATCTCCCCGATTGGGGCGGTGTTCGGATCGAAGATCTGGTGCTGGTGACCGATGATGGATATGAAGTTTTGACCAAAACACCATATGATCCAGTCGTTGCTCATGCGTAATGCCTGGCGCGTACTGAGAGATATGTAGAGGAGTGCCCCATGGCAGAGCGATCGAGCGAAGAAACAACCTTGTTAACCGATGATATTCGCGAACTGTTGCGCTTGCTCGCACAGTCCGACATTCAAGAGATTTCGATCAAGCGTGGCGATGCCCGCTTGCATATCAAACGTGGCGTCGCTACTACCCAGATCGTCACGACCGAAGCCGTCAGCACCAGCGCTGCGCCCCAACCGATCGCAAGCGCTGCACCGGCCGCCAACAGCCCGAGCGTTGAGCTGCCCGCTGGTTTCACCATCACTTCGCCGATGGTCGGCACATTCTATAGTGCCCCGTCGCCCAAAGATCCGCCCTACGTTCAAGAGGGCTCGGAGATTCACGCTGGCGACGTTGTCGGCATCGTCGAGGCCATGAAGATGATGAACGAGATCGATAGCGAAGTGAGCGGTCGCGTCGCTCGTATCTTGGTGAGCAACGGCCAGCCGGTCGAATACGGTCAGCCTTTGATGGTGATCGAGCCGCTCTAGGCTGTCGCCAGTGTGCCAAAACGAAAAGGAAGCGCTACAAGGTGCTTCCTTTTTCTTTTTTCGGCCTTGGCTGAGCGGTCGCACCCTGAGCCTGTCGAAGGGTACGACCGACTAGGTCGCAGCGCAAGCTGCGAGGGAAGGCCCCATTTGTTGGGCGGGATGTTGATAGCCGAAGGCGGACGCGCCAAGGACCGAATGGGGGCTAGCAGCCCACCCGCCAGATGGTGATACGAAATTCGGTTGATTACTTTCTTTTTGGCCTTCGGCAGAGTGGAACGTTACTCTTTTTGTTGTGTGAAGAGCAGCGAGCGGATTCGCTATCGAGCGGTGAAGCGCAAAGGTAGGCAAAAGTAGAACAAATTGGCGAAAAAGCGATTTGCTCGTATAATAGACGCAACCCGTAAACAGCTCACACGGGTTCGATCAGACCGATATCAAGCCGATCTGGAAGCGTTGTCCAAAGGTTCCTCCCAAGGTATGGTCGCTCAACTATTCTGCAATTTTTTGTGGCTTAGCTTGCTCATTCTGCAACGATGAGCAATAGAGGTTGCATCACCAGCTTATGCAAATACTCACCGTTTCCGAATTCAGTTACTACTTCCAAACCATGTTGCGCAGCGACGATGTGCTGCGCGATGTCTGGATCGAGGGGGAAGTATCAGGACTGACACGGACATCAGCCGGGCATTGCTACTTCACCCTCAAAGATGGCAACGCCCAACTGTCGGCGGTCTGCTTCCGACGCTCTGTGGCCCGCCTCAAGGCGCTGCCCCAACAAGGCGAGCAGGTCTATGCCCATGGCGAGATCTCGTTTTATGAGGGCAGCGGCAAGCTCCAGATCGTGGTCGATGATATTCGCTCGGCGGGTATCGGCCTGCTCAACGCGCGCTTCGAAGAGCTGAAGGCGCGGCTCGAACGCGAAGGCTTGTTCGACAGCCAGCGCAAACGCGGCCTGCCGAGCTTCCCCAAACGAATCGGTATCGCGACATCGCCAACCGGCGCGGTTATTCACGATATGGCCAATGTGATTCGGCGGCGCTACCCTCTGCTCGAGATCATTTTGTCGCCCTGCCAAGTTCAAGGCGAGAGCGCGCCCCAAAGCATTATCGCTGCGCTCGAACGCTTGTATGAGCTTGATCTCGACCTGATCATTCTGGCGCGCGGCGGTGGCAGCGCCGAAGATCTCGACTGCTTCAATAACGAGCAGTTGGCGCGCGTCGTTTATGCCAGCCCGGTGCCGATTGTGACGGGCGTCGGACACGAGACCGATACCACGATCGTCGATTATGTGGCCGACCTGCGCGCACCCACACCCAGCGCCGCCGCCGAGCTGATCACCCCCGACCGCATCGAGCTGCAAGCCGATCTGCGCGAGCTGCGCGAGCGCCTCAATGAGAGTATGTTCAGCTATATTGACACACTGCGTAACAATATACATGACTCAAAGCGTCGATTGGAGCTTCGTTCGCCTCAGCAACGCTTGAGCCGCGATCGTCAACGGATCGATGATATGGTGCGCAGTATGCAGCAACGCATTCGACACAACGCCCAACTACGGCGCGTTCAGCTCGATAGCCTCACAGCTCGCTTGCGCACCCTCAGCCCGCTCGCGACCTTGCAACGAGGCTATGCAGTCGTTCAAAGCGCCGATGGCAGTGTGGTAGTAACGCCCGAACAAGCAGAGCGCAGCGACACGCTCAAGATCACAGTACGAGAGGGCAGTTTCGAGGTGCAGGTGCTGCCATCAGCCCCCAAACGTACGAAACGCCAACGCAAAACAGTGTCGCCAACAGAAAAGGAATAGAGAGCCATGAGCAAAACAACAAACCCCACACCAGCCAGCCAACAAGCCAGCTATGAACAGCTCTATGCCCAACTGCAACAGGTTGTCGAGCAACTCGAGCAGGGCGAGCTAGCCCTTGATGAAGCGCTTAAACTCTATGAACAAGGCACGGCGTTGGCCGCCGCCTGCCAACAGTTGCTCGATCAAGCCGAACTCCGCATCCAAACACTTCAGGAAAGCGATCAACAAAGCTGGAGTCTATCGAGCGACGAATAGCAGATCTGGCCCGCAGTATCGGAGGTGAGATAGACAACCATGACGCAACACGAGACGATCCATCGTTATCCTCGCATTGTGACTTGGGTAGTTGAGTTGTTAACCAGCCTTGCTGTCGTAGTCAGTCTTATCAACCTATCAGCGGTAGTACTACGCTTTCTCTGGCAGATCAGAGGGATCGATAGCACGCTCTTCTCACGCTTAACATTCCTCAACGATATCGTCCGTTTTGTCGACCGCTGGACCAACAACATCCACATTCGCCAACCGATACAGCTCTTGCCAGCCCTCTTATGGATGTTGCTCGCTCTCCTATTCGCACTCATTTTGCGCAATGCTTTCCCGGTCATTCGCACTAGTTCGCGCGGTATGCTGGTCGAATTCGCCAACGGCTGGCTACCACTCTTGTGGACAAGCATCTCGACCATCAAAGTTACCTCCGACCTGAGCGGAACGCGCTATATTTTGCTGGCCCAAACCGAACCCAAAGCGCTCACTGGTTGGCATCGGCTCTATAGCCTATTGTACAACCTGCGTTTTCAGCGCGGCTTTTTGATCAACTCGATGATCAGCGACTTCGATGGTCTACTGAAGACCATCCTCGAAGAGGGCACGCACTCGGCCCACATCAGTGGCAAGCACAAAGCGGTGGTGATCGACGAAGCCGCCCGCTCACCCCTCTTCAGCTTTCTGCTCAGCCCGGCCGCCTTCTTCAGCCATCGCAGCGCCGAAGAGAGCGGCGAGAGCGCCAACGTACAGGTCGAACAGTCAAAAAGCAGCTATCCAGCCCGCATCAGCTTGATCTTCTCATGGGGCAGCATTCTGCTCGCCATTCTGGCGATCTGGAACTACTTCCCCTACTGGATCAAGTTTATGACGATCACCATGACCTGGACCCACCACTTCTGGCCCTTCAACGCCACGCCCATCACCCCTTCCGAGATGGCGCGGCCTTGGATGCTCTTGATCGTGGCCCACCTGATGATCGGCGTCGTGTTGATCGCCATTATGCTGCTAAACAGCATTCTGCCAAATGTAGAAACGGCCTCGGAAGGCTTGCGCATCAAGACTTGGCGCGGCTGGCATGTGCTGCCTTGGTCGGCGATCGATACCATCAAAGTCAGCGAGCTCTCTGAAAACAGCTACGCCGTCTTGATTCAGTCGCGCACCGGCCTGCCGGCCAGCTTCCGAGCGGCCAGCACCATCTTCGACAACAGCGGCGATCCGGGCGTGTTGATCACCTCGGCGATCAGCAACTTCGAGCCACTCTTGCAGCGAATAATTGTGGCGGTTGCTCAAGCCAAGCAGATTCAGTTTCAAGATGAAGAAGATCTGGTCTTTCTGCAACGCGGCGTGCGCGCTTGGATGCTGCAGTTGATCTTCCGGCCCAGCGTAGCTATCGACTATCTGGTCGAAAAGCTGCGCGCCGACGAAGAGAGCAGCGAGTTTTCAAGCTCGGCTATGCTCAAAGCGGCTATGCCGATGGTGTTAGTGGCCCTGCCTATGGCCTTTCTGCCAGCCTTCTACACGCTCTTCGAGCGAACCATGGTGCCCGGCACTTGGCTGATCAGCCAAGGCGTCATGCTCTTCCTGATGACTGTGATCGAATGGCCGCTCGCCAGCATTCTGGGAGGTTTCCTGGACGAATCGACCGGAGGTGGCGAAGAAGGCCAGCGCATGCTGTACCTCTACCCACCCGTGCAGTTGCCACGTATGATCGTTATGCTGGCGGTTTTGGTCTTTATGGCGCTGAACGTGCCTGCCCTGCCCTTTATCCTTTGGCTCGGCGCCATCGTTTGGTCGTTCTTCCTCACAGCGGGCGCCTGTGAGGCGCTGTACGGCTGGAAGGGCAGTCAATTGCTGTTGGGCGGCCTCTTCCCAGTCGGCTATCAACTGATCGTGATGATGCTGTTCCTTTTGACTCAGCGCTAGAGCGCTTGGGTTTAGAGTGGTTGCTGAAAAGCCAGAGGGCTTGTTCTGTGCGCACAGAACAAGCCCTTATTTTCGATTAGATATTTCTTTTTGGCCTTCGGCAGAGCGGAACGTGACTCTTTTTGAGATTTCGCGCGGCAGCGCGAAATCTCACACAACCCTTTCCCCGGTTTTTGTCTTCCTGCGCCGACAGAACACACCTAGTATTTCTTTTTGGTCTTCGGCAGAGCGGAACTTGACTATTCGTTCTCCGTTTTCCTTTTCCTACCTTACGAGCAAGCAGCTCTTTAAGCGAATTTGACAAATCCGATTATACAAAATAGGTTTGAATCGCCGATTTTGGGGAGGCCTTCGGCACACAGCTACACCCTCGTTTGATGGGCGGGATGTTGGTAGCCGTAGGCGGACGCGCTTGGGAGCGAATGGAAGGGCGAGATCTAGCCGCCACAATCTGAAAGGATCAAGCGGCAGAGTGGAACTTGGCTCTGTTTGTTGACAAGCCCATCGCCTGTTTTTTGCTTTCACATTGTTAGGCGGCTTTGATATCATAACAATGCCGCTTGAATTCTTTGGCTATTTGCTCTTTTGGCAGAGTAGAACTACTTTTTCTCAACATATAACTAACAAAATTGCTATCTATAGGTGCTTGAATCTTGAAATAATAGGCCGTACCATGTTGTATAGTATGAGCACGCATTTTTTCAGGCCGAGGAGCGCATTGTGACAAGTAGTGTACATCGCTTCAACAACGTTATTCAGGAGCATCAACCACCACGGCCACTCTCTGCTTCGCTGATCGCCGACTTGGTTGGAGACCAGCTTGCGGAGCGCCCGCTCAGTGCTTATATTGATCCGCTCTTATTATGTGGAATCGTCGCCGCTATCGCGCTGGTTTTGCTGCGCGCACCCGTCGGATTATCGTGGCTGTTGGTCTTCGTCTTGGGGATTCGGCTGGCACTAACGATCTGGACTTTGTTGGGACGCTCGCTGATCGACCTGCGCCTACTACGCCACGGCATGGTGGTGCGCGCCCATATTTTGCGTGTACGAGCCGCCCGCACAATCAATGGCACCATCAACGGCGCTTATATCGACTGTGTAATGCCGATCTCGCGCGGACGTACCTCGGTGGGGAGCGCCTGGCTGCCCGATCTAGCCGAAGCCGAGCGCTTGGCGGCCCAAGGACGAGTCGAGGTGATCTGTCTGCCGCGCTGGCCGGGCACTTGGCGCCTGCTCGAAGGCAAAGTGAGCGAGGCGAGCTACGATCTCTCCGACAACCGCCCGGTTATCGACAACGGCCTCTAAACATTTGAAACAAAGCAGGTGTTGGCCCAGCGCTTCCCAGAACCGATTCTGAGCAGCTCTACGCGAGCCAACACCTGTTTTCTTTATTTCCGCCTAACAACATTTACCAGCCAACTCGACAAAAAGAAGTCGACCAAACTGGGGCAACAGCGGTTGAGCCAGATCGGGAAGTGGTAATACCAAGGCACGACGATCTCGGGGCGAGGCCGCCGCAACAGCGAGAGCACCGCTCGCGCCACAATCTCGGGCCCTGGCATAGGAATGCGCATCTCGCGGGTCATCTCGGTTCTGATAAAGCCCGGTGAGACCATCGAAACCTTTATGCCCATAGGTCGCAGTTCGCGCCGCAGAGCCTCGCTAAAGCCGCGCACACCGTGTTTGCTGGTGGCGTAGCTGCTGCGTTCAGGCAGGGCGACATGGCCCGCCACCGAGGCGATATTGATGATATGGCCCGATCGCTGAGTCTTCATGGTCGGCAGCACCAAGCGCGTCAGTTGCATCAGTGCCAACAGATTGGTATGCATGGTGCGGTCAGCGATCGTATCGCCCTCCAGAGCTGGCTCAAAAGCCTCGCTCACGCCCGCATTGTTCACCAACACATCGATGCGGCCAAACTGGGCCAGACTCACCTTCACCAAACGCTCCAAATCGGCTGGCTTGGTGACATCGGTCGGCACAGCGATGGCCTCACCGCCAGCCAGCACAAACTCAGCCGCCATTCGATTGATCTGTTCCTGCGAACGAGCCGCCAAGACTAAACGATAGCCAGCTTGGGCCAAGGCTTGGCTGATCGCTTGGCCCAGCCCCATCGATGCCCCGGTAATAATCGCTACTGGTCGCAATGCTTTTCCCCTCTAGACAAACCACACGGATGTATGCTACATCCGCTCGCTTATTTCATACCAAATCCGGTTGATTACTTTCTATTTGGCCTTCGGCAGAGTGGAACTTGACTATATTTTGTTGTGTAAAATTTCGCGCGACAACACGAAATTTTACACAACTCTTTCCCGGATTTTGGTTTGTGCGTTATAAAAGCGCAAGTCTTTAAACGGATTTGGTATCACAACTTTGGCGACGAGATCTCTAGCTCCCATTCAGTCCTCAGCGCGTCCGCCTCCGGCTATCAAATGGGCTAGCTGCCCTCACCCCCCGGCCCCCTCTCCCGCACTGCGGGCGAGGGGGTGAATTCAAGCTCTCTGAGTTCTGTGCTCTCAAGAAGAATCCCGCGATGGTATAGGAACGAGCGCCTGTTGCTGCCGACACGACTTTTGGCTAATGCATAGCATTGCGGGAGAAGGGAGCACAACTCCTCTCCCCTCACATTCTCTGTTCTCAAAATTATTCGGCTACTTCGCCTTTTCAGCTTGAACAGCGCGGAACGTAACTCTCATTCCGTCTCTCGTCTTGTAAACAAACAAAAAGACCCTATTGACAAGAAAGAACGTTCAGGATATTCTTTACGAACTACATTGAGATTCTCTCATACTATCCTACCCGGCGAATCCCCAAACGACCAGGCACCGTTGCCTCTCGTGCACCGTACGATCTAGCACAACAACAGGCGTTGTTTGCTACAGAAGGTTTCGTGGCGAAGCCTTCGCGAAATACGCTAGCAGCTTTGTGTTCCTATCTGGAGAGAGTATGGGTGATCACGATCTGTCGCTTCCCAAGTATACATCCCAAAGCAAATCTGCCGCAGCCCAACTTATGGCTCGCCTGCTGCCAGTAACGTACGTGGTTGTCGGGCTGTTATGCGCTTGGGAAGGAATAAAAGCGCTCTGGTCGATCAACGACAACACTTTACCCCACCTCAGCTCGATTGTCTCCTTCTTTGGCTCACGTTCGCAAGGCGGTAGAGGCCCGCTCTTGGTCTACCAAATGTTGGTCAACGCTCTGGCAACCTTCGGCGTCGCCTTCGGCGGCTTTGTGATCGGTGGCATGCTCGGCTTCCTCTTGGCCTTGATCTTTACGCAATCCAAGCTCTTAGAGCGCGGCCTAATGCCTTATGTAGTCGGCTCACAGACCGTGCCCATTCTGGCGATCGCGCCTATGGTTGTGGTCGGTCTAGGCCAAATGGGTTCGCCCGACTGGCTGGCCAAAGCCTTTATCGCCGCCTACCTCACCTTCTTCCCCGTCACGATCGGCATGCTGCGCGGCCTACGGGCTGCTTCAAGCGAGGCGCTAGCCCTAATGCACTCCTACGCTGCCAGCCCTGTTCAGATCTTTCTCAAACTGCGCCTGCCTGCCTCGCTGCCCTACCTATTTACGGCGCTTAAAGTGGCCGCAACCGCCAGCGTGATCGGCGCGATTGTGGCCGAATTGCCCGCTGGCTCCAGTATGGGCATCGGAGTTGTGATCTTAAACGCCGCCCAATACTACAACTCGCGCCCGGAAGCGCTCTATGCGGCGGTTTTGATCGCAGGCTGTGTCGGGCTCGTCTTCTATGGCATTGTAGCAGCCGCCGAACGTCTAATCGTTCGCGAACGTCGAATCGAAGCGTAAAGAATAAGCTTCCAAGCTCGCTCGTCTAAGAGCGGAAGGCTTTCAAGATGATGACGGCAACTTCACCCATTATTGTGCTCAATCAGGTCAACAAAACCTATTACGTCGGCAAAAACCAAATCAACGCTCTTCACGATGTCTCGCTTTCGATCGCGCCGGGCGAATTTATCTCGCTGATCGGGCCGAGCGGCTGTGGCAAATCGACCCTTATGCGTCTGATCGGAGACCTTGAGCAGCCGAGCAGTGGCACGCTCTTGGTCAAAGAGAAAACGCCCAGCAAAGCACGTCAAGACCGCGACTACGGCATCGTCTTCCAAGCGCCTGTGCTGTATGAATGGCGCAGTGTGCGCAAAAACGTCGAGCTGCCGCTCGAGATCATGGGCTACAGCCCGGCCCAACGCCACGAGCGCGCCACAGAGATGCTCAAGCTAGTTGGCTTAGGTGATTTCGGCGATTCCTACCCGTGGCAGCTCTCGGGCGGTATGCAACAACGCGTCTCGATCGCGCGTGCGCTGGCCTTCTCTCCCTCGATTCTGATGATGGACGAGCCGTTTGGCGCGCTCGATGAGATCACCCGCGAACGTATGCAGGCCGAGCTACTGCGCATTTGGAGCGACGCCGATAGCAAAACGACCGTGATCTTTGTGACTCACAGCATTCCAGAGGCGGTTTTTCTCTCGGATCGGGTTGTGGTGATGTCGCCGCGCCCCGGGCGTATCGAGCGAATCGTCGATATCGATCTGCCGCGCCCGCGCGACTTCACAACCCGCGAGCTGCCACGCTTTTTTGAACTGGTGACCGAAGTGCGTGAAGGGCTACGCGAACACTCATGAAAGACAGAGACGTGCCAAACAGATCAGCTGCAAGCCAAATCTTGCTCTGGGCAGATCAACTGCGCGATATCTCGGCGCTTGGTTTGCGCTTTACCAAGAGCGACTACGAACGTGAACATTTTCAAAATATCCAAGCCATTTCTATGGCGATGTTCGCGCTCGCTTCTGGACATGCGCTCGACGAGTTTCAAGCACTCCGCGAGACGATCTTTGCGCGTCCTACCCCGCTCTCAGTTGGCGACGGTGCGGTTATCAATGCTAAAGGCGAGATTCTGCTTATCCAACGCGCAGATAACCAGTGTTGGGCCATGCCGGGAGGCGGTTTGATGGTGGGCGAGACCCCTGCTCAAGGGGTAGAGCGCGAAGTATTTGAAGAGACTGGTTTGCGTTGCAGAGCCGTCCAGCTCGCGGGAGTGCACGATTCGCGCCTCTTGCCGAGCGCGTCTCTGCATCAACTCTATATGTTTCTGTTTGTGTGCGAACCGCTCAGCGAGATCGATCTAGCGAACGCAAGCCACGCCAACGAAACGCTGGATTGCCGTTGGTTTGCCGAAGATGCGCTGCCCACAGCGCTCGATCCGTCCCATGCCACACGCATACCGATCGCATTTCAGGCTTGGCGTAGCCAACAAACGGTCTATTTCGATCGAAACCCAATTTCGGGCTAAGCAAAACGAGGGATAGGTCATGGCAATCGTTCACGAAAAAGCGAGCGCATCCTTCAACAGCGGCTCGCTGCGCACGCAAGCCGTCCAATGGTGGCCGCCTGTGCTGCTCTTTGTGCTCGGTATCTCGCTCTGGGAAGGGCTGGTACGCCTTTTAAATATCCCACTCTATCTCTTGCCGCCGCCCAGTGGGATCATAGCGACTTTTCTCACGCAGCCGGGCTATCTCTTCCGTATCGGCCTGTTCACCTTCGGCGAAGCGCTAGGCGGCTTTCTGATCGGCTGCGGCCTCGGCTCGTTGGTGGCCGCACTCTGCGTGCGCTTCCCGCCCTTGGCCCAAGGTCTGGTGCCCTTCTCGATCGCCTCGAACGCTGTTCCGATCGTGGCGCTCTCGCCCTTGCTCGGCGTCTGGCTCGGCAGCATCAGCCCCGCCTCCAAAATCGCCGTGGTCGCGGTAATGACTTTCTTCCCAAGTTTGGTGAACGTCTATCGCGGCCTCAGTTCGCCCAGCCCCGACGCTCTGCAACTGATGCGCTCCTATGCCGCGCCTCACTACCTAGTCTTTTTGAAGCTGCGCCTGCCCGCCGCCCTACCCTACCTCTTCAACGCTCTCAAAATCTGCTCGACCCTTAGCATGATCGGCGCGGTGGTAGCGGAGTTCTTCGGCGGTTCGCAAAACGCCTTGGGCGTCTATATCAAGAGCCAAGCCGGCCTGCTGCGCATGCGCGAAGCATGGTCGGGCATTCTAGTCGCCTGTCTATTTGGAATCGCATTCTATGTCGTGATCAATCTGTTGGAGCGCTGGGCTATGCCCTGGCATCAGACAGTTCGCAACAAACAGTCCTAAAGCATCGCCGCTTAGTCGCCAACGATAGATGATGTCGGGCAGCGTCGCCTATGCAATGGGGCAATCGAAGATCTCTAGCTCCCACCCTGATTCGCTCGTCGGGGTGATTAGCGAAAGGAGCAGTCTGGAAAGCTAAAAACTGGCTTCCTAGCATTACATCGCGAGATCGTTTCTGCCCGTCAGCCCACATTCTATTGGCGTATACAAGACAGGAGATGCTTGGTATGTCTAGCAAAAAGTACCCCGCACTCATCGGCCTTCTGCTCGTTTTGAGCTTGTTGCTGGTTGCTTGTGGAGGCTCCGCACAAATAGGCAACGCGCCCGAACCAACCGTCGATGCCCCCGCTGTCGATGCACCCGACGTAGCTGTTCCTAGCCCAACCGAAGCTGAAGCCGCAGCAGATGCTCCAGCCGCAAGCGGCGCGCCCGCTAACGTCACTCTACAGTTGAAGTGGGTGGCTCAAGCCCAATTCGCAGGCTACTATGCCGCGCTCGATCAAGGCTTTTACGAAGCCGAGAACCTCAATGTCACCATTCGCCCGGGCGGCCCCGATATCGCCCCCGAACAGGTGGTAGCCAGCGGCCAAGCCCAGTTCGGCATCAACTGGTTGGCTAGCCTGCTCTCGGTACGCGAGCAAGGCACCCCACTGGTCAACATCGCCCAAATCTACCGCTACGCCGGCATGCGTCAACTCTCGTGGAAGGATAGCAACATTACTTCGCCCGAAGATCTGCGCGGCAAAAAAGTCGCCGTCTGGTTCTTCGGCAACGAGTTCGATCTGCTCGCGACCTTAGCCAAGTACAACATCAATCCCGACAGTGATATCACTCTAGTGCAACAGCCCTTCGATATGAACCTGCTGCTCAACCGCGAAGTCGACTCGGCGGCGGCCATGACCTACAACGAGCTCTACCAAGTGCTCAGCGCAGGCCACACCATCGATGAGCTAAACATCCTCGATTACAACGCCGAGGGCACCGCCATGCCCGAAGACGGCATCTTCGTCAGCGAAGAGTGGCTGAACGCCGCGCCTGAAAACAAAGATATTGCCGCGCGCTTCCTGCGGGCCACCTTCAAAGGCTGGGAATACTGCCGCGATAACGTCGATGCCTGCGTCGATATCGTGCTCAAGAACGACGTATCGGGTGTGATGACGCCCGAGGCCCAAAAGTGGCAGATGGAAGAGGTCAACAAGCTCGTTTGGGGCGATCCGATCGATAACAACGCCAAAATCGGCTACATGGAGCCAGAACTCTTCAAATTCGGCGCCGACACCGCTCTGCAATTCGGTGTGATCACCAAGCCTGCCGACGAATCAGCCTATACCCACGAGATCTGGGAGCTTGCGACCGGAAATCAGTAGCTCGTACAGCAACAAGAGGGCGAGGCCAGCCAGCCTCGTCTTCTTGTTTTCAAAAGAAAGGCAAAAACGATGGAGTTTGGCATCACCCTCAAGCTCGATATGTCCCCCGAGCGCAATGTAGCCCTGACAAAACAGGCCGAAGCGGCAGGTTTTAGCTATGGCTGGGTCTTCGATTCACACGTCTTGTGGACCGAACCCTACCCGATTTTAACCCTGATGGCGGCCGCCACCTCAAAAATGAAGCTGGGGACATGTGTCACCAACCCCGCCGTGCGCGATGTGACCGTCACCGCCAGCTTGCTCGGCACCCTCAACCTGATCTCGAACCAGCGCATGGTGTTGGGCATCGGGCGCGGCGATAGCTCGCGGCGCGTTTTGGGCAAAAAACCGACCACGCTGGCCCGCATGGAAGAGGCCATTCAGCAGATCAAAGCACTTGCTACCGGCCAAGCGATCGAATACCACGGCGAAAAGGTTCAGATGCCTTGGATCGCATCCAACAGCGAGCTGCCTGTCTGGGTCGCAGGCTACGGCCCCAAAGTGCTCAATCTAGCAGGCCGCATCGCCGATGGCGTGATTCTTCAATTGGCCGACCCCAAACTGATCGCTTGGTTCATCGGCTTTGTCCACGAAGGCGCGCGCCAAGCCGGGCGAGATCCTGCGAGCATCCAAATTATGGCGGCGGCCCCGGTCTGGGTCTCCGACGATATTGCTGCGGCCCGCGAGCGCGTGCGTTGGTTCCCGGCCCTTGTCTCCAACCATGTAATGGATCTGTTAGCGCGTTACGATCCCAAGGATCTGCCTCAAGAGCTAACCACCTACGTACAGAATCGCCAAGGCTACAACTACCTGCATCACGCCGAGGTCGGCAGCGATAACGGGGCCTTCGTCGCCGACGAAGTAGTCGATAGCTTCTGCATTGTAGGCCCAGTTGAGGCACACAAACAGCGGCTCCAAGAGCTGAAAGATGTTGGTGTAGACCAGTTTAATATCTATTTGATGAACGGCGAAGAGGAAGCTTGTCTTGAGGTTTACGGGCGCGAAATCGTGCCCGCCTTTGTCAAACAGACCGTTAGTTAAATTGTAGGAGAGGATATGCAGTTTCAACTGGAGACATGTCTTCTCGAACTGGTGCAAGGCAATATCGTCGATCAACAGGTCGATGCCATCGTCAATGCGGCCAACCCATCCTTGCTGGGCGGAGGCGGCGTCGATGGTGCCATCCATGCCGCTGCTGGCCCAGAACTGCTAGCGGAATGTCGCACGCTCGGCGGTTGTCCAACCGGCGAGGCGCGCATCACGGGCGGCTATCGTCTGCCTGCCCGCTACGTCATTCACACCGTCGGGCCGGTCTATCGCCTCTCGCGCGACCCACAGCAGGCCTACAACGGCCCCGAGGCCCAGCTCTTGGCCCAAGCCTATCGTTCGAGCCTGAGTCTGGCCGAGCAGTTCCAGTTGAAACGGATCGCCTTCCCATCGATCAGCACGGGAGCATATGGCTACCCACTAGCTGCTGCCGCGCTGATCGCGCTCCAAACGGTCGCCTCATATCTAAAACAAAGCCAAGCATTCAGCTTGATTCGCTTTGTGTTCTGGGATGGTACAACCCGCGTCGCCTATGAAAAAGCGGCTCAACAGTTGTTCGGGCAAGCGCTCGCAAACACCTAATCGGTAGAGATTCGCATAGAGAGTATCGAAGGAGATCGATATGTCAACTGTGATCAAGGGCGGCACGATAGTAAGCGCTAGCGACAGCTTTTCTGCAGATGTCTTGATCGAAGGTGAGACGATTGTCGCGATCGGTCAGAACCTCTCCGGCGACGATACCATCGACGCCAGCGGCAAATACGTCATTCCGGGCGGCATCGACGTGCATACCCACCTCGATATGCCCTTCGGCGGCACGGTTTCTTCCGACGACTTCTTCACAGGCCAGCGCGCCGCTGCCTTCGGCGGCACCACCATGCATATCGACTTCGCGATTCAACCCAAAGGCAGCTCACTGAAAGAGACTCTCGATATTTGGCATGCCAAGGCCAACGGCAAAGCCGCCATCGACTATGGCTTCCACATCGCGATTACCGACCTGAGCGAAGCGATCATGGCCGAGATCCCTAGCTGCATCGACTACGGCGTCCCCAGCCTCAAGCTCTTTATGGCCTACAAAGGCGCACTGCAAGTCGACGATACCACCCTCTTCCGAGCTATGCAGCAGGCCGCCGAAAACGACCTTTTGATTATGGTGCACGCCGAAAACGGCGACGCCATCGACGTTTTGGTGAAAGAAGCGATCGCCAACGGCCAGCTCGAGCCCAAGTACCACGCTCTAACTCGCCCTTATCAACTTGAAGCCGAAGCGACCGCGCGCGCGATTCGCCTGTCGGAAGTGGCTGGCTCGGCGCTGTATGTTGTGCATGTCACCAATGCCGCTGCTATGCAGGCCATTCGCGAATCGCGCGCGCGTGGCTACAGCAACCGCATCTTCGGCGAAACCTGCACCCAATACTTCTTCTTCACCAAAGACGATCTAGCGCGCGAAGGCTTTGAGGGCGCTAAGTGGGTCTGCTCGCCGCCCTTCCGCGAAGAGAGCGACCACGAGCCGCTTTGGGGCGCTGTGGCCGACAATTCGCTCCAAGTGGTCTCGACCGATCACTGTCCCTTCTGGTTCGAGGGCGGCAAAGACGGCAAGCTGGCCGGTAAAGAGCTGGGCAAAAACAGCTTCGCAGCCATTCCCAACGGCTGCCCGGGCATCGAAGAGCGCATGATGTTGCTCTACACCCACGGTGTCAATACGGGCCGCATCTCGCTCAATCGCTGGGTCGAGCTGACCAGCACCAATCCGGCCAAGCTGTTCGGCTGCTACCCCCAAAAGGGCACGATCAGCCCGGGCGCCGACGCCGATATCGTGGTTTGGGATCCCAATAGCAGCTATACCATCAGCGCGGCTTCGCTGCATCACAACACCGATTACACCTTGTACGAGGGTTGGGAGGTCAAGGGCCGCCCCAGCTTAGTGCTTTCGCGCGGGCGGGTTTTGGTCGAGGGCGATCAGTGGAAGGGCGAGCAGGGCGCGGGGCGCTTTATCAAACGCCGCCCCTTCGGCAAATAGGGCCACATCTGCTCGGTCTCTTCTATTGTGATGAATGCAATTTCCCACATCAGTAGGAAATTGCATTCATCCTCTTCTCGCTTTCTGGTGTCCAGCAATGATAATGTATCCGCTTGTTTTCTTCAGATTGCGGCGGCAAAGTCTTTCCCTTCCATTCGTCGCTCGGCGCGTCCGCCTACGGCTACCAAATCGCCGCCCTCCCATTCGGGCACTATTTCGCTGCTTTCGTTGCAACGCTGAATCACCTTGCCGAACAGCAAGCTGATTGGGAAAGGGTTGTGTGAGATTTCGCGCGGCCGCGCGAAATCTCACACAACAAAATAGTCAAGTTCCACTCTGCCGAAGGCCAAAAGAGATAAAGTAATCGGATTTGATATGAATTGTCAGTTTTGGGAGATCTTTTGGCACACAGATACACCCTTCGTTTGTTGGGAGGGATGTTGGTAGCCGTAGGCGGACGCGGTTAGGAATGAATGGAAGGGAGAGAACAGGCCGCCAAAGTGCTAGAAGAATCGAGCGAATTTGTTATCGAAGGCATAAAAAGACCAGCCAGAGAAGTCTTTAGCTTCCTCTGCTGGTCGTACTTTTTCGATCGCAGTTAGGCGTCTTGTGCAGAAGTTCCCGCTTCGATCTCCATCAAGCGATAGCCAGCCGTATTGATGACCCGCGTCTTTTGATAGACGGTTTCGTGAGTCGATGTAAAACCGTACGAGCGGTGGATATGCCCATGGAACAAATAGCTCGGCTCGAAACGCTTCATAAAGGTTAAAAAAGTTTTAAATCCACGGTGCGGCAGGTCGTCGCCGTTGTGAATGCCCAGCGGTGGCGCATGCGTCAACAAAATATCCAAATAGCGCCCATGCCGCTGTTTGTTGAAGAGCAAACGCGGAACCAAACGCCAACTGCGCATCAACATCTCTGTTTCGGTATACTGCTCGTCACCATCTGAACTATAGCGAATAGAGCCACCCAAACCTGCCAACAAAAGGCCTGAATGATTATAGACCTTGTTATCGATCAGCGTACAACCCCGCGCCTCAGTTACTACCTCGTTATCTTGAACCTCGGGTTTATCGTGATTGCCACGCACATATAAACAGGGCACGCTCAACATGGTCACGATAAATTCGAGATAGTAGTAGGGCAGGTCGCCACAGCCAAGCACGAGCTTCACCTTCGGGAAGCGCTCCTTGATACTGAGGCTATATACTGCTGGTACAACTTCGTCGGCGACGGTCAAAACCTGCATACTCTTGTACCAATCTGTGTTAAACAAAAGAGGGCAGGCCGACAGCTTCGCATTCTGTCGGCTGCCCGCGCAAGCTCAATCCGCTATTAGGCTTTATTTGCCTCCAATGGAAGAGAGAAGGCGAACGTGCTTCCTTGACCACCGTTGCTTTCGACCCAAATGCGCCCGCCATGTGCTTCGATCACCAAGCGGCTGAAGGTTAAGCCGAGGGCTGATCCAGCACGTTCGTCGGGCAAACTACTCAAGCGCGAGAAAATCGTACTCTGTACTTCGGGCGGAAGTCCCGGCCCTTGATCTGTGATTCGTACCACAATCGATCCGCCAGAACGTTGGGTCTGAACATGCACAGTGCTATAGGGCGGACTCTGTCGTAATGCATTGTACAACAGATTCACAAATGCACGTAAGAGCCGTTCTTTGTCTAATAAAAGTACCGCATCGGTGCTGTATTCGGCTACGACGTGAACCGAACTCTGTTGGGCCTGAGGTGCGGTCTGGGCGATGCCGCTTTCGAGCACAGCCCGCAAAGCTGTGGGCGCGCGCCGCAGCACATCGCGCGATTCTTCGAGGCTGTTGACCTCGCGCAAGGTCTCCATCAGGTTTTGCAAACGCTGGCCGCTGCGGCGCGCTCCGACCAATACACGGTCGGCGCCATCGGGCAGATTTTTCTCGCCCAAAATCATTTCGAGCGCCGTCAGCATCGAGGTCAAAGGATCGTGCATCTCGCGCGCGAGCAGTTCGAGCAATTCACCGCGCAAGCGGGTTAGGCGCGCCCGTTCACGGCTATCGACCAAGATATAGGTTTTGCCCATACCCTGCTGCTGCTCTTCGCGAACGACCGGCCGCAACTCGATCTGTTTAGTGAGCGAGCTTGGGCTGTCGTACTCATCGCTATTGCCACGCAAACGCGCCAAGATCACATTAACATTGCGCCCCTCAAGATCGTCGTCATACAATTCAGACCAGAGCTGACGCGCCACTTGGTTGGCATACACGATCCGGCCATCGCCATCGGTGCTGATCAATCCATCACTCAAGCGTTCAAAAACGGCATTGATATGGCGTCGTTCGAGCAGATGCTGCGTTCGTTCCTCTTCTAACTGCTGTTCGTTGGCTGCAACCCGACTCTCTAAATGCAGCGCATTGCGCTGGACAGCCTGCACCTGTTCGGAAAGGAGATCGCTTGTACGGCGTAAGGGACCCAGCACAAGCGCGACCAAGATTAAGATCAGCAATAAGATGCTTCCCGACAGGAGAAGCTCGGGCGGAAGAGGTGTAGGCATGCCAACCGAAAGCCACCAGCCCAATAAGATGAGCAAGGCGGTTGCGAAGCTGACAATATAAACTGCTTGAAACCCAATCAGGAGCGCGGCAAGGGCGATTGGTAGAGAACTCGCTGCAAAAAAGAGAGGTCTATAAGCGGGTAAATAGTAGATTCCTGCACCTTGGAGCACAAATAGGATCAAGACAAAGAGCCATCCACCCAAAACAAAGTGGCCGAAGCGTTGGCAGAGATAGACCAAAACTAACCAGGCGATCCCAACGCTCAGCCACATCACCTCCAAGGGCGCAATAAAAATCGTCCCTTGTATGATGCGGGGTATGGCTATGCTTGCAATGATACTGAAAAAAATGACAATAGATACAAGAACACTACCGCCGAGTAAGCGACTACGACGCATACGCTCATGTGGAGTCAGCACGTTCATTGACACACTTGATTGGGACATCTGTCGAGGCTCTACTGTTTGAGCGTTGCGCTTGGTTTTTGGCGAACCCGCTACCGCAGTAGGATGATGTCGGCTTCTGGCTGCCATTATACCACACAACCTTTCTCAGGCGACACGATTACTCACTCTAGAGGCACTAAACACTGGCACCCCTACAAGCTTCGACCTAGATCATTTGTCACGATCCAAGTGTTATGGAAGCTGAGGTCTCGGTCTCTTCTATGTTAGCCAAGAGACAAGACGCTGACACTCCATGCTATAACACTGGAAAGCGTATAACATAGGTGGATCGGAATCGCAGCTTGAAGTGGGTTTCCCATCCAAAACAGCTTACGTTACCTGCCTTCCTGAGCACGGCTCCGCTTATGTTGACTATAGTCTGTCGGGAGTGACCCCTGTTTCCTAAACAACATAGACTTTCGAGGAAGCGGCACTACCCAATCTTGATAGGCACTCGATAATGATGCTTGAGAATGTAGTGGAAGCTGTGTTATTCCAGTCTCAGCGTGAGGGTTGGTCTCGAATACTACTCGCACTTCCCTCATAGAGCACTCCTCATTGCATACGGTACCATACAAGCCACACCTACGCGAACAGACGAGTATCTTTTCCCAGAGTTCAAGAACGATTCTCTCATTCCTTCTAACACACGAGGAAAGATAGAGGCAACACAAGCTACTTGGTCATAGCGAGCTTCTGGCACTTGCGAATCTCACAAAGCGCCACGAGCGGATCTAGCAACCATAGAAGGAGCAGAGACTAAGATACCAGAGCGTAAGCCCCTCCTTAGGAGCACAAAATACTACACTGGTTCCGAAATACTATCGCAATTATAGCGTGTCTTCTACGATAGCATATCATACCACTGATCAAGCAACATTTTGAACAAAACGTCTCGCTTAGGTACTATTTTACAACATTAAGAAGCAGTTAATTTCAACTAAATAGATACCATGCAGAGCTGTCAATTATATGACAGATCATACATAAAGAGTTCTCAATCCAGTAATCATTGTCGCAAAGCGCCTAACTAGAAATACTACAGCGCATCATATTTTTTCTACCCATTAGAAGGGGTAAGGTTATCCCACTTCGCTGTATTTGGCGATGTGAGTTGGAGGTCGCGTGATGCATCATAGAGGGGCAAACGGATCATAAACTGGCTGCCTTGACCGACGACGGAGCTGACATCGATCGTGCCCTGATGGGCTTCGACGATCCATTTGACGATCGCAAGCCCCAAACCCGCGCCACCTTGGTGATGACCACGAGCCGGGTCAGCCCGATAAAAGCGCTCAAATAGGTAAGGAATAGCCTCGGGGGCAATGCCAGATCCTGTGTCGCGCACCGACAGACAGGCTTCGTCGCCCATACGATCTAAGCCCAACACCACCGTGCCACCAGCGGGGGTATGCTGGAGCGCGTTGACTCCTAAATTTAGGAGCGCCTGTTTGAGTTTATCACGATCTCCCATCACTGCCAACTGGTCTTCGCTACCGATTCGCAAATGCACACCGTTCGCCAGCGGGCGCAGCTCGCGATGCACCTCCAGCAAGAGCGTATCGAGCTCGACCAATTCGCTACGCAACTGCGCACCAGCATCGCTCTGAGCCAAAAGCAAGAGGTCGTTAACCATGCGAATCAAGCGTGCGGTCTCGCGTCGCATATCGACCACCGATTCTTCGACCAACTCGGCATTCTTGCTCGCGCCACGGGCCAAAATCTCCAAATTACCCTGCATAGCGGTGAGCGGAGTGCGCAGCTCGTGCGACACATCTGCAATAAAACGACGTTGGGTATTGAATAAACTTTCCAAGCGCCCCAGCAGATCGTTAACCGTCACAGCCAAACGGTGAATCTCATCTTGAGTCGAGGGCACGGGCACGCGCTGATCGAGATCTTCGGCGCTTACGATCGTCTGGACGGTATGCGTGATCTTATCGATCGGGTCGAGGGCCGCTCGCGTCAGCCAAGCGCTGCCTTGAGCCGCTGCCGCCAACGAGATCGCGCCCGCACCGAGCAAGGTATACAGCAAGACCTTTAAGGTTTCATCGATATCGCGCAGCGGGCGGCTGATCTGCAAAATGCCGACGGTGATCCGCTCGCCGTCAGCCATCTCGATGCTCAAGGGCACAATCAACGATTGAATGCGCATGCGGCCGATCTCGCGCGGCGGCAATAGGATCTCTTGGCCTGCCTGCAACCCCAGCGCCGCTTCGGGCAAGGGGATCTCGGGGAAAGAATCGGAGGAACGGCCCAGCAATTCACCTTGGGGCGAAAAGACCTGGGCGTTCATATTCGCATTAACGAACAAACTAGCTGGCTCGCCTAAAACCTGAAGCCTGCCGTTCGAGATCACACGTTCAAGGTTGGGACGACTGCGAATATAGATCGCGACCACTTGATCTCGCCCTGCGCGCAGATCCGATTCGACGCCGCGCTCAAGCATCAAGCGCACAGCAAAATAAAGCCCTACCCCTATCAAGAGCAGTGCAACCCCAAAAAAACAGGTATAGTAAGTTGTCAAACGTGTTCGTAATGGCACAATTCATCTCCCCTAAAGTCACTCCTCCACAGTGTAGCCCAGACGGCAACGAGATGCAAGGCTTCCCCAGTAGCGCCTAACTAGCTAACGATCTATCGCTATCTCAAATCGTGAGTCAAATCCTGCAACATGTATCGCTGTTTCTACGTATCATTGATAGAAAATAACGCGACACACTCGCTGTCACAGCCATCGATCTATTCGTCGGCAACTGGTATAAGCACAACGAATAGTCTTCCATATAGAAAGTACAAACAGCAATGACTGGTACTGTAATCATCCAAGACAAAAGCCCGAATCTGTTGATTCGTATCCTCTATTTCGTGCTGGTCGGTATCTGGTTTAGCGGCATCTGGGCAACAGTCGCTTGGTTCCTCTGTATTACCATTATCGGCCTGCCCTTCGGCTTGTGGATGCTCAACCGCCTGCCCCAAGTGACGACTCTGAAGGCTCAGAACAACGATCTCGTCGTTCTGCCTAGCGGTCAAGTGCTCCAACACAGCAAGCCGCAGCGTCCCTTCATCCTGCGTGCCATCTACTTCCTGCTGATCGGTTGGTGGTTCAGCGCCCTCTGGTTAGCGGCCGCTTGGGCGCTCTGTACGGTCATCATCGGCATACCGTTCGGCTTCTGGATGTTCAACCGCGTCCCGGCCGTTATCACCTTGGCGCGCTAAGCCCTCAAGCCAACTCATAGCAAATTCGTTTAAAGGCTTGCCCACTTGGAGTAAACAACAAAACCGGGGAAAGAGCACGATAGCGCGAAATTTCATACAACAAAAAGAGAGAACTTCCACTCTACCGAAGGCCAAAGAGAACCTAATTAACCGAATTTGGTATCATACAAAAGCGAGGTGGGTTTGAAACCCGCCTCGCTTCTTTTATTGCCAAACAAACCGAGAGCGTAACACAGTGATAACGGGACTTATGCTTACTCTATCAAGTTTACGCCTGCAAAGCGCGCATAGCCGCTCCTAAACGCCGCGCACCCTCGCGCATCTCGTCTTCCTCCAACATGCTGAAGGCCAGACGAATAAAGCGCTGACCGCTTCCATCGCTGTGGAAGCGCGTGCCGGGCAGAAAACTCACGCCCATCGCTTCGGCCTTCTCCAGTAGGGTGAGGCAGTCCATTCCCTCGGGCAACTCGATCCAGATAAAGAAGCCACCTTGTGGTTTGGCGATCGTACAGCCCGCAGGCAGATGCTCGTTTAAAGCCGCCAGCAAGACCTCGCTGCGCGCTTTATAGGCCGCTCGCAAACGCGCCACATGCGGCTCCAGCTCGCCAGCGTGCAGAAACTCCGCCACAATATGAGCGGTCAGATGATTCACACCGCCGCCGCTATCGATCATACCGCTGGTGACACAGCGCTGCACAAAGCTCGGATCAGCCACAAACCAGCCCAAGCGCAGACCGGGCGACAAGATCTTCGAAAACGAGCAGAGCCGAATCACCCGTTCGGGCGAGCCATAGCTGGCCAAAGCGGGCGGCGGCGGCTGATCGAACCACAGCTCACGATACACATCATCTTCAAACACAATTAGATCGTGCTGCTCGACCAGCTTCATCAGCTCGGCGCGACGGCGATCGCTCATAGTGCGGCCCGTCGGATTGGTAAAACTCGGCACCGTGTAGAGCAAACGCGGCCGTTTGCCCTGAGCAGCCAGACGCTCGATCGTCTCGGCCAGGGCGTCGCTGCGCAAGCCTTCTTGGTCTGAAGGCACCGCGATCAATTCGGGCTGGTGGTCGCGCAAAATACGCAGCGCCAAGTGATACACCGGCGATTCGACCAAAGCGACGTCGCCCGGCTTGACCAACAGCGTACACAAGAGGTCGATCCCTTGCGAAATACCGCCAGTGATAAAAATCTCTTGGGGTGTGGGCGCTTTACCATCGATCAGCTCAAGATGCTTACAGATCGCTTCGATCAGACGACCCGGCCCCTGCTCGGCACCATAGGCCAAGGCCGAGCTACCGAAATCGCGCAGGGCTACCTCTGTCGCACGCCCAATCCCTTCGATCGGCAACAACGAAGCGTGCGGGTGGCCCCAACCGAATTCAATCATCCCTTCACGAATAAAAAGCTGAACATTCGTCAAAGATGCCATGTCTCTCTCAATCTAGAGCAACGTCTCTCTACCACCCACACGCCAAAATGTACGCGCAGTCTGGCAGTTCAATCGCAAACTATACCCAACAACACGGGCCACCATTATACAACCTTCGCCCGCAGCTCTTCCCTCGCTGTCTCACAAACGCACTATGTCAACCCGCACCATCTATCTGCAGCATTCAGCGCTCTAGCGGCTAGGTCTCTCCCGCAACAAAGGCTTCTAGCGCGTCCGCCTCCGGCTATAAACAGTCAATCCGCCCCGATGAAGGGGCTATCTCTGTATGCCGATAACCCCCTGAAAAACTACAAACGGCATTTCGCATGACAACACACTCATTTGCAGACATGCAGCAACGCAAAAAGAGATTCGGCTTTGATCCGAAATCCGTTTGCATTGTTGGTTTGAGAGCGGTCTTTCGGCACACACAGCTACAAGCCTCGTTTGTTGGGCGGGATGCTGGTAGCCGTAGGCGGACGCGCCAAGTAACCAATGAAAGGGAAAGACCTCGCCGCCGCAATCTGAAGAAAGCAGACAGATTTGGCATGATATGCTTGAAAGCAAGCCGTGAAAAAGTGATGCCCTGCACATGGCAGAGCATCACATCTCATCTTCGCTTTAAGGCTAGATCGTCTATTCGTCGCCTTCGCTCACCACGGCGGCACTACGCTTACGAGTCGTCTTGGGAGCGGTTTTTGTGCTGGATGCCGCGCTTGCCTCGCTCTTTTTGCTGCGGGTCGTCGCCGCTTTGCGAGCAGTCACGCTACTAGCATCGGCCTTGGTCGCCTTGGTGCTTGTGCTTTTGGCGCGAGCAGTGGTGGCCGCCGAAGCCTTGGCAGTCGTCGCTTTGGTGCTACGCGCTGTTGCCGGCGCCTTCGTCGCACTCGCACTATTAGCTGGCGCTGCGGCCTCGGCCTCGGGATCGTACTTCTCGACTTCGGCCAAGTCGCTCACCAGATAGTCGCACTTCGGGTAACGGTTGCAGCCATAGAAAGGCCGTCCAAAGCGGCCACGTCGCTGCATCAGCTCGCCCTCTTTGCACTTCGGACAAGCGACACCAGTCGGCACAGGCAGTGGAGCAGGCTTGCCATCTTTACCAATGCGACGAGTGTTGGTGCAGGTTGGATAGTCTGAACAGCCTAAGAAGGGGCCGAAACGGCTCTTCTTAATCACCATCGGCTTGCCACACACATTACACATCACATCGCTGGTCTCGGGTGCGCTGCCCGCCTTCAAAACGATCTGGCCTTCGCTGTCGCGGTAGAAATCGCTGGTGAAATCACACGAATCTTCGCTCGGCTCTTTGCTGTAGCGTGTACAGGCCAAGAACTCGCCGTGGCGCCCAAACTTGATCGCCAGTTCGCCCTGGTGGCACTTGGGGCAGGTGATGCCCGTCAAAA
Organism: uncultured Chloroflexales bacterium; assembly: GCA_937902315.1. Taxonomy (GTDB): domain Bacteria; phylum Chloroflexota; class Chloroflexia; order Chloroflexales; family Chloroflexaceae; genus CALGUG01. Next base: position 40,387 of record CALGUG010000020.1, read on the forward strand.
TCTCTTCGCGCTTGACATTGCGCATGGTGTCACGGGCATGGTCTAGCGTTTGAGAAAACGGCCCGTAGAAATCGCGCAGCACCGGCACCCACTGCTTCTCGCCTTCGGCGATATCGTCGAGTTTCTGCTCTAAATCCGAGGTGAAGTTATAGTCGACAATATTGCCGAAATGATCGACCAGCAGATCGGTCACAATGCGTGCGATCGTGGTCGGGATCAGCTTCTTCTCGGAAAGCTCGACGTAATCGCGTTCGATAATCGTCGAAATAATCGAGGCGTAGGTCGAAGGGCGACCGATCCCCAAGCGCTCCAGCTCTTTCACCAAACTGGCTTCGGTATAACGTGGCGGCGGCTCGGTAAAGTGCTGCAGCGGCAGCAGTTCCCACAGGCGCAATACTTCGCCCTCGCTCATGCTTGGCAGACGGCGCTCGCTATCTTCGTCTTCTTCGCCTTCGTCTAAGCTCACATTGTAGACCGCCAAAAAGCCTAAGAACTTGGGCACGCTGCCCGTCGCTCGAAACATGAAGGGCGGCGTGGCAGTCTTGCTGGCGGCTTGGCCCCGCGTCCAAGCGGCGATATCGACCGTGGTGTTATCGAAGATCGCAGGAGCCATCTGGCTAGCGATAAAGCGCTTCCAAATCAGATCATACAATCGATAGAGATCGCGCTCTAAGACATGCTCGAGATCTTCGGGCACACGCATGCTGCTGGTCGGGCGAATGGCTTCGTGCGCTTCCTGAGCACCCTTAGCTTTGGTGCGATAGATCGGCGCTTGCTCGGGCAGATAGTCTTTGCCATAGCGCGCTTCGATCAGGCGACGCGCCTCAGCTTGGGCCTCTTTCGAGACGTTGACGCTGTCGGTACGCATATAGGTGATCAAACCGACTGTGCCTTCATCACCACCGATATCGACGCCCTCGTACAAGCGCTGGGCCAAATTCATGGTGCGCTTGGCACTAAAGCCGAGCTTGCGGCTAGCTTCCTGCTGTAAAGTGCTTGTAATAAACGGAGGAGCTGGGTTGCGGCGTTTATCTTTGCGTGTAACCTTCTGAACCTGATAGCGCGCGCCATCGAGCTGATTTACAATTTCATCGGCGCTCTCTTTGTTCGTCACAGCGAACTTATCTAGCTTCTTTCCAGCCCGCTCAACTAAAACAGAACGAAAAGCCGCCAAAGGGCGACCATCTGCATCAACACGCGAGCTGTCCGCTTGTTGCTTTAAGAGATCAGCTTCGATCGTCCAGTACTCTTGTGGTTTAAAGTTTTCAATCTCTCGTTCGCGCTCGACAAGCAGACGCACTGCCACCGACTGGACACGCCCTGCCGATAAACCGCGCTTAACCTTCTCCCACAGCAGCGGGCTCAACTGATAACCAACCAAACGGTCGAGCACACGCCGCGCTTGCTGGGCATTCACAAGGTTCGCATCGATCTGGCGCGGGTGCATAATCGCGTTCTGAACCGCGTTTTTGGTGATCTCTTGAAACACTACCCGATGAACAGGAGTGCGCTTCGGGATGCCGACCGCTTGGGTGATATGCCAAGCGATCGCCTCACCTTCGCGGTCGGGGTCGGTCGCCAAATAGACTGTATCCGCCCCTTTGATCGCCGCGCGCAGTTCGCTCACAACCTTCTGTTTGGTAATTTCATAATCGGGCGCAAAATCATTGTCTATATCAATAGCAAGACCATTTTTTGGTAAGTCGCGCACATGACCCATGCTAGCAGTCACGCGATAGCCTTTACCAAGATATTTCTGAATCGTCTTCGCCTTCGCTGGCGATTCAACGATTACAAGTTTATCTGCCACAGTTTGCACTCCTCCCAAACCAAAACGCTGCGGAATGTGCAAGCATTAGTCACTCGCATCGGCCTAGTAACTGTGTCCTATGCCGATCATCATTCGTTCGATAACCGCAAATCTGCCGTCATCGTGCGCTTTATATCCATATTCTCAAATGTTTTAACATAGTTCAAGAACCATTGTAGCACTATACGCCGCTGCTTAGCGCTTGTCAAGATGCTCTCAAGCCTCAAGGCGGCATTCCAAACCGCTAGCGGCGCAGAGCGCACCACTTCACAGCAACTTTCTATTCTTAGAATAGAACATATGTACCAAAAAATCAAGTACCCATTTCCTTTTGTTAAAAATCTGTTTATGGTGGCACACTTTTTGAAAGCAATCGTATTTATGGAGCTATCTCATACGGTATATATTGCAACAAGCTATCGTTTACGTGTAACACTATCTTCATCGATTCTCCTCTTCTTGCTTAGCTTGTAGTTGTGTATACCGACAAGCAGTTCTAAATCGTATCTCGAGCTCAGCCCTAAGACAATCGAGCGCTTTGATCAAACAGGCTGGCTCGGCCCACCCTAACGACACAACATCTATTCAAAAAGCTTGTAATTTTCTGCACGTATAAGGCAGGCCAAAAAGGACATTTTACAGCTTCAAATAGGCTTTTTTGGCTGAAACATTTTCAGTTAGGCACTACAATTTCACTGCTTGACAGATTGGAATGTTCACGATATTATACGGCTATGCAAGCACTTTCATGAAAGTACATTCTGTGCTTTCATCATTAATATAGTTACTGAGATCGCCAACGATGGCTTCCCAAAATCACACGATTTACGACGTAGCTGAACGCGCAGAAGTAAGTATCTCGACAGTTTCTCGTGTCTTAAACACACCTACGAAGGTTAATCCGGCTACCCGAGCGCGTGTGCTGGCAGCGATTGAGGAACTGAAGTTCGTACCTAAAGCAGAGGCTTCGGCACGAGCGCGCAGGAGTACTGGGCGTATCGGGGTTATGGCTCCCTTATTTCGCTACCCGTCCTTCGTTCAGCGCCTTCAAGGGGTGGCTGCTCGTTTGGCTTCAGCTCACTACGAGTTGATCATATACAACGTCGATACGGCCGAAGAGCGCGATCTCTATTTGACTCAGTTGACCACGACACGTAGCCTTGATGGACTTATCATCATGGCTTTACCGTTTAGTGAAAAGATCGCTCAACGTTTGATCGCAAGTCATCTTGAGGTAGTGCTTGTTGAAGTGGCGCATCCTGCTTTTAGCAGCATCGAAATCGATGATGTAGAGGGTGGGAGATTAATAGCTGAATATTTGGTGGCCCAAGGTCATCGGCGTTGTGGTTTTATTGGAGATTCCGACGCTCCACCTTTTGCAATCAACACCAGCGACCATCGCTTCGATGGGTATCGAGGTTATCTGGAGTCAGTTGGTATCGAGTTGCCCGAACATTGTGTCGCTTTCGCACCCCATGGTTTAGAGGGAGCGTACCAAAAAGCTATGGAGATGCTTGCGCATCCTGAAGCGCCCAGCGCAATCTTTGCGCCGAGCGACACCCAAGCGATCGGTATCTTACGCGCAGCGCGTAATCGTCAGTTGCAGGTTCCCAGCGACATAGCCGTAGCAGGTTTCGACGATATCGAAATAGCAGGTTATATCGGTTTAACGACCGTTCATCAACCATTAGAAGAATCGGGACGAGTGGCAGTCGAGTTACTGCTTGCCCGTTTGGAAGATCGTTCTCGTCCGCCCCAACGTATCCACCTTCCGCTTCGCCTCGTTCAACGCGAAACGGCCTAAGGTATTGGTTGAACTTTCTGCGAACTGTGTTACGGCCTACTAATCGTGGCACTCAACCTGCAGAGAAGCTTAGGGGCTTCAAAGCACAACGATGGTGTGGTTATGAATGTTCATTTAAGTAACCAAACAACGTGGTATACTGAAGCAGCAATATCCCACCATTTCTCCTTCATTGTGATCGCCAATCACCCCTCTTCTTTAACACGAACATACCGTTATAAGCTGCTCAATAGACCCACCAATACGCTTTCTGCTTGCGACCTACTCAATCTTCCAACAGGTTCGAGATCCATCCTAGTCAAACACACCAGGGCCCGAGGGTTGCGCATAAACGCTATGTTCTAAGTCCTAACTACACTCAAGAACAAGACTCTCGTTTTCAAAACTAGGCCACCTTTTCTTTTTCTCTCTATCATTCTTTGTTTCATCAAAAATCAAGTTTTGGTATGAAAGGGGGTGATGGCTGAAAAGGAAAACGTTGATACAACAGAGATATCGAAGATGTATAGCATCGACCAATGCATGTCGATCTTTATAATCCAATGGAGGGTTTTGTATGCTTCCGAAACGTTTATGGCCGATCCTTTTTCTGGTTGCAAGTTTAATCCTGTCTGCCTGTGGCGGCCAGGCTAGTACGCCGTCCTCATCTACAGAAGCACCTACAACCGCGCCAGCCGACGCAAACACAGGCGCAGAGCCAACCGCAGCTCCTGCTGAGCCAACCACAGCCGACAGCGAACCAACCACCGCCGACAGTGAGCCGACCGCCGCTGACGACGCTGATGCCACTATGCCCGCTGGCGATGGCAGCATCGTCGCCCCCGATGTGGCAGGTCTGCCCGATCTAACTGGCATCACCATCACCGCTATTCAGAGCGCCAATGAAAACACCGGCCCAATGCTAGACCGCATTTTGGCCGATAAATTCGAAGAGCTGACCGGCGCGAAGGTCAACCTCGTTTTGGGTGAAACCAGCGCAACCGACCGCTTGGCGATCTATCGCCAACAGCTCAGCGCAGGATCAGCTGACGTCGATGTCTATCAGGTCGACGTGATCTGGCCCGGTATCATCGCAGAGTGGGCCGAAGACTTGGCTCCTAGCCTTGGTACCCTCGACAACCACTTCAAGGCGATCGTCGATAACAACACCGTCGACGGCCGACTGGTCGCTGCACCCTACTACACCGACGCTGGTCTGCTTTACTACCGCACCGACCTGCTCGAAAAGTATGGCTTCGAACCGCCACAGACTTGGGCTGAGCTCGAAGAGCAAGCTCGCACCATCCAAGAGGGTGAGCGCGCTACCAACCCCGACTTCTGGGGTTATGTCTGGCAGGGTAAGGCCTATGAAGGCTTGACCTGTAACGCCCTTGAGTGGCAGGTTTCCTACGGCGGTGGCTTCATCGTCGAGCCCGACGGCACCGTAAGCGTCAACAACCCTCAAGTTGCTGCTGCTCTGGAACGCGCTAAAGGTTGGGTCGGCACCATTTCGCCTCCCGGTGTAACCACCTACCAAGAGGAAGAAGCTCGCGGTGTATGGCAAGCTGGCAACGCTGCCTTCATGCGCAACTGGCCCTACGCCTATGCACTGGGCAACGCTGCTGACTCGGTTATCAAAGACAAGTTCGACGTAATGCCCCTGCCCAAGGGCGAGGGCGATGGTGCTCGCAACGCCGACACCCTCGGTGGCTGGCAGTTGATGGTAAACAAGAACTCGGCCAACAAAGAGGCTGCAATCGCTTATGTCAAGTTCTTAACCAGCCCTGAGGTGCAGAAGTTCAACGCGATCAATCGTGCACTGCTGCCAACCATCCCTGCTCTCTACGAAGACCCCGAGATCTTGGAAGTCTATCCGTTCTACGGCCCGCTGCAGAGCGTGTTTGTTGATGGTGCCGTAGCCCGTCCGTCGACCGTCTCGGCCGATCTCTACAACGACGTTTCGACTGCCTACTTCACGGCTGTAAACCAGGTTCTCACTGGTCAGCAAGATGCAAGCAGCGCTCTGGCGTCGCTCGAAAACGAGATCACCAGCATCTTACGCTAATTCAAGTTCCACAGAGAGCTGGCACCTAAATGTGTCAGCTCTCTGTGATTGAAGGTTTTGCAGGCAATGTTGCCTTCGAAATCAGCATCGAACGCCAAGTCTATACTTCACAGAGGAAGGTGGCTACTGTGAGTCAGCAAGCACAAACACAGCTTAAAACTCAGCCAATCAACAAAAAACGGGCCTCTGCCTGGCAAAGGCCGCAGACAGCTTGGGGCCGACGACGCGAACGTTTGGGGTGGCTGCTTGTCACACCTTCTGTTCTTGTCGTCGTTTTAGTCGCGGTCTATCCGCTTTTAAACACATTTCTAATGAGTTTCACAAACCGCCGTATGAGTAGCACACGCGCGGTTAGCTGGGTAGGTTTCGCAAACTATACCGACCTGCTCCAAAACAGTACCTTTTTACGCTCAGTATCCAATACGCTCGTCTTTGCAATCAGTTCGGTCTTTTTTGAAACTGTGCTTGGTATCATCATCGCCCTTGTTATTCATTCAAACTTCAAAGGGCGAGGTTTGATGCGTACAGCCATGCTCGTTCCGTGGGCCATCCCCACAGCCGTCTCTTCTCAAATGTGGGCTTGGATGTACAACGACGTCTTTGGTGTTATCAACGATTTCCTCTACACCCGTTTGGGAGTAATCAGCCAAAAGATCGCCTGGCTTGCTGATCCTAACCTAGCGCTGCCAGCCATTATCGCCGTCGATGTTTGGAAGACCACACCCTTTATGGCCCTTTTGATCTTGGCCGGTCTCCAAGTTATTCCCAGCGATATCTATGAAGCCGCCGATGTTGACGGTGCAACCCGCTGGCAACAATTCTGGCGTCTGACCTTACCGCTGCTCACGCCAGCCCTAATGGTCGCTCTAATCTTCCGTACCCTCGATGCACTGCGTGTGTTCGACATCATCTACATTATGAAGGGAACCGCAACCGAAACGGTCTCGATGGCCGTGCTCGCTCGCCAAATCATGATCGACAGCGGTCGCCTAGGAGCCGGTGCAGCGCTCAGCGTTGTAATCTTTATCATTCTCGCGCTCTTTGTAGTGTTGTACACCAAATTTGTGCCTGTCACGGAGGATTAAGATGACACCAGCAGTAGCGCCAACCAGCAGCAATAGAAGACCAATTAAACTGACCCAGGTGATCAATCGCGTGCTCTTTTGGTTGCTGATCCTTCTGATCCTGTTCTATACGATCTTCCCCTTCTATTGGGCGATCGTTACTTCTTTTACACCTAGCGGTCAGCTCTTCAACACGCCCGTCGCCTATTGGCCGAAGGACTTTACTACCGAGAACTATCGTCAGATCTTTAACAATCCCGACTTCTTGAAAGCGCTCTTAAACTCGACGATCGTTTCGCTCTCGACGGTTATCATCTCCTTGGTGGTTGGCTCACTAGCCGCCTATGCGCTTGGTCGCTTAAAGTTCCGAGGCCGCACAATCATTCTGTATGTCGTACTGGCGATGTCGATGTTCCCAGCTATTGCGATCTTGGGTTCCTTATACCAAATGATCGTCACTCTTAAGCTCTATAACCGTATCCCAGCGCTGATCATCTCTTATCTGACCTTTACGCTGCCCTTTACGGTGTGGGTGCTGACAAACTTCTTCCGAAGTATGCCCGGCGAGCTGGAAGAAGCCGCCTTTGTTGATGGCGCATCGCCCATGCAAACCTTCCTGCTGATTCTGCTTCCTTTGGCAGCGCCCGGCTTGGTAACAACAGGTCTGTTGGCTTTTATCTCAGCTTGGAACGAGTATCTATTCGCACTGACCTTCACCCAAGACTACGCTGCTCGTACCGTTCCCGTAGCGATCTCGTCTTTGGGCGGTAGCTCACAATTTGAGTTACCTTGGGCCAATCGTATGGCTGCCTCGGTGATCGTTACCATCCCGTTGATCGTGCTGGTCTTAATCTTCCAGCGCCGCATTATCGCAGGCCTAACCGCCGGAGCGGTCAAGGGATAACAAAGTACGAGAGTCACTGGCAGACCAGCGTAACGTTACAAACAAAAAAGCTATTGAGAAGGGCGCTATTCTTCGGGGATATATCCCAAGATGGAGCTGTACGAGAGGTGTTGTGCGAATCAAGCAAAACCAAGCGCACTTCAGCGCGTCGGGCCTTGTAGCTGATAAACGAACGCACCTGATAGAACAACTAGCGTTTCAAGCCAGCACACTGCGGCTTTTGAGCCCCACCTGCGAGCGAATGTCCCTCACATCTTCGAGGGCAATCGCTCGCTTCGTGCGTTATACGCTCTCCACAAGTTGCTTACTGATCGCATCGATCACTTCAACGAGCGCATAAGGCTGGCGGCGCCTTCTCTCTTCCATCTTTGTTGGGGTAAAGACCTCCCGCTTGAAAGAGGATTCTGCGAATAAATCGGTGTAAACAAATTTATTACGATATACTTCTGGTAGACCTCAAATGTATACTACAAACAAAGACCTAACATGCAGTGCTAAAAGCGTTTAGCACTTTAATTATGAAAATTGAATTAATCACACCAAAAACAGACTCGCGGCTTGCAGGTGCGAAGCGGCCCAAAACCTGTTTTGTACAGGGCGTCTTCAACACGGGGAGAACTATGGTATGAGACTGCATGTCACTACGATCAAACCCTCTTTGCAACGCTGGAGTTTATTTGGCATCATAGTCCTGTTACTCTTGTCGATGGTGGCTTACAGCAAGCAGAGTTACGCTCTCTCCGCAGATCTTGTGATTAGCCAAGTCTACGGAGGAGGCGGCAACACTGGTGCGCCGCTGAAACAAGATTACATCGAACTGTTTAATCGCGGCCCGAGTCCCGTCTCTTTGAATGGTCTATCGCTGCAATATGCCAGTGCAACAGGCGACGGCTTGTTTGGCAACAACTCTATGGCAATCACTGAGCTGCCAAATGTAACCCTGCAACCCGGCCAATACTTTCTTGTTCAAGAGATGGAGGGCACAAACGGCGAAGATCTTGAAAACCCAGACCATATTGACCTCAGCCCCATCGCCCTAGCTGCGGGTGCCAGCAAAGTCGTTTTGGTCCACGGTACCGAATCGCTCAACTGTAACGGCAGCGCAACGAGACCCTGCGACGCCACCGCCCTCAGCCGCATCATCGACTTGGTCGGCAGCGGAAACGCCAACTTCTACGAAGGAGCGGTAGCCGCCCCCACACCCAGCAATACCCTCGCGCTCTTCCGCAAAACTGGCGGCTGTACCGAAACCGACGATAACTCCCAAGATTTTGAGCTCGCCCCACCCAATCCGCGCAATAGTAGTTCTCCTTTCAATGTCTGTAGCGACACACCTCAACCAACAAAATCGCCAACTGCAACGTCAGTCCTTCCCAACCCTGATCTAAGCATGTGTCCCACTCCATCCTCAGAAGCGCCCTTGATCAGCATCAGCGCACTCCAAGGCGCTGGGCCAGTCAACACCGTCAACGGTCAGACCCGCACTGTACGCGGCATTGTCAGCGCCGACTTCCGAAGCGCTG